>NZ_JBHSIS010000007.1:0-609965 GCF_042653545.1 Actinophytocola glycyrrhizae
CCGCCGAAGAGATCCTCGAGTCACTCGCCCGATTTTGTAGGCGAATTTCCGGCGCGGGACACTAGCGTCGCGACATCGAGCCGACCGACCGGAGGCAAGTCATGGCAGAGAAGACACAGCGCACACCCGGTACCCCCGGCGCGTTCTCGCGGTGGATGCAGCAGAAGGCGAACGCCCGCATCTGCCGCAAGATCCGGCGTGGCAAAGGCGGGTTCATGGGCATGGACGTCCTGATACTCAACACAGTCGGCCGCCGCAGCGGGCAGCGGAGGGAAACCCCGGTGGCGTGGTTCGCCGACGGCGAGGACGCCCGGCTGATCGTCGCGTCCGGCGGCGGGAGCAGGCACCCGGACTGGCACGCGAACCTGATGGCGCGCCCCGGCAGCGCGACGATCGAGCTGCCCGGCGGCGAAGCCGTCCCGGTGACACCGCACCGGCTCGACGGCGCCGACCGCGAACAGGCGTGGCAGCGGATCACCGCCGCCCAGCCCCGGCTCGCGAAGTACCAGGACAAGTCCGACCGGAGGTACCCGGTCATCCGCCTCATCCCGAGGTGAGGCAGCCGGAACCGCCCGCGAACCTGCCCGGAAAGCCGACTGAACCGGGCCACCGACCCGTACGTGTATGCACCGAGCGGGTTGGTGGCTCATCGTCGGCACACGCACGGACAGGAGAAGGTCATGGCGCAGCGCGGTCCGCTGGTCACAGCGGTCGTCGTGGTGGGCGGTCTCGTCGGTCTCATGACGGCCAACGCCTCCGGCGGTCTCGTCACCGCGGGCAACACCACGCCGGACCAGGAGAACGTCGCGGCGACCGGCACCACAGCGCCTGTCACCACCACAGAACCCCCTGCGCCGCCGGTCACCACGACCGAGCCGCCGCCGCCACCCGCCTCGACGACCACCGAGCCACCCGCGCCGCGCAAGCCCGCGTTCCCCGCCGAGGCGGTCTACGCCGGCCGCGCTGCCGACAGCCCGCTCGCGATCGCGGTCGCGGTGAAGGGCGACGAGGCCGCCGCCTACCTGTGCGACGGCGCGAACGTCGAGTCGTGGCTCAAGGGCACGGCGAGCGAGGGCACGCTCGAACTGAAGTCCAAGGACGGCGCCACGACGCTGACCGGTGAGCTGGTCGGCGCGAACCTCAACGGCACGATCACGGTCGCCGGGCAGCCCCAGCAGTTCAGCATCGCACCGGCGTCCGCACCGGCCGGGCTGTACCGCGGCGATGGCGACGCGACCACGCTCGGCTGGATCCTCCTGCCCGACGGCACGCAGGTCGGCATCGCCCGTTCCGCGTCCGGCACCGCACCCGCGCCGCCGCTCGACCCGGCGAAGGGCGCGGTGACGGTCCGCGGCGAACGGGTCGGCGCCGAGAAGGTCTCCGGGCAGACCAGGTTCGGCTGAGCCGCGATCTCCGGTTCCGCGGGGGAACCGGGGCATGCGACAGAGGGTGCCGGGGTGCTGTGCCCCGGCAGCACGAAGGAGATTCCGATGACCACGCGACCGCCTGAGCTGCCCGACTTCGGGCCGACCGGACCGCCGCTCGACTCCGACCTCACCCAGCCCGTGCCTTCGCACTGGCTCAACGAGACCGCGACCAACGTCGCGCCGGTGGTGTTCGACGACGAGGACGACTACCGGGACCCCGTGAACGTCCGCGGTGTCGTCGGCGCGCTGGCGATCGGTGCGCTCGTCGCCGTCGTCATGGGGGTGTACTGCAGCACGCACGAACCCACCGGCGAGGCGCTGAACCTCGCGGGCTTCTCCGACGGCATCCACGCCAAGGCGTGGCTGGGTTCCGTCGCGTTCGTGCTCGCGATCGTCCAGGTCCTGTCCGCCATGGCGATGTGGGGCAGGCTGCCCGGCTTCGAAGCGGGCCGCGGCACCGCGGTCCTGCACCGCTGGTCCGGCCGGGTCGCGGTGGTCGTGTCGCTGCCGGTCGCCGCGCACTGCCTGTACGCACTGGGATTCCAGGCCTTCGACACCAGGGTGCTGCTGCACTCGTTGTTCGGCTGCTTCTTCTACGGCCTGTTCGTCTGCAAGATGGTTCTCCTCACCCGCTCCCGCACCCCCGGTTGGGTGGTGCCCGTCGCCGGCGCGGCCGTGTTCACCGCGCTCGTCGTCCTGTGGGTGACGTCCTCCCTCTGGTTCTTCTCCGAGTTCGGGGTGAGTCTCTGATGAGTCACGAGATCCCCCGCCGCGCCGCGGTGGGGTTCGCTGTCGTGGGCGCCGCCTGTGCCGCGTGCACCCGGTACGGTGCGCCCGCCGCGCAACCCGAGACGCGCACGACCCCCGACGCGCCACCCCAGCTGCTCGGCAAGGCCATCGACGTGCCGGTCAACGGCGGCGTCGTGTTCCGGGACCAGAAGCTCGTGGTGACCCAGCCCGCCGAGGGCGAGTTCAGGGGGTTCTCCGCCGTGTGCCCGCACCAGGGCTGCATCGTCGACAACGTCGCCGCGGGCACCATCAACTGTGACTGCCACGGCAGCAAGTTCGCGCTCGACGGGTCGGTCACCACCGGGCCCGCGACGCGGCCGCTGCCCCCGGTCGAGGTCAGCGTCAACGAACGAGGCGACCTCGTCACGGGCACGACGGAACCGGGGACGACGGAACCGGGGACGACGGAACCGGGGACGACGGAACCGGGGACGACGGAACCGCCCGCGCCACCCGAGCAGGCGCCGACCACCGGCGCGCCGGAAGGGCTCGCGTCGACGGGGGACATCCCGGTCGGCGGTGGTGCGGTGTTCCAGGCCGAGCAGGTCGTGATCACACAGCCCTCGCCGGGCGAGTTCCGCGCGTACTCCGCCGTGTGCACCCACCAGGGCTGCCTCGTCAACGAGGTCGCGGGCGGCACCATCAACTGCGACTGCCACGGCAGCAAGTTCGCGCTCGACGGATCCGTGTCGCAGGGACCCGCCTCCGCACCCCTGCCCCCCGTTGCCGTTAAGGTGACCGGGGATCAGATCTCGTTGGCATGAACCGAACTCGGTTCACAACCGTGTTCCAGTCGTGAGCGAAGTTGCGTCAAGTACCCTGCTCATCGACCGGCCACTCGGGCAGGTGATGGCGGCCGTGGCAATGATCGGCAGACGTTCCCGGCGCACCCGCGCCGCGAACCCGGCCGAGGACCTGATCAAGTCCCTCTACGCCGAACACGGCCGGAGCCTGCTCGACTACGCGACCCGGCTGACCGGCGACCGCGCCGCGGCCGAGGACGTCGTGCAGGAAACCCTGCTGCGGGCGTGGAAACACGCCGACGCGCTGCAGTCCGGCGTCGGTTCCGTGCGCGGCTGGCTCCTGACCGTGGCCCGCAACCTCGTCACCGACCGGGCCCGCGCCCGCGCCGCCCGGCCGACCGAGGTCAACCAGCCCGTCGACGTGCCTGCCGCACAGCGCGACCACGCCGACGCCGTCGTCGACACCATGACCGTCATGGGTGCGCTGGAGGGCCTGTCGCCGGAGCACAGGGCGGTGCTCGTGGAGGTGTACTACCGGGGCCGGACGGTGAACGAGACCGCCGCCGTGCTCGGGATAGCTCCCGGTACCGTGAAATCGAGGACGTATCACGCGGTCCGCGCGCTGCGGGCGACGCTTGGCCATTCGGGGGAGGTGCGCCGATGACCGGTCCGGTGCACGACCGGGCTCAGCTCGGCGCGTACGCACTCGGCGCACTCGACCCGGTCGAGGCACGGCAGGTGCACGAGCACCTGACCACCTGCGTGGACTGCCAGCGCGAGGTCAACGAGCTGATGATGATCCGGCGCGCACTGGACCAGGTGCCCCCGGAGGCGTTCGTCGACGGTCCACCCGAGAACGGCGATCTGCTGCTGCGGCGCACGCTGCGCCAGGTCCGCACGGAGACACCGGAGGCACCGCGCCGCCGCCTGTCGGCCGGGTTCGCGGTCGCGGCCGCCGTCGCGGTGGCCGTCGCACTGGGCGGCGGTGTCCTGCTCGGCCGCGAGACCGTGTCCACACCGGTCGCCCAGTCCCCGACGTCCACCCTGCCGTCCAACGCCCGCCTCGCGGCGGCCACCGACCCCGGCACCGGCACCTCGATGAACATCGCGATGGAGCCGAGGAAGGGCTGGGTCTGGGTCAACGCGAACGTGCGGGGCCTTGCCGCGGGACTGCACTGCGAGATGTACGTGGTCGCCGAGAACGGCGAGGAGATCCTGGCCGGTGGCTGGCTGGTGTCCGAGGAGGGCTCGGCGAACGGCACCGACCTGGAAGGCACCGCCCTGATCGAACCGGACCAGGTGCGTGCCATCGAGATCCGCACTCAGGACGGTCAGACGATGGTCTCCGTCCCACTCTGACCCATCCCGCTCCGCCCCGGCGCGTCCGCAGAGACGGGTGCCCTGAAAGGCGCGTTCAGGGCGCTCAGCGCCCTGAACGCGCCTTTCAGGGCATTGGGCATGCGTCCTGGCCGGGTGGTGGTGTGACCCACGTCACACATCTCCGGGTTGGTGATCTGAACGTTGCCACCGTTACCAAACGTATATACGGGTAGCACCTGCAACGAGGCGTGCCCGCGAGAAAAATCTTGACGCGGCTTTATCGTTCTGATATCTACTGCAGAGGAGTTCATCCATGAGGATGCCGAGCTCTAGAGTTGCCGGGCTCGCTGTACTGGCAACCATCTCCGCGCTCCTCCTTGGTGGCTGTCAACTGCGCGAAGGTGCGGGCAGCGAGTACGGCGACATACAAGGCATGTGGAAATCGGCTGCGCAATTCGGAATGGGACAAAACTGAGTCGCGGGCGAAGACAACCATGCGACACAGAATTGTTCGCTGGACCGTTGCCGTGTTCCTCGTGGTCCTCGGCGCCGCCTGCCCCGCGGTGGGTGTCGCGATGGCGAGCGCGAGTCAGGCGGCTCAGCCCGGCCAGCAACGTGCCCAGCAGCCCATCTCCGACCTGGACCGCGAGTTCCTCACGGTGATCCGCTTCGCCAACCTGTGGGAGATTCCCATGGGCAAGCTCGCGGCCGAGCGGGGCAACTCCCAGGCGGTCCGCGACACCGGCGCCGTCCTGGCCGCCGACCACACCAAGCTCGACGTCGCGGTGAAGGAGCTCGCTGGCCGGTTCGGTGTGCGGCTGCCCGACAAGCCCTCGTCGTCGACGCAGGGGTGGATGAACGAGATCTCGGCCAAGACCGGCGACGACTTCGACAGCACGTTCGCCGATCGGCTGCGTGCCGCGCACGGCACGGTGTTCGGGCTGATCGCCGAGGTGCGGTCGGGGACCCGCGACCCGGTCATCCGTGACTTCGCCACCCAGGCCAACGAGATCGTGATGAAGCACATGACCCTGCTGGAGGGCACCGGGCACGTCAGCGCCGAGCACGGCATGTTCGCCGAGGCCGCGGCCCGTCAGACCAGCTATCCGGAGAACACGTTGACACGTGGCGACCTACTGCTCGCAGGTGTCGTCGCCGTCCTGATGATGGCGGCCACCATCGGCATCGTGCGGACCTTCAGCGCACCCGGACCCGCGGAATGATCGCGATCGCACTGCCACAGCACGACATCGGTGTCCGCGAGGTCGCCGCCCTGTCGGCGCGGGCCTCCTACGTCTTCATGTGCCTGACGCTCTGCTGGGGCGTGCTCACCGCCACCGGCTGGATCAAACGGCTCACCGGGCACCAGGCCATCCGCTCCGCGCACATGATCCTCGCGGTCTTCACGCTCGCGACCGGCATCACGCACGCGATCGTGTTCCTGCTGCTGCGGGAACAGGGCCTCGACGTCTTCGGCATCACGGTGCCCTTCACCGGCAAGCTCCGGCACGCGCTCGGCATCCTCGGTCTCGAGATCATGCTGGCGATCACCGTCACCACCGGCATGCGGCGGTTCATCCGCTACCGCAACTGGCTGCGGTTCCACCAGTTCGCCTACGTCGCGGTCGGCATGGTGGTCGTGCACTCGTGGTTCGGCGCCATCGCCAACGGCCACCTCGCACTGCTGTGGCTCGGTGGCATCACGGTGCTGACCCCGGCGGTGACACTGACCGCGCTGCGGTTCCTCCCGCCGAAGCTGCTGATCCGCGCCGGGCTGCTCGCGGCGGCACCGGCCACCACCGGCACCCAGCTCGCGGTGGTCGAGCCGCCGCCACCCGGCCCGCGCGTCGGGAGGAAGGTGCAGGTCAGCGTGGACAACCAGCGCTGCAAGCGGTACGGCATCTGCCAGGCGGAGTCGCCGCAGCTGTTCCAGCTCATGGAAGACGGACGACTGCGCTACGTCCGTGACCCCGACACAGACAGCCGCGCGCAGGCGCAGGCGGCGGCCCGGTCCTGCCCCATGCAGGCCATCCAGTTGCAGGAGGTACGCACCCGATGAACCGGGACGAACGGATCGTCGTGGTCGGCGCCGGCCTGACCGGTCTGCGGACCGCGGAACGGCTGCGCGAGCTCAAGTTCGAGGGCGAGATCATGCTCCTCGGTGACGAGAAGCTGCCGCCGTACCACCGGCCCGCACTGTCCAAGCAGCTGCTCATGGGCACGCTGCGGTCGAGCGACCTCACCCTGCCCGCGTACGAGGACCTCAACGCGAAGTGGCGGTTCGGCACGCAGGTCCGGCAGCTGGTGCCGCACAACAAGGTGCTGCACCTGCCAGGCGGCGAGGAGCTGACCTACGACGGTCTCGTCATCGCGACCGGCGTGGAAGCCAAGCGCCCCAACGACCTCCCGTACTACGACCCGCGCGTGCTCGTGCTGCGCACCATGGCCGACGGGCTGGAACTCGAACGCGTCATCGGGTCCACGAAGGGCCGGGTCGCGGTCGTCGGTGGCGGGTTCACCGGCTGCGAGATCGCGGCGAGCCTGCGGCACCTGTCCCGCGAGGTGACGCTCATCGGCCGCCAGGACACCCTGCTCGGCAACGTGCTCGGCCCGGAGCTCGGCGAGTGGCTGACCAACCTGCACCGCGACCACGGCGTCGACCTGGCGCTGGGCAACTCGGTGCAGGAGTGGTCGCCGGGGCCCGAGGGCATCGGCCTGCGGCTGACCGACGGCACCACGCTGCTCGCGTCGTGCGTCGTGGTCGCGGCGGGCACCGTGCCGCTCACCGGCTGGCTGCGTGGTTCGGGTCTGCCGCTGGACAACGGCGTCGTCTGCGAACCGACGTGCCACGTGGTCGGCGCGGAGGACGTCGTCGCCGCCGGTGACGTGGCCCAGTGGCCGAACCTGCGGTTCGACAACGTGCCAAGGCGCGTCGAACACTGGCTGAACGCGGTCGAGATGGGCCGTGCGGCCGCGGAGAGCCTGCTCGCCGGCCGCGGCGCGGCGGAGCCGTTCACGCCGATGCCGCGGTTCTGGACCGAGCAGTACGGCGTCCGCATCCAGGCGGCCGGGATGCCGAAGCTGGGCAAGGACATCATCACGCTCGGCACCCCCGACGAGGGCACCGGCACCGTGTACGGGTACTCCAAGGAAGGCCGCCTGATGGGCGTGGTCGGCCTGGACTGCCCGTCGTCGGTGCTGGCGTGGACCGACAGCGTGAGCAGACAGAACCCCGCGCCGCGCAGGAGCACACCCGTCGAGCAGGCACCCGCGGTCGCCGTCGGCGGCGGCGCGGCGAAGCGTGGCAAGGGGCGGCATTCCCTGCCGGCCAAGGGCAAGCAGCGCCAGCGCGAGGAGAAGCGCGAACACGAGATCGCGTACGTGGAGGAGCCACCGCACGAGGTCGGCGTCGGTACGGGCCAGGTCCCCGCGGGACGGCCCAAGAGCGTGGTCGACTCGTTCAGCCGGATGCTGCCGGTGAAGGTCCGGCAGCCGCGCGGCGGCCCGGTGCCACCACCGCCCGGCACCCCGGTGCCGCCCGGTGCGCGGTCGAACGGTGCGCCGGTGCCACCGCCTCCCGCCGCGCGGTCGAACGGGATGGCGACGCCGCCGCCGGGCACGCCGGTGATCGGCACGCCGGTGCCGCCGCCCGGGACGCCGGTGCCGCCGCCGGTGCCGCCGTCCGGCCCCCCGCACTTCGGTGCGCCGTCGAACGGGAGCGGCCGGGTCGCGCCCCCGCAGTTCCGCGCCGCGGGCCCGCCGGAGCCGCTGAGCGGCAGGCTGGCCGCGGAGGAGGCCCTCGCGATCGACGTGACCGGCCAGATGGCACTCCTCGACGCGAACGGGCACGTCCGCCCACCGGAGTTCCACGACCCGATGTCCGGTCCCGCCACCATGGTCGAGGGCATGCCACCCGCCACGGGCGCCGCCATGCCACCGGCCCGCCGCGGTTCGGACGGGTCGTTCGCCCACGGCCCCGTCGACCCCTTCGCCGCACCACTGACCGGACGCGGCCCGTCCGACTCGTTCGGCGCCATGTCACCCGCACGCGGTGGTCCGTCGGATTCGTTCGGTGCACTGCCGCCGGTGCGACGGAGCGGGGTGGGTTCTTCCGGTGGCATGCCTCCCGCAGGTGGTGGTCCGGCGGATTCGTTCGGCGCGCTGCCGCCGGTGCGACGCGGCGGGGTGGGCTCTTCCGGCGGTACCCCGCCAGCCCGGCGCGGCGCATCGGATTCCGTTGGTGCGCTGCCTCCGGTGCGTCGTGGTGGCGAGGATTCGTTCGGTGCGCTGCCCCCGGTCCGGCGTGACGCCGAGGCGTCGTTCGGCGGGCTGCCGCCCGTTCGTCGTGGTGGCGAGGACTCGTTCGGTGCGCTGCCGCCGGTGCGTCGGGGTGCTGAGGGCTCGTTCGGTGCGCTGCCGCCTGCCGGGCGGGGTGGCGGGGATTCGTTCGGTGGCACGCCCCCCGCGCGGCGTGGTGAGGACCTGGGCGGGCTGCCGCCAGCCCGGCGCGGCGCGGCGGACTCCTTCGACGCCATGCCGCCGGTTCGGCGGGCGGTGAACACGCGGCCCCCGCGTGGTTCCGGCGGGGCGTTCGGGCGCGGTACCGCCCGAGGGCCGGAGGACCCCTTCGCGCCACTGGACGAGTCACCCGATCGGACGCCTCCGATCAGCGGGAGTGCCGACGAGACCATCGTCGAGGGGATGCCACCCGCGTCCCGGCACCGCACCGGTGGACCGACCAACGGGGGCCGTGCCGCACGGCGGCGGGCCGAGGAACGGCTCTCCCGCACGATGGATCCCGCCCTCAGCAGCATCCGGCTCGCGCCCGCCCTGCCGAGTGTGGACGACACGTTCGACCGGCTGCCCAAACACAGCAGGCCCGACGACGACTACCTGGTCCGGCCCCGTCCAGGGCCGGAGGACTCCTACGACCGGATGCCCGCGGTCGAGCGCCCGGTTCGGTCTTCGGGAGGCCGGCGGCGCGCCTGACCTTCCCCTCCACCGGCCGCGTGTCACCCGACGAGACGGGTGGCACGCGGTCTGTCCTTTGTGGATGATTACGGTGCGCGATAGCGATGACTGTTCGTAGTCGCGCGTTATCCTCGTCACCATGAAGGTGGTACCGCTGAGGGAGTGTCAGTGGCAAGGTTGTGCCCCGAACACAACCATAGGGGAGTTCGCGTTGATTTGTGACGAAACGGCGGAGGCCGTCCAGTGACCACCGCAACCCGAACGACCAGCTATTTCACCACGGTGCAGCACGAACTGCTGCGTGCCCAGGTTCGGGACTTCGCCGAGGCGAAGGTCGCGCCGCGGGTCGGTGACATGGAGGCGGCCAAGGCCGTCCACGTGGAGCTGTCCCGCCTGATCGCTCAGCAAGGGTGGCTGGGCGTCACAATCGACCCCAGATATGGGGGAATGGGCCTCGGGCACCTCGCCAAGACGATCATCATCGAGGAGTTGTCGCGGGTCAGCGGCGCCATGGGCGCGATGGTCCAGGCCTCTCAGCTCGGGGTCGCGAAGATTCTCCACTTCGGCAGTGAGAAGCAGAAACGCCGCTGGTTGCCCATGATCAGCGACGGTCGCTGCATGCCGACCATCGCCGTGACGGAACCTGAATCCGGCGGGCATGTTCTCGGTATGTCCGCTACCGCCGAACGGGTGAGAAACGAGTATTTCCTCAACGGCAGGAAAGTGTTCGTCGGGAACAGTCACGTCGGTGACCTGCACGGGGTGGTGGTCCGCACCGGACCGGGCTCGCGTGGATTGTCCGCGTTCCTCGTGGAATCGACGGCACCCGGTCTGTCACTCGCCCGCCACCAGCCGACGATGGGACTGCACGGGTTCAGCTTCGGTGAGCTGATCTTCGAGAACTGCCGCGTCCCGGCGGAGAACCTGCTCGGCTCCGAAGGGGACGGTCTCGCCGTCGCCTACTCGTCGAGCGTCCTCTATGGACGGCCGAACCTCACCGCGGTGTCGCTCGGCATCCACCGCGCGATCGTCGAGCAGACCGTCGAATTCGCTACCGCACAGCGCAGGTACGGTGCACCGCTCGCCGATCTTCCCACGGTCAAACAGAAACTGGGCCAGATGCAGTCCCAGCTGATGACCGCGCGGCTGGCCGCCTACCACGCGGCGCACCTACTCGACGAGGGCAGGTCGTGTGACGCCGAACTGATCAGCGCCAAGCTGCTCAACGTCGAGTCCTCTTTGGACAGCGCGCGCACCGCGATGGAGGTGCACGCGGCCTACGGGCTCTACCCCGACAGCAACATCGAGCGCTTCCTGCGCGACGCCAACCACATCTACGCACCGGCCGGCACGTCGGACGTCCAGCGGATCCGGCTGGCGGAGGTGGCGCTCGGCACCTACCGGGAACAGTGGTCGGCGCGGTTCTCCGAGCAGCTCCGCGCGAGCAGCGGGCTGCTCAACGGAGTGGCCCGCGCCGCCGACGAGCCCGTCATCGACGCCGAGGACGGCGACACGTCCCCGTCCCGCTGGTGGCGCCGGTAGCGGGGTGACCGTCCGGCGCCACCCACCGTCACTGCTCGCGGCGGTGGATCAGGTCCACGACCTCGGCGGCCAACGACTTGATCATCTCCAGGCCGGGCCTGCCCCAGGTGCTCTCCTCCGTGTTCACCACGCAGATCGTGCCGAGCGCGGTGCCGGTGCGGTCGATCAGCGGCGCACCCATGTACGCGCGCACGCCGATCGAGTTCACCACCGGGTTGACCGCGAACCTCGGGTACGCGCACACGTCGTCGAGCACCAAAGCCTTGCGCCGCACCACGACGTGCGGGCAGTAGCCGTGCTCACGCGACATCGTCCGCCCCGGCGTCGCGCGGGACGCCGAGGACGCCGCCTCCAGCGCGTCCGCCTTCGCACTGTCCGGGCCGTACAGTCCGGCGAAGTACTGCTCCTCGTCGCCGACGAAGTTGACCATCGCGTACGGCGCGTTCGCCGCCGCGGCCAGCCGGGCAGCGAACCTGTCGAACTCCGGGTCCGGCCGGTCGCCGAGCCCAAGCTGCGCGAGCCGGGCGAGGCGCTGCGGGATCTCGGGGTCGTGCGGCGCCTTCAACAGTCGCTGGTCGAGGATGTCGTGGTTCATGACTGGTGGCTCCGAATCATCGGGGGAGTGGCGGCACGGAACGTCGCCAGGACGGACTCGAGCAGGGTGATCAGCACCGTGCTCGCCGAATGGGTCTTGCGTGCGTCACACCGGACGAGCGGCACGTGCGGCTTCAACGCCAGCGCCTGCCGCACCTCCTCGTCCTGGTAGTGGTACCCGCCCTCGAACTCGTTGAGCGCCACCAGGAACCGGATGTCGCGCCGCTCGAAGAACTCGACCGCACCGAAGCAGTCGGCGAGCCTGCGGGTGTCGGCGAGCACCACCGCGCCGAGCGCGCCCCTGGACAGCTCGTCCCACATGAACCAGAAGCGGTCCTGGCCGGGCGTGCCGAACAGGTAGAGCACGAGGTTCTTGTCGGAGAAGGAAAGGCGGCCGAAGTCCATCGCCACCGTGGTGGTCGACTTGCTCTCGACCCCGGCGACGCTGTCGGTCGCGACGCTGGCCGCGGTCAGTGTCTCCTCTGTGGTCAGTGGCTCGATCTCGCTCACCGCGCCGACGAACGTCGTCTTGCCGACGCCGAAACCGCCCGCGACGAGGATCTTGACCTGGATGGGGAACAGCTCAGACGAACCGTCGGAGGCCATCAATCACCGCCTCCAGAATGGCTGGGTCGTTGGAGTAGGAGTTCTCCGGCGCGAACTTCGCGATCACCGCGCCGAGTTCGATCAGGTCGGAAAGGACCACCTTCGTGACGGTCACCGGCCGGTGCAGCAGCGCGGCCACCTCCGCGACCGACGTGGGGGACGTGCACAGCTCCAGTGCCTTGGAGTGCTCGACCCCGAGCTGGTTCTTCCTGACCATGCCACTGCCGGTCGCCCGCACCAGCGACATCAGGTCGAGCGGGGTGCTCGGCTGGGTCCTTCCACTGGTCATGGCGTACGGGCGTACACCGAACAGGTCGGGGTCGTCGGCGGTGGCCTCGTCCGGACCTCTCATCGTCAACGAGTTCCATTGCCCTGATGCGCGCCCTGGTGGGCGACGTGGTAGCGCGACGGGGTCACGAGCACGGCCGGCACCTGGGTGCACAGGCGCTGCATCTCGTAGCTGAGGATGCCGGCGTCGACCTCACGGGCCGCGAGCACCGCCAGCACACTGCCCGCACTCGCCGCGGTCACGAACAGGATGATCTCGTTGAGCTCGGTGATCACCTGCCGGACGCCGTCGGCGCCGTCCTCGGAGAACTTCTTGCCGACCTGGTTGGCGAGCGAACACATGCTGCTCGCGAGCGCCGCGAGCCGGTCCGCGCCGTCGATGTCGAGGCCGTACCAGTACTTCGGAATGCCGTCCACCGACAGCAACAGCGCGCTGTGCGTGTCGGGTACCGCCTCAACCAGCCGGCGGAGCAGCCAGTTCAGGTCGTCGGCCATGTCGTGGAGTCTCCTCTGTTCGTCGCTTCACGGTTCTGCTCCGCGAGCCAGTGGTCCCGGCCCGCCTGGACGGTCTTCATGAGGTTGGTGTTGTGGCCAGGAACCGGCGTGGTCACCTGCGGCGGCTCGAGCAGCTCCTCCCGCAGGTGGCTGCCCTTGCGCTGCGGCAGCGGCGGCGGCGTGTCACCGCTGACGGCGGCCGGGTCGGCGAGCTTGGCGGCGTCCTCGGGGGAGATCCCGCCCGCGCCACCGGAACGGAGGTCGTCGTAGGAGCGGCCAGGGGCACGCACGGGCAGCCTGGGCAGCTCCTGCTCGCCCCCTGCCCGGTTGTCGGTCCTGCTGTCGGCCCTGCCGCCAGTGGCGGGCTCGGTGGCCGGGTGGCGGTTGGCGGTCGGGCGGATCGGGCCGAGGCCGGGGGTCGAGGCACTGCCGGCGGCGGTGGGTATCGGCAGCGGTGCCGGCACCGGCTCGCTCCTGGGGGTCGGGGACGGCATCGGCGATGGCTTCGGCACCGACGGCAGCGACGGCGACGACGCGCTCGCCGCGGCCGCGACGAGCTGCTCACGCTTCTGCGGCACGGGCTGCGGCACCTGCTTGGCCACGGAAGGTGGCTGCGCGCGGTGCCGGGCGTCCTTCTTGGGCTCCGGCGCGGTCAGCAGCTGCGGCGGGATCACCACGGCGGCCGCGATGCCGCCGAAGATGTTGGACTGGAGGCGGACGCGGATGTCGTGCCGGCGTGCCAGCTCACGGACCACGGCGAGGCCGATGCGGCCGTCCTCCAGCAGCTCGCTGATGTCGATGCGGGTCGAGCCGTCGAGCAGGTGGTTGATGCGCTCCAGGTCCTCGTAGCTCATGCCGAGGCCGCGGTCCTGCACCTCGATCGCGAGGCCCGCGGTCACCTTCTGCGCGCGGACCTCGACCTTCGGGCCGTCCGGCGAGGTGAAGCGGGTCGCGTTCTCCAGCAGCTCGGCGAGCAGGTGGATGATCTCGGCGACCGCGTGGCCGTGGATCTCCACGTCCTCGACCGGCACGATCGCGATCTGCCGGTAGTGCTCGGCCTCGGACACCGCGGCGAGCAGCACGGCGTACACGCTGACCGGCTTGGTCGACCTGCGCTGCGGCGACTCGCCGCCCAGCACGGCCAGGTTCTCGCCCTGCCGCCTGGCCAGCGTGAACAGGTGGTCGATCTCGTAGAGGCCGTCGAGGAGCTCCGGGTCCTCGTTGTCCTGCTCCAGCTCGTCGATCCGCTTGATGGCGCGGTTGATGAGCGACTGCAGGCGCCGCGCCAGCTTGACGAACACCTCGCGGCGCTGGCCGGGGTCGTCGGTGAGCACCATCTGGCCGTCGCCGGGCTGCGACCACAGCGGCGCTGGCTCCGGCGCGCGGGGGACCATCTCGACCGCCCGCTGCTCCTGGACACGTGGTTCCACCGTGAGCGGTTGTGGTGGGGGCATCGGGGCCCTGGGCTGCGCCGGTCTGCGGGCCAGCGGCGTGACCTGCCGGACCGCGGACATCGCCATGAGGACCGCGACGAGCACCGCGACCACACATCCCGCGACGACGCCGACCGACACCGCGAGCGCGCGGGCGTCGTTGGTGGCGATCATCAGCACACCGGCACCGCCGCCGAGCACGACGAAGGTCAGGAGGAACAACCCGATGTGCAGGAGTCTGGTCTGCAGGCGCTCGATGCCGTCCGCATAGGCGGTCTGCATGTCGTTCTCCACCCGTAAACCCCAGGGCGGGGTAGGCGTCTCAGACATCGGGTCCTTCCTGTGCGAGGAGGAGGCAACACGAACCGACGCACGTCGAGCCGGAAAGCGCAGCAGATGCTACCGCAAACGGACTAGTGGACTTTGGCCCTGTGCTTGGAACTCCGGGTTACCACACTCCATCGTGCGCATGTCCGCAGTTCAGCCGGGTGACGTGACCTGGCGCAGCAGTGTCGAGAAAATTTCGCGGTCCACAGTGGACGGATCGATGGCCAGCCAGCCGCCGATCTCGCGGACGAACCGCTCCGGTGTGTACGCGAGACCGTCGCCGACAGTGATCGCCCCTGCTCGGGCGGGGTAGATGAGCAGCGCGCCACGGATCTCCGCGTCCGGCAGCAGTGCTCGGTAGGCGGCGAGCCGCTCCGGCAGCCGGACGCTGCCGCCGCGGAACGGATGTCCGTTGCGCAGCACGGCACCCGAGTCGGCCACCTCGTAGTGCCCTGGCAGCCACGACTCCGACTCGACGAGCACCAGCCTGCGCCCGCACAGCACCGCGTGGTCGAGGTCGGCGAACACGGAGCCCTCCTCCGCGGCGAGGCCGTGACAGATCCGGACGCCGGGAATCCTGGCCAGGTACCGTGCCAGCAGGTCCGCGGTCAACCGTTCCGCGACCTCGTCCTCCTCGACGCCCGGTGAACCGAACACCGTCCGGTTTCCGAACGCGTTGGTGAATTCCCGGTCGACCCGTTGTGCCGCAAGGTGTCTTCGTCCGCATTCGAGCGCCGCGCCGCCGCCTGTCAGCAGGAACACGAGCACCAGCCACGCGGGTGCACCGAGGAGAGCTGTTGCTAGCACAAGAAAAGCGGTCGCGCCAGCCGCCATCAGTGTGACCGTCCGGCCGGGACCGTTCCTCGGTTCGAGCACCACGCGACGCACCCTGCGCACCTCGTCCCACCAGGGGACCGTGGCGGGCTCGATGACCGGCAGCGTCGGCACGTGCGGTGCCCGCGGCCGTGGCCGCCGCTGCCGGACCGGCTCCGGTGGCGGCTCCGGCTCGTCGTCCGGCTCGTCCTCGCCCTCGTCGTAGTAGTCGTCGCCCTGGTCGTAGCCCGCGCGCCGCTCGGGATCGGCGAGGGTGTCGTAGGCCTCCCGGAGCAGCCGGAACGCGCCCGCGGTGCCGCCCGTGTCGGGGTGCATGGCCTTGGCGAGCGCCCGGTACGCGGACCTGATCTCGGCGGTCGACGCGTCTGGCGCCACGCCGAGCAGCTCGTAGTAGTCGATCCCGCGCACCAACACCGCCGTTCGTCAGGTTCCCGCGCGGCACAAGGTTAAGGCCGGTGCGCGGGAGGCGGGCAGGAGGTGGCCCCGGCGTCACCACATCGGTGGAACGCGGAACAACGACGGCCCGCCGGGACTTGACACGGGTAGAACCCGACGAAAGGTGATCCATGTCCCGTGAGATCAAGACACCAGGTCCCGACCACCCCATCACCGTCGGGAAGAACCCGGCACGGGTGATGGTCAAGGTCGGTGACCAGGTCGTGGCGGACACCACGGCGGCGCTCGTGCTCCAGGAGTCGAACTACCCGCCTGCGCAGTACATCCCGATCGCGGACGTCGACCCCGCCGCCATCACCCCGACCGACACCAGCACGTACTGCCCGTACAAGGGCGACGCGAGCTACTACACCCTGGTCACGGGGGACGGCGAGCTGGCAGACGCCGTGTGGACCTACCGCGAGCCCTACCCCGCGGTCGCCGAGATCGCAGGCCACGTGGCCTTCTACCCGAACAAGGTCGAGATCACCCAGAGCTGAGCCGCAACCACGCCAGTGCCTGTCGGGCGTGGTCCAGCACCGAGATGTGCCCTTCCCCCGGCACGAGCCGCAGCTCGGCGCCGGGGATGTGGCGTGCCAGCCATTCGCTGTGCGCCGCGGGGACCATGATGTCGTCGCGGCCGTGCATGAGCAGGGTCTTCGCCGTGATCGCGGCCGGGCCGAAGCCCCACGGGCCCGCGTAGGCGAGGTCGTCGTCGACCGGCGCGTGCCGGTCGCCTGCCAGCGCCGGGCCGACGACCTCGCCGAACCACGACCACGTGCCCGCCAATGCCGCCCAGTCGGCCGGGGTGAAGTCCGGGTCGCCCGGTTCGACCTGCTCACGGGCCGCGCGGCCGGTCGCCGCGGCGCGCAGGGTCGCCGCGCTGTTCGGGCCCATGCCGGCGAACCAGTCGAGCCCGGCCGCGCCGAACGGGGCCAGGCAGGAGATCGCGGCCACCGCCCGCACCCGCCCGGGCAGCAGCGCGGCGCACGCGAGTGCGTGCGGACCACCACCCGAATGGCCCAGCAGGGCGAAGGTGTCGACACCGAGCGCGTCCGCGACCACCTCGGCGTCCTCGGCGGCGGACGCGATGTCGCGGCCGGGACGAGCCGATGATCCGCCGTATCGCGGACGGTCGTAGGACACCCAGCGCAATCCTGGTTCGAAGAGCGGTTCCGGGGGTAGTCCCGTGTTGGGGGTGCCATGGTGCCAGAAGACGACGAGGTCGCCCTGTCCGGTGTCGTACGTGTGCAGCGTTCGCCCGCCGGCAACACGCAGGTCGGTCTCCTTCACGAACCGGCACCCTAGCCGGAACGGGAGGTCATCGTGCCGGACAGTCCACTGTGGAAGGCCGGGCGGCTCGTGCTGGTCGTGGTCGTCGTGGTGGCCGCGCTCATGTGGCTGGTCGCCCAGGTGCCCAAGCTGAACCCGTTCACGACCGAGACCAGGGACCGCACCGGGCCCGCCATGCTCCAGGCGGTCCGCGACCTGAGCCAGTACCACGCCGCGGAGGGCGACTTCCAGGTCGTCGTCGACGTCGAGCACGACGTGGCGTGGGTGCCGGACGTCATCGCCGGGAACCGGACCCTGTTCGTGGCGCGTGGCTCGGTGAGCGCGTACGTCGACCTCGGCACGCTGTCGGACGAGGCGCTCACGGTCGACGAGGAGAAGAAGACCGTGGTGGTCCGCCTCCCCGGCCCGAAGCTCGCGAAGCCGAACATCGACCAGGAACACACCTACCTGTACTCGCAGGACCGCGGCGCGTGGGACCGGGTCAAGTCGCTGTTCGAGGAGACCGACCAGCGCGAGTTCTACCTGCTGGCCGAGAAGCGGATCGGGGACGCCGCCAAGGAGGCCGGGCTGACCACACGCGCGGAACGCAACACCCGGCAGATGCTGACCGGCATCTTCACGTCACTGGGCTACGAGGCGGAGTTCCCGACCGACCGCACGTAGTTGGTGTGAATGGTCGGTCGTCGTGTGCTGGTCGCGTGGTTCCGGTTGGAGTTGTGGGTTTGTCCTCGCCGGACGGGCAGGTCTCGGGGTGGCGAAGGGGCATGTCGGCGGCGGTTTGGGCAGGGAACCCCTATGGGTGGGCTTGCGCCACCGTCGGGGTTGCGTCGGTGCGGGCCCCGCAGCCCGGGTTCGGTGCTGTGAAAGGCGCGTTGACGGCGTGGCAATGCCCTGAACGGCCCATTCACGGCACTCGTTGTGCCGTGAACGCGCCGTCGGGCACCAAAGCCCGGGCGCTACGCGTCCGCCCCGCGAAGCGGGGCCTTGTTCGCGCAATCCCGGCGGTGGCGCAAGCTCACCCGGACCCGACCGCAGCCGAACAACCCTCCGCCAGTGGTTCCGGCACTGGCACGAACCACTAGGGAGTGCCGGTCCAGTCCGCGGGGACGTGGCCGACGCGGACGCGTTGCGGGTGGTCGCCGACCGGCACCGACGCGATCTTGCGGCCCGTCGCGAAGTCGATCGACGTCACCCGGTCCGAGCCGCTCTCGGAGATCACGCACGCGCTACCGTCGCCGGACACCGTTGCCCAGTACGGCTTCGACGCGGTCACCAGCGGTCCCTCCCGCAGCGAGGCCCGGTCGACGACCGTCGCGTAGTCGTCCATCGTCCCGGCCACGCACAGCTTCGTCCCCGCCGGGTTGATCGACATGCCGTGGTGGCGGGAGTCGTTGATCCACGTCGTGCGGTCCTCGCTGGTCGCGGGGTTCTTCGGCAGCGTCTTGTCCCGCGTGATGCGGTCGGTCGCCACGTCGTACTCGAGGAACCCGTTGTAGAACGACACCTGGAAGTACAGTTTCGACTCGTCGGGCGTGAACACGGCGGGGCGCACTGCGTCGGACAGGTCGCGGCGGCCGAACGCGTCGAGGCGTTGCCGCATGTCGACCACCCGGACCTGGTCGAACGTGGTCGCGTCGGCGATCGTGATGCGGCGGTCGCCCTTCGTCCAGTCCAGTGCCGGGGCGTCGAGCGCGGTGTTGACCTCGCCGATGGAGGAGTTCCACACGTACCGGCCGCCGTCGGTGAACACGTTCTCGTGCGGCTTGTCGCCGGTGCGGAACGAACCGAGCTGGCGGCCGGTCACGATGTCCAGCACGTGCACGGTGTTCGACGTGGACGCGGAGACGGCGACCTTCCTGCCGTCCGGTGAGACCGCCATGTGGTCGGCGCGGAAGCCCGACACCGGGAACCGCCAGTTCACGCCGCCGTCGACGAGATCGATCGACACGACGTCGGCGAAGCTGGGCCGCGAAACGACGACCGCGGATCCGTCCGGCGTGGTGTACATGTCGTCGACGAACTGGTCGTGGCCCTCGCCGACGGTCTCCCGGATGCCGAGGAAGAACGCGAGCTTCACGGGGTTGAGGTAGATCTCGCGCAGCCGCTCGTCCTTGTCCGGGATGACGTCGATGCGCCCGATCTTCGTGAGGTCGGGCGTCGACGCAACCACGTCGGCCGTGCCCTCCCAGTTGTTGCCGACGATCAGCACCTCCCGCAGCGCCACCGCGGGTGCGGTGGGTGCGAACGCGGTGATCGACACGGCCGCGAGCGCGGCCGCGAGCAGGGGACGCCACTTCATCGGAGCCTCCGAGCAGGGGTGTTACCGTTCAGTAGCTCACAGCAAACCAGTGGTTCACGCGGACGCGGTAGGCGCTGGGCGCCAACGCGTTCCCGGCCGGTTGTGGCTCGCGCACAAGGCGGTGGCTTCGAACGATGAGCGGGGATGTCCTGGGGGTGGTGCTGGCGGCCCTCGCGGCCGACCCGGCCCTTGTCGACGAGGTGGTCACCGCGGCACGGGAGGCGTCGCCGGAGGTCGCGCGCCTGCCGGAGGCGGAGAACCGCCGCCACATCGCGGTCGTGGTCGCCGCCGCCATCGCCGCGGTCGATGACCCGGCCGAACCCGGTGCCGAGGTGTTCGCCGCAGCCGAGGCGCTCGGCGCGGACCGGGCGGCGCAAGGGATCCCCCTGGAGGCGCTGTTATGCGGCGTGCACGCGGGCCGCACCCGTGCCGTCGACATCGCGGTCGCCTGCGGCAGGGACGCGGGTGTCCCGCCACAGGAGATGCTCGACGCGCTCGTGCGGTTCAACCGGTACGCGGGCGCGCTGGAACGGCACGTGATCAGCGGCCACCACCGCGCGGAGCTGACCGCCCGCGACGCGCACACCCACGTGCTGCGCAGGCTGCTGCACGGCGCGGACGTCGCCGACGAGGAGCTCACGCGGGCGGGCCTGCGGCCCGACGGCCGGTACCACTGCGTGCTGACCGACGTGGCCGACCCGGTCCGCGCACGCGAGCTCGAACACCGCCTGACCGGCGCGGGTGGCGTTTTCGGCCTGGTGGAAGGACGTCTGGCCGGGTTGTCGGTCCGCACCCCGGTGCCCGCCGACGTGCCGGACCTGGTGGTCGTCGCCCCGGCCGCCGCGCTGTCCGAGGTCCACACCCGGTACGACCTGTGCCTGACCGCGATCCACGCCGTCCCCGGCCTGCGCGGTGTCCGGCAGCTCACCGAGCTGGCCGGCGAGACCGCGCTCGCCGCGCAACCGGTGCTGGCCGAGTTGCTGGCGGCGGAGTACCTCGGTGCGCTGGACCGCACCGACCCCTTTCACCACCAGCTCGTCTGCACCGGCCGCGCGTACCTCGACCACGGGCAACGTCTTGACCAGACCGCGGAGGCGCTCCACGTGCACCCCAACACGGTCCGGTACCGGCTGGGCAAGCTCGGTGAGCTGACCGGCACCCGCCCGGCCCCGACCACGGTGCCGGAAACCCTGCGCTGGTGGTGGGCCCTGCACACGTGGCTGGGCTGAGCCGGTTTCGCCAGCAACAGCCATCTGTCGCCGAGGGGGTGTTCGACGCGTGGGCGGCAGAGGCGGGGCATCAACGCTGCCGAGCAGGCCGGATCACCATCTCGTTGACGTCCACGTTCGCGGGCTGGGCGATGGCGTACGCGATGGCGTCGGCGATCGCGGACGGCGGGATCGTGTCCGCGCGGTAGCCGCGCATCATCTCCCGCGCGCCTGGCTCGGTGATGGTGTCCGCCAGCTCCGACTCGACGACACCCGGCGACACGGTCGTGACCCGGATGCTCGGGTCCGCCTCCTGGCGCAGTCCCTCGGTGATCGCCCACGCCGCGTACTTCGTCGCGGAGTACACGGCTGCCGTCGGCACCACCTGGTAGGCGGCGATCGACGCGACGGTCACGAAGTGCCCGCCGTGCTGGCGCTGGAAGTGGGGCAGCCCGGCGGCGATCCCGTGCAGCAGGCCGCGCACGTTCACGTCGATCATGCGGTCCCACTCGTCGACGAGCAGTGAGTCCAGCCTGGACAGCGGCATCACGCCCGCGTTGTTGACGATGACGTCGACCCGGCCGTGCCGGGCGACCGCGCCGTCGACGAACGCGGTCATGTCCGCGCGGTCGGTGACGTCCAGCCGGGCCGCGTCGACGGACCCGCCGTCCGCGCGGATCTTGTCCGCCAGCTCGGTGAGCCGGTCCTCCCGCCGCGCGCCGACGACGACGTGGTGCCCGTCGGCCGCGAGGCGCAGGGCGGTGGCCTGGCCGATGCCGCTGCTGGCGCCGGTGACGAGTACGACCTTCATCTCTTCTCCTTGTTTCGTGGCAGGGGGTGGCACGCCACGTGCGGGCACGCGGCGTCGATGTGCGGAACGGGTTACGCGGTGAGGCTGCCCAGCAGGGACAGTGCTTCCGCCGACGCGCTGCCGGGCTCCGCGTGGTAGACGACCAGCTGCTGGCCGGGCGCGCTGTTCACGGTGAACGCCTCGTACGACAGCGTCAGCTCACCCACGAGCGGGTGCCGGAACCGCTTGGTCTCCCGCGTCTTCTGCCTGACGTCGTGGCGGGCCCACAGCCTGCGGAAGTCCGCGCTCTTGACCGACAGCTCACCGACGGTCTCGATCAGCCGGGGATCGTCCTGGTCGAGGCCCGCCGCCGCACGCAGCCCGGCGACGGTGTTGACGGCCACGCGCTCCCAGTCCGGGTAGAAGTCACGCGCGTCGGGGTCGAGGAACACCAGCCGGACCAGGTCGTCGCTGTGGGCGTGGCCCGCGAACAGCGCCGTGCCGAGGTCGTTGCCGGCCAGCACCTCGAGGCACCGGCCCAGCACCACGGCGGGGGTGGCCGTCCAGGCCGCCATCATCCCCGTCAGCGCGGGACTGACCTGCTCCCGCCGCCTGCGCCGCACCCTGGGCCGGGGCCGGGCCAGCTCGTGCAGGTAGGCGGTGGCCTCCTCGTCGAGGGCGAGCGCGTGCGCGAGCGCGTCGACCACCTGCGCCGACGGGTGCCGTTCCCGGCCCTGTTCGAGACGCACGTAGTAGTCGCTGCTCACGCCCGCGAGCGTGGCGACCTCCTCCCGCCGCAGCCCGTTCACCCTGCGTCGTCCGCCCGGCACGAGGTCGACGTCCTCCGGCCGCACCAGCTCGCGCCGCGCCCGCAGGAACGCACCGATCACGTTGTCCATGTGTTCGAGGCTAGCTCCGCGACCAGCGGAAAGGGTGGTCCTGCGACACCCAGGAAACCCGGTCCCACCCGGCCACGGCGGAACCGAAGATCATCGGTGGCAGTCGAACCGGCGCCGAATTTCCCCAGGAGGGGTTTTGGCGGAGCGGATACGGGGTATCGGGGTCACGAGCTCTCGGGTGCGGACCGGCACCGGTGAGGAGTCCGGAACGGAGGGACGCGATGGCGCAGACACCGGTGATCGAGGACCAGGGCACGCCCATCTTCGACGCGCTCGCCGCCGAGGTCGGCTTCGAGTGGGGCGGCTGGTTCGACCAGAAACCCGAGGCCGACGCCGGGCACGACGGGTGACGGTCGGGTCGGACCCGGGCTTGTGGACCTGCCCGCGCGTGTGCCGCGCCATCCGGCGCGAGGCGTAGAACACGGCCGGCTACAGGGGCCAGCAGGGTTCTGCCAGGCGAAACCGGCTGGAGCTCGTTGCCGCCGGTAGCTGTCGTGCCGCTCGTGACGTCTCCTGAGTCGGACAGAGCGGAGCCGCCGGTCGGTCGGCGGCGTTTCTGTTGATTTCCTGCCCGTAGCACAGCGGGCGGGTTCGACGCGCCTCCGGCGACCGGACCTGGGTCCCCTCGACCGTTCTCCCGTTGGAGGCTGAGTGGCGCCGCGGCTCTCGTCGCTACGGTTTGCGCCCCACGCCCCCGACGATGCAGCGAGCAGCCCCACTGAGACCGCCGATCCTGGGCCCGTCCGGCCACCATTCGGCACACACCGAGAGACCGGGCGGGTCCTGGGCGTTGGGGGCGACCATCTCGAGACCATCGACCATCGCCATGACCTCCGCCCTGGTGCGGAACCGGCCCGCGCCGATCGGCCCGTTGACGAGGACGTCCTCCACGCGCTTGGCGATCGGCGTCAGCTCCGGGGTCTCCGGGTCGATGAAGTGCGAGAACACCACGTAGCTGCCGGGGGCGAGCGCGTCGATGTACTCACGCATGATCCGCGGTGCCGCGGCGTCGTCACAGACGTAGTGCATGGTGCCGACCAGCAGCAGCACGACCGGCACGGTGAAGTCGATGGTGGCGCGCACGGTCTCGTTCTCGACCACCCGCCGCGGCTCGAAGATGTCCGCGTCGACCATGCGGACGCGGAAGTCGTCCTCGAGCAGCGCGCGCCCGTGCGCGAGCACCACCGGGTCGTTGTCCACGTACACGACCCGCGCCTCGTCGTTGTGGCGCTGCACGATCTGGTGGGTGTTCTCGGCCGTCGGCAGGCCCGAGCCGCAGTCGAGGAACTGGCCGATGTCGGTTTGCGTGAGGAAACGGCAGGCGCGGTTGCGGAACCCGCGGTTGCCGCGCGCGAGATCCGCCGCTTCCGGCACGGCCGCGGTGATCTCGGCCATGACCTGCCGGTCGACCTCGTAGACGACCTTGCCGCCCAGGAAAGCGCCGTACACGCGGGCAATGCTGGGCCGGGTCGGATCGACCCCGACCGGGACCTGGCTCGGCGAGGCCGAACGCGACGTCGAATGCGATGTCATCGGGGCAAAAGAGTAGCCGCGCGATCACGCCGCTGTGGCTCTGGTCACTCGGTCGGGCGAAGTGAGCGAGCGACCAAACGGGCCCGGTTGGTGCTCACCCGGACCGTCCCGCTAGGCGGGGTTGCTGGACAGGACCGCCTGCGAGTCGATCAGCCACGTGCCGTTCTGGTTCAGCATGGTGTACCGGTGGCGCTCACGAGTGCGGGTGCCGTCCGTGAACGCGTAGAGGACGGTGGCCTCGACGGTCGTGGGGCCGGTGGTGGCGATCTCCGACGCGGACACGGAGCTGACGCGGCCCCACCAACGGTCGTAGCTCGCGCGGCCCTGGGCCTGGTACCCGGGGCTGAGACGGTTCCACCCCTCGGCGCGGCTGCCGGGCATCATCGCGTAGTAGGCGGCGATCGCGGCGCCGGGATCCGCGGGCTGCTGCGGGGGCTGCTGCGGGGGCGTGGTCGTCGTCGTTGTCGTGGTGGTCGTCGTCTCGGTGGTCTCAGTGGGCTCGGTGGTCTCTTCCGAGGCCGGGGGCTCCTCGGAGGTGGTGGTCGGCGCGGTCGTCCGCGTGGTCTCCCCGGACGGCGCGGCCGTCGAGGGGGTGCCCTCGCGGTTGAGGAGGGAGGTCACCAGTGCGGCCGCCACCGCCACGACGACGAGGACGGCCGCGAACAGGACGGCGCGCCCACGTCTGCCGGTGCGGTCGTCGGGCGGCGGCGGAGCGGACGGTGCCATGGCGGCGGTGGACTCGGCGGCGGCGGACTCGGCAGCGGCGGGCGCGGCTGCCGCCGCTGGCGCGACCGCGGTCGGTATCGGGGTTTCGTAGGTGACACCGGCGAGCGCGTCCCTGGCCTGCACCATCGTCGGCCGCTGCTCGGGGTCCGGGTTGAGCAGCCACATCAGCACGTCGGTCAGCGGCCCGGCCTTCGTCGGCGGCGTGATCGCGCCGGACGCGATCCGGTACAGCTGCGCCATCGGGTTCGAGTCCTTGCCGGAAGGCGGCTCACCCTCGACGGCCGTGTACAGCGTGGCACCGAGCGAGTACACGTCCGACGCGTACGTCGCGGGGTTCCCTTTGGCCACCTCGGGCGCGAGGTAGGCGGGGGTGCCCGCGAACGTGCTGGTCAACGTCCCGGCGATGTCCTCTGCGACCCTGGCGATCCCGAAGTCGGTGATCTTGACCGTGCCGTCCTCACCCACGAGGACGTTCGCCGGTTTGACGTCCCGGTGCACCACCCCGGCCTCATGCGCGCCGGCCAGCCCGGCCGCGGCCTCCGCACCGATCCGCGCGACCTCTTCCGGCGGCAGCGTCCCCAGCCCGGACAGGCTCGTGGACGGGAGGTACTCCATGATCAGGTACGGCTGGCCGCCGTCCTGGACCACGTCGAACACGGTGATCAGCTGCGGATGCTGCAACCGGGCCGCGATCCGCCCCTCCCGCATGGTGCGGCGGATCATCTCCTCACTCTGCGAGGAGGTCAGCTCGGCGGGCACGAGCACCTGCTTGACCGCGACCTTGCGGTGCAGCCGCTCGTCGTAGGCCTGCCAGACGACCCCCATGCCGCCACTGCCGAGCCGTTCGGCCAGCCGGTACCGGCCCGCGATGATCTGCTCGCTCATTGCTCTCCGTCTCGCGCTATTCCCCCTATGGATAGCACGAGGCCACAGGACGGAAACGACTACTGCATGCGCGGGGCGGGTACGTTCGGGAACGGCTCGGCGGCACTGAGTCCGAGCATGTCGAGCAACTCGGCACAGTCGTCGGCGTCCCGGGCCAAGGACGCGACCGCGACCACGGCACGCCTGCGCTGGTCGGCAGACAGATCGACAGCGGTGAGCTGATAGTCGAGGACTTCTTTGGTAGGCATGCCCGCCCTGTACCCGCCCACGCCCCAAGCCAAACCGTCCCACAGGTGCTGTCGGTGACGTGTACCGGGTGGCCGTTCCCATGGCCTGGGTCACGGTGTTCCCCGGCGCCCACATCGGCTTCGGGAACGGGGGGAAAGCGGTGTCAGGGCTCAGCCATGCAGCGTTGGCCGGTAGATGAGCTCCTGGATGCGGCCGTCGAGGGTGCGGCTCTCGATCAGCTCCAGGTCGAAGTCGGCGGCGTCGCGGAAGATCTGGTCCGCTCCGGTCTGGCCGGAGATCACCGGGAAGACCGTCACCTGGACGCGGTCGACCAGCCCCGCGGCCATCAGCGACCGGTTCATCGACAGGCTGCCGTGTGACCGCAACGGCACCTCGGACTCCGCCTTGAGCCGGGCGACGACGTCGACCGCGTCGCCGCTCACGAGGGTCGCGTCCGGCCAGTCGAGCGGTCCCCGCAGCGAGGTCGACACCACGGTGGTCGGCACGTTCCTCATCCGGGTGTTCACGGGGTCGTTCACCTGCGACTCCTCGGTGCTCGGGCCCAGCACCTCCACGAACTGCCGGAAGGTGTTGGCCCCGAGAACCATCCGGTGCTCCTCGCTGTACACGGCGAGGCGGCGGTCGAGAAACTCGGGACCTTGCTTGCCCCAGTAGCCGCCCCAGTCGCCGTTGCTGTTGTAGGAGCCGAAGCCGTCGAGGGTGGAAAAGACGTCGAAGGTGTAGGTGGTGGCCATGATGCTCTCCTCGGGTGCGGTTGATCCGGTGAGGAGACCGACCGGGAACGGCGCCGGTCTCTCACCTGGACAACGAACGGGCTCGACGCCGTTCGACACCATCGCGAAATCTGAAGGCGTACGTCCGGACGCGGTCCCAGGGCTCGGCCGCCAGGGTGGCGACAGGCACCGTGGTCCCCCGAGCGTCATACGCCGATCCGCGGGGCTGGGTCGTTACAGGGTGTAGGTGCGGGCCACCGCGGTCACGTTGCCGTCTTCTCTTGTGCTCGGGGTTGCCGAGTTGGGGATCGGGGTGGTGTCGGGGAGGCCTGCTGTGGTGTCGATGGCTGTCAGCCGGGGGTTGGGGGCTGTCGTCCTGATGGTGAGCGTGACGCCTTCCGCGGGGAGGTCCTGGAAGCGGAGTTCTGTTGGCCACGTGTCCTTGCGGGTGCCCGTGACGGGGGTTGTCGCGGCGTTCGTGCCCGGCACCCTGGCTGTCGCCCTCGTTATCGGTTCGTTCAGCCTCAGGGTGATCGACCTGGCGTTGCGGGGGGAGCGGATGTGGAACGTGATCTCGTCGTTGTTCTTCGTCACGTTCGTCAACTCTGGGCCTTCCGCGTTGATCGCCGGTGCCGGGCCGGTCCACACCGGGCCTCGCTGGTAGCCCTTCGGCAGGGCGTCTGTGTTCCGGGAGTCGACGTGGGTGGCAGCCCAGTCGCCGGGAGTTCGTTCTGCGCTCACCCACGTCGCTTCGCCGGTGTCCGCGTTCAGTACGTAGGCCAGGTGGGTCGGGGCCGGGTGGGCGGCATCGGGCCGGTCCACTGCCAGGCCTGCGGCTACCAGGGCTGCGCTTACCAGTAGTGCCGCGGCTGGGATGGCCTTCGTGGTGTGGCGGCCTCGGGATTTCGCGGCGGAATCGGGTCCGATGCCGGGGAGGAGCAGTTCTGTGGCCGGTAGCAGCAGCAGGCCGAACAGGACCGCGAACGTCGCGCCCACGCCTGCCAGTGACAGGCCTACCGCGCCCAGCAACATGTAGGCGAAGTACGGGAGCAGCGCGCTTCCCGCTATGGAGCCCACCGCCAGTGCCGCCACTGACCACTGTGGACGCGGTGCAAGCAGGGCCACGGTCGCGCCGAGGGTTGCCATCAGTGCCGGGATCGTGAACAGGAACGACGCACCTGGTGCGTATGCGGCCAGCGCAGTGCCCAGCAGGGCGTGCCACGTCAGGCCGCCGAGTGCCAGAGCGGTCGAGCCCAGACGGCGGCGTAACAACAGGTACCACGTCAGCAGTGCCACCACCGCCATCAGCATGACCGCCGCGTTGAACAGTGCCGGGCGGTGCAGCAGGCCGCCGCCCGTCTCGTAGGACGGTCGGGCCCACGTCAGCACCGTCCACACCAGCTGGCCCAGACCGAACGCCACCGCCAGCGGTACCGCCGCTGTGGCCGCCGCGAGTGCCGTCCTGCCGACGGTGGTCAGCCCGCGGCGGGTTGCCAGCCACGTCAGCAGGGCCACGAGCAGCAGCGCCACCACCGCCAGCGGCCACACCAGTGCGTTGGGGTAGCTCACTTTCATGCCCAGCAGGTCGAAGTAGGTGTTGTCGTGGTCCGCGCTCATCGTGCGCAGGTCGGCGTCGCCGAGGGCGCGGGTCAGCGTCAGCATGTTGTCGCCGTGGTGTTGCAGGCTGCCCCGGTCCAGGTTGGCCAGCGAGTCGCCTGCCGTGTGATACCGGGCCGCGCCCTCGATGTAGGCGAAGTTCAGGCCGCTGAAACCGGCCTCCGCGAACCGGGTGAAGTCGGTGTTGTTCGGCAGCACCCGGTACACCTCGACCATCGACGAGTCGCCCCTCGGGTGCGGGACCGTGTCGTTGAACAGGTCCACCAGCCGCGCGTTGTTCTGGGACGTCTCGAACATCAGCGAGGGGCCGCTGACGCCACGTGCCTCGAAGTTCAGCACCACGCCGTCGCGCCGGCCGAGTGGGTGTTCACGCAGGAACGCCTCCGCACCGAGCAGGCCGTGCTCCTCGCCGTCGGTGATCAGCAGCACGACGTCGTTGCGCGGCCGGTCACCGGTGCGCAGCGCACGCACCGTCTCGAGCATGGCGGCCACCGCCGCGCCGTCGTCGGAGGCGCCAGGCCCCTGCGCCGCCGAGTCGTGGTGCGCCGCCAGCACGACCATTCCCGACGGGTCGGTGCCCGGCAGCGTGGCGATGATGTTGTCCACCCGGCCGAACGTGGCCAGTCCGTCCGCCGTGTAAACGCCCACCGCGTGCTGCACCGCCACCGACAGGCCCGCGGCGCGCAACTCGTCCGTCAGGTAGCGCTCCGTGCGTTCGCCTGCGGGACTGCCCATGGGGCGTGGCTCGCGCGCGAACTGCTCCAGGTGGCGCATCGCCCGCTCGGCGCTGAACGTCGAGGGCACGGCCGACGCCGGTTCCGGGGCCACGCCGCGCTGGAGCAGCGCGGCACCGGTGATCACCCCGGCCGTCACCAGGAGGAGCACCAGACCGGCCACGGCGCGGCGGGGTGTGTCGAGAAAGGTCACGAAGGCGACAGTAGGCGGGCAGGGCGGGCAGCGTAATGATGACGGCCGTAACGATTCACTGTGGTGATCAGCAGTAGTGGAACGCGTCTACGCCGTCGACCTGCCCGAGGGAACCGCCGCACGACCGGTGACCGCGCGCCGCGCTTCGTGTTCCGGTCCGCCGGGCGGCGTCGACCTGGACTGTCCACATCGGCCTGTCCGGCGCCGGTTCTGGTTGCGGTTGCCGGGAAGGACGCCTGACGTTCCTCTGCCCGTACTCTGCCCGTACCGCACCCGTACCGAACGCCGCCCACGGATCGACCGGTCGCCGCGGCACCGCTAAAGTCCCGTCGCGGTGGACCGAGTGAGGAGACCGTGCGGATGATTCGGGCTGTTCGAACGATGTTGGCGGGAGTCGTCTGCGCGGTACCGGCCCTGACGGGCTGCTCGGTGAGCGTGGAGACCGAGCCGGAAGCGGTCATCACGGAGGAAGTCCTGGAGAAGGGCATCGCCGACGCGCTGGAGAAGTCCGTCGGGCAGCGGCCGGACTCGGTGGAATGCCCCGGCTCGATCAAGGCGGCGGCGGGGGAATCAGTCCGATGTGAACTGAGCGCTGGTGCCGACCGGTACGGGTTGACCGCGACCGTGTCCTCGTACGACAAGGACAACGGCAACGCGGACTACGACATCGAAGTGGACGACGAACCGGCCGGTTAGCCTACAGAGAAGGAACAGCCAATGACAGGCACATCCCAGGAAGCCGGCGCGGGGGCCGCATGAGCGGCATCGGGAAGTGGAGCCTCGGTGTCGGTGCCGGGCTCATCGTCGTGGCCGTGCTGTGTTCGGTGCTGGCACAGGTCCCCGCCGCGGTGATCACCGGCATTCTGGGCCTGGTCGCGGTCGGCGTCGCCGGGTACGACGCGATCTACTACTGGCTGGACCGGGTCCAGAAGCGCCGTCGAGCGGCCAGGTCGCGCCAGGAACGGGAACGCGAGGCCCGCGAGGGCCGCTGAGCCGTTGTGCCGGGCGGGCCGGGCCGGTAAGACATTGGCGGTACGAACACCCTGCGCCACGAAAGAGGTCGGTATGCGAACACGCAGGATCGGGTCGGCACTGTCGGTGGGGGTGCTGCTCGCCGCGGCACTCACTGCCGGTGTCGCCCCCGCGGGTGCGGAGACAACCGGTGAGCGGCCGTTGGCGGTCGGGCGGGACGGCGCGGTCGTGTCCGACACGCTCGAGTCGACCGAGGCCGGGATCGCGGTCCTGCGCCGGGGCGGCACGGCGGCCGACGCCGCGGTCGCGGTCGCGGCGACACTCGGTGTCACGGACCCGTTCGTGGCGGGCCTCGGCGGTGGCGGCTTCTTCGTGCACTACGACGCCCGCACCCGCAAGGTCTCGACCATCGACGGCCGGGAGACCAACCCGATGGCCGGCGACGAGACGATGTTCATCGACCCGGCGACCGGCCAGCCCTACCCGTTCGACCGGGCCGTGACCAGCGGCCTGTCGGTCGGTGTGCCCGGCATGCTGGCGACGTGGGAACGCGCGCTGCAGCGATGGGGCACCCGCGACCTCGGTGAGCTGCTCCGGCCCGCGATCAGGGTCGCGGAGGACGGCTTCCTCCTCGACGACGCCGTTCGCCGCCAGATCGTCTCGAACGCCGAACGGCTCGCCCAGTTCACGTCCAGTGCCGAACTGTTCCTCCCCGGCGGTGCGGTGCCCGAGGTCGGCACGCTGATGCGCAACCCGGACCTCGCCGACACCTACCGCGAGATCGCGGCGCGCGGCACCGACGCCTTCTACTCCGGCCCGATCGGCCGCGACATGGTCGATGCGGTGCGGACGCCGCCGCTCGCGCCGGACGCCACCATCGACCCACCGGCCGGCCTGATGACCGAGGCCGACGTCGAGGCCTACCGCACGATCGACCGTGCCCCGACACACGTGCGCTACCGGGGCTACGACGTCTACGGCATGGCTCCTGCCTCCAGCGGTGGCATCACCGTCGGGGAGGCGCTGAACATCCTCGAACGGTTCGACATCTCCGGGATGGACCGGGCGCAGGCCCTGCACCACTACCTGGAGGCCAGCAGGCTCGCGTTCGCCGACCGGAACCGCTACATCGGTGACGCGGACTTCGTGGACGTGCCGCAGCGGCAGCTGCTCTCGGACCGCTACGCGCGACAGCGGGCCTGCGAGATCGACCCGGCCGCGGCCGGTGTCAGCCCCGTCGCGCCAGGCAACCCGTTCGGTGGCGGCGCCTGCAAGCAGACCGGGACGGCCACGCCGAGCAAGCCGGAGGGCACGCACACCAACCACTTCGTGGTCAGCGACCGGTGGGGCAACGTCGTCTCCTACACCAACACCATCGAGCAGCTCGGCGGCAGCGGGATCGTCGTGCCGGGTCGCGGTTTCCTGCTCAACAACGAGCTGACCGACTTCAACTTCGCGCCGACCCAGGGCGACGCGCCCGACCCGAACCTGCCCGCGCCCGGCAAGCGGCCGCGCTCGAGCATGTCACCGACGATCGTGCTCCACCACGGCAAGCCGTTCCTCGCGGTCGGCTCGCCGGGCGGGTCGACGATCATCACGACCGTGCTGCAGATCCTGGTCAACCGGATCGACCTCGGGATGAGCCTCCCCGAGGCGATCGCAGCACCGCGTGCCACCCAGCGGAACACACCGACGACGCTGGCCGAGTCGGGGTTCATCAACGCGCCGACCGGCGCGCGGCTGGCCGCGCTGGGACACACGTTCACCACGAGCACGGGTATCGGCATCGCGGCGGGCCTGGAGTTCGGGCCACGCGGCCTGGTCACCGCCGTCGGCGAGCCGACCCGGCATGGCGGCACCTCCGCGGCCGTCGTACGGCCCGCCCGCCGGTGAGGCCAAGGAGGTAGCCGGGCAGGGCCGCCCTGGCTCGCGCGAGCGAGCAGGGCGGCCCTGTTCATTTGTCCTCGCCGGACGGGCAGGTCCCGGGATGGCAGGGAGTCCGTTGGTCGGTGGGCTTGCGCCACCGTCAGGGTCGCGCGGGCAAGGCCCGCTTCGCGGTCGGGCGCGTAGCTCCCTGCACGACAGAACCCACTGGTCACACCTGCGCCGATCAAGGCCGTCCACGCCTGAACCGTCCGGTCCAGGCACGGAACCGTCCCGGCTTCCTGTGGTCCTCGTCGGGTGGGACTCGCACGGCCATCAGCTCGTCGACGACGTCCGCGACCTCTCGGCCGTCTCCCGGGTCGATGGCGCCGGCGATCAGGATCTGGGCCGCCTTGCCCAGCATCGAGCGCCGGTCGTGGTGGTCGATCACCTTGCCGCCGGCGGCTCCGATGTGGCGCAGGCTGAGCCCCTGGGCCATCCCGGTCAGCATCATCGTCAACTCGTCGAGGGAGATCCCCGGGCGCAGCGAAACACCGCGCGCCGCGAGGATCTCCGCGTACACGTCGCGCCAGTAGCCAAAGGAGTGCCTGTACACGCCGTCGAGCGCCTCCCTGATCTGCTCGTGGAAGTCGGCCAGGCCGGTCACCAGGTACTGGAACCGCGCCGAGGTTTCGTCGGCGTACACGACTTTCATGTCCTCGTAGGCGACCTTGTCCACCGCGACGCTGAAGGCCGCCGCCTCGCGCAGCTCGGCACGTGTCGCTTCGTCGAGCATCCCGTCGGTCAGCGAGTACCGGTCGCGCAGGGCGTACCGGACCAAGTCGCCCATGTACAGGGCAAGAGTGCGCCACCGATCCTTCATGGTGCCGATCGAGGGCCTCGTAGCCGCCTTCGTCCAGTCGGGCGGCGTTCCGAAGAGCGCGCGAGCGGTGCGCTCGTCGTGCCGCGCCTCACGAAAGATCAGCTCCGCCTCGTTGGCGATGTTCTCCCGCGTCAGCGTGCACAGCGGGCGGTGCATGTGCTCCTCGCCCACGAAACCCAACAGCTCCCGCTCGGCCAGTCGTCGGCCGCTCTCGAGGCACGCCCGGGTCACCGGGCTGTTGGCCAGCTTCCGGCCGGTGAGCAACCTGCCGCTCTTCGTCCGCACATTGATGGCCACGTCGTCCAGGGGACCGTCATACATGGTGACGGAGTATCCCGGGCCTTGGCCCGAAACTGTTCCTCCGCTCGGGAGGAACGGCGCGGAGTACCAGGTCAGCGTGTTTCCGGGTTTCCTGTGCTCACCGATTACCACAGAGAGGTGACTACGTTGAGCAGGCACTCCCGCAAGCCCCGGCGACAGTCGCGGTTCGTCCTCGTGTCGCAGGTCTGCCTCGTCGTGCTGCAGCTCTGCCTCGCCCTGACCGAGAGCGTGGACGCGATCACCAGGTTGCTGGGCGACCTGTGGTGAACGGCCAGGTCGGCACAGGTCCGGACTCCTTCAGCGCGTGTGCGCTCGACAAGCGCCGGTGCGAGACGAGGCCTCATGCGGGGGCTCGTGGCGATGTTTCCGTCGACAGCAGGAGGCGCGGCTGTCGTGCGGGTGCCTGCCGTCCTTCGACGTCGTCGGCGGGACGTGTCAGTCGTCGTCGGAGACGAGGCGCAGGGAGATCGAGTTGATGCAGTAGCGCTGGTCGGTCGGGGTGTCGTAGCCCTCGCCCTCGAAGACGTGGCCGAGGTGGGAGTGGCAGTTCGCGCACAGGACCTCGACGCGGCGCATGCCGAGCGTGCGGTCCTCGCGCTCGACGATCGCGTCACCGGCCAGGGGCCCCCAGAACGACGGCCAGCCGCAGTGCGACTCGAACTTCGTGTCGCTGCGGAACAGCTCCGCTCCGCAGGCGCGGCACTCGTACACGCCGATCTTCTTCGTGTCGGTGTACTCGCCCGTCCACGGACGTTCGGTGCCGGCCTCGCGCAGCACCGCGTACTCCTCCGGCGTCAACTGCTGACGCCACTCCTGCTCCGACTTCACCACACGCGGCTGCTGCTCGGTGTCCATGCCTTCCAAACTACGCGTCAGCGGGTGAACGTGTTGACCACGAACACAAGCGCGTCCCATGCGGTGATGGTCACACCGAGCAGGATGAGCAGCACGAGGATGGCCGCCATGAGCTTGTAGTGGCCACCGAGGCGGTTGGCCGAGTCGGCGAAGTCGCCGACGTCCGACAGGTAGCCTTCGACCGTGTAGCTGGGCCGCACCTGCTGCTGGCGCTCCAGGTGCCGGGCGAACGCCCGCGTCTCCGGGTCGTCCGGGTCGAGACCGATCAGCTCGTCGTCGATCGGTTGCGACCCGTTCTCCGGTTCGTCCGGATAAGCGGTGGCCGCCATGGTCCCACCGTAACCTCTCTACCTCGCCTTGTCGCCGAGGTCGCGCTCCGGGCCCGTCTCACCCGGTCTGACGTGCACGAACGACGTGAAACCCCACTCCTCCAGACGGCTGAGCTGGGCGCCGAACTTGCCGGACCGGCGCACCGGTGACACCGCCCTTCCCCCCTCCCGCAGCTCGCGGGCGATCGCCAGGACCGAGGGGATCGGCGTGTCCGCCTCGTACAGCACCGCGACCGCAGCACGTGCCGGTGCGGTGGCCAGCAGGTCCACGATCCGCTCGAACCCGATCGAGAAGCCGCAGGCGGGCACTTCCGTGCCGAGGAAACGGCCGACGAGCTGGTCGTAGCGGCCGCCACCGGCCACCGAGCCACCCGACGCCGGGTGCGTGACCTCGAAGATCTGGCCCGTGTAGTAGCCCATGCCGCGGACCAGTGTCGGGTCGAACTCCCAGGTCAGGCCGGGTAGGGCGGCGAGACTCCCGGCCGTGGTGGTCAGGTCGGTCAGCACGTCGTCGCCGAGGCCGGGCAGCGCGGCGGACAGCTGGTCGGTGAGCTTCGCCGCGTCCAGGCCCTGCAGGCCGGTGATGGTCTCCTGGAGCCGGGTGATGGTCGCGTCGTCGATGCCGAGGCGGTCGCTCAGTTCGGTGCGGACGCCCGCCCAGCCGATCTTGTCCAGCTTGTCGAGCGTGATGAACAGGCGGTCCCAGCCCTCGGCGGGCACCCCCGACCGCTCGGCCAGCGCGGACAGGAACCGCCGGTCGGAGACCCGTACGGTCGTACCGGAAAGGCCGGCGGCGGCCAGTGCCGCCGACGTCGCCTCGATCAGCTCCACCTCGGCCAGCACGCTCGGCTCACCGAGGACGTCGATGTCGCACTGGTAGAACTGCCGGTACCGGCCCTTCGCCGGCCGCTCCGCCCGCCACACCGGACCGAACTGGAACGAGCGGAACGGCTGCGGGAGCGTCGCCCGGTTGGCGCCGTAGAAGCGGGACAGCGGCACGGTCAGGTCGAAGCGCAGACCGAGGTCGACCAGCTCGGACAGCGGGGTCCCGGCGGCGACCCGCGGTTCGAGGCCGCGGCGCAGCACCTGGTAGATCAGCTTCTGGTTCTCGCCGCCCTGACCGCCCTGGAGGCGCTCGATGTTCTCCAGCGCGGGGGTCTCGATGCGCTGGTAGCCGTAGCGGCGGTAGACCTCCGTGATCCGGGCCAGCACATGGTCACGCACTGCGACGGCCGAGGGCAGCAGATCACGGGTTCCCCTCGCGGGGGTCAGGTCCATCTTCACCGCCATAACGCTACTTGACCAGGCGAAGCGCTTTTCGGTGACTCTGCGCTGACGGGGGCGGCCGCTAGGCTGGCGTCGTGGCCGAGGCGATGGAGTTCGAGGTGGACGGGCACGCCGTGCGCGTGTCGAGTCCGGACAAGCCCTACTTTGCCGAGCTGGGGATCACGAAGTCCGACGTCGTGCGGTACTTCCTGTCGGTGGGCGACGGCATCCTCGGCGCGCTCCGCGACCGTCCGACCACGCTCGAGCGCTGGCCGGGCGGGGTGTTCGAGGGCGCGAGGCTGTCCACCCGCGCCGACAGCCGAGGCGACGCGTTCTACCAGAAGCGGGTGCCCAAGGGCGCGCCGCCGTTCGTGGAGACCGCCAGGATCACGTTCCCGAGCGGCAGGCCAGCCGACGAGGTCTGCCCGACGACACTCGCCGTGGTCGTGTGGGCGGTCAACCTCGGCACGCTGACGTTCCACCCGTGGCCGGTGCGGCGGCCCGAGGTCGACCACCCCGACCAGCTGCGGATCGACCTGGACCCACAGCCGGGCACCGACTTCCGGGACGCGGTGCGGGTCGCGAGGGAACTGCGCGCGCTTCTGGCCTCGCTGGGCATGGAGGGCTTCCCGAAGACCTCCGGCGGCCGCGGCCTGCACGTGTACGTCCCCATCGAACCGAGGTGGACCTTCGTCGAGGCGCGGCGCGCGGTGATCGCACTCGGCCGCGAGCTGGCGCGACGCATGCCCGACGACGTGACGGTGAGCTGGTGGAAGGAGGAACGCGGCAAGCGGATCTTCATCGACTTCAACCAGATGGCGCGGGACCGGACCATCGCGTGCGCCTACTCGATCCGGCCCACCCCGCGCGCACAGGTGTCGGCACCGGTGACGTGGGACGAGCTGCCCGACGTCATGCCCGCGGACTTCACCGTCCACAGCATGCCGGAACGGTTCGCACAGGTGGGCGATCTCCACGCGGACGTGGCGGCGAAGGCGTTCTCCCTGGAACCGCTGCTGGACCTGGTGGCCCGCGACGAGGCGAAGGGCGAGGGTGACCTGCCCTACCCGCCGGAGTACCCGAAGATGGCGGGCGAGCCGAAGCGCGTACAACCCAGCCGCGCCCGGAACGACTAGACGATCGATCTCGTGGAGCTGGCCGGTCGGGTGCTGGTCTGCTTCTGGGCGTTGTGGCGTGGGTTTGTCCTCGCCGGACGGGCAGGTCGCGGGGATGGCGGGGAGCCCCTCGGTGGTGGGGTTGCGCCACCGTCGGGGTTGCGTGGGTCGTTGCCCGCGCTTCGCGGGCCGGGCGCGTAGCGCCCGGCTTTGGTGCCGTGAAAGTGCCATTCACGGCACCGGGCCGGGCCGTTCGGCGGATGTTCCGGCGGGCGTGTTCAGGGCGTTGGGTTCGGTCGTGAGCAGTGGCTCACCTTGCGGGTGCGCGGGCTCGTTGCCCCGAAAGCGCCTTTCGGGACACCGGCCCTGCCCTGAACGCGCCTTCACAGCACCGGAGCCAGGGCGCCACGCGCCCGGCCCGCGCAGCGGGCCCCCGCCCATGCCACCCCGACGGTGGCGCAAGCCCACCCGAACCCAACCGCAGCCGACCGCTCCTCCGCCACCCCCGAGACCTGCCCGTCCGGCGAGGACAAATCCACCACGCCAGCCGCAGAGACCTCCGGCGAGGACGACCCACCCCGGAGAGGCGAGGACAAACCTCCAGGCAGAAACACGATCGATCATCCAGCTGCTCAGCCGACCTTCTGCCACGGCTCGCAGCCCGCGGTCTCCACCAGTTCGTCGAGGTTGACCGTGAGGGTGCCGGGCCCGGTGATCACGCCGTTGTCGATGAGGCCGCCCTCGCCGTCGGACCTGGTCCAGTAGCAGCCGCCCGCGTTGGTGCCGCTCGGGCCGGTTGTCTGGTAGATGCCTGGTTGCACCTCCACGCCCACGGTGTGGAGGCCGTCCAGCAGCGTGGTGGCCGGGACCTCCGGGGGCGGCGCGACCGTGACCGTGACCCGCACGGCGCTGGTCTGGACCTGGGTCACGGTGACGGTGACCTCGATGGGCGAGGCGCCCGCCGCGTCCTCGCCGCTCGCCGCGGTGCCGACTATGGCCGCGACGACCGTCACGACGATGCCCGCGACGGTCAGCACCAGCCACGGCCACACCGGCCAGCGGCGGTTCGACGTCGTCATGAGGGCGGCTCCTCACCGGGGTGTTGCTGCCTTGGCGTCGTCATCTTTGTCGAAACCGTTACGGCGCCGCGACATCCAATGCGGTGAACATGTGCTTCGTCCGGGGTTTCCGGCGGCGGGCACGCCTGCTGGTTGCTTTCGGCGGGATCGCAAGGAAGCATCGAGGGACGGAAGCCGGAAGGGAGGTCATCGTGACGAAGTCGTACGTCGTGCGCTACGTGGGTGGGCCGCTCGACGGGCGCGTCGACACGCTGCCCGAGCTGCCGGAACAACCACGCGACACCGTCACGCACGTGCACCTGCACGAAGGTCCGAAGATCGTGCACCACTACGACCTCAACTACGCCGTCGAGTACGGCTGCGAGTACAAGGTGCGCGAGACCGAAGACGGCGACTGACGCCCTACGGGCAGCTCCGCCCGCGCGGGCGGCGCGTGGAAGCCTTGGGCGCGCTTCGGTATCGCGTAAGAGTCCTGTGTGGATGTCCGGGCGATCTCGTTTCCCGGTGTGCGGCACGGGGAAGCCGTTCGTGACCGCGACGCCGTACTGGCGCGCCGGGGTGAGCGGACGTCCGCACCACACTGTTGGGTGGTTACGGCGGGCAGACCGTTCCGTTGCGAGGGATCGCGCCGTCGGTGAGGAACCTCGTCGCCGCGGTCGTGGCGCACACGGAGAAGCCCAGAGCGCCGTGGCCCGCGCCCTGCCAGGAGAGGAAGACACCCGAATCGAGCTGCTGTGCGGCGCGCTGGCTGCCTTCGAGCGGGGTGATGGCGTCGCTCGCGGTGCCGAGCACCAGGATGGGCGGTGCGCCGCGGCCGGTGGGGGTCGGAAGCGGGTGGTCGGGCACCGTCCACGGGCCGCAGAACGCGAGGCGCTGCGCGGCGACCGGACCGAACAGGGGGAACTTGTCCTGCCAGTCCTCCGCCGCGGTCCTCACCTGGTCGGGTGACATCCGCGTCTTCATGTCGTTGCAGGTCGTGACCAGCGTGCCGTCGAGGGACGCGGCCTGGACCTCGCTGCCCAGCACGGTCGGGGCCAGGATGGTGAGCAGGCCGCTGCCGTCGCCGTCCGCGGCCTTCGCGAGCGCCGAGGCCAGGTCGGCCCAGGTCCTGCGGTCGGACAGGCCGATCCTGACCGCGTGCATGGTCGCGCCCGCGGTGATGTCGACGCCGTCGGTGCCGGGGAGGGCGTTCGTGCGCAGCTCGCCGAGCAGCTCGAGGAATGCGCGCTCGGGTTCGGCGCCCAGCTCGCAGCCGCGCTGCACACAGTCGGCGACGAACGCGTCCCATGCCGCCTCGCCGCCCTTCGCGACGCCCTCGAGCGCGAGCTGCGCGTCCGGCGTCGGGTCGGGGACACCGTCGAGGACGAGCCGGCCCACCCGATCGGGGAACCGGTCGGCGAACATGCTCACCACGCGTGAGCCTTCGCCGTGGCCGATGGCGTTGAGCCGCGACACGCCGAGACGGTTGCGCAGCGTGTCCAGGTCGGCGGCCGTGCGCCAGGTGTCGAATGCGGGGAGCTGGCGTTCCAGCACGATCGAGCACTGCTGGCCCGCGGTCTGCGCGGCCTCGAACCAGGCCTCGACGTCCAGCGCCGCCGGGTCCGGTTCGATCATCTCCCTGCGGACCTGCTGGGGGAGGCAGTTGGCGGCGGCCGAGTTGCCGGTTCCGCGCCGGTCCATGCCGATGAGCTGGAACTCCTCGAAGAACTCCGGCGGGAGGGACGCGGCGAGCCGGGCGGCGTAGATCGTGCCGGGAAGGCCGTCGACGTCGTTGACGACCGCGATCGGGACCGGGCCGTCACCTGCCTTGAGCAGTTGGATGCGCGCGGTGTCCCGACCGGGGGCGTACGGGGAGTCGAGGACGCCGTTCACCCGCCCGCAGTCGGTTCTCAGCCAATCGGGGAGCTGCTGTGCGGACAGGGCGTCAAGGATCTCGTCGGAGCAGGTGCGCCAGTGGATGCCGCTGTCGGCTTCTTCCAGCGGCGGGACCTCGTCGGGTTGGACCGACTGGGTCACCGATGCGCCGGCGCCGTCGTTGGTGACGATCTCGGGGCGGATCGACGGGCCCGCCGTGCACGCGGACAGCGTCGCCGCGGCGACCAGCATGGCCACGCCTACTCGCCAGGCCGTCACCGTGTCCTGTCCTCCCCTTTGTGTGGTCCGTTGCAGGGTGGCACGGGGGAGGTGAGAACGGGGTGAACGTGGCCCGGCCGCCCGGTGCCCGTCAGGACAGCACGTCGGTCAGGTCGAACCTGACTGGTTCCTCCAGCTGTGCGTACGTGCAGCTCTTCGGGTCGCGGTCCGGGCGCCAGCGGGAGAACTGTGCGGTGTGGCGGAAGCGGACGCCTTCCATGTGGTCGTACCGCACCTCCACCACGCGTTCCGGGCGCAGCGGTACGAACGACAGGTCCTTGCCCGCCTGCCAGCGGCTGCCTTCCGCGTTGCGGGGGGTGCGGTTTCCCTCCTCCTGCTTCGCCCACGCCCACGGGTGGTCGTCGAAGTCCGTGACCAGTTCCTGCATCTCCTCGAACAGCTCTTCGCGCCGTGCGAGGGGGAACGCGCCGATCACGCCGACGCTCGCCAGTACGCCCTCGTCGTCGTAGAGGCCCAGCAGCAGTGAGCCGATGCGGTTCGGGGCGCTCTTGTGGACCCGGTAGCCCGCCACCACGCAGTCGGCGGTGCGTTCGTGCTTGACCTTGTACATCACGCGCTTGTCCGGTTCGTACGGCCCGTCGAGCGGCTTGGCGATGATGCCGTCCAGGCCCGCGCCCTCGAACTGTTCGAACCACTCCTGCGCCACCGCCGGGTCGGTGGTCGCCTTCGTCAGGTGGACGGGGGCCGCCGCCGGGGCCAGGGCCTTCTCCAGCGCCGCGCGGCGTTCGGCGAAGGGGCGCTCGGTGTAGTCGGTGTCGCCGAGTGCGAGGAGGTCGAAGGCGATGATCTTGGCGGGGGTGGTCTCGGACAGCATCTTCACCCGGCTCGCCGCCGGGTGGATGCGCTGGGCCAGCACCTCGAAGTCGAGGCGGTCGCCCGTGGGGCCGACCACGACGATCTCCCCGTCGATCACGCAGCGGGTGGGGAGGTTGGCCTTCACCGCCTCGACCAGCTCCGGGAAGTACCTGGTCATCGGGCGTTCGTTGCGGCTGCCGATCTCCACGTCGTCACCGTCGCGGAAGATGATGGACCGGAAGCCGTCCCACTTCGGCTCGTAGCTCATCTCGCCCGTCGGGATCTTCTTGACCGGCTTGGCCAGCATCGGCTTGACCGGCGGCATGATCGGGAGCTGCATGGCGTCATTCTGACCCGGATGGCGTCGCCTTGCGATAGCGCAGCATCAGAAAACCCTCGTCGGAGAGCACCGACTCCAGCGTGAGGGGCAGCGGCTCCTTCGCGGGCAGGCCGTCCGCGACGCGGACCGCGCCAGCGCCGGTCAGCAGCGGGGCCACCGTCAGGCACAGCTGGTCCACCAGGTCCGCCGCGATGAGGTCGGCGAACAGGGTCGGGCCGCCCTCGCAGCACACCCGCAGCAGGTCGCGGTCCGCCAGCGCGTCGAGTGCCCCGGCCGGGTCGACGCGGTCCTCGCCCGCCACCACCACGTCGGCACCGGCGTCCGCCATGGCCTTGCGCCATTCGACGGGGGCCGCGTCCGAGGTCAGGACGATCGGGGGCACGGTCGTGTGCGCGACCAGCGGGGACGTCGGGTCCACCGAGCCGCGGCCGGTCACCACCGCGATCGGCGGGACGTCGGACAGGCCAAGCCGCGAGCGCCGGGCCGCGCGCAGTTCCGTGTGCTTCACGCCGCGGTAGCCCTCGGTCAGCGCGGTGCCCGCACCGACGAGCACCACGTCGGCCAGGTCACGGCCGAGCGCGAACACCTTCTTGTCCGCGGGGCTGGACAGGCCACGGGAACGGCCGGACACCGTCGCGGCGCCGTCCGCGCTCGCGACGAAGTTGACCTGGACGTAGGGCCGGGTCAGCTCGGTGGGGTAGGCGTAGAGGTCCTCGAGGGCGCGATCGTCGACGGAGGGGCCGGGGCTGAGCAGGTGCATGGCCCAATCCCAGCACGGGTCAGCGGCGCTTGCCGTTCCGGTGCTGGTTCACCAGAGCCCACACGGACACGGCCTGGTTGTCCTCTTCGCCGGAGCGTGATCTGCGCGTGAGTGGATCCGCGCGGCCGGCACCGGACTCGAGCTCCTGTCGGATCTGGTCGTAGATCGGGGTGTCGGACAAGTGCATCCCTCCCGTTCGCAGCCAAACCCTCGCAGGCTACGGAGCGTACCGCTTCGGATCCGTAGCGGCGGCAAGGGGGTTGCTTATGAAAACCGGTCGCCTGAAACGCCCCGATACCGGACGATCTGCGCTATGGGCGCGGGATTTCTGGAGGCAGGCGGGCTTGGCCATCGGCTCGACGACGGCAGACAACTGTTCACCGACGCGTCGTTCCGGGTCGGCACGGGGCAGGTCGTCGCGCTCGTCGGCGCGAACGGGGCGGGCAAGACGACGCTGCTGCGGTTGCTGTCCGGTGACCTGCCGCCCAAGCAGGGCGGCGTGACCGTCCAGGGCGGACTCGGGGTGATGCCGCAGTTCATCGGGTCGGTGCGGGACGAACGCACGGTCCGGGACCTGCTGCTGGCCGTCGCGCCACCCGCGTTGCGGGCGGCGGCCACCGCGCTCGACGAGGCCGAGCTGGCCATGATGGACACCGACGACGAGCCGACTCAGTTGCGTTATGCGACTGCTCTCGCCGGGTGGGGCGAGGCGGGCGGCTACGACGCGGAGGTCCTGTGGGACACCGCGACCGTCGCCGCGCTCGGTGTCCCCTATGACCGTGCGCAGTTCCGTTCCGTGTCGACGCTGTCGGGCGGCGAGCAGAAACGCCTCGTGCTGGAGGCGTTGCTGCTGGGCCGCGAGCAGGTGCTGCTGCTCGACGAGCCGGACAACTACCTCGACGTGCCGGGCAAGCGGTGGCTGGAGGAGCGGCTCGCGGCGTGCGGCAAGGCCGTGCTGCTGGTCAGCCACGACCGGGAGCTGCTCGCGAGCGTCGCCACCCACATCGTCACGCTCGAAGGCGGCACGACCTGGGTGCACGGCGGCGGGTTCGCCACCTGGCACGCGGCCCGCGAGACGCGCTGGGACCGCATGGCCGAGCTGCGCAGACGCTGGGACGAGGAGCACCAGAAGCTGAAGGACCTGGTCCGCAACCTGCAACAGGCCGCCATGATCAGCGACGGTCTCGCACCCAAGTACAAGGCCGCCCAGACCCGGCTGCGCAAGTTCGAGGAGGCCGGGCCGCCGCCGCTGCCGCCCAAGCAGGAACGGGTGCGGCCGCGGCTGCGGGGCGGACGGACCGGGCTGCGCGCGATCCAGTGCCACGGTCTCGAGCTGACCGGCCTGATGAAGCCGTTCGACCTGGAGGTGTTCTTCGGCGACCGGATCGCGGTGCTCGGGTCCAACGGCTCCGGCAAGAGCCACTTCCTGCGGCTCCTCGCCGGTGACACCGTCCGGCACGAGGGCGCGTGGAAGCTCGGCGCGCGAGTCGTGCCCGGGTTGTTCGCACAGACCCACCAGCACCCGGAGTGGGTTGGGCGGACGCTGCTCGACGTGCTGTGGCGTGGCGAGGGCGACCGCGCGGGGCTCGACGAGGGCGCGGCGTCGTCGAAGCTCTCGCGCTACGGTCTCGCCGGCGCCCGCTCGCAGCGGTTCGAGACGCTCTCCGGCGGACAGCAGGCCCGGTTCCAGATCCTGCTGCTCGAACTGTCGGGCGCCACGCTGCTCCTGCTGGACGAGCCGACGGACAACCTGGACCTGACGTCGGCGGAGGCGTTGCAGGAGGCACTGGAGGCGTTCGAGGGAACGGTGTTGTCGGTGACGCACGACCGCTGGTTCGCCAGGTCGTTCGACCGGTTCCTGGTGTTCCGGTCCGACGGTCAGGTGGCCGAGACGGACGGGCCCGTGTGGGACGAGACGCGGGTGCGGCGGGCGCGGTGAGCGACGCGGTCGTGACCGGTGGGGCACCCGGCGTCGATGCGGGCCTCGGCGTGAGCGGTGCCAAACGTTTGCGCGCGGACGGGCACCCGGAGGGCATCGCACCCGCGGTGGTGGTGATCACCGGGATCATGGCGGCAGGCAAGTCGACGATCGCGCAGCTGCTCGCCGGGCGGTTGCCGAAGGCAGCGCACGTGCGGGGCGACCTGTTCCGCCGGATGATCGTGTCCGGACGGGCCGACATGACACCGGGCGCGGACGAGGAAGCCGTGGCGCAGCTGCGGTTGCGGCACCGGCTGACCGCCGCGGTGGCCGACGGGTACGCCGACGCCGGGTTCACCGCGGTCGTGCAGGACGTGCTGCTCGGCGACCACCTCGACGACCTGCTCGACGCGGTCGCGACCCGGCCCAGGTACCTCGTGGTGCTGGCACCCGAGCCCGCCGCGGTGGCGGCACGGGAAGCGAACCGGGCGAAGACGGGTTACGGCGCGTGGACGGTCGAGGACCTCGACCAGGGACTGCGGGCGATGCCGAGGCGCGGGCTGTGGCTCGACTCGACCCACCTGACCCCGGCGGCCACCGTGGACGCGCTGCTGGCGGGGCTGGACGAGGCAGCGGTGTAGGTGGTCCCGCACCCGGCCGGACGGGTGGGGGACCACGTTCTACCGCACCCGGTGGTTGGCCAGCGGGACCAGGCTGACCGGGCCCAGTGCGCTGTCCTCCAGTGCGACCACCGCCAGCGCGAGCGTGTTCTTCCCTTGTGTGCGCAGCACTCCCGAGGGCAGGACGAACTCGCGTTGCGGGCCGAGGTCGGCCGTGAACTGACCCATCTGCCAGCCGTTCACGAACATCAGCACCCGGTAGGCGCCGGTGCCGTCGAACCGCAGTGCCACCGGGACGTCCTGGTCCCGAGGCAGGTCGAGCCCGAACTCCGTGCGGTACCAGGTGACGCCGGGCGCCAGCGTGCCCGCCGCCGGTCGCCAGTCACCTGACGTGTGACCAGGCAGGTGCCAGCCCGCCCGTTCGCCGAGCAGGCCGCCGTTGTTCAGCGGGCCGCGGACCGGGTCCGGTTCGTTGCCGCGCAACCGCCACGAGACCGGAGTGTCCGCACCGGTCAGCGACGCGCCGACCAGGCCGCGCGGCTGTTTGAACCGGGTGTCGTCGGCGGTCCAGTCGTCGTTGTGGCCCATGTTCCCGACCAGGACCGTCAGCACGGCGGGCGTGCCGGGGGCCAGCGGCGGCAGCGTGAACGTGCCCGGTCCGGGGTCCGGGTTGACGGGTGCGTCCGAGTCGGCCTGTGTGCCGCCCTTCGCCCAGCCGAGGTACGTGTCGTTCAGCCACACCTGGTAGACGCCGTTCTTGCCGGTGATCGCGTTCAGCTTGACCGCGGTCTCCGCACCGGTGGCCGTGAAGCGCCCGCGGTACCAGATGTGCCCGTGGTCGTAGCCGTACGTACCGGCAGGCAGCCCTCGGTCGGCGACGGTCCAACCCGAGTCGTCCACGACGGACTCGCGCTGGGTGCGCCAGCCGGTCAGCGCGGGCAGCCGCACCGGGTCCGGGCCACGCAGCGTGCCGACGAGGGATCCGCTCGACGTCGTGCGGGTCGGTATCACCGTCGAACCCACCACGAGCCGCCGTGCCGGACCGAACACCTCCACCGACGTCCGCGCCGACGTGTCCGCCCGCAGCCGCACCGTCGAGCCGGACACCGACGCGTCACGGACCAGCGACGGGCTGCGCACCAGCACCGAGCCGTACTGCCAGAACTCCGCCGCCGTCTCGTTCGTGCCCAGCAGCAACAGCATCGGCGGGCGGCCGCCACCGGTCACCAGCACCCGGGACAGGCCCTGGTGCCGGTAGCCGAGCTTCAGGTCGCCATCGGCGAACGACGACCGTACCGACCCGGCCAGCACCTTCACCGTGGGTCGCGACGCGTACCGCAGCACCGTCGAACCGTCGGTCCCGGTACGCCCGTACAGCACCGCGACGTCGCGGCCACCGGAACGCGTGTGCGTCATCAGCTCCGACGACGACCACACGAGCCGCTGCCCGCCCATGTCGTAGCCCGCGACCAGCACCAGCGCGTCCCGCGCGCCGACCGTCACCGGCACGGTGTACCGGCCGTCCGGTGTGGACCAGTCCAGTGTGGATGATCCGCCGCCGGGAGAGCGGGCGAGCACGAACTGCGTTCCCGTGTCCGGGTTCGCCCTGGCCAGGGTCTCGACCGCCGAGGAGGACGACACCGGTGCGGTCGCGGGATCCGTGTGGGTCAGCGGTGTCACCGCGCGCACGAAGTGGCCCTGCCGCTTGAACTCCGCGTACTTGTCCGTCAGCTGCCGCGACTCGGTGATCGCCGCGCCGTAGTCGTAGGACGTGTACACGTCGTTCGGCTGCCCGAGCCAGCCCCAGTTCGTGCCGCCGAACGCCATGTAGTACCCGAACATGGTGGCGCCACTGGCGATCAGGTTCGACTTGTAGAAGTACCGCATGTACGACGGCCCGGTCAGCTCGCGGCAGCGGTCGTACCCGGCGCGGTTGAGGTCGATCGCCCCGGCCTGGTACTCGGCCGCGTACACCGGTGCGTCCTCCGACAACCGTTCCGTGGTCCCCGGACCCCACGGCCCCCACAGCTCCGGTGTCTGGCACTCGAACGACTGCGGGTAGTCGTCGACGCCCGGGATCTGCACGGCGCCGAGACCGGAGGCCCATGTCGGGGTCCATGACGCGTCGCAGCACTGGTTGTGCGTGATCGGCACGTCGATGCCCGCCGCCCGCGCGGTGTCCTGCAGGTCCTGCATGTACTGCGCGTCGGTGTTGGCAGCGTACTCGTTCTCCACGTTGTACGCGATCACCGAGCCGCCCCGGGTGATCTGGTGCCGCGCCAGGATCGGGTTGATGTTGGCCAGCCACTCCCGGTACGCGGCCGTGTAGCCGGGGTCGCTCGACCGCGCCCGGCCGGGGACCTGCTTGAGCCACGCGGGGAACCCGCCGCCGCTGACCTCGGCGTTGATGTAGGGCCCCGGCCGCACGACCACGTACAGGCCCAGCTCCTCGGTGAGCCGCAGCAGCCGGTCCACGTCCCGCACGCCGGAGAAGTCGTACTCGCCGGGCGCCGGCGAGTGGTATGCCCAGTTGAAGTACAGCGAGACGCCGTTGAACCCGGCCGCCCGGACCTTCTCCAGCACGTCCCGCCACAGCGCGGGGCTCGGCAGGCGGAAGTAGTGGAACTCGCCGCTCCACAGGAACACCCGCTGCCCGTCGACCTTCAGCGAGTACCGGTCGTAGGTCACGGTGTGCGCAGGGGCCGCCGCCGCGGCCACTGGCGTGACAGCACCCGTGACCAGCAGCAACGCCAGCAGCAGAACCAGGCGCCGCACGACGCCGTTCGCTCCTCGGGTCCCGCTCATCGGATCGTGAACGTGTCGACGCGCAGTTCTCCGGTGAGCACCAGGTACACGTCGTGCCTGCCGTCCGCGCCGGTCAGTGCGGCGGCGACGGAGGTGTAGGTGTACTTGTCGGCGGTGCCCGGCGAGGTGGCCGTGCCGAGGAGTCTCCCGGCCGGGCCGCCGAGCCGGACCTCGATCGTGCCGGCACCCGCGACCCGCGCGGTGAAGGAACGCGCCCGCCGCAGTTCGCTGTCGTGGAAGGAGACCCAGCCGGGTCCGCCGACCGAGTCGCCGCGTGCCTTCGACGTGTCCACCAGGGACACGTCCGCGTAGTCGTCGAAGTCGACCGCGCGGGTGGTGCGGGACAGGTTGCGCGCCGGGATCGTCTCGCCCCGCACCCGCACCGACCCCCGCTGCCGGATGTCGGCGCAGGACGCGCCGACCAGCACGTCGTAGGTGCCGCCCTCGACGACCCAGCGGCCGCGGGTCACGTCCCAGTGCGCGAGGTCGCGCACTGGGACGGAGAACCGGACCGTCCTGGTCTGTCCCGGCAGCAGGTGCACGCGCTGGAACGCACGCAGCGTCCGGTCCGGTCGGGGATCACGTGACTCGCGCTGGTGGGTGTAGAGCTGGACGACCTCGTCGCCTGCCCGGTCGGACGTGTTGGTGACCGGCACGCTCACCTCCAGCGCCGACTCGGTCGTCAGTGGACCCTGGGAAGCGACCCCCGGGCCCCCGTACCGGAACGTGCTGTAGGACAGGCCGTGCCCGAACGGGTACAGCGGATCGCCCTCGAAGTACTGGTAGGTGCGGCGGGCCTTGATGATGTCGTACTCGAGGATGTCGGGCAGGTCCGCGTCGCGGCGGTACCACGTCTGCGTGAGCCGCCCGGCCGGGTTGACGTCGCCGAACAGCACGTCCGCGACCGCGTGCCCGGTCTCCTGGCCCGCGTGCGTGGTCCACAGGATCGCCGGGACGTTGTCCTGTTCCCACGTGAGCGTGGTCGGGTAGCTGTTCTCCACCACGACGACCGTGTTCGGGTTCGCCGCGTGCACGGCCCTGACCAGCGCGGACTGGCTCTCCGCGAGTGCCATCGTGGTGCGGTCGTGGTCCTCGCGGCCGTTGATGAACGGCATGCTCCCGACGACCACGACCGCCGCGTCCGCGCCCTCGGCCGCGGCGACGGCCTCGGCGATCCCGCTGGAGATCGTCTCCTTGACGAACGGAGTCGCGCCGGCCGCGTCCGGGGAACCGAGCAGGAGCCCGCCGTCGGGCGCCACCGTGAGGTAGTTGTTCGGGCCCTCCCAGTCGTTGACGGTCTCGTAGCCGACGTACCTGACGACGACCGTGCCGCCACCCGCGTCCTCGAACGTGAACTGCTGGTGGACGAACCAGTCGCGGGGCTGCGGAGCCCGGTTCACGAATCCGCTGGTGGCGCCGAAACCGTCGCGCTCGACGTACTTGCCGTTGGCGACGCTGCGCAGCGTCACCACGCCCTGGCCCCAGTCGAACACGTCGAACCGCTGGGCCTCGCCCGCGGCGGAACCACCGACCGTGAGCGGTGCCCCGTCCGCCGCGGTGCTCGCGGTGACGTACCGGCCGTCGGTGGTGCGCAGGGCGATCCGGTCGACCGCCTCGCCGCCGGTGACGGTGACCCGTTCCGCGATGCCCGCGCGCGGCGTGACCACGTACGGCAGCCTGCCGGAGTACCAGTCGGTGTACAGGGTGTCGGCGAGCGGACCGACCACGGCGACCGTGCCCGCGGGCCGCAGCGGCAGTGCGCCGTCGTTCTTCAGCAGCACCACGGCCCTGCCCGCGGTCTCCCTGGCGAGCCGCCGGTGTGCCGGGCTGTTCACCACGTCCATGGTGATGCCGCCGTACGGGCCGCCGCCCGGGTCGAACTCGCCGAGCCGGAACCGGATGGTGAGGATGTGCCGCACCGCCGAGTCCACATCGGACTCCGCGAGCAGGCCCTGCGCCAGCGCGGCGTTGACCGCGTCGATCGTCGGTCCCGCGTTGGTGTTGTCGACGGTGAAGCTGTCCAGTCCGGCCTTCAGCGTGGCCGCGTCCGCCTGCGCCAGGGTGTCGAAGTACGCCTGCGAGCCGATGAGGTTGTTGGGGTTGCCCGCGTCGGTGACGTTCATGAGCACCTGGTCGGTCCAGGTGCGCACCACGTCGTCGAAGTCCGGCAGCACGGTCGCGGGGCGCCCGTTGACCAGGTTGTACGCGGCCATCACGCCGGTGGCCGCGCCGGCGGCGATCGGAGCCCTGAAGGGGACCTCGTAGTACTCCTTCCTGACCCGCGGCGGCAGGTTCGACGACGTGCGGTCGCGGCGGATCTCGTTGTTGTTGGCCAGGTAGTGCTTCAGCGTCGGCGCGGTCTTCAGGTGGCGGGGGTCGTCACCGGCCATGCCGCCCGCGTACGCCGTGGCGATCACGCCGGTCAGGTACGCGTCCTCGGAGTAGCCCTCCTCGTTGCGGCCCCAGCGCGGGTCCCGCAGCAGGTTCACCACCGGCGCCCACGCGTTCAGGCCCCACACCACCGGGTTGTCCGAGTGGTACCCGCGGATCTCGTCGCCGACCACCGAGCCGACCCGCCTGATCAGCGCCGGGTCCCAGGTCGAGGCGAGCCCGACGGCCTGCGGGAACACCGTCGCGACCGCGGTGCGCACCGCGCCGGGGTCGGGGGTGGACGTGATGTCGGTGGACCACGCGACGCCGTGCAGCGCCTCGGTGCCGGTCTTGAACATCGCCATGCCGAGGCGGGGGATCGCGGGCTGGTACTGGTGCAGCAACGAGACCTTCTCCGGCAGCGTGAGCCGGGTGAGCAGGTCCTCGACGCGGGATCGCAGTGGGAGCCCCGGGTTGCGGAACGGGTGACCCGTCGCACTGGCCTGGGCCGGGACCGCGAGCGCGGCCGCCGTGACACCTGCTACCGCTAGGAACGTACGTCTTCTCATGACCACTCCATCGGGTTCAGAGGCGGACGGTGAGCGAACCTTCTTCTGCGTCGACGGGTTCGGCGCCCGCGACGGCGACGCGCCAGCGGGCGGGCGGCTGGTCGGCGACGACCTCGACGACCGCGCCGCGCCGGGTGGTGGTGAAGGTGACGGCGACGTCGCCGGACACCGTGGGGACGACCGTCGTCACCGGCGAACCGTCGGCCAGGCCGTACACGTGCAGGGTGACGCCGTCGGCGTAGTCGTAGTCGGGCCGGTCGTCGACCGCGCCGACGGGGAGCACCGCGCCCGGCCGGACCAGCAGCGGCACGCTGTCGACGTCGTGGGTCTCCCGGACCCAGCGCGGCCCGGTCACGGTCCCACCGGTCAGGAAACGGGTCCATTCCCCGGCGGGGACGTAGTAGTCGACCACCCCGTCCTCCCGGAACACGGGCGCCACCAGCAGGTCCGGGCCGAGCATGTACTGGCGGTCGAGGTGTGTGCAGGCCGGGTCGTCCGGGAACTCGACGACCATCGCACGCATCATCGGAACACCGGTCAGATGCGCGGTTCTCGCCGCCTGGTACAGGTAGGGCATCAGCGTCGCCTTGAGCTTCGTGAAGCGCCGCAGCACGTCGACGGCCTCCTCGTCGAACGCCCACGGCACGCGGTAGGAGTAGTTCGCGTGCAGACGGCTGTGCGAGGACAGCAGTCCGAACGCGATCCACCGCTTGAACAGCCACGCCTCCGGGGTGCCCTCGAACCCGCCGATGTCGTGGCTCCAGTAGCCGAAACCCGACATCGTCAGCGACAGTCCGCCGCGCAGCGACTCGGCCATCGACTGCGGCGTTGAGAGGTTGTCCCCGCCCCAGTGCACGGGGAACTGTTGCGTGCCGACCGTCGCCGACCTGGCGAACACGACCGCGTCCCGCTCGCCGCGCCGCTTGCGCAGCAGGTCGAACACCGTCTTGTTGTAGAGGTAGGTGTAGTAGTTGTGCATGTCGACGGGATCGGACCCGTCGAAGTACTCGACGTCGGTCGGGATCCGCTCGCCGAAGTCGGACTTGAAGCAGTCGACCCCCATGTCCAGCAACGCGTCGAGCTTGGCCGCGTACCACTCGCGGGCCTCCGGGTTGGAGAAGTCCACGACCGCCTGGCCCGGCTGCCACAGGTCCCACTGCCACACGTCACCGCCGGGCCGCTTCAGGAAGTAGCCGCGTGCCCTGCCCTCCTCGAACAACACGGAGCGTTGCGCGACATAGGGATTTATCCACACGCACACCTTCAGGCCGCGTGCCTTGAGCCTCGCCAGCATCCCGCGCGGGTCGGGGAAGGTCTTCGGGTCCCACTCGAAGTCGCACCACGACAGCTCCCGCATCCAGAAGCAGTCGAAGTGGAACACCGACAGCGGCAGGTCCCGCTCCGCCATGCCCTCGATGAACGAGGTGACCGTGGCCTCGTCGTAGTCGGTGTTGAACGACGTCGACAGCCACAGCCCGAACGACCACGCGGGCGGCAGCGCGGGCCTGCCGGTGAGCGCGGTGTACTTCGCGAGGATCTCCTTCGGGGTCGGCCCGTGGATCACGAAGTACTGCATGGTCTGGCCCTCGATGCTGAACTGCACCTTCGAGACGTCCTCGGACCCGACCTCGAACGACACCGGCCCAGGGTGGTTCACGAACACGCCGTAGCCGGCGTTGGTGAGGAAGAACGGCACGTTCTTGTACGCCTGCTCGCTGCTCGTGCCGCCATCGGCGTTCCAGATGTCGACCACCTGGCCGTTCCTGGCGATCGGGCCGAACCGCTCACCCATGCCGTACACGGCGTCGCCGACGCCGAGGTTCAGCCGCTCCCGCACGTGCGGACCGTCCGGTGTGGACATCAGGCCGAGGTCGTGCTCACCGCTGGACGTGAGCACCCGGCCGGCCGCGACGAACTCCAGCCGCCACGGGTTCCTGTGCACCCGTACCGACAACGCGCCCGAGGTCAGCGTGGCGGTCCGGTCGTCGACCGAGGTGGTCGCCTGCGGGCCGGACGGGAACAGCTCGAACCGCGGTGACTTCGTGGCGCCGCCCGCGTGGTGGGTGACCCGCACGCCGACCACGTCCGGCATCGGCGAGGTGAGGTCGACGGTCAGCACCGCACCGCTCTGCAGGTCCCGCCGGTTGCGCACCGCGTAGGTGGGGGCCAGGATCCGCAGCCCCTCCGGGGTGTCCGCCACGTCGAGCACCTCGACGGGGTAGGCGGGCGTGACACCCGTGCGCATCAGCCAGTGCCCGTCCGTGAACTTCATGCCGCCGTCCCCTCGCAGGCTCCGTGACGGCCCGTGTCCAGTTGGTTCACTCCGCAAGCTCCGCTCACTTGACCGCTCCCACCGCGATGCCCCGTGTCAATGTCCGTTGGAAGATCAGGAAGAACACCACCGCCGGGATGATCCCGAGCAGGGCCGACGCGCTCTGCGCGGTGGCGTCCATGAGCCGTTGCCCCTGCAGCACACCGAGTGCGACCGGGACCGTCTGGTTGTCGTTGGAGACCAGCATGATCATCGGGAGGAAGAACTCGTTCCACGTCCAGATGAAGAAGAACACCAGCAGCACCGACAGCGTCGGCCAGCTGATCGGCACGACCACGCGCCACAGCACCTGCCAGCGGTTCGCGCCGTCGATCCTGGCCGCCTCGACGATCTCGCGCGGGAACGTCGAGAGCACCGAGGACAGCAGGTAGGTGCCGAACGCGGCCTGGATCGCGGTGAAGATGATGATCACCGCGAGCTTCGTGTCGTAGAGGCCGACCTCCTTCGCGAGGAAGTACAGGGGGTAGACGAGCGCCTCCTGCGGCATCAGGTTCGCCAGCAGGAAGACCGCGACGATCCACATGCGACCCTTGACCCGGCCGATGCCGAGCGCGTACGCGGTGAGGACCGACACCAGTACCGCGAGCACCGCGACCGAACCGGCGATCACCGTGCTGTTGAACAACTTCGTGCCGAAGTCGACGCGGACCCAGAAGTCCACTACGCCCTGGAAGTACAGGGCGTCCGGAAGTGCCAGCGGGCCGTTCGCCGTGTAGTCCCGCGGCGACTTGAACGCGTTGAGCGCCACCAGCAGGAACGGGAACAACGTCAGCGCCGCGAGGACGGCGAGCACGGCGACGACGAGTCCGCGGGCGTGTCGATGATCCGCTGCGCGAGCTCCGCTCATGGCTCCTCCCGGTTCTGCAGGCGCAGGAACCCGAAGGCGAGCGTGCCGATGATCGCGGTCAGCACCGTCGCGATCGCGGCGCCGTAGCCGACGTTGGCCTTCTCGAAGAAGTTCTGGAACGAGAAGTACGCCGGGGTGTTCGTCGACCCGCCCGGCCCGCCGCGGGTCAGCACGAAGATCTTGTCGAACGACTTGAGCGCCGCGATCGTGCAGGTCAGCAGTACGACGAAGATCTCCTGCCGGATCTGCGGCACGGTTACCGACCACAGCCGCTGCCACCAGTACGCCCCGTCGAGCGCCGCCGCCTCGTACAGCTGCGGGTCGACGCGCTGCAGCCCGGCCATGAAGATCACCAGCGGGTAGCCGATCTGGATCCACACCAGCACGAACATCACCGACAACAGCGCGGTCTTCTCGTCGCCGAGCCAGTTCTGCGTCCACGAGCCGAGCCCGAGGAACCGGAGCAACTCGTTCGCCGACCCGTGCTCGGGGTGCAGGATCCAGCCCCACACCACGCCCGCGACCACTGCCGGGAGCACCTGCGGCAGGTAGAACGCGGCCCGCAACGCCGTGGTGGTGCGCGGGTTGCGCTTGGCCACCACGTCGAACAGCGCGGTGGCGAGCAGCAGCCCGACGAACGTCGGGACGACCGCCATGGCGAGGATCAGCGCCGCGTTGTTGCGGAAGGAGATCCAGAACGTCTCGTCCGCGAACAGCTTCCGGTACTGGTCGAACCCGACCCAGTCAGGTTCGCCGACGCCCTGCCACCTGGTGAAGCTGATGCCGACGTTCATCACCAGCGGCACCGCGATCACCGCGGCGAACAGCAGCACCCCCGGCACGAGGTAGGGGAGATACCCCCGCCCCCCGCCGCGCCTTCGGCGAGTGCCCCGAACGACGCTTTCGGGACGTTCAGCGTCCCGAAGGCGTCGTTCGGGGCTTTTCTCAGCCACCGACATTGGCGAGGTTCTCCTCGTAGGGTCCGGCCAGCTCGGCCAGGACCTCGTGCGGCGACGCCGAGCCGTTGATCAGCTTCTGCGTCGCGGAAACCAGCACGTCGTAGTAGCCGGGCGCGGGCCAGTCCGGGTAGTAGCCGAGCCCGTCGCGGTCCACCAGCGTCTGGTAGTCCTCGATGAGGTGCTTGCTCTTCTCGTCGGTGATCGCCGCCGGGTCGGCCGCCACCGGGATGCCACCGGAGTTGCCGAGCAGCTCCTGGTTCGCCTTCTGCATGGTGATGTCGATGAAGTCGTACGCGAGGTCCTTGTTCTCCGAACCCTGCGGCACGACCCAGAGGTTGCCGCTGGAGCCCAGTGCCAGGTCGCTGCCGGGGAACAGCGCGGTGTCCCAGTCGAACTTCACCGTCGACTGGACCCGGCCGTACCACCACGAGCCGGACATCATGATCGGGAACTTGCCGGACATGAACGCGACACCCATGCTCTCCGCGTCGATGCCGGCCGCGTCCTCGCCGATGTAGCCCTTGCGCACCCAGTCGGCGAACGTCTCGGCGCCGTAGGTCCACGCCTCGTCGTGGAAGTCGACGTCGCCCTTGTACTGCTGGAGGTTGTCCACCCACTCGGTGTCCGCCCTGGACAGCGCGAGCTGGTAGAGCAGCTGCTGCGCCGGGTACTCCTTGCCGCCGACCGACAGCGGCGTGACCCCGGCGGCCACGAACCGGTCCATCGCCGCGACCAGGTCGTCGAACGTCTCCGGCACCTCGACGCCGTGCTGCGCGAACAGGTCCCTGTTGTAGTACACCATCGTGTACTCGGCGTAGTTCGGGACGCCGAACCACTTGTCGCCGCCCATCACGCCGCGCTCGTCGTACTTGCACGTGGTCTGCAGGCTCTCGCTGAGGAGCTTGTCCCAGCCGCGCTCGGTGACCTCGGCGGACAGGTCGGTCAGCAGCCCCTGCCTGGACAGCAGGCCGGCGGTCGCGTTGCCCTTGTTGTACTCCATGAGGTCCGGCGCCTCGTCGGAGTTCAGCACCATCTGCGCGTTCTTCTGGATCTGCTCGAAGCCCTTCTCCTCGAACGTCACCCGCACGCCGGGATGGGTGCGCTCGAACTCCTCGATCGCCGCGGCCCACGCCTTGCCCATCGCGCTGTCCGGGCCCTCGTAGTGCCACAGGCGCAGCTCGTCCTGGTCGCCGCCCGCGTCGTCGCCGCAGGCCGCGAGCAACGGCACGGCCAGCGCGAGTACCGCGATCAGGGCCTTTCCTGGTTTGAACATCGTTGTTCCTCCCGTCTGTCGAATCGCTTCGACGACGTGCCTGCCGGATGGGTGGGGGAGTGGGAGTGGCTACCTGGGGACGCTGGTGCTGGCTCGGACGGTCAGTCGCGGGGGGAGCAGTGTCGCGTCGGGCACCTGACGGCTGGTCAGCTTCGCCATCAGCAGCCCGACCGCCTGCCGCCCGACCTCCTCGGCCGGGATGGCCACGGAGGTCAGCGCGGGCATGGTGTACTCGGCGAGCTCGTCGGGGCAGATCGCCACCACCGACAGGTCGTCGGGCACCGACCGGCCGGCCTCGCGGAACGCGGCGAGCAGCGGTGCGACGACGGGTTCGTTGTGGACGACGACGGCGGTGAGATCGGGATGCTCGGCCAGCAGTTCCGCGGCCACCTTCTGGGCACCGGCCTGCGTGGCCTCGCACGCGTGCACGCTGGCGGCGACACCGTGCCGTGCCGCGGCCTCGGTGAACCCGGCCGTGGTGCGGGAGGCGAACCCGGTCTCCCGTTCGTAGACCTCGGGTGGCGACCCGACCAGCGCGACCCTGCGGTGGCCCAGCTCCGCGAGGTGATCGACACACGCCGCGCCCGCCGCGGTGAAGTCGAGGTCGATGCAGGTCAGGCCGTCGGTGTCGGCGGGGAAGCCGATCAGCACGGCCGGCCGGCCCAGGTCCTTCAGCACCGGGATCCTGGGGTCGTGCAGCTCGACGTCCATGACGATGATCGCGTCGACCATCGACGTGCCCGCCACGCGCCGCAGCCCGGCCTCGCCCTCGTTCTGGGTCAGGAGCAGGACGTCGTGGTCGTGCTCGCGGGCCGCGATGACGACCGAGGTCGCGAACTGCATGATCACCGGCACGTGGATGCCGGTGCGCAGCGGCACCACCAGCGCGACCACGTTGCTGCGGTTGGACGCGAGTGCCCTGGCCCCGGCGTGCGGCTGGTAGCCCAGCGCCCTGATGCTGGCGAGCACCCGCCTGCGGGTCTCCTGGGTGATGGACCGCTTGCCGGACAGCACGTACGACACCGTGCTGGGGGCGACCCCAGCGTGCCTGGCGACGTCCTCGATCTTGGCTGTGCCCATCGGTCGCTCCGCAAGCTTCGCTCCGTGTCGAACCGCTTCGACGATGAATGCTAGGTAGCCCATCGGGGCATGGCAATGGCTTGGGCTTGCTGAAAGCCCCTGCAAGGTTTTACATGTCACTCATGAATCAGGAGTGGTGGCGAGACGCCGTCATCTACCAGGTGTACGTCCGCAGCTTCGCCGACGCGGACGGCGACGGCGTCGGTGACCTGCCGGGCGTGCGCTCACGGCTGCCCTACCTTGCCGACCTCGGCGTCGACGCGGTGTGGCTGACCCCGTTCTACGCCTCGCCGATGGCCGACGGCGGCTACGACGTCGCCGACTACCGCGGGGTCGACCCGCTGTTCGGCACCCTCGACGACGCGAAGGGCCTGGTCGCCGACGCGCACGCGCTCGGGCTGCGGGTCATCGTCGACATCGTCCCCAACCACACCAGCGACCGGCACGAGTGGTTCCAGCAGGGCATGAAGGACCGGTACGTCTTCCGGCAGGGGAAGGGGGACGCGCCGCCCAACGACTGGGAGTCGGTCTTCGGCGGCCCGGCGTGGACCCGCACGGAGGACGGCGACTGGTACCTGCACCTGTTCGCGCCAGAGCAGCCGGACCTGAACTGGGACAACCAGGAGGTGCGCGCGGAGTTCCTCGACATCCTGCGGTTCTGGCTGGACCTCGGCGTCGACGGGTTCCGCGTCGACGTGGCCCACGGGATGGTGAAGGCCGAGGGGCTGCCCGACGTGGGCCGGCCCGGCCAGAGCGCGCTGCTCGGCTCGGCGCCGCTGCCGTACTTCGACCAGGACGGCGTGCACGACATCTACCGCGAGTGGCGCCGGGTGCTCGATTCCTACGACGGCGACCGGATGGCGGTGGCCGAGGCGTGGGCGCCGAGCCCCGAGCGGACCGCCCGCTACCTGCGCCCTGACGAGCTGCACCAGGCGTTCAACTTCCACTTCCTCAAGACCGACTGGGCGGCGGAGCCGCTGCGCGCGGTCATCGACGCGTCGCTCGCGACCGGGACACCCGCGACGTGGGTGCTGTCGAACCACGACGTGGTGCGGCACGTGACCCGCTACGGCGGCGGCGAGACCGGTCGCAGAAGGGCGCGGGCTGCGGCACTGCTGATGCTGGCGCTGCCCGGGTCCGCGTACGTCTACCAGGGCGAGGAGCTGGGGCTGCCGGAGGTGCTGGACCTGCCGGACGAGGTGCTCCAGGACCCGGTGTGGGAGCGTTCGGGGCACACCGACCGCGGCCGCGACGGCTGCCGGGTGCCGATCCCGTGGACCAGCACCGGCCCCTCGCTCGGCTTCGGTCCCGGCCCGGCGTGGCTGCCGCAGCCGGAGTCGTGGGCCAAGCTCGCCGTCGCCGAGCAGCAGACCTCGCCGGAGTCGATGCTCTCGCTGTACCGAGCGGCCCTGCGGTTGCGCGGCAGGCTGGCGTTCGGGTCGTTCGAGTGGGTGGCCGCGCCCGTGGACGTGCTGCACTTCCGCCGCGGCTCCTTCCACTGCCTCGCGAACCTGAGCCAGTCGGTGGTGCGGCTGCCCGACCCCGGCCCGGTGCTGCTCGCGTCGTCGTACTACGGGCTCGACGGCGAGGTCGTGCTGCCCCCGGACACCGTGTTGTGGTGGGAGGAATGAGGTGGCTCGCCTAGAGTCGTCAGGTGTGACCGCCCGTCTCAGTGACATAGCGACGCAGGCGGGTGTCAGTGAGGCGACGGTCAGCCGGGTGATGAACGGCAAGGCGGGCGTGTCGGCGGCGACGCGGCAGGCCGTGGTCGCCGCCATGGACGTCCTCGGCTACGAACGCCCGCCCCGGCTGCGGGAACGCAGCAGCGCGGGCCTCATCGGGCTGATCACCCCGGAGCTGTCGAACCCGATCTTCCCGGCGCTCGCACAGGTGATCGAGCAGGTGCTGACATCACGCGGCTACACGCCGGTGCTGTGCACGCAGACCCCCGGCGGGTCGACGGAGGACCAGCTGACCGAGCTGCTCGTCGAACGCGGCGTCACGGGGATCATCTTCGTGTCGGGCCTGCACGCCGACTCGACCGCGGACATGGACCGGTACGTGAAGCTCGCGGGCCGCGGCGTGCCGTTCGTGATGATCAACGGGTACACGGAGAAGGTGTCCGCGCCCTTCGTGTCCACCGACGACCGCGCCGCGATGCGGCTGGCGGTGTCGCACCTCGCGGAGCTTGGCCACGAGCGGATCGGCCTGGCGATCGGGCCGAGGCGGTTCGTGCCGGTGCTGCGGAAGATCGAGGGGTTCGTACAGCACATGCGGACCGCGCTGCCCTACACCGCGGAGCAGGCCGAGGAGTTCGTGCAGCACTCGCTGTTCACTGTGGAGGGCGGGCAGGCGGCCGCGTCGGCGTTGCTGGACAAGGAGTGCACGGCGATCGTGTGCGGCAGCGACCTGATGGCGTTCGGCGCGATCCGCGCCGCACGGCAGCGCGGCCTCTCGGTGCCGTCGGACGTGTCGGTGGTGGGGTTCGACGACTCGCCACTGATCGTGTTCGCCGACCCGCCCCTGACCACGCTGCGGCAGCCGGTGGAGGCGATGGGGCAGGCCGCGGTCAACGCGCTGCTCGAGGAGATCGGCGGCACCCCCGCCCCGCACGCGGAGTTCGTGTTCATGCCGGAACTGGTGGTACGCGGTTCGACGGCGGCCAGATCACGTTAGATGGTGGTCGGTGCCGGTCGGGTCGGGTACGCGGCGTGATCGGGCGTTGCCAGGCCGACGGGATGGCAGGAGCCCCTTTCGAGTGGGCTTACACCACCATCGGGGGTGCCCTGGCTTTGGTGCCGTGAAAGGCGCGTTCAGGGCGTCGGGCGCCCTGAACGGCCCATTCACGGCACTGGTTGTGCTGTGAATGGGCCGGGCGAGCGGGGGCTCACCTCAGCGGCGGAACCAGCCGCCGTCCACCGTCACCGTGCCGCTCGAACCGGTGCGCATGGTCCGGTTCGCTCCCGTCTCCCAGAGCACGGGCTGCCCGTCCTGCCTGATCACGAACTTGTACTCGATGTTCGTGTTCGCGGGGAGCACCCCGGCGCCGTCCCAGCGCGGGTACGTCGACGAGTTCGTCGTCAGCGGCACCGCGTTCGCCGGGTTCCACGAACCCAGCTCCGGGACGTTGCCCACGACGAACACGTTCTGCCCGAAGGCGGTCTCGGCCTGCACCGTGTACGAAGCGCTGACCTGACCCGGGTTCTGCGTGCCGCCGCCGATGTGGAACGCGACCGCCGACTTCGCGGGTACCGGCACCGTCGCCCGGCCGCCGGACACCGTCACCTGGTTCGCACACGCCGTGATCACGTTGCAGTACGAGCCGTCGGGCATGCCCGTGGCGAACGAACCCGTGTACGCGCCGCCGCTGTTGTTGATCGCCACGAAACCGGCCGAGCCGCGGCTGAAACCGATCACGTTCGACCTCGGCGACTGCCAGTTCGCCACCGCCGCGGCACCGACCGCGTTGTGGAACGCCACCATGCCGGTCACCGCCCGGTCGCGGTTGAGGCAGTACCAGCCGTTGCCACAGTTGGTGTCCGTGACGAACCCGCCCGAGTTCGGCGGCGCGCCCTGCGGGTCCGAGTACTCGAAGCCCGCGTACACCGTCGGTGTCGTGTGCTTGTACGCCAGCTGGAACACGTTCGCGAGCACCGCGGTCGCGCCGTCCTTGTACGTGAGGTGCCGCCCGTCGCGCTCGGTGTCGTGGTTGGTCACGAACGACACCGAGTTGGCCGCGGGCAACAGTCCCTGCCCGAACGACGACAGCGACGTGATGTCGCCCCGGAACGCGGACTTCAGCTTGTCGCCGTAGGTGAAGTCGAGCACGTCGCCGCTGCCGTAGTAGTCACCGGGCGACGGCGGCTGGCCGGGGAACACCTCGTGGAACACGTACGGGCGCGCACCGGAGGTCGTGTTGTTCAGCCTTGCCACCACATCCGCCAGTTGCGCGGCGGGGATGTGCTTCGCGGCGTCGACGCGGAAACCGTCGACGCCCAGTGCCAGCTGGGAGTTGAGGTAACCGGCGAGCTTGCCGCGCACCCCGGGGTCACTCGTGTCGAGGTCCGGCAGGTCGAGCAGTTCGCAGTGCTGGACCTCCCACAGATCGGACCAGTTCGCGATGTCGCGGTCGCAGACGTCGACGTTGTACTCGCCCCGGTCGTACATCGGCGGGTCGTACTTGTCGCCGAGCACCGTGCCGTCGTAGCCGGTGCCGGTCTGCGCGGCGGTGTGGTTGACCACCGCGTCGGTGTACACCTTGATGCCCGCCGCGTGGCAGGTGCCGATCATCGACGCGAACTCGGCCCGGGTGCCGAACCGGCTGTTCAGCTTGTAGGAGTAGGGCTGGTAGACGTCCCACCACACGCCGCTCGGGTGCTTGAGCGACTCGGCTGGCGGGGCGACCCACACCGCGCCGTACCCGGCGGGGTCGAGGTGGTCGGTGCACTCCCTGGCCACGGAACGCCAGTTCCAGGACCACAGGTTCGCGATGACGTCCCCGTTGGGGACTCCGGTGTCCGCCGCCGCCGTGTTGGCCGAGGTGGTGACGAGCCCGGTCGCGCACAGGACAGCCACGGCCGACAGAGCGGCCGTGCGCAACAGTGATCTCCGGGGAGCGACCCCCGGGCCCCCGGCACGTCGTCGTTCCATTCTGGTCTCCTCGTTGAGCCGGTCATGGACCCGGCGAGCGAGCGGTTCACCGCTGCTCGCCCGCTCGCCGGGAGACTTTGCGCAAACTGCTGAAAGTTCTTGCAGAATAGCCCCGCGTCACGGCCGCTGTAAACCGGTAGACCGCTGCCCTGAAAGACGCTTTCGGGACGTCGGGCGTCTCGAAAGCGTCTTTCAGGGCAGTCGGGGGTGCCGTGCGGTCAGCGGGTCAGTACCGCCGCGATCGTGTCGATGCCGCGGTCCAGGTCCGCCTGCGAGATCATCAGCGGCGGCGCGATCCGCAGCGTCGTGTCGTGCGTTTCCTTGCACAGGACACCGCGGGCCATCAGCTCCTCGCTCGCCTCGCGGGCGGTGCGGCCGCCCGGCGCGATCTCGACACCCGCCCACAGGCCGCGGCCCCGCACGTCGGCGACACCGTGGCCGATCAGCTCGGCGAGCCGGGTGTGCAGGTGGGCGCCCAGCGTCACCGACCTGGACAGGAAGTCGCCGTCGCGCAGCAGCCGGAGCACCGCCCGGCCGACCGCGCAGGCGAGCGGGTTGCCGCCGAACGTCGAGCCGTGCTCACCCGGCCGCAGGACGCCGAGCACGTCGCGCCTGCCGACCACCGCCGACACCGGCATGATCCCGCCGCCGAGGGCCTTGCCCAGCGTGTACAGGTCCGCGGTCACGCCCTCGTGCTCGCACGCGAACAGCGTCCCGGTCCGGCCAAGACCTGCCTGGATCTCGTCGGCGATGAACAGCACGTTGTTGTCGGTGCACAGCTGGCGCACCTCACGCAGGTAGCCGGCCGGCGGGGTCAGCACCCCGGCCTCGCCCTGCACCGGCTCGATCAGCACCGCGGCCGTGTGCGGGGTGAGCACCGCCTCGAGTGCCTGTGCGTCGCCGTACTTGACGACCACGAAGCCCGGCGTGAACGGCCCGAAGTCGTTACGGGCGGTGTCGTCGGTGGAGAAGGAGACGATCGTGGTGGTGCGGCCGTGGAAGTTCGACCCGGCGACGACGATCTCCGCCGCGCCGTCGGGCACACCCTTGACCTGGTAGGCCCACTTGCGCGCGATCTTGAGCGCCGACTCGACCGCCTCGGCGCCGGAGTTCATCGGCAGCACCATCTCGGTGCCGGTCAGCTCCGCCAGCTCCTGGCAGAACGGGCCGAGCTGGTCGTGGTGGAAGGCACGGCTGGTCAGCGTGACCCGGCCGAGCTGCTCGACCGCCGCGGCCACCAGGTCGGGATGGCGGTGACCGAAGTTCAGCGCCGAGTAGCCGGCGAGGAAGTCCAGGTATCTCTTGCCGTGCACGTCGGTGACCCACGCGCCCTCCGCCTCGGCGATCACCACAGGCAACGGGTGGTAGTTGTGCGTGCTCCACTGTTCGTCGAGCGCGATGAGATCGGCAGCAGTCATCGACATGTGAACAGGTTAAGGCCGGTTTCCGGGTGTTTCATCCGCAGACTGTTGCGTCCAGCGCCGCTTCGTTGCGTGCTCGGCCCGATTGTCAGCCGTTCGTTGCGAAGGCAGCGCGGTAGGCGTGCGGGCTGGTGCCGACGACGCGCCGGAACCGTTCGCGGAACGCGGTCGGGGAGCCGAAGCCGACCTCGCCCGCGATCCGGTCGACCGGGTGGGTGGTGTGTTCCAGCAGGTACTGGGCCCGCCGGACGCGTGCCCGGTGCAGCCATTGCAGCGGCGTCGTGCCGGTCTGTTCACGGAAGCGGCGGTTGAGGGTGCGGGTGCTCATGCCGGCGCGCGCGGCGATGCCGGCGAGCGTCAGGTCCTCGTCCGCGTTGGCCTCCAGCCAGGTCAGCAGTGGTTCCAGCGCGGCGCCCCTCGGTGCCGGCGGCTGGTCGTGGACGATGAACTGTGCCTGCCCGCCCTCCCGTTCGAGCGGCATGACCGATCGGCGCGCCGCGTCGGCGGCGACGGCGGACCCGTGGTCGCGGCGGATCATGTGCAGGCACAGGTCCAGCCCGGCGGCCGCACCGGCGGAGGTCAGGATCTGGCCGTTGTCGACGTAGAGGACGTTCGGGTCGACGTCGATCCGCGGGTACCGCTTCGCCAGCTCCGCCGCGCCGAGCCAGTGCGTGGTGGCACGCAGCCCGTCGAGCAGGCCGACGGCGGCGAGGACGAACGCGCCGACACAGATCGACGCGATGCGGGTGCCCTTGGCCGCCGCGGTCCGCAGCGCGGCGGCGACCTCGGCCGGGACCGGCGCGTCCGGCTCCATCCGCCCCGGCACGACGATCGTGTCGGCACCGGCCAGCGCGTCGAGGCCCCACTCCGGCTGGATGGTGAACACGTCGGTCCTGACCGGGCCCGCGCCGCAGACCAGGACCCGGTAGGCGGGGTGGTCGTCGTGCAGCCTGGCGAAGCTGAACGCCTGCACCGGCGTGGCCAGGTCGAAGGTGATCACGTCGGCCAGCGCGAGCACGGCCACGGTGTGCATGGGACTCCTCGGAGGCGGTGGCGAGAATCCGTTGGTGGTTGTCATTCTTGCCGATTTCCGGGTGGTCGTGTCGTGGTTAGCGTCGCGTCGTGACCAAGGTCCTGTTGTCTCTGCATGTCATCGCGGCGATCCTGGCCGTCGGCCCCGTCGCCGTCGCGGCCAGCATGTTCCCCCCGGCCCTCCGGCGTGGAAGGGCCGAGCACCTCGCGCTGCTGCACCGGATCTGCCGGGTCTATGCCCGGATCGGCATCGCCGTCCCGCTGTTCGGGCTGGCCACCGCGAGCGCCCTGGGGGTGCTCGGCGACGCGTGGCTGATCACGTCGATCGGCCTGACCGCCGCGGCGGCCGCGGTGCTGGTGTTCCTGATGCTGCCCGGCCAGGAGCGCCTCCTCGCCGAGTCGGCACCGAGCGGGCGGCTCGCCATGCACACCGGGATCTTCAACCTGCTGTGGACGACGGTCACGGTCCTGATGATCGTCCGGCCCGGCTCCACGACGGGGGTGTGAACGCGATGTTCTGCATGGCCGCGGTGGTGGAGTGCGTGTCGCTGGTGGTGCTGCTGGCGAACCTGGTGACCGTCCACCTGCCGGTGATCACCTCGCTCGGTGGGCCGGTACACGGGATGGCCTACCTGGTGGTCGTGGTCGCGACACTGCGCGACCCGGCCGCGTCCGGGGCGGCGAAGGTGCTGGCGTTGGTGCCGGGGATCGGCGGGCTGCTGGTACTGCGCCTCTCGCGGGGTGACAGCGCGACTATGGCGTCACGCCCCTAGCTTTCGTCCGATGTAAGCGATTCTCGCCGTGCCATTCTCAGGGACCAGCCGAAAGTAGATGCGGCCAGGACCTGGCGTGAATCGGCCGTGGAGTCCGAACACTCGTGGCATCCCGTCGATGTCCGTGAAACGACACAGCTCCTGGCGGCTCATGGACTCGCCGGTGACTTTCGTTTGCCATTCCGGTGAGGCGGCATTGTTGGGCGACCAATTGGCCACTGCGCGCTCCATGCTGGAAAGCAGTTTGGCGATGGGGTGCACCCAGTCCTGACCGCATGCATCGAAGTCGGCTTTGACGCGCGGCAGGAAGGTCAGATGGGGGAAAAATTCACCCCTGTTCTCCCAGATGGCGCGGCAAGAACGGAGCTTGTGTTGCCCCTCGTGCTGAAGCCAGCCATGGTGTTGGTCCGCATGTTCCGCAGTTGCGATGTGGCGTACGAAAACCTCATCGTCGACCACTGCCAGGTCACCGGAATCATCTTCGGTCAATGTCGACCGGGTGATCACGATCGAGGCGTGGTTCCATGGTTCGGCTACAGGAAGGCTGAGTGCGACAGAGTCGAGCAGGTGTGCCCCACCGAGCCCTTCGGCAGGGCGGTCGTCGTGTCGGTACTCCAAATAGCCGGAACCGTCCGGCGTGACAGACCGGAACGGCGCCCGGTTCTCGATCGCCCTGATGAAGCGCCAACGATCGCGGTTTGCTGGTTCTGCCGAGATCCACTGGCTTATGTAGAAGTCATCAGCCAACTGGATCGAATTGAACCTAACGTGTGTAACCAGGGCTATGTCTTGCCGGATTCGTCGTATCTTCCGCACCACCTCCACGAATTCGGTCATCGCTTGCCCGACTTCGCGTGCTGGCGTGTTGGTCGCACACGACAGCTCGTTCAGGAAGAGCAGAACTGACAACGAACGATCCTCTCGATATGCGGTTCAGTCAAGAAGCTGGTCCAGTTGCCTGTCCCATTCGTCGAAGAACCCCTCCGGCCATTCTGAGACCATTCCGTCGGGGCCGACGTCCGGAGACACGATCTCGGTCGCGCCGTTGTCTCCACGGCGAAAAAAGTGCAACAGGATGTCGTTTGAGTGGATCAGGCCCCGTTTGACGGAGAGGCGCGCTCCGTTGAGGACGTGGTCGCTGTGGGTTTCGACGATGACCTGCGCGCCTGCGGCTGTGGCGGCGCAGGTCAATGCTGCCATGGCTGTCTGGCCGCGAGGGTGCAGGTGTGCTTCAGGGTTCTCGAGAAGGATCAGGCCGCCCGGGCGTGCGGTCAGGCAAGCGACGATCACTGGGAGGACGTAGGTCAGGCCGAAGCCGACGTTCGTAGGTCGGTAACGGTTGCTCGACGACAGACCAGCAGTCCCGAAACGGAAGCTCAGGCGCACGAGGTCGGTGGACTCCACTGCGTCGGCTTGCAGGTTCACGCCGGGGCAGATGTCCTGCATCCAGGCTTCCGCCTGGTCGAGCAGTCGCCTCGACCTGGCGTGCGGATGCTGAAGTCGGCGATCCTTGACTGGTTCGTCCTGGAAGTGGCGGAGGTAGTTGATTGTGTGTTCGCCCCGTGCGCCGAGGAAGCCGCGCCGGATTGCGATGTCGTGGGACCGCGGGTACGTGACGGCCGGTGTGATCCGGTCCGCTCGCAGGTACTGGAAGCCGGTGCCAAATATCGAGGAAAGGTTACCAAGGTCGGCACTGGAGATTAGTTTAAGAAGGTCGGCTTCACGTTCATACCTGGCGGACCAGGAATACGAATCCGAATCCGTACGAACAGAAATGGAGATGGTGGGCTCTGCGTGCTCTGACACGTAATTCTCGTGTAGGACATCTTGGCCGGTGCCCAGTTCGACAAGGTCGCCATTGAGAAGCAGGCCGCCGTCGTGCTCGGTGAGAGCCTCCTGTGACTGCCGAAGAAGAGCTATCGCTTGGAGGACCGTGCTCTTTCCGGTGGAGTTCAAGCCGGACAGCAGCGTGTACGGGGCTAGTGCAATTTTCGCTGACGCAAACGCCTTGAAGTTGGTTACGTGTAGCTGCTCGATCATTGGCTACACCTGGTTAGCATATTCTCGATTTCTGCGAACCGCATGTGTACCTTGGCAACGTCACCCGTGCCCACTGAGATCGCCCGGTCGAACGGTACATGGTCAAGGAGTGTGGATATCTCGTTCAGAATCAGTTCGCGACGCGTCGACAACGTCCTCAAAGCATGGTTGTCCAGTTGAGCAAGATTGACGGAGATGGCTTCAAATAGCGCCTTGTTTATCGGTGAACGTCGTGTTTGGCCGTAGTGGTACTTCCTGAAAGCATGCTCACCGAAAATTCGCTGCGCCCAGTGCATTGCCCGGATGAAATCGACCTCAAGGCGGTCGATGTGTCCATCGTCGAGCTGGTTGATGTTGTGCATGGCTTCGCGCAGAAATTCGTCGAAGTCCTGGCGGCGGTAGGTCGAGGGACTCGTCATTCTGAACGCCAGGAATCGGAGGACCATTTCCCGGTCGTCCATGCGGGCGGGCGACACCGTACCGAGGGTCGCCCCTCGGTACGCGTTGGACTCTGCCAGTCTTCGCAGGAGATCGCGCGCGGGTCCGGGAAGTAGCGCATGACGGAGTTCCTGCCGAGTCAGTGGACGTCCTCCAGTGTTGATCCGGGCGAAGATGTTGAACATCACCTGCTCGGGAGTGCCGGATCGAATGAGATGCAGAACGACCTCGGTTTCGAGGAGGCGGGTTTGTAGTCGGCCGGGTAACTGGTCGAACCTCTTGCCGTCGTACTGGCGCAGGTACTCCAGGCCGGTCAGCGTAAGAGGGGCTTCCGCCGGGATGCTCTCGGGTGAAATAAACCGTGCGATGGCCGTGAGCCGCTGGATTCCGTCCACCACCACCCACTGTTCGTCCGCCACCTCGGATGCATAGAAGGTTGGAAGGGGGATGCGAAGCAACATCGACTCGATCAAACGGCTCTGGGCTTGTGGCTTCCATATGCCTGCCAGGCGCTGGAAGTCCGGCTGGAGGTCGAGGCCGCCACGCCTAAGCCGGGATAGCAGCAGGTCGATGGTCGGCGTGCGCGTCGCGACATCGATCTCCTCGGGGTCGAAAGGCTCTTCGATGACCTCGTCGTTCGGCGTCTCCCTCTCGACCCCCACGCTGCGTCCCTCGGAGTCGAGCTCGACCATGAGGTCGAGCTCGATCGCCCGCGGGGCCTCGCCGTCTGGCGTATCGCTGGTCGTCACGCTTCCCATCCCATGTGGTCTCTTGTGGCGCAGCATACAAATACATAGTGCGCGGCTCACGACTGACCGTGGTCCCGAAAGGATGGCTGATCGCGGATACGATAGTGGCAGGACCCGGAACTGCTTCGCAGCAGCTTCGTCACCCTGGCGCATCCGTCGATGGTGGTGCTGACCGGCCGTGTTGTGACCTGTCACACCGTCAGTTTCGGGATGATGTCCGATCCGTACGCGGCCAGGGTCTGCTCCTTCTGGTCGTGCATGAGGTACAGCGCGAACTGGTCGACGCCCAGCTCCGCCAGCTCGGTCAGCCGGTCCACGTGTGCCGACGCGGGCCCCACGAGACAGAAGCGGTCGACGATCCCGTCGGGGACGAAGTCCGTCGACGGGTTGCCCGCCTTGCCGTGGTGCGCGTAGTCGTAGCCCTCGCGGCCCTTGATGTAGTCGGTCAGCTCATGGGGCACCGGCCCCGACTCGCCGTACCGGGCCACCAGGTCCGCCACGTGGTTGCCCACCATGCCGCCGAACCACCGCAGCTGGTCGCGCTGGTGCGCCACGTCCTCGCCGACGTACGCGGGCGCCGCGACACACATCGTGATGTCGCCCGGATCGCGCCCGGCGGCCCTGGCCGCGGCGCGAACGGCGTCGATCGTCCACTTCGTGATCGCGGGATCGGCCGTCTGCAGGATGAAACCGTCCGCGTGCTCGCCGACCAGTTGGAGCGCCTTCGGGCCGTACGCGGCCATCCAGACCTCCAGCCGCCCGTCGCGTACCCACGGAATCCGCACCGGTGCGCCATGAAGTGAGACCTCCCGTCCTTCCGCGAGATCGCGGATCGCGTGGATGGAATCACGCAGCACCGACAACGACGCGGGCTTCTGCCCGATGACCCGTCGCGCGGAGTCACCGCGGCCGATGCCGCACACCGTTCGGTTGCCGTACATGTCGTTCAACGTTGCGAAGAGTGACGCGGTCACCGACCAGTCGCGTGTGGACGGGTTCGTCACCATCGGCCCGACGACCAGGCGTTCCGTCGACGCGAGGATCTGCGAGTAGATGACGAACGGTTCCTGCCACAACACGACCGAGTCAAATGTCCACCCGTACGTGAAACCTTGCTGCTCAGCCGAGACCATCAGGTCCACGACCGCCGACGCGGGCGGGTCCGTCTGCAGCACCACACCGAAGTCCATGCCGACCCCAATCAGTTATTCACTCAGACGAGGTACTGCGACAGCTCGCGCGACAGGAACTTCCCGTGGCCCTCGGACCCGTGGAACTCGCCGCCGTCGATGACCACCGAACCCCGCGACAGCACCGTGGAAACCCCGCCGGTGATGGACATGCCCTCGTACGCCGAGTAGTCCACCGCCATGTGGTGGGTCTCGACGCCGAGCGTGTGCTGCTTGACCGGGTCGTACACCACGATGTCCGCGTCCGCGCCCGCCGCGATCACACCCTTGCGCGGGTACAGCCCGAACATCCGCGCCGGCGTCGCCGACGACACCTCGACCCACCGGCGCAGCGACAGCTCACCGGCCACGACACCCTGGTGCAGCAGGTCCATCCGGTGCTCGACACCGGGGATCCCGTTGGGGATCTTCGAGAAGTCCCCGCGGCCCATCTCCTTCTGGTCCTTGAAGCAGAACGGGCAGTGGTCGGTCGACACCACCGACAGGTCGTTGGTGCGCAGGCCGCGCCACAGGTCCGCCTGGTGCTCCTTGGGCCGCAGCGGCGGCGACGCCACGTACTTGGACCCCTCGAAGTCCGGCTTCGCCAGGTCCTCGATGGACAGGTACAGGTACTGCGGGCACGTCTCGGCGAACACGTTCTGCCCGGTGTCGCGGGCCTCCGCCACCGCGGCGAGTGCCTGCGACGCCGACAGGTGCACGATGTAGAGCGGCGCGCCGGTCACCCGCGCGAGCTGGATGGCCCGCGACGTCGCCTCGCCCTCCAGCTCCGGTGGCCTGGTCAGCCCGTGCTCCACCGGATCTGTGCGCCCGGACGCGAGTGCCTGCGCCACCAGCTCGTCGATCGCGATGCCGTTCTCGGCGTGCATCATGATCGTCCCGCCGATGTCGGCCGCCTTCTGCATCGCGCGCAGGATCTCGCCGTCGGTCGCGTAGAACACGCCTGGATAGGCCATGAACATCTTGAAGCTGTTCACGCCCGCGTCGAGGCAGGACTCCATCTCCTTCAACGACTGGTCGTTGACGTCGGAGACGATCATGTGGAAGCCGTAGTCGACGGCGCAGTGCCCGTCCGCCTTCTCGTGCCACTTGTCCAGCGTCGACAACAGCGAGGTGCCCTTGACCTGCACGGCGAAGTCGATGATGGTCGTCGTGCCGCCCCACGCGGCCGCCCGCGTGCCGGTGAAGAACGTGTCGGCGGAGAACGTTCCGCCGAACGGCATCTCCATGTGGGTGTGGGCGTCGATGCCGCCGGGCAGCACGTACTTCCCGTCGGCCTCGATGACCGTGTCCGCCTCGGTGAACACGCCGGGCGCGGCGACGGCGGCGATCCTCTCGCCCTCCACCAGCACGTCCGCCGTGAGCGTCCCATCGGCGTTGACGACCGTCCCGTTCCTGATGAGGATGCCCACCGTCACGCCCCGGTCAGCGAGTCGTACGTGTCGGGCCTGCGGTCGCGGTAGAACTGCCACAGGTCGCGCACCTCGGTGAGCAGCCCCATGTCGAGGTCACGCACGATGACCTCCTCCTCCCCGTCGGAGGCGGTCTCGCCCACGACCTGGCCACGCGGGTCCGCGAAGTACGACTGGCCGTAGAAGTCGTTGTCACCCAACGGTTCCACGCCCACCCGGTTGATGGTTCCGACGAAGTACTCGTTCGCCACCGCCGCGGCGGGCTGCTCCAGCCGCCACAGGTACTCCGACAACCCGCGCGAGGTCGCGGACGGGTTGAACACGATCCGCGCGCCACCGAGCCCGAGCGCGCGCCAGCCCTCCGGGAAGTGCCGCTCGTAGCAGATGTACACGCCGATCTTGCCGATCGCGGTGTCGAACACCGGGTAGCCGAGGTTGCCCGGCCGGAAGTAGAACTTCTCCCAGAACCCCTTGACCTGCGGGATGTGGTTCTTGCGGTGCTTGCCGAGGTAGGTCCCGTCCGCGTCGATCACCGCCGCGGTGTTGTAGTAGACACCCGGCTGCTCCTGCTCGTACATCGGCACGACCAGCACGACCCCGTGCTGGTCGGCCAGCTCGCACATGAGCTGTGTGGTCGGGCCGTCCGGGATCTGCTCGGTGTAGGAGTAGTAGTCGGCGTCCTGCACCTGGCAGAAGTACGGCCCGTAGAACAGTTCCTGCAGGCACACCACCTGCGCGCCCTGCGATGCCGCGGTACCGATGTGGGTGACCGCGTTCGCGATCATCGACTCCTTGTCACCGGTCCAGCGCTGCTGGACCAGTGCCGCCCTGACGATCTCGGACATCAGTTGTCTCCTTCCGCCTGCTGACCGGTTCGCGCGTGTTCGTTGCGCCGGCCCGCGGTCAGCGCCATGTACACGAGGAAAGCCGCGATGAACCCGACGAGCCAGCTGTAATCGTAGAGACCCTTGAGGAACGGGATGAGCCCGTCGGGAGGGAACGGCCCGGTCCGCGCGCCATCGGCGTCCAGCGTGGAGTACGCGCCGCCGACGGCGAGCAGCGCGCCGACGAGGGTGGCGATCAGTGCCGGCATGTTCCACCCGCCGCTGAACCAGTACCGGCCCCGTTCGACGTACAGCTCCGCGACGTCGAGATGCGTGCGGGCCCGGATCCAGTACCCGGCGACGAGTACGCCCGCGACCGCGGCGAGCAGTCCACCATAGGTGTTCAGCCACGCGAAGATGTAGATGTTCGGGCTCTCCACCAGGACCCACGGGAAGATGAGCACGCCGATGACGCCGGTGATCAGGCCACCGGTGCGGAAGCTGATCCGCTTGGGGACGGCGTTGGAGAAGTCGTAGGACGGGCTGACCACGTTGGCGGCCAGGTTGGTCGACACGGTCGCGACGATCACGATCACCAGGCCGATCAGGATCGCGACCTTGCTGTCGAACTGGATGATCAGCTGGACCGGGTCGAACAGGATGCTGGCGGCGTTCTCGCCGAGCCGCTCGCCGTAGACCTCCACCGCGCTCGACGTGATGATGATCGACAGGATCGCGATGAACGCCATGCTGGTCGGCAGACCGAAGATCTGGCCCTTGGTCTGGCCGGTCTGGCTCTTGGAGAACCGGGTGAAGTCCGGGATGTTGAGCGACAACGTCGCCCAGAACGCGATCATCCCCATCAGCGAAGGTGCGAAGACCTTCCAGAAGTCCGCGCCCCAGCCCAGCTGGGACTCCTGGCTCAGGATCACGCCGAGGCCGCCCGCCTCGCTCACGATCCACACGGCGAGCACGGTCAGGCCGATGGCCAGGACCGGCGCCGACCAGTTCTCCAGCCACTTCACGGTGTTCATCCCGCGGAGGATCAGCCCGATCTGCACCGCCCAGAACAGGAGGAAGCAGGCCCACAACGTCCACGGCTTGCCGAACAGGGCGGCGGCACCGGTCCAGGTGTCGCCGATCAGCACCCCCAGGATGGCGTTGACCGCCGAGCCGCCGATCCAGGTCTGCACCCCGAACCAGCCGCAGGCGACCAGTCCGCGCAGGATCGCGGCGAGGTTGGCGCCGCGGATGCCGAAGAAGGCCCGCGCGTACACCGGGAAGGGGATCCCGTACTTGGTGCCTGCGTGGCTGTTGAGCAGCACGGGGACCAGGACGATCAGGTTCGCCAGTGCGATCGTCATGAAGGCCTGCAGCCAGTTCATGCCGAACGCGATCAGGCCGGCGGCAAGCGTGTAGCTGGGGATGCAGAACGCCATCGCCATCCACAGAGCCGCGTAGTTGTACGTGTTCCACGTGCGGAAGCCGACGGGCACCGGTGCGAGTTCGGCGTTGTAGAAGCGACTGTCCCTGATCGCGGAATGGTCGGACAGATCGACCCGCCCGTCGGGTTGCGTGGTCACTGTGGCGTTGACGGTGGTCATCTCTGCTCCGATGCTCCAGCCGGCTGATGGGTGAGGATCTTCGGCATTCGGGCATCGTTGAGGGTCCCCGGCGGGGTCGGGGAGCGTCAGTGTGTCGGTCGTTGGCTGATTCTGTGGACAGAGTGACTCTTGCGCACGGGGGAGGCGCGCCCGCTGGGCCGCGGCAGTCGGCGGGCTTGTCGGAATTGCCGCACGATCGACACTGTCAGTTAACCAGGCATTGGTCCGAATGGGCGAATTATCGCCATCTTCGGGCGTGATGCTTGCACCGGCGGCACTCCTGGCCGAAGGTCTGGCGCCAGACGGTACCGAGTACGTGCGCGGATGGCGGAAACATGACAAGCGGCCGACTGCCGACCCTGCGACTGGCCGACGAGTTGTTCCTCGCCGCTCACGATCACGACGCGACACGCATGCGACCGCGGTTGCTGCCGGTGGTGCTGGACATCGGCCTGGCGGGTGCCCTGCTCGCCGAGCTGATGTTGGAGAACCGCGTCGGGCAGACCGAAAGCCACGTCCTCGTCGCGAACCCCCGCGCGGTCCGCGGACTGCACCAGGCGGCCGGCGTCGCCGGCTCGGTGACCGACGAGTTCCTGGAACAGGTCGCCCGCTCGCCCGGACAGCCCGTCTCTGCCTGGCTGAGCCAGTTGCGCCACGGCGCCACCGAGGGGGTGGTGGGCAGGCTGACCAGCGCGGGGGTCCTTCGCGAGGCCAGGACGCGCCGCTGGTGGGGTGGCTCGGCGCTGGAGTACCAGGCAGTCGCCCCCAACCAGGCGGTGGGGCCGGAGGCGCGGATCTTCGGGGTGGTGGGCAGCCGGGCCGCCGACGTCACCCTGCCGACGGCGTTGCTGGCCGGCCTGAGCGACGCGACGGGGCTGCGCGACAAGCTGCCGGTGTGGGACCTGCCCGCGGCCGAGGTGAAGGCGCGGATGGCCCGGCTGCGGAACAGGCTTCCCGCGCCACTGAGCGGCCTGCTGGCCGACGTGGAGACCGCGGTCGGCGCGGCCATGCTGTCCACGGGACATCACTGAGTACCCAAGGCCCATGACCTACGCGCTGACACCGGAAGAGTCACGTCGGTTCATCGACAGGATGGCAGGTGAATACGCCTGAGTGACCACGTAAGAGGTTGTGATGACCTGGCGCAAGAGCAGCTTCAGTGGCTCGAATGGCGGCAACCGCGTCGCGGTGGCGGGCACCCTTGGTGCTGTGCACGATTCCAAGAACCCGACTGACAGGCCGCGTGGACCTGTTGATCAGCCCGTTGAAAGCTGCGCCGCGTAACGGATGAGGCCCTCCAGGTCGGGCTCGTCCTCGGTCGGCTGCAGGATCACCGCGTTCGCCCCGGCTTCCGCGAGCCGCTCGACCATCACCGGGATGTCGTCGTTCGCGACGCCGAACTCGTCGGTCTTCTCGCGGTCGACGCGTTCCTGCGCGCCGTCGCCGATGGCGGCCCGGATGTAGACGGTGATCGGGGTGTCCCCGACCAGCTCCCGTGCCCTGCGCACGCCGTCGACGCCCGCGCGGGCCTCGATGATCACCCCGTCGGCCAGTTCCCCGCACAGCGCGACCGACTTCGGGCCGATGGCGCCCGCGTGGATCCGCGCGGGCGCGGGCCACGTCAGCTTGACCCGGTCGAGGCGCACGTACCGGCCGTCCACGGTGACCTCCTCGCCGTCGAGCAGCCGCCGCAGCGCGGTCAGGTACTCGCGCAGCAACGTCAGCGGCGACTCGACCCGCACCCCGGCCTGACCCATCCACTTCTGTGCGCCGTGCCCCCACGCGATCATGGACCGGCCGGGGAACATCCGCTCGATCGTCGCGACCTCCATGGCCGACAGGGCGACGTTGCGGAGCGGCACCGGCAGCAGACCGATGCCGATCCGCACGTTCGTCGTCCACGCGAGCGCGGCGGCGGCCGGTGCGATGCCGCTCTCGTAGAAGCAGTCCTCCCAGAGCCACAGCTCCTCGAGGCCCGCCTCGTCCGCGGTCCTGATCACCGACTCGAACCGCTCCGGGGGGAACTGCGGCCGCAACACGAACCCGAGTGTGGTCATGCCGATTTCATACCAGGGCTACAGCACCTGCGACAGGAACTGCTTCAAGCGCGGCGAGCGCGGGGCGTCGAAGACGGCCTCCGGTGGGCCTTCCTCGACGATGACGCCCTGGTCCATGAACACGACCTTGTCCGCGACCCGGCGCGCGAAACCCATCTCGTGCGTGACCACGATCAGGGTCAGCCCGCGCCCGGCGAGCCCGGCCATCAGGTCGAGCACACCCTTGACCAGCTCCGGGTCGAGCGCGCTGGTGGCCTCGTCGAACAGCATCACCTCGGGATCCATCGCCAGCGCACGCGCGATCGCCACCCGCTGCTGCTGCCCGCCCGACAGCGCGGCCGGCCGGAACGGCGCCTTCTCCGCCAGCCCGACCTCGGTGAGCCGCGCCATGGCGATCTCCTCGGCCTCGGCGCGGGACAGGCGGCGGACGTCCCGCAGCGGCAGCACGATGTTGTCCAGCACGGTCCGGTGCGGGAACAGGTTGAAGTGCTGGAACACCATGCCGACCCGCTGCCGCAGCTTGTCCGGGTTCGACCGGACCACGCTCGTCCCGTCGAGCAGGATGTCGCCGGAGTCGGGTTCCTGCAGGCGGTTCGTGGCCCGCAGCAGCGTCGACTTGCCGGACCCGGACGGGCCGATGACGCACGCCGTCTCACCGGCCGCGACCGAAAGGGACACCCCGCGCAGCACCTCGAGCGTCCCGAACGACACGTGGATGTCCCGCAGTTCCACACTCGAAGAACTCACGAACGCACCGTCCCGGAGGTCACGAGGTCGGGGGCGGCCGCCACCTTCTTGCCCACCCGCAGCCGCTTGTCGATGTGGTTGACCAGGTGCGTCAGCGGCACGGTGATCGCCAGGTACACGAACCCGGCCGCCACCAGCGGCGACAGGTTGCCCGTGTTCGCCGCCAGGTCCTGCCCGATGCGGAACAGCTCCCGCTGGCCGACCAGCAACCCGAGGAAGTACACCAGGCTGGAGTCCTTCACCAGCGAGATGAACTGGTTCACCAGCGCGGGCAGCACCCGCCGCACCCCCTGCGGGATCACCACCTTCACCATCGCGTTGCGGTAGGACATGCCAAGCGCGCGGCTGGCCTCCAACTGCCCCTTGTCGACGCTCTGGATACCCGAACGGAAGATCTCCCCGATGTAGGCGGCGGCGATCAGGGACAGCGCGAGGATCCCCAGCGGGTACGGGTTGGTGCCGACGACGTCCCGCGCGACCGTGCCGAGCCCCTGGCCGATCACGAGGATCGTCAGGATCGCGGGCAGGCCGCGGAAGATGTCGGTGTACACGCGGGCGGGCCAGCGCAGCCACCGCTTGGTGGACAGCCCCATGACCGCGAGCACCATGCCCAGCACGGTGCCGATCACGGCGGACGCGCCTGCCAGGATCAGCGTGTTCAGCAACCCGGTCTTCAGCAGGTCGGGGAAGACCTGCCAGATGTACTCCCAGTTGAGGAACGTCTCGAGGAACTGGTCCATCTACTTGGCTGCGAACTCGGGCGGCGTCGGCGCGTTGGGCTCGAACCGTTCGTGCAGTTCCTCCCAGGTGCCGTCGTCGATGACCTGCCGCAGACCCGCGTTGATCCGGTCGATCAGCTCGGTGTCGCCCTTGTCGAACGCGTACCCGTGCGGCAGGTCCGTGGTGATCGAGTGGACCACCTTCAGCTTCGCGTCCGGGTTCTCCTTCGCGTACGTGTCGGCCGTCGCCAGGTCGAACACCGCGCCGTCGATGGCCTTCGTCTTCAGCGCCGACAGCGCGGCCGCGTCGTTGGGGAACCGGACCGCCTGCGCGGTCGGGTGGTTCTCCCCGAGCCACGAGTCCGACACGGTGCCCTGCACGACACCGATCCGGTTCCCGCCAAGGGTGTTCTCGTCGGTCACCGGTGAGCCCTCGGGGGCCTCGATGCCCAGCGACTGGTAGTTGTACGGGTCGGAGAACGCGACCGTCCGCTTGCGCTCCTCGGTCTGCGAGATGGCGGAGCTGCCGATGTCGAACGTCCCGTTCGCGACCTGGCCGAGCAGCGCGGAGAAGTCCGTCGCCACGAACTCCAGCTTCAGGCCCTGCTTGTCCGCGATGGCCTTCAGCAACTCGTTGTCGAAGCCGGTGAACTCACCGTTCTCCTGGTAGGCGTTGGGCTTCGAGTCGCTCAGGGTGCCGACGCGCAGGGTGTCCTCGCCACCCGCGTCGTCGCTGCCGCACGCCGCGAGCGAGGCGGCCGTCGCCACCGCGGCCAGGGCCAAGAACAAGCGTTTCATCGTCGAGTCACGCTCCTGGGTTCCGCACAGGCAGGCCGGGCCCGCCCTGTGCCAGTTCCTTCGGCAGGGGGGTGTCCTGGTAGAACCTGGACCACAGCTTCGCGACCGTCCCGTCGGCGATGGCGGCGGCCAGACCCTTGTTGAGCTTGTCTAGCAGTTCCTCGTTGTCCTTGCTCACCGCGAAAGCGGACGGGGTCTCCTTTGACTCGATCGTGTACCCCAGCTCCAGCGGCGCGTCGGCGTTCTGTTCAAGGTACTGGGTGCCGATGTCCCTGGGTACCACCCAGCCGTCGAGCGTGCCGTTGCGCAGTTGTGCGAAGCCCGCGTTGTAGTCGGGGAAGCGCACGACCTCGGCGCCGTCGACGCGGTTGGTCGCGAAGTCGTCCTGCACCGAGGCCTGCACCACGCCGAGCCGCTTGCCCTTGAACGCCGCCGCGCTGTCGAGCCTCGCGCCGTCCTCGGTGACGATCGTCGTGTACTCGGTGGCGTAGCCGTCGGAGAACGCGACGGTCGCCTTCCGCGCCTCGGTGCTCGAGATCGTCGAGCTGCCGATGTCGAACCGTCCATTCGCGACACCCGCGAGCAGCCCGGCGAACTCGGTGCCGACGAACTCGACCGCGAAGCCCTCCCGCTTCGCGATCTCGCGCAGCAGCTCGTTGTCGTAGCCGGTGAACCTGCCGTCCTCGAAGAAGATCGCGGGCGGCGCGTCGGTGAGGGTGCCGACGCGGAGCACCTGCCCGCCGTCCCCGGAGTCGCTGCCACACGCGGTCAGCGCCGCGGCCAGCACCCCGGAGACGAGCACGGCGAGAATTCTGGAACGCATTGTGTTGTTCTCCCCTGGAATCCCGATTTCGGGCGCCACAGTATGGATTCGGGGAGGCCGGGCTCACCTCGTCCCACACTGTGGGCGGTGCGCGGTGCCGTCGGTCACAGCGGGAATCAGACGGGATCGGACGGGATCACAGCAGGTCCAGCAGCCACCTCGGGCCGAGCGTACGCGCGCCTTGGGCCGCACAGCGCCGTTTCAGCTCCCGGTCGGCGGTCACGACGTGGACGTCGACGCCCGGCGCCGTGAGCTGGTTCACGGTCTCGACGATCGTGTCGTCGCCGTCGTGCTCGGCGCGGACGGTCCGGACGTGGTCGGTGTCACCGACGTCCTTCGCCTTGCCCTCCACGATCATGACGAGTTCCGGGAAGGCCACGTCGAACGGCGCCAGCGGCACGCCGTCGAGCTTGTCGATCTGGTCGCGGAGGCGGGTCGCCGCGCCGTGCCGGTCCCGCCACCAGCCGTCGTTGCGCGAGCCCATGACGTTCGCGGTGTCGACGACGAGGACGGTCCTGCGGATGGCCGCGCGCACCCGTGGCCACGCGGCGGCGAACGGGGGGAACAGGTCGAAGTCCTCGACCTCGTCGGCGGGCACCCACCGGGCGTCCTTGGTCTCCCAGTCGCCGGGCGCGACGTCCTGGCGCTCCGGCAGGTCGCCGACGACCGTGTCGTAGTGCCAGCCGTCGTGGTCCTCGCGCAGCACGCCGTGCAACCGCACCGCGCTCACGTCCAGAGTGGACTCCTCGGCGGTCTCGCGGAGCGCGGTGGCGACGGCGGCCTCGTCGCGGTCGCGGGCGCCGCCGAACAGCCCCCAGGTCTCGGGGCCGAGCGACATCGCGGACCGCTGCTGGAGCAGCACCGCACCATCGTGGTGAACGAGCAGGCCCGCGGCGCCGAACTTGCCCCAGTGCCGGTGCCCGAGTCCACACTGGACGAACTGGTCGCCCTCCCGCAACATGCCGCCCATGGTACGTGGGTCACCTCGGATCGGAATATACAGACTGGTCTATTCTAGCGTCATGGCAGACACCAAGGGTGCCCGGACGAGCGCACGTCTGGTCGAGTCGATGCTGGAGCTGATCCAGACCCGCGGCTACAGCGGCACCGGACTCAACACCGTGGTGGCGCACGCGAGCGCGCCGAAGGGGTCGCTGTACTTCCACTTCCCCGGCGGCAAGGAGGCACTGGGGGAGAAGGCCGTCGAGCTGGCCGCCGACCGGTTCCGCGCGCTGGTCTCGGCCGGGGGCACTCCCGGCGAGGTGGTCGGCGGCGTGCTGGCCGCGCTGGCACGACTGCTCGAGGAGGGCGACTACCAGCTTGGCTGCCCGGTCTCGGTGGTCACGCTCGAGATGGGCGCGGAGAGCGACCGGCTGCGGACGGCCTGCGCGAACGCCTTCGAGTCGTGGGTCGCGCCGCTGGCCGCGCGCATGGTCGCGCACGGCCGGTCCGAGGAGGAGGCCCGCTCACTCGCGACGGCCGCCGTCAGCATGGTCGAGGGCGCGGTGATCATGTCCCGCGCCCAGCGCTCGGTGGCCCCGCTGCGCTGCGCGGCCGACACCCTCACCCCGCTGCTGGACCGGCCGTGACCGGGCACGGCCCGGGTGCGCGTTCAGCCGTTGATCTCGTGCACCAGCAGCGCGACGTGCAGTGACAGCACCGAGTCCGGGTCGTCGAGCGAGACACCGAGCACCTGCTCCACCCGCGCCAGTTGCTGGTAGTACGCGGTCCGCGACATGTGCGCGGCAGAAGCGGCGGCCGACTTGTTGCCGCCGTGGGCACAGAAGTGCCGCAACGCGTCCAGCAGGCGGCTGCCATGGGTGGTGTCACGGCTCAGCAGTGGCCCGAGCTCGCGGGCGGCGAACGCGGTGACCCGGTCGTCGTCGGCGAGCAGGTGCAGCAGGCCGCGCAGGCGCACGTCGTCCAGCCGGTGGTACTGCCGGTCGTCGGGGGTGCGCAGCGACGCCTTCGCGACGTGGGCGGCCTCGATCAGCGTGCGGCGGGCGTCGGAGGTCTCCTCGACCGTCGTGCCGACCGCGACGATCACCGGCAGCGCCTTCGGTGTGCCTGCCGCCGCCTGGTGGATCTCCTTGGCCAGCCTGCGCAGCACCGCGTCGGAGTCCGCCTGCGGGGTCAGCGACAGCAGCGCACGCACGCTGATGTCGTCCACCACACCCACGAGCGCCGCCACCCTGGCCCGCCGCGCGGCCAGTGCCGTCGCCTCCGCCAGATCGCGCAGCACCTCCTGCGTCGCCATCGACGGGCGGAGCGCGGTCGCGGTCGACGGGCGAACCGACACACCCAGCAGTTGGCGGCGGTGCAGTGGCACGCCAAGCGCGCTCGCCCGGGCCGCGATGTCCGCCGCGGTCGTCGTCGACCCCAGCAGCTCGGTCAGCAACGTCCGGTGCGCGTGCCGTTCCAGGCTCTCCCGGTCACGGGCCACCAGCCGGTGCACGGCCAGCGCCGACGCCGCCCGCTCGGCGATCACCACCTGCCGGTGCTGCGGCTCCACCGGGCAGACCAGCACGAGCCTGCCCCAGTCGTTGCCGCGCGCCCCCACCACCGTGACCAGCCAGCCCGCCTCCGGGTGGTAGCTCGTGCGGGCGTCGACGGTGACCGCCCGCGACCGGATCGCCCAGTCCGCGACCAGCTCGTGCGGGTCGGTGCCGGCCGCGTCGTAGGCCAGCACGTCGTGGCCCAGCGTCTCCAGCACCACCGGCAGCCCGGAGGCCCGCGCCACCTCCCGCAGCACCTCGGCTGGCTCGGCGCCGGCCACGGTCAGCGCCGTGAACGTCTCGTGCACGCGTTCCGCCGCCCGCAGCTCCGCCACCTGCGCGGCCACGATCAGCCCGACCACGGCCTCGGTCACCGCGACGAACCGGGTCTCGCGGGACAGCGTGATCAGCGGCAGCTCGTGCGCGTCGGCGGCCTCGACCAGCGCGGCGGGCAGCTCGCGCTCCCAGTGGCGGACCAGCTCGACCACCACGCCGACCACACCGGCCGCCGCCAGCTCCCGGACGTAGGTGGTCAGCGCGGCCGGGTCGTCCGGCAGCGCGATGCCGGTGGTGAGCACCAGCTCGCCGCCGCGCAGCAGGGCCGCGATGTCCGCGATCTCGGCGATGTGCACCCAGCGGACCTTGCGGTCGAGCCCGTTCGCGCCCGCGACCACCATCGCCATGCCCTGCCGGATCACCGGCAGGGTCAGCACGTCCGCGACGGTCGGGTACATGCACGCACACTGTACGGACGGGCGGCGGTCCGCGATACACACTGTCCATGGCGTGCCGGGGGACGCGTCGGCACACTCGATGGCATGGACCGTCTGATCGACCGCCACCGCGCCGTGCTCCCCGACTGGCTCGCGCTGTACTACTCCGACCCGCTGGAGATCGTGCACGGCAACGGGCGGCGGGTGACCGACTCGAACGGCAGGACCTACCTCGACTTCTTCGCCGGGATCCTCACCAACGCGCTCGGCTACGACGTGGCCGAGGTCAGCGACGCGGTGCGCAAACAGCTCGACACCGGGCTCCTGCACACCTCGACGCTCTACCTCATCCGCAGCCAGGTCGAGCTGGCCGAGGAGATCGCGCGCCTTTCCGGCATCCCCGACGCCAAGGTGTTCTTCACCAACTCCGGCACCGAGGCGAACGAGACCGCGCTCATGCTGGCCACGCAGTACCGGCGCAGCAACCAGGTACTGGCGATGCGCAACTCCTACCACGGGCGTGCTTTCGCCACCGTGGGCATCACCGGCAACCGCGGATGGTCAGCTTCTTCACTTTCACCGGTTCGGGTGTCGTATGTGCACGGCGGGTATCCGTACCGCAGCCCGTTCCGCGGACTGTCCGACGCCGACTACATCAAGGCGTGCGTCGAGGATCTCCGCGACGTGCTCCAGACGGCGACCTCCGGCGACGTGGCCTGCATGATCGCCGAGCCGATCCAGGGCGTCGGCGGGTTCGCCACACCGCCCGACGGGTTGTTCGGCGCGTTCGCGGAAGTCCTCGCGGAGCACGGGATCCTGTTCATCTCCGACGAGGTGCAGACCGGGTGGGGACGGACCGGGGAGCACTTCTGGGGCATCGGGGCCCACGGCGTCACGCCCGACATGATGACCTTCGCCAAGGGGCTCGGCAACGGGCTCGCCATCGGCGGTGTCGTCGCCCGCGGCGAGGTCATGGACTGCCTCGGCGCCAACTCGATTTCCACGTTCGGGGGTAACCCGGTCGCGACGGTCGGTGCACGCGCCGTGCTCGACTACGTGCGGGACCACGACCTCCAGGCCAACGCGGCGGCACTCGGTGCCCGGCTTTTGTCGGGGCTGCGGGATATAGCTGTGTCCGACCCGGTCGTCGGGGACGTGCGAGGCAAGGGACTGATGGTGGGTGTGGAGTTCGTCGAGCCGGGCGGCATGGCGCCCGCGCCCGCCGTGGCCACGCGCGTGCTCGAGGAGACGAGGGCGCGCGGGCTGCTGGTCGGCAAGGGCGGCCTGCACAACAACGTCATCCGCCTCGCGCCGCCGATGACGCTCACGGGTGCGGAACTGGACGAGGCGCTGGCGATCCTGAGGGACGCGATCGCCGCATCGGGAGGAGAACGCTGATGGCCGCATCGATCACGCACTGGATCGACGGCAAGCCGTGGGCCGGCGTGGCCGCGCGCAGGGGCGAGGTGTGGAACCCCGCGACCGGCGAGGTCGCCGGGCACGTCGACCTCGCGTCGCGTGCGGAGGTCGACGCGGCGGTCGCGGCGGCGGCGAAGGCGTTACCCGGGTGGCGGGACACGTCGCTGGCCGCGCGGTCCAAGGTGTTGTTCGCGTTCCGCGAGCTGCTGAACCAGCACAAGGACGAGCTGGCCGCGATCGTCACCGCCGAACACGGCAAGGTGCTTGACGACGCGGCGGGCGAGGTGGGCCGCGCGCTGGAGAACGTCGAGTTCGCCTGCGGTGTGCCCGCGCTGCTCAAGGGCGGGTTCAGCGAGAACGCGTCGACGCGGGTCGACGTGTACTCGATGCGCCAGCCCCTCGGCGTGGTCGGCGTGATCTCGCCGTTCAACTTCCCCGCGATGGTGCCGCTGTGGTTCGTGCCCAACGCGATCGCGTGCGGCAACACGGTGGTGCTCAAACCGTCCGAGAAGGACCCGTCGGCGGCCAACTTCATCGCGGGCCTGTGGCAGCGGGCCGGTCTGCCCGACGGCGTGCTGAACGTGCTGCACGGCGACAAGGTCGCGGTCGACGGGCTGCTGACCCACCCGGACGTGCGCGGCATCTCCTTCGTGGGGTCCACGCCGATCGCGCGGTACGTGTACGAGACGGGCACCGGCCACGGCAAGCGGGTGCAGGCGCTCGGCGGCGCGAAGAACCACATGGTGGTGCTGCCGGACGCCGACCTGGACCTGGCCGCCGACGCCGCGGTGTCCGCCGGGTTCGGCTCGGCGGGCGAGCGGTGCATGGCGGTGTCCGTCGTGGTCGCGGTCGACCCGGTCGGCGACGAGCTGGTCGACCGCATCGCGTCCCGGATGGCCGCGCTGCGCGTCGGCGAGGGCACCAAGCCGGATGCCCAGATGGGGCCGCTGGTGACGGCCGCGCACCGCGACAAGGTCACGTCCTACCTGGACGCCGGTGTCGGCGAGGGCGCGAAGCTGGTGGTCGACGGCCGCGCCCACCCGGTCGACGGCGGCGACTCGGGCTTCTGGCTGGGCCCGACCCTGTTCGACCAGGTGCGCACGGACATGTCGCTGTACCGCGACGAGATCTTCGGCCCGGTGCTGTCGGTGGTTCGCGCGGACAGCTACGAGTCGGCGGTCGAGCTGGTCAACGGCAACCCCTACGGCAACGGCGCCGCGATCTACACCAACGACGGCGGCGCGGCCCGCAGGTTCCAGAACGAGGTCGAGGTGGGCATGGTCGGCGTGAACGTCCCGATCCCGGTCCCGGTCGGCTACTACTCGTTCGGCGGCTGGAAGGACTCCCTGTTCGGCGACACCCACGCCTACGGCCCCGATGGCCTGCACTTCTTCACCAGGACGAAGGTCGTCACGTCCCGCTGGCTCGACCCGTCGCACGGGGGTGTGAACCTGGGCTTCCCGCGCAACGACTGACGAACTTGGTCGAAGCGGAACCACGACGCCGGGCCCACCGTCATAATGCCCGGGTGAACTGCCTGGTCACGGGCGGTAAACTCGGTGCGGTCAAGGGGTAGGGATGGACGAGGGGCGTGGTGGGCGTGCCTGACGGTGCGAACACGGAGAACACTGGCAACGCGGAACAGGAGCCCGGTACACCTGCCGAGCAGGTGGACCAGGAGATCGCGTCCACCGAGGTGCTGAACTGGTGGCGCTCGCTGTTCGGGTTCGGGGGGCAGCCGCAGCCGCACGAGTCGGGCGGCGGCGGGGTCGGCGGACAGTACATGTTCGCGAGCCTCGAGGAGCTCGACACCGTCATCGCCAAGTGGGAGGACGAGCGCGACGGCATCCTGGAGGACCGTCAGCAGATCTACGACGCCTACCACGTGATCCGTGATCCAGCCGCGGACGCCATGAGCCGCTACCAGGCCGACGCGTCGCGCGACTCGATCGCCAACATGTTCCAGCACAACAGCGCCATGCTGCGGTACGCGGAGAACTACATCGAGAAGCTGAAGGCCAGCCGGGAGCAGATGGCGATCATGGAAGACGGCAACCGCGACCGGCTGCGCAGCGTCCGCGACGTCGAGGCCTGAGGCGAGGGGATCGGGGCATGGGCTTCTGGGACACGTTCAACCCGTTCGCCGGGATGACCGGTGCGGAGATCTACCACAACTTCCGCGGCGGCACCGGTGACAACGGCGCCGGGCTCTACAGCGCGGCGTTCAAGGTGCAGCTGCTCGTCAAGAACTACAACGAGCGGACCAAGTCGATCACCGCGCTGACCACGTCGATGGAGAGCGCCTGGGAGGGCGGCGCGGGTGGTGCCGCCCGCCGGGGCGCAGGCCCGCTCGCGGTCGAGCACGGGCTCGCCGGTGACACCATGACCACCGCGGAGACCACGCTGGGCAGCCAGTTCGACGCGTTCCGGTCGGCGCAGCGCACGGTCACCGAGGTCCCGCCGACGCCGGACAAGCCGAGCCCGTGGGAGAACCTGACGAGTCTTGGCGGCGCGAACCGCAACTACGAGAACCAGGTGACGCAGGTCAACGCGGCCAACGACCAGAACGTCCTGATCATGGAGGCGTACGAGGGCGAGTCGGAGGCCAACGCGTCGGCGATGCCGACCACGTACGGCCGGATCACCGACGACTACGCCGAGGTCGGTGTCGAACGCCCGCCCCCGCCCACCCCGCCGGTGGCCTACGAGCGGCCGCCCGGCACGAGCGGTGACCCCGGCAGCGGCAACACGAACAACAACGGCAACTACACCCTGCCGGGTACGAACGACCCGTCGTACCAGAACAACAACCCGAACAACCAGAACAACAACACGACCAACCCGAACCACAACAACCAGACGAACCCGAACGACTTCCGGCCGCCGCCGCCGTCCACGGTGGAGCCACCGCGCTTCCCGCCAGGCCCCAATCCCGGCCAGAACCCGAACCAACCCGGCATGCCGGGCATGCTGCCGCCCCCGGGCTTCGGCCCGAACGGCGATGGTCGCGGCGATGGTCGCGGCGGTGGCCGTGGCTTCGGTCCCGGTGGCGGCCGCGGCTTCGGCCCTGGCGGTGGCGGTGGCGGCATGGGCGGCCCCGGCTCGGGCGGCTCGGGCGGACCTGGTTCCGGCGGCGGCGCGCGCGGCCTCGGTTCGGGCTTCGGCCCGGGTGCGGGCGGCGCGGCGGCAGCGGGCGAGGGCTCGGCGGCACGCGGCGGCATGGGCGGCCCGGGTGGTGGCGCGGCCGGTGGCCGCGGTGCCATGGGCGGCGGCATGGGCGGTGGCGGTCGCCGTGGTGAGGGCGACGACGACACCGAGCACGAGCGGCCGTCGTTCCTGGTCGAGCCCGACCCGCACGACACGTTCGGCACCGACGAGGTCACCGCCCCGCCGGTGATCGGCGGGTAGGGACCCCGGTGCTCGAGAAGCCGCTGACGCTGCACACGGAAGCACTGGCGAGGCTGGTGCGCATGGAAAACCTGGGCGACCTGCACGTCACGCTGAAACCGATGGCCGTCTGGCGCCCGAAGGCCGACCAGAGCCGCCTGGAGACCGAGGCACGGAACGAGTTCCAGCGCCTCGGTCTCCTGGACCGCCGCGGCCGCGTGGAGGTGGAGGTCGCCGCGTCGATGGCGGTGCTCACCCGCGCGGGCGCCGAGTTCTACGGCTGGATCAACGAGGGCGACGACACCAAGGGCGTGCTGGCCGGCGCGATAGGCCGCGAGGCGATCCTGGCGGTCCGCGAGGGCGCCATGGTGACCATCACCCAGATCCGCCCCGAGACGCTGCCGAACGCACTGGTGGCCCAGACCCCGGACGTCCCGCCCTCCCGCGGCGAGGCGGTGAGCGTGCTGCGCTCGGACATGCTGGCGACGGTGGCGGGCCGCCAGCGCACCGCGGCGGGGGTGGGCATGCGCCCGGCCCCGCCAGAAGTACGCATCGTCCAGCAGGTGATCGCCCAACCCACCACCGGCAGCGGCGAACTGTACGTGGCGGTCCGCGACCGCATGGGCCGCAGAACCCCCGTCCGCGCCCCCCTCCGCTACGCCGACACCCCAACGGGCCGCTGGCTGAACCACATGACAGCCGTCGAAGGCGACGAACGCATCCTGGTGGCCCCCGCCTCCCGCAGCGACCTGGCAGGCCGCCTGCAGGAGATGCACCGCAACCTGACCTCCCGCTAGATGGTTGATTCCGTGAAGTCGGTGTGAGTGGGCTTTGCCTGGTCGACGGGATGGCAGGGAGCCCCTTTCGGGTGGGCTTGCGCCACCATCGGGGTTGCGCGGGCAGAGCCCCGCTTCGCGGGGCCGGGCGCGGAGCGCCCTGGCTTTGGTGCCGTGTTGACGGCGTGGCAATGCCCTGAAAGGCGCGTTCAGGGCGCTGGGCGCCCTGAATGGCCCATTGACGGCAGTGGTTGTGCCGTGATGGGCCATTGACGGCGCTGGGTGGGTCTCTGGGGGTGCGCCAGAGACGCTTTCCGGGCATCGGCGGACGTCGCCTACCGTGGCATGTCATGGAAACCATCGGGCTGGTGCTGGTGCTCGTCGGGTTGGGTGTGCTCGGTGGGGCCGTCGTCGGGTTGGTGCGGTTGCGGCGGGAGGTGTCCGCTGTCGAGGCCCGCGCCGTTCGGGTGGCCGAGCGGGTGAACGCGCTGCCGTCGCCGTTGACCGGTGGGTTCGGGACCGGGGACCGGCATGTGATCGTGGTCGAGCTGCTCAACCTGTTCGAGCTCGCCCACCGCGAGAGTGTGCTGACCAGGCCGTTCACCATCCTGACCCCGCGGTTGCTGCGGGACGTGGTCCACCGGAAGCTCGTCGGCAGGGTGCGGGAATCGCTGTCGGCCGCCGGGGTGGCGGCTGACGTGCGGGTGCGTCGTGCTCGCTGAGCTGGTCGTGGTCGCGGGCGCGGCGCTCCTGTTCGGCGCGCTCGTGCTCCTCCGCGAGGTCTCCGACCTGCGCAGCCGGGTCCGGCGCGTCGACTGGCTGCTCACCCGCGCGGACGTCGCGGTCGGCGAGGCCGGTCGGGCGAGCATCACGGTCGGTGGCCTACAGTTGGTCGACCACCTGCTGGGCACGGTTGCCCGGGATGGCGAAGCCGATACCGACACTGCCGGCTGACCCGCCAGGGCCCGACACCGGCGAGTAGATCGCGGAGTTGATGCCGACGACCTCACCGGCGCTGTTGAACAACGGCCCGCCCGAGTTGCCCTGGTTGATGGCCGCGTCGGTCTGGATCGCCTGGTAGGACGTCGTTCCGCCGTCGCCCTGACTGGTGAACGGGAACGGGCTCTGCTGCTGCTCCTCCGACACCGTCACCTTGCGGTCCAGCGCCGACACGATGCCGGTCGTCACGGTGCCCTGCAGCCCGCCCGGTGAACCGATGGCGATGACCTCGTCGCCGACCTCCACCTCGTCGGAGTCGCCGAACGTCGCCGCGGTCAGGTCGCTGACACCCTCGGCCTGGATCAGAGCCAGGTCGCTCGACGGGTCGGTGCCCAGCACCCTGGCGTCGACCGTGCGGCCGTCGGACAGCGTGACCGTCACGGTCGTCGCGTCGGCGACGACGTGGTTGTTCGTCAGTATCCGTCCGTCGGACGACAGGACCACGCCCGAGCCGACGCCTTCTCCGTTCTGCAGGCGCACGTTGACCTGCACGACACTGGGCAGCACCTTCTCGACGACCGCCGACACGTCGGTGCCATCGGCGCCTGCCGACGTGCTGCTGGACGTGGTGGTCGCGGGCAGGCCAATGGCCTGGGCGGCGCCGTCGCTGCCGATCAGCGCGCCGAGCGTGCCACCGAGCCCGCCCGCGACGAGGGTCGCGGCGACCACCGCGGCGACGGTGCCCCGGCGGACACGGCGCGGGGGCCGCGGCGGCACGGGCGGTGGCGGGTAGGCCGGTCCCGGGTAGGTCCACTGGGGAGTCATGTTCTCGCTCATGGGACCCACGGTGCGCCCGCGCCATGAGAGAAGCCTGTGAGAGCGCACAGGCTTGGCTGAGAGTCCGGGGCACCGCGTACCCGTGCTTTCGCCGGGTTCACGGAGAAGTTCGTCACCGGGTGGCGGCTGGTGCGAACGCCACGGCGGGAGCCGGCGAACCGACCGTGCTGAACAGGCCGCCCCGCTCCCTTAAGGTGCGGGGGTGACCAACTCTTTCCTGAGACTGCAGGCCAGGACCCAGCGCTTCACCCTCGGCACGCCCCGCGGCTTCCAGGTCTCGCCGGACGGCTCGCGTGTGCTGTTCCTGCGCTCGGCCTCCGGTGAGGACCGGCAGCACATCCTGTGGAAGCTGGACGTCGCCTCTGGTGAGGAGACGCGGCTCGCCGACCCGGAGGTGCTGCTTGGCGGGCACGAGGAGCTGTCGCCGGAGGAGCGGGCCCGGCGGGAACGCAGCCGCGAGCAGGCGGGCGGGGTGGTCGGCAACGCGACCGACGCGAACGTGCGGATCGCCGCCTTCGCGTTGTCCGGCAAGCTGTTCGTCGCCGACGCGGTGACCGGTGAGGTCCGCGAGCTGGCGACGGAGGGGCCGGTCATCGACCCGAGGCCGGACCCGACTGGCACACACGTCGCGTACGTCGCGGGTGGCGCGCTGCGGGTGGTCGCGGTCGACGGCAGCGGGGACCGGGCGATCGCCGAGCCGGACGGCCCGGACCAGGCGTGCGGGGTCGCCGAGTTCATCGCGGCCGAGGAGATGGGGCGGGCGCGCGGGTTCTGGTGGTCGCCGGACGGCACGCGGCTGCTGGTCGCGATCACCGACAAGAGCGCGGTCCGCCGGTGGCACATCGCCGACCCGGCCAACCCCGACGCCGAGCCCAACGTGGTCTCCTACCCGGCGGCGGGCACGGACAACGTGACCGTGCGGCTCGCGGTTCTGGGGCTCGACGGGTCACGGGTGGACGTCGGCCGCGGCGAGTACGAGTACCTCGTCACCGCGCACTGGAGCGGGGCAGGTCCGCTGCTGATCGCGCAGCAGCCCCGTGACCAGCGGCGCATGGAGGTGCGCGCGGTCGACGTGGCCACCGGCGCGACGACCGTGCTCGCCGAGGACTCCGACGACCGCTGGGTGGAGATCGTGCCCGGCGTGCCCGCGTGGACGGCCGACGAGCGGCTGGTGCGGGTCGCGGTCGCCGACGGCTGGAACCGGCTCGTGGTCGACGGCAAGGAGGTCACGCCGCCGGGGCTGCAGGTGCGGTCGGTGCTGGACGTCGGTGCCGACGTGCTGTTCACCGCGTCGGCGGAGGACCCGACGCAGGTGCACGTGTACCGGTGGGCCGACGACGGCGTCACCCGCTTGTCCACTTCGGACGGTGTGCACACGGCGGCGCGCGGCGGGGACGTCACGGTGCTGGCCGCGTGGTCCCTGGAGTACGCGGGACCGAAGGTGTCGGTGCTGCGGGGTGCCGACACGGTCGGTGCGGTCGCGTCGCTCGCGGTCGAGCCGCCGCTGACCCCGGACGTGCGGCTGATGACCGTCGGTGAACGGGACCTGCGGGTGGCGCTGCTGTACCCGACGGGGCACCAGCCGGGCACGAAGGTGCCGGTGCTGCTCGACCCGTACGGCGGACCGCACGCGCAGCGGGTGCTGTCCACCCGCAACTCCTACCTCGGCGCGCAGTGGCTGGCGGACCAGGGGTTCGCGGTGCTCATCGCCGACGGGCGCGGCACGCCGGGACGAGGGGCCGCGTGGGAGCGGGAGATCGCGTTCGACTTCGCAGGCGTGACGCTGGCCGACCAGGTCGACGCGCTGCAGGCGGTGGCGGCGGCCGAACCGGACCTCGACCTGTCCTCTGTGGCCATTCGCGGCTGGTCGTACGGCGGCTACCTGTCAGCGCTCGCGGTGCTGCGGCGGCCGGACGTGTTCCACGCGGCGATCGCGGGCGCCCCGGTGACCGAGTGGCGGCTCTACGACACCCACTACACCGAGCGGTATCTCGGGCACCCGGACGAGAAACCCGAGGTGTACGACCGGAACTCCCTGATCGACGACGCGCCCGCCCTGGAGCGGCCGTTGCTGATCATCCACGGGCTGGCCGACGACAACGTGGTGGTGGCGCACTCGGTGCGGCTGTCGGCGGCGCTGGTCGCGGCCGGGCGGCCGCACGCGCTGCTGCCACTGCCGGGGGTCACCCACATGACACCACAGGACGACGAGGTCGCGGAGAACTTCATGCTGATGCAGGTTCGCTGGCTGCGCACGGCGCTGGGGGTGGCGTGATGACACGCTGGGGTCTGACGTTGCCGCTCACGGGGGTGCCGCTGGCCGCGCACCGTGACCTGGTGCGATCGCTGCCGGATCTGGGTTACTCGGACGTGTGGTCCGCGGAGACCGCGGGCACGGACGCGTTCACCCCGCTCGCGCTGGCGGCGGAGTGGGCGCCGGGGCTGCGGCTGGGCACGGCGATCGCGCCGATCTACACCCGCGGCGCGGGTCTGCTGGCGATGAGCGCGGCGACGATCGCGGAGCTGGCGCCGGGCCGGTTCGTGCTCGGTGTCGGCACGTCGACACCGACGATCGTGACGAACTGGAACGCGTTGCCGTTCGAGGCGCCGTACGCGCGGTCGCGGGACACGCTGCGGTTCCTGCGGTCGGCGCTGCGCGGCGACAAGGTGACCGAGACCTACGAGACGTTCGCGGTGTCGAAGTTCCGGCTGGAGCGGCCGCCCACCCCGCCCCCGCAGGTGGTGCTGGCCGCGCTGCGGCCGGGGATGCTGCGGCTCGCGGCGCGGGAGGCCGACGGCGCGATCACGAACTGGCTGGCCCCCTCGGACGTCCCGACCGTCCGGTCGGCACTTGGCGAAGGCCCGGAGCTGGTGGCGCGGATCTTCGTGTGCCCGACGACCGACGCCGACGCGGCACGGGGGCTCGGCAGGCTGCTGATCTCCAGCTACCTGACGGTGCCGGTGTACGCGGCGTTCCACGAGTGGCTCGGCCGCGGCGACGCGCTGCGCCCCATGAACGAGGCGTGGGCGGCAGGCGACCGCGCGGCGGCGAACGCGGCCATCACCGACGAGGTCGTCGACGAGCTGATCGTGCACGGACCGCCGGAGAAGTGCCGGGAACGGGTCGCGGAGTACGTCGAGCAGGGCCTGACCACCCCGGTGATCTCGATCCTCCCGACCGGCGACGACCCGTCGGACCTGGTGCGCGCGCTGGGCCGCGCCTGACTCCCGACGCAACCGGCCGCCTGCCCTGAAAGGCGCGTTCAGGACGCTGAGCGCCCTGAACGCGCCTTTCAGGGCAGCGAAGCCACCCCGTGGAGTGCCGGAGGCCGCCGGAGGTATCTGCTCGGTTTCGCGGGGTGCGGCATGCGACGCTGGGGGCTCGGTGTCGTGCCAGGGAGGCTCGGGTGGCGACGGTGGCTCAGCCGGGCAGGGGCGGTGTCTGCCGCCGGATGGCGCAGTGGCGTGCCCGGCATGTGACCGGATGCCCGGATCGGCGCGTCGGCCGCCACCGTGTCACCGGCCGCCACCTGGAGGTCAAGTATTCTGCACCTCTAGTTAGGCTTACCTAAGAAGGAGTCCCATGCTGGCCAGTTCCGCGTCGGTTCGTGATCTCGTCACGGTGGCACTCGACGCCATGGCCGGGGCCGCTCCGGACCGGCCCGTGCCGCCCGGCGGGCCCGCCGCGGTGGCCGCGGCGCTCGACGTCGACCTGCTGCCGGACACCGGGATCGGGGAGAAGGCGGCGCTCGACCAGCTCACCCGGCTCCTCGTCCTCGGCTCGGTCGACCCGGCCCACCCCTGGTGCGCCGCGCACCTGCACGGGCCGCCGCTCGCCGTGTCGGCCGCCGCGGATCTCGTCGCCAGCATCCTCAACCCCTCCATGGACTCCTGGGACCAGGCGCCCATCGCCAGTGAGCTCGAGGCCGCGCTGACGACCGCCCTCGCCCGGCTCGCCGGGCACACCGCCGCGGTGATGACCAGTGGTGGCACCGAATCCAACCTCCTCGGGCTCCTCCTCGCCCGCGAGGCACACGGCACGGTCCAGGCCGTCTGCGGACGCAACGCCCACCACAGCATCGCCCGCGCCGCCTGGCTGCTCGGGCTGCCCGCACCGCTGCTCGTCGACTGCGCGGACGGGCGCATGCGCGTCGACCACCTCCGCGCCACGCTCGCCGGGCTCGACCGGCCCTCGGTCGTGTTCGCCACCGCGGGCACCACCGACACCGGCGCCATCGACCCGATCGCGGACATCCGTGCCGCCGCACCGGAGTCCTGGCTGCACGTCGACGCCGCGTACGGGGGCGCGGTCCTGTTCAGCGACCGGCTCGCGCCACTGCTCGACGGGGTCGCCGATGCCGACTCGGTCGCCGTCGACCTGCACAAGTTCGGCTGGCAGCCGATCGCGGCGGGGGTGCTCGCCACCAGCAGGCCGCTCACCGCGCTGGACGTCCGGGCCGACTACCTCAACCCCGAGGACGACACCGACGCCGGGCTGCCCGACCTGCTCGGCCGGTCGCTGCGCACGTCGCGGCGGCCGGACGCGTTCAAGATCGCCGTGACCCTGCGCGCGCTGGGGCGGCGGGGGATGGGCGCGCTCGTCGAGCACTGCTGCGCGGTCGCCGGTGCGGTCGCCGACCTGGTCGAGCGGCACCCGCGACTGGAGCTGCTGGCCCGGCCCGAACTGTCCACTGTGGTCTTCCGGCCGGTCGGCGCTACCGACGACGCCGTCGCCGCCGTGCGGCGGCGGCTGCTCGAGGACGGCACCGCCGTGCTCGGCCGCGCCACCGTCGACGGGCGGGTGTGGCTCAAGCTGACCCTGTTGCGCCCCGCCGCGACCGCCGACGAGTACGCCGGTCTTCTCGACCTGGTCGCGTCGTGATCGAGGGCCCCTTCGACCTCGTCGGCGTCGGCGTCGGCCCCGCCAACCTCTCGCTCGCGGCGCTCGCCGACCCGCTCGACGGGCTGCACACCGCGTTCTTCGAACGGGAGAGCGCGTTCCGCTGGCACCCCGGCCTGATGATCGACGGCGCCTTCCTGCAGGTGCCCTTCCTCGCCGACCTGGTGTCCCTCGTGGACCCGACGAGCCAGCTGTCGTTCCTGTCCTACCTGCGTGCGCGCGAGCGGCTGTACCCGTTCTACTTCGCGGAGAAGTTCCACATCCCGCGCACCGAGTACGCCGACTACTGCGCGTGGGTCAGCAGGCGGCTGCCCAACCTGCGGTTCGACCAGTCCGTCCGCGCCATCCGGTGGTCCGGGGTGGACGACGCGTTCGAGCTGGACGTCGCGCCAGCCGGGCGGGTGCTGGCCCGCAACGTGGTGCTTGGCGTCGGCACCGAGCCGAAGATGCCCGCGCCACTGGCACCGTTCGCCGTGCACTCCGCCGACTACCTCCCGGCACGGGAACGGCTCGTCGCCACCAGGGACGTGACCGTGGTCGGGTCCGGGCAGTCCGGCGCCGAGGTGTTCCTCGACCTGCTGCGCGCACGGCAGGCCGGGCAGGGCAGGCTGCGCTGGCTGACCAGGACCCCGGCGTTCGCGCCGATGGAGTACTCCAAGCTGGGGCTCGAGCAGTTCACCCCCGACTACACGCGGTTCTTCCACGGCCTCGACGAGCCGACCCGGGACCGGCTCGTGCCCGCGCAGTGGCAGCTGTACAAGGCGATCAGCGCCGAGACCATCGCCGAGATCTTCGACGAGCTGTACCAGCGGACCGTCGGCGGCGGCTGGCCCGACGTCGTGCTCGCACCCGGGGTCGAGGTCACCGCCGCCACGAAGGAGGGCGCTGGTGTCGAGCTGTCGCTGCGGCACGTGCAGCAGGGTGGGCACGCGACCGTCACCACCGACGCGATCGTGTGCGCGACCGGCTACCAGGAACGGGATCTCACCGGCCTGCTCGGTCCACTCGGGACGGAACTCGACCGGGACGCGGCCGGGCGGCTGGTCGTCGACGCCGACTACCGCGTCGGCACCGCCACCCGGGGCTCGCTCTACGTGCAGAACGCCGAGCGGCACACGCACGGTGTCGGCGCGCCGGACCTCGGGCTCATCGCGTGGCGGGCGGCGACGATCCTGAACTCGGTGTGCGGCAAGAAGGTCTACCCGCTGCCGGAGCGGACCGCGTTCACCACCTTCGGATTGTGAGGACTCCAGTGCTGACGACCTGGCGGCAGGCCGGTGCCCTGATCACGCACAAGATGCTCGGCGAGCTGAGCTACGAGGGCCTGTTCGTGCCCACTGTGGACGGTGGGGAGCACGTGCTCGCCCTGCCCGGCGTGACCTACCGGTTTCGAGCGCGGCGGGGCGCGTTCGAGACGTGGCACGTCGAGCCCGGCAGCGCCACCCGCGACGGCGAACCCGCCTGGGACCCGAGGCAGCTCGTGGTCGACGCGCGTGAACAGCTGGGGCTGACGGGTCTGCGGCTCGCGGACGTGCTGAGCGAGCTGACCGCGACCGTCGCCAACGAGGCCGCGCGGCTCGCGCACGCACCGACCGCGGCCGAGTTGGTCGCCATGGACTACGACCACGCCGACGGCCACCTCACCGGGCATCCCCGGCTGGTGCTCAACAAGGGCCGGGTCGGGTTCTCCGCGCGGGACCGCGAGGTCTACGCACCCGAGGCGGGCAGGGCGTTCCCGCTGCGGTGGTTCGCCGTGCACCGCGACTTCGCGTCGTTCAAGTGCACAGCCGAGCTGTCGGAGGAACAGCTGCTGGCCGAGGAACTCGGCGACCGGCTGGCCGAGTTCCGGGCCGGTCTGTCCGCACCGGAGGACTACGTGCTGGTGCCGGTGCACCCGTGGCAGGCCGACGAGATCATCGGCACGCTCTACGCGGCCGAGCTGGCGGCGGGCACCGTCGTGCCGGTCGGCGAGAGCCGCGACACCTACCTGCCGCACCAGACCATTCGCACGCTCGCCAACGTCACGCACCCGACGCGCCGCGACGTGAAGACCGCGGTGTCGGTGCGCAACACGCTCGTCTACCGGGGCCTCGCCCAGGCGGCCACGCTGGCCGCGCCCGCGGTGACGACGTGGCTGCGCACGATCAGCGCGGCGGATCCGTTGCTGGACAAGGAGTACCGTTTCGAGCTGCTCGGCGAGATCGCGAGCGTCTCGGTGAAACACCCGCTGCTCGGCCACATCGAGGAGCTGCCGTACCGGTTCCACGAGACGCTCGGCGCGTTGTGGCGGGAACCGTTGCGCACCCGCGTCGGGCCGGGAGAGCGGGCGCTGTCGTTCGCCGCGCTGCCCTACCGCGGCCCGGACGGCGAGGCGGTGATCACCCGGCTGATCCGGGAGTCCGGTGTGGACACCGGGGAGTGGCTGCGCGCCTGGCTCGACCTGTTCCTCACCCCGCTGCTGCACTGGCTGCTGCGCTACGGCGTCGGGTTCTGCCCGCACGGCCAGAACCTGATCCTGATCACCGACGGGCGCGGGCTCCCGGCGCGGGTCGCGATCAAGGACTTCGCGCAGGGCGTGGACCTGCTCGACGAGGAGCTGCCGGAGTACGCGACGCTCGCGCCGGAGGCGAACGCGGACATGCTGCGGTGGGCACCGCACCTGCTGGCGCAGTCGCTGTTCAGCTCCGTCTTCGCCGGTCAGCTGCGGTTCCTGGCCGAGGTCCTGTTCGAGGATCTCGGCTACCCGAGGGCCGCGCTGTGGGCGAAGGTCCGCGAGATCGTGCGCCGCTACCGCGACGAGCACCCGGAGAGCGCGGCCCGGTTCGACGCCTGCCTGCTGTTCGCGCCGGACGTCGAGCGCGTCACCCTCAACCGCGAACACCTCGCGGGGCAGGGGTTCGACAAGGTCGACAGGGACGACGAGTTCGACGTCCGCTTCGGCCGCGCCAGGAACCCGCTCGCCGCACCGGATCCGGACGGCGCGTGGTGATCGTCAACCCGCGGCCGCGCGGCCCCCGCACGCTGGCGGCCCGCGCGTCGGTCGCGGAGACCGTCGCCGGGCAGTTGCGGGCCAGGATCGACGAGGGCACCGTGCGGCACGTGACGCTGCTGGTGCCCGACCCGCACGCCCGGTTCGCGGCGGTCGAACTCGGTGCCCGGTTCTTCGCCGACACCGTCCTCGCCGACGGGTACGGGCTCTGCACGTACGCGTTCGCGTGGAACCCGGAACGGGTGGCCGTGGCGGCACCGGTGTTCGAGCCGTACACGTCGACCTACGGCGACCTGCGCCTGCGGCCCGACCTGTGCTCGACGCTGCCGGACGGCCCCGACGGGGTGTTCGTCGTGTGCGACGCGGAGGACGTCGGGTTCGCGCCCCGCACGGTGCTGCGGCGCCAGGTCGCCCTGGCGGAGTCGGCCGGTTTCGTGCCCTCGGCGGGCATCGAACACGAGGTCACGTTCACCACACCGGCCGGCGAGCCGCTCGTCGCCGACGGCCTCGACTACGCGGTGGGTGGGCTGAACCCGTTGCGCCCCTTGCTGTCCGCCGTCCGCTCCGCGGTGGCCGACCTGGGGGTGGAGTCGCTGCGGGGCGAGTGCCACCCCGGTCAGTACGAGGTCGTGCTCGGTCACCGCGACGCCGTCGCCGCCTGCGACGACGCGTTGTTGCAGCAGCTCATCGTGCGCCGGGTCGCGGCGGAGCACGGTGTGCGGGCCGGGTACCTCGCGGCGGAGCGGCCGGGAGCGGGCAGCTCGTGTCACGTGCACATCTCACTGTCCTCAGCGGACGGGTTCCCGCTGGAGCACTTCATCGCCGGGGTGCTGCGTGCGGCCCCGGAGCTGACCCCGTTCTGGGCGCCGACGTGGAACTCCTACGTCCGGCTGCGGACCGCCGACTTCTCGCCGAGGGTGGTGCGGTGGGGAGTCGACGACCGGACGGCGTCGGTCCGCGTGGCCGGGACCGGGCCGTCGACCCGCGCCGAGGTCCGGTTCGCGGGCGCCGACGCGCAGCCGCACCTGGTCGTGGCCGCGATCCTGGCGGCCGGGTTGTGGGGGATCCGCGAGGAGCTGTCGCCACCGGGGCCGGGGGAGCTGCCCGCGACACCGTGGCAGGCCCGTGCGGTGCTGGCGTCCTCGGAGCTGGCGCGGCGGCTGCTGGGGGAGCCGGTGGTCGAGGCCCAGCTCGCGCACCTCGACGAGGAGATCGCGGCGGGCTGCGACACGGTCACCGACTGGCAGCGGCACCGGGGTGACCTGCGCCGGTAAAAACAAGCATGCTTGCTTGATTGCGACGCGCGTGCCATCGTGGAGCGCGTGGTGGAGCTGAACGCCCTTGTCGCTGACCTGCGTGCCGAGGGTGCCGAGATCGAAGCGCTGGTGCGGGACCTGCCCGCGGACGGCTGGGCGCGGCCGACGCCCGCCGATGGGTGGACGGTCGCGCACCAGGTCGCGCACCTCGCCTGGACCGACGAGCGGGCGCTGCTCGCGGCGACCGACCCGGAGGGCTTCCAGGCGGAGTTCGCCGAGTACGCGGCGCGGGCCGGGGCGGGCCTCGACAAGGTGGTCGACGCCGAGGCGGGCAAGGCGGCGACGCGCCCCGACCTGCTGGAGTGGTGGCGTGCGGGCCGGGAGAAGCTCGCCGAGACGCTGCTGAGCGTGCCAGCCGGGACGAAACTGCCGTGGTACGGCCCGCCCATGTCGGCGGCCTCGATGGCGACGGCCCGGCTGATGGAGACGTGGGCGCACGGCCAGGACGTCGCCGACGGGCTCGGTGTGCGGCGGACCCCGACCGCGCGGCTGCGGCACGTCGCGCACATCGGCGTGCGGACCAGGGACTTCGCCTACCTCGTGCGGAACCTGCCGGTGCCTGCCGAGCCGTTCCGGGTGGAGCTGCTCGGGCCCGGCGGCGACCTGTGGACGTGGGGTCCCGAGGACGCCGCGCAGCGGGTGACCGGGCCCGCGCTGGAGTTCTGCCTGCTGGTCACGCAGCGCGTGCACCGCGGCGACACGGCCCTCGTCGCGGTCGGGGCCGACGCGGACGCGTGGCTGGACATCGCGCAGACGTTCGCGGGGCCGCCCGGCACGGGCCGCGAGATCGGGAGCCGGGGATGAGCGCGGGCCTGGCCCTCGGCCCCCGGATCCACGCTACCGGCAGGCACCGACAGTTCCGGTCGGGTGCGGGCGGGTTGTCCACAGTCCCGACTTTGTCCACAGGCGCGGTCCGCGTGTGCTCAGGACTGTCGGTGCCCTGCCGTAGCGTTGAACCGGGGGCCGGAGGCCAACCCTCATGATTCGTGTCGGGAACGCGTCCGGGTTCTACGGGGACCGGTTCGCCGCCGTGCGGGAGATGCTCACCGGCGGCCCGCTCGACTACCTCACCGGCGACTACCTCGCCGAGCTGACCATGCTCATCCTCGGCCGGGACCGGATGAAGGACCCCGCCCGCGGGTACGCGCGAACCTTCCTCCGCCAGCTCGAGGACACCCTCGACCTGGCACTGGAGCGCGGCGTCCGGATCGTCACCAACGCGGGCGGGCTGAACCCCGCCGGGCTCGCCGCCGCCATCCGGGAGCTGAACCCGCGGGTCAGGGTCGCCCACGTCGAAGGGGACGACCTGCGCTCACACGGGTTCGACGGCGCGCTGACCGCCAACGCCTACCTCGGCTGCTGGGGCATCGTCGAGTGCCTGAACGCCGGGGCCGACGTCGTGGTCACCGGCCGGGTCACCGACGCGTCGCTGGTCGTCGCGCCCGCCGCGCACCACTTCGGGTGGGGTCGTGACCACTTCGACCGGCTCGCCGGGGCCACCGTCGCCGGGCACGTCATCGAGTGCGGGACACAGGCGACCGGCGGCAACTTCGCGTTCTTCACCGAGATCCCCGACCTCACCCACCCCGGGTTCCCGATCGCCGAGATCGCCGAGGACGGGTCGTCGGTCATCACCAAGCACGACGGGACCGGCGGCGCCGTCACCGTCGACACCGTCAAGGCCCAGCTCCTGTACGAGATCGCCGGGCCGCGCTACCTCGGCCCCGACGTGACCAGCCGGTTCGACACGGTCACCCTCACCCAGGACGGGCCGGACCGGGTCGCGATCGCCGGGGTCACCGGGGAGGCGCCACCGGACACGCTCAAGGTGTGCGTCAACACCCTCGACGGCTTCCGCAACGGCATGACATTCGTCCTGTGTGGACTCGACATCGACGGCAAGGCCACGCTGGCCCGCAAGCAGCTCGTCGCCGCCATCGGCGCGGACGGTCTGGAATGGACGCTCGCGCGGACCGACCACGTCGACGCCGACACCGAGGAGGCCGCGTCCGCGCTCCTCCACGTCACCATCCACACCCCGGACCCCAAGCGTGCCAAGGCGTTCTCGCGGGCCGCGGTCGAGCTGGCACTCGCGTCCTACCCCGGCTTCACCCTCACCTCGCCGCCCGGCGACGGTTCGCCCGTCGGCGTGTACCGGCCGGAGTACGTGCCGCAGGACGCGGTCGAGCACGTCGCCGTGCTGCCCGACGGGACCCGCACGGCGATCGCGCCACCGGCCGTCACCGCCGTCGCTCCCGTGCCGGTCCCGGACGAGACCAGCCCGGTGCCCGGTGGGCCGGCGAAACGGGTGCCGCTCGGCACGATCGTCGGCGCCCGCTCCGGCGACAAGGGCGGCGACGCCAACCTCGGCGTGTGGGTGCGCGACCCGGCCGCCTACCCGTGGCTCGCCGCCGAGCTGACCGTCGACCGGATCCGCGAACTGCTGCCCGAGGCCAAGGAACTCGACATCGACCGGCACCCGCTGCCGAACCTCAACGCGATCAACTTCGTGCTGCACGGTCTGCTCGGCAAGGGCGTCGCCGCGTCGTCCCGGTTCGACCCGCAGGCCAAGTCGCTCGGCGAGTGGCTGCGGTCGCGGTACGTGGACATCCCGGAGGATCTCCTGTGAGCGGAGCGAACCATTGGGGCACTGTGAACGCCTTCGACACGCCGGAACGCAGGGCGCTGCGCGAGACGACACGGCGCTTTGTCGAGAAAGAGGTACGGCCACATCTCGACCAGTGGGAGCGTGCCGGCGAGCTGCCGCGCGACCTGCACCGCAAGGCCGGTGAGCTGGGGCTGCTCGGTGTCGCGTTCCCGGAGAGTGTCGGCGGCGGGGGCGGGGACGTCATCGACGCCACCGTCGTCACCGAGGAGGTGCACTACGCGGGCGGCTCCGGCGGGCTCGTCGCCGCCCTGTTCACCGCCGGCATCGCGTTGCCGCACATCGTCACCGCCGGCGACCCCGGCCACATCGGGCGATGGGTCGGGCCCACCCTGGCCGGGGAGCTGATCGGCGCGCTCGCGGTCACCGAACCCGACGGCGGTTCCGACGTCGCGAACGTGCGCACCACCGCCAAGCTCGATGGCGACCACTACATCGTCAACGGCGCCAAGACGTTCATCACCTCCGGGGTCCGCGCCGACTTCGTGACCACGGTCGTGCGCACCGGCGGCGAAGGCGCCCACGGGTTGTCGCTGCTGGTGGTGGAGCGGGGCACGCCCGGCTTCACGGTCACCCGCAAGCTCGACAAGATGGGCTGGCACTGCTCCGACACCGCCGAGCTGTCCTACGTGGACGTCCGCGTCCCGGCGAAGAACCTGGTCGGCGCAGAGGGCCAGGGCTTCGCGCAGGTCGCGACCCACTTCGTCACCGAACGGCTCGCGCTCGCCGTCCAGGGCTACGCCACCGCGCAACGCGCGCTCGACCTGACCGTCGAGTGGTGCCGCATCAGGGAGACCTTCGGGCGCCCGCTCATCTCGCGGCAGGTGGTGCAGCACAAGCTGACCGAGATGGCACGGCGCGTCGACGTCGCCCGCACCTACACCCGCGACGTCGCGCTCCGGCACGCGGCGGGTGAGCAGGTGATCGCGCAGGCGTGCTTCGCGAAGAACACCGCCGTGGAGACCGGTGAGTGGGTCGTCAACGAGGCCGTGCAGCTGCACGGCGGGCTCGGCTACCTGCGTGAGTCCGAAGTGGAGCGCCACTACCGGGATGTCCGCATCCTCGGCATCGGCGGTGGCACGAACGAGATCCTGACCGGTCTGGCCGCGAAAGTGCTGGGATACCATCGATGAGCAGGCTCAACTCCGTTGTGGACACGACGTCCACCGAGCACAAGGCCAACCGTGCGGCCATGCTCGACAAGCTCGCCGAGATCGAGGCCGAGCACGCGAAGGCGGTCGCGGGCGGTGGCGACAAGTACGTCGAGCGGCACCGCAAGCGCGGCAAGCTGCTCGTCCGCGAGCGCATCGAGCTGCTGCTCGACCAGGACTCGCCGTTCCTGGAGCTGTCGCCGCTCGCCGCGTGGGGCACCGACTACAAGGTCGGCGCCAGCGTGGTCACCGGCATCGGTGTCGTCGAGGGCGTCGAGTGCCTGATCAGCGGCAGCGACCCGACGGTCAAGGGCGGCGCGAGCAACCCGTGGACCACCAGGAAGTCGTTCCGCGCCGCGGACATCGCCGCGCAGAACCGGCTGCCGACGATCAACCTCGTCGAGTCCGGCGGCGCGGATCTCCCGACGCAGAAGGAGATCTTCATCCCGGGCGGCCGGATCTTCCGCGACATCACGCGTGCGTCCGCTGCCGGGTGCCCGACCGTAGCGCTGGTGTTCGGCAACTCCACCGCGGGTGGCGCGTACCTGCCGGGCATGTCCGACTACGTGGTGATGGTCAAAGAACGCGCGAAGGTGTTCCTCGGCGGGCCGCCGCTGGTGAAGATGGCGACCGGTGAGGAGTCCGACGACGAGTCGCTCGGCGGCGCGGAGATGCACGCCCGCACGTCCGGGCTCGCCGACTACCTGGCCGTCGACGAGGAGGACGCGATCCGCATCGGTCGCCGGATCGTCGCGCGGCTCAACTGGCGCAAGCAGGGCCCGGTGCCCGCGAGTGACTACGGTGAACCGCTCTACGACGCCGAGGACCTGCTCGGCATCGTGCCAACCGACCTCAAGGTGCCGTTCGACCCGAGGGACGTGATCGCCCGCGTCGTCGACGGCTCCGACTTCGACGAGTTCAAGCCCCTGTACGGCACGAGCCTGGTCACCGGCTGGGCGCAGGTGCACGGCTACCCGGTCGGCATCCTCGCCAACGCACGCGGCGTGCTGTTCAGCGAGGAGTCGCAGAAGGCCGCGCAGTTCATCCAGCTCGCCAACCAGATCGACACGCCGCTGCTGTTCCTGCACAACACGACCGGCTACATGGTCGGCAGGGAGTACGAGCAGGGCGGCATCATCAAGCACGGCGCGATGATGATCAACGCGGTGTCGAACTCGAAGGTGCCGCACATCTCGGTCCTGATGGGCGCGTCCTACGGCGCGGGGCACTACGGGATGTGCGGCCGAGCCTACGACCCGAGGTTCCTGTTCGCGTGGCCGAGCGCCAAGTCGGCGGTCATGGGGCCGCAGCAGCTCGCGGGTGTGCTGTCCATCGTGGCCAGGCAGGCCGCCGCGAGCCGGGGCCAGGAGTACAACGAGGAGCACGACGCCGCGATGCGGACCATGGTGGAGAACCAGATCGAGGCCGAGTCGCTGCCGATGTTCCTGTCGGGCATGCTCTACGACGACGGCATCATCGACCCGCGCGACACCCGCACGGTGCTCGGCATGAGCCTGTCCGCGATCCACAACGGACCTGTCGGCGGCGTCGGCAACGCCGGTGGCTTCGGCGTCTTCCGGATGTGAGCGGGATGATCACGACACTGCTCGTCGCGAACCGGGGCGAGATCGCCCGCCGGGTGTTCCGCACCTGCCGCACACTGGGGATCGCCACCGTCGCCGTGTTCTCCGACGCCGACGCCGACGCGCCACACGTGCGCGAGGCGGACGCGGCGGTGCGGCTGCCCGGCGTCTCACCCACGGACACGTATCTGCGGGCCGACCTGATCATCGACGCCGCCCGCGAGTCCGGCGCGGACGCCGTGCACCCAGGTTACGGCTTCCTGTCGGAGAACGCCGCCTTCGCCCGCGCCGTCGCCGAGGCCGGTCTCACCTGGGTCGGGCCGACGCCGGCGGCCATCGAACGGATGGGCTCCAAGATCGAGTCCAAGGCGCTCATGGCCGACGCCGGGGTGCCGACGCTGTCCGGGCTCGACCCGTCGGCGATCACCGAGGCCGACCTGCCGGTGCTGGTCAAGGCGTCCGCGGGTGGTGGCGGCCGCGGCATGCGGGTGGTCCGGTCGCTCGCCGAACTCCGGTCCCAGGTGGAGGGCGCGCGTGCCGAGGCGGCGTCGGCGTTCGGCGACGACACCGTGTTCGTCGAGCCCTACCTGGCGACCGGCAGGCACATCGAGGTCCAGGTGATGTGCGACCGGCACGGCACGGTGTGGGCGGTCGGCGAGCGCGAGTGCTCGATCCAGCGCCGTCACCAGAAGATCGTGGAGGAGTCGCCCTCGCCGCTGGTCGAGCGGGTCGCCGGGATGCGCGAGGAGTTGTTCGCCGCTGCCCGCGACGCCGCGAAGGCGATCGGGTACGTCGGCGCGGGCACCGTCGAGTTCCTCGCCGACGAGAACGGCCGGTTCTACTTCCTGGAGATGAACACGCGCCTGCAGGTCGAACACCCGGTCACCGAGTGCGTGACCGGCCTCGACCTGGTCGGCCTGCAGATCGGGGTGGCGGAAGGGCGGCCGCTCCCGGCAGGCCCGCCGCCGTCGCAGGGACACGCGATCGAGGTCCGGCTCTACGCGGAGGATCCGGCCGCCGACTGGCGCCCCCACAGCGGCACCCTGCACCGGTTCGAGGTGCCGGGGGTGTCTTCGACGTTCACCGTGCCGTTGGGCACGGGCATCCGGCTCGATTCCGGTGTGGACAGTGGAACCGCGATCTCCCCGCACTACGACCCGATGCTCGCCAAGGTGATCTCGGTGGCGCCGACCAGGGACGTCGCGGCTCGCGCGCTGGCCGCCGCGCTCACCAGGGCGAAGGTGCACGGCGTCACCACGAACCGCGACCTGCTCGTCAACATCCTCTGCCACCCGGCGTTCCTGGCCGGGGAGACGGACACGGCGTTCTTCGAGCGGCACGGCCTCGACGCGCTCGCCACCCCGCTCGCCACCGGGCCGACGGTCCGGCTGTCGGCGCTCGCGGCGGCACTGGCCGACGCCGCCGCGAACCGTGCCGGTGCGAAGGTGCTCGGCCGGCTCCCCAGCGGGTGGCGCAACGTGGTGGCGACCCCGCAGCGCAAACGTTTCACCGTGGGGGACACCGAGCACGAGGTCACGTACCGCCTCGGCCGCGACGGCCTGGTCGGCCACGACGGCGTGCGGCTCGTCGAGGCCACCCCGGCCTCGGTGGTCCTGGAGGTCGAGGGTCTGCGGCGCCGGTTCACGGTCGCCGCGTACCCTGGGTTGTCCTGTGTGGACTCCCCGTTCGGGTCGGTCGCGCTGGTGCCGGTGGAGCGGTTCGCCGACCCGGCCGCGCAGGTCGCGGCGGGCTCGCTGCTCGCACCGATGCCCGGCACGGTCGTGCGGGTCGCGGTCGAGCAGGGCGAGAAGGTCACCGAGGGCCAGCCGCTGCTGTGGCTGGAAGCGATGAAGATGCAGCACCAGATCAACGCCCCCGCCGACGGCGTGGTCACCGAACTCGGTGTCACCGCGGGGGACCAAGTGGAGGTCGGCCGGGTCCTGGCCGTGGTCGGTGTCGAGGAGGAAGCATGACCGGGTTCAGCGAGACCGAGGAACGCCAGGCACTGCGAGCGGCGGTGTCCGACCTCGGCAGGCGTTACGGCGGCGACTGGTTCCTGAAGAGGGCCCGCGCGGGCGAGAAGTCCACCGAGCTGTGGGACGAGGCGGGCAAGCTGGGCTACCTCGGCGTGAACGTGCCAGAGGAGTACGGCGGCGGAGGCGGCAACATCGGCGACCTCGCGGCGGTGGCCGAGGAGCTGTCCGCGCAGGGCTGCGGGCTGCTGCTGATGGTGGTGTCCCCGGCGATCTGCGCGACGATCATCAGCCGCTTCGGCACGGACGCGCAGAAGCAGGAGTGGCTGCCGAGGTTCGCCGACGGCTCACTGCGCATGGCGTTCGCGATCACCGAGCCGGACGCGGGCTCCAACTCCCACAAGATCACCACCACGGCCCGCCGCGACGGCGACGACTGGGTCCTCAACGGCCGCAAGGTGTTCATCTCCGGGGTGGACGAGGCCGCGGCGGTACTGGTCGTCGGCCGCACGGAGGACGCGAGGACGGGCAAGCTGAAGCCCGCCCTGTTCATCGTCCCCACCGACACCCCCGGCTTGGAGTACCAGCCGATCGAGATGGACATCGTCTCGCCGGACAAGCAGTTCATGCTGTTCCTCGACGACGTGCGCCTGCCGGCCGACGCGCTCGTCGGCTCACAGGACGCGGCGCTGCTGCAGTTGTTCGCCGGACTGAACCCGGAACGGATCATGGCCGCGTCGTTCGCGATCGGCATGGGCCGCTACGCACTGGACAAGGCCGTCGACTACGTGAAGTCCCGGCAGGTGTGGAGCACCCCGATCGGCGCACACCAGGGCGTCGCGCACCCGCTGGCCGAGGCGAAGATCCAGCTCGAGCTGGCGAAGGTGATGACGCAGAAGGCGGCGGCCCTGTACGACGCCGGCGACGACATGGGTGCGGGCGAGGCCGCGAACATGGCGAAGTACGCGGCGGCGGAGGCATCGATCAAGGCGGTCGACACGGCGGTCCAGGTGCACGGCGGCAACGGCCTGACCGCCGAGTACGGCCTCGGCGCTCTGGTGTCGGCCGCGCGGGTGAACCGGATCGCGCCGGTGAGCCGCGAGATGATCCTCAACTTCGTGGCCCAGAACACACTGGGCCTGCCGAAGTCCTACTAGCCTAGTCCGCCTCCCCGGATTTTGAAGTGTTGGTCTCGACCCGGCGACGCCGGCGGACCGCGGGTGGTTGGTGGCTGAGTGCCGTCACGTTCCCCTGAGGTCACTGCTGATCAGGCCCAGACATCTGCACAAAGATCCAAAGGACACGTTCCGATGACCGACGTTGTGCGTGAGCCGCGCCAGGACCGTAGCCGGGCCACCCGGCAGCGGCTCCTGGAGGCGGCCATCGAGTGCCTGGCCGAGGTGGGCTGGTCGGGCAGCACGGTGTCGGTGGTGGCGGAACGGGCGGGTGTCTCGCGGGGCGCCGCCCAGCACCACTTCCCGACCAGGGAGGACCTGTTCACCTCGGCCGTCGAGTACGTGGCCTCCGAGCGGCTCGCGGTGCTCCGGTCCAGGTCACTCGACCTGCCCGCGGGCCCGGACCGCACCCGGGCCGTGGTCGGCATGGTCGAGCTGATGTACACCGGCCCGCTGTTCCGCGCGGCGATCCACCTGTGGGTGGCCGCGTCGTCGGACGAGCGGCTGAAGGAACAGGTGGTCCTGCTGGAGGAACGGGTCGGCCGCGAGACACACCGGACGGCGCTGGAGCTGCTCGGCGTCGACGAGTCCCGTACCGGCGTGCGCGCCGCGGTGCAGGCGACGCTCGACATGGCCCGCGGTCTGGGCCTGGCCAACCTGCTCACGGACGACAGCAAACGCCGTCAGCGGGTGCTGGACCAGTGGTCGACCATGCTGGCGGTCGCACTGCACGAGGACTGACGCGCCTTCCAGAGCAGTCCGCCCTGCGCGGCCGCCAGAGCCGGCGGACCCGCGCCGACCGGCGGGTTTGGCATTGCCTCGAATGTAAGCAATAATCAAAAGCCGACTTTCCTGGGGATAACACAGGAATGCCGGAGTGGGTTGATTATAGCGGATGAGGGGCTCATTTGTCAAAAGGCGATTACGACGCGGAATTGTCGGCCGAGCGGGAACACATCGCGTCGTTGTACGCGCACCTGGACGCCGAACGGACGACCGCGTCCGGCAAACTCGACGGTGTGCTGCTCGACAGCACCGCCGAGACCACGGAGGCCCGGTGGGAGCGGGACGTGGCCGCGAACACGCTGACCAGGCGAATCGGGCTGCTCAGGGTCGCCGACAACGGACTGTGTTTCGGCAGGCTGGACCACATCGACGGCGAGACGACCTACATCGGCCGGCTGGGGTTGTTCGACGAGGAGAACGACTACGAACCGCTGCTCACCGACTGGCGGGCGCCGATCGCGCGGCCATTTTACGTGGCCACCGCCGCGAATCCGGAAGGTGTCACCCGGAGGCGGCATTTCCGCGCCCGAGGGCGGCGGGTGCTCGCATTTCACGACGACGTGCTCGCGCACGGGGTCGCCGACAGTGACGAGGTGTTGCTCGCCGCGCTGAACGCGCCCCGGTCGGAGACGATGGGCGACATCGTCGCGACGATCCAGGCCGAGCAGGACGAGATCATCCGCCTCGGCCGCAACGGCGTGGTCGTCATCGACGGCGGGCCAGGCACCGGCAAGACGGTCGTCGCGCTGCACCGGGTCGCCTACCTGCTGTACACGCACCGCGAGCGGATGTCCCGCCGCGGGGTGCTGATCATCGGCCCCAACACCGGTTTCCTCCGCTACATCGGCGGCGTGCTGCCCTCGCTCGGCGAGACCGACGTGGTGTTCGCGACGCCCGGTGAGCTGTTGCCGGACGTGAAGACCCGCGCTGGGGACCCGGACCGCGAGGTCAAGGGCAGGCTGGCCATGGTCGACCTGGTGCGTGCGGCCGTCGCCGACCGGCAGGAGGTGCCGGGGACGCCGATCGAGATCGAGCTGGACGACGTGACCGTCGAGATCGACGTCGCGGTCGCGGGCCGGGCGCGGGAGCGGGCCAGGAGCACCGGGCGCACCCACAACCGGGCGCAGGAGGTCTTCCGCGACGCGTTGATCCTGGAGCTGGCCGAGCAGGCCGTCGACCGGATCGGGGCGGGCTGGCTGGACGTCCGCGACACCCCGGACCTGGCCGGTGACCTGGCCGCCGACGTGCGCCGCGAGCTGATCTCCAGCGACGCGCTCGCCGCCGCGGTCGAGCTGCTCTGGCCCCGGCTGTCGCCGCGGCGGCTGTTCGCCGAGCTGTACACCTCGCCCGCGCGCCTGGCCGCGATCCGCGCGCCGGAGTCGTTCCTGCGGGAGCGCGGCGACGCGTGGACCGTGTCGGACGTGCCGCTGCTCGACGAGGCGGCGGAGCTGCTCGGCCCGTACGAGTCCGAGGAGGAGGCCGAGCAGACGCTGCGTGAGCAGGAGGCGTACGCGCGGGGCGTGCTCGACATCCTCGACACCGACGAGGACCCGGACGGTGAGCTGCTGCGTGCCGTCGACCTGATCGACCCGACGCAGCTGGCGCAGCGGCAGGAGGAGCGCGACCACCGGTCACTGGCCGAACGGGCGGCCGCCGACCGCGAGTGGACCTACGGGCACGTGGTGGTCGACGAGGCGCAGGAGCTGTCCGAAATGGACTGGCGGGTGCTGATGCGGCGGTGCCCCAGCCGGTCGGTGACCATCGTCGGCGACCTCGCGCAGCGCGAGTCGCCGGCGGGCGCCCGGTCGTGGGCGGCCATGCTCGACGAGTACGTGCCGAACCGGTGGACCTATCGGCAGCTCACCATCAACTACCGCATGCCGGCCGAGATCATGGACGTGGCCGCGTCGCTGCTGTCCACGATGGACACCTCGGCGCAGCCGCCGAAGTCCGTGCGGACGACCGGGGTGCCGCCGTGGTCGCGGCGCGCCACCGAGGACACGCTCGCCGAGGTGGTGACGGAGATGGTCGCGCGCATGGAGGAGGAGATCGGCGCGGGCACGGTCGCGGTGATCGCGCCGGACGGCTCGACGCTCAACGTGGACGCGCTGGTGCTGCCGCCCCGGTCGACCAAGGGACTCGAGTTCGACGGGGTGATCGTGGTCGAGCCCGCGACGATGGCCTCCGGCCCGGCGGGCACCGCGGAGCTGTACGTGGCGCTGACCAGGGCGACCCAGCGGTTGGGCGTGGTGCACACCGAGCCGTTGCCGGAGTACCTGAGGTTGCTGGAAGATGTGACCCCGTGAGGATCCTCGCCAGGACGGTGGCGCCCGCCGTCGATGCCCGTGCCCTGCTGCCGTGGACCACGGTGACCGACGACGGCCTGATCGCGGCCGACGTGCGGGAGCGTGAGTTCACGCAGCGCTGCCTGGAGATCGCGAACGCGGTCGACGAACTGGAGGGCCGTCCCGTACTGCGCTACGACGAGACCAGCACGTCGGTGGACATCGCCGCGCCCATGGACGAGGTGTTCGAGTCGCTCACCGACCGGGAGGTGTTCGCGCGCTGGTTCGGGCTGCCGCTGGCGATCGAGCTGTACCCGGGTGGCCGCTGGGAGATCGAGGGCGGCGGCCCGGTCGGCACGGTCGTCGAACTGGTCGCCGACCGTCGCCTCGTGCTGTCCGAGGACACCGGTGTCAGCACCTGGGAACTGTCCGAAGTGGACACCGGGACGCGGCTGTCGGTCGGCATGGTCCTGCGTGGCGGGCCGCCGCCGCCCGCGAGCTGGTGCGGGTGGCTGAGCGGGATCAACCAGCTCCGCCGGCTGCACGAGGTCCCCGACCGCTGCCCGATCTGGGTAACCTGACCGGGTGGACGTGCGCCGCGCGGGATCCACGGTGAGCTGGACGAGGTCCTGTTCCCGCTCACGCACGGCACCCTGTGGTACTCGGGCATGACGCCGGTCGCGCCGTTCGTGGTCAACGGCGCGGTCGCGTTGTCCGGTGCCGAATACACCGACGCCGTCAAACGCCTCACCGAACGGCTGGTCACCCTGCCGGACGCGGAACCGATCCCGTTCCGCCACCAGAACGGCGGCGACTACGACAGCCACCTCGTCCTCCGCGACGAGCACGCCCCCGGCGAGACCGGCGTCGGCATCCACTACGCGGCCGACGACGTGCACCGCGGCCGCACGGCCAGCGACACCGAGGCGCCGCGGTAGCGCTGCGCGCCGGTCTCCCCGGCGATCAGCGGCGCCTGAGCGAGATCGGCAACCCGTCCTTGGGCAACGGCAGCGCGGTCGGGTCCCAGCGCACGTCGTAGTCGGCGGGCACCGTCCACTCGAAACGGCGGACCAGCTCGTGCGCGATGGTCTTGACCTCCTGCGTGCCGAAATGCATGCCGATGCACTTGTGCACCCCGCCGCCGAAGGGCATGTACGCGAACCGGTGCGACTTGTCCTCGCGCCGGTCCTCGGCGAACCGCGACGGGTCGAAGCGGTGGGGCTCGGTCCAGTACTCCGGCAGCATGTGGTTGATCCACGCCAGCGTCGTCACGAACACCCCGGCCGGCAGGTGGTGACCGAGCAGCTCGGTGTCCTTCACGGTCTTGCGCACCATCCACGGCACCGGCGCCACGAGCCGCATCGACTCCTTCAGCACCAGGTCCAGCGTCGGCAGCCGGTCCAGGGTGGACACCGTGAGTGGCTCGTCGCCGAGCGCGACGGACTCCGCGCGCACCTGGTCCTGCCACTCCGGGTTCTTGCCGAGGTAGTACACCAGCGCCGACGTCGCGATGGTCGACGTGTCGTGTGCCGCCATCATCAGGAAGATCATGTGGTTCACGACGTCGTCGTCGGAGAACATCTCGCCCTCGTCGGTGCGGGCGTGGCACAGCGCGGCGAACAGGTCGTCGGAGTCCGACGCGCGCTTGGCGGGCAGGCTTCTGCGGAAGTAGTCCTCCAGGACCTTGCGGCCCGTGAGGCCCGCGCCCCAGCGGCCGATCGGCAACCGGATCAGCGCGGTGCCCGCCCGGACGGTGTCCACGAAGGCCTTCGTCAGCTTCCGCGAGTCGCCGCCGAGCGACGTGGCCATGAAGATCTTCGTCGCCACGTCCAGCGTCAGCTGCTTGAGCGCCGGGTACACCTTGACCGCGGTCCCGCCCTCCCACGTCGACACGCTGTCCCGCACCACGTCACCGACCTGCGCCATGTACGCCGACAGCCGGTCCGCGGTGAACGCGAGCTGCATGAGCCGCCGGTGGTAGATGTGCTCGTCGAAGTCCAGCAGCATCAGCCCGCGGTTGAAGAACGGGCCGATGAAGTACTCCCAGCCCTGCTGCGAGTACGCCTTGTCCCTGTTGGCCAGCACGACCTGCGTTGCCTCCGGCCCGGACGCCGACACGACGTCGACGCCGAACGCACGCACCCACGACACCGGGCCGTACCGGTCGTAGCGGCGCATCGCGTAGTCGAGACCGAGCCGCAGCATCTCCAGGCTGTGCCCCAGCACGGGCAGTCCCGGGTCGCCGGGGACGGGCTTGAGCCCGGCCGGTGGCGTGGCCAGGTCCTTCCGTGGCCACTCGCGGTCCATCAGCCACCGGTCGAACGCGTTCTTGTCCACCTCGTAAGGTGCACGCAGCGCAGTGGACATGGCTACCTCCCAGCGTCGAGAACCGTCACCGCCAGCTCGGTCAGTTCGGCCGCGATCCTCGGCCGCCGCAGCAGCTTCGGGGTGCGGGCCAGGTCGTTCACGATCGTGAGCGCCACGTGCACCACGACCTTCGCGTCGGGCTCCGGCAGCTCGGGCGCGACCGTGCGCAGCAGCCGGTACCAGTGACCGACGTAGTGCCGCTGCAGCCGCACCAGGTCCTTGCGGTCGCGTTCCGGCAGGTTGCGCAGCTCGTTGGCGAACGTGGCCATGATGTTGTCCGACCGCAGCACGGTGTCGACGTAGGACGTCGCGAGGTGGTGCAGTGCCTCCTGGGCGGGCAGCGTCATCGCGTGCGCCGCCGTGCGGGCGAGCCGGTCGGCCATCCGGTAGCCACCGGCGACCAGTATCGCAGCCTTGCCGGGGAAGTACCGGTAGATGCTCGGGCCCGCCATGCCCGCGCGGGCCCCGATGTCCTCCATGCTCACCGCCGCGTACCCGCGTTCGCGGAACAGCGAGATCGCGGCCGTCAGCAGCTCCTCGCGGCGGGAACCGGGCGTGGTGGGCGCGGGCTCCGGCTCCGGCACCGGCACCGGGTCCCCCCTCGGCACCTCCCACGATGTGATCGCGGACGCCAGCGTGACCAGCAGGTCCTCGAACCGGCGCCGCGGCGGGCTCGTGTGGTGGTCGGACAGGCTCCCGTACACCGACAGGGTGGCCCAGCAGAGCAGCTCGGCGTCGGACTTCGACAGCTCTGGCCGGGCGTCCCGCAGCGCGATGCCCCACTGGGCCATCAGCTCGGCACCCCGGTGCCGGATCTTGGTCCGGTCGGCCTCCGCGAGGTGACGGCCCTCCCAGCGCCACAGCGCCGTGATCTCGCGCCGGTCGACGGCGAGCTCGGCGACCGCGCGCAGCAGGGCGGCCAGCTGGTCGCCCGCGGTGCCGGTGGTCGCGAGCGCACCCTCGGTGACCAGGCCGAACGTGTCCATGCCGGACAACAGGACGTGGGCGAGGATGTCCTGCTTGCCCCGGAAGTGCCGGTAGACGGCCGGGCCGGTGACGCCGGCGGCCCGTGCGATGTCGTTGACGCTGACCTGGTGGTAACCGTGCTTGCGGAACAGCTCGGCCGCGGCGTCGGCGAGCTGGGCCTTGCGGTTGCGTGGCCGCCTTGCCTGCGGCCGGGAAGTCTCCGCCACGGTTCCTCCACGGTGCGGCGTACCCGCCCAACGCTATACCTGGGCGCGGGTTGTTGGCAAACCGCCAACGGGGCCCGAAGTGAACTCAGATTAGCGCGATGACGTGGATTTCGCCGCTGACCGTGAACGGAGTGTGGCCCACGCCCCAAATCGGGTGGCGATCGTTGACAACGACAGATCCAGTGCCAACATGTTAATCAGTATTAGCCCTCGAGAGGACCCCTAGCGTGGCTACCGAAGCATTCGTCTACGACGCGATCCGCACCCCGCGCGGCCGGGGCAAGAAGAACGGGTCGCTGCACGGAACCAAGCCGATCTCCCTCGTCGTCGGCCTGATCGACGAGCTCCGCAAGCGCAACCCCACGCTGGATGTCGACCGGGTCTCCGACCTGCTGCTCGGCGTCGTCACCCCCATCGGTGACCAGGGCAGCGACATCGCGAAGACCGCCGCGATCGCGGCCGGGCTGCCCGACACGGTCGGCGGCGTGCAGCTCAACCGCTTCTGCGCGTCCGGTCTCGAGGCCGTCAACATCGCCGCCCAGAAGGTCGCCTCCGGGTGGGACGAGGTCGTCATCGGCGGCGGCGTCGAGTCCATGTCGCGGGTCGCGATGGGCACCGACGGCGGCGCGTGGGCCATGGACCCGGCCACCGCCTACGACACCTACTTCGTGCCGCAGGGCATCGGCGCCGACCTGATCGCGACGATCGAGGGCTTCTCCCGCGATGACGTCGACGCCTACGCGGTGCGCAGCCAGCAGCTCGCGGCCAAGGCGGCGAGCAACGGCTACTTCGCGAACTCGATCATCCCGGTGGTCGACCAGAACGGCATCACGATCCTCGACCACGACGAGCACATGCGCCCCGACACCACCGTGGCGGGCCTGTCGAGCCTGAAGCCGTCGTTCGCGACGATCGGTGACATGGGTGGCTTCGACGCGGTGGCGCTGCAGAAGTACCACCACGTCGAGAAGATCGACCACGTGCACCACGCTGGCAACTCCTCCGGCATCGTCGACGGCGCCGCGCTGGTGCTCGTCGGCTCCGAGCAGGCGGGCAAGGACATGGGCCTGACCCCGCGGGCCCGCATCGTCGCCACCGCCACCTCCGGCGCCGACTCGACGATCATGCTGACCGGCCCGATCCCGGCGACCGAGAAGCTGCTCGCGAAGACCGGCCTGTCCGTCGACGACATCGACCTGTTCGAGCTGAACGAGGCGTTCGCGTCGGTGGTGCTGAACTACCAGCGCAAGCTGGGAATCCCGGACGAGAAGCTCAACGTCAACGGCGGTGCCATCGCCATGGGACACCCGCTCGGCGCGACCGGCGCGATGATCCTCGGCACCATGGTCGACGAGCTGGAGCGCCGTCAGGCGCGGCGTGCCGTGGTCACCCTCTGCATCGGCGGCGGCATGGGCGTCGCGACCCTCATCGAGCGCGTGTAAGGAAAGACGACCTCAATGACTGAGACCATTCGCTGGGAGAAGGACGCCGATGGCATCGTCGTCCTGACCATGGACGACCCGAACCAGTCGGCCAACACGATGAACCGCGACTACGCGGCGTCGATGCACGCCACGGTCGACCGCCTGTACGCCGAGTCCGACGACATCACCGGCGTGGTGATCACCTCGGCCAAGAAGACCTTCTTCGCGGGCGGCGACCTGAAGGACATGATCGAGGCCAAGGCCGACCAGGCCAAGGAGGGCTTCGAGTTCATCCAGGGCATCAAGGCGGACCTGCGCCGCCTGGAGACGCTCGGCAAGCCGGTCGTGGCGGCCATCAACGGCGCCGCGCTCGGCGGCGGCCTGGAGATCGCGCTCGCCACCCACCACCGCATCGCCGCGGACGTCAAGGGCAGCAAGATCGGCCTGCCCGAGGTCACGCTCGGCCTCCTGCCCGGTGGCGGCGGTGTCACGCGCACCGTGCGGCTGCTGGGCATCCAGAACGCGCTGCTGCAGGTGCTGCTGCAGGGCACGCAGTACAACCCGGCCAAGGCCAAGGAAGTCGGCCTGGTGAACGAGGTCGTCGGTTCGGTCGACGAGCTGCTGCCCAAGGCCAAGGAGTGGATCAGGGCCAACCCCGAGGCCGCGCAGCCGTGGGACGTCAAGGGCTACAAGATCCCCGGCGGCACCCCGTCGCACCCGGCGTTCGCGGCGAACCTGCCCGCGTTCCCGGCCAACCTGCGCAAGCAGCTCAAGGGCGCGAACATGCCCGCGCCCAAGGCGATCCTGTCCGCCGCGATCGAGGGCGCGCAGGTCGACATCGACACCGCGCTGACCATCGAGTCCCGGTACCTGCTTTCGCTGCTGTCCGGCCAGGTCGCGAAGAACATGATCAAGGCGTTCTTCTTCGACCTGCAGCACATCAACTCCGGCGGCTCCCGCCCGGACGGCTACGAGAAGTTCACCGCCCGCAAGGTCGGCGTGCTCGGCGCGGGCATGATGGGTGCGGGCATCGCATACGTGTGCGCCCGCGGCGGCATGGAGGTCGTGCTCAAGGACGTCTCGCAGGAGGCGGCCGACAAGGGCAGGGACTACTCGGTCAAGCTGTTCGAGAAGGCCGTGTCCAGGGGCAAGGTCACCCGTGAGAAGGCCGACGAGACCCTCGCGCGGATCACGCCGACCGCCAACCCCGAGGACCTCGCGGGCTGCGATCTCGTCATCGAGGCCGTGTTCGAGAGCACCGAGCTGAAGCACAAGGTGTTCGCGGAGATCGAGAACATCGTCGCGCCGGACGCCGTGCTCGGCTCCAACACCTCGACGCTGCCGATCACCGGCCTCGCCGAGGGCGTGAAGCGGCAGGAGGACTTCATCGGCCTGCACTTCTTCTCACCGGTCGACAAGATGCCGCTCCTGGAGATCATCGTCGGCGAGAAGACCTCCGACGCGACGCTGGCCAAGGCGTTCGACGTGGCGCAGCAGATCAAGAAGACGCCGATCGTCGTCAACGACTCGCGCGGCTTCTTCACCTCGCGCGTGATCGGCACGTTCATCAACGAGGCGGTCGCCATGGTCGCCGAGGGCGTGAACCCGGCCTCGGTGGAGCAGGCCGGTTCGCAGGCTGGCTACCCGGCGCCGCCGCTGCAGCTGCTGGACGAGCTGACGTTGACGCTGCCGCTGAAGATCCGCAAGGAGACCCAGGCCGCGATCGAGGCCGCGGGCGGCGAGTGGAACTCGCACGCGTCCGAGCCGATCATGGACCGGATGGTCGAGGAGTTCGACCGCAAGGGCAAGTCGTCCGGCGCGGGCTTCTACGAGTACGCGGACGGTAAACGGGCCGGCCTGTGGAAGGGGCTCTACGAACACTTCACCAGGGAAGGCCACCAGATCCCGTTCGAGGACATGAAGGAGCGGATGCTCTTCGCGGAGGCCCTCGAGACGGTCAAGTGCTTCGACGAGGGCGTGCTCCGGTCGGTGCCGGACGCCAACATCGGCTCGATCATGGGCATCGGCTTCCCGCCCTGGACCGGTGGTGTCATCCAGTACATCAACGGCTACGAGGGCGGCGTCGCCGGTTTCGTCGCGCGCGCCCGTGAGCTGGCGCAGCGCTACGGCGACCACTTCACCCCGCCCGCCTCGCTGGTCGCGAAGGCGGAAAAGGGCGAGAAGTTCGAGTAGACCGTTTCCGTTCGCTGCCGCCGCACCCCCCGGGGTGCGGCGGCAGCGGTGTTTCCGGCCGGTCCTCGGTGGACTGCCCTGAAAGGCGCGTTCAGGGCGCTCAACGCCCTGAACGCGCCTTTCAGGGCAACGAGCCGGTCCCCGGCTAGCGAGGGCGTCCCGGCACGCCGGGGCGGGTCTGCCACGGGTGCGGGCCCGCAGGCGGGCGGTACTCCACGCCCAGCGCGTCCAGCCTCGGCAGGTGGTGGGTGACCAGCCGTCGCTCGAACTCCTCGTACGTGCGCTCCGCCGGGCTCCATACCACCTCCGCGAACGCCGCCAGCCTCGGGAACGCCGCGTAGTCCACGCGCCGCGGCGAGTCCAGGTGCTCGGTCCACACCTGGGCCTGCGCGCCCAGCGCGGTCGGCAACGGCTCGTACGCGTACACGTCCGCCAACGTCCGCAGGTAACCCACCGGGATCGGCTCGTCGGGATGGTCGGACTGGCGGTGGTCCAGGTACAGGTGCTCCTCCGGGCACAGCACCACGTCGTGGCGTCCCGTGTCGACACCGAGGTGCCAGGCGCCGACGACCGTGCGTTCCGGCAGCGTGGGGCCGATGGCCTCGTCCCACACGTAACCCCTGCGGCCCAACGACTCCAGGTGCGTGATCAGCTGGGTCAGGAACCAGCCGTGCAGTTCGTCCACACCAGACAGACCGAGCTCCTCGGCGCGCTCGGCCGACGCCGGGTCGGTGGCCCACTGCGTGGCCGGGACCTCGTCGCCGCCGACGCAGATCACCTCCGACGGGAAGATCTCCGTCACGTGGGTGAGCACGCGGCGGTAGAAGTCCACCACCTCGTCGGTCATCGCGAGGACGTTGTCGTTGACGCCCCAGCGGGTCAGCACCTCCATGGGACGCCCCGTCACGCCTAGCCACGGGTACGCCGCGATCGCCGCCTGGCTGTGGCCTGGCACGTCGATCTCCGGCACCACCGTGATGTGCCGTTCCGCCGCGTACGCCACGATCTCCCGCAGGTCGTCGACCGGGTAGTACCCACCGTGTGGGCGGCCGTCGTGGTCGGGGGTCCCGTCGGGCCGGCGGCCGACCCAGGACCCCGCGCGCCACGCGCCCACCGTCGTCAGCCGGGGGAACTCCGGGACCTCGAAGCGCCAGCCCTGGTCGTCGGTCAGGTGGAGGTGCAGGACGTTCAACCGGTGCGCGGCCATCAGGTCAAGGAACCGCAGCAGCGCGTACTTCGGCATGAAGTGCCGCGCCACGTCGAGGAGGCAGCCGCGCCACCCGAACCGGGGCCAGTCCTCGACCACACCGCGGGGGAGCCGGCCAGTGACATGGTCCACCGCGCGGAACGCCGCCGGGCCGCGAAGTTGCCGCAGCGCCTGGGACGCGTAGAACTCACCGGCCGCGTCCGCCGCTTCGATCCGCACACCCTCGGCCGCGATGGTCAGCCGAAAACCCTCCGGCGGCAACGACGGGTCCGCCGCGAACACCGGCGCCCGCGCAGCCGGCACCGTCCCACCCGCCGACGTCACCCGCACCGGACGCGGCAGCAGCCCTTCGAACACGGTCATCCCTTCACCGCCCCCGCCATGCCGGACACCAGATGTCGTTGCACGATCAGGAAGAACGCCAGCACCGGCAGCGTCATCAGCGTCGAGCCCGCCATGATCGCACCCCAGTCCTGTTCCTCCGGTTTGAAGAACACCAGCAGCCCCAGCGGCAGTGTCCGGTTGTCGGTGCCGGAGATCAGGAACGTCTTCGCGAACAGGAAGTCGTTCCACGCGTGGATGAACGACACCACGCTCGCCGCCACCAGACCCGGTGCGACCAGCGGGAACAGCACCTGCCACGTGAACCGGAACCGGGAGGCGCCGTCGAGTGCCGCCGCCTCGGCCAGCTCGTCCGGCACGGTCGCGACGAACCCGCGCAGCAGCCAGATCGCGAACGGCAGGCTGAACGCCAGGTGCACCACCACGAGCGCGCCAAGCCGGTTCAGCCCGATCGCGGGCACCACCTCGCCGAACGAGCGCATCAGGAAGAACAGCGGGATCGTCAGCGCCTCCACCGGCACCATCTGCGCCACCAGCAACATCACGACCAGCACGGTGCGGCCGCGGAACCGGAACCTGGTCAGCGCCACCGCCGCCAGGAACGACACCACCAGCGACAGCGCGACCACCAGCAGCGCGACCACGAGGCTGTTCACGAAGTACAGCCCGAAGTTCTCCACGTCGAGCACACGCCGGAAACTGTCCAGAGTGGGCGCACCGGTCCACGGCCTCGGGTTCGCCGACTGCACCTCGCCCGCCGGTTTGAGCGCCGACAGCACCATCCAGTACAGCGGGAACGCCACCACCGCGGCGACCACCACGCACACGATGTCCACGACGAGCTGACCGCGCCTCACCGCGCACCTCGCTGCGCCCGCACGTACAGGCCCGTGATCATCAGCAACAGGGCGGTCATGACCACACCGATCGCCGCGCCGAGGCCGTACTGCTCACCGGCGAACGCCTTCTGGTACGCGAACACGTTGAGCACGAGGTTCTGCCCGGCCACGCCACCGCCGTTCGTCATCACGTAGATCTGGGTGAACACCTTGAAGTCCCAGATGATCGACTGGATCGTCGCGATCATCAGCAGTGGCCGCAGGATCGGCAGGATCACCGCCGTGGCCGTGCGGCGGGCCGACGCGCCGTCCAGCGCCGCCGCCTCCAGCACCTCGCCGGGGATCGCCCTGATGCCCGCGTACATCGTGACCAGCACGAACGGGAACGAGCACCAGATGATCTCCGCGGCGACCAGCCCGAACGCGGAGAACCGCTCGAAGGTCCACGAATGGCCGCGCATCCCGTCGAACCCGAGGCCCGCGAGCACCTCGTTGACCAGCCCGAAGTCCTGGTCGAACAGGAAGAGCCACACGTACGAGCCCGCCATGGTCGGCGTGGCCCACGCGCCGAGGGCGGCGAGGAACAGCAGCGTCCTCGGCACCGGGCGCGCGCGGGTCGCGAGCACGGCCAGCGCGGTGCCGACGAGCAGCGTGCCGACGACACAGACCGCGGCGAACACGATCGTCGCGGCCAGGACCTCCCAGAACCGCGGGTCGGACAGGAGCGTGACGTAGTTGCCCGCCCCGAGGAACAACAGCGGCGCCGCGCCGCTGGCCTGCGGTTGCCCGTAGTCGTACAGCGAGATGACGACCAGCTGGTAGAGCGGGTACGCCAGCAGCGCCAGCAGCACGACGGCGGCGGGCAGCAGGTACAGGAGTGCCGCGCGCCCGTCCCGCCGGTGGGCGAACGCCATCAGCTGCCGAAGGCTTCGTTCATCTCGGCCGCCGCCGCGCCGGTCGCCGCGGCCACGTCCAGCTGCCCGGTCGCGACCTGCTGGACCGCCGTGGGCAGCACACCAGCCGCGTCGATCTTCGTCCAGGCCGGGGTGGAGGGCACGAACCTGGTGCCACTCTGGACGGTCTCGATGAACGGTTCGAGGAACGGGTCCTCGGCGGCGACACGGTCCTGCACGTCGGTGAACGTCGGCATGTTGCCCATCGCGCCGTACATCTTCTCCTGGTACTTCTTGCCACCCAGCAGCCGCACGAACTTCAGCGCGAGCGCGTGTTTCGTGCTGGAGCGGAACACGCCGAGCAGGTTGCCGCCCGCGAACGCCGGTGCGATCGACCCGTTGTCCCTGCCGGGCAACGGGACCACGCCGTACCTGCCCTTGACGGCACCGGCGTCGACCGCGGCCCGGTTGAAGTCACCGCCGATCGTCATCGCGGCCTTGCCACCGGCGAACGCGGCGACGGACTGGCTGCCGGTGAGCTGTGCGCACGCGGCGGGCGGGCAGATGTCGTCGCTGATCAGTTCGGCGTACTGCGCCAGCCCCTGCCTCGCCTCCGCGGAGTCTATTGTGGACCGCCAGGTGTCGCCGTCCTGTTCGGCGACGTCGCCGCCGTTGGCCCAGATGTAGGGCAGGAGCGCGAACTGGTACTTGCCGCCGACCGCGATCCCGTACAGGTCCGGTTTCGCGGCGCGGACCGCACGTGCCGTCTCGGTCAGCTCGGCCAGCGTGGTCGGCGGCTCCAGACCGAGCTCAGCGAAGACGTCCGTCCGGTAGTAGAGCGCCCGGGTGCCGGTGAACCACGGCACGCCGTAGGTCCTGCCGTTCACCGTGGCGGTGTCGAGGACGTCCGGCACCAGGTCCTCGCTGTCGGCCCACGCGTCCAGGTCGGCGGTCAGGTCGGCGAAGCCGTTGGAGGCGGTGTAGCCCGCGAGGTCGGTGTTGCCGAACTCGGCGACGTCCGGTGCGCTCGCCTTGTCGTTGAAGGCACCGTTGAAGCGGGTGGCGCGGCCGTCGACGGGCAGGTACTCGACGTTGACGGTGACCCCGTCGTGTGCTTTCTCGAACTCCGCCCTCGCCTCGTCGACCACGGCTTCCTTGGCGGCGTTGGACGCTTCCTGGAAGAGCCACACTCGGAGCTCCCCGGTGGTCTCCCCGCTCTGCTCCGGTGTCTCGTTCGACGCTTGTGGTGGTGCGCAACCGATGGCGAGCGCGCCGAGAGCGGCGATGGCCAGCGTCCGTCGGAACCTCATGGTGGGACCTCCGTTGCACTATGCGCAATGGACGTTCTGCACTCTGCAACGGATGCTAGAGACGTGCCACCACCGGCACAAGGGTCTGGACCAATCAGCGCGCGCCGAACAGGACCGTCACGACGACGACGAGACAACCGAGAACGATCGCGGGCACCCACCACCCGGCGGCCAGCGCACCGAGCACGATCAGCCCGCCACTACCGAGGAAGACCCCGGTCCCGTTGCTGCGCCCCTCGGGCGTCCCGGCCACCGGACGGCTGCCGGGGCTCGCCTGCCAGGCGTCGCGTTCCTCACCGATCAACGGGTGCGGCGATGGCAGGTCGGCGAACAACGCGCGCAGGTCGGCCCTGGTCTGCGCGACCCGCACGAGCCCGCGACGACGCTCGTGTTCGGCCGTCGTCAGGTGCTCCTCGTCCCGGTGCTCGGCCAGCGCCGACAGCGCCGTCCTGCGGTCGGCGCTGTCCACCCAGAGTTCGTCGTCGTCATTCATGCCCGGCCGACGATACCGACCTCCGCGCCCTCACGTCCCGGTGCCCATGGCCGCCAGGAACTCCCTCGCGCGGCGTCCGATCTCCTCGAACATGGACTCGGCGGCCAGTTCCGGGCCAACCACACCGCTTCCGGCGGTCACCGCGAGCGCGCCGCCCGCGAGGTACTCCGCCGCGTTCTTCGCGTTCAGGCCGCCGGTGGCCACCAGGGGCACGTCCGGGAACGGGCCGTGCAGGTCGGCGAAGTACGCGGGGCCGAGCCGGGCCGCGGGGAACACCTTCACTGCCGTCGCACCCAGGTCGACCGCGGTCGCCACCTCCGTGGGGGTCATCGCGCCGAGCACGACCGGGATCCGCGCCCGCACCGCCTCCGCCGCGACCGAGGGACGCAGGCCAGGGGTGAGCAGGAACGTCGCACCGGCGTTGATCGCGTCGCGGGCGTCCCGGTCGGACATCACCGTGCCCGCACCGAGGATCAGACCGTCCACCTGGGACGCTCGCTCGATCAGGCGCGGCGCGTCCGGGGTGGTCAGCGCGAACTCGACGATCGGCATGCCCGCGTCGACGAGTGTCCGCGCGAGCCCGACCGGGTCGGGGATCTCGGGCGCGCGGATGATGCACAGCGCGCGCCGCGCGGTCAGTTCGGCGAGCAGGTCCATGTCAGACTCCCTTGTTGCGGATCGAGCGGCCGGCGAGCGCGCCGGTGTGCCTGCCGTCGTCGATGACGGGAACGCCGTTCACCAGGACGTACGGGATGCCCGCCGCGGGTGAGCGCGGATCGTCGAACGTGGCCGTGTCGGCCACCGTCGCCGGGTCGAACAGCACGAGGTCCGCGGCATACCCCTCGCGCACGAACCCCCGGTCGGTCAGTCGCAGCCGCCGCGCCGCGGCTCCGGTCAGGTGCGCGACGCATTCCTCCAGGCCGAGCACCCCCAGCTCACGCACGTACCGCGCCAGGTAACGGGGGAACGTGCCCCACGCCCTGGGATGCGGCCGGTCGCCGACCAGCAGCCCGTCGCTGCCGCCGGTGTGCGCGGGGTGCCGCATGATCGCGCGCACGTTGTCCTCGTGGCCGACATGCATGAGGCACGACGTGCCGAGCCGTTCCGACACCAGCGTGTCGAAGTACAGCTCGGCCGGTGTCCTGCCCGCCGCCCGTGCCGACGCCGCGACGGACTTCCCGACCAGGTGGGCGTTCTCGGCGCGGCGGACGCCGTTAACCTCGATCGACTCCCAGTCGACCGGCACGCCGTGACAGCCGTCGCAGCCGTGGTCCTCGAGGTCGGCGCGGATCCGCTCCCGGCTGTCTACATCGGACAGCCGGGCGATGGTCGCGGCCGGGCCGCCCTCGGTGGCCCAGCTCGGCAGCAGCGCGGACAGGTAGGTCGCGCCCGGCAGGTACGGGTAGGTGTCGAGCGTGATGTCGCAGCCGTCCGCGATCGCGTTGTCCAGCAACGACAACAGCTCACCGGCGCGGCCGGAGTTGACCGGGAAGTTCATGGTGGCGTGCGCGAGGTGCAGCGGGCAGCCGGACCGCCGTGACACCTCGACCATCTCCGCGTACGCCGCCAGCGCACCGGCGCCGTAGCTGCGGTGGTGCGGGCTGTGGTAGCCGCCGCCCTTCCCGACGACCTCGCACAACGCCACCAGCTCGGCGGTGTCGGCGTACATGCCCGGGGGGTAGGTGAGCCCGGACGACATGCCCATCGCACCCTCGGCGAGCCCGGTCGCGACCAGCGCCCGCATCCGGTCCACTTCGGACTCCGTGGCCGGGCGCGCTGCCCAGCCCACCACTAGCATCCGCACCGTTCCCTGCGGCACGAGGTACGCCGCGTTCACCGCGATGCCGCGGTCGAGCCGGTCCAGGTACTCGCCGACGCCGCGCCAGTCCCAGTCGAAGCCGGGCGGGTCGTCGTTCCACCCGGCGAGCTGGGTGCGCAGGACCGCGAGGGTGTCGTCGTCGACCGGCGCGTAGGACAGCCCGTCCTGGCCGAGCACCTCCAGCGTGACACCCTGCGAGACCTTCGCCAGGTGTCCGGGGTTCGCGAGCACCTGCAGGTCGGAGTGGCTGTGCATGTCGATGAACCCGGGTGCGAGGACCAGTCCGTCCGCGTCCACCACACGCCCGCCGCCCGCGTTGCCCACCGCCGTGATCCGACCACCGTCGACGGTCACGTCCGCTCGGTACGACGGGCCGCCGGTACCGTCGACCACCGTCGCACCGAGGAACGTGAGCATCAGAAGAACGTCCGTATGAGGTCGACCACGGTCTCGCCGTCGGCGCCGACCATCGGCACCATCGGCACCTTGTCGAACGTCGTGCACGGATGGGACAGCCCCAGCCCGACCCAGTCGCCGACCGCCAGCGCCGCGTCCGCGCCGAGCCGGACGAACCCGTGCTGGTCGTTGACCTTCGTCACCACGCAGCCGGTCAGCGGTGCGGTCACGCCACCCGCGCGCCGCAGTTCGGGCACCGGCAGGTCGATGTCGTAGGGCACGTCCCGCTTGCCCGCGGTGATGAACGCGAGCCGCGGCTCGGGCCGCGAGTTGACCTGCGCCCACGCCCGCACCGCCGGCCGCAGCCGCGCGCCGTCGAGCCGGGGCCGCGCGCCGAGCGGGGAGTTGCGCTCGTAGAACCCCTCGTCGTGCGTCAGGTACGCGCCGCTGCGCAGCACGGGCAGCACGGGCAGCCCGTCCGGCCACGGCGCGCCGAGCACGTCGACGACCTGGTCGAAGAACGCGCTGCCGCCCGCGGTCACGACCACCTGGTCGACGCCTGCGAAGTGCCCGCGTTCGGCGAGGTCCACCGCCAGCGCCCGCAGCCCGGTCAGATGGGAGTGCACGGCCGCGAGCCCGTCCGTCGTTGCGTCGCCCGCCACCGCGCCCTCGTAGCTCGCGACGCCGGTCAGGCGCAGCACCGGGCTCGCCGCGACCGCCTCGGCCACCGCCAGCGCGGCGGCGCGGTCGCGGCACCCGGTGCGCCCGCCCGGCACGCCGAGCTCGATCAGCACGTCCACCGGTCGCGACGGCGCCGCCTCGCGCAGCGCGGCCGTCATCAGCTCGACACCCCGTTCGGTGTCGGCCCAGCACCAGAACTCGAAACCGGCGTCGCGGTCCAGCTCACCGGCGAGCCAGCGGAGCGCGGCCGCGTCGACCAGTTCGTTCGCGAGGATCACCCGGTTCACGCCGAACGCGCGGTAGATCCGCAGCTGGCTCGCGTTCGCCGCGGTCTGCCCCCACGCGCCGTGCGCGAACTGGCGCGCGAACAGCTGCGGCGCCATCGTGGTCTTGCCGTGCGGTGCGTGGGCGAAACCGTGGCGCGCGCACAGGTCGGCCATGGTGGCGATGTTGTGGGTGAGCGCGGGTTCGTCGAGGACCGTGACCGGTGGGAGGAAGCCGTCACGGAACAGGTTCAGCCGTCGGTCCCTGGCGTCCCGGATGGACGATCCGGACAGCGAAGCCGGGATTGCCTTGAATCGCCAGTCGATCCGCTCGTCGAGAAGAGCGTCGAGGGCGGCGGGGTCCAGCCTGCCCGGGGTGATCTGCGGCATTCGCCCACCTCATATTGCGTATCGTGCAACGGCTATTGCGCTATGTGCCACAAAGGTGTGTAGCATCTCCTCGGCCGACCAGTCAACGGCGTGAAGGGGTGGCCGGTAGGCATGCCAGACGTGCTCTGTCTCGGTGAGACCATGGCCATGTTCGTGCCCGCCGAACCCGGTCCGCCCGCCGAGGTGACGACGTGGCACCGCACGGTCGGCGGCGCCGAGTCCAATGTGGCCTGTCACGTTGCCGCGCTCGGACTGCGGGCGGCGTGGGTGAGCGCGGTCGGCGACGACGCGTTCGGCACGGCGATCACCGCGGCGATCGCCACGTTCGGCGTCGACGTGTCCGGTGTCGCGGTCGACGAGGACCGGCCGACCGGCCTGTACGTCAAGGAACGCGACGTCTCGGGCAGCCCGGTCCGCTACTACCGCCGCGGTTCCGCCGCTTCCGGCATGGGCCCGGCACTGCTCGACTCCCTCGCGCTCGACGGGGTGCGGGTCGTGCACACCAGCGGGATCACGCCCGCACTGTCGGACAGCTGCCTCGCGCTGATGGACCACCTGGTGCACCGGCCGAGGACGTTCACGCTGTCGTTCGACCTCAACTGGCGGCCCCGGCTGTGGTCCGACCGCGACCCGTCGGTGCTGCGGGACCTCGCCGCCGCGTCGGACGTCGTGTTCGTCGGCGCCGACGAGGCCAAGCTCGTGTGGGACGTCGAGCAGCCGGAGGAGATCCGTGCGCTGCTGCCGGAACCGGCGACGCTCGTGGTCAAGCAGGGCGCGGCTGGCGCGACCCTCGTCGAGGGCGGCGACGTGCTGTTCCAGCCCGCGCTGAAGGTCGACGTGGTCGAGCCGGTCGGCGCCGGTGACGCGTTCGCCGCCGGGTTCCTGTGGGCGACCCTCGCCGGGCAGTCGCCGAGGCGGCGGCTGCGGGCCGGGCACCTGCGTGCCGCCACCGCGCTGCGCACCCACCACGACGTCGGCCCGTCCCTGCCGCCTGCGTACGTGGCCGCGATGCTGCGCGCGTCCGAGGCCGAGTGGGCCGCCGCGCACGTGACCGGAGACCTGCTGTGAGTCAGAGCCTCGACCGTGCGCTGGTGCTGCTCGACGAGCTGGCGAACGGTCAGCGGACCCTCGACGAGCTGGCGATGCGGCTCGACGTGCACAAGACGACCGTGCTGCGGCTGCTGCGCACGCTCGAGTCGCACCGGTTCGTGCAGCGCGACGGGGTCCGGTACTACCGGCTCGGCACGTCGCTGTTCGAGCTGGCGTTCCGTGCGCTCGACGAGCGGGACGTGCGGCGCAGCGTGGAGCCCGCGCTGCGCGGCCTGAACGCCGAGACCGGGCACACCGTGCACCTCGCGACCTACGAGGACGGTGAGGTGATCTACGTCGACAAGTACGAGAGCCGCCACAACGTGCGGATGTACTCCCGCATCGGCCGCCGCGCGCCGCTGCACTGCACGGCGGTGGCGAAGGTGCTGGTGGCCGCGTTGCCCGAGGACGAGCGCGGGGCGCTCGCCGCGTCGCTCACGTACGAGAGGATGACCCCGAACACGATCACGACGCCGCGCGCGTACCTGGCCGAGCTGGACCGGGTGGCGGCGCGGGGTTACGCGATCGACGACGAGGAGCACGAGGAGCACATCCACTGCGTGGCCGCGCCGGTGCGCGGGGCGCGGGGTGAGGTGCTCGCCGCGTTGTCGCTGTCGGTGCCGCAGGTCGTGCTCGACCTGGACGGTCTGCTGGAGCTGGTGCCCGCGCTGCTGGCCGCGGCGTCGGCGGCGTCCGCCGAGTGTGGTTACCCGCAAACGAGGAGGAACAACTGATGGCGAAGGTCGCGATCCACCCGGAGGGCACGAAGATCCCGACGGTGCCGCTCACGCACGGCATCCGCAAGGGCAACATCCTGCAGGTGGCCGGCCAGGTGGCGTTCCACCCCTCGACGAACGAGATCGTGGGCACCACGGTCACCGAGCAGACGCGCCAGGTCATGCACAACGTGCGGGCGATCCTGGAGGCCGGCGGCGCGACCCTCGACGACGTGGTGATGTGCCGCGTCTACCTGACCGACACGGCCCACTTCGGCGAGATGAACGACGCGTACCGAGAGTTCTTCGAAGAGTCCTTCCCAGCCCGCACCACAGTCTACGTAGGCCTCCCAGAAAACCTCCTGGTAGAGATCGACGCACTAGCCGTCCTGGACTAACCCCCGCGCGAGTCCCCCATCCGGAACCCGCGAGTCCCCGGTTCGGAACCGGTGAGTTGGCGGTTCGCGACACAACCGTTCGTGCCGAACCGTCAACTTCGCGGTCCTGAACGGGGAACTCGCGGGTCCTGAACGCGGGACTCGCGAGTTCTGAACCGGGGACTCGCGGGTTCTGGACGGGGGACTCGCGGGTTTGGGGTGGGGCTTGTGTGTGTGGGGGGGGTGGGGTTGGTCGATTGACTTTCGATAGATGGGTGTTGATAATCGATGTATGTTGTCTGTGTATCGAGTTGTCGTGCCGCTTCGGGTGTTCCTTGTCGTGCTGTTCGGGGTGCTGGTTCTGTTCCAGGTCATGTCGCTGCCGGGGCAGTTCGCGCACATGGCACGGGAGAACCCCGACCTCGCCTACCTGCGGTGGCCGGCGACCGTCGTGACGATCTTCTGGGTGCTGTGCGTTCAGGTGGTGATCGTGGCCACCTGGAAGCTGCTCACCCTGGTCAGGCAGGACAAGATCTTCACGCCGGGTGCCATGGTGTGGGTGAACGCGATCGTGGCGGCCATCGGCGCGGGCTGGGCGGTGCTGGTCGGCGTGTTCCTGTACGTGGGGTTCAACGCCGACGACCCCGGCCTGCCGCTGCTGCTGTTCCTGCTGACGACGGGGGTCACCGCGCTGGGGCTGTTGATGATCGTGATGCGCGCGCTGCTGCGCCAGGCCACCACGCTGCGCACCGACATGGAAGCGGTGATCTGATGCCGATCGTCGTGCGCATCGACGTCGAGCTGGCCAAGCGCAAGATGAGCGTCGGCGAGTTCGCCGAACGCGTCGGGCTCACCCCGGCGAACGTCGCGGTGCTGAAGAACGGCAGGGCCAAAGCGGTGCGCTTCTCCACCCTGGAGGCCATGTGCCGGGTGCTCGACTGCCAGCCCGGCGACCTCCTCGAGTGGGTGGACGAGGAGTGAAACCACCCGCCCGGGCCGTGGTCGTGCCGATGCTCGGCCACGGCCGCGACGTCCGGGACCGGGCGCCGTCGTTCGTGTGGACGTGATCGCACCTGCGAACGTTGTGCGAGTCCACCCGGGAGACACTGTCGGCCAGCGACAACGCCGGTACAGTGCCGAGGATGTCCGATGATTCACCGCTCGACCGGCTGAACGCCGAGGAGCCCGCGGCCGCGGAGCACGACCTGCTCGCCTGCTGCGCGTCCCGTCGCTGGGCCGACGAGATCCTCGCCCGGCGCCCGTACCACGACCTCGCGCAGCTGCGCGCCGTCTCCGAGCAGGTCCTCCGCGCGCTCGACTGGGCCGACGTCGAGCACGCGCTCGCCGCCCACCCACGCATCGGGGAGCGCGCGACCGGGTCCGGCCCCGAGGCCGCCTGGTCCCGTGCCGAACAGGCAGGCGCCGCCCCCAGCGAGGACCTCGTGGCGGGCAACGTCGTGTACGAGGAGCGGTTCGGCCACGTCTTCCTCATCTGTGCCACCGGCATGACCGGTGAGCAGATCCTGACCGCCCTGCGCACCCGCCTCGGCAACGACCCGGCGACCGAACGCGACGTGGTCCGCGAGGAGCTGCGCAAGATCGTGGACCTGCGGCTCGGGAAGGCGTTCTCATGAGTCTCTCCACCCACGTGCTGAACACGAGCGAGGGACGGCCGGCCTCGGGGGTCCCCGTGCGGCTCGAGCTGCACGACGCGGGCTGGCGCACCATCGCCGACGGGCACACCGACGACGACGGGCGCATCTCCGGCTGGGACACCGCCGAGCCCGGCGTGTACCGGCTCGTCTTCGAGATCCGCGGCGAGTTCTACCCAGAGGTCACCGTCGCCTTCCGGGTCACCGACGACAGCCACTACCACGTGCCGCTGCTCATCAGCCCGTACGGCTACTCGACCTACCGGGGGAGCTGACCCATGGAAATCCGCCTTGGTGACAACCAGTACGGCAAGGCCGAGACCCGTCTCGTGCGGGTCGACCGGCACCCCGACCGCCACGAGGTCACCGACCTCAACGTCAGCACCGCGCTGGCAGGCGACCTCGCCGCCACGCACCTGACCGGCGACAACGCCGGCGTGCTGCCCACCGACACGCAGAAGAACACCGTCTACGCCTTCGCCCGCGACGGGATCGGCGCCATCGAGGCGTTCGCGGCACGGCTCGCGCGGCACTTCGTCGACACGACACCGACGATCCACCGCGCCCGCGTGCGGATCGAGCAGTACAGCTGGGAGCGGGTCGCGCACCACTCGTTCATCCGCAACTCGGGCACCCGCACCACGACCGTCACCTACGACGGCGCCGCCGTGACCGTGGTGTCCGGCGTGGACGACCTGGTGGTGATGAACACGACCGGGTCGGAGTTCCACGGCTTCCACAAGGACAGGTACACCACCCTCGCCGAGACCGACGACCGCATCCTCGCCACCGCAGTGCGTGCCGACTGGCGGCACATGACCGCGGAGGGCACCGACTGGAACGACTCGCACCGGGAGGCGACCAGCCACCTCGTCGACGCCTTCGCCGACACGCATTCCCTTTCGCTGCAGCAAACCCTGCACGCGATGGGCGAACGGGTGCTGCGGCACCGGGAGGAGCTGGCCGAGGTGCGCCTTTCGCTGCCGAACAAGCACCACTTCCCCGTCGACCTCTCTGCGTTCGAGCTGGACAACCCCGGCGAGGTGTTCTTCGCGGCCGACCGGCCCTACGGGCTCATCGAGGGCTCCGTGGTGCGGGACGGCGCGCCGGAGCCCGGTCTCGCGTGGTGGTGACGATGGACTTCCTTCGACCGTCCACGTTGGACGAAGCGCTGGCGATGAAGGCCGAGTTCCCGGCCGCGGTGCCGATCGCGGGTGGCACCGACGTCATGGTTGAGCTGAACTTCGACATCCGCCGCCCGGCCGCGCTGCTCGACCTCGGCCGGGTCGCGGAGCTTTCCCGGTGGTCACAGGAGAACGGCCACGTCGCCCTGGGCGCGGCGGTGCCGTACACGCGGGTCGTGACCGAACTGGCCGACGTGCTCCCCGGGCTCGCGATGGCGTCCCGCACCGTCGGGTCGCCGCAGATCCGCAACCGGGGCACGGTCGGCGGCAACCTCGGGTCCGCGTCGCCCGCAGGGGACGCGCACCCGCCGCTGCTCGCGGTCGCCGCCGACGTCGAGGTGGCGTCCGTGCGTGGCACGCGGATCGTGCCCGCGCGCGAGTTCTTCTCCGGCCCCAAGAAGTCCGCGCTCGAACCCGACGAGCTGATCGTCGCGGTCCGGGTGCCGAACGCCGCCGGGCCGCAGCAGTTCGCGAAGGTCGGCACCCGCAACGCGATGGTCATCGCCGTGTGCTCGTTCGCGGTCGCGCTCGACGTCACGAACAAGTCGGTCGGCACCGGCATCGGGTCGGCGGGACCGACCCCGCTGCGGGCGCGGGAGGCGGAGGAGTTCGCGGTCACCGAGCTGCCGTGGGGCACCGGGAAACCGTTGCAGGAGAACACCGCGCGGGCGTTCGGCGAACTGGTCGCCGCCGCGGCGCGGCCGATGGACGACGTGCGCGGGAGCGCGGCCTACCGCCGCCACGCGCTGTCCGTGCTCGCCCGCCGCGCACTCGGCTGGGCCTGGCAGGAGGTTGTTGGGTGATGAGGGTCAACGTGGAGGTCAACGGCGAGCAGCGTGCCGCGGACGACGTGTGGCCGGGCGAGAGCCTGCTGTACGTGCTGCGGGAGCGGCTCGGGCTGCCCGGCTCGAAGAACGCCTGCGAGCAAGGGGAATGCGGGTCCTGCACCGTCTACCTCGACGGCACGCCGGTGTGCGCGTGCCTCGTCGCGGCCGGTCAGGCGCAGGGCCGGTCCGTGCGTACCGTCGAGGGCCTCGGCAGCGAGGAGGAACTGGACCCGGTGCAGGACGCGTTCGTCCGCACCGGCGCGGTCCAGTGCGGCTTCTGCACCCCTGGGCTCGTCGTCGCCGCGCACGACCTGGTGCACCGCAGGCCCGGTGCGAGCGACGCCGAGATCCGTGAGGCACTGGCCGGGAACCTGTGCCGTTGCACGGGATACGAGAAGATTCTGGACGCCGTCCGGCTCGCGGCGCGCACCGTGCGGGAGCAGGCATGAGGACCGTCATCGAGAACGCGGCCGTCGCGACCGTCGACGGTGCCGAGGGCGCGGGCACCGAGTACCGGTACGGGCACGTCGTCGTGAAGGACGACGTCATCGAGGCGGTCGGCGACGGTCCCGCGCCGCCGGGGCTGGACGCCCAGCGGTACGTCGACGGCACCGGCTGCCTCGTCACGCCGGGCTTCGTCAACACCCACCACCACCTGTACCAGTGGGCCACCCGCGGCTACGCGCAGGACGCCACGCTGTTCGAGTGGCTCACCACGCTGTACCCGGTGTGGGCGGGCATCGACGAGACGACCGTGCACACCGCGGCGGTCGCGGGCCTCACCCGGCTCGCCCGCACGGGCTGCACCACCGCCGCGGACCACCACTACGTCATCCCGCGCAACGGCGGTGACGTGTTCGGCGCGACCGTCGAGGCCGCCCGCACGGTCGGCATCCGGCTGCACGGGGTACGTGGCTCCATGGACCGGGGCGAGTCACAGGGCGGTCTGCCGCCGGACTCGATCGTGGAGACCCTGGACGGCGCGCTGACCGGCACCGCCGAGGCCATCGACCGGTTCCACGACCCGTCGCCCGGCTCGTTCGTGCGGGTCGCGGTCGGTCCGTGCTCGCCGTTCACGGTGAGCGAGGACCTGATGCGCAAGGCCGCGGAACTGGCGCGGGACAAGGGCGTCCGCCTCCACACCCACCTCGCCGAGACCCTCGACGAGGAACGTCAGTGCCTCGACGAGTTCGGCTGCACCCCGGCCGAGTTGGCCGACCGGCTCGGCTGGCTGGGCGAGGACGTGTGGTTCGCGCACGGCATCCACTTCTCCGACGACGCGGTCGCCCGGCTCGGCGCGACCGGCACGGGTGTCGCGCACTGCCCGACCTCCAACTCACGCCTCGGTGCCGGCATCGCCCGGGTGCAGGACCTGGTGCACGCCGGTGCCCCGGTCGGGCTCGGCGCCGACGGTGCCGCGTCCAACGAGGACGGTGGGCTCGGCATCGAGCTGCGCCAGGCCGTCTACCTGGCACGGCAGCGGAACGGCCCGCACTCGGCCACCGTCCGCGACGGGCTGTGGCTCGCCACCCGAGGTGGTGCCCGCTGCCTGGGCCGCGAGGCGGAGATCGGCTCGCTAGAGGTCGGCAAGCAGGCCGACCTGGCCGTGTGGCGGCTGACCGGCATGAACCACGCCGGTATCGCCGACCCGGTGGCTGCGCTGGTGTTCGGTGCGCTGCCGCCGCTGGCGCTGCTGCTCGCGGGCGGCAACGTGGTCGTCGAGGACGACGAGTGCCGCACCGTGTCCGAACCCGATGTGGCGAGCGCACTCGGCGTCGCGTCGCGAATGCTGGCGGAGAGGGCATGACCACCACCACAACGGGGCAACCACTCGTCACGAACGTCACCGGCGGGGTCGGCGACAGCCCGGTGCGGCCCGACGGCGCGCAGAAGACCAGGGGTGAGTTCGCGTACTCGTCGGACCTGTGGGCCGACGACATGCTGTGGGGCGCCACGCTGCGCAGTCCGCACCCGTACGCGCGGATCAGGGGCGTCGACCTCACCGAGGCGCTGAAGCTGCCCGGCGTGTACGCCGTGCTCACCCACGAGGACGTGCCAGGCGAGAACCTCTACGGGCTCGAGCACCCCGACCAGCCGGTGCTGGCCGTGGACGTCGTGCGCTACCAGGGGGAGCCGGTCGCGATCGTGGCCGCCGACCACCCGGAGACCGCACGCCGGGCCGCCGATCGCGTCGTCGTCGACTACGAGGTCCTGACCCCGGTGACCGACGCCGAGGCCGCGATGCGCCCGGAGTCGCCGGTGCTGCACCCCGGGCACGAGGGCGGCAACGTCGTCCGCCACGCGCCGATCCGGTTCGGCGAGGAGTCGCCGACCGCGGCGGTCGTGGTGACCGGCGAGTACACGGTCGGCATGCAGGACCAGGCGTTCCTGGGGCCGGAGTCCGGGCTCGCGGTGCCCGCCGAGGACGGCGGCGTCGACCTCTACGTCGCCACCCAGTGGCTGCACGCCGACCAGCGGCAGGTCACCCGTGCGCTGGGGCTGGCCGAGGACGAGGTCCGGCTGCACCTCGCCGGTGTCGGTGGCGCGTTCGGCGCGCGCGAGGACCTGTCCATGCAGATCCACGCGTGCCTGCTCGCGCTGCGCACCCGCAGGCCGGTCAAGTTCTCCTACGGCCGCGAGGAGTCGTTCTTCGGGCACGTGCACCGCCACCCCGCGCTCATGCGGTACGAGCACGGCGCCACCCGCGACGGCGACCTCGTCTACGTCAAGGCGGAGATCATCCTCGACGGCGGCGCCTACGCGTCGACGACCGCGGCCGTCACCGGCAACGCGGCCACGCTCGGGGCCGGGCCGTACCGGGTGCCGAACGTGCGGGTCGACTGCTACGGCGTGTACACCAACAACCCGCCGTGCGGTGCGATGCGGGGCTTCGGCGCCGTGCAGGCGTGCTTCGGCTACGAGTCGCAGATGGACCGGCTCGCGGCCGCGCTCGGCATGGACCCGGTCGACCTGCGGGTCAGGAACGCCGCCGAGCGCGGCACCACCATGCCGACCGGCCAGGTGATCGACGCGCCAGCGCCGGTCGCCGAGCTGCTGGAACGGGTTCGTGCCAAGCCGATGCCCGCCGTCCCGACCGGCCCGCGTGACCTGCGTGAGCTGCCGGGCGGGGTCTCCAACACCACGCACGGCGAGGGTGTCGTGCGTGGTGTCGGATACGGCGTCGGCATCAAGAACGTCGGGTTCTCCGAGGGTTTCGACGACTACTCGACCGCACGCGTGCGGCTGGAGGTGATCGCGGGCGAGCCGGTGGTGTCCGTGCACACGGCCGCCGCGGAGGTCGGGCAGGGCCTGGTCACGCTGAAGGCGCAGATCGCGCGGACCGAGCTGGGTGTGCAGCGGGTGCAGATCCAGCCGTCTAACACGTTCGTCGGCAGCGCGGGGTCCTCGTCGGCGTCGCGGCAGAGTTACGTCACGGGCGGCGCGGTGCGGGCGGCGTGCGAGCAGGTGCGCGCCAGGGTGCTGGAACTGGCCGCGGCGCGTGGGTTCGCGGCGACCGCGCTCGCGGGCGGGAAGGTCGTTTCGGCGACGCACGAGGTGCTCGCGGACCTCGTCGAGGTGCTCGGCGAGGAGGTGGTGGACCGGACCGTCGAGTGGCGGCACCGGCCGACGGAACCGCTGGATCCCGTGACAGGGCAGGGGTTCGCGCACGTGCAGTACGCGTTCGCCGCGCACCGCGCGGTGGTCGACGTTGACGTCGAGCTCGGGCTCGTGCGGGTGGTGGAGCTGGCGTGTGCGCAGGACGTCGGCCGTGCCATGAACCCGGACGCGGTGCTCGGGCAGATCCAGGGCGGCTCCGCGCAGGGGCTCGGGCTCGCGGTGATGGAGGAGATCCAGGTCGAGGGTGGCGTGGTGCGCAACCCGTCGTTCACCGACTACCTCATCCCGACCGTGCTGGACATGCCGCCGATGTCGATCGACGTGCTCGAACGGGCGGATCCCCACGCGCCGTACGGGTTGCGGGGCGTGGGGGAGCCGCCGACGCTGTCGTCGACGCCCGCGATCGTGGCCGCCATCCGCGCGGCGACCGGCCTGGCGCTGTCCCGGGTGCCGGTGCGGCCGGAGCACATCGTCGGAGCGTGACAGAACGACTCCGGGTAACGCCTGACGGAATATGAAGCGCAGTAGTGTGAGGATTACGTACCGCCATTGGCGGAGGCAGTTGCGTTCCGTATCTGCCCAGCGTGGCGCGGTGATCGCTACCCTCGGTAGTTCACTCGAATAGCCTAGCTTCCAGCACATAGGGTGTGCACCGTGGCGGTGATCGGTCCCCTTTTGGGTGCAGAGGGGTTGCGCTTTCACTGGTAATGTCACAAACCGCTTGAACCGGAGAAGGACAACCCGGATGACTTGGCCGCTGGAAGGCTCCGGTGGATCGATCTGAGCTTGCGCGCGAGTGGGCGGACGCGCTGGCACAGGTCATCTACGTGGCGCACGCGCGGGACCACGTCGAGGGTGAGCTGGCAACGGCCCTCGATGCGCTCGCCGGTGCCGCGCAGCGGGAGCCCTACGCCGAGCAGCCGGTTCTGGATGTCGCAGAACGCTTGGTGGCACTGGGTTTCGCCGGATCCGAATGTCTCGACGTGACCATCAAGGTACTGGGTGAGCGGATGCCGAAGCTGTCGGGGGTCGCGGACCTCATCGGCCTGCCGGGGCGTCTCGTGGACGTGTTCGGCTCGCTCGCCAGGGGACTCGCGGAAGGCATGCGGCAGCGGCTGTTCTCCGAACAGGAAGGGCTGACGCTCGCGCTGATCCGCGCCCGCGAGAACGCGGAGAACGCGTTGCGGGACAGCGAAGCCAGGTTCGAGGAGGTCTTCTCCACGTCCAGCGTCGGCATGGCGATCACCAATCTCGACCTCGGCATCGTCCGCACCAACCGCGCACTCGCCGACATCCTCGAACACCGGCGCGGCAAGCTGGCCGCCACCCGGCTCGACGAGGTCTTCCACCCGGACGACACCGACTACCTCAGGCTGCGCTACCAGGTCCTCCTCGAAGAGGACGCGCTGCCGTTCCGCGAGCGACGACGACTCGTGAAGAACGACGGGGAGGAGGCACTGGTCCACCTTTCGGCGTCGGTGCTGCGCACTCCCGCCGGCACACCGACGTATTTCGTCACGACCGTCGAGGACGTGTCGGACCGCCACTTCCTGGAGAACCAGCTCCAGTTCCAGGCCACGCACGACGCGCTGACCGGGCTCGCGAACCGGCAGCGGTTCGTCGGCAAGCTGGAGGAGGCGCTGTCCGACCAGAACACGGCCGACGAGCTCACCGTCCTGCACCTGGACCTCGACGGTTTCCACGCGGTGAACGACGGCCTCGGCCGGGAGGCGGGTGACCGCCTGCTGCGGACCGTCGCCATGCGCCTCAACGAGGTGTTCGCCGACGAGAACGCGACCGTCGCACGCTTCGACGGCGACGAGTTCGGCGTGCTGGTGGAGCACCGGCCGACGACCCCGACGAGCGCCACGATGGCGACCCGCATCAACGAGGAACTGGCGGAGCCGGTGTTCGTCGGCGACCACGGCGTGGCGGCGACGGCCACCATCGCGGTGCTGCACCAGCCGACACCGGGTACCACACCGGCGGACCTGTTGCGCGCCACCGACATCACGCTGCGCAGGCTCAAGCAGACCGGCCGCCGCCAGTGGGGCATGGTCGACGAACAGCAGAACGAGGCCGACCGCGAACTGTTCCACCTCGCCAGCTCCATGCCAGGCGCGTGGGAGAACGGCGAGATCGAGCTGGAGTACCAGCCGGTCGTCTCGTACGCCACCGGCAAGGTCGCCGCGGTGCAGGCCATGCTGCGCTGGGACCACCCGGACGGCTCACTGGACCACGACCGTTGCCTGCAGGTGCTCGCGGAAACCGGCTTCTCGCTGCCCATCGGCCGGTGGATGCTCGGCCACGCCTGCGCCGACCTCAAGGACATGCCCGGCCGGCCGGTGCTGTATGTCGAACTGACCCGCGAGTTCGCGGGCGACCCGGACCTGGTGGCCACGGTGCGGGCGGTACTCGCCGACACCTCCCTCGTCCCGGAACAGCTGCAGGTCGGCATGCCGGTGCAGGCGCTGTGCATGCGGGACGGGCTGGCAGAGGACAACCTGCACGTACTCGCCGACATCGGGGTCGCGGTCGTTCTGTACGAGTTCGGGACCACCAGCGGAGACCTGGCCTGCCTCGAGGACCTGCCGGTCCGGGCGGTGAAGATGGCTTCCCGGGTGGTGGCGCGGGTCGCTGACGAAGGATCGTTGTTCACTCGGGTGGTGCGGGATCTGGTGCCGCTGGTCCAGGGGAGCGGGGCCACCGTCCTCGTGGGGGACGTCGACGGCGCGGACCAGTTCGAGTGGTGGCGGGCGGTTGGCGCCGACCAGGCGCAGGGGGCTCATGTCGGGCTGCCGGGATTGCCGGTGGACATCCCGTCGAGCTGACGCGGCGTGGGTTCGAGTGCGGTGAAGACGCTTTCGGGACGGAGCGCCGGACGTTAAATCGGGTGACGCCTGAAGGGATCGGATGTCATCCTCTGCGCATGTTCCGGGTTGTCATGATCGATGCGTCCCTGGGGTTCGTCCCAGCGGACTCGGTCCTGGCCGCCCTTTCCTTGTTGGACGGCGCCCGACTCTGACCCTCCTCCGCGTGGCCTGTACACGGGGAACCCGCCGGGGAGGGTGGGTCTGCCACGTGGTTCTCCGGACGTCGTTCCACACCAGGGAAAGTCATGACCAAGCAACACTTCGCGCGCACCAAGCCGCACCTCAACATCGGGACCATGGGGCACGTCGACCACGGGAAGACGACGCTCACGGCCGCGATCACCAGGACGCTCGCCGAACTGGACCCCGCCACGACCACCTACGTCGGGTTCGAGGGGATCGACCGGGCGCCTGAGGAGCAGGCACGCGGGATCACGATCAACATCTCGCACGTCGAGTACGAGACCGCCACCCGGCACTACGCGCACGTCGACATGCCGGGGCACGCCGACTACGTCAAGAACATGATCACCGGTGCCGCTCAGCTCGACGCCGCGATCCTGGTCGTCTCGGCGCAGGACGGGGCCATGCCGCAGACCCGGGAGCACGTCGTCCTCGCGCGGCGGATCGGGGTGCCGCACATGGTCGTCGCGCTGAACAAGGTGGACCTCGTGCCGGACGGGGAGCTGCTCGACCTCGTCGAGCTGGAGCTGCGGGAGTTGCTGTCGCGGTACGGGTTCGACGGGGACGCCACCCCCATCGTGCGGGTCTCCGGGCTCCGGGCGCTGCAGGGGGACCCGGTGTGGGCGCGCGGCATCGTCGACCTGCTCGAGGCCGTCGACGCGCACGTACCGGTGCCGACTCGTCCTCTGGAAAGGCCGTTCCTGATGCCGATCGAGAACGTCCTCACGATCACCGGGCGCGGAACCGTGGTCACCGGGGCCATCGAGCAGGGCACCGTCGAGGTCGGGGCGCCGGTCGAAGTGGTCGGGCTCGGGCCGAGTCGGGCGTCGGTGTGCACCGGGCTCGAAACGTTCGGGAAGACGCTCGACCGCGCCGAGGCCGGGGACAACGCCGCCGTGCTCCTTCGCGGTGTGCGTCGCGACGAGGTGCGGCGTGGGCAGGTGCTGTGTGCGCCGGGGTCGGTGCTGCCGCACACCCGGTTCACCGCGCACGTCTACCTGCTGTCCACATCGGAGGGTGGGCGGGCCACCGGGTTCGCCAGCAACTACCGGCCGCAGTTCTTCTTCCGCACCACCGACGTGGTCGGCAACGTGGAGCTGCTCGACACCGCCGTCGCGCTGCCGGGGGACTCCGTCGAGATGTCCGTGACGCTCGGCAAGCCGATCGCGATGGGCGTCGGGCTCGGGTTCGCGATCCGTGAGGGCAACCGCACGGTCGGTGCCGGGACCGTGCGGGAACTGCTCGACTGACCATCGGCGGGCGGTCGGTGCCTGCGTTCGGGTGCCGACCGCCTGGTGGCTGTACCGCCGCGCAATTCCACGGCCAGATGGTCGCTGCGCGTCACTTAGTACCGCTAAGCACATTGGCGCCGCGTGGCCGGTCGATTACCGGGAGGGTTATTGCCGTTTTCCCGGTTGATCTGGCAATCGGCCTAATCGGATCAGGCGGCGGCCGGGGCCGGGGCGAGTGCGGCGACGCCTGCGTCGGTCAGAGCCGCGGGCACGAGTTCCCCTCTGGCGCCCTGGTGTGCCGGCTCGATGAAACCCTCGTGCGCGAGCGTGTGGGCAAGGTACTGGTCACAGCATGGCACACCGTCGATGAACAGGTCGGGCTCGGACGAGCAGCTGAGCTGTGCACGACCTGCGACGATGGCTTTCAGCATGGACAAGGCCCGGTGGTTCAGACCTTCTGGTAGCACGGACATCGTGTTCCCCTGGTTGGCGTTTCCCTGCGGAGTTATGTCTATCACTCGGCACAACAAATCGTGGGACGTGTGATGGACCTGATTGGTTTCATCGAATTTTCTCACGGATTGTTACCAACAAGGAGTACCCGGCCTCCCACTCAGATACGCGAGCCGCCCGAAAGGGCTACGCAGGGAGACCGAGTGAGATCAGTGCGTTCCCGCTGGGCAACCAGTCGAGGGGTCTCGTCGGCGACACGCGGTGACCCGCCGCCTCCTGCGCGTGTCGGCTCCTCCGGCCGGAACCCACATCGGACAGTCCGGCTCGCGGACGTCGATCACGGTTCGCGCGTCGGCCCGTGCGCCCTGGACAGCACCGCTACCACGTCGGGATCGCCGGCCAGCCTGTCCGCGGCCGCGTGCAGCAATTCCAGGTACTCCTTCTGCTTCTTCGGCGTGAACTCGCCCGCCGGGCCGGACACCGACAGCGCGGCGACCCGCTGTCCGTTCCCGGTCACCGGCACCGCGAGGCTCCTCAGCCCGGCGCTGCTCTCGTTGTCGTCGACCGCGTGGCCGCGCCGCCGCGTCCGCCTGACCTCCTTCGCCAGCCCGTCGAGCGAGGTGATCGTGCGTTCGGTGCACGCGGGGAACGGCTCGGCGGGCACGTGCGCGGCCAGCTGGTCCGGTGCGACCCCGGCGAGCAGCATCTTGCCAAGACCGGTGCAGTGCGTGCTGTCCCGCCTGCCTGGGCTGGTCTCGAACCGCAGCGGCCGGTCCGGCCGCCGCACGCAGACGTGCACGACCTCGCGGCCGTCCAGCAGACCGAGGTCGGCCGTCTGCTGCGTCTCGCTCACCAGCTCGTCCAGGTAGGCACCGGCCACGGCTGAGAGGTCCACACTGGACACGTACGCGTCGGCGAGCGCCGTCACCTTGTGCCCGAGGCGGTAGGCTGGCCGTTCGTCCACCCGCACCACGAACCGCATCTCGGTCAACGCGGCCAGCAGGCGCACCAGCGTGCTCTTGGGCAGCCCGGTCCGCTCGTGCATGCCGGTCAGCGTCACCGGCGGCGGCGCCGACGCCAGCAGCTCCAGCAGCACGAGCCCGCGGGTCAGCGCGTGCGTGTGGTAGTTCGCGCTCGTCTGGCCGGGCCGGTCCTCGGTCCTGGTCGAACGCGCCTCACGGCTCTTGGTGGCCATCGTCCTACCTCTCGGCTCCTCGCACCACCGGACGAATCGCGGAATCGCGTTCCATGTCGGGAATGCTAAGCCAGCCGTTGGTACGGTGCAATCGGGCCGGTTCCGCCGTCTGGAAGGGCATTTCATGTCTCGTTCGCAAGCGTGGTACGCCGGGGACGACCGCAACGCCTACATCCACCGCGCGTGGATGCGGCGAGGGCTGCCGGGGGACTCCTTCGACGGGCGGCCGCACATCGCGATCGCCAACACCGCATCGGACCTCACGCCGTGCAACGCGCACCTGACCGAGGTGGCGAAGTCGGTGGCCGACGGCATCTGGGCGGCCGGCGGGGTGCCACTGCACCTGCCGGTCGTTTCGCTCGGCGAGACGCTGATGCGGCCGACCGCCATGCTGTTCCGCAACCTCGCCGCGATGGCGACCGAGGAACTGCTGCGCGCCAACCCGGTCGACGGCGTCGTGCTGCTCGGCGGGTGCGACAAGACGATTCCCGCGCTGCTGATGGGAGCGTGCTCGGTCGACCTGCCCGCGCTGGTGGTGCCGGGTGGCCCGATGCTGACCGGGCACTTCCGCGGTGTGCCGCTCGGCTGTGGCACCGACGTGTGGCGACTGTCGGAAGAAGTCCGGGCAGGCACCCTGTCGCGCGAGGACTTCATGAAGTCGGAGTCGTCGATGATCCGCAGCCGCGGCCACTGCAACACGATGGGCACCGCGTCGACGATGGCGTGCGTGACCGAGGCGCTGGGCATGACGATCCCAGGTCTCGCGGGCACCCCGGCACCGGACAGCGGACTGCTGGAGATGGCGCACCGGTCGGGCAGGCTGTCGGTGTCGATGGTCGCCGACGACCGCCGCCCGAGCACCGTGCTGACGCGGGAGTCGTTCCTCAACGCGATCGTGGCGCTGGCGGCCGTCGGCGGGTCGACGAACGCGGTCGTGCACCTGCTGGCCATCGCCGGGCGGCTCGGCGTGCACCTCGACCTCGAGGACTTCGACCGCGTCGGTTCCGGGGTCCCGCTGCTGGTCGACCTGCAGCCCGCCGGCAGGCACCTGATGGACGACCTGCACCGCGCGGGCGGCCTGCTCGCCGTGCTGCGCGAGGTGGCGGACCTGCTGGACCCGGCCGCGACCACGGTCACGGGTTCGCCGCTGGTGTCGTACCTGGAGTCGGCGAAGATCTGGGACGAGTCCGTGATCCACCGCAGGTCCGCACCGTTGCAGGGCTCGGCGGGTATTGCCGTGCTGCGCGGCAACCTGGCCCCGTCCGGCGCGGTGATCAAACCCGCGGCGGCCACCCCGGCGTTGCTGACCCACCGCGGCCCGGCGGTGGTGTTCGACTCGATCGAGGACCTCAACGCGCGGATCGACACCGTCGAGGACGAGAACGCGGTGCTGGTGCTGCGCGGGTGCGGCCCGAAGGGCTACCCGGGGATGCCGGAGGTGGGCAACTTCCCGCTCCCGGCACCTGTGCTGGCGAAGGGGGTGCGCGACATGGTGCGGATCAGCGACGCGCGGATGAGCGGCACGGCGTACGGCACGGTCGTGCTGCACGTGGCTCCCGAGGCGGCGGCCGACGGACCGCTGGGGCGCGTCCGCACCGGTGACACGGTGGTGCTGGACGTGCCGAACCGGCGGCTGGAGGTGGCTGCGGACCTGTCGGCGCGCCCGGTGTCGCCGGAAGCGGCGGCCGCGTTCGCCGCGCCAGCCAGGGGCTGGCAGCGGCTGTACGTCGACCACGTGCTGCAGGCCGACCGCGGCGTGGACCTCGACTTCCTGACCGGAGGCGGCCGAGCCACCCCCACGAGGGAGTCGCACTGAACATCCTGGTCGGCACGACAACTGCCGGAGCGGCCGTGGTCACCGGATGCCGTCGTGCCTGACGCGATCTTCGCTCATCCCCGGCTGGCCGCGGTCTACGACGCGTTCGATGGCGCCCGGGACGACCTGGCGGTCTACCTGAACATCGCCGACGAGCTGGGCGCGCGCCGCGTCCTCGACGTCGGATGTGGGACCGGCTGCCTGGTCGCCCTGCTCGCGGAAAGCGGTCGCGCGGTGGTCGGCGTGGACCCGGCCGAGGCGTCCCTCGCGGTCGCGAAGGCGAAGCCGGGGAGCGAACGGGCCACCTGGCTCCACGGCGACGCCACGACGTTGCCGGACCTCGCTGTCGATCTCGCGGTGATGACCGGCAACGTGGCACAGGTCTTCCTCAGCGACGACGACTGGTCACGGACGCTCCAGGGCATCCACCGGGCTCTGCGTCCCGGCGGTCACCTCGTGTTCGAGACACGGCGTCCCGAACGTCGCGCCTGGGAGGACTGGGTGGCGGACACCGCACCGGTCATGGCGACGGTGCCGGGGATCGGTGTGGTGGAACGATGGCTGGCGGTGACCGACGTCCGGTTGCCCTTCGTCTCCTTCCGGTGCGGCTACCGGTTCCTGGCCGACGGCACGGTCCTCACGTCGGACTCGACCCTTCGGTTCCGTGACCGGGAGGAGGTGGCGGCGAGCCTGGCACAGCACGGTTTCCGGGTGCTGGACGTGCGCGACGCCCCCGACCGGCCGGGGCGCGAGTACGTGTTCGTCGCGGGGACCCCGCCGACGGGGTGAGTCACCGGCAGGACACGTGGAACGGCGTGCCATGTCGACACACCGGCCCGCGGCGCCGTGGTGGCGCCACGGCGCCGGCCGCGGTCAGTCCGTCGACCACACACCCGTCGCGGCGGTGCTGGTCACGTAGTCGGTGAAGTCGATCGGGTCCCTGCCCAGTGCCCGGCGCACCCCGTCGCCGGGGGCCGAGATGTGTCCCGCCCGCATGGCGGCGAAGATCGCGTCCAGCTCGTCGGCGAACTCCTCGGGCACCCCGCCCGCCAGCAGTTCCGCCCGGTACGCCGACGGTGTCACCTCCTCGTAGCGCAGCGGCCGTCCCGTCGCCGCCGCGATCGTCGCCACCGCCTCGGCGAAGGTCATGCCGCGCCGGCCCGACAGGTCGTACACCTGCCCGTGGTGCCCGTCGGTGGTCAGCGCGGCCGCCGCCACGTCCGCGATGTCCCGTGCGTCGACGAACGGCTCCGGCACGTCACCGATGGGCAGCGTCAACGTGCCGGCCAGCAGCGGCGCGTGCCACAGGTCCTCGTCGAAGTTCTGGCTGAAGTTGTTCGGCCGCAGGATCGTCCACTCCGCGCCGGACTCCCGCACCGCCTCCTCCATCGCCGTCATGGCGCGGAACGACTCCGCTGCGACGTTCTCGGCGCCGCGCGCGGACAGCACCACGAACCGCCGGACCGGCGCCGCCTGCTCCACGAACAACGGCACCAGCGCCGGATCCGCAGGCGCGATCACGTACACCGCCGTCGCCCCCGCCAGCGCGTCCGCCCACGTGTCCTGATCGGACCAGTCGAACCGCACCTCCGTCGACCGCGACACCGCCCGCACCGGGTGCCCCGCCTCGCGCAGCGTCCGCACCAGCCGCCGTCCGGTCTTGCCTGTCCCGCCGAGAACCACTGTCGTCATGCCCAGCAGTCAACCGCCGCGCGGCCCTCACGGACATGGCGCGGCGTACGGCGGTCATGTCCGATCGTCCGCGGCTATCGTGGATGCCATGGACCCGTTCGACGACCTGCTGCGCGGTGTCCGCGCGGACAGCGCGTGCCTCACGAGCACGGAACTGTCGCCGCCGTGGACGCTGCGGTTCACCGACGAGACCGCGCTGACGCTGTTCGCCCCGTTGCGGGGCGAGGGCCGGATCGACGGCACCACGGTGGCGACCGGGGAGACCGCCGTCGTCCGGGGCGAGGGCGTCGTCACCGGTGACGCCCCAGCGGTCGTGCTCACCGGGACCTACGGCGCCGTGCCCGCGCGCCTGCGGAGCGTGCTGCCACCCCTCGTGGTCGTGCCGGACGGCGACGACTGCGACTCACTCCGCGACTTCCTCGCCGCACAGGGGAACAGCGCCCAGGTCGTCCTCGACCGGCTGGTCGACTGGCTCGTCGTGTGCACGCTGCGCACGTGGTTCGACCGGGCGGACACGCCGGGCTGGCTGCACGCGCTCGGCGACGCCACGGTCGGCCCCGCGCTGCGCGCGATGCACGACGCGCCGGGCAGGCAGTGGACGCTGGCCACGCTCGCCAGGGAGGCCGGGGTGTCCCGCACGACGCTCGCCACCCGCTTCGCCAAGCTGGTGGGCATCCCGCCGCTGACCTACCTCACCGACTGGCGGATGACCCTGGCCGTCGACATGCTGACCGGGACCACCGCGACGGTCGCCGCGGTGGCCCACCAGGTCGGTTACGCGGACGCGTTCGGCTTCAGCACCGCGTTCAAACGGTTCCACGGCGTCAGTCCCACCGAGTGCCGCAGGGCCTGTCAGTCCGCGAACACCGCGTAGCTGAAGCCCGCCATGCGCAGCCTGCCGTCGTCCAGGGTCGTGTCGCGGCCGAGCACCTGCGTGCCGGACACCGGGATGTCCGTGATCGCGGGCTCGAACGCGGGGTTGACCGCGACCGTGAACCTGCCGCCCCGCCGGTAGACGAACGGGTAGCCGGGGTTGATGATCTCCACGGCACCGGCCGGGCCGAGGGCGGGATCCGACTTCCGCAGCGCGATCAGCTCCCGCACCAGGTTGAGCAGCGACTCCGGGTCCTGCTGCTGGTCGGCGACGTTCGGCCGGGTCGGCGACGGGTGCGGCGGCAGGTACGTGACCTCGGGGTCCGCCTTGTCCCACTGCATCGGGGTCCGTGACCCCGCCCGGTTGTAACCCGCGCGCTGACCACCGAGGACGCTGCCCTCCAGATCCGGCAGCCCTGGCTGGTACTGCATGCCGATCTCGTCGCCGTAGTAGATCGCGGGCAGCGTCGGCCACGTCAGGATGAACACCATCGCCGCGCGGGCGTGGTCGCCGGTGCGCGAACCGGCCACCAGCCGGGGGAAGTCGTGGTTCGCCGACGGCAGCACGATGTGCCCGTCGTCGCCGATCACGCTCGTCGCCGTCGCCCACTCGGCGAGGAAGTCGGACACGCTGCCCGCGCCGGACGCGTCGAAGAAGCACGGCCGGGGGCGGTAGGTGTGGTCGTACACCGCGCCGTTGTGGAACAGCGACCGGTACGCCTGGCTGGTGCCGAAGTGCAGGAAGAAGTCCCCGTGGAACCCCGACGGCACCGAGACCTGCGGCTGCGCCCACTCGCTGAACAGCGCGGCCTCCGGATGCGTGTGGTCGAGCCAGTCCCGCAGCTCCCGCCACAGCGCGGCGGTCTCCTTCTTGCCCGGGTCGTCCTTCACCAGCGACGACGCCATGTCCACGCGGAAACCGGACACGCCGGTGCTCAGCCAGTAGTCCATGATGTCCCGCAGCGCCTGGCGGTTCTCCCGCGGGCCGGGCGCGTCGACCGGCTGCCGCCACGGCTCCGCCGGGTCCTCGCGCCCGTACCCGAAGTTCAGCGCGGGCTGCACCGGGAAGAAGTTCGGCAGGTAGAAACCCTTGCGGCTGCCCGGCGACGGCTGGAAGCCCGGCGCCTGCCGGTCCGCCCAGATGTAGCGGTCGTCGGCCGGGTCGTCCGCCGACCGGACGAACCACTCGTGCTGGTCGGACGTGTGCCCGGCCACCAGGTCGAGCAGCACCCGGATTCCCTTGCGGCCCGCGGCGTCCACGAGCTTCGACAGGTCGTCGCGGCTGCCGTAGCGCGGGTCGATCGCGTAGTAGTCGGCCACGTCGTAGCCCGCGTCGCGCATCGGGGAGGCGAAGCACGGGTTGAGCCAGACCGTGTTCACTCCCAGCCAGGCCAGGTAGTCCAGTTTGGACTCGATGCCGTTCAGGTCACCGATGCCGTCGCCGTTGCTGTCGGCGTAGCTCTGCGGGTAGATCTGGTACAGCACGGCATCGGACAGCCAAGCCGGTACGGCCATGAACACTCCTCGCTTCACTGCCGGGTCAGTCGCAGGGACCTGATCCCGGGCATGGGCAGCTCGAAGGCGACCGACGCGACACCGTCGTCGCCGACCGCCACCTTCGCAAGGTACTCGATCGGGAGCTCGTCGGAGGAACGCAACGTGGCCCACTGGTCCTCGGTTGGCCAGTCGCCGCCGTCCATCTCCCGCCACACGCGGCCGATGTTCGCGTGCTCCTCGTCGACCCGCGCCGACTCGACGGCGTACGTGCCGGGCGCGAGCCCTGACACCGTGACCGTCACGGCCCTGGCCAGTCCCGGCGCACCGTCCACCTTGGACTGGTCGAGGGTTCCGTTCCACACCAGCACGGCCACGCCGTCGTCGGCGCGCGTCGCGATCGCCTCGACGAGCGACCCGCCACCGTCACCAGTGCACTCGGCGGGAACGCGGCCACCGGCCAGCCTGGACAGCAGGTACAGCGCCCAGAACCGCGGCTTGCGCAGGTTGCCGACGGTCAGCAGGCCGAACCCGCCGTGCAGCAGCCGGGGCGGCCAGCCCAGCTCCTCGAACTGGTCCGAACACACCCAGTAGGCGAGGCAGTCGGTGGACCCGAGCGCGCTTTTCATGCCGTGCAACACGAACGGCGCGGAGAACACCGAGTCGCTGACGTGGTGGAAGTGCGTCGGCGTGACGCCCCACTCCGTCCACAGGATCTCCGGTTCCGCCTTGCCGGTCGCCTGCGCGAACGACCTGGTCAGCGGGCGCAGGTCGAGTGGCGCGTTGCCGTAGGTGTGGGTGGAGACGAAGTCGACCGGCACGTCGTTGGCGCGGCAGTGCTCCAGCAGCGCGCCGACCCAGCCCGCCGCCGCCGAGGACGGTCCGCCGACGCGGATGCGCTCGTCGATGGTTTTGATCTCGCGCACCGCGATCTCGTACAGGCGGTGGTAGTCCTCCTGCGTGCCGTTCCAGAACACCTCGAGGTTGGCCTCGTTCCAGACCTCGAACTCCCAGGTCGCGACCTCGTCGGCGCCGTAGCGTTCGCGCAGGTGTGCGGTCAGCGAGCGCACGAGGTCGCCCCAGCGCTCCCACTCGCGCGGCACGGACACCTGCGCCCGGTAGGAGAAGACCGTGTGGCCGGGGTCGGCGGTGAGTTCCCTGGGCATGAAGGACAACTCGACCACCGGCTTCAGCCCGGTGGCGAGGAAGCGGTCGTAGACCTCGTCGAGCCCGGCGAAGTCGAAGGTGCCGTCGGCGTCGACCGTCACGGTCTCGGGCAGGAACGTTCCGTGCGCGCGGACGGTGCGCACGCCGATCTCGTCCTTCATGATCCGCAGTGCCTCGGCGTACTCGGCGGCCACGTCCGACCCGCCGGGGCCGGGCTCGTCCCGGATCAGCAGCGAGAGGTGCTCCGCGCCGATCATGCGGCGCCACACGTCGGGCAGCGGCGTGGGCGTCGCGGTGGCGTCGATGGCGACGGCCACCGCGCCGGTCCCGTCGCCGGGTGCGGCGGCCACCGCGTCGGACAGCGCCCCGGCGCCGCTGTCGCTCCAGGTGGCGACCCTGTAGTGGTAGGTCGCGCCCGGTTCGACCATGGTGTCGGCGTAGGGCGGGTGGGGCACCGCGAGCACGTCGCCGCCGAGGTGGTCGAGCGGGGTGAACGGGCCGTCGGCGCTGGTGGCGCGGTGCACGAGGTAGCCGAGCGCGCCGTCGACGGGCTGCCAGCCGAGGTGCACGAGCGCGGTGCCGGACGTGGCCGTGAGCCCCGATGGCGGCGGCAGCTCGCCGGTGCCGGTCAGCGGCTGGTCACTGGGCAGGCCGATGCGCCGCTCCCAGTCCTGACGCGCGGTCGTGTCCGTCACGATCGACCCCCTCGACGATGGCGAGCACTGACTGTAAGCGCATACACTAGGGGCGTCGCAAACCCGTCGCAACCAGGACGGGGAGGTCAGCGCGGTGCGGGCTCGGGGCAGCCGCAGCTCGCCCGCCTGGTCTGGGTGACCGGCAGCATCTCCGAGCGCGGCTCGCGGTCCGGGTCGGCAAGGCGCTCCACCAGCAGGTCCACCGCGGTCTCGCCGAGGCGGCGCATCGGCTGGGTCACCGTGGTCAGGCTGGGGCGGACGACCCGGCCGAGCGGGATCCCGTCGAACCCGACGACCGCCATGTCCGCGGGCACCCGCATGCCCTGCCGCTCCAGCACGTCGAGACCGCCGATCGCCATCTGGTCGTTGGCGAACACCATCGCCTGCGGCGGGGCGCCCCGCGCCAGCAGGCGGCGGGCGGCCTCGCGGCCACCGGCCTGCGTGAAGTCACCGCGTGCGGCAGGCTCGGCGGGCACCGGCAGGTCCGCCGCGCGCAGTGCCTGCTGGAACCCGGCGAAGCGGGCCCGCGCGTCGGGGGAGTCCTCGCCGCCGCCGACGAACGCGAGCCTGCGCAGCCCGTGGTCGGCGATCAGGTGCGTGGTCATGGTGAACTCGCCGTCGAGGTTCGCGACCTCGAGGTGGTCGAGGTGGTCGATCTCGCGCGGCCCGGCGATCATCACCACCGGCAGCCGCCGCGACATCAGCTCCAGGTCCTCGGTGGCGACGGTCCGTGCCAGCACCGCGAACCCGTCGACCCGCCCGGCCACCGACGCGACCAGGCTTTCCGGCCCGTCTTCCAGCGACGCCGCGATCAGCAGCGCGTACCCGTGCCGCCGCGCCGCCCGCTCCATGCCGCGGGTGATCTCGTCCGCGTACAGGGTCTGCTCGGCGTCGTCGTCGTCAAGGTCGGGGTCGGCGTAGTCCGGGAAGCACAGACCGAGCACGCCGGTGCTGCGGGAGGCGAGGCCGCGGGCGTTGCCGCTCGGCACGTACCCCAGCTCGCGGGCCGCTACCAGCACCCGGTCGCGTGTCTGCTCACGAACCGTGCCGGGGTTGCGGTACACGCGGGACACGGTCGCGATCGAGACGTTCGCCCGCTCGGCGACGTCGTACACAGTAGGTGCCGACAACCCAAACCTCCGGCGTGTCACGCATTCGGCGCGGTCAAGCTACCGCCCGACCCCCAGGTCGGCAACATGCCACGAGCGCCACAGCTGCGCGTATCGGCCCCCCGCGGCGACCAGCTCGTCGTGGGTCCCGCTCTCGACCACCTTCCCTTGGTCCAGCACCAGTATCCGGTCCGCCAGCACCGCCTGTGTCAGCCGGTGCGCCACGATCACCGTCGTGCGGCCCTCGGTCGCGGCGAGCGCGGCCCGTTCCAGGTCCCGCGCACCCGCGCTGCCCGCCTCCGCGGTCGCCTCGTCGAGGACCGCGACGGTCGGGTCGGCCAGCACGAGCCGCGCCAGCGCCACCTGCTGTGCCTGCGCGGCGGTGAGCGCGTGCGCGCTCTCCCCGACCACGGTGTCCACACCGGACTCCAGCGCACGGGCCCAGCCGTCCGCGCCCACCACCGCGAGCGCCGCCCAGACCTCCTCCTCGGTCGCGTCCGGCTTCGCGAGACGCAGGTCCTCGATCAGCGGCCCGGAGAACACGTGCACCTCCTGGCTCAGCATCGCCACGTGCCGCGCCCGGTCCAGCTCACCGACCGGCACCCCGCCGAGCACGACGGTGCCGCGTTCCTGCTCCAGCAACCCGGCCGCGATCCCGGCGAGCGTCGTCTTGCCCGCGCCGCTGGCACCCACGACCGCGAGCCGGGTCCCGGCCGGCACGGTCGCCGACACGTCGTCCAGCACGAGCGGATCCTCGTAGCGGTGGGCGATCCCGGTCAGCACGAGCGTCCCGTCCGCCGGCTCGCGCACCTGTTCCGGGCGCTTGGGCGGTTCGAGGTCCGCGACGCCGACGAGCCGGGCGAGGCTCGCCCCCGCCGCCTGCACCTCGTCGAACTCCATGATCAGCGCGCCGACCGGGTTGAACAGGCGGTGGAAGTACAGCGCGGCCGCGGTCACCGCGCCGACGGTCACCAGATCCCCGCGCACCAGCAGGAAACCCGCGGCCAGGATCGCGCCGAGACCGACGAACTCGGCCCGGTTCATCCGCGCGACCAGCCGCGTGAACAACCGGAACACCCCGATCGACAGGTCCATCGCCGTGCGGGAGCGGTCGTTGATCGCGGCCGTGTGCTCGGCCTCGAGCCGGTAGGCGCGCACGGTCGGCGCCGCCTGCAGCGCGGACACCATGGCCTGCGCGCGGTCGCCGATCGCGACCCTTTCCTTGGCGTAGAACGGACCTGAGCGCGGCAGGTACCAGCGGACCGCGAGCACGTAGAACGGCGCGGCCGCGAGCCCCGCGAGGCCGAGCCGCCAGTCGAGCGCGAACATGCCGCCGCCGGTGAGCACGACGGTCAGCAGCGCGGCCGCGAGTGTCGGCCCGGTCTGGCCGATCGCGGTCGTCACCACCGAGACGTCGTCGCCGACGCGCGAGAGCAGGTCACCCGAGGAGACCTTGTCGAGCGTGGGCGCTGGCAGGTGCAGCGTGCGGTCGAGGACGCGTTCGCGCAGCCGCGCGAGCACCGTCTCGCCGAGCCTGCTGATCAGCACCGCGGACAGCCCGGTCAGCACCCCGGCCAGCAGCGCGGCCCCGCCGATGATCGCCGCGTAGGTCAGCACGTCGCCGCGGTCCGCGCCCACCGAGATGTGGTCGACGAGGTCGCCGAGCACCCACGGCGCGACGAGCCCGGCCGCGCTCGCCGCGACCGCCGTCACCGCGGTGAGGACACCGAGCACGGGCAGTGCGCGCACCTCGGTCCACAACGCGGCCGCGGTGCGCCGCGCGGAAGCAATGGGAAGCAGTTCGCTCACGACCGCTCCTCGCGGTCGCCGCGCCTCGTCCGGTTCACTCCGCAGGCCCCGTTCACCGCAGTACCGCCTCCTGGTAACGAGCGTCCACTTCGGACAACTCGGTGTGCGTGCCGGACGCGGCCACGCGGCCGTCGGCGATGACCACCACCCGGTCGGCGACCGCCAGCAACGCCGGGCTGGCGGTGATCAGCACGGTGCTCGCGGCACGGCGCAACTCCGCGATGCCGTTGGCGATCCGCTCCTCGGTCATGGCGTCGACGGCCGTGGTCGGGTCGCGCAGCACCAGCACCGGCGGGTCGGCGGCGAGCGCGCGGGCGAGCCCGATGCGCTGGCGCTGCCCGCCGGACAGCGTGGTGCCGCGGTCGGCGACGGGGTGGTCGAGCCCGTCGGGGTGGGCGGCCACGATGTCCTCCGCGGCGGCCGCCCGCAGTGCGGGTCCGGGCTCCGCCGACATGAGGTTGGTCCGCAGCGTGCCCTCGAACAACGCCACGTCGTGGTGTTCGACCAGCACCTCGCTCCTGCCGGTGGCCAGGTCCAGCTCCGGCGCGGGCACCCCGCCGACCGTGATCGTGCCCTCGTACTCGGCAGGCGGCACCGCGCCGGACAACAACTCGACGAGCGCGTCGCAGTCGCGTTGTTCGTAGCCGACGACGCCGACCGTCTCACCCGGACCGACCGTGAGGTCCAGCCCGGTCAGGGTGCGGTAGGTGACGCCGGCGAGGGTGACGCCGCGGTCGGGGAGCGGGCCGGTGCGCGTGCCGGGCGCCAGCACCGTCGGCGCGGACAGCAGCGCGGCCACCCTGGTCGCCGACGCGCGGGCGTTCGCGAGCATCTGGCCGGCCGTGGCGAACAGGCGCACCGGCTCCGCGATGAACTGCGCGAGGCCCACGACCGTGATCAGCTCACCGATCGTGAGCGTGCCCTCGACCGCGAGCCAGCCCGCGAACCCCGCCACCGCCGCGAGGAACAGCCCGCTGACCGCGGCCGACGTGCCCTGGTAGACGCCGTTGGTGGTGGCGGCCCGCAGGCTCGCCGCCAGCGTGGTCCGGCTGGAGCGGCGGTAGCTGGTTGCGGCGCTGTCCTGCGCGCCGATGCCCCGCAGCGCGCGCACGCCCCGCACCAGGTCGGTCGCGAGCGCGGTGGTCTGGCCCGCGGCCTCCTGCGCGGCGGCCGCCCGGCGGGTGAGCAGCGGGCCGAGCACCTGCAGCACCGCGACCAGCACCGGCACCCCGATGAGCACGGCGAGCCCGAGCGGGACGTGGATCGTGAGCAGTGCCACGGCGGCGACGGCGAGCGCGGTCGCGGCGGCCGGCACCAGCGAGACCGCGTGCATGGCGTACATCGAGCGCTCGGCGTCGGACGTCGCGACCTGCATGATCTCGCCCGCGCGCCGGCCGGTGCGGTGGCCGCGCGGGTCGAGCACCCGCGCGACCACCTCGATGCGGAGCTGGTGGGTCTCCCGTTGCTGCGCCACCACGCCGAGCCGCGAGCCGAAGCGCCAGCAGAGGGTGAGGCTGACGAACAGGGCGGCCAGCACGGCGAGCCACAGCAGGATCCGCGTGGTGTCGCCCGTGCTCACGGCCTGGTCGATCGTCACGCCGATCAGCACCGGGACCATGGTCTCCGCTGCCTGGTGCCCGCAGAGCAGTGCGGTCGCGGCGGTCAGCCTGCCCCGGTGCCGCCGCAGCGATCGGCGGAGCAGCTGCCCGCCCGTCAGTGGTGTCATGATCCCCCTCCAGGTGTTAGGCAACCCTAACCCGGCGGGGGTGCAAGGTCAGGAACCGCTCGCGCGCTCCAGTTCCAGGGTCAGCCGGGACACGCCGTCGCCACCGTGCCCGGCCTCGATCGCGCGGGCGGCCAGCGCGTGGGCGGCACGCATGACGCTCGCGTCGATCCCGCGTGCCGCCGCCGACTCGATGATGTGGTGCATGCCGGCCGCGACGGCGGTGATGTTCGCGTAGTCGCCGTCGTGGTCGCCCTTGTCGAGGCGGGCGCTGTGCTCGTCGATCACCGAAGGCATCAGCATCGCGATGTCCTTGGCGAACGAGGCCAGTTCGGTCGCCGGGATGTTCTCGGCGCGTGCCATGGCGAAGGCGTGGATCACCCCGGCCACCGACGTCCAGAACAGGTCCAGCAGCGCCACGTCGTAGCCTGCCGCCCGGCCGGGGTCGGCGCCGAGGTACCGCTGCGTGCCGCCGAGTGCTGGCAGCGCCACGGGATGTCCACTGTGGAGGATCATGGCGGCGTCGGTGCCGATGGTCTCGGTGGGGGTCGTGATCGCGCCGTCGGTGTAGGTGATGCCGCGGTCGGCCGCCCACCCGGCCACCTCGCGGGCCGCGTCGGGGGTGCCGCTGGTCAGGTTCACCAGGTGGCGGCCGGACAACGCGTCCCCGGCCGGTGCCAGCACCGACCTGACCGCGTCGTAGTCGAGCAGGCACACCACGGTCAGTGGGGCGGTCGCCACCGCCGCCGCGACCGACGCGGCCCGCGTGGTGCCGGGCGGGGTCGGTCTGGTCGCGGTCCGGTTCCACGTCGTGGTGGGGTGGCCCGCCTTCGCGAACGCCGCTGCCAGGGCGTTTCCCATCGGGCCGAGGCCCAGGACTGTCACTGCTTCCGTCATGAACCCGACGCTAAAGCCTCACATCGGTGTTAAGGTCAAGTCGTGCGGATCGGGGAGCTCGCCAGACGGACCGGGGTCAGCGAGCGCTCGCTGCGGTACTACGGGGAACAGGGACTCCTGGCGCCCACCCGTACTCCCGCCGGCTACCGCGTCTACGCCGAGTCCGATGTGGACGTCGTGCGGCACGTGCGGATGCTGCTCGCCGCCGGGCTGAACACGGCCTTCATCAAAGAGGTCCTGCCCTGCATGGTCGACACCGGTGACGGTCTCGCCCCGGGTTGCCCCGAGCTGCTGCCGCACCTGCGCGCCGAGCGGGACCGCATGACGATCGCCATCGACGGGCTGGCCACCGCCCGCACCCTCCTCGACGACGTCATCGCCGCCACGCCACCGGAGGGCAGCGACTACGAGACGTGGGTCGCCAGGCGCACCGGCTGACCCACTTGTCGCATGCCCCCATGTAGGGGTATACATGGGGGCATGCCCAAGGTGAACGTGTACCTGCCGGACGACCTCGCCGACACCGTGAAGGAGACCGGCCTTCCGGTGTCCGCGATCTGCCAGCGCGCGCTGGAGCAGTCGGTGAAGCGCGTGACCGCGATCCGCGCCATCGGCGACCTGAGCGCCACCGACCCGACAGCTGGGCTGACGTCGTTCACCCAGCGCGCGAAGGACGTGCTGAAGCTGGCGATCGGCTCGGCCTCCGGTGAGGTGGGCACCACCGACCTGCTGCGCGGCCTGCTCGACGAGGGCACGAACCTGGCGCTGCACGTGCTGCGCACGATCGACATCGAGCCGGCGGCGGTGGCCAGCGAACTGCCGCCGCCTGCGGAGGGCCCCGCGTCGCGGATGAGCGTGACGGCGGCCAACGCGCTGGAGCTGACGGTGGTGGAGGCGCTGACGCTGGGCCACAACTACGTCGGCTGCGAGCACCTGTTGCTCGGCCTGGTGGCGGAACCGGAAGGGACGGCGGGCCGGGTGCTGCGCGGCCGTGGCGCGGAGACCCGTCAGGTGCGGCAGGTGGTGTCGGCCGCGCTGGCGGGTTACGTGCACCTGCAGGCGAACCAGGGCGGCTCCGCCGCGTTGACGGCCGCGGTGGGCAAGGCGCTGGAGCCGGTGCTGCGCCGCCTGGACCGGCTGGAGGAGAACGCCGGCCTGACATGAACCACGCGCGACGGCTGACGCACGTCCGGTGGATCGCGGGTGGCACCGGTGCGGGGAAGAGCACCGTGGCCCGCGACCTCGCCCCGCTGCTCACCTGGCCGGAACAAGCCGCCCTTCCTCCTGCCCACCAAGGAGTTCTGCGAGCGCGCGCTCGGCGACCGCTACGCCGACCCGGACCGGGCCATGGCCAACTGGGGCAGCGCCGACACGCGGCCGCGCTGGCCAACCGCCTCGGCCGCGACGCGCTGTGGGACGCGGAGATCCGCCGCCAGGCAAGGGAAACCGGCCTTCCCGTGATCGAGGTCGACGGCTCCCGCGCCCCGGAGTCGATCGCCACGGAACTCGCGCAGCGATTCCGGCTCCAGGACACGTCCCGTTGATCCTGGTGCCGCGAAGTCGAGCTGCCCGCTGATGCCCCGAAAGCCGTCGTTCAGGGCATGACCGCCGTACCCGCCGGGTGGCCGGTGCCGTGAATGGGCCGTTCAGGGCGCTCAGCGCCCTGAACGCGCCTTTCAGGGCATTCCCGCGCCGTCAACGCGCCATTCACAGCACCAGAACCGGGCGCTGCGCGCCCGCCCCGCGAAGCGGGGCCCAGCCCGCGTAACCCTGACGGTGGCGCAAGCCGACCCGCCCAAACCGCAGCCGAACAGCCCCCGCCACCCCCGAGACCTGCCCGTCCGGCGAGGACAAACCCCACACGACGCCAGAGCCCGGGCAGGGACCACCACCCGCACCAGCCTGCGGAACTGGCCGGGTGCACGGAACTAGTCGTCGTAACGGACCTCGGCCGCCGGGGTGCCGTCCACGCACCGCAGCCGGACCTCGATCTCCTGTTCCTCGGACTGGAACTTCACCGTCGGGTGGTCGTCGACGTCGTCGTCGTCCGGGTCCACCTGGAACCCCTGCGCGGGGCTCGCCGACACGATCCGCACGAGCGCGCCGTCGCACCTGGCGATCACCGTGCCGCCCTCGGTCACCGTGGTCTTCTCGGGGGGCGGGGGAGGGGCCGACGACGTGGTGGTCGGGGGCGGCGCCGGCCTGCTCGCGAGCAGCTCGTCCACTTCGGACTGGCTCAGCGGGTCCTGCCCGGCGCCGAAGATGTCCGTGCCGATCGCGGACACGGCGAGCAGGCCGACCGCGGTCGCGGCCGCGGCGGCCACCAACCACAGCACGAACCCGGTCGTCAGACGCACACCGCCAGTATGCCCAGGCGATGGTTAAGACACTCCTAACGTGCCCCTATCACCCGCGACCGCGCACCGGACACCGGCTACGGTCGCATCCATGGCCCAGGTACTCGTCGTCGAGGACGACGCGACGATCCGGTCGTCGATCATCCGGGGGCTCACCGACCGTGGGCACGCCGTGGTGTCGGCGCCGACCGCGATGGCCGGGCTCGAACAGGCGGTGAGCGCGCGCCCGGACGTCGTCGTGCTCGACCTCGGACTGCCCGACCTCGACGGCACGGCCATGCTGCGGATGCTGCGCGGCGTGTCCGACGTCCCCGTCGTCGTCGCCACCGCCCGCGACGACGAGACCGAGATCGTCGCCGTCCTCGACGCCGGTGCCGACGACTACGTGGTGAAGCCGTTCGGCATCGCCCAGCTCGACGCCCGCATCCGCGCGGTCCTGCGGCGCGGCGGCGAGGAGCAGACCGACCCGACGGTCACCGTCGGCGCGCTCACCGTCGACCCGCGTGCCCGCCGCGCCACCCTGGACCAGCGGGTCCTCGAGCTGACGCCCCGCGAGTTCGACCTGCTGCACTACCTCGCCGTGCGCGCGGGCGAGGTGGTCGCCAAGCGTGAGCTGCTCACCGAGGTGTGGCAGCTGCCCTACGGCGGCGCGGACAAGACCGTCGACGTCCACCTTTCGTGGCTGCGCCGCAAGCTCGGCGAGACCGCGCAGCAGCCCCGCTACCTGCACGCGGTCCGCGGCGTCGGCGTCCGGCTCGCGGCGCCGGAGGCGTGACGTGCGGCGGCGCGTACTGCTGCTCGTCGCGGCCACCACCACGCTCGTGCTGGTCGCGTTCCTCGTGCCGCTCGCGGTGCTGGTGCGCAACGTCGCCGCCGACCGCGCGGTGCAGCGCGCCACCGTCGAGGCGCAGGCACTGACCTCGTTCGTCGCCACCACCGACCGGCAGTCGCTCGCCGCGAGCGTCCGGGAGGTCGACTCGAGCTCCGCCTACGAGGTGTCCGTGTTCGTCGACGGCGAGGTGCTCGGGGCGCGGGCCGCCCGGTCGCCGCTGGTCACGCTCGCGGAAAGCGGGGTCAGCCAGTCCGCCGACGTGGCGGGCGGGCGCGAGATCGTGTTCGCCGTCGACCGGGGTGCCGGCCCGACGGCGGTGATCCGCACGTTCGTGTCCGACGCCGAGCTGGCGGCCGGGGTGCCACGCGCGTGGCTGCTGCTGGGCGGGCTCGGGGTCGCGCTGCTGCTCGTGAGCCTGCTCGTCGCGGACCGGCTGGCACGCACGTTCGTCCGGTCCACAGTGGACCTCGCGGCGGTGTCGCACCGGCTCGGCCGAGGTGAGCTCGCCGCGCGGGCCGACACGTCGGCACCCGGTGAGCTCGGCGTGGTCGCGACCGCCCTCAACGGGCTCGCCGGGCGGATCGACGGCCTGCTGAGCGAGGAACGCGAGACCATCGCCGACCTGTCCCACCGCGTCCGCACCCCGTTGACCTCGCTGAAGATGGAGGCCGACGCGCTGGGTGACCCCGAGGCGGCGGAACGCATCGGCGCCCGCGTCGACGCCGTCAACCGGGTGGTCACCGACGTGATCCACCACGCCCGCCGCCGAGGCGACCCGCCAGCGGAGGCCGACGCGGCCGAGGTCGTCACCGACCGCGTCGCGTTCTGGGCCGTGCTCGCCGAGGACACCGAACGCGCCCTGACCGTCGACGTCGCGCCCGGACCGCTGCCGGTCGCGCTGCCGCGCAGCGACCTCGAGGCGTGCGTGGATGCCCTGCTGGGCAACGTGTTCGCGCACACGCCGCACGGCACGGCGTTCCGGGTGGCGCTTCGCGCGCGGCCGGGTGGCGCGGTGCTCACCGTCGAGGACGCGGGGCCCGGCCTGCCCGGCGGGGACGCGTTGCTGCGTGGTGTCAGCGGTTCCGGCTCAACCGGCCTCGGGCTCGACATCGTGCGGCGCGCGGCGGAACGGACCGGTGGCACGGTGCGGTTCGAACGTGCCACCGAGGGTGGTCTGCGGGTGGTCGTCGACCTCTTAGGGCCGCGTTAACCGTCGGAAAGCGCGCCCATAGGCCGCGGGGCGGCACCGTTGCCGGTACCTGAACAGCAACGGAAGGAACCGGCATGACAAGGAACCTGCTCGTCGGCGCCATCGTGGCCGGCGCACTGGCCGTCACCGCGGGCACCGCGTTCGCCCTCTCGTCCGGCGACCAGCCCTCGCCGAGCGCGACGTCGACGACGACGACCACGACGACCACCACGCCGACTGCCACGTCCACCACCACGCCGACCTCGACCACGCCAACCTCGACCACGTCGTCGTCGGCCCCGACCTCGGCGACCGCCCCGACCTCGGCCGGTGCCGCTCCCGGTGAGCTGTCGGCGGACGACGCGGCCCGTGTCGTGCGGGAACGCATGGGCGGCACGGTCCACGAGGTCGAGCGCGAGGTCGAGCACGGCAGGCTCGAGTGGAAGGTCGAGATCACCGCACGCGACGGGAGCACCTACGACGTCCGCGTCGACGCCGCGACCGGCGAGTTCACCCGCGTCGACGAGGACGACGACTCGGACCGCGACGGCGACGACGACCGGGACGACGACCGGGACGATCACGACGACGACCGCGACGACGATCACGACGACGACCGTGACGACGACCGCGGTGACGATCACGACGACGACTGAGCCCGCGTTAACCTGCGGGTGTGAGCCGTGACATCGCCGTCCGTTCCGTGGACGCGTTCGAGTTGGCCGCCTACCGCGATCAGCTCGAACGCCTCTACCGGAAGTGCTTCTCCGCGCCACCGTGGCACGAGCCGGAGGAGCGGCTCGCCGCCTTCCAGGGCCGGCTCGAACAGCACCTGTCCAACAGCGGCGCGGGCGGGGTCGTCGTGGCCGACGAGGACGAGATGGTCGGCGCGGTCTACGGCTGGCCGGCCGGTACCGAGCTCGCGAGCGGCTCACCGTTCGACGACGCGCTGGCCGCCGCCGTCACCCCGACCATCGCCCGGCGGCTCGTCGCACCCGCTCTGGTGGTGGCGGAGCTGATGGTCGACCCCGGCCACCAGCGGCGCGGCATCGGCCGTGCGCTGCTCACCCGCTATGTCGAGGACTGGCCCGCCGCCTGGCTCGCCACCCACCCCGACGCGCCCGCCGCCACGCTGTACCGGCAGGAAGGCTGGCAGCAGGAGTGCGAGTTCTCGGTGGAGTACCACCCGATGGTGGTGTTCACGTGGCAGGCGCCCAGGCGAACGGGGTCATCGGCTCGTCGAGCGGCGCGCGGGTGAGCCGGTTCGCGAACGTTGACAACGTGTAGGCGCCGATGCCCAGCACCACCTCCAGCGCCTGCCCGGGGGTGAAGCCCGCCGCGGTGAACGCGGCCAGGTCGGCGTCGGGCACCTCGCCGGCCGTGGCCAGCGCCGTCAGCGTGAACTCGCGCAGCGCCAGCAGCCGGACGTCCGGCAGTGGTTCGCCCGCACGCAATGCCGTGACCAGCGCGGGGTCCGCACCGAGCCGCTGAAGTGCCGCGGTGTGCATGGCCACGCAGACGTGGCAGCCGTGCTGCGTCGCCACCGTCATGATCACGGTCTCGCGCTCGACCGGGTCGAGGCTCGTGGTCTCGAACATGGCGCTGAGCTTGAGGAAACCGTCGAGCAGCTGCGGTGACCCGGCGAGGCGTGCGACGGCGGCCGGCAGGTAGCCGAACTTCTTCCCGGTCGCGGCGAGCGTGCGGCGCGCGGCTTCCGGAGCGGTGTCGACGGTGTGGTCGGTGAACATGTCTCCCCTAGAATAGACAACGTGGTTGACCAAATGGTAAACGAGGTTGTCTAAGTTGACAATGACCCGTGTGAAGTCCCTCGTGACCCCCGGCTACGAGCTGCCACTGTTGCTGTTCGGCGGCTTCCGCACGCTGATCGACCGGCTCCACGAGGAGCTGGCGCGGCAGGGGCACGCGGACGCGCGGCCCGCGCACGGTTTCGCGCTGCAGGCCATCGGGCCGCAGGGCTCGACCGCGTCGGAGCTGGGCAGGCGGCTCGGGGTGTCGAAGCAGGCGGCGGGCAAGACCGTGGACCGGCTGGTGCGGCTCGGCTACGTCGAACGTGCCGCGTCGGCGGCCGACGCCCGCGCGAAGGTGGTCCGGCTGACCCCGCGCGGCCTCGACCTGCTGCACCGCTCCTCGGCGATCTTCGACGAGCTGCGGTCGGAGTGGGTGCGAACGCTCGGCGCCGACCAGGTGGCGGCGGTCGAGGCCGCGTTGCGCACGGTCGTGCCGCCCGGCCCGCGGGTCGACGCCGTGGGGTGGTTCACGGCGGAATGAGTGTCCCCGCGCGGCTCACGTGGGCGCTGTCGGTCGTCGACCCGGCGCCGACCGAACGCGTCGTCGAGCTGGGCTGCGGTCCCGGGGTCGCGGCCGCACTGGTGTGCGAACGGCTCACGACCGGGCACCTGGTCGCGGTGGACCGGTCGGCCACGGCGGTCGCCCGCACGACCGCACGCAACACCGCGCACGTCGAGGCCGGGCGGCTGTCCGTCGTCCACGCCGAGGTGGCCGGGCTGGCGCTGCCGCCCGCCAGTGCGGCCAAGGTGTTCGCGGTGAACGTCAACCTGTTCTGGACGCGGGCGCCGACGCGTGAGCTGGCGGTGCTGCGAGCGATCCTCGAACCGGGCGGTGCCCTGTACGTGCTGTACGGCAACGGCCCCACCGGCGTGGACCGGGTGACGCCGACAGTGGCGGACGCGCTGCGAACCGGTGGTTTCCGCGACGTCGAGGTGCTCGCGTGCGCGGCCGGGCTCGGCGTCCGCGCACGCGGTTAGAGCGGTGTCCGGGCTGGACGAGGCAACCGGCGTTCAGGTGGATTCCGGCTGTCGCCACTTGTCCCGGTACCGCTTCTCCTCCGCCTCGTGCGTGGCCGAGCCGGCTTGTCCGCGGACCGCGGTGGCATGCCCGGGCGGAAATCCGTACCGCACGAGCCGGGCGTCGACGCTTTCCGCGGCGTTGGCGAGGGTGAGCCGCAGGCTGACCAGTACACCGAGCAGGAGCGCGCCGAGTGCGATGGCCCAGCCGCCGTCGAAGCCAAGGAGGACGGCGAGCACGACCGCGAAGGCGGGGGCGAGCTGGACGAGCGTGCGGAACAGGACGCGGGGCAGCCACGTGCGGCAGGTGGCGTCGTGGAGCACCCAGTCCCGGTACCGGCCGGGCAGCCGCACGCCGTACTGGAAGAGCAGCCAGCGCACCGGCCCTGGCCGCTTCACCCCCCGTCCTCGACGAGCACGGAAATCTGGTCCCCGACGATCGACAGCAGGCAGGGCGCCAGCTCGGCGTCGGCCGGTGCGCCGGCCGCCCGGACGGCCTGCTCGACGACCTCGGCAAGCTCCCCGTCCGCGTCGGCGACGTGCACGAGATCGGGTGAGAGCACCCCGGCGACCAGACGTTCGGTGTCGAGAACCTCGGTGAGCCGCTGGTAGAAGCCGGGCAGACAGGTGACGGCCGCGACGAGCCGCCCGGACACGGTCACCACCCCGTCGTCGCGGGTCTCGACGGAGAAGTCGGAGTTCTCCCGGCAGACATCGGCCATGAGCACGTCGAACGAGACGTCCCCGAGCTGCTCGTGGGTGACGGGGTAGACCCCGGACGGCGTGACCACGGCAAGCGCGAGGAGCAGCCGGCCGGCGGCGACCGGCCAGTGGGGAAGGTCGGCGAGCTGTGGGGAGTCGCTCCGGAGCACCGGCCGCAACTCGGCCTGCAGTACGACACGTGCGGCGGCGAAGGCGTCCTCCCACCCGTCCGGTCCTGGCCGGACGAAGTGGTGGGTGGCGGTGACCTCGGGAAACGTGTCCGCGATAAACGCCGCGTCAGCAGGAGTGGGCTCCCACTCGGTGTGCAGTCCCACCACGTGCCTGGCCCGCGCGTTGTGGGACTGTTCCACCGCGTCCCATGCCTGCCGAACCCCGTCCTCGGCGAGAGTGGGCACCCGCCCGACGAGCCGCTTCTCCTTGCCCCTCCGCAACTGGAACACCACGACATTGGTGCGGGGATCGATGTCCACCGCCCGACTTTACCCTTGCGAAATCCCCCGGTCGCACTGCTGTTCCAGCGATCTTCACCACCGCACGGGCCGCCGGTCCGGCCGCTTGGGAACCCGGCTTCGGCCACTCGTCGGGCCACCGCTGCCCGGCCCCGCGATCGGCCCAGGTCACTGACCGGCAGGCGCCGAGGGCGTGTTTTTGTCGGTGCTCGATGCGAACATGTGTTCGTGACGGCGGCGACGATCCTCCACGCGGACCTGGACGCGTTCTACGCGTCGGTCGAACAGCGGGACAACCCCGCGCTGCGTGGCCGTCCGGTGATCGTGGGCGGCGGCGTGGTGCTGGCCGCGAGCTACGAGGCGAAGCGGTTCGGGGTGCGGACCGCGATGGGTGGCGGGCGTGCGTTGCGCCTGTGCCCGCACGCGATCGTGGTGCCGCCGAGGATGTCCGCCTACTCCGCGGCGAGCAAGGCCGTGTTCGAGGTGTTCCACGACACCACCCCGCTCGTCGAGGGCCTGTCGATCGACGAGGCGTTCCTCGACGTCGGCGGCCTGCGCAAGATCGCGGGACCGCCCGAGGTGATCGCCGACCGGTTGCGCAGGGCGGTGCTGGAGCGGGTGGGGCTCCCGATCACCGTCGGCGTCGCGCGCACGAAGTTCCTGGCGAAGGTCGCCAGCGGGGTCGCGAAGCCGGACGGTCTGCTCGTGGTGCCACCGAACGGGGAGCTGGCGTTCCTGCACCCGTTGCCGGTCGAACGGTTGTGGGGCGTCGGCAAGGTGACCGCCGCGAAGCTGCGCGACCGGGGCATCACGACGGTCGGGCAGGTGGCGAAGCTGAGCGAGTCGACGCTGACCGCCATGCTCGGCAAGGCGTCGGGCAGGCAACTGCACGCGTTGGCGCACAACCACGATCCCCGGCCGGTGCGGGTGGGCAGACGGCGGCGGTCCATCGGTGCGCAGCGCGCGCTCGGGAGCAGACCGAGACCGGCCGAGGACCTGGAGGCGACGCTCGCGCAGCTGGTCGACCGGGTGGCACGACGGCTGCGCGCGGCGAAGCGGTCCTGCCGGACCGTGGTGCTGCGACTGCGCTTCGCGGACTTCGCACGAGCCACCCGCTCCCACACGCTCGCGCACCCGACCACGGACACCGAGGTGCTGTTGGCGACCGCGCGCGGGCTGCTGCGCGCGGCGCTGCCGACCGTGTTCGAGCGAGGCTGCACGCTGGTCGGCGTGTCACTGGCCAACCTGGACGACGAGGAAGCGATGCAGCTGATGCTGCCGTTCGACGACGTGACCCCCGGCGCGCTCGACACGGCGATGGACGGCGTGCGAAACCGGTTCGGCACAGCCGCGGTGACACGCGCCGTCCTGCTCGGCCGCGACCCGGGAATCTCGGTGCCGTTGTTGCCCGACTGAGCGCTCCGCACCCGGCTTTCCGGGCGTCGTCCGCTCGTCAAGCGCGGAGATCACTTGTGGTGTTTGCTTTACACAGCTACATCGGGAGGTGACTGGATTGCAGGCGGTTGCGGCGGATCTGCGCCTGGACGCCAACGCGGTCGACTTCGTCCTGCTGGCGATCTACTTCGTGCTCGTGCTCGGCATCGGCTACATGGCCAGACGACACGTGTCGTCCAGCATCGACTTCTTCCTGTCCGGCCGTTCGCTGCCGGCGTGGGTCACCGGGCTCGCCTTCATCTCGGCGAACCTCGGTGCCATCGAGGTCATGGGCATGTCGGCCAACGGCGCCGAGTACGGCATGCCGACGGCGCACTACTTCTGGATCGGCGCCGTACCGGCCATGCTGTTCCTCGGTGTCGTGATGATGCCGTTCTACTACGGCTCGAAAGTGCGCAGCGTGCCGGAGTTCATGCTCCGCAGGTTCGGCAAACCGGCGCACCTCGTCAACGGCATCAGCTTCGCGGTCGCACAGGTGCTGATCGCGGGCGCCAACCTGTTCCTGCTCGCCTCCGTCGTGAACTTGTTGCTCGGCTGGCCCCTCTGGATCTCGGTGATCGTCGCGGCCGTGATCGTGCTCAGCTACACCGCGCTCGGCGGGCTCTCCGCGGCGATCTACAACGAGGTGCTGCAGTTCGTCGTCATCGTGGCCGCGCTGCTGCCGCTGACGATCGTCGGCCTGTACAAGGTCGGTGGCTGGCAGGGGCTCGTGGACAAGGTGTCGGCCGGCCCGGGTGGGGCGGAGCAGCTCGACACCTGGCCGGGCAACCAGTTGACCGGGTTCACCGACAACTTCCTCTCGGTCCTGGGGTTGGTGTTCGGCCTCGGGTTCGTGCTCTCCTTCGGTTACTGGACCACGAACTTCGTCGAGGTCCAGCGCGCGATGGCGGCCCGCAGCATGTCGGCCGCGCGGCGCACCCCGATCATCGGCGCGTTCCCGAAGATGTTCATCCCGTTCATCGTGATCATCCCCGGCATGATCGCCGGTGTCGCCGTCACCGAACTGCAGGGCGACAACAAGGCCGCGCTCATGGCCGGAGAAGAGGCGCCGAGCGGCGCCACGTTCAACCACGCGTTGCTGCTGCTCATGCGTGACCTGCTGCCCAACGGCATGCTGGGCATCGCCATCGCGGGCCTGCTCGCGTCGTTCATGGCAGGCATGGCCGCGAACCTCAGCTCGTTCAACACCGTCTTCACCTACGACATCTGGCAGGCGTACCTGCGCAAGGACCGGTCGGACGGCTACTACCTGAAGGTGGGCCGGGTGGTGACGGCGATCGCCACGGTGCTGGCCATCGGCACCGCGTTCATCGCCTCCACCTACGCCAACCTGATGGACTACCTGCAACAGCTGTTCTCGTTCTTCAACGCGCCGCTGTTCGCCACGTTCATCCTCGGTATGTTCTGGCGCCGCATGACACCGACGGCGGGCTGGACCGGCCTCGTCGCAGGCACACTGACCGCGGTCGGCGTGTTCGTCCTGACCGAGACCGGCGTGTGGGAACTGCCGGGCCAGGGCGGGGCGTTCGTCGGCGCGGGTGCCGCGTTCGTGGTCGACATCGCGGTCAGCGTCGCGGTGACCATGGTGACCCAGCCGAAACCGGCGGCACAGTTGGTCGGGCTCGTCTACTCGCTGACCCCGAAGGAGACGCGCCAGCACGAGACCACCGGCGAGGACGCGGGCTGGTACCGCAACCCTGCCCTGCTCGCCGGAATCGTCCTGGTCATCACGATCCTGCTGAACCTCCTCTTCTGAGCGGAGCCGGCGCAGTGAACATCGATACGAAGGAGGGTCGATGAGTACGGAAACCCGCACGTCCGCTTTCGACATCCGGCTGATCATCGCCCTGCTGACCGGCGTGTACGGCGCGGTGTTGACGGTCCTCGGCCTGTTCGTCACCTCGGACCAGGAGATCGACAAGTCGGCGGGCGTGAACATCAACCTGTGGGCCGGTCTCGGACTGCTGGTCGTGATGCTGCTGTTCGTGCTGTGGGTCCGGCTGCGGCCACTGCGCCTGCCTGCGGACCAGGAGAACAAGGAAACCGACGCCTGAGCGACCGATCCGGTGAGGTCGGTGTTGGCGTTGTGTTGGTTGTCCTCGCCGGGTGAACAGGTCTCGGGGATGGCAGGGAGCCCCTCTGTGGGGCTTGCGCCACCGTCGGGGTCGCGGGTAGTGCCTGGGCTTACGCACCGGCTTTCCGGCGCTAGACTCCGGCGATGGACGTCGTCGCCAAGATCGTTGTCGGGCTCGTCGCGCTGATCCACGGGTACATCCTCGTGCTCGAGATGTTCCTGTGGCGTACCCCGAGGGCGCGCAGGGCGTTCGGCACGACGCCGGAGTTCGCGGAGCAGACCGCGGTCCTCGCCGCGAACCAGGGCCTCTACAACGGGTTCCTGGCCGCGGGCCTGGTCTTCGGCCTCGTGGCCGGTGGCGGCGTCGGTTACCCGGTGACGGTGTTCTTCCTGGCGTGCGTGATCGTCGCCGGGCTCTACGGCGGAGCCACCGCGAGCAGGCGGATCATCGTCGTGCAGGCGTTGCCCGCCGCGGTCGCGCTCGTGCTGACCGTCCTCGCACACTGAGTTTTCGCCGGTCGAGCGGGGGTAGCCGTCGGTCATGGGCGCCGAGGAGTACGTGCCGGACAAGGCGGGCATCACCGGGTTGCGGAGGGCCGTGCAGGAGTGCCGCGGCTGCGACCTGTACAAGGACGCGACGCAGGCGGTGTTCGGCGAGGGACCAGCGGACGCCGCGGTGCTGGTGGTCGGCGAGGTGCCGGGTGACCAGGAGGACCGTCAGGGACACCCGTTCGTCGGGCCCGCAGGGCGGTTGCTGGACAGGGCGCTCGTCGAGGCGGGCATCGACCGCGCGCAGGTGTACCTCACCAACGCGGTGAAGCACTTCAAGTACAAGCCCGCCGAGCGGGGCAAGCGGCGCATCCACCAGAAGCCGGGCCGGACCGAGGTCGTCGCGTGCCGGCCGTGGCTCCTCGCAGAACTGGACACGGTGCGGCCCGACCTCGTCGTGTTCCTCGGTGCGACGGCGGCGCAGTCCTTGCTGGGCACCAAGTTCAAGGTCACCCAGGAACGCGGCAAGGTCGTCGAACTGCCCGACCGCACCGAGCGCGCGGTCGCCACCGTGCACCCGTCGTCGGTGCTGCGCTCAGACGACAGGGAGGCGGCGTACCGGGACCTGGTGGCAGATCTCCGGACCGCCGCCTCCGTGCTCGGCGGACGTCAGCGCACGAGGTAGCGCCGCTGCGTACGACGCGGCCCGGGCAGCGCCAGCCTGCGGATCAGGTAGGTGAGCAGGCCGGCGATGGCGAGCCACGCGATCGCGGCGAGGCCGTCGTTGAGGAACGTGCGCAACTTCAGGTTCTCCGGCACGAACAGGTCCCGCAGGCCGAGTGAGACGGCACCCGACCAGTCGTTGATGAGCGCCGCGAACCCGTTGCCCTGGTTGGCCTCGCCGATGACGAGGACGATGTGCAGGGCGAGCACGACCGCGAAGATCGCGCACACGGCGTTGATGATCGTGCACACGACGTTCACGGCACGGCGACGACTGTGGTCGGCGTCCGCGACCTCCTCGGCGGCCACCGGCTCGGCGACGGCCGGTGGCGGGTCCGCCGGGTTGAGATCGAGGCGAGTCCTGTCCGGATCCACTGGGTGGTTCATGGGCGTGACCTCTCCTGTCAGGGCCGCCCCCGGCAAGCCCGGCGCACACCGGGCCCGGCAGCCGACCCCTGCTGCGGTGACAGCAACCGCCAATGACCTACCCAAACGTGTGCCACCCGAAACACTTCCGCACGGATGGACGCGCAGGCGCGGACGCCTTGGCCCCGAAAGACGCTTTCGGGACGCTCAACGTCCCGAAAGTGTCTTTCGAGGCATTGGCCGCTCGTTGCCGGGTGCGCGTGCTCGGTGGGTGGTGGCGGGGATGGATGCGGTGGGCTGGTGTGTCCAATAGCGTGATCGTCGTGCGGTTCAGGTGGCCTCGGACGCGGGCGACGATTCGGCGGCGTGGGCATGCGTTGCGGTTGATGGGGTTGCCCATCCTGCAGTGCTCGATCGCCGCCGCGCTCGCCTGGCTGGTCGCCACCGAGGTGTTCGGGCACGGCAGGCCGTTCTTCGCGCCCATCGCTGTCGTGATCTGCATCGGGGTCGGCTTCGGGCAGCAGCGATTGCGGCGGGTTGTCGAGCTGGTCGTCGGGGTCAGTGTCGGGATCGGGGTCGGTGACCTGCTGATCTCGCAGATCGGCGCCGGGTGGTGGCAGCTCGCGCTGGTGCTGGGGCTGGCCATGACGACCTCGGTGCTGCTCGGCGGTGGCACGCTCGTCACGCTCCAGGCCGCGTCCTCGGCGATCCTCGTCGCCACGCTTCTGCCGCCGGACAGCACCGGGGGGCTGGACCGGATGCTCGACGCGCTGATCGGTGGGTTGCTGGGGCTCGCGGCCATCGCGCTCCTGCCCGGCGACCCGCCGGAGATCGTGCGCAGGCGTGGGCAGGAGCTGCTCGGGGAGCTGGCCGCCGCGCTCACGGCCGCCGCCGACGCCATCAGCGAGCGGGACCGGACGATCGCGCAGGAGGCCCTGCGCCGCGCCCGAACCCAGAAGGCCGGGGACGACTACCGCGACGCGTTGCGGGCCGCGCGGGAGATCGCCGCGATCTCACCGCTGCACCGCAGGCAGCGCACCATGATCGAGCGGTACACCCGCGCCAGCGAGCCCGTCGACCTCGCGTTGCGCAACAGCCGGGTGCTGTTGCGGCGGACCAGGGCCGCGCTGGCCGACGACGAGACGTTCCCCCGCAGCCTGCCGGTGGCGTTGCGGCAGCTCGCGGCGGCCGCGACCGGGCTGGCGGACGCGCTCGGCACCGACGGGGACGTGGCCGAGGTGCGGGAGCAGGTGCGGATGGCGGCGACGGTGGTCGACGCCGGCGGCATCGAGCACACCGGGTTCTCCGCCACCGTGGTCACCGCGCAGCTCCGGTCGGTCGCCGTCGACCTGTTGCAGGCCACCGGACTCAGCCACGAACAGGCCCGCGGTTTCCTGCCGTCCATGGGCTGACGGCGGCGCGGGCACACCTTCACGGGTGCTCGGTGGCCGGGCGGGCGGCGATCGTCGCGGCGGTGACCGCTGCCGTGAGGAGGAACGCGGCGGGCAGCCCGTGGCCCGAGGCGAACGCGCCGAGTGTGGCGGGACCGGCGATCGTGCCGAGACCGAGGCAGAACACGACCGCGCTGAAGCCCGCCGCGGGCCGGGCGGGGAACACGCGGTAGCTCCACACGGTCAGCATCGCCGCCACCGCCATGAACGCGGGCCCGTACAGCAGTGCGGACAGCCCGATCGCGGGCAGGGCACCGGGTGCGAGCGCCAGCACCGCGACGCCGAACGCCAGCGCACCGAACAGCAGCGCGTGGGTGCGCCGCAGCCCGAGCACGGTGAGCGCGCGGCCGGTCAGCAGGCCGCCGAGGCCCGCGACGCCGATGAGGGTCCAGAACAGCGGTCCCACCGCGTCGCCGGGAGCGTCGGCGGCGATCATGTCCACCGCGAACGTCCAGTACACCGAGCCGACCACCCCGTAGGAGAACGCGGACGCGAACAGTGGCACCGCCGCGGCGGTGGGCCGGATCCGTTGTGCGGCAACACGTTGGGGGCGGGGCAGGCCGCGCAGCAGCCACGCGTTGTACAAGGTCACGGCGAGCGCGGCCCCCGCGAACAGCACCCACGCGGGCCGCCACGGCACCGCGAGTGCCAGCACCCCGGCGACCGCCGTGCCGAACGCGGTGCCGTTGGGCACCATCGCGAGCACGCGTTCCTGCCGGTCCGGGGCCACCATCGTCCGCACCACGTCCGAGTACGGCGCCCACGCCCACCCGGAACTGGTGCCCGCGAGCAGCAGCCCGGCCACCAGCACCGGTGTGCTGTCCGCGACCGCCACCAGCGCCAGACCCGCGGTCGCGCACGCCCCGGCCGCGATGATCAGGGGCCGCGGCCCCAGGCGCGCCGAGAGCAGCCCGACGAGTGTGAGCGCGGCGAGGTAGCCGGCGTACGTGCCGCTGCCGATGAGGCCGACGGTCGCGACGTCCAGGCCGAACGTGGCCCGCAGGTCGGGCAGGAACAGGCCGAAACCGTAGCGGGCGAAGCCGAAGCTGACGCCGATCGCGGCGAGCCCGGCCACCGACAGGTGCCACACGGTGCGGGTCTGGGTGATCGTCATGGCTAGAGCCTCGGCTGTGACCGCCTCGGCCGACAGTGGCGTGAACGTCATGGTGCGATAGATTTACGCCATGCGAGTCGTCGTGCCGTTGCTGGCGAGCGTCGCGTTGTTCGAGCTGGCCGTCCCGGTCGGCGTGTTCGGCGCCGCCGACCGGGCCGACCTGGCGCCGGACTGGTACGAGCTGACCGTGTGCGGCACCGGGCCGCATGCGGCGTCGGCCGGTCTCACGGTCTCGGCGCGGGCCGGGCTGCCTGCGTTGCGCACGGCCGACCTCGTGGTCGTCCCCGCGTGCGTGATGCCGGACTACGAGCCGCCGCCGGAGTTGCTGTCCGCGTTGCGCCGGGCCCACGCGCGGGGCGCCAGGGTCGCGTCGCTGTGCACCGGCGCGTTCGTGCTCGCCGCCGCGGGCCTGCTCGACGGCAGGACCGTGACCACGCACTGGATGTACGCCGAGGACCTGCGCCGCCGGTTCCCCGCCGTGACCGTCGACGAGCACCCGCTGTACGTCGACGACGGCGACATCCTGACGAGCGCGGGCACCGCCGCCGCACTGGACCTGTGCCTGCACATCGTGCGGACCGACTTCGGCGCGGCCGTCGCCGCCGAGGTCAGCAGGCGGATGGTGATCGCGCCGCACCGGGAAGGTGGGCAGTCGCAGTACATCCCGGCGCCGGTGCCCGCGCGCACGGACGGGTTCGCGCCGGTGCTCGAGTGGGCGGTCCGCCACCTCGACCGGCCGCTGACCATGGCGGAGCTGGCCGGCCGGGCGGGCATGAGCCTGCGCACCTTCGGCCGCCAGTTCGCGGATCGGGTCGGCACGACGCCGCTCGCGTGGCTCAACCAACAGCGGCTCGCCCGCGCGCGGGAGCTGCTGGAGACCACGGACCTGCCGGTCGAGACCGTGGCCCAGCGCAGCGGTCTGGGCACCGGAAGCGGGCTGCGTCAGCACTTCCAGCGTGCCTACGCCACGACGCCCGCTGCCTACCGGCGCACCTTCCGCGCGAGCGCGGCCGGCTGACGGGTGAGTGCCACCCCGGAAACTCGAGCCCCACATCAGGGCCAGCACACCCATTCGCACCACGTGTCCACGGTCTCCCGACCAATCCGACAGGACAAGTGAAATGATCTGCAGCAAACGTTAAGCTGAGCTACATGCTGGATGTGCGAAGAATGCAGGTGCTGCGGGCCGTCGTCACGAGCGGTTCGGTCACGGCGGCCGCGACCAACCTCGGCTACACGCCATCGGCGGTGAGCCAGCAGGTGGCCGCGCTCGAACGGCAGGCGGGAGTGCCGCTGCTGGAACGCATCGGCCGCGGCGTGCGCCCCACGGCGGCGGGCAGGCTGCTGACCGAGCACGCGGGGATCATCGCCACGCATGTCGCGGAGGCGGAGACCGCGCTCGCCGACCTGCGTGCCGGGCGCACCGGCCGGCTCTCGATCCGCTACTTCGCGACCGCGGGTGCCGCACTCGTGCCACCCGCGCTCGCGAAGCTGCGTGCGGACCACCCCGGCGTGCAGGTGGACCTGAAGCTGATCGACCCGCAGGACCCGATGCTGGAGGTGGAGAAGGGGCGGGCGGACCTCGGGATCGTGGTGGCACCGCGCGACCGGGTCCGCGACGGCATCCGCATGGTGCACCTGCTCGACGACCCGTACCACGTCGTGCTGCCCAAGGGGCACCACCTCGCGGCGAAACGCGTGCTGGACCTCGCGGACCTCGCGGACGAACCGTGGGTCAACAACGAGCTCTCCACCGGGCCGTGCATGGAGATCATGCTGAGCGCGTGCGCTTCGGCGGGGTTCAGCCCGAACTTCGTGGTGGAGAGCGACGACTACGCCACGGCGCAGGGGTTCGTCGCGGCGGGCCTCGGCGTGACGCTCATCCCGAGGATGGGGCTCGGCCAGCGCCATCCGGCGGTCGTGGTGCGCCGCGTCCGCAGGCCCGAACCCGTTCGCGTGATCTACGCGGCGGTGCGGGAAACCTCCCTGGCCCAGCCCGCGCTCGCCGGTCTGCTGAACGCGTTGCGCGACGCCGCCGGTCAGTGAGCAACCAACGGTTGACGAAGTTCATTGTGCTGCACGGGAATCCGCACGTGCTCGTCACCGGCGGGGTACGCAGCGTGATGTGACATACGCGTGGTCGGGCGGTGACAGTTTGCACTGATTCCGGGGCCGTTCCGGGCGGCAACATTGCTCTCGGCTTCCCCTTCGACGAGCGGAGCGACCGAGGATGGACCAGGACTACCAGCCGTTCTGCATGGCCGACCCGTCGTTCTACGACGCGATGCACTCGGAGGCCACGGCCGGAGAGTCGTTCGCAACCGCCACGAGGCCGCTGCCCACCGGGTGGACGCTGCACGAGCAGGATGACTGGTTCGTCATCAACCCACCCGTGCGGCAGAACCTGCCCCTGCAGGGTTGGAAGATCCACGCCTCGGCGACCCAGGACAACGCGGGCCGGGTGCTCGACACGGTGTGGGAGTACTGCGTCGAACGCGGCATCTCGTTCAAGTTCCTGCGGTCGTCCTCCGCGCTGCTCGCCAGGGTGTCGAAGTACGCGCCGCGTGGCTACGCGGGCAAGCTCGTCACGATCTACCCGGAGGACGACGCCGCGTGCGAGCGCATCCTCACCGAGCTCGGTGCGCGGCTCGACGGCGAGCCGAGCCCCTACATCCTCTCCGACCTGCGCTGGGGCAGCGGTCCCCTGTACGTGCGGTACGGCGCGTTCGCCAACCGGTACACGGTCGACAGCACCGGCGTCGTCGTCGAGGCGATCGCCGACCCGGAGGGCAACCTCGTCGCCGACCGGCGCGACCCCGTCTTCCACGTGCCGCCGTGGGTGCGGCTGCCCGCGTTCCTCGAACCGCAGCTCGCCGCCCGCAACGCGGTCACGGTCACCGACCTGCCGTACAAGATCGAGCGGGTGCTGCACTTCTCCAACGGCGGCGGCATCTACGCCGGCCGCGACACCCGCACCGGCAAGGAGATCGTGCTCAAGGAGGCCCGCCCGCACGCCGGTCTCGACACCTACGGGCACGACGCGGTGCGCCGCCTCAGCCGCGAGCACGAGACGCTCACCACGCTCGCGGGCATCCCCGGCGTGCCGGCCGTGCACGACCTCTTCACCCTCGGCGAGCACCGGTTCCTCGTGATGGACCACGTCGACGGCGACGTGCTCGGCAAGGCGATCACACTGCGGTACCCGCTGATCGACCCGGCCTCCACGCCGTCGGACTACGCGGACTTCACCCGGTGGGCCGTCGACATCCACCGCCAGGTCAGCGAGACCATCGCGCAGATCCACGAGCGCGGCATCGTCTACGGCGACCTGCACCTGTTCAACATCGTGGTGCGCGAGGACGACACGGTCGCGTTGCTGGACTACGAGGTCACCTCGCCGGTCGAGGAGGCCACCCGGCCCGGCCTCAACAACCCCGGCTTCGCGCCACCGCGTGACGTGCACGGGTTCGACATCGACCACTACGCGCTCGCGTGCCTGCGGTTCGCCCTGTTCCTGCCGATGACCAACCTGCTCGGCCTGCACCGGTTGAAGGCGCGGCACTTCGCGGAGATCATCAGCACGCACTTCCCGGTGCCACCGGACTTCCTGCCACCGGCGGTGAACACGATCGTGCCGCCCGGCACCCCGGACGTGCCGAACCCGCGCACCGAGCCCGACCCCGCCGCGTGGCCCGCGTTGCGGGACGACCTGGTGCGGGCGATCCGCGCGAGCGCGACCCCGGACCGCGACGACCGGCTGTTCCCCGGCGACCCGCAGCAGTTCGCGGTCGGCGGCCTCGGGCTGGCCTACGGCGCCGCGGGTGTGCTGTACGCGATGGACGTCACGGGCGGTGGCCGGGTCGAGGAGTACGAGCAGTGGCTGCTGCGGCGGGCGACCAACCCGGCAGGCGGCAGCAGGCTCGGCCTGTACGACGGGCTGCACGGCGCCGCGTTCACGCTGGCGCACCTCGGGCACCGGCAGGAGGCGCTCGACGTCGTCGACATCTGCCTGCGCGAGAACTGGGAGACGATGGGCCACGACCTGTTCGGCGGCGTCTCCGGGTTCGGGCTGAACCTGCTGCACCTCGCCGACGCGACGGCCGAGCCCGCGCTGCGGGTGGCCGCGCACCGGGCCGCGTCGCTCGTCGCCGAGGCGCAGGGCCCCGAGGAGCCCGGCGAGGACAACCCGGTCAGCGGGTCGGGCCAGCCGTGGGCCGGGCTGTTCCGCGGGCGCACCGGCGCCGCGCTGTTCCTGATCCGCATGTACGACGACACCGGCGACACCACCTACCTCGACCGCGCCGCGGACGCGCTGCGGTTCGACCTGCGGCGGTGCGTGCGGCGGGACAACGGCACGCTCGAGGTCAACGAGGGCTGGCGGTCCATGCCGTACCTGGACGGCGGCAGCATCGGCATCGGCGTGGTGCTCGACGAGTACCTGCGCAGGCGCGCGGACGAGCAGTTCGCCGACGCCGCGGCGGCCGTGGCACGCACGGCCCGCTCACCCATGTACATCCTGCCCGGCCTGCTCACGGGCCGCGCCGGTGTCCTGCTGTACCTGGCGGGCCGCTCCGACGCCCCCGCCCATGACCCGGACGTGGCCCAGCAGGTGCGCAACCTCGCGTGGCACGCGCTGCCGTTCGGTGACGGTATGGCGTTCCCCGGCACCGGGCTGCTGCGGCTGTCCATGGATCTCGCTACCGGCAACGCCGGGGTGCTGCTCGCACTCGGCGCGGCACTGCACGACCGGCCGGTCCAGGCGCCACTGCTGGCGCTGTCCCGTCCGGCCGCCCCACAGACCCCCACGCCAGCAGGCGTGGGTCAGTAGGAAACCCCCGAATAAGGAGCCAACAATGGCACTTCTCGACCTGCAGGGCATGGAAACCGCGCCGCAGACCAACAGCGGTGGCAGCAGCAACAGCGGCCACTCCTGCCCGTCGAACCTGTCCGTCACCCTGTGCGGCGGCAGCTCCGGCCTGAGCGTGCTGATCTGCCACTGACGTCTCATGTGACGTCGTAGTGGGACGCGGTCCCGGACAACTGGCGTTTGTCCGGGACCGCGACCCTGCTCAGAAGGGTAACCCGTGAGCGCCTTCGGTGAGATCGCCAGGAAAGCCGGTGGCTGGCTGCCGCTGATCGGTGCCAGCGCGCTGCTCGGCACGCTCGGTGCGCTGGCGTTGCCGATGGTACTCGGCCGTGCTGTCGACTCGATCGTGTACGGCGGGACCCCGGTGTGGCTGTGGCTGGCGGCCGGGTTGGTCCTGCTCGGGATCGCGTCCGACCTCGTCGACGCGTTCGCGGGCACCGCGTGCGTCGCGGGCACGACGGCGTGGTTGCGCAACCGGCTGGTGCGGCACGTGCTGACGGCCGGGCACAGGCACGGGTTCGCCACCGGTGACCTGGTGAGCCGCGTGTCGGGCAACTCGGCGGAGGCCGCGAACGCCGGGCCTGCGCTGGTGACCGTGTGGACGTCGGTGCTGCCGCCGGTCGGCAGCCTTTTCCTGTTGGCGTACCTGGACATCTGGCTCGCGGTGGCGTTCCTCGGCGGCGTCGCGCTGGTCGGGGTGGTCCTGCGGCTGTTCACGGTGCGGACCGCTTCGGTGGTGACGGCGTACCTGACGGTGCAGGGCCGGATCGCGGCGCGGCTGTCGGAGTCACTGGCCGGGCTGCGGACGATCGCGGCGGCCGGCACGGCCGACCGGGAGGAGCGACGCGTGCTGACGCAGCTGCCCGAGCTGCACGAGCAGGGCATGCGGAGCTGGCGGGTGCTGTCGGGCGCGGCGGCGCAGGGCGCCGTGGTGGGGCCACTGGTGCTGGTGGCGGTACTGGGGACCGGGGGATGGGCGCTGTACGAGGGCCGGGTGACACCGGGGGAGCTGTTCGCGGCCGGGCAGTACGCGATGCTCGGCGCGGGGCTGGGTTCACTGACGAGCGTGTTCGGGCGACTGGCGCGGGCGCGGGCGGGCGCGACGCGGGTGGGGGAGGTGCTCGCGGTGCCGCCGGTGTCCTATGGCGACGGTGCGCTGCCGTGGGGGCAGGGGCGGCTGGCGTTCTGCGGCGTGTCCGTGGACGCGCTGCTGACGGACGTGACGTTCACCGTCCCCGGCGGGACGTCGGTCGCGGTGGTGGGACGGTCGGGGGCGGGCAAGTCGGTGCTCGCGGAGGTCGCGGCACGGCTGCGCGACCCGTCGGCCGGTACGGTGCTGTTGGACGGGGTGCCGCTGTCCTCGTTGTCGCACAACGAGTTGCGCACGGCGGTGGGGGTCGCGTTCGAACGCCCGAAGCTCGTCGGTGCGACCGTGGGCGCGGCGATCGGCACGCGACCGGAGGAGGCGGCGCGGGCGACCTACGCACACGAGTTCGTGTCGCGACTGCCCTCCGGCTACGACACACCGCTGTCCTCGGCGCCCATGTCGGGTGGTGAGCTGCAGCGGCTGGGGCTGGCGCGGGCGTGGGGGGCCACACGGCTGCTGGTGCTCGACGACGCGACATCCAGTGTGGACATGGTGACCGAGCTGCGGATCAGCAGGGCCATGATCGAGGCAGGCGGGCGCACCCGGCTGGTGGTGACCCACCGGTTGTCGACCGCCGTGCGCGCGGACCTGGTGTTGTGGCTGGAATCCGGCCGCGTACGGGCAATGGGGACACACGAGGAACTGTGGGCGCATCGCGACTACCGCGAGGTGTTCGGATGACGCGCGCACGAGAAATGTCGGTCCCCGCTGATAGCGTGGAAACCGGGGGGCCCCTTGGTGTGTCAATGGGACTTTCGCTCGGGTTGCGCCCGCCCGGGTGGTTGACTTTCGGGCGTCCACCGTTTTTCGCGGCTGCCGCGCGTGTTTCGCCGAGCGCGTTCACGGTGTCGTGGCACCGGGAATTGTCGGTGCCCGCTGGTAACGTTGAAAACAGGGGGCCCCTTACCCGTGTCAATGGGACATCCGTTCGCTCTTGTCCGGTGGCGGTGTTGACGTGAAGCGGGAACTTCGTTATGCCCTCCGGTCGCTTTCCCCGCGGCCGACCGCGGCGCTCATGGCCTGGTCGTTGCCCGAGGCATTGCCCGCCGCCCTGTCCGGGGTCGCGGTCGCCAACGCGGTCGACCGCGGCTTTCTCGCCGGCCGGCCAGGGGTCGGCCTGCTGTGGCTCGCCTCGCTCGTCGTCGTCTCCCTGGTCGGCGCGGTCGGGACGCGGATGGTGTTCCGACGCCTGGGCGACCTCGCGGAACCCTTCCGGGACCACCTCGTCCGCCGGGTCGTCGGTGGCGCGCTGCGCAACGGCGCGGACGGGCGGCCCGACCACGGAGCGCTCGCCCGGCTCACCCGCCAGGTGGAGATCGTGCGGGACACCTACGCGGGGCTCGTGATCGTCGTGCGCGGGTTTCTCGTCACCGTCGTCGGGGTCGTTGTCGGGTCGCTGTCCATCGCACCCGTCATCGCGCTGCTGATCCTGCCGCCGTTCCTCCTCGGGCTGCTCGCGTTCCTCGCCGTGCTCGGGGTCGCCGCCGCGCGGCAGCGGGTCTCGGTGCTCGCCGACGAACGGCTCAGCGACGCGGCCGACCGGGTGTTCTCCGGTGTCCGTGACATCTCCGCCTGCGGTACGCAGGACACCGCCGCCGCGCTCGTCGCCACGCCGGTCGCCGAACAGGCCGCCGCCGAGCGGGCCCTGGCGAGGGTCGCCGCGTTGCGGACCGCGTGTTTCGCCGTCGGGGGCTGGCTTCCCCTGCTGGTACTGCTGTTCGCCGGTTCGTGGCTCGTCGGCAACGGGCTCACCGCGGGGGCGATCATGGGCGGCGCCACCTATGTCCTCTTCGGTCTTCAGCCCGCGCTGCAGAACTTCGTCGCCGGGGTCGGGGGCAGCGGGCTGCGGTTCGTGATCACCCTCGGGCGCGTGCTCGACGCCAGCGCGGTCACCACCGAGCCGCGGTCAGGCGACCTGCCTCCCGACGGGCACGCCGTGCGGCTCGCGGACGTCACCTTCGCCTACGGGCCACACGCCGAGCCCGTCGTCGAGCACCTGGACCTCACCGTCGCGCACGGCGAGCATCTGGCCGTCGTCGGGCCGAGCGGCATCGGCAAGTCCACTATGGTCAGCCTGCTGTGCGGGCTGCTGCGGCCCGACCGCGGTTCGGTGACCCTCGGCGGGGTGCCTGCCACCGACCTTCCCCGGCCGGAACTCGCCAGGGTGCTGATCCCGCAGGAGGCCTACGTGTTCACCGGCACCCTGCGCGAGAACCTCACCTACCTGAACCCGGAGGCCACCACGGCGGACCTGGACGCCGCCGCCGCGGCCATCGGCGCCGACCTCGGTGACTACGACACCGAACTGGCGCCCGAGACCATGTCGGCGGGACAGCGGCAGCTCGTCGCGCTGGTGCGCGCCTACCTGTCGCCCGCACCGCTCGTCGTCCTCGACGAGGCGACCTGTCACCTCGACCCGGCCGCGGAACGGCGCGCGGAGGACGCGTTCGCGGCCCGCGGCACGCTGATCGTGATCGCGCACCGGATGAGCTCCGCCCTGCGTGCCGACCGGGTGCTCGTGCTCGACGGGGTGGGCGCGGTGGTCGGCGACCACACAACGCTGCTGCGCACCTCTCCTCTCTACCGCGACCTGCTCGGCCACTGGGAAGTGGCGGCACCGACGGCGTCACAGCCAGCCTGACTCGGTCGCGATGCGGATCGCGTCGATCCGCGTCCGCGCCCCGGTCTTGTTCATCGCGTTGGACAGGTAGTTGCGCACCGTTCCCGGCGACAGCGACAGCTGTTTCGCGATCTCCGGTCCGCTCGCCCCCTCCGCCGCCAGCTGCAGCACCGACAACTCCCGCGGCGTGAACGGGTTCCGGCCCGCCGACAGCGCCGCGATGACCAGGTTCGCGTCGATCACCGTGCCGCCCTGCGCGACGCCGCGGATCGCGTGCAGCAGCCGAGCGGCCGGTGCGTCCTTGTCGATCAATCCGGACACGTCGGCGGCAAGTAACCTTTTCACCAAACCAACCGGTCGTTTCACCGTGAGCGCCACAATCTGGCACTCGGGCAACCTTCTCCTGAGTTCGTGGACGGTTGTCAACCCCTTGTTCTCCGGCAGGTCCGCGGACACGACCGCAACGTCCGGCCGTAACCGCACGGCCACGGAGACGGCCTTCTCGTTGCATTTCAGGTCGGCGATGACCTCGATGTCCTCCTCCACCGACAACAGGCTCACCAGTGCCGTGCGGAGAAGATCCATGTCCTCCGCGAGCAACACACGAATGGATCTTACTTCGTCCTGCTCCGCCGAGTCGCCGGAACTGCGACGCGCCATGCCTCCTCCTGGGGACGGTAATCAGCCTGGTGCGGCGACCCCCATCCGATCGCCGTTCCCACAGAGAAGGTCCCGGCCGACCGAATTCTTGTTACAGATCGTCCTCACATGGAGCAACGAGGCAAACAAAGCTGTGGATACGGCGCTGGAATGCTACAGAAAATAGGTTTCGAAAATTCCGGACGGGGTAACGAAGACCCACTTGGGGGAATTCCTGAAATAGCGGCCATCTGGTGCAGATGCACTACGGCATCCGCACCAGTGGCCTGGTCCGCGCAGTGGTTCAGACCTGTGCGGTGCGGCACCCAGCGAGTTCGCGACCATCGCGACGTAGCCGGCCGTGTGCCCGTCGGCGTTCAGCGCGGTCTGCTCCGACCGGCTGATCCGCGCGCCGAAGTTGCGCTCCTCGCCATGGAACAGTCGTGGGTAGCCGACCACGGCCACCCGCGCGTTCGGTGCCCCTGCGCGGATCCGGCCGTACAGGTCGTCCAGTGCGCCGCGGATGTGGTTGTCGGCGGCCTCTGATGTCCGCGGTTGCAGGTGCCCGGCCACGGCAGCCTGGGTGATCACGTCGGCGAACCCGGCGCGGCCGGGTGCCGTGCCGCAGGGGCTCCCTCCACATGTAGCAGGGGGGATGTCCGGGAGACCGGACATGATCAGCGTGGGGTTTTGTGCGGCGGCCCCCCGATGCGGTAATTGTTTTCGGCTGTTAGAGAGAGTTTGCGACTTTCCGTCGCCGCCAGGTCGACGCGCTAAAGTCGGGCACATGTGCCGAAACATCACCCCGCTTCGCGGGCTGGAGCCAGCCGCCACCGACGAGGAGATCCAGGCAGCCGCGCTGCAGTTCGTCCGCAAGGTCTCCGGCGTGGGGACGGTCACCGACAAGACCCGCGACGCGATCGAGCGCGCCGTCGCCGAGATCACCGCGAGCACCACCCGCCTGCTGGCCGAGCTGCCGCCGCGCAAGCAGCCGCCCGCGACCGTGCCGCCGCTGCGCAGGCCGGAGGTTCGCGCCCGGATCGCGGCCAAGGCGGCGAAATCCTGACGGGTCCGCCTCCCGGGATGCCCGGCGTTGGTGCGTTCCAGCAGACGGCGGTGGTGCCGTGCACGCGAGACGCCCGCCCGCCGCTGTCTCGAACGACCCTTTTTCGGGACGTCGAGTGTCCTGAGAGCGTCGTTCAGAGCAGACCCCGCGCAGCTGGGCAACCGCACGACCCGGTCCTCACCGTCTGTGACATCTCACACGGCTGAGCCGCGAGATTCGGTACGCAGCGTGAGACCGGGGTAAAGTCGCGGGTCGCCGGCCTGTTCGTCAGGCGGGCTCGCTGCCCCGTGCGCCGCCGGACGCAGTGTCGGTTCCATGGGGCCCATCCACGGAGGATCCGTTGCGCCTGCGTCCGTCCGGTGATCGATGACCGCCGTCTGCGCCGAGTCACCGCTCGACACCCTCACCACCCCGCTCGCCAGGTTCAGCGGTGCCGCCGCCACCGCGCCGCGCACGCTGAACGACGTCCTCGCCGACACCGCGGCCCGCCACCCGGCGGCGCCCGCGATCGACGACGGCACGACCGTGCTCACCTACACCGGGCTGCTCGCGGCCGTGGACGAGCTGCGCCAGAAGCTCGCGGCCGAGGGCATCGGCGCCGGTGACCGCGTCGGCATCCGGGTGCCGTCCGGCACCGCCGACCTGTACGTGGCGATCCTCGCGGTGCTCGCCGCAGGCGCCGCCTACGTCCCGGTCGACTTCGAGGACCCCGACGAGCGCGCCGACCTGGTGTTCTCCGAGGCGCAGGTGTGCGCGGTGCTCGGCGCGGGCCGCGAACTGGTCGTACTCGGCACCCCGGCCGGACGCGGGCCCGCCGGGCTCGACGACGACGCCTGGATCATCTTCACCTCCGGCTCCACCGGCAAGCCGAAGGGCGTCGCGGTCAGCCACCGCTGCGCCGCCGCGTTCGTCGACGCCGAGGCGGACCTCTTCCTCGCCTCGGATCCGGTTGGCCCCATCGGCCCGGACGACCGGGTGCTCGCCGGGCTGTCCGTCGCGTTCGACGCCTCCTGCGAGGAGATGTGGCTCGCGTGGCGGCGCGGCGCGTGCCTGGTGCCCGCGCCGCGCTGGCTCGTCCGCACCGGTGTCGACCTCGGGCCGTGGCTCGTGGAGCAGGAGATCTCCGTCGTCTCCACCGTCCCGACACTCGTCGCGCTGTGGCCGGCCGAGGCGCTGCTGGACGTGCGGCTGCTGATCCTCGGCGGCGAGGCGTGCCCGCCCGACCTGGCGGCCCGGCTCGCCCAGGACGGGCGCGAGGTGTGGAACACCTACGGCCCCACCGAGGCCACCGTCGTCGCGTGCGGTGCCCGCATGACCGGCGAGGGCCCGGTCCGCATCGGGCTGCCGCTCGCGGGCTGGGAGCTGGCGGTCGTCGACCAGACCGGTGCGGTCGTGCCCATGGGCGGCACGGGGGAGCTGGTCATCGGCGGCGTCGGTCTCGCCCGCTACCTCGACCCGGCCAAGGACGCCGAGAAGTACGCGCCGCTGCCGTCGCTGGGCTGGGCCCGCGCCTACCGCAGCGGCGACCTCGTGCGGGCCGAGCAGGAGGGGCTGGTCTTCCTCGGCCGCGCCGACGAGCAGGTCAAGCTCGGCGGCCGCCGCATCGAGCTCGGCGAGATCGACGCCGCGCTGCAGGCACTGCCTGGCGTGAGCGGTGCCGCCGCGGCCGTCCGCACCACCGCGAGCGGCACACAGCTGCTCGTCGGCTACGTCGTGGCGGCCGGCTTCGACGCCGACGGTGCGCTGACCCGGCTGCGGGAGACGCTGCCCGCCGCGCTCGTGCCCCGGCTCGCGGTCGTCGACACGCTGCCGACCCGTACGTCCGGCAAGGTCGACCGGAACGCGCTGCCATGGCCGCTCGACTCGGGCAACGGCACCGGTGCGGTCGACGCCGCCGACCTGCCCGGCACCCAGGCGTGGCTCGGCGAGCGCTGGGCCGAGGTGCTCGGCGCGCCGCCCCAGGGCCCTGGCGCGGACTTCTTCGCCTGCGGTGGCGGCAGCCTCGCGGCCGCCCGGCTCGTGTCGCTGGTCCGCGCCGACCACCCGTCGCTGTCGGTGAGCGACGTCTACCACCACCCGACCGTCGCGGCACTGGCCGCGCGGCTCGACGAGCTGGCCGGTTCGGCGGCCTCCACCCGCGAGATCGCGCCCGTGCCGCGCCGCGCCGCGGTGCTCCAGACCCTGGCCATGCTGCCGCTGATGACGATCGTCGGTCTGCGGTGGACCGTCGTGCTGGCCGCGCTCGGCAACGTGCTGGGCTACCCGGTCACCACGTCGTGGTGGCTCGTCGGCGCCGGCTGGCTGCTGCTGTTCAGCCCGCCGGGCAGGGTGGCGATCGCCGCAGGCGGCGCCCGGCTGCTGCTGCGTGGCGTCACACCGGGCACCCACCCGCGCGGCGGTGGTGTCCACCTGCGGCTGTGGGCGGCCGAACAGCTCGCGGAACGGACCGGTGCGACCGACCTCGCCGGTTCGTGGCTCACCCACTACGCCCGGGCGCTCGGCGCGCGGGTCGCGGAGGGCGCCGACCTGCACTCCCTGCCGCCGGTCACCGGCATGCTGAAGGTCGGCCGCGGCGCCGCCGTCGAGCCGGAAGTGGACCTGTCGGGGTACTGGGTCGACGGCGACCTCGTCCACATCGGCAAGATCCGCGTCGGCGCCGGTGCCACCGTCGGCGCGCGCAGTACCCTGTTCCCCGGCGCGCGGATCGGCAAGCGCGCCGAGATCGCGCCCGGCTCCGGGGTGCTCGGCTCGGTGCCGACCGGACAGCGCTGGTCCGGGGTGCCCGCCGTCAAACAGGGCAGGGCCGCGCACCGCTGGCCCAGGACCCGCCCGTCGCGGCCGCGCATCTGGCTCGCCGTCTACGACGTCACGTCGGTACTGCTCGGGCTGGCGCCGGTCGTGTCCGCGCTCCCGGCGTTGTGGCTGCTCACCGCGTTCCTTGGCGGCACACCCACCCTCGGTGCCGCGCTCGCCGCCGTGCCGGCCGTGACCGTGACCTGGCTCGTCACGCACGCGCTGCTGACGCTGGTGTCCGTGCGGCTGCTCGGCATCGGGCTGCGCGAGGGCCACCACCCCGTGCGCGGCCGGATCGCGTGGCAGGCGTGGACCACGCTGCGGCTCATGGACTCCGCGCGGAGCCTCCTCTTCCCCCTGTACGCCAGCCTGTTCACGCCCGTCTGGCTGCGTGCGCTCGGCATGCGCGTCGGCAGGCACGTCGAGGCGTCGACCGTCGTGGCGCTGCCCGCGATGACGACCATCGGCGACGGCGCGTTCCTCGCCGACGACACCATGGTCGCCGCCTACGAACTGGGGGGCGGCTGGCTCCACATCGCCGCCGTGCGGGTCGGGAAGCGGGCGTTCGTCGGCAACTCCGGCATGGCCGCACCCGGCCGGTCGGTGCCCAAGCGCGGGCTGGTCGGCGTGCTGTCCGCGGCGCCGAAACGCGCCAAGGCGGGCAGCTCCTACCTCGGCATGCCACCGATCAAGCTGCCGCGCGTGGCCGAGAGCGGCGACGCGGGCCGCACCTACGAACCGACCCGGCGCCTGCTCGTCGCCCGCGCGCTCGTCGAGCTGTGCCGGGTCGTGCCGATGATGTTCTCGGTCGCGCTGGCCCTGCTCGTGTTCGCCGGGATCGCCGCGCTCGGGCTCCCGCTCGGGTTGCTGCTCGCCGGCGTGCTGCTCGTCGCGGGCGGGCTCGTCGCGTGCGCCGTCGCCGTGGTGGCGAAGTGGGTGCTGGTCGGCCGGTTCCGGGCCCGCAACCACCCGCTGTGGTCGTCGTTCGTGTGGCGCAACGAGCTGGCCGACACGTTCGTCGAGGTACTGGCGGTGCCGTGGCTCGTCGGCGCGGTCGGTGGCACACCGCTGATGTCGTGGTGGCTGCGGGCCCTCGGCGCGCGGGTCGGCCGCGGCGTGTGGTGCGACTCGTACTGGCTGCCGGAGGCGGACCTGGTCCATCTGGGTGACGGTGCGACCGTGAACCGGGGGTGTGTTGTGCAGACCCACCTGTTCCATGATCGGATCCTGCGCATGGACCAGGTGACCCTGGCCGAGGGCGCGACACTCGGCCCCCACGGCATCGTGCTGCCGGCGACGGTGATCGGGGCGCACGCGTGCGTGGGACCCGCGTCGCTCGTGATGGCGGGCGAACAGGTGCCCGCCGGCACCAGGTGGCTCGGCAACCCCGTCTCGGCATGGCGTTGAGGGACGGCGACCTACTCGGGCACGGCAACCCCGGCTACCGGGTCGCGCACTACGACCTGGCGCTGGCGACCAAACCGGCGACCGGCAGGCTGTCGGGGAAGGCGCGGCTCACCGTGGTCGCGTCGGCCGCGGACGCCCCGCTCGTGTTCGACCTCGGGCCGTTCCGGGTCGAGCGGGTGCTGGTGGACGGCAGGCCGGTGCGGTGGACCCACCGCGGCGGCAAGCTGCGCGTCCGGGACCGGTTCCTCGTGGACACCCCGTTCCCGGTCGAGATCCGGTACGCCGGGCGGCCGGAGCCGGTCCGCACCCGGCACTGGGGCGAGGTCGGCTGGGACGAGCTGACCGACGGGGTGATCGTCGCGAGCCAGCCCGTCGGCGCGCCGTCCTGGTTCCCCTGCAACGACCTCGTCGGCGCGAAGGCCACCTTCCGCGTGGCGGTCACCGTGCCGACCGCGTACACGGTGGTGGCCAACGGCGTGCTCGCCTCCCGGGTGTCCGGCGGCTCGGCCACCACGTGGACCTACGTGGCCGAGGAGCCGATGGCGCCCTACCTCGCGACTGTCCAGATCGGACCGTACGAGCGGAACCTGTTGTCGCCCGGTCAGGTCCTCGCGGTCTCCCGCGGCCTTTCGCGGGCCGCGCAGCACGACTTCGCCCGCCAGCCGAGGATGATGCGGACCTTCACCGAGCTGTTCGGCCCGTACCCGTTCGCGGAGTACGCGGTCGTGGTGACCGACGACGAGCTGGAGGTGCCGGTCGAGGCGCAGGGACTGTCGATCTTCGGCGCCAACCACGTCGACGGCCGCCGCGGCCACGAACGGCTCGTCGCGCACGAACTGGCGCACCAGTGGTTTGGCAACAGCGTGGGTCTCGCGGGCTGGCAGGACATCTGGCTCAACGAGGGCTTCGCCGCGTACGCGGAGTGGCTGTGGTCCGAACGGTCCGGCGGCCCGGCCGCGGCGGTCCTCGCGACCAGGTCCCGTGCCCTGCTGGCGAGCAGGCCGCAGAACCTCCGCATCGGCGACCCCCCGGCCCGCGACATGTTCGACGACCGCCTCTACCAGCGCGGCGCCCTCACCCTCCACACCCTGCGCACCCTGCTCGGCGACGACGTGTTCTTCGCCCTGCTCCGCGAGTGGACCACCACCCACCGCCACGGCACGGTGGTGACCGCCGACTTCGTGACACTGGCGCAGCACCACGCGGGCCGCTCCCTCACGTCCTTCTTCGACCACTGGCTGTACCAGCCCGCTTTGCCCTGAGTGCACGTTTGTGTTCTGTACGTGCACAGCCGGTCGCTGAACGTGAGATTCTCCGTAGCGTCAGGGGGCATGCTGAAGGTGCTCATGGCGGCCGCGATCGCGCTGGTCCCCGCCGCCGTCCCCGCCCCTGCCACCGCAGACCCTGCCGCGGCCGACGTTTCCGTCCAGGACACGCGGCCACCGCAGTGCTCGAACCGGTTCAAGGACCCCAACCCCCGGCAGCGGATCATCATCCGCGACACCAACCTGCACGAGATGTCGAACCCGCCGGTCTGCTCGCCGCACGGTCCCTACCTCGGCGCGCTGCGGGCCGGGTCGACGTTCGTCGTCTACCACGCCGATCCCTTCGAGCCGCTGTGGTGCTACGGCTACTCCTGGCAGCTCGCCAGGACCGGCTACATCCTGTGCGAGGCGTACGACGCCCCCGCCGCCGAACCCCGCGAACCCTGCAACGGCACCTACACGCACTGTGAGACCAACCGGTGCGAGGCCGGGCGGTTCTACCGCAACTACGACCCGACCGCCGACCACTTCTCCTGGGAGTGGGGCGCCCCGCTCGTGAAGGGCGAACAGGGCGACATCCGCGACGAGCCCTACCGCCGTCACGGGCCGCGCGGTGTGCGGGCCATGCACGCGGGCCAGTGGGGTTTCTACAGCACCGCCTGCTTCCCGTAAGCGCGCAACGCCCACGTTCGGGGGTCCCCGGTCGTGTCCGCGCCCGGACATAGACTGCGGACCTCTCGAACGTATGAAGGAGCGCGTGTGGCCGAGCCGAACGGTTCTCCGAACGGCGTGACGGACCTGGCGGCGGGGCCGCGACCCGTCGGCCTCGTGGTCGGCACCGTCGCCGCCAGTCCGCTCGAGTTCTCCGTCGGGGTCGCTGCCGACCAGTACCTGCAGCTCGACGACGTGGTCGTCACCCGGCGGAAGCTGCCGGACGGCAGCGAGGTGCAGATCGCCGGGGTCGTCACCCAGATCGAGGCCGGGCACGAGGGGGCGCGGTTCGCCTCCGACGTGTTCCTGATCGAGCAGGGTGCGCTGCCCGCCGAGGTGTCCGAGGTCGCCGAAGTGACCGTCACCAGGGTCGAGCCCGAGGTGTACGTGCCGCCGCGGCCGGGCAGCGCGGTGTCGCGGGCGCAGGGCGCCGAACGCGACTCCGCGCTGTACTTCGACACGATGGCCGACGCGAAGGTGCCGGTCGGCCTCGGGCGCGACGGGCAGCCGGTGTTCCTCAACTTCGAGTTCGTCGACGGCACCCGGGGCGGGCACGTCTCCATCTCCGGTGTCTCCGGCATCGCGACGAAGACCTCCTTCGCCACGTTCATGCTGCACTCGATCTTCAACTCGGGTGTCCTGCACGGCGAGGCGCACAACACCAAGGCGCTGATCTTCTCCGTCAAGGGCGAGGACCTGCTGTTCCTCGACTACGAGAACTCCCGACTCACCGACGCGATGCGTGCCAAGTACGGCCTGCTCGGCCTGCCGTCGTCGTCGTTCCGCAACGTGCAGGTGTTCGCGCCGCCCCGGCCGGGGGACCCGAACGGCACCCCGGACGTGCGGGCCCGCGACCGCGCGGTCTCGCCGTTCTACTGGACGCTCGCCGAGTTCTGCGAGCAGGAGCTGATGCCGTTCGTGTTCGCCGACGGCGAGGACGAGCGGGCCCAGTACACGATGCTGATCGGTCAGGTCGCCGCCCGGTTGCGGCGCGACCACACCAAGGTCGGCGCCGACGGGGCCATCTCGATCTCCGGCGTCGACGCACGCAACGGCGGCCCGCTCCGCACCTTCGAGCAACTCGTCGCGCTGATCGAGGACGAGCTGCTCGACGAGGAGCTGCGCCGCGACTGGGTGGCCGGGTCCACCTCCACCGGCAGCGTGAACGCGTTCCTGCGCCGCCTGCGCTCGGCCGTGAAACCCCTCGAACGGCTGATCCGCTCCGACCTCAAGGACCGGGGCGACCGCGCGCTCACCACGTCGAAGGCGCAGGTCACGGTCATCGACCTGCACAACCTGCCGGACCGGGCGCAGCGGTTCGTCGTCGGTGTCTCTCTGCGGCAGGAGTTCCGCCGCAAGGAGGAGCAGGGCACCGCGCGGCCGCTCATGTTCATCGTGCTGGACGAGCTGAACAAGTACGCGCCGCGCGACGGGGACAGCCCGATCAAGCAGATCCTGCTCGACGTGGCCGAACGCGGCCGGTCGCTCGGCGTGATCCTCATCGGCGCGCAGCAGACCGCCTCGGAGGTGGAGCGGCGCATCGTCGCGAACTGCTCCATCCGCGTCGCCGGGCGGCTGGACCCGGCGGAGGCGTCGCGGCCCGAGTACGGCTACCTGCCCGCGGCGCAGCGGCAGCGGGCCACGATCGCGAAGCCCGGCACGATGTTCGTGTCCCAACCCGACATCCCGGTGCCGCTGGCCATCGAGTTCCCGTTCCCCGCGTGGGCCACCCGGCCATCGGAGAAGGGCGCGTGGACCGGGGTCGACGAGGGCCCCGCGCCGCCCGCCGACCCGTTCGCCGGACTGGACGACGACCCGCCGCCGTTCTGAGCAGAGCCCGCGGAGCGAACCGACAGCGCTGAGGGGACCCATGAAGATCCTGCACACGGCCGACTGGCACGTCGGCAAGGTGCTGAAGAACCAGCCACGCATCGACGAGCAGCGCGCCGTCCTGCGCGACCTCGTGCGGGTCGCGAACGACGAGGACGTCGACATCGTCATCGTCGCGGGCGACCTGTTCGAGACCGCCGCCCCCACACCGCAGGCGCAGGGCCTCGTCATGCAGACGCTCATGGCGCTGCGCAGCGAGGGCAGGCACGTCGTCGTGCTCGCGGGCAACCACGACAACTCGCGGCTCGTGCAGGACGTGTACCGGCCGGTGCTCGGCGAGCTGGGCATGCACGTCGTCGGCACCCCGCAGCGGCCAGACCGCGGCGGCACGGCGACGTTCACGACGCGCACCGGAGAGCAGGCGGTGGTCGCCGCGCTGCCGTTCCTGTCGCACCGGCACGCGGTGCGGGCCGCGGAAGTGCTGCTGCACAACCCTTCCCAGCACAACCAGGACTACGCGAACCGGGTGCGCGCGATCGTCGACACGCTGTGCGCGGGCTTCACGAGCGACACCGTCAACCTCGTCACCACGCACGCGACGCTGCTCGGCGGCCGCTGGGGCGGCGGGGAACGGGCCGTGCAGACCCTGCTCGGCTACGAGGTGCCACCCGACACGTTCCCCGTCAGCACGCACTACGCCGCGCTCGGTCACCTGCACCGGTACCAGGAGATCGGCGGGCCGTGCCCCATCGCGTACTCGGGCGCGCCGATCGCGCTGGACTTCGGCGAGGAGGACAACACGTCCGTCGCGCTGATCGTGCACGTCACGCCGGACACCCGGGCCGCGATCCGCGCGGTGCCGCTGACCGGCGGCCGCCGTCTCGCGACGCTGCGCGGCACCCTCGACGAGGTCGTCGCCGCCGGTGAGGAGGCAGGGGACGCGTTCCTGCGGGTGATCCTCACGCAGAAGGCCAGCGCCGGGCTCGCCGACCTGGTGCGGGAGAAGCTGCCGCACACGCTCGACGTGCAGATCGACGAGAAGTTCCGCGCCAGGGCGCAGGCCGGGGCGGTGCGGTCGCGGATCGGGCGCTCGCCGACCGACCTGTTCGCCGACTTCCTTTCGGAGAAGGAGATCGACGACCCCCGGCTCGGCGCCATGTTCGCCGAGCTGCTCGACGAGTCCACCGGGAGCCGCTGATGCGACCGCTGCGCCTGATGTTCGAGGGTTTCGGCAGCTACCGCGACGAGACCGACGTCGCGCTGCACGACGTCGACTTCTTCGTGCTGACCGGGCCGACCGGGGCGGGCAAGTCGACGGTCATCGACGCCCTGTGCTTCGCGCTGTACGGCACGGTGCCCAGGTGGGGCAAGAAGGACGCCATCCGCAACGCGCTCGCGCCCTCGGTCAACGAGGGCAGGGTGTGCCTGGTGTTCGAGGCGGCGGGCGGCCGGTACGCGGCGGTGCGGCTGCTGCGGCGGACCGCGCAGGGCAACGTGCAGACCAAGGAGGCGCGGCTCGACCGGCTCGACGACAGCGTGCCGCCCGACGCCGACCTGACGAAGATCCTGGAGAACCCGGTGGCCTCGGTGGCCGAGGGCGACAAGATGACCGGCGCGGTGGCCGAGCTGCTCGGCATCGGGTACGAGCAGTTCACCCAGTGCGTCGTGCTGCCACAGGGCCGGTTCGCGGAGTTCTTGCAGGCCAAGCCGAGCGACCGGCAGGACCTGCTGATCCAGCTGCTCGCCTACGCCGTCTACGAGGACGTCGGGCAGCGCGCCAGGGAGCGGGCCAAGGTCGCCAAGGGCAGGCTCGACATGATCGAGAAGCGGCGCAACGAGCTGGGCACCGTCACCGACGACGTGGTCGCCGCGGCCGGGAAACGCGTGACGGACCTGGCCGCGCTCGTGCCGGCCGTCGACGAGGCCGTCGAGAAGATGGCGCAGGTGCGCACCCGCTGGGCCGAGGCCAACGCCACCACGAAGACCGCGCGGGAACAGCTCGCGGACCTCGCGGCCCTGCGCCGCCCCGGCGACGTCGTCGACCTCGCCACCCGCCTCGCGGACGCCGACGAGCAGATCACCCGCCGTGCCGCCGAGAAGGCCGAGGCCGAGGAGGCCGAGGCGAAGGCGGAGGCCGCCCGCGCCGACCTGCCCGAGCACGCGGAGCTGTCCCGCTGGCGCGACGCCCACACCCGGCTCGCGACCCTCACACCCCGCCTTGAGCGGTTGCGGGCCGCCGCCACCGACGCGGAGGCCGCGGAGCAGGCCGCGGGCGCCGGCCTGGCGACCGCGGAACAGGCCCTCGCCGACGCCGAAGCTGCGCAGACCGCCGCCGACCGGGCCCACCGGGCGGTCGCGCTGGCCGCCGACCTGGCCGAGGGCGAGCCGTGCCCGGTGTGCCGCCAGCAGGTCCACGACCTGCCCCACCACGCCGTCCCCGCCGACCTCGACGCCGCCCGCACCGCTGTGAAGACCGCGAAGTCGCAGGTCACGGCGGCACGCAAGGCACACGCCGACGCCGCGCGTTCCGCCGCCACCGCCAGGGCCGAGGTGGAGGGCGGGCAGCGGCAGTCCGACGAGCTGGCCGCGGAGCTGCGGGCCGCGCCGCCGCTCGCCGAGGTCGAGGCGGCGCTGGAGAAGCGGGAGGCCGCGGACGCCGCGGTCGAACGGGCCAGGACCCGGGCCCGCGCCGCGCGCCGCGCGGTCGACGACGCCCAGAAGGAGCGGACCGCGCTCGGTGCCGAGGAACAGCGGGCGTGGGCGACCCTGCGGGCCGGTCGCGACCGGTTCGTCGCGCTCGGCGTGCCACCGGTGGACGGCACCGACCTCGCCGCCGCCTGGCAGGCCCTGCTCGCCTGGGCCACCGCACAGCGCGACGAGCTGACCGCACGCGTCGACGACCTGGACCGCACCGAACGCGAGCTGGCCGCCGAGGGCACGGCCGCGAGGACCGCGCTCGCGGCACTCCTGTCCGAGCACGATGTCCCGCTGCCCGAGCGCGCCAAACCGGACGTGGTGCTCGGCACCGCGCTCGAAGGAGCCCGGCGTGACCACGCGGCCCTGGTCGAGACACGGTCCCGGTCCTCGGCGCTGGTCGCGGAGCTCGAACAGGCCAGGGAGGAGCACCGGGTCGCGCACCTGCTCGGCCAGCTCCTCAAGTCCACCGGTTTCGAGGCGTGGCTGTGCGCGGAGGCGCTCGAGTCGCTGGTGACCGAGGCGTCGGAGATCCTGATGCAGCTCTCGGGCGGGCAGTACGAGCTGCACCGCGACGCCCGCAACGACCTCGTCGTGCTCGACCACAACGACGCGGGCACCACGCGGCCGGTGAACACGCTGTCCGGCGGGGAGACCTTCCAGGCCTCGCTCGCGCTGGCCCTGGCGCTGTCCCACCAGGTCGTCGGCCTCTCGGGCGGGAAGCGGGACCTCAGCTCCATGTTCCTCGACGAGGGGTTCGGCACGCTCGACGAGTCCACGCTCGACACGGTCGCGGCCACACTGGAGCGGCTCGCGTCCGAGACCGAGCGGATGGTCGGCATCGTCACGCACGTCCCGGCCCTGGCCGAGCGGGTGCCGGTGCAGTTCGCGGTCACCAGGGACGGCGCGTCGTCGCGACTGCGGCGCGTCGAGGTGTGATGGTGCGTTCATGACCGGACTGCTGTCGCCGACGTCGTACACGGTGGACCCGTGGGATCCCGGGTACGGGGTCGCACGCGGGGACGAGCTGGACGGCCGCGAGTCCTCCGCCCGCCTGGACGTCGATGTCGAGCTGCCCGCGTCCGCGTGGCGGCCGCTGACCCCGGCAGGCGGTCCGTTGCCGGGCTCGGTGCTGTTCCTCGACGGCGTCCAGCGGATCGACGCCCGGATCTGGCGGCACGGCGACGGGCCGGAACCGCTTCCCGGTGTCGTGGCCTCGGTCGCGGCCGGTCTCGTCCAGTGCGACGGCGCCGCCAGGGTCGTCGACGTGCTGGTCGACCGCGGCGTGTTCGCCGAGGAGGGCGACGACATCAAGACCCCGCACGCCACCTACACCTTCCGCCACACCGCGGGCGGCCTCGACAAGCTGACGTTCGGCGTGACCAGGCGGATGTCCGAGCTGGAGGTGCAGCTCGCCGGTACGTGGCGGGAGCACTCGGGCGTCGAGGACGACCTGCTGGTGGTGGACGGTCCGCTGCGCGGCCGCACCCACCTGCCGAGGACGGTCGGGTACGTCAAGACGCACCAGAAGTCCTACCTGCAGGCCGAGCAGGTGAAGGTGGTGGCGTCGCTCGGGCCGGGGCAGCGGAGCCCGGTGTTCCGGATGGGCACGTCGTGGGAGCGGATGTCCTGGTACCTGCGCCTGCCGGGCGCGACGTCCGTGCCGTGGTCGGCGATCGTGCGGCTGGAGTGCTCTGCCGACCTGAAGGTGGAGGACGCGGCCGCGCTGGCCGACATGACCGCGACGGTGCTGCCGTCGCTGGCGAGCGCGCCGCACAAGGACCCCCGCGCCCCGCAGAACCTGGTGCCGATCGGTGGCCTGGAACGACAGTTGCGGCACCGCCTCGGCGATGCCGCGCTGCTGTACCGGTCGCTACGCGGCGCCCTGGCCGGCTAGCACCCGCGCGTCCTTCCGCAGGTCCGCGGCCAGCCACACCAGCCCGGCGAGCATCAGCACCCCGTGTGCGATCCGCACCGGCGCCGGCGTGAAGAACTGCGGCAGGAAGAGCACGAACCCGGCCGCGAACACCCAGGCACTCGGGCGCTTCAGCTTGAGCGCGACGAGCACCGCCCCCACCGCGAGCGCGACCAGCCCGACGCCGAACGTGGTGACGGCGACCGGGTGGTACCGCGTGGCCTCGGCGACGGCGAGCAGGTCGGTGCCCGCGGTGGTGGCGGCCGCGTGCAGCCCGAAGTCCTCGGCACCGTAGTAGGTGAGCGTCAGCCCGGCCCCGGCCCACATGACCGCGACGGGTGCGGTGCCGACCAGGTCCCGTAAGCCGAGAAGGGCGAGCCCGACGAGGATGAACCCGAGCATCGCGAACAGGTGCGAGGCCACCCACGCACCGGAGGCCATCGCGGCGTGCGCCCCGTCGGCGGTGGTCTCGTCGTCCCACGGCCGGACGACGGGGTAGAGCAGGAACAGCACACCGGCGACGGCGAGCGCGATTCTGGGCATGGGTCTCACTCCGGTCCGAGGGTCGAGATGGTGGTGGCGACGAGCCGGTCGTAGGTTTCGTCGAGGTCTTCGGGCAGGCCGAACCCGCCGCCGGCCTCCAGCGAGCTGAAGCCGTGCGCGACGGCACGCAGACAGCGGGTGGCGTGGACGGCGTCGGCCCCGCTCAGGCCGTAGGCGCGAAGTGCGGCGAGGACGACGTCGAGGAGCCTGCCGCCGGGCGCGGCGAGGGCCGGGTCGTGGAGCGGGTCGAGCGGCATGGCCGCGTACCGGGAGGGGTACCGGCGCACGTAGTCGCGGTACGCGTGCATGAGCGCCACGACCGCGGCGTCCCCACCGCGGCCGAGGACCGCCTTGGTGAAGTGGTCGGTCATGTCGTCGAGCACGCGCGCACCGAGCAACGTGCGCAGCTCACCGAGCCCGGCGACGTGCTTGTACAGGGACGGGGTCGCCACCCCGGTCCGTTGTGCGACGGCCGCCAGGGTGAGCGCGTCGACCCCGTGCTCGTCGACCACGGCCAACGCGGCGTCGACGACGGCAGCCGGGGAAAGACCGGCCCTAGGCATCCTCGCTACCCCGCATAGCCAAAAAGCTAATGCGAGTAGCTTGCGGTGTCAAACAGCCAGGGCTCGGCCCCAGCCACCGTCCTGCTTCAGTCGGCCGTGCCCTGACTGGTCAGCCTGAAACGGGCGGTGCCCTCGACCGTGTCGTCCACGTCCAGGGCCTTGTCCTCCACGTAGTCGGCGGTCAGCGTGTCCAGCAGCACGCGTGCGCCGGTCGTTTCCTCGGTGACCACGAGGTCCGTGTCGTCCGGCATGGCGGCCACGGTCATCGCGAAGTCCGGTTCGCCAGAGTGCGCCTCCACGCGCAGACCGCCGTCCATGCCCACGCCCTCGGAGTCGACGAGCTTCCTGATGGCCAGACCCGCTTCCGGCGTGATGTGCAGCATGGGTGCTGGCTGCCCCCGCCGGAGGTGTGTCAAACCACCGGTGCGGGCGACGTGGTCTGGTAGATCGCGTTCAGCCAGATCGTGTGCAGCACGGTGACCACGTCGGACTCCGCCAGCGCAGGCTCGTCGCCTGCCAGGAGCGCGTGCATCGACCGTTCGTTCATCGTGCTCAGCGCGATCGCCAGGTCGCGCGCGGGCAACCCCGGCGGGGCGGCACCCCTGGCGCGTTCGCTCTCGATCGCGGCGGCGGCGCGGTCGGTCCACGTCGCCATGACCGACGACCACAGCGCGCGCACCTCGACGTTGGTGCATCGTGCTTCCGCCGCCGCCAGCGTGACCGGCCGGTGGTCGCGGAACGTCCGGTAGAACGCCGAGATCACCGCGCGCCAGTAGCTCGGCGGGTCGGCGACCAGTTCGCTGTCGGGCACGACGGTGGCCGCCGCGTCCGCCTCCTGCACCACCCGGTCCAGAAGCGCCAGCAGAACCGCTTCCTTGGAGCGGAAGTAGAAGTAGAACGTCGGCCGCGAGATGCCCGCGCCCTTCGCGAGATCGTCGATCGAGATCTCGCGCAGCGCCCGCTCGCCGAGCAGCCGTTCCGCGGTCGCGAGGATCGCGTGCTCCCGGTCGTCCCCGGAAGGGCGCGAGGCCCGGCGGCCACGGGCAGGACGAGCTGCGGCGGTCATGCCGGCCACGCTATCAACAGTGTGTTGACTGAGTCGACACCATGTCGATAACGTGCTGGCATGGCAACGGAGCACGTCGATGTCCTGATCGTGGGCGCCGGTCTCTCCGGCATCGGCGCCGCATGTCACCTGCGTCAGCGGTGCCAGGACCGCACGTTCACGATCCTCGAGGCCCGTGACGCCATCGGCGGCACGTGGGACCTGTTCCGGTACCCGGGGGTCCGATCGGACTCCGACATGTTCACGCTCGGCTACTCCTTCAGCCCGTGGCAGGAGGCGAAGGCCATCGCCGACGGCGACGCCATTCGCGAGTACGTCCGCCGCACCGCCCGTGAGTTCGACGTGGACTCCCGCATCCGCTTCCGCCACAAGGTGATCGCTGCGGAATGGTCGAGCGCGGACGCCCGCTGGAGCGTGACCGCCGAACGGACGGCGCCTGACGTCGTCGAGACAGTGACCCTGACGTGCTCCTTCCTGTACGTGTGTTCCGGCTACTACCGCTACGACAAGGGCTTCACCCCGGATTTCGACGGCGTGGCGGATTTCGAGGGCAAGGTGGTGCACCCGCAGCACTGGCCTGCGGACCTCGACTACGCGGGCAAGCGCGTTGTCGTCATCGGCAGCGGCGCGACCGCCATCACCCTGGTGCCGTCGATGGCGGCCACGGCCGAGCACGTGACAATGGTGCAGCGCTCCCCGAGCTACGTGCTTTCGTTGCCCGGCAAGGACATCATCGCGGACAAGCTGATCGGCAAGGTCCCGCCCAAGCTGTTGTTCCCCGCCCTGCGCTGGAAGAACGTGCTGGCGGCGATGCTCTCCTTCCAGCTGTCCCGCCGCGCCCCAAAGGTCATGAAGGCGTTGCTGCGCAAGGGGGTGCTGGCGCAGATGCCGCCGGGTTACGACGTGGACACCCACTTCGCGCCCAAGTACGACCCGTGGGACCAGCGCATGTGCTTCGTCCCGGACGGCGACCTGTTCACGTCGTTGCGCTCCGGCCGGGCGTCGATCGTCACCGGCGCCATCGACCGTTTCACCAGGGACGGCCTGCGCATGAAGTCCGGCGAACTGCTGCCCGCCGACATCATCGTCACGGCCACCGGCCTGAACGTCCTTGCGGTGGGCGGCATGACCCTGACCGTCGACGGCGAACAGGTCGAGCTGGGCAACACCATGGCGTACAAGGGCATGATGCTGTCCGGGGTGCCGAACTTCGCACTGACCATCGGCTACACGAACGCCTCGTGGACCTTGAAGGCCGACCTGGTGGCCGGCTACGTGTGCCGCCTGCTGAACCACATGAAGGCGCACGACTACCAGGTGGTGACCCCGGTGCTGGCCGACCCGGAGGTCGACACGGTGCCGCTGATCGACCTCAAGTCGGGCTACGTCCTGCGCAGCCTGGAGAAGCTGCCGAAACAAGGCCCGGCGGCCCCATGGCGCCTGCACCAGAACTACCCGAGGGACGTGTTCCTGATGCGGCACGGCCCGGTGGACGACGACGTGCGCTTCGAGCGGGTGCCGACGGCGGCACGCCAGTCCGCGTAGCCGCGGAAGGCTGTGTGGAGCCTGCCCCGGAAGAGCCGTCAGGGAGGAACGTTGCGAACCCGATGACAGAAGTGAACGTCGACGGACTGCGAGTCCGCTACCGCGTCGACGGGACCGGCGACCCCGTCGTGCTTCTGCACGGCATCGCACGCACGCACGCCGACTGGGCCGCTCAGCACGATCTCCTTTCCGACCGGTTCCAGGTCTACAGCGTCGATCTCGCCGGCTTCGGCGGGTCTGATCCCCTGCCGGGCCGGTACACCCTCCAGGCGCTCGCCGACTTCGTCGAGCGGTTTCTCGACGTGGTCGGGGTCACCCGACCCGCGCACCTCGTCGGCAACTCGCTCGGTGGAGCGATCGCCATGCGGGTCTCCGTGCGGTCGCCGGGCCGGGTGCGCACCCTGGCCCTCGTGAACAGCGCCGGTTTCGGCAAGGAAGTCACGGTCGCCCTGCGGTTGCTTGCGGTCCGGGGGCTGGCCGCGCTGCTGCTGCGGCCATCGCGGGCCGGGGCGCGGCAAATGGAGCGGTCGCTGTACGTCGACCAGACGTACGTGACCGACGAACGGGTCGAGTACGGGTACCGGATCGCCACGCGGCCGCACGGGATGCGGGTCATGACCGACCTCGCGCGCAGCCTCGGGACGCTGCGCGGGGTGCGCCAGGCCTGGCGGGACGAGCTGCTCACCGGCGTCGCCGCTGCCGAGGTGCCGACGTTGGTGGTCTGGGGCGACCGGGACCTGATCCTGCCCGCCGCCCACCTCGAGGCGGCCAGGACCTTGTTGCCCCACGCGCGAATCCACCTCTTCCGGAACACCGGGCACATGCCCCAGGTCGAGCGGGCGGAGGAGCTGAGCGAGCTCCTCGTGGACTTCTGGCGCGAGTGAATCGAACATATGTACAAGGTACTTGGGCGCCGTGAACCCGGCCAGGCGCATCACCGGATCGTGTGATCAGCCCTGGTCAACGCGACGCGAGCGACGGGAACGGAAGAGGCTGGCTCGTCGGCGGACCACTCCCGGCACGGGCAGGGCGATCCCGCGGTCCCGCGCATCCGCGACGCCTTCCTGGAGGTCTGGAGCGACCTCCTGCCGCGCCGGGAGCTCGTCGCCGATCCGGAGCTGGCATGCTGGGTGAGGAAAGTCGCACGAGCGCTCACCTGGGGCGCGCGCTGCGCGCGTAGGGCCATGACCAGGCAGGGGAGTTCGCGGACGCCCCGCGTCGGCATCTCACCGGACGCCTCGCGGCCGGTCGGTCGGACCTCGTCAGGGGCGACTGATCGGACAGATGCCGGGGGTTGTCGGGGGTAGCGGATAGGCTCTCCTACGGTGGTGGACGCCTGAGGCGGGTGGTCGCACGGGCGCGCCATGAATCGGGAGACGACCAGACGTGACTGCGGGAACCTTTTACGGTGCCGACGATCTGACCCACCTCGAAGGCCTCGAGGCGGTGCGGAAGCGGCCGGGGATGTACATCGGCTCGACCGACAGCCGGGGCATCAACCACCTCTTCAACGAGATCGTGGACAACTCGACCGACGAGGGCGTCGCCGGTCACGCGAGTCGCGTCGTGGTCACCATGCACGCCGACGGGAGCGTCCAGGTCGACGACGACGGCCGAGGTATCCCCACCGGCGTCCACGCCAAGTCCGGTCTGTCCGGAGTCGAGTTGGTGCTCACCCGCCTGCACGCCGGCGGCAAGTTCGGCGGTTCCGGCTACAAGACCTCCGGCGGCCTCCACGGCGTCGGAGCCTCCGCGGTCAACGCGCTGTCCCACCGCTACGACATCACCGTGAAGCGCGACGGCAAGGTCCACCAGATGTCGTTCGCGCACGGGGTGCCCGGCGTGTTCGAGGGCGCGGGCCCGAAGGCCAAGTTCACCAAGCGTGCCGGGCTCAACGTGGTCAGGAAGATGAAGCGCGGCGAGCCGACCGGCACGTCCACCCGGTACTGGCACGACCAGCGGTACTTCGAGAACAGCGCGGCACTCGACGTCGAGGCCGTGCGGTCGAAGCTGCGCAACACCGCGTTCCTCGTGCCCGGCGTCACCTACGTGCTGCGCAACGCCACCGAGGGCGCGATCGACGAGGAGACCTTCCACTACCCCAACGGCATCGCCGACATGGTCGAGTTCCTGACACCGACGGCCGACAAACCGGTGTCCGGCATCATCATGGTCAACGGCACCGGCACCTACCGGGAGAACGCCGCCGACGAGAACGGCGTCATGCAGTCCAAAGTGGAGCGCACCGCCGAGGTCGAGGTCGCGATCCGGTGGGGCACCGGCTACGAGCGCACCATCGAGTGCTTCACCAACACCATCAGGAACGTGCACGGCGGCACCCACCGCCGCGGGTTCGACCGCGCGGTGGTGAAGGCGGTCAACGAGGCCATCGGCAGGACCAGGGGCCTGCTCAAGCCCAAGGAGGACCCGCCGACGCTGGAGGACGTGGAGGAGGGCATGACCGCGGTCGTGCACGTCCGCCTCCCGGAGCCGCAGTTCACCTCGCAGACCAAGGACGAGCTGTCCACCGCGGGCATCACCAAGGTGCTGCAGTCCATCGTGGAGCGTGAGATCCGCGCGTGGACCGAGAACCGCAAAACCAAGACCGAGGCGAAGACCGTGCTGCAGAAGGTGGTCGACGCCTCCCGCGTACGGCTCACCCAGAAACAGCAGAAGGACGCCGCCCGCCGCAAGACCGCCCTCGAGGGCGCGGCCATGCCACCCAAACTCGTCGACTGCCGCGCCACCGGCATCGCACGCAGTGAGCTGTTCCTCGTGGAAGGCGACAGCGCCCTCGGCTGTTTTACCGGTGACACGATGGTCGCGCTCGCCTCCGGGAAGAGCCGGTCGTTCGCCGACCTGGCGGCGGACTGGCAGAACGGCGTCACCCACTTCGGCTACACGACGAACAAGGCAGGCCGCGTCGTCGTGGTGCCGCTCGTCGAACCACGGCTCACCAGGCGGAACGCCCCGCTCGTGCGGGTCACCCTGGACAACGGCGAGTCGGTTCGGTGCACGCCCGACCACCTGTTCCGGCTCCGGGACGGCTCGTACCGCCGTGCGGACCAGCTCGTCGCGGGCGACTCACTGATGCCGCTGTACCGCACGGTGTCGGCCCGGGCCGCGGGCGACAAGCTGGACGGTTACGAGCGCGTGTGGATGAACGACCGTGAGGAATGGGTCTACACCCACTACCTCGCGGACGCCTACAACCTGCGGCACGGTTTGGACAGCACCGACAACGGCTCCGTTCGTCACCACGTGGACGTCGCCAAGCGCAACAACGACCCACGCAACATCCGGCGGATGACATGGGACGACCATGCGGCGCTGCACGCGGCCATGATGGGTGAGCACGTGCACGAGGGCTATCGCGCGTGGCTCGCCGACGGCGGACTCGAGTTCAAGTCCGCGATGCTGTCGCGGCAGTGGAAGGACCCGGATTTCCGGGCCGCCTGCCTGGCCAGGCTTGCGGCGCGCAACTCAGATCCGGCGTTCCGGGAGCGGATCGAGCAGGGCTTCCAGGAGTGGTACGCGTCGCTGAGCGAGGACGAGCTCGTCGCCTACGCGGAACGGCTGCGTCGGGCGCAGGCCGATTACTGGATGAAGCCCGAACATCGCGCCGCAGCGGCCGAACGGGTGCGGGCGTTCTTCGCCGACCCGGCGCGTCGAGCTGAGTGGAGCGCACGTTCTCGTCAGCAGTGGCAGGACGAGGCTCTGTTGAGCTGGCGAAGGCAGGCGACGGTGGCCCAGTTCGCAGACCCGGCTGAACGGGCTCGGCAGCGTGTCGCGGTACGCGCGTGGCATCGTGACAACCCGGAGTTCGGTGAGCGCCACTCGTCGTACATGAAGCTCCGCATGAGCGACCCGGCCACCGGCCACCTGGCGAAGGTCCAGGAAGGTCGGCGAAACTACGTCGAAACGGTGCCGAGGGCGGATCGTGTCGCCAAGCAGAACAACGGCCGCAGGCTCGCGGCGCTCAAGCGTGTCGCGGCTCTCCTCGAGTTGCCGGATCCGGAACTCGGCACCGCCTACGACGCCGAGCGGAGGCGTACTGCGCGGACCGGCTTGCGGTTCGACCGTCTCATCGGCTACTTCGACGGCGACTACTCACGTCTGCGTGACGCGGCACGGATGGCAAACCACGCCGTGGTGGCAGTGGAGGCCCTTGACGAGACGGCCGACGTGTACGACCTGACTGTGGATGGCTACCACAACTTCGCGCTCGAAGCAGGTGTGTTCGTGCACAACAGTGCGCGGATGGCGCGCGTGTCCGAGTACCAGGCGCTGCTTCCCTTGCGTGGCAAGATTCTCAACGTGCAGAAGGCGAGCCTCGCCGACACGTTGCGCAACGCGGAGATCGCGTCGATCGTGCAGGTGCTCGGCGCGGGCAGCGGGCGCACGTTCGACCTGTCGACCATGCGGTACGGCCGGGTGATCCTGATGGCGGACGCGGACGTCGACGGTTCGCACATCCGGACGCTGCTGATCACGCTGTTCGCCAGGTACATGCGGCCGGTGATCGAGGACGGCAGGCTGTTCGCCGCGATGCCACCGCTGCACAAGATCACCACCAAGGGCCGCAACCCCGAGACGCACTTCACGTTCTCGCAGCGCGAGATGGAGACCAAGCTCGCCGCGCTGGAGAAGGCGGGCAAGCAGGTCGTCACCCCGGTCCCGCGGTTCAAGGGACTCGGGGAGATGGACGCCGAGGAGCTGTGGGAGACCACGATGAACCCGGCCACGCGCTCGGTGCGGCGCATCACCCTCGACGACGTGGAGGCGGCCGAGACGGCACTCGAGCTGCTCATGGGGGAGAAGGTCGAACCCCGGCGCGCGTGGCTCGTGGAGTCCTCGGTGCGGGTCGACCAGTCGGCGATCGACATCTGAGAGAGAGCAACGGTAAATGGCACGCCGCAAGGGCCCCTCGACCACGAAGGTCGACCCGAACGCGTTCGACCAGGCGGGCGCGCAGGTCTTCGACAACTCCCTGAAGACCGAGATCGAGGACTCCTATCTGGAGTACGCGTACTCGGTCATCCACTCGCGCGCGCTGCCCGACGCGCGGGACGGGTTGAAGCCGGTGCACCGGCGGATCCTGTACTCGATGAACGAGAACGGCTACCGGCCGACGCACGCCTACGTGAAGTCGTCCCGTGTGGTCGGCGACGTGATGGGCAAGTACCACCCGCACGGCGACGGCGCCATCTACGACGCGATGGTGCGGCTGGCGCAGGACTTCTCCATGAACGCGCCACTGGTCGACGGGCACGGAAACTTCGGCAGCCCAGACGATGGACCGGCCGCGAGCCGCTACACCGAGTCACGATTGTCCCATGAGTCGATGCTCCTGGTGGGGGAGCTGGGTGAGGACACCGTCGACTTCCGGCCCAACTACGACGGGTCGCTCGACGAGCCGTCGGTGTTGCCCGCCGCGTTCCCGAACCTGCTGGTGAACGGCACGTCGGGCATCGCGGTCGGGATGGCGACCAACATGATTCCGCACAACCTGACCGAGGTGATCGGGGCGGCGCGGTGGTTGATCCACCATCCGGACGCCTCGCTCGACAAGCTCATGGAGTTCGTGCCGGGGCCGGACCTGCCGACCGGCGGCATGCTGTTGGGTCTCGACGAGGTGCGGCGCGCGTACGAGACCGGTCGCGGTGTGGTGCGCATGCGTGCGAAGGTCGAGATCGGGCCGCTGGAGGGGAGCCGGGGGCGGCAGGCGATCACGATCGTGGAGCTGCCCTACGCGGTGGGGCCGGAGAAGATCATCGAGAAGATCACCGACGAGGTGACGAAGTCCAAGCGGCTCACCGGGATCGCGGACGTCAAGGACCTCACCGACCGGGAGAACGGCACCCGGGTGGTGATCGAGTGCAAGGTCGGGGTGAACCCGCAGGCGTTGCTGGCCGACCTGTACCGGTTGACGCCGATGGAGCAGTCGTTCGGCATCAACAACCTGGTGCTCGTCGACGGGCAGCCGAGGACGCTGGGGCTGAAGGCGCTGCTGGACGTGTTCCTGAAGCACCGCTACGACGTCGTCACCCGGCGTACGAGGTTCCGCCGCCGGAAGCGGGAGGAGCGGCTGCACCTCGTCGAGGGGCTGCTCATCGCGTTGCTGGACATCGACAAGGTGATCCGGCTGATCCGTGGGAGTGACGACGCGGCCGCGGCGAAGGAGGGCCTGATGAAGCGCTTCAAGCTCTCCGAGATCCAGGCGACCTACATCCTGGACACGCCGCTGCGCCGCCTCACCAGGTACGACAAGCTGGAGCTCGAGCAGGAGCAGGAGCGTCTGCGCAACGAGATCGCCGAGCTGACCAACATCCTCGAGAACGAGCCGGTGCTGAAGAAGCTCGTGTCGTCCGAGCTGGCGAAGGTCGCGAAGGACCTCGGGCAGGAGCGGCGCACCGCGTTGATCGACGGTGACCTCAAGGAGGTGCTGGCGGCGTCCAAGCCCGCGGGCCCGCTGGAGGTCGCCGACGACCCGTGCCAGGTGATCCTGTCCGCCACCGGGTTGGTCGCGCGGACCGCGGCCGAGTCGGAGGAGGCGACCGAGGCACGCAGACGCAGTGGTCGTGCGAAACACGACACGGTGTCGGCGGTGGTGCACACGACCGCGCGTGGTCAGGTGCTGCTGGTGACGAGCCGCGGTCGGGCGTTCAAGACGGACGTGTTGCCGTTGCCGGTGTTGCCGGAGGCCGCGGGCACGGTGTCCTTGCGTGGCGGCATGGCGGCGAGCGAGCTGGTTCCCTTGGTGAAGGGGGAGAAGGTCGTCGGCATCGCCCCGCTCGGCGAACGGGCGGAGGGGTCGCCGGGGCTGGCGCTCGGCACGAAACACGGTGTGGTCAAGGTGTGCTCGCCGGAGTGGCCGGTCCGTTCCGACGAGTTCGACGTGATCTCGTTGAAGGACGGTGACGAGGTCGTCGGCGCGACCTGGCTGACCGACGGCGCGGAGACCCTGGTGTTCGTGTCGTCCGAGGCGTCACTGCTGCGCTACGACGCTTCCCTTGTGCGGCCGCAGGGTGTGAAGGGCGGCGGCATGGCGGGCATCAACCTGGCGAAGAACGCCGAGGCGGTGTTCTTCGCGGCGGTCCGCACCGACGACGACGAGCACGGTGAGCCGATGGTCGTAACCTGTACCGGGCAGAGCGTGAAGGTGACGCCGTTCGAGCTGTACCCGGCGAAGGGCCGCGCCACCGGCGGGGTCCGCACCCACCGGTTCCTGAAGGGCGAGACCCGGCTGGTCCTGGCGTGGGTCGGGCCGCGGCCGGCCGGGGCGTCGAACAACGGGTCGTCGGTGGAGCTGCCGGAGCCGGACCAGCGCCGCGACGGGTCCGGCACCGCACATCCGGGGCCGGACGTGGTCGGTCACCTCATCGAACGAGGCTGAACGTCCCCTCACCGCGGCCGACGCGGACGGCGCCGACGCACGCGGCGTCGGTGATCAGCGCGGTGAACGGGCCGACGGTCGGCGGCACGCGGGTGTCGCCGACCCACACCGCGGTCAGTTCACGGCCGACGCACTCGCGCGGGAGTTCTGCCGCCGCGCTGGTGCCCGCGTGGATGGTCACGTTCGCGGGCAGTCCGGCGGTGTACGCCGGGTCGCGTTCGGGTGCGGGCGACGGCGCGGGTGCCGCGGGCTTCTCGTTCCCGGCCGCCGTCGCGCTCGGCAGTGCCAGCGCGTAGCCGGTGCCGCCGAACAGCGTCAGCACCGCGGCGATCGCGAGTACCCGGCGGGCGAGGCGGAACCGGCCCCGCAGCTGCATCACGCCCGACTCCGCGAGTACCAGTGAGCGGTGGTCCTGGTACATGGTGAGCTGGTCGTCGATCTCCGCCAGTTCCTTCTGCCTGGTGGTGAGTGCCGCGCGTTCCGAGTCCAGCTTGGTCGCGGCGGCCGTGTACATGGCGGAGGTCGTGCCGATCTCCTTGTCCACAGAGGAGTCCTCGCCTCGGCGGGCACGCAGCTCCACGAGGAGCTTGCCGAGGTCCTCGATCCGCTTCTCGTACGAGGACACCGACACGGTCAGGTTCGCGACCACGGGGGCCAGCTTCGCGTGCTCCGACTCCAGCTGGCCGAGGCGTTGGATGAGGTTCGCGATCGACGCCTGCCGGTCCTCGCTGTGCAGGTTCGGGCCGAGGTGGGCGGACGACTCGGGGCCGTGCAGGATGTGCGCCAGCTCGATGCGGCAGGCGATCCTCGGGTTCCACCAGGCACGCAGCTTGCTGACGGTGATGACGGGCTTGCCCTTGACGAACACGAAGCCCTTGTCGTCGGTCTTCTGTATCGAGCGCAGGTCCGAGTCCAGTTCGCCGAGGCTCGCGTCCTCCGGTTCGCTCACCATCGACACGGCGACCACCGCGCTGACGATGCCGGCCACCGCCAGCACGAGCCCGCCGATCAGCCACAGGCTCGACGGCCAGCGCACTTCGACGTCGGCGACGGCGGCGAACGGGAGCGAGCCGAAGATCAGCGCACCGACGGCGGCGAACGCGGCGAGCATCCAGCGGGCGGTCTTCTGGTAGCTCTGGCGTGCGTTGCGGGCCATCCGCACGGCGGCGGAGTTCTCGGGGACGGCGCCACGTGGTGCCGCTTGCTCTTTCTCGTCCGCGCCGGCAACCTTCGACACGAAGCTCTTCAGCGCCTCCACCGCGTCGGTCAGCTTCGAGATCATCGAAACGTCGATCGCCATCCGTCCCCCAACTTTCTTTCTTCTTCGACCGGTTATCGCGATGAGTACCACGGTCGTGACAGGACGCTGAACATGGGTCACCAGCAGAGATATGACCTATCACGTAAGAGTTTGCAAGGGCTTGCGTAGTTTTGCGTTCTTGACGCGGAATACATCCGATCTCTAACCTTCGAGGGTCGATCGGTGACAGCGAGGGATGAGCGAAGATGCGCGTTCAACGAAGAGCGTCCCGGTTCCTTGCGGTCGCGGTGGCCGCCGCGACCGTGCTTTCCATGGCGACGAGCGCGGCCCAGGGCGCCGCTCCTGCTCCCACCCCGAAGCCAGAACCCCGCGACCCGGCCATGACCCTGTGGTACGACGAGCCGGCGACCGACTGGGAGTCGAAGTCGCTGCCCATCGGCAACGGCGCGCTCGGCATGAGCGTGTTCGGTGGCGTGCGGAACGAACAACTGCAGTTCAACGAGAAGTCGCTGTGGACCGGCGGTCCCGGCTCACCCGGCTACGACTTCGGCAACTGGCGCGAGCAGCGGCCGACCGCGATCGCCGACGTGCGGAACCGGATCGACGCGGAAGGGCAGGCCGACCCGGCGTACGTCGCGGGCGTGCTCGGTCAGGGCAAGACCGGATTCGGCGCCTACCAGACCTTCGGCGACCTGCACCTCGCGCAGCCGGCCAACCCACCGTCGGTCACGGGCTACCGGCGCGGCCTGGACATCGCGGCGGCGGTCGCCGGCGTCACGTACACGTCCGAGGGGGTCACGTACACCCGCGAGTACTTCGCGTCCGCGGCCGACGACGTGATCGTCGCCCGGCTGACCGCGAGCAGGCCGGGCCGGATCGGCTTCACCGCGTCGATCACCGCGCCGGACAACCGGTCCCGGCAGCTCACCGCCCGGGACGGCCGGATCACGTTCGCCGGCAACCTCGACGACAACGGCATGCGGTTCGAGTCGCAGGTGCGGGTGCTCAACGAGGGCGGCTCCCGCACCGACGACAGCGACGGCTCGGTCACCGTGACGGGTGCCGACGCGGTCACACTGGTCCTCGCCGCGGGCACGGACTACTCGATGAGCCATCCCACCTACCGCACGTCCGACCCGCACGACGCGGTGACGGGCCGGGTCGACGCCGCGGCGGCCAAGCCGTTCGGTGCCTTGCGTTCCGCGCACGTCGCCGACTACCGGCGCCTGTTCGACCGGGTCACGCTCGACGTCGGCCAGCGGATGCCGGACCTCCCGACCGACGAGTTGCTGCGTGCCTACCGCGACCCGAACACGCCCGCCGCGACCAGGAAAGCGCTGGAGGTGCTGTACTTCCAGTACGGCCGGTACCTGCTGATCTCCTCGTCGCGCGCCGGGTCGCTGCCCGCGAACCTGCAGGGGGTGTGGAACAACTCCACGTCACCGCCGTGGAGCGCGGACTACCACGTGAACATCAACCTGCAGATGAACTACTGGCCCGCCGAGACGACGAACCTGTCCGAGACCACCGGGCCGTTCTTCGACTACGTGGACTCGATGGTGCCCGCGGGGGAGCGGACCGCGGGGGAGATGTTCGGCAACCGGGGGTGGGTGGTGCACAACGAGACCAACCCGTTCGGGTTCACCGGCGTCCACGACTGGCCGACGGCGTTCTGGTTCCCCGAGTCCGGTGCGTGGCTGGCGCAGCACTACTACGAGCACTACCTGTTCACCCGCGACCTGACCTTCCTGCGGGAGCGGGCCTACCCGATGCTGAAGTCGCTGTCGCGGTTCTGGTTCGACGAGCTGGTGGCCGACCCGCGCGACGGCAAGCTGGTCGTGAGCCCGAGCTTCTCGCCTGAGCACGGGCCGTTCTCGGCCGGTGCGTCGATGTCCCAGCAGATCGTGTGGGACCTGTTCACCAACACGGCCGAAGCGGCGACCACGCTGGGGGACAACGGTTTCGCGAACGAGGTGCGCGGGTACCTCGGCAGGCTCGACCCCGGGCTGCGGGTCGGGAGCTGGGGTCAGCTGCAGGAGTGGAAGTCCGACTGGGACGACCCCGGCAACGACCACCGGCACGTGTCGCACCTGTTCGCGCTGCACCCCGGCCGTCAGATCACGCCGCAGGACGACCCGGCGCTGGTCGAGGCCGCGCGGACGTCGCTGACCGCGCGCGGTGACGGCGGGACCGGCTGGAGCAAGGCATGGAAGATCAGTTTCTGGGCGCGGCTGCTGGACGGCGACCACTCGCACACGATGCTGTCGGAGCTGCTCAGGACCAGCACGCTCGACAACCTGTGGGACACCCACCCGCCGTTCCAGATCGACGGCAACTTCGGCGCCACCGCCGGGGTCGCGGAGATGTTGCTGCAGAGCCACCGCGGTGTCGTGGACGTCCTGCCCGCGCTGCCCGACTTCTGGGCGGATGGTTCGGTGACGGGGCTGAAGGCGCGTGGTGACCTCACCGTCGACACCGACTGGACCGGCGGGGTACCGACGCGGATCGCGTTGCGTGCCGGGAAGAGCGGCACGCTGCGGGTGTCGAGCGCGTTGTTCGACGGCCGGTACCAGCTCGTCGACCAGCGGACCCGCAAACCGGTACGCCACCAGCGGACGGGCACCGAGATCACGTTCAAGGCGGCCCCCGGACGGACCTACGTCGCGACCTCAGCGCTGCCGGCCACCGTCGCCGCACCGGAGCAAACCCAGAACCCGCGAGTCCCCGTTTCGGAACCCGCGAGTCCCCGTTTCGGAACCGATGAGTTGACGGTTCGCTCCCGCGGCGGCATATCGCGAAACGCCCACTCGGAATCCTGAATGGGGAACTCGCGGGTCCTGAACCGGGGACTCGCGGGTCCTGAACCGGGGACTCGCGGGTCCTGAAACGGGGACTCGCGGGTTCTGAATGGGGGACTCGCGGGTTCCGAACGCGGGACTCGCGGGTTTGGGTGGGGATGTGTGTGGGGTGGGTGGGTCAGCCTCGGCCTATGTGGGGCATTTTGGTGGCCATTACGGTCAGGAACTGGACGTTGGCCGTCAGGGGGAGTTCTGCCATGTGCAGCACCATGTCGGCCACGTGCGACGGGTCCATCGTCGGCTCGGGCCGGGTGGTGCCGTCTGCCTGAAGGGTGCCCGTGCTGATCGACGACGTCATCGCCGACGCCGCGTTGCCGATGTCGATCTGGCCGCACGCGATGTCGAACTCGCGGCCCTCCAGCGACAGCTGCTTGGTCAGGCCCGTGATCGCGTGCTTCGTCGCCGTGTAGGCCACCGCGTGCGGGCGGGGGCTGTGTGCGGAGATGGAGCCGTTGTTGATGATGCGGCCGCCGCGTGGATCCTGTGTGGACATCAGGCGGAACGCGGCCTGCGCGCAGTAGAACGAGCCGGTCAGGTTGGTGTCGACGACCGCGCACCAGTCGGCCGGGGCCACGTCCGCGACCGGACCGCCCGCACCGAACGTGCCCGCGTTGTTGACCAGCAGGTCCAGCCTGCCCCAGCGGTCCTCGACGGCGGCGAACAACGCGGTCACCGAGTCGTGCGAGGACACGTCGGTGACGATCGCGGTGCCGCCGGTGTCGGCCGCGGTCGCCAGCAGCGGCTCCTCGGTGCGGCCCGCGACCACGACGTGGTGGCCCGCTGCCGCGAGCCGCAGCGCGATCGCCCGGCCGAGGCCGGAACCGCCGCCCGTGACGACCGCGATCCTCATGCGAGCCGCCGGGGCCCGACGAACGCCGCGGCCGCCGCGAGCACGTAGCCCAGTGCCGGGCCGTACGCGCCGAACCGCACGTCGGCGAACCCGAACCCGTCGGTCAGGTCCGACACCGCCGACACGTGCACGCCCGCGATCACCAGCAGCACCAGCCCGGCGAGGCGGCGGAACGTGGACATCGCCATCTTCAGCATGAAGATCACCACGACGAGCGCGGCGAGTGCGATGACCGCGAACGTGATCTCCTTGCGGGAGAACTCGACCGACCCGCCGGTGAACAGGTCGCCGAACGGCCCGAACCGCAGCGCGAGCACCCCGATGCCGATGATCGTGAGCGCCGCCCAGATCACCTTCATCGCCACCGACTCGAGCACCGCCACCAGCGACAGCAGGATGCCGAGCACCGCGAGCGGGTAGCTGAACAGCACGACGTACGCGCCGGAGAAGCCGTGGGCCTCGAAGTTCGTCGCCAGGTCCCAGATCGCGGGCAGCGCCTGTGCGTCCTCGCTCGCCGACGAGTACACCCACGGCAGCACGGTGAAGCTGACGACCTGCACGACCAGCCCGAGCAGGCTCAGCAGCAGCCCGAGCCCTGGCAGCCGGAAGCCACCGCCACCGGGCTCCGGCGGCGGCGCGGGACGCTCCGGACGCCGCGGTGCGGGCCGGGCGGGTAGCGGCTCGGCGTACCCGCCGCGCCGCGGTTCCGCGTGGCCGGGCGGGTAGCCGGGCCCGGGATACCCGCCACCCGCGTAGCCACGGTCGTAACCCTGGTCGTACGCGGGCTGCGGTGGGTACCCACGCTGGTGGCCGCCCTGCGGCTCCTGCGGGTGCCTCGGCGGGTACTGCTCGTCTCGGTACGGTCCTCCTGGTCGGGACATGCGGGCACGGTACCCGCAGTTCACCTCATGTGGTGACCGGTTCTCTCCGGTAGGCGGCGATCGTGGCGACCGCACCGGCCCCGACGGCGAGCAGCACCCCGACGAGACGCACCCACGACGCCGCGGCCACCCCGGCCTCGGCGAAGTCGGTGAGCTTGCCGAACCCGCTGAGGACCGCGGCCACCTCCGCGACGGCGGCGAGCGCGCCGACGACCACCGGCCACCGCCTGCGCGTGGCCACGATCAGGATCGCCGACCCCACCATGAGCACCAGTCCCGGCGGCACCGCCGGCATCGCGACTCCCGCGACTTTCTGCGCGACGAGCCCCGCCGCCCCGACGACCAGACCGGCCACCGTCCACGTTCGTGCGGACATCGGGTTCCCCCTTCACTCGACCGATGTCGTCTACAGTCGCAGGGCCGGGGCGTGGGGTCGTCCCACTCTCGAACCGTCTTCGGATACGCCGCACGGCGTAGGTGAGGAGCCGCATGGGAGCCGCGAAGAGCACGGAGTCGCTGGCCGACGTCCCGCTCACCAACCTCGACCAGCCGCTGTTCGAAGACGCGGACGCCACGAAACGCGACCTCGTCGACTACCTCGACGCCGTCCACACGCGACTGCTGCCGGAGCTGGCGCGGCGCCCGCTCTCGGTGCTGCGGGTGCGGCTCGGGCAGGACCCGTTCATGCAGAAGAACGTCCCGAAGTACGCGCCGGAGTGGCTGGCGACCACGGCGCAGTGGGCGGAGTCGTCGCGGCGGGAGGTGCGGTACGCCTTGTGCGACGATCGAAGGTCGCTGGTGTGGTTCGCGAACCAGCGGGCGGTCGAGTACCACCCGACGCTCGGGAAGGTGCCGGATCTCAGCAGGGCCACGCACCTGGTGCTGGACCTCGACCCGCCGGAGGGTGACGACACGTTCGGTGTCGCGGTGCAGGCGGCACTGCTGGTTCGGCAGGCGCTGAACGAGCTCGGGCTCGACGGCGCGGTGAAGACGAGCGGCGCCAAGGGTGTGCACGTGTTCGTGCCGATCACCGCCGACGTCGAGATGGCCGACGCGGCGGCCGCGACCCGCGCCATCGCGGCGCGTGCCGAGCGCATCGACCCGGACCTGGCGACGACCGCGTACATCAAGGCCGACCGCGGCGGGCGGGTGTTCGTCGACTCGACCCGCGCGGGCGGCGCGACGGTCGTGGCCGCGTTCAGCCCGCGCGTGCGGCCCGGTGCGACGGTGTCGTTCCCGGTGCCGTGGGACGAGATCGAGAACGTGGCACCGCGTGACTTCACCATCCGCAACGCGGCCGCGCTGCTCGGCGAGAACAACCCGTGGGCCGACGCCCTGCCTGCGCCGCAGACCGTGCCCCAGGTGCTGCTCGACGAGGGACACGAGATCCCGGTCGCCCGCGTCGTCGCGATGCACGAGGGCAAACGCCGCAAGCGTGCGGCGGAACAGGCCGCCAAGGAGAAGTCCTGACGGGCCCGCATGGCGGGTAGCCTGGGATCGTGGAGGTTCTGCTGCCGTTCCTGCTCGTCGCGGGGGTATGCGTGGCGATGTGCTGGGGTCTGGTGCGTGGCGCTGCCCGCATGCGGCGCCGCCGGGTGGGCAGCGCCGCGATGAGTGGTGCGATGAGCGTCATCGACGAGATCTGGCACCCGGCGGCCCACGAACCCCAGATCTAGATCCAGCAGGCCTACGAGCGGCAGGCCCCCACCCCGTCACCTGACGACAAGCTCTAGTCCTTGCTCCTGAGCTTGGCCAGCTGCTCCGAGAACGGGACGAACTCCTCCTTCACCGGCGCCGGGCTGCGCACCATCAGGTCCGCCAGCTCACCCGCCGCGCGGTCGACGCGTTGCGCCAGGTCGGTGCCCGCCCAGTCCTCCGACGCCGCGTACACGGCCGTGGGGACGACCACCGCGTGCAGGTAGGCGAACATCGGGCGCATCGCGTGCTCCAGTGCGAGCGAGTGCCGCGCCGTGCCGCCGGTCGCCGCGATCAGCACCGGCTTGCCGGTCAGTGCCTCGTTGTCGACCAGGTCGAAGAACGACTTGAACAGCCCGCTGTAGGAGGCGGTGAAGATCGGCGTGGCGACGACGAGGCCGTCCGCCTCGGCCACGGCGGTCAGCGCGTCCCCCAGCTTCGGCGCGGGGAACCCGGTGACCAGGTTGTTGGCGATGTCGACCGCCAGGTCCCGCAGCTCGATCACCCGCGTGGTGACGTCCGCGTTGGCGGCGACGGCCGTCGCCAGCCGGTCGGCGAGCAGCCTCGTCGACGACGGCTGGGTCAGGCCCGCCGACACGACGACGAGTTTCATGCCTCCACCTTCTCCCGGGCCGCCGCGACCAGCGACTCGTGCGTCGGCGCCGCCGCGACACCGGGGGCGCGCCGGGCCGCGAACTCCTTGCGCAGCACGGGAACGATCTCACCGATCTGGTCGAGCTGCTCGAGCACGGTCTTCAGCGGCAGCCCCGCGTGGTCGGTCAGGAACAACTGGCGCTGGTAGTCGCCGAAGTGCTCGCGGAACGTCAGCGTCCGGTCGATCACCTGCTGCGGCGACCCGACGGTCAGCGGCGTCTGCGCCATGAAGTCCTCCAGCGACGGGCCGTGCCCGTACACCGGCGCGTTGTCGAAGTAGGGCCGGAACTCGTTCACCGCGTCCTGGGAGTTCTTCCTGATGAACACCTGCCCGCCGAGGCCGACGACCGCCTGCTCCGGCGTGCCGTGCCCGTAGTGCGCGAACCGCTCCCGGTACAGGCCGATCAGCCGCTGGAAGTGGTAGGTCGGCCAGAAGATGTGGTTGGCGAAGAACCCGTCGCCGTAGTAGGCGGCCTGTTCCGCGATCTCGGGGCTGCGGATGGAGCCGTGCCACACGAACGGGGGCACCCCGTCGAGCGGCCGCGGCGTGGCCGTGAAGCCCTGCAGCGGCGTGCGGAACCGGCCTTCCCAGTCGACGACGTCCTTGCGCCACAGCTCGTGCAGCAGCGCGTAGTTCTCGATGGCGAGCGGGATGCCCTGGCGGATGTCCTGCCCGAACCACGGGTACACGGGGCCGGTGTTGCCACGGCCCATCATGACGTCGACGCGCCCGCCCGCCAGGTGCTGGAGCATCGCGAAGTCCTCGGCGATCTTCACCGGGTCGTTCGTGGTGATCAGCGTCGTCGCGGTGGACAGGATCAGCTTCTCGGTCCTGGCCGCGATGTAGCCGAGCATGGTGGTCGGCGAGGACGGCACGAACGGCGGGTTGTGGTGCTCGCCGGTCGCGAACACGTCGAGCCCGACCTCTTCGGCCTTGAGCGCGATCGTGACCATGGCCTTGATCCGCTCGTGCTCACTCGGCGTCACGCCGGTGGTCGGGTCCGTGGTGACGTCCCCGACGGAGAAGATCCCGAACTGCATCACGCTCATCCTCCCGAAGTAGTTGCAAACTCAACTACTGCCTGGAACCGTACCCGATGCCCGGGTATTCCCGCCTGTCAGGTGCGCGATCGCAAAGCACGTCGTGAGCCACAGGAGCCCGATCAGCCAACCCGCGAGCACGTCCGAGGGCCAGTGCACGCCGAGGTAGACGCGGCTGAACCCGACCACGACCACGAGGAACACACCGAGCGCGGCCAGCGCCGTACGCCGCACGGCACCGGGGCGTTCGCGCACCGCCAGCACGGTGAGCAGCCCGAGGACGGCCATCGAGTTGAGGCTGTGCCCGGACGGGTAGGACCAGCTGTGCACGAACACCACGTGGTCCGACAGCGCGGGCCGCGGCCGTTCGACGATCGCCTTGAGCACCGGGCCGAGCGCGAGCGCGCCCGCCGAACCGCCGACGACCAGCAGCGAGTCGCCCTTCCTGCCCCGCCACACCAGCCACGCGCCCGCCGCCAGCGCGATGACGATCAGCGACGGCGTGCTCCCGAAGCGGCTCGCGTTGACCATGACCTCGGTCAGGAACCCGTTCCGGTGGTCGATCACCTGGTCCCGGAACGGGCCGTCCAGGCCGGCGAGTGCCCTGTGGTGGATCACCGCCTCGGTCAGCACGATCGCGGCCAGCCCGAGCACGACCACGGCCAGCGCCGCGACGGTGGTCTGCCTTGATCGCGTCACGTCACCAAAGTAGGCGGAGACCGGCAGGCTGGCCGATCGGCCACCGGTGGGTCGGCCGATCGGCCGGGGCGTTCCTCGGGGCCATGGCCATCTGCCCGAAGTGCCGGAGCTGCCTTCTCCGCGAAGGTTTCCCCCGGCACACACAGAGCCGCAGGCAGAGAAGGGACAGACATGACATCGCTGTTGTCCGGTCGGGGGCTGGTGAAGCGGTACGGCGACGCCTACGCGCTGGCCGGGGTGGACATCGACATCGCGGCTGGGGAGGTCATCGCGATCGTGGGCCCGTCGGGGTCGGGCAAGACCTCGCTGCTGCACGTGCTGGCGGGCATCCTCAAGTCGGACGAGGGCACGATCACCCTTGGCGGGCAACGCGTCGACCAGCTGTCGGAGACCAAGCGCAGCGAACTGCGGCGCACCGAGTTCGGGTTCGTCTTCCAGTCCGGGATGCTGGTCGCCGAGCTGACCGCGGAGGAGAACGTGGCGTTGCCGCTGCTGCTCGGCGGCCGGGACCGCGGCATGGCGATCGCCACCGCGCGCACCTGGCTCGGCAGGCTCGGGCTGGCGGGCAAGGAGACCCGCCGTCCCGGCGAGCTGTCCGGTGGCGAGGCGCAGCGTGTCGCGATCGCGCGGGCCATCGCGCACCGGCCGAAGGTGATCTTCGCCGACGAGCCGACCGGTGCGCTGGACACCAAGACCGGCCACGCGACGATCGGTGCGCTGGTCGACGCCGCCCGCGAGACCGGAGCCGCGGTGATCGTCGTGACCCACGACCGGGAGATCGCCGCGATGATGCCCCGCACGGTCGCCATCCGCGACGGCCGGATCGAGCAGCCGGTGGCGGTCCAGTGAACCCCGTTCAGCTGGCCTGGCGCGTGCTGCGCGTCGACCGGCGCACCCAGGTGTCCACCGTGCTGACCGCACTGGGGGTCGCGGTGGCCACCGGGCTGGTGCTCCTGTTGACGAGCCTCCCGTACGCGACGCAGGCACGCGCGGAGCGGACGCTGTGGCAGGAGGCCACCGGCTACACCGAGTCCGGCGGCCAGGTCAGCTTCGCCTCCAGCGAGGACCAGGTCGACGGGCAGGTGATCACGCGGGTGGACGTCGCGCCGCTCGTGGACCCGGCCGGGATCGAGCTGCCGGCTGGCATCGACCGGCTGCCCGCGCCGGGCGAGATGCTGCAGTCGCCGGAGCTGGCGCACCTCGCGTCGGTCAAACCCGCGGCGGAGCTGGCGGACCGGTTCGGTGCGCGGCCGGCCGGGCTGCTCGGCGAGGACGCGCTGATGTACCCCGAGCAGCTGGTGTTGCTCGTCGGTCACACGCAGGAGACCATGCCCACCAGTGCGGTCGAGCTGACCGCGCTCGCGTCGGGGGAGGCGCGGCCGGACGGGCTGCTGACGCTGCTGGCAGGCGTCGGGGTCGTCGTGCTGCTGGTGCCGAGCCTGGTGCTGGTGGCGTCCGCGTCCCGGCTCACGGCCGCGCGGCGGGAACGTCGTCTGGCGGCCCTTCGGCTCGCCGGTGCGACACCCGCGCAGGTCACCGCCATGGTCGGGGCCGAGACCGGGCTCGCGGCGGTGGTGGGCGCCGTGCTGGGGGTCGCGATGAGCCCGGTGCTGCACTCGCTGGCGACATGGGTGCCATGGGGCGGTGGCACCTGGTTCGCGCAGGACTTCATCCTGCCGTGGCCGATCATCGTGCTGGTGGCGGTCGCCGTGCCGGTGCTCGTGGTGGGTGCCGCGGTCGCGGGCCTGCGGCGGGTGGTGAACACGCCGCTGATGGCGACGGGCGGCCACACCAGCAAGCCGCTCAGCAAGGGACGGCTGCTGATCGTGCCCGTCGCGGTGCTGCTGTTCTTCGCGTCGCTGTCGATGGCGAAGGAGTCCTCCAGCGCGCTGCTGCCACTGCTGGCCTCGCTCGGGTTCCTCATGTGGTCGCCAACCGTGGTGGGACCGTGGGTGACCTCGGCACTCGGCGGGGTGTTCACGAAGGTGTGGCGCAAGCCGTCGGCACTGCTGGCGGGGCGGCGGCTGCGGGACGACCCGAAGGCGGCATACCGGGCGTCGGCCGGTGTGGTGCTGGCCGTGTTCGCCGGATCGATGGCGCTGACGCTGATGCCCAGCCTCGAATCGGAGGCCGGGTACTACAGCCCCTACCGCGACTCCGTCCTGTACGTCGGCACGGACGCCGAACACGCGCCCGCCGTCGTCGAGAAGGCCGACGAGGGGCTCGAGCGGTACGGGCTCGCGGTGCGGGCCGCGCAGGTGGGGCAGGTCCAGCTCAAGCAGGGCGAGAACTACCCGCAGGGGTATGTCGTGTCCTGTGCGGACGCCAGGGTGCTGCTGCCGGTGTCGGTCGACTGCCGGTCCGAGCCCGCCGTGTACGCGCCGTCGGGCGCCGCGCTCGAGTTCGTGTCGTGGTCGACGGAGTCCACGCCGCAGGGCCCGGCCGAGGAGCTGAAGCCGTTCGAGGTCACGCCGGTCGCGGCGGCGACGGGCATCGTGCTGATCGACCCGGCGCTGATGCCCGCGGACATCGAACTGTCGAATGTGGACGTCGCGGTGCCCGGGAACGGCCACGCGCGGGAGTCGGCGCGGACCGCGCTGCTCGCCGCGGCGGGCGGTGCGCAGGTGATCAGCAAGGAGATGAAGCTCGGCGAGCAGAACGCCGAGCTCGCGGACTTGCGCAGGGTGACGGTGATCGGGCTGGTGACGGCCTCGGTGCTCGGCGGGCTGTCGGCGGCGATCGCGACGGCGGGTTCGGTGATGGACCGGCGGCGCACGTTCGGTGCGCTGATGGCGGCGGGTACGCCGGTGCACACGCTCGCGCGGGCGCTGCGTGCGGAGGCGGCACTGCCCGCGCTGGTCGCGACCGTCGGGGCGGGGGCGCTGGGGACCGTCGTCGGGGTCGGGCTGTTCGGGCTGGTGTCGGAGAGCATCCCGGTGTTCAGCCCGTGGCTGGCCGCGCCGATCGTGCTCGGTGCGCTGGTCGCGTTGCTGGCGGCGTCGGTGTGCTCGCCCGCGCTGAAACGGGTGCGTGCGGAGCCGCTGGCCGACGAGTGAGGACCTGGGGAGCGTCCCGCCACCCCCTCGGGTGGGGCGCTCCCCGGCCTGGCGGGGCGGTGGGGGCCGGGGGAAGGGTTCGATGGTGTGCCCGGACCGCTGTGGCGGCGGGCCGGGCGCCCGTTTCTCGTTGCGGTGGCGGACCTTCAGGCCTGCTGCTGGTCGGTCAGTTCGGTCTGCGTGCGCACCAGGATGGCGTGCGCGTCGACCACCTCACCGGCGAGCAGCAGGTCGGCGGCCAGCCGGACCCCGTCGCACTGCTGCCGGATCCGGCAGCTGTCGCCCAGCGCGGCGGTGCGGGCCAGTGCGGTGCGAAGGTCGTCGGCGAGGCCGAGGGTGTCGTCCGGCTCCGCGAGCCGGGCAAGCACCTTGTCCACCCCCATGAGCAGGTCGTGCCCAGCGCGTGGCCGGATGTCCGGGGCGGTCATCACCGTCCGCGGTCCCGGAATCGGTCGGGTGGCGGTCATCTGTGCGGCCTCGATGGCCATGCGGTCCTCCTCGTCGTTGAGGTCTGCCCATCGTTTCCCTCGGCAGGATCGGGCAAAACCTGAAGACATTCCAACGGGTGAACGCCCTCGGCGGCACTCTCCGCGTCCGGACCGCGACCGGTTCGGTGGAGTACTCCGTGGTCAGCGTCCCGGTCCACCGACACGGTGGTCGGCTGGTGGGCACGATGCACACAGTTGCTCCGGTCGGGGGGTGACACGCGGGGAAAGACGTGCGCATGAGGGCGCTGTCGGGGATCTTGCTACTGGCCGCCGGAGCGCCGGCAACCGGGTGCGCCCCCCGTCCAGAACCCGCGAGTCCCCCGTCCAGAACCCGCGAGTCCCCTGTTCGGAACCCGCGAGTTCCCCGTTCAGGACCGGCGAGTTGCCCGTTCGCGACTACCCGGGCCCGTTGACCGCCGAATAGGATCCGCCTGTGACCCGGATCCCTGCTCGCGTCGCCACCGTCGCGCTCACCGCCGCGCTGGCCATGACGGGACTGACCTCCGCCACAGCGGAAAGGCGGCCGGACCTGACGCTCACCGTCGAGTCCAACACCAAACCGGAGTTCGTCAGCGGCGGTGACGTGCTGGTCCGCGTCGAGCACGGTGACCGGGTCCGCGTGCGCAGCAACGGCCGCGACGTCACCGGCGCGTTCACCACACAGCCGGACGGCGCACTGCTCGGCGTGGTCCGCGGCCTCCGCGAGGGCCGCAACACGATCACCGCCACCGCGAGCCGCGGCAGGCACGCCGTCCTGCGCGTGGTGAACCACCCTCGATCCGGCCCGGTGTTCTCCGGCCAGCAGCAGACGCCGTTCTACTGCCAGACCGAGGCGTTCGGCCTTGCACCGGCGCGGCAACCGCTGTGTGCGGCCCCGACCGTGGTCACCTACGTCTACCGGACGACCGGCGGCCGGTTCACACCGCTGGCCAACCCCGGGGACCGGCCGGCCGACCTCGCGTCCGCGTCCGTGGACGGCGTCGCGGTGCCCTACGTCGTGCGGGTCGAGACCGGCGTCATCGACCGCGCGGTGTACCAGCTCGCGGCCCTGTACGACGGCACGGCCCCGTCGCCGGTCGCGCCCGAGACCGGTTGGAACGGCAGGCTGGTGTACCACTTCGGCGGCGGCTGCAACGGCGGCTACCGGCAGGGCGGCGGCACCGCGGGCGTGCTCGACGACCTGTTCCTGTCGCAGGGCTACGCGGTCGCGTCGTCGTCGCTGAACGTGCTGGACAACAACTGCAGCCCGATCATCTCGGCCGAGGCCGCGATGATGGTCAAGGAGCACTTCCAGGAGACCTACGGCCCGGCGCGGCACACCATCGGCTGGGGCGGCTCCGGCGGCGCCATCCAGCAGTACGACATCGCCGACGCCTACCCCGGCATCCTCGACGGCATCGTCCCCGGCATCTCCTACCCGGACCCGCTGACCACGATGGGCCCGGTCAGCGACTGCGGGGTGCTCAACGCGTACTTCGCGAAGGGTGGCTTCACGCCGGAGCAGCAGCGCGCGGTGTCCGGCTACATCTCCTACAACACGTGCCTGTCGTGGCAGGCCACGTTCCTCAGCCGCGCCACCGCCACCGGCAGCTGCGACCCGATCATCCCCGTCGAGACGCGGTGGCACGAGGAGACCAACCCCGACGGGCTGCGGTGCGGCGCCGCGGAGCAGTGGGTCAACCAGCTGGGCCGCGACCCGCGCAACGGCTTCGTCCGCGCGGTGCTGGACAACGTCGGCGTGCAGTACGGCCTCGCCGCGCTTGCGGACGGCACCATCACCCCGGCGCAGTTCGCGGCGCTGAACGCGGGCGTCGGCGGCTACGACCACGCGGGCCGCCCGATCGCGACCCGCACGTCGGCCGACCCGCGCGGCCTGTCCGCCGCGTACGCGGCGGACCTGGTCAACAGCGCGGGCCTCGGCCTGCGGTACACGCCGATCATCGACCAGCGCACCTACATGGACCGGCTCACGCCGCTGGCGGACATCCACACGGCCGAGATGTCGTTCGTCATGCGCGACCGGCTGCGCACGGCCAACGGCACGCACGCGAACCAGGTGATCATCGAGACCGCTCCGGACCCGGCGCAGACCGCCGCCGCGGCCAGGTACCAGCTCGACGCCATGGACCGCTGGCTGACCGCCATCGGCGACGACGGCTCCCGCCGCGACAAGGCCGCGAAGGTGATCGCGAACAAGCCGGCCGACCTGACCGACGGCTGCTACGTGTCCGCGACGGAACGCGTCAGCGAGCCCCTGGCCTACCCGCCGGCCGGCCGGTGCGGGCGGCTGTACCCGATCGGCGCGAACCCGCGCCTGGTGGCGGGCGCGGACCTCTCGATGACGACGGCCAAGTGCCGCCTGACCCCGCTGGACTTCGACGACTACCCGGTCACCTTCACCGACGGCGAGAAGGCCCTGCTGCGCAAGGCATTCCCGACCGGCGTGTGCGACTGGTCCCGCAAGGGCGTGGGCGAACGCGACCCGCGCGGCGTCTGGCGGACCTATTAGCGGGACGGGGCGCCGGCACGGGCGCATCGGGTGATCGTGGCCGGTTGACGAGTTTCGGTGCCAGGACATCCGGGGAACCTCGTTGTCATGGCATCCAAGCGCGTCGTGATCGTCGGAGGCGGGTTCGCCGGGTTCGAAACGGCCCGCTCGCTGCTCAAGTCCCTCCCGGAGGACGCAGACACCGAGATCGTCCTGGTCAACCCGACCGACTACTTCCTCTACCTGCCGCTGCTGCCCGAGGTCGCCGCGGCGGTCATCGACCCGAGGCGGGTGACCGTGTCGCTCCCGGCCGCGCTGCCCGGTGTGCGGCTGGCCCTCGGCACCGTGTGCAAGATCGACCTGGACGGCCGTGCCGTCACCTACACCGACCCGGAGGGCCGCGACCACGAGCTCGGCTACGACCGGCTCGTCCTCGCGGCGGGCAGCGTCAACAAGCTCCTGCCCATCCCCGGTGTCGCCGAGCACGCGCACGGGTTCCGCGGCGTTCCGGAGGCGCTCTACCTGCGCGACCACGTCATCCGCCAGATCGAACTGGCCGCCGCGACCGACGACCAGGCCGAACGTGAGGCCCGCTGCACGTTCGTCGTCGTCGGCGCCGGCTACACCGGGACCGAGATCGCCGCGCAGGGACCGCTGTTCACCAGGGCCATCGCCGACCGGCACCCCGAGCTGCGCGACCAGAAGATCCGCTGGCTGCTGCTCGACATCGCGCCGAAGGTGCTGCCCGAGCTGAACCCGCGCCTGTCGCGGACCGCCGACAAGGTGCTGCGCTCCCGAGGCGTCGAGGTCCGCATGGGCGACACGGTCGAGGAGGCCACCGCGGACGGCGTGAAGCTGAAGAGCGGTGACGTCGTGCCGACCCGCTCGCTGGTGTGGTGTGTCGGTGTGCGGCCGGACCCCGTGGTCGAGCAGACCGGCCTGACCACGCAGAAGGGCCGCCTCGTCGTCGAACCGACCCTGGCCGTGCCGGGGCACCCGGAGATCTTCGCGTGCGGCGACGCCGCCGCGGTCCCCGACCTGACCCGTCCCGGCGAGATCACCGCCATGACCGCTCAGCACGCGTCCCGGCAGGGCAAGCTCGCGGGCCGCAACGTCGTCGCGTCCCTCACCGGCGGCAAGCTGAACCGGTACAAGCACCACGACCTGGGCTTCGTCGTCGACCTCGGCGGCAAGCAGGCCGCGGCCAACCCGCTGAAGATCCCGCTCGGCGGCTTTCCCGCGAAGGTCGTCACCCGCGGCTACCACCTCGCCGCCATGCCGGGCAACCGCGTCCGCACGGCCGTCGACTGGCTCATGGACGCGCTGATCGGGCGGCAGTCCGTACAGCTGGGCCTGGTCCGCGCACCACATGTGCCATTGGACACCGACAACCCGGAGGTGCCGTATTTCCCGGCTCTCGCCGCCGGTAGCCGGGCAGGGGAAGGGTCCTGATCAACCGCCCGCCGCGAGGACGTGGGCGCGGAACGCGGCCGACAGCGGCGGCAGCTCCCGACCCGCGAGCCACGCGACACCAATGTCGCGTTCGGACGGGACATCGGTCACCCGAAGGTGTGGTGCCGGGGAGGAGCTCTGGGGCGGTGGCACCAGCGCGACGCCAAGGCCCGCGGTGACCAGGCCGCGCAGTGTCTCGACCTCCTCGCCCTCGAACCCGACCCGGGGTGCGAACCCGGCGGCGGCGCACAGTGCCTCGGCCGTGGCACGCAGGCCGTAGCCGGGGCGCAGCAGGATGAACGTCTCCTCGGCCGCGTCGGCCAGCCGCACCCGTTCGTGGGTGGCGAGGCGGTGGTCCGGCGGCACGGCCAGGCGCAGCGGCTCGACGAGCAGCCGCCGCCACTCGATCGCGGGCAGTCCCGGGTCGTCGCTGGTCAGCACGAGGTCGGCGGTGCCGTCGAGCAGTTCGGCGGTCAGGCCCTTCTCACCGTGCTGGCGCAACACGAACCGGGCCCGGGGGTGTCGTTCGCGGAAGCCGCGGATCACCCTCGGGACGAGCCACGTGCCGAGGGTGTGCAGGAACGCGAGCGGGACCGTGCCCGCGTCCGGGTCGACCAGCTCGCGGACCGTGCGCACACCCTGGTCGTAGCGGTCGAGCACGGCCTCGGCGTGTGCCTTGAACGCGTGGCCCGCCGGGGTGAGCGCCAGCGTGCGGCCCGCTCGCCGGAACAGCTCGGTGCCGACCTCGTGCTCGACTCGCCGCAGCGCCCTGGACAGCGCAGGCTGGGTGAGCCGGGCGCGGGCGGCGGTGTCGGTGACCGTCGCGCCGTTCGCGACCTGCTGGAAGAGACGCAGCACCGCCAGATCCATGCACTCAGCTTATGGGTCGTAGGAAGAAGCGGCATTGGACGCATGGTTTGCCGGGGCGGATGCTGACGGTAGGACTTCGGACGGTGAAGGGAAGCTGGGATGGCGACGGTCGCGGAGCAGCTGGTGCGGACGCTGCGGGACGCCGGTGTGGAGCGGATCTACGGGATCGTCGGCGACAGCCTGAACCCGGTCGTCGACGCGGTGCGCCGCACCGACGGGATCGAGTGGGTGCACGTCCGGCACGAGGAGGCGGCGGCGTTCGCCGCGGCGGCGGAAGCGCAGGTCACCGGAAAGCTGACGGTGTGCGCGGGCAGCTGCGGGCCGGGCAACCTGCACCTGATCAACGGGCTGTACGACGCGCACCGCAGCGGTGCGCCCGTGCTGGCGATCGCCTCGCACATCCCATCGACGCAGATCGGGACGGGCTTCTTCCAGGAGACGCACCCGGCCGAGCTGTTCCGCGAGTGCAGTCACTACAGCGAACTGGTGTCCGAGGCCGAGCAACTGCCGCGCCTGCTGCGGATCGCGATGCAGGCCGCCGTCGGCAAGCGGGGCGTTTCGGTGCTGTCGATCCCCGGCGACGTGGCCGACCGGCGCGCGGCCGGGCCGGTGTCGGTGCCGGTGACGCTGGTGCCGCCCTCGCCGGTGGCGCCGTCCGCCGAGGACGTCACCGACCTGGCCGCACGGTTGAACGCGGCCGAGAAGGTGATGCTGTTCGTCGGCGCGGGTGCGGCCGGTGCACACGACGAGGTGATGGCGCTGGCGGAAGCGCTGGCCGCGCCGGTCGGGCACTCGCTCGGCGGCAAGGAGGTCATCCAGTACGACAACGCCTACGACGTGGGGATGAACGGGCTGCTCGGGTACGGCGCGTGCTACGAGGCGATGCACGAGGCGGACCTGGTCGTGTTGCTGGGCACCGACTTCCCGTACGACAACTTCCTGCCGCAGGCCAGGACGGTGCAGGTCGACGTCGAGCCCGCGCACCTCGGGCGGCGGACACCGCTCGAGCTGGGGGTGCACGGGTCTGTCCGTGAGACGGTCGAGGCACTGCTGCCGCTGCTGCGGACCCGCGCGGACCGGTCGTTCCTGGACCGGATGCTGCTGCGGCACGCACGCAAGCTGGAGAAGGTCGTCGAGGCGTACACGTCCGGGGTGGCGCAGCGGACACCGATCCACCCGGAGTACGCGGCGTCGCTGGTCGACGAGGTCGCCGAGGACGACGCGGTGTTCACCGTGGACACCGGCATGGGCAACGTGTGGGCGTCGCGCTACCTGACTCCCAACGGCGAGCGGCGCGTGATCGGCTCGTTCCGGCACGGCAGCATGGCGAATGCGCTGCCGCAGGCCATCGGCGCCGCGCTCGCACAGCCCGGCAGGCAGGTGGTGTCGCTGTCCGGCGACGGCGGGCTGTCGATGCTGATGGGTGAGCTGCTGACGCTGTCCGCCTACGACGTGCCGGTGAAGGTCGTGGTGTTCAACAACGCCTCGCTCGGCATGGTGAAGCTGGAGATGCTGGTCGACGGGCTGCCGGACTACGGAACCGACCACCCCAAGGTCGACTTCGCCGCGATCGCGCGAGCGTGCGGGCTGTACGCGGAGCAGGTGACCGACCCGGGTGACGTGCGGGCGGCGTTGGAGAAGGCGTTCGCGCACCCCGGTCCCGCGGTGGTGGAACTGGTGACCGACCCGAACGCGCTGTCCATCCCGCCGAAGATCACGGGCGGGATGGTCCGCGGTTTCGCTCTGGCGGCGAGCAAGACGGTGCTGAACGGCGGTGTGGGCAAGATGGTCGAGATGGCCCGCAGCAACCTGCGCAACGCCCCGCGGCCGTGATCAGCCCCGGTCGATGAGGGCGCGGACGAGTGCGTCGAGCGACCCGGGCGGCGGCAGGTTGCCCATGTCGGCGACCTCGGTGTTGCCGGTGGTCACGGCGCGGTGGAGCAGCAGCGTCGCGTACGGGTTGCCGGCCTCGTAGTTGCTGTTCAGCTCGGTCAGCAGGGTGAGGAGCCGGTCGCTGGCGGGATGTCGTGTCGCGGCCAGCTCCCGCAGCAGCGCGGGATCGACGTACTCCTTGCGTGGCGCGGGTTCCTCTGGCGCGTCGACCGCCCTGTGGACGTAGTCCCTGAGGTTGCGCACGCCCGCGTACGCGGCGAACCCGTCCCCGGCGGTGATCGTCCAGCCGTCGCCGTCGGCGGTGATGTCGACGGCCGCGCCGAGCGGTTCACGGCGCAGGACAGCGGGGAACGTGCGGACGTGGTGGGCGTGGTCGGCCCCGAACTGACGGTGGAAACGGGTGCTCGACATCGTGACCGGTCCCGTGCTCCTGACCCGGTTCGCGCACAGCCGGATCATCGCCAGGTAGGGCGCGATCTCGTGGTCGATCGTCAGCAGGCCCGCCGCCAGGGTCAGGCCGATCTCGCCGTCCTCGCCGAGCCAGATCGCCCGGTACCGCGTCCCGGCGTTGGTTCCCGTGGTGGGAAACGAGTCGACGATCACCTGGACGTCCGCGGCGGGGTCCTCCTCGCGCAGCCATTCGGTGAGCACGCGCGTGGTGGGCCAGGAGCCGTCCTCGCCCCGGGTGGTGAGGACTCCGCACAACAGCAGCGACTGTCCGGCGGTCGGCTCGTCCCAGATGCTCTGTGCCACCCGCACAGCGTATGCGGCCTGGCGGAGCAGGCCGGACCCGCAGGGCCGGACCGGACCGGAACAGACCGACCGTCCCCCAGGAGCGGACGTCAGTCGAAGCGGATGTGTTTCAGGCTCGTCCACGTGCGGCGGGCGTAGCCGCGCAGGCGGGTGTCCGTGTTCGGGGTCAGGTGCACGCCTGCCTTGGCCGCGACGTGGTCGGCCACCTCCTTGACGGTGAGGTCGTCGGTCCACACCCGGGTCGCGAACTCGGGGTCCTGCAGACGGGTCAGACATTCGTCTACTTTGGACATCGCCCAGGTTTCGCGGGCCAGTGTCGCGTTCTTGCCCGCGACGAACTGCACCACGTGGCCGAACCCGCGCTCCCGCAAGCGTTTCAGCACAGTTTCCCTGCGTGCCAGCAGTGAGAAGTGGTGGACCTCGTGGTCCATGTCGCGTAATCGGCCTACCGTCTCCTTGAGGTACTCGGGGTTGACGACTGTCATGGGTACGATCACCGGGCCGTTGTGCTTGCGCAGCACCAGGTCCAGGATCTCCACCACGCCCTCGCGCCATGACCTCAGGTTCTGGAAGTCGGTGCGCAGGGGTGGGGGCAGCATTCTGCGCATGCCAAAGCCTGCCTGCTCCGGATCACAGATCACGCTTCCGGGTGAGCGGCGGGACAGTTCGTGTGCTGTCTGGGTCTTGCCGCCACCGAAAGGGCCGTTCAGCCAGATCAGTTTCTCGGGGGTCGGGGGGACGCTCCCCAGAAGTCTCATGCGCGTGTCAGTGCCACCAGCGGGATCTGTCGGTTCGCCTTCTTCTCGTGGTCGACGAGGAACGGGTTCGCCGCCGTGATCTCCGCCCATAAGCGGGCACGCTCGTCGCCGGTCAGTACTGTCGCCGTCGCCGGATAGGTCTCGTCGTCCCGCTCGACCGTCGCCGACGGGTCGGCGCGCAGGTTCGTGTACCAGTCGGGTGCCTTGGGCGCACCCGCGTTCGACGCCATGACCAGCACCCGGTCGCCGTCCGGATGGAACATCAGCGGTGTCGTGCGGTCGATGCCGGTCTTCGCGCCCTTCGTCGTCAGCAGCAGCAAGCGTTCCCGGTGCATGCCCTCGATCTCGCCGCCGGCGCGGAACTGCTCGATGACCCTGCGGTTGATCTCCTGGATGTCCATGGCGGACACGGTAGCCCGGCCCACCGACAATTCGTGCCGTCAGGTTCTTTCGCGGAACATGACCTCGATGGCCGGGCCCGCCACCGAACCGGACCCGTGCCACCAGCTCCGCGTCCACATGCAACGGTTCCGGCGACGCAACGCGTGTCCTGCCGCCGGTAGCGTGATCCTTACTGCAGGTAGCCCTCCACGACGTTGCCGGGGCGCGGCGAGGCTTCGTCCGGGTTCTCCCCGGCGGAGCGGCGGGCGCGGCGCTGGCGCAGCAGGTCCCAGCAGGTGTCCAGCTCGACCTCGATGGCGCGCAGCCGCTCGGGGTCAGGTTCCTGACCGGCGCGCTCCAGCTTGTGCTCCTCGTCGATGAGGAAGCCGATGCGGGCCGAGATCTCCTTGTCGTCCATGCCGTCCATCGTCCCAGAGAGGTGGCATGCCTGCCGGGGACCGAGCACGCACGCGCCGCTCTCGCCGCCGCCAGGCAGGCGAGCGAGTGCCGCCCTCGCCCACGTCGTCGTCGAGAGACCACACTGCAGACCGTCGACCTGCCGCTGCGCCGGTTGCGGGCCGGGGCCCACCGGCTATCCGTGAGTGACGCGGTCCAGGAAAGCAGCCAGGTTCGCCGTGGTCCGCGCGATCTGCTGGTCGAGCGGCAGCGAGTCGTGGGCCCGCGCGCCGGGTTCCGTCTCCTTCTTGCCGCGCAGGTACAGCGAGCAGGCGAGGTCCGCGCACAGGTAGGAGCCGACGGAGTTGCCCTGCTGGCCTTCCTTGCCCGCCTTGCGTGCCGTCATGAGCGCGACGCCGTCGCCGCTGTGAGTGGTGAGGCACAACGCGCACATCGAGCGGCGAGCCCCCGCGGTCGGCTTGGCACGACGCAGCGTGACGCCCAGGAGACGGTCGCCGGACTCGGCGACCAGGTAGGCCCGGTCGGGGGCGCTCGGGTCCCGCCAGCCGAGGAAGTCGAGGTCGTCCCACGGAGAGGCGGCCAGCTCCCTAGGAACGGCCAGCCGCTTCGCCGCACCTTTGCTGCAGTTGACGAACGATGCGCGAATCTCACGCTCGGTGACCGGTCTCATGGCTGCGACGGTAAGCTACCTAGGAGTCCTAGGCAAATCCTTTAGGCAGTTAGGCGCATTGCAGCCGGTCACGGTGCCGCTCTGCGGAGGTGGACCCGGTAGGAGTACTGCTCCGGCAGGAAGTGCGAGATCGCCAGTTCCACCGGTTCGCCTCGGGTCGAGTGGTAGGTGCGGTCCACTCGCAGCAGGGGGTCGCCCGGTGGGCAGGGCAGGTGGGTTGTCGCCGGGGAGGTGGCCGGTACCGCGGTGATGCTCTGTTCCGCCGCCCCGATCGGGAAGCGGGTGTCCACCATCGCGATCACCGTGACCGCGCTTGTCGCACCCGGTGACGTCAGTGCCGGCTCCGCCGCCAGCGTCGCGCCCACGTGCGGTGGCAGGTGCACCGTCGTCACGCAGAACGGGATGTCGTTGTGTATCCGGCGGAACACCACCGTGTGTACCGCGTCACCCGTCAGGTGTAGACGAGACGCGGCTTCGATGTCCACTCGGCGACGCAGTGGGGTCACGATCTCGAGCCTGGTGTCGATCGACAGGCCCATCAGGTCGTCGATCGTGCCGAACTGGCGCAGGTAACGGCCGTCGCGTGGGTGGCGAACGTTCCCCTGCCCCGCACGCGGTGGACCAGGCCGTCCGCCACCAGGTCGTGGAACGCCCTGCGTACGGTCTGGCGGCTCACCTTGTACTCGTCCGCCAGTTCCGCTTCCGTCGGCAGGCGCACGCCGTCGCGGTACCGGCCCTGCACCAGTGCGTTGCGCAGTGTCCTCGCCAGTTGCCGGTAGGCGGGTTCGCGGGTCATCAGCCCGGTAGGCCGCGGGACACCAGCTGCGCGGCGATCACGTTGCGCTGGATCTCGTTCGTGCCCTCGCCGACGATCATCAGTGGCGCGTCGCGGAAGTACCGTTCCACGTCGAACTCCGTCGAGTAGCCGTAGCCGCCGTGGATGCGGATCGCGTCCAGCGCTATCTCCATCGCCGTTTCCGATGCGAACAGCTTGGCCATGCCCGCTTCCAGGTCGGCGCGTTCGCCCGCGTCCACGCGCGTCGCGGCGAGCAGCACCAGCTGCCGTGCCGCTGTGTACTTCGTCGCCATGTCCGCCAGGTAGTTGCCGATCGACTGGTGCTTCCAGATCGGTTTGCCGAACGCCTCCCGTTCCTTGGCGTACCGCAGCGCGTCGTCCAGGGCAGCCCGCGCCACTCCCAGCGCCCTCGATGCCACCTGGATGCGGCCCGTCTCCAGGCCAGTCATCATCTGGGCGAAACCCGCACCCTCCTTGCCGCCCAGCAGCGCCGAGGCGGGGGCCCGGTAGTCCGCGAACGACAGCTCGCAGCTCTCCACGCCCTTGTACCCCAGCTTCGGCAGGTCACGCGACACCGTCAGGCCCTCGCCGTGTTCCACCAGCAGGATGCCGATGCCCGCGTGCCTCGGGGTGGCGTCCGGATCCGTCTTGCACAGCAACGCGATCAGCCCCGAGCGGCGGGAGTTCGTGATCCACGTCTTCGTGCCGTTGACGACATAGCCGTCCGCGGTGCGCCGCGCGACCGTCGTCATGGCCTGCAGGTCGGAGCCGCCACCCGGTTCGGTGAGGGCCATCGTCGCGCGCACCTCGCCGGTCGCCATGCGGGGCAGATAACGCTGTTTCTGTTCCTCGGTACCGAACCTGGTGATCAGCTTGGCGACCACCGTGTGCCCGCCCATCGCGCCCGCGAGGCTCATCCACCCGCGCGCGAGCTGCTCGGTGACCTGCACGTAGCACGGCATGGACACCGCGACCTCGCCGTACGGCTCGGGGATCGCGAGCCCGAAGACGCCCAGCTCCTTCATCTGCTCGATCAGCCGCTCCGGGTAGGTGTTCGCGTGCTCCAGCTCGCGCACCACCGGGCGCACCTCGCGGTCCACGAACTCGCGCACAGTGTCGACGATGGCCTGCTCTTCTTCGCTCAGCATGGTTTCCCTCAGACCGCGTGCGCTTCGCGCAGTGCCGCGATGTCGGCGTCCGTGCGGCCCAGCGCGCGCAGGATCGGTTCGGTGTGCTCGCCGGGTGCCGGCACCGGGTTCATCACCGGTTCCACCCCGCCGAGGTCCGCGGGCGGGCGCAGCGCCTCGATGACACCGCCAGGGCTGTCCACCTCGCGCCACCGCCCGCGTTCGCGCAGCACCGGGTGGTCGAGGAACTCGGCCACCGAGTTGACGCGGCCGTTCGCCACCCCCGCCTGGTCGAGCAACGCGACGGCATCCGCTGTGCTGAGCCCGTCGAAACGTTGCTGCAGCAACTTGTTCAGCTCCGCGCGGTGGGTGACGCGAGCCGGGTTGGTGGCGAACCGCTCGTCCGTGGCGACCGATTCGTCACCCAGTAGCAGCTCGCACAGAGCCACCCATTCGCGTTCGTTCTGCACGGCCAGAACGACCGGTTCGCCGTCCTTGCTGGTGAACGGGCCGTACGGTGCGATGGTCGCGTGCTGCGCGCCGACCCGTTTCGGCTGGTGCGGACCGTAGCGGGTGTAGTAGGCGGGGGAGCCCATCCACTCGGCCAGCGCCTCGAACAATGACACCTCGACGGTCGTGCCCTCACCCGTGTTCGCCCGCCGCAGCAACGCGGTGAGGATGCCCGAGTAGGCGTACATGCCCGCGGCGATGTCGGCGATCGAGATGCCGGCCTTGGCCGGGTCCTCCTCGGTGCCGGTGAGCGACACCACCCCGGTCTCGCACTGCACCAGCAGGTCGTAGGCCTTGCGGTGCGCCCACGGGCCGTCGGTGCCGTAGCCGGAGATCGTGCAGTGCACGAGCCGGGGGTTGTGTGCCCGCAACGGTTGCGCGTGCAGGCCGAGCCTGGCCGCCGCGCCCGGTGCGAGGTTGTGGACGAACACGTCCGCGTCGGCGATCAGCTCGTCCAGCACCTCGCGGGACGCCGGGTGCTTCACGTCCAGCGTCACCGACTCCTTGGACCGGTTGAGCCACACGAAGTAGCTCGACTGGCCGAGGACCGACTCGTCGTAGCGGCGGGCGAAGTCCCCGCCGCCCGGTCGTTCCACCTTGATCACGCGCGCGCCGAGGTCCGCGAGCTGGCGGGTCGCGTACGGCGCCGCGACGGCCTGTTCGAGACTGACGACGGTGATCCCGGCAAGGGGGCGGCTGTGTCGGTCGTTCACTCCGCAAGCTCCGTTCACGACGGGATTTCCTCGGAAAAGCAGTGTGCGCGCGGACGTCCACTGGGGAGTGCAGGCCGCGGTCGGGGCGGCATGGCGCTCCCTCCGACAAAATGTACGGCCGATTTCACTGGGCGTTCTCCAGGGTGTCAAGGACATCTACAGTCCATTTGGCCGGACGTTTGAGAGGACGCGTGGAGATCGTGGACGGGTCCCGGTTCGACGAGCTGTCGGTCGGTGACCGGTTCGACGGGGCGCCGTCGATGACGCTCACCAGCGGGCACGCCGCGGTGCACCAGGCCGTGTTCGGCGACCGGCTGCGGCTGCGGCTCGACGACGGGCTGGCGCGCGCGATCACCGGGACGGCGCTCGTGCGCGCCGCCGGTCGACGGCGTGACCACCGCGTTGTCCGATGTGGACGCCACGCGCGGACACCGGCATTCGGTCGAGCTGGGGTTCACGGGGAAGCTGTGCGTGCACCCGCGCCAGGTCGTGGTCGTGCACGAGGCGTTCCGGCCCTCCGGCGAGGAGATCGCGTGGGCACGCGCGGTCCTGGCCGCCGCGGGCGATGGGACGAGCGCCGTCGGCGGGCAGATGGTCGACCGGCCGGTGCTGCTGCGCGCGGAACGGTTGCTCCGGCGGGCGGGCTTGCGTCCGATACCCCCTAGGGGTATACAGATGGCATGTCTGAAGCAACGTGGTCGACCGCGGTGTCGGCGACCCTTCACTGCCTGACCGGCTGCGCCATCGGCGAAGTGCTCGGCATGGTCATCGGCACGGCACTCGGCTGGCACGGCATCGCGACGATCGTGCTGGCCGTGGCGCTCGCGTTCGTGTTCGGCTACGCGCTGACCATGCGGGGCGTGCTGCGAGCGGGCGTGAGTTTCCGGCAGGCGCTGCGGATCGCGCTGGCCGCGGACACCGTGTCGATCCTCGTGATGGAGGTCGTCGACAACGCGGTGCTGGTGACCGTGCCGGGCGCTATGGACGCCGGGGTCGTGTCGTGGCTGTTCTGGCTGTCGCTGGCGTTCGCGCTGGCCGTCGCGTTCGTGGTCACCGTCCCGGTGAACAAGTGGCTGATCGGCCGCGGCCGGGGGCACGCCGTGATGCACGAATACCACCACTGACCGCGAATGTCGCACCGGACCCGGCGTGGTCCGCGCACTGCGGGCGCTGTCGAAACCCGATGCGGCTGCAGTTGCCGCGCGAGCGATCGCCGGCCAGGTCGAGGTCGGCGTGTGCGCGAGCCACATCCAGGCCCAAGGCCGGGCTCGCCCGGTTGGTGCGGTCCACGCGCGTCGGGATACAGGCGGGACGAGCAACCGATCGCCGAGTTTGCCGCCTCTCGGTCAGACGCTGCGAGCGGTTGTCCACAGCTGGTCCGGTTATCCACGGTTGGGCTTGCTTCCCTTGTTTTGTCGGTGGGAGGCGGTAGACTGGCATGGCGGGACACCCTCGGCTTCGCGTGGCAATGTCCTGAAAGGCGCGTTCAGGGCGCTGGGCGCCCTGAACGGCCCATTCACGGCACTCGTTGTGCAGTGAACGTGCCCTTCACGGCACCGGCCCGCCCTGCGGGGGGCCGACCCCTCGCGGTGCGGGTGATCGGGGTCGGCCCGGGCAGTCGGCCGTGCCGTGGTGGCGGGTGCTCGGGGACGTCTTGCTGTCAGGCGGCGATCGGTAGCGGGGTGGTCGGCAGCGCGGGGGCCGGGGCACGGGACAGCATGACCGCTGTCGTGTTGTCCTTCGTGCCTTCGGACACGGCCGCGGCCACCAGGGCTGCCGCCGGGTCGGTGGCCGTGCGCAGGATGTCGGTCATCAACTCGTGGGTCAGAATCTTGTGCACGCCGTCGGTCGTGAGCAGGAGGGTCGCCGCGCCCGTGGTGGTCAGGCCGTAGTGGGTGGCCGCCGCGGTGCGGATGCTCGTGGTCACCAGATGTTCCATGCGTGGCAGCACCTGGCCGCCGTGGTCGCGGAAGTACTGGGCGAGCGTGTGGTCCCGCGTCAGCTGCCACAGGGCGACGCCGTCCCACGCGTACGCGCGCACGTCGCCGACCCAGCCGATGTGGTAGCCGCCCGAGTACGGCTGCGCCACCACGAGAACGCAGTCGCCTTCCGGCGGCAGCGCGGCGTGTGCGGCGGACAGGGCGGCGACCGGGCCCGCGGCCGACGGGACGCGGGCCGCCGCGGTGACCGCGGCCAGCGCCGCCCGTGCCGCGTCCGCGCTGTCGCCGACGCCGTCCGCCAGTGCCACGACGCCGCCGGACGTGGCCACGGCGTCGGCGTTCACCGTGCGGGGCCCCTGGGCGCTGGTCGTGCGCCAGGCCGGTAGTGGTCGCATCTCGGCCTCCTCGCTCTCCTCAAGAACGAGGATCCGGGAGCTGCCTGTGAGCTCGCTGAGTACCCCGTGAACGCGCGCTGTGAAGATCGACTGTGTAACGCGGCTCTCACAGCGTCGGACTCCGGGCCTTCTCAGGTTCCCGGAGCCCGACAGTCACTGCCGAATCAGCAACCGCACTTGCCGCCACAGCAGTCGCTGTTACCGCAACCACCACACCCGCAGCTACATCCGCTCACCAGCATGCCGACCTCCTGACTGGGAACTCTCCGCGCACAGAATGGTACGCGTCGTCGCCGACCGGGACATCGTGCGAACGTGTGGTGCGCGGGAGTTTGTACGAGTCTTGTACATCGCCCTGGTGTGGTTGGGGTCCCTGCAGCCCCGCGAAGCGAGGTCACATGTCACTCCGCATGATCGGTGCGTTCGTCGCCGCCGTCACGGCGGCGCTCACGCTCGCCGCCCCGGCGAGCGCGGACGTCGGCGCACAGGCGCTCAACCTGCGCACCCCGTTCGACTGCGGCCAGGTGTGGAACGCCAACACCCGCACCAACCACAACCCGCAGCTCTCCGTGGACTTCCAGCGCAGCGGCGCGCTCGGCAAGAACGTGCGCTCCAGCGCCGCCGGTGTCGTGGAGACCAGGAGGGATCTCGGCAACACCAGCTACGGCAAGTACCTCGTGATCCGGCACTCCGGTGGCTGGAAGACGTTGTACGCGCACCTCAACTCGTTCAACGTGTCGGTCGGGCAGAACGTCAACACCGGCACGATCATCGGCAAGGTCGGCAGCACCGGCGGATCCACCGGTCCGCACCTGCACTACGAGCAGCGTCTCAACGGCGTCGTGCAGCGGGTCGTGCTGAACGGCGTCCACATCCGGTACTACGGCAACACCTCCATCACCAGCTCGACCGGCTGCTAGCGCGGGCGGGCGGCACGCTGCCCGAAAGGCACTTCACGGCAGCGTGCCGGTCAGCAGCGACGCGCGGATCGCATGTGCGCGGTCCGCGTGTCGCCGCGCCGCCGCCCGGTCACCGAGGGTTTCGTGCAGGCGGGCCAACAGTTCCGCCACGTCGGCCTCGGACCGGCGGTCGCCGTTGCGGTGGTGCAGGTCGAGTGCGGTCGCGAGCAGCCGGTCCGCGTCCGCGAGGTCACCGCCGGCCAGACACAGCTCACCGAGGCTCTGGTTGGTGTAGCCGACGCAGTGTTCGTCGTCGAGCTCGCGGAAGATCGTGAGCGCCCTCGCGACGTGCTCGCGGGCCGCGGTCAGGTCGCCGCGTTGCTGGTGCAGCGACGCGATCCGTTTCAGCGCATGGGCTTCGCGGTGCCGGTCGCCGATCGCGGCGCACAGCTCGTACGCGTCGGTGAACCAGCGCCCGGCCGGTGCGAGGCAGCCGAGCGCGAGCCACACCGAGCCCGCCGCGAGCCGCGCCACCGCCTCGCCGTGCCGGTCACCGATCCGCGCGAACAGCTCGAGCGCGGCGTAGCAGTGGTCGAGGGCGGGCCCGTGCTCACCGAGGACCCGCAGGACCGTGCCGAGCCCTGCGCGGGCGACCGCGGCCCCCTGCAGGTCGCCGACCTGCGTGAACAGGGCCTGCGCCGCGGTGAACGCGGACCTGGCGTCGGCGTACGCGTCGCGGTACAGGGCGACCTGGCCGAGGTTGCGCAGCACGATCGCCTCCCCGCGCTGGTCCCCGGCCCGACGGGCCGCCGCGAGCGCGACCGTGTGCGTGCGCTGCCAGTCGTCCTGGTTGCCGCGCAGGTCGAAGTACGGCGCGAGCGTGGTCGCGAGCCGCCACGCCAGATCGTCGGCGCCCCACGCCTCCGCGAGCGACACCATCGCGGCGCACGCGTGCCGTTCCGCGTCGAACCACCTCGCCGGGGCGGCCATCGGCGTCGCCTTCTCCGGCAGCACACCGAAGTAGGGCATCCCGGCCGCCGCGTCCGCCGCCCGCGCGAGGTACCCGGTCAGCACCCGCACCACCGCCGAACCGTCCTTCTCGGACAACTCGGCGGCGAAGCAGCGCAGCAGGTCGTGCAGCCGGTAGCGGGGCGCGCCGGTGTCGTCGGACCCCACCAGCTCGACGAGGTGGTTGTCCACCAACAGGTCCAGCACGTGATCGTCGGTGTCGGCCTCCCGGTCCAGCAGCGCACCGACCACCCAGCCCGGCCAGCGCACCGGCCCCAGCAACCCCAGCAGCCGGAACGCACGTGCCGCGTCCGGCGGCAGGGACGCGTAGGTGAGGCCGACGCTCGCCCGGACCGCGAGGTCGCCGACGGCCAGTTCGTCGAGGCGGCGCCGCTCGTCGCGCAACCGCTCCGCGAGGGTGCGCAGCGTCCAGCCGCGCCGGTGCGCGAGGCGGGTGCCCGCGACCCGGATCGCGAGCGGCAGGTGCCCGCAGAACCGCAGGATCGCCGCCGCGCTCTCCGGTTCCGCACGGGTGCGGACGGCGCCGACGATGCCTTCGAGCAGCCGCGCGGCCTCCGCGTCCGCCAGCACGTCCAGCTCCACCGGCCGTGCGCCCACCAGGTCCGGCAGCATGACGCGGCTCGTCACCAGCACGGCCGACCCGCCCGCGCCGGGCAGGAGCGGCGCGACCTGGGCGGCGTTCGCCGCGTCGTCGAGCACGAGCAGCACGCGGCGGGCGGCGAGCGCGGACCGCAGCAGCGCCGCCCGCGCCGCGACACCGCGGGGGAACTCGGCGTGGCCCACGGCACGCAGCAGCTCGGCCAGCACGTCGGCGGGCCTGCGCGGCGACGCCGACGTGCCCGCCAGGTCGAGGTGCAGCTGACCGTCGGGGAAGGAGGCCCGCACCAGGTGGGCGACCCGCACCGCCACCGCGGACTTGCCGACCCCCGGCGGCCCGGACAGCACGACCACGGTGGGCCGGTCCCGGTTGCGGACCTGCCGCACGAGGTCGTGGACGAGGTCGTCGCGGCCGGTGAAGTCCGGCAGGTCCAGCGGCAGCTGGCAGACCGGCGACAGCGCGGCGAGCAGCGCGGCACCCGGCGCGGCGTCCAGTTCGTCGCGGAGGACCTGCTCGGCCTCGGTGTAGGCCTGGATGGCGTCGGCGCGGCGGCCCGCGGCGGTGAGCGCGTTGATGAGCAGCTCCCACAGCTCCTCACGCAGCGGGTGGTCGCGGAGCATGCCGCGCAGCTCGGCGGCCGCGGCGTCGTGCTCGCCCCGGTCGATCCGCGCCCGCAGCCGGTCCTCGCGGGCGGACAGCCACAGCTCCGTGGCCGCAGCGGCGGTCGCCTCGAACACCGGGCTCTCCGGCAGGTCGGCGAGGAACCGGCCGCGCCACAGGTCCGGGTCGCGGGTCTCCTCGAACCGGTACAGGTCGATCTCGCCGGGCTCGGCCCGCAGCAGGTACCCGCCGGGCCGGTGCTCGATGCGGTTGTCGAGCAGGCGGCGCAGGCCGTGCACGTAGGTCCGCACGTTGGCGGCCGCCGACCGCGGCGGCGAGGTGGGCCACAGCACATCCACCAGAACGTCGGTGCTGACCGCGGTGTTCGGCCGCATCAGGAGGGTTGCGAGCAGCAGGCGCGGCTTGGGTCCGCCGAGCGCGACAGGGCGCCCCTCGACTTCGGCTTCGAGAGGTCCGAGCACCCGGAACACGACCCTCGCCATCGTTCCGGATCGTATGCCGCGAATGTGCCGAACGGAACAGTCCGTGCGCTATCCGTTCCGCAGCGTGGCGAGCTCGCCCCGGCACTCTCACTGTCGGCGACCGGACGCGGGGCGGGCAATGTCGCATGGCTGAAACATTCGCGAACCTGCGGGTAACACGCGCTCCATAGCGTCGCTCCCAGCCGAACCGAGGAGGACAGCGCGTGACGATCGCCGCCAGCCCGTTGTCACCGAGCACCGGCACCGTCGACACACACTGCCCCTACTGCGCGCTCCAGTGCGGGATGCGGATGACGGGCACCGGGATCCAGCCCCGCGACTTCCCCACGAACCGGGGTGGTCTGTGCCAGAAGGGCTGGACCGCATCGACCCTGCTCGACTCGCCGGGCAGGCTCACGTCCCCACTGGTCAGGGTGGACGGTGAGCTGCGGCCGGCGAGCTGGGACCACGCGCTCGACCTCGTCGCGAACCGCGTCATCGACCTGCAGGCAAGACACGGCCGCGACGCCGTCGCGGTGTTCGGCGGCGGCGGGCTCACCAACGAGAAGGCCTACCTGCTCGGCAAGTTCGCCCGCGTCGCGCTCGGCACCGCACAGATCGACTACAACGGACGGTTCTGCATGTCCTCTGCCGCGGCGGCCGGGACGCGTGCGTTCGGGATGGACCGCGGGCTGCCCTTCCCCGTCGCGGACCTGCGTGCCGCGGACGCGGTGCTGCTGGTCGGCGGCAACCCGGCCGAGACGATGCCGCCGTTCGTGCAGCACCTGCGGGGTGCCGAGCTGATCGTGGTCGACCCGCGCCGGTCGGCCACCGCGGAGCTGGCGACCCTGCACCTGGCGCCCGCGCCGGGCACCGACCTCGCGCTCGCGCTCGGCATCCTGCACGCCGTGGTCGCCGACGGCCACCTGAACCACGACTACCTCACCACCCGCACCACCGGCTTCGACGACGTGTGGCGGGTGGCGGCCGCGTGGTGGCCGGAGCGGGTCGAGCGGGTGACCGGGGTCGCCGCCGCCGACCAGCGGGCCGCCGCCGCGATGCTGGCCGCCGCGGGCAACGCCTACGTGCTGACCGGACGGGGGACCGAGCAGCACGCACGCGGCGCGGACACCGTCAGCGCCTGGATCAACCTCGCGCTCGCGCTGGGACTGCCCGGCACACCGGGGTCGGGTTTCGGCTGCCTCACCGGGCAGGGCAACGGGCAGGGCGGCCGCGAGCACGGGCAGAAGGCCGACCAGCTCCCCGGTTACCGCAAGCTCGACGACCCGGCCGCCCGCGCGCACGTCGCGGCGGTGTGGGGGGTCGACCCGGACTCGCTGCCCGGTCCCGGCCGGTCGGCCTACGAGCTGCTCGACTCCGCACCGAAGGGGCTGCTGGTGTTCGGCAGCAACGTGCTCGTGTCCGCGCCGCACGCATCGCGGATCGCGGGCCGGCTGTCCGAGGTGGACCTGCTGGTGGTCGCGGACGTCGTGCTGTCCGAGACCGCGGCGGTCGCGGACGTGGTCCTGCCGGTCACGCAGTGGGCCGAGGAGGACGGCACGATGACCAACCTCGAGGGCCGGGTCCTGTTGCGGCGCAGGGCGGTCACCGCCCCGTCCGGGGTGCGGACCGACCTCGCGGTGCTGCGCGGGCTCGCGACCAGGCTCGGGCAGCCGGCGGACCGGTTCCCCGACGACGCGGAGCGCGTGTTCGACGAGCTGGCGCGCGCGTCCGCGGGCGGGGTCGCCGACTACGCGGGGATCTCCTACGACCGGTTGCGGGACGGGGCGGCACTGCACTGGCCCGTGCCGTCGGCCGACCACCCCGGCACCCCGCGTGCCTTCCTCGACGGGTTCGCCTTCCCCGACGGGCGCGCCCGGTTCGTCGCGGTCGACCACAGTGGACCCGCGGAACCACCCGACGACGAGTTCCCCCTGCAGGCCACCACGGGCCGGGTGCTGGCGCACTACCAGTCCGGCGCGCAGACCCGGCTGGTGCCCGAGCTGATGGCGGCCGTGCCCGAGGCGTACGTGGAGGTGCACCCGGACACCGCGACCAGGGCCGGGGTCGCGGACGGCGACCTCGCCGACGTCACCTCCCGGCGCGGCACGGTCCGGGCGCGGGTGCGGTACGTGCCGTCGATCCGCGTCGACCTCGTGTTCCTGCCGTTCCACTTCCCCGGCGCCGCGCGGGCGAACCTGCTCACCAACCCCGCGCTGGACCCGACCAGCCGCATGCCCGAGTTCAAGGTGTGCGCCGTGCGACTGGAGGCCGTCACATGAGGCGCATCGTCATCGTCGGGTACGGCATGGCCGGGGCCCGGCTCGCGGAGGAGATCCGCGGGCGGGACACCGAGAACGGCACCGTGACCGTCCTCGGCGCCGAACGGCACCCCGCGTACAACCGGATCCTGCTGTCCAGTGTGGTCGGTGGCGGCATGACCCCGGAGATGGTCCGCCTCCACGACGAGGGGTGGGCCGCCAGGCACGACGTCGACCTGCGGCTCGGCACCACCGTCACCGGCATCGACCGCGCGGCAAGAACGGTGGCGCTCGACGACGGGTCCGCCGTGGACTACGACGCGCTGGTGCTCGCCACCGGCAGCCGCCCGTGGCTCCCGCCCACCGAGGGCCTCGTCGTCGACGGGGCACCCGCGCCGGGCGCGGTCGCGTTCCGCACCCTCGACGACTGCGAGCAGATCGTCGCCGCGTCCAGGCCCGGCGCGCCGGTCGCGGTCGTCGGCGGCGGGCTGCTGGGGCTCGAGGCCGCGCGGGGCCTCGCGAGCCGGGGCAACCTCGTCACCGTCGTGCACCCGGTCGGGCACCTGATGGAACGCCAGCTCGACCCCGGCGCGGGCGCGGTCCTCGCGGCCCGGCTCGCCACGCTGGGCATCGAGGTACGGCTGGGTGTGAAGGCCGCCAGGTTCGTGCCGGGCGACGGCCTCAAGCTCGACGACGGCACCCACGTGGCCGCCGACCTCGTCGTCGTGTCCGCCGGGGTCGTCCCCGAGACCGGGCTCGCCCGCGACGCCGGGCTGACCGTCGAACGCGGTGTCGTCGTCGACGACCTGTTGCGCACCGACGACTTCCGGGTCCACGCCATCGGCGACTGCGCACAGCACCCCGGCACGGTCGCCGGGCTCGTGCAGCCCGCGTGGGAGCAGGCCGCCGTGCTCGCCGATCTGCTCACCGGCGCGAACCCGGCAGCCCGCTACCGCGGCACGCCCGTCGTGACCCGGCTGAAGGCCAAGGACGTCGACCTCGCCGCGCTCGGCGACGTGCACGCCGGGCTGGACAGCGCCGAGGCCGAGGTGCTGTGCCTGTCCGACCCGGTGGGCGGCCGGTACGCCAAGCTCGTCCTGCGCGACGACCGCGTGACCGGCGCCATCCTGCTCGGCGCGCCGGACGCGGCCGCCGCGATCACACAGCTGTACGACCGGGGGATCCCCGCGCCGTCCGACCGACTCGCGCTGCTGCTCGGCCGCGCACTCCCACCGGGTGCCTCGGCCGCGCACAGCCCGGCAGACCTGCCCGCGGCGACAACGGTGTGCCGCTGCAACACCGTCAGCAAGAGCCAGCTGGTGAAGGCGTGGCGCGGCGGTGCCCGCGGCGTGGCCGGCCTCGCGCAGGCGACCCGCGCGACCACGGGCTGCGGCGGCTGCCGCGACACCGTCACCGCGTTCGCCGACTGGCTCGCCACCGCCGACGAAGGCACGGCCTGAGCCCACCCCGGCCGCCGCCAGAAGCTCCCGAGGAGACCGCGACTTGACCGCCACGATCGAACCCTCGACGACCACCACCGTCACCCGCCGCAAGGGCCGCTGGATCGACGACTGGGACCCCGACGACGAACGGTTCTGGGAGGCAACGGGCAAACGGATCGCACGCAAGAACCTGGTCTTCTCGATCTTCGCCGAGCACCTCGGGTTCGCCATCTGGGTGCTGTGGTCGGTGGTCGTGATCAACCTGGCGAACGCCGGGCTGCCCATGACGCTGTCGGAGACGTTCTGGCTGACCGCCATGCCGAACCTCATCGGGGCGGCGCTGCGCATCCCGTACACCTTCGCCGTGCCGCGCTTCGGCGGTCGACTGTGGACGGTGATCAGCGCGAGCCTGCTGCTGCTCCCGTCGCTGCTGCTCGCGGTCGTGGTGCCCAGCGGGTGGCTCGCGAGCCAGCCCCACGACACCCAGTTCTGGGTGCTGCTGGCGTGCGCGGCCACCGCGGGTGCCGGCGGCGGCAACTTCTCCTCGTCGATGGCGAACATCTCGTTCTTCTACCCGGAACGCAGGAAGGGCTTCGCGCTCGGGCTGAACGCGGCGGGCGGCAACCTCGGGGTCGCCGTGGTGCAGCTGGTCGTGCCGCTCGTGGTGATCATCGGGGTGCCCGCCGCGGCGGCGCGGCTGCCGCGGCACGAGGTGCACCTCGCGTACGCCGGGCTGATCTGGATCCCGTTCGTGGTGGTCGCGGCGCTGTGCGCGTGGCTGTTCATGGACAGCATCACCCACGCCAGGGCCGACACGAGGTCCTATGTGTCCGCGCTGCGGCACGGGCAGACGTGGATCATGTCGATCCTCTACATCGGCACGTTCGGCTCGTTCATCGGCTACTCGTTCGCGCTGCCGCTCGTCATCAAGAACACCTTCCCCGAGTTCCTCGCACAGAACCCGTTCATCGCCACCTATCTCGCGGGCCTCGGGTTCGTCGGCGCGCTGATCGGCTCGGTCGCCCGCCCGTTCGGCGGCTGGCTGTCCGACCGCGTCGGCGGCGCGCGGGTGACGCTGTGGTGCTTCGTCGGCATGGGCGTGTTCACCGCGCTCGCCATCGTCGGCGTGAACGCGCACAGCTTCGCGTTGTTCTTCTCCTCCTACATGGTGATCTTCCTGCTCTCGGGTGCCGGCAACGGCTCCACGTACCGGATGATCCCGGTGATCTTCGGTGAGCTGGGCCGCAAGGAGGTCGCGGAGAAGGGCCTCGACAAGGCGGTGACCGCGTTGCGGTACAAGCGGCAGGCCGCCGCGGTGATCGGCATCGCCGGGGCGGTCGGCGCGTTCGGCGGGTTCCTGATCCAGCTGATCTTCCGGCAGGCGAGCCTCGGGGTCACCGCGAAGGTGACGGCCGCGCAGACCCTCGCCGAGAAGCAGGCGGTGGCGGCGGCCAATGACGACTGGTCGACCTCGGCGCTGTACGTGTTCCTCGCCGCCTACGTCGTCTTCGCGTTCATGACCTGGTTCTACTACCTGCGCAGGAGCTTCGCGGTCGCCCGCGTCCCGAGCCTCGCGCACGCGGGGGTGTGACTCATGCCGAGAACACTTGTGGTGGCTGGCAACGGACCCGTCGGGCACCGGCTCGTGGAGTCGTTGCGCGAGAAGGACGTCACGGGTGAGTGGCGGGTGGAGGTGTTCGCCGAGGAGTCCCGGCCCGCCTACGACCGGGTCGCCCTCACGTCCTACGTGGACACCTGGGATCCACTGGCACTCCAGCTCGACGGCGCCACCCACGACGGCGACGAGCTGGTGGGCCTGCACCTCGGCGACCCGGTCGTGGGCATCGACCGGGCGGCGAAGGAGGTCACCACGCGCAGTGGCGCCACCGTGGCCTACGACGCGCTGGTGCTCGCCACCGGCTCCTACCCGTTCGTGCCGCCGGTGCCCGGCCACGACCTGCCCGGCTGTCACGTCTACCGCACCATCGAGGACCTCGACGCGATCCGCGCCGACGCGGAGAAGGCCGCGCGTGGCCGCCGCGCCGCGCTGGTCGTCGGCGGTGGCCTGCTCGGACTGGAGGCCGCGAAGGCGTTGCGGGACATGGGACTGTCCCCGCACGTCGTCGAGCTGGCGCCGCGGCTGATGCCACTGCAGGTCGACGACGGCGGCGGCGGGTTGCTGCGCATGCTCATCGAACGGCTCGACGTGACCGTGCACCCCGGCACCGGCACCCAGTCCATCGAAGCCGACCGCGGCCGGCTGCTCGCCAGGCTCGGCAACGGTACCGAACTCGACGTCGACCTCGTCGTGTTCTCTGCCGGTGTGCGGCCCCGCGACGAGCTGGCCCGCGCGGCCGGACTCGACGTCGGGGCGCGCGGCGGTGTCGCGGTCGGCAGCGACTGCGCCACCAGCGACCAGGCCATCTACGCGATCGGCGAGTGCGCGTGTGTCGATGGCGTCGTGTACGGGCTCGTCGCGCCGGGCAACGCGATGGCCGAGGTGGTCGCCGACCGGCTGCTCGGCGGGCAGGCCGCGTTCGAGAGCGGTGACACCTCGACCAGGCTGAAGCTGCTCGGCGTGGACGTCGCCAGCTTCGGCGACGCGCACGCGACGACCGAGGGCGCGCTCGAGGTCGTGTTCAACGACGCGGTCGCGGGCACCTACAAGAAGCTCGTGGTCTCCGACGACGCGAAGACGCTGCTCGGCGGCGTGCTCGTCGGCGACGCGGCGCAGTACCCGCTGCTGCGCCCGCTGGTCGGCCGCGACCTGCCCGGTGATCCGGCCGCCATGATCGCCCCGGCCGGCGCCGCCGCCGTCGGGATCGGTGCGCTGCCCGACGAGGCGCAGGTCTGCTCGTGCAACGCCGTCACGAAAGGCGCGATCCACGGCGCCATCACCGAGGGCTGCGCGGACGTGCCGGCGCTCAAGGCGTGCACCAGGGCGGGCACGACGTGCGGCTCGTGCGTGCCGATGCTCAGGCAGCTCCTGGCCGCCGCGGGTGTCGAGCAGTCCACCGCGCTGTGCGAGCACTTCACCAGGAAGCGGTCCGAGCTGTTCGAGATCCTGCGGTCCACCGGCATCCGCACGTTCAGCGAGCTCGTCTCCCGCTACGGCACCGGGACCGGCTGCGACGTCTGCAAACCCGCGGTCGCGTCGATGCTCGCGTCGCTCGGCAACGGGCACGTGCTCGACGGTGAACAGGCCGCGCTGCAGGACACAGGCGACCACTTCCTCGCGAACATGCAGCGCAACGGCACCTACTCGGTCGTACCGCGCATCCCCGGCGGCGAGATCACACCGGAGAAGCTGATGGTGATCGCACAGGTGGCGCAGGACTTCGGGCTGTACACCAAGATCACCGGGGGGCAGCGGATCGACCTGTTCGGCGCGACCGTCGACCAGCTGCCGCGGATCTGGCGGCGGCTCGTCGACGCCGGGTTCGAGTCCGGGCACGCCTACGGCAAGGCGCTGCGGACGGTGAAGTCGTGCGTCGGCGACACGTGGTGCCGCTACGGCGTGCAGGACTCGGTGCGGCTCGCGATCGAGCTGGAGCTGCGGTACCGGGGCCTGCGGGCCCCGCACAAGATCAAGGCGGCGGTGTCCGGTTGTGCGCGGGAGTGCGCGGAGGCGCGGTCGAAGGACTTCGGCGTGATCGCCACCGAGCACGGCTGGAACCTCTACGTCGGCGGCAACGGCGGGTTCACGCCGAGGCACGCGGAGCTGTTCGTGTCCGACGTGCCCACGGCGGACCTGTTCACCTACATCGACCGGTTCCTGATGTTCTACGTGCGCACGGCCGACCGGCTCCAGCGCACGGCCGCCTGGCTCGAGTCCCTCGACGGCGGTGTCGACCACCTGCGGGAGGTGATCGTGGACGACAGCCTCGGCATCTGCGATGACCTCGACGCGGCGATGGCCAAGCACGTCGGGTCGTACGCGGACGAATGGGCCGGTGTGCTCGGCGACCCGGCGAAGCTGGCCCGGTTCACGTCGTTCGTGAACGCGCCGGACACCCCGGACCCGACGATCTCGTTCCGCGAGGAGCGTGGCCAGCCGGTCCCGCTCGGTCTGCCGGTGGCGGTGACCAGGTGACCGCGCTGGAGGTGTGGACGCCGGTCTGTGCGCTGACCGCGCTGATCCCCGGCAGAGGGGTGGCCGCGCTGCTGGCGAACGACGAGCAGGTGGCGATCTTCCTGACCGCCGACGGCACCGTGCACGCGCTGTCCAACGTGGACCCGTTCAGCGGCGCCGCGGTGCTCTCGCGCGGCCTCGTCGGCGACCTCGGCGGGGTGCCGGTCGTGGCCTCACCCATGCACAAGCAGCACTTCGACCTGACCACCGGATCCTGTGTGGACGACCCGGCGGTCTCGGTCGCGGTGTACCCGGTGCGGGTCGAGGGCGGCACCATCCTGGTCGGCCGCCCGTGACCGCCCCGCTGGCCGGCTACACGGTGGGTGTCACCGCCGCCCGCCGCGCCGACGAGCTGGGCGCACTGCTCGCGCGCAGGGGTGCTGCCGTCCTGTTCGGACCGGCGATCCGGCTCATCCCGCTCGCCGACGACGAGGACCTGCTGCTGCGGACACGGGCCGTCATCGACGTGCCGCCGGACTTCGTGGTCGCCACCACCGGCATCGGGTTCCGCGGCTGGGTGGAGGCCGCCGAGGGCTGGGGACTCGGCGAGGGCCTCCTGGCCGCGCTCGGCAAGGCGACGGTCCTGACCCGCGGCCCGAAGGCGAAGGGCGCGGTGCGCGCGGCCGGACTGGTCGAGGCGTGGGCGCCGGTGTCGGAGGGCAGTGCGGAGCTGCTGGAGCACCTGCTGGCGGCCGGTGTGGCGGGGAAGCGGATCGCGGTGCAGCTGCACGGGGAACCGTTGCGGGACTTCGTCGACGTGCTGCGCGGCGCGGGCGCCGAGGTGGTGGAGGTGCCGGTGTACCGGTGGACCGGGCCTGCCGACCCGGCGCCACTGTCGCGCCTGCTCGACGCGCTGGTGGCGGGTCAGGTGGACGCGCTGACGTTCACCAGCGCCCCCGCCGCGGCGAGCGTCCTGCGGACCGCGGCCGAGGAGGACCGGCTCGAACCGGTGCTGGACGCGCTGCGGTACCGGGTGCTCGTGGTGTGCGTCGGGCCGATCACGGCCAGCCCGCTCGCCCGCGTCGGGGTGCCGGTGATCCAGCCCGCGCGGGCCCGGATCGGTGCGCTGGTGCGGGAGCTGGCGGTGGCGCTGCCCGCGCGGGCGACGCGGGTGAAGGTCGGCCGGTGCGAGCTGGAGCTGCGCGGGCAGGCGGTGCTGGTGGACGACGAGCTGCGGCCGGTGCCGCCGGCGCCGATGGCGGTGCTGCGCGCGCTGGCCGAGCACCCCGGCCGGGTGCTGTCGCGACGGGTGCTCGCCGGGGTGCTGCGCAGGCACTCGGGCCGGGAGGACACAGTGGACGTGCACGCGGTCGAGACGGCGGTGGGGCGCCTGCGTGCCGCGCTGGGCACCCCGAACCTGGTGACGACGGTCGTGAAGCGCGGCTACCGGTTGGCCTTGGAGCCCTCGTGACCTGTGTGCTCGTTGCCCATGGGACCAGGGACCCGGCCGGCGCGGCGGTCGTCGACGCGCTCGCCGATCTCGTCCGGCGGCGCCTGTCCGACGTGCGGGTCGCGTTCGCCGACGTCCGGGGGCCGAACGTCACCGACGTGCTCCGGGAATGCCCCGGCCCGGCGGTGGTCGTGCCCGCGTTCCTCGCCGCCGGGTACCACGTGCAGGTCGACCTCCCGGAGCAGATCGCCGCGGCCGGTGCGCCCGCGGTGCTCACCCCGCACCTGGGGCTCGACCTCGTGACCGTGGCGCGGCACCGGCTCGTCGAGGCCGGGTGGGTGCCTGGGCGGCCGGTCGTGCTCGCCGCGGCCGGGTCGTCGGACCGCCGTGCCCGTGCCGAGGTGTACCGCGCCGCCCGCAGGCTCGGCGCCGACCGGGTCGGGTTCGTCGCGACGGCGGAGCCCGCGCTCACCGACGTGCTCGAACCGGGCGCCGCCGTCGCGAGCTGGTTCCTCGCGCCCGGCCTCTTCCACCGGCGCGCCGTCGCGGCGGGGCGCGGAGGTGACCTCGGCGCCGCTCGGCGCGCACCCCGGGGTGGCCGAGCTGGTCGTCCGGCGCTACCGGCACGCAACGATTCGTGAACGTTGGGTTTCCCGCACGGGTACAGGACTTGGACATCGGGTGCCGTAGCCCTCATGATGTAGGCGGCCGGAGGAGTCTCGGCCACCCCCATCGCTACCACCCTCTTGGAGTCCTGCCCGTGGGCTTGTTCGGCAACCGCAAAAAGGCCGGTGACGTCCGCCGTCTCCTCGACACCCCGGCGGGACCCATGCCCGCGGGCTATGAGCCGGGTACCGCCGTCCCCGGGGCCGTCGCCGTCTACTTCGCCGACGACCCGCGCAAGTTCTACCAGCTCAGACAGTGGCTCCCCGTGCTGGAACGGCTCGACCGCGAGCACCCGGTCACGATCATCACCCGGAACCGGAAGACCTACGAGGAACTGGCCACCCCGCTGCGGACCGTCCTCGCGCCGGCGTTCCCCGACCTCGTGCAGCTCTACGAGGCCAGCGACTTCAAGGTGGCCGTGTACGTCAACAACTCCGTGCACAACTTCCACTCGCTCATGCAGCGGCACGTACTGCACGTGCACGTGAACCACGGCGAGAGCGACAAGGTCTGCATGGTCTCGAACCAGGTCAAGGCCTACGACCGGGTGTTCGTCGCCGGTGAGGCGGCCCGGCGGCGGCACCGCGTGGCGCTGATGGAGTTCGACGAGTCGAGGCTCGTGCCGGTCGGCCGCCCGCAGCTCGACCTGCGCCCGGCGCCCTCGCTGCCGCCGAGTACACAGAGGACAGTCCTCTACGCGCCGACGTGGGAGGGGGAGAACGCCTCCAACAACTACACGTCCGTCGACGTGTTCGGCCCGGCGATCGTGGCGAAGGTGCTCGCGGTCCCGGACGTCCGGCTCGTGTACAAGCCGCACCCCCGGGTCGCGGTCAGCCCCATCCCGGACGTCGCGGCGGCGCACCGGGAGATCGTCCGCCGCATCGGCAGGGCGGGCGGCGAGCACGTCGTCGCCGAGCAGGGCGACATCCTCGCCGTGTTCCCCGGCTGCGACCTGATGATCACCGACGTGTCGTCGGTCGGGCTGGACTTCCTCTACCTGCGCCAGCACCAGCCGATCTTCATCGCCGACCGGTACGACGACCGGGAGAAGCTGCACACCGACGCGGCGGTGAGCCGGTGCGCCGACGTGATCGACTCGGCCACCATCGGCCGTCTCACCGAGACCGTGCGCATGCGCCTCGAACACGACGAGTACCGCGCGGCCCGCGCCGCCGTGCGCGAGCTGTACTTCGGCGACCTGGCGCCGGGGGAGAGCACCACCCGCTTCCTCGCCGCGATCGACGACGCGGTCCGCACCCGCGACGCCAACCTGTCCGCTCCGGAGCCGATGGTCCACTCCGCGAGCGCCGCAGGCTCCGCTCCCACCACCATGGAGGTGCCCGCATGAACGTCGTGATCCTGGCCGCCGGTATGGGCACCCGGCTCGGCATGCCCCACCCGAAGCCGCTGACCCCGCTCGCCGACGGCCGCAGCATCATGCGCCAGCAGTTGGACAACCTCGCCGCCGGGCTCACCGACCCGGAGGTCACGATCGTCGTCGGTTTCCACGCAGAGGAGATCATGCGGGCCGCGCCGCTGGCCCGGTTCGTCTACAACGAGCGCTACGAGCACACCAACACGTCGAAGAGCCTGCTCAAGGCGCTGCGGCTGTGCCAACCGGGTGGCGTGCTGTGGCTCAACGGCGACGTCGTGTTCGACCGGAAGCTGCTCGAACCGGTCGCGGCGGCGGTCGCGGCGGACCGCAGCTTCGTGTGTGTCAACACGGAAGCTTGCGGTGAAGAAGAAGTGAAGTACACCGCTTCGGTCGACGGACTCATCCGGGAGCTGTCAAAATCGGTGGTCGACGGCTTCGGTGAGGCCGTCGGCATCAACTACATCGCGTCGGCCGACCGGTCGACGCTGGTCGAGCACCTGGAGGGCTGCACCGACACCGACTACTTCGAACGCGGCATCGAGTCCGCGATCGAGACGGCCGGCATGCCGGTGCTGGCGTTGGACATCTCCGAGTTCTTCGTGGTGGAGGTGGACTTCGCCGGGGACCTCGAACGTGCCAACGTGGAGGTGGGCAAGACCGTCACCTCGGCGGCCTGAGCAGCTCGGAGCGGACCGACCCGTTCCCACGCTGCTGGCGCGCCGGTGTCGGCGCGCTATGGACGGCAGACTCTTCGGTCCCGGGCCGACGCTCCTGGGACATCGTGGTTTGGGCCGGGGCACGGTCGAGGGCATCGCGGAGAACACTCTCGAGTCGTTCCTCGCCGCCGCGGCACTGGGCATCGACTGGGTGGAGGTGGACGTCCGGCGCACGTCGGACGACCGCCTGGTCGTGGCGCACAACCCGGCGAACGCCGACGGCGTGTTCTACGCCGACATCACCGGCACCGAAGCCACCGGCGACGGCGCCCTCGACCTGGCCGAACTGCTGGCGGCACTGCCCGACGGCGTCGGCATCGACTTCGACGTGAAGACGTCGATGGAGGACGCCACCCGCGACCGCGCGGGCACCACCATGGCGCAGCTGGCCAGGGTCGCCCAGCGGGAGGCCCGCCGACGGCCGACGCTGATCAGCTCGTTCGACGCCGGTGCGCTCGACATCGCGAAGGAGGTCGCCCCCTCGGTGCCGCGCGGCCTGCTGACCTGGGTCGAGTTCCCGATCGGCCAGGCCGTGGCGATGGCGGGACACCTCGACGTGCAGGTGCTCGCCCCGCACTGGGGCTCGCTGCGCCCCAACGAACGGGAGCCCACGGAGCTGCAGCGACCGCTCGAGTACGTGGTCGAGACGGTGCACGCCAGCGGCCGGGAGTTCCTCGCGTGGTGCCCGACGGTGTCGTTCGCGCAGCAGCTTCTCGACGCAGGCGTCGACGCGCTGTGCGTCAACAACGTCCCGAAGGCGATCGCCGCGCTACGCGGGGAACTGGCGACGGTCGGGTAGGGCCACCCCCGCGACCGGCAGCTCACCGGCGCCACTGCGCGAGCCGGTGCGCGATCACCTCGACCGGCTCGGCGCAGCGGCGGCCGTCGACGATGAACGCGGTGCCGAACCGGCGGCGCAGCGACCGCACCCGCCAGTGCGGACGGGCCGGGAAGAGCGCCTCACCCTGCCTGCTCGTGATCCGCACCACGGGGCCCTTCGCGGTGTCGATCCCGTCGACGGCGCACCACGGCAGGAACACGGTCTCCGGGCGGCGCCCGAGCCCGGTGCGGACCCACACCCCGGTGTGGTCGGCGGCGAGCTGCGGCCCGAGCAGCCCCTGGTACTCCCGCAGGATGAGCACCGTGAAGTACAGCTGGAGCAGGAGCGGCGGGACGATCACGAGGAACAGGGGCGTGCTGAGCACGAGTGAGGCCACCGGCACCGCCACGTGCAGCACGACCAGCAGCGCCGCGGACACCAGCAGCATCGCGTACAGCGCGGTCGTGCCGGACCTGGTCCGCACCACCAGCGGCGCGTGACCGGGCACTTCGGGTGCGAACGACACCATCGGACCCCCTCCCTCCACGTCAGGTTGTGACGGGAGGGAGGGGGCCCGCGTTCCTCAGAACCCCGCGGTGACGCGCGTGAAGTCCCAGTTGTTCTGGGCTATCCCGCTGCAGTTGCTCACCACGCCGCCACCGGGACAAGGCCGGTCGCGGTTGACCGACCAGAACGCCAGCCTGCCGAGGCCGCGGTTCTTGGCCCAGTCGCGGATCTGGGTCCAGGTGGCCAGCGACGTCATCTCCTGCTGGTCGGAGAGGCCGTTCATGCCGGAGATGCCCATGTGGGCGTACGCCTGGGCGTCGGTCCAGCCGAACGCGGACCTGAGCTTGTTCTTCAGGCCCTCCGCCGCGTTGATGGTGTCGGCGCCGATGTTCCCCGAGCCGAAGTCGAACGGCATGATCGTGAACACGTCGATGCCCGCGTTGATCGCGGCGGCGCGTTCGATCAGCTGGTTGCCGTAGTAGTTCGGGCCGGTGGTCGTCGTGCCGAACGTGACGATCGTCTGGATGCCGGGGTTGTTCTGCTTGACGATCTTCAGCGCGTCGAGGATCCGGTTCCGCACGGTGTCGTTCTCGAACTCGTCGGAGTTCTCGATGTCGATGTCGATCGCCTTCAGGTCGTAGGCGTCGATCACCTGCTGGTAGGCGCCCGCGAGGGCCTGGGGTGTCGAGCAGTTCGGGCCGAGCTTGTTGCCGCTCCAGCCGCCGAAGGACGGCACGATGTCACCGCCCGCGGCGCGGATCGCGTTGATGGCCTGCTGGTCGACACCGCCGGTCAGCGGCCGGGTCGAGTCCCACGCCGGGGTGCAGCCGCCGCCGGAGAGCACGAACGCCATGGTGAACCACTTGACACCGGTCGCCGACATGACCGTGGCCGGTGCTGGTGGGTCGCCCCATCCCATGTACAGGTACGGAGCGCCGCGGCCACCGGCCGGCTGGGTGCAGCCGGTGGTCGTCGCGCCGACCGGGCCGCTCTTCGCCGACTCGCCCGCGCTGTTGTACGCGGCGACCGTGTAGGTGTGCGACGTGCACGCGCCGAGTCCGCTGACGGTGGCGGACGTGCCGGTCACCGTGGCGCGGACGGTCGTGCCCTCGTAGACGCGGTAACCGGTGACGGTGCCGGTCGAGCCACCCCACGACAGGGAGATCGAGGAGTTGGTGGTGCCGGTGACCGACGGCGTGCCAGGGGCCGACGGGGCGCCGGGGTTGCCTCCGCCGCCGTCGCAGGGGTCGCCGTTGAAGCGGCAGTTCTGGATGCCGGGGAAGTTGCCGGGGCCGCCGTTGAAGCCGAACGTGGCGGTGGCGCCCGCGGCGAGCGTGGGTGCCCAGGACGGGTTGCGGAACGTGTGGTGCTGGCCGCTCACGGTGTGCTGGGCGTCCCAGACGCTCGGGATGGAGTAGCCGCTCGGCACGTCGAACTCGATGGTCCAGCCGTTCAGCGCCGTGCTGGACGCGTTCTTGACGGTGACCTTGCCTTCGAAGCCGGTGCCCCAGTCGGACACCTTGGTGAACGAGGCCGTCAGCCCGGGCGCGGCGCTCGCTGGCGCCGCGGTGACCAGGCCGAGAACCAGGGTGGCCGCGGCCATGCCGGTGAGCCATCTTCGCATCGTGGAACTCCTTCGCGCAGGAACGAAGAGCACCCCGTGGATCTCCCGTACCCCAGTGTGGTCTAGACCATGTCGTCCAGGCAAGGGTCTGAACCAATACGACGACTGGTAGGGGTTTCTCCGGCCGTGCGCAGTCGCTTGCCGGGCTCGTGAACCGCGTGCGACCGTGGGTTGGTGGAGCCCACGATCTCGCGGAGCACGGACCTGGCCGCCGACCCGGAGGTCGTGTGGGCCATCGTCACGGACCTGCCCAACATGGGTGACCTCAGCCCGGAGAACGTGGGCGGCCGCTGGGCCGGTGGTGCGACCGGACCGGCCGTCGGCGCCCGGTTCCGCGGCGTCAACCGCGGCCCTGGCAAGGAGTGGCGGACCCGGGTGCGGGTGATGGAGTGTGAGCCGCCGCGCTGGTTCCTGTTCGACGTCCGCTCGCCGTTCGGGATGCGGGTGTCGCGATGGGCGTACGAGATCACGCCGACGGCCACCGGCTGCCGCCTCACCGAGCACTGGTACCGCGTCGGCAACAAGTTCGTCCAGCGCTACCTCGGCCCGATCGTGACCGGGAAGGCGGACCGTCCCGGGTTCAACGCCTACTCGATCGAGCAGACGCTCGCGGCCGTGGCGCGGAAGGTGGCTGCCCGCGCGGGGCGCCCGTGAAAGGTGCGCTGACAGCGTTGAAATGCCCTGAAAGGCGCGTTCAGGGCGCTGGGCGCCCTGAACGCGCCTTTCAGGGCATCGGCCCAGCCCCGTCCGGCGCCCGCGGGGGTGTGGGGGTTGCCTGATGACGGGTCCACGCCAAGCCACTTCACATGAGCTTCACGGAATCAGTCGTCTAGCCTGGGGCGCATGTCCATCACGGTCCTGGTGCGGCGCCCTGGTCCCCGGCTCGCCGAGGGGCTGGTCTCGCACATCGAGAGGACGCCCGTCGACGCTGGTCTCGCTCTGCGGCAGTGGGAGTCCTATGTGGCGGCGCTGGCCGCCGAGGGCTGGCGCGTGGTCGAGGTGGCACCCGCCGACGACTGCCCCGACGCCGTGTTCGTCGAGGACCCCGTTGTCGTGTACGGGGGGACGGCCGTGCTCGCCCGGTCCGGCGCGGCCGGGCGGCGGGGGGAGACCGAGGGGCTGGCCGCGGCGCTCGGCGGGTACGAGATCCGGCGGATCGAGGCGCCGGGGACCCTCGACGGCGGGGATGTGCTCAAGATCTCCTCGACCGTCTACGTCGGCCGCTCCGGCCGCACCAACGACGACGGCATCCGCCAGCTCGCCGCGTACCTGCCAGACGCGACCGTCGTGCCGGTGCCGGTCACGAAGGTGCTGCACCTGAAGTCCGCCGTCACCGCCCTGCCCGACGGCACCGTGATCGGCCACCCGCCGCTGGTCGACGACCCGTCCGTGTTCGGCCGGTTCCTCGCCGTGCCGGAGGAGAGCGGTTCGCACGTCGTCCTGCTCGGCGGAAACCGCGTGCTCATGGCCGCGGGCGCGCCCGGGTCCGAGGCGTTGTTCCGGAGCCGGGGCCTCGAACCGGTGGTGGTCGACATCAGCGAGTTCGAGAAGCTCGAGGGCTGCGTCACGTGCCTCTCGGTCCGCCTGCGTGACACCGCGGCGCGGCCCTGACACCCCCGGCGCGCCGGCGTTGACGGCGCGCGGCGACGGGTTTCCGCGTCCTAGATTGGCACCGTGATCACACCACGAACCGAAACGGTCTGCGTCGGCGCGGGCCGTGGCCCGGAGGAGCCGGGTGCGCCGCTGAACGTGCCGCCGGTGTTCGCGTCCAGCTTCCGCAGCGGCGGCCAGTACGAGTACTCGCGCAACGAGGGCACCCCGACCTGGGAGGCGCTGGAGCAGGTCGTCGGGCGCTTGGAGGGCGGGGCGGCGACCGCGTACGCGTCGGGCATGGGCGCGGCGGCGGCCATCGTGGACCTGCTGCCCGCCGGGTCGCGGGTGGTCGTGCCCGCCGACTCCTACACCGCGGTCCGCCACCTGGTCGCCGCCCGCGGCCACACCGTCGACCTGCGGGACGTCACCGACACCGACGCCACGCTCGCCGCCCTCGACGGTGCCGCACTGGTGTGGCTGGAGTCGCCCACCAACCCGCTGATGGACGTCGCCGATCTGCCAGCCCTGTGTGCGGGCGCGCGGGCCGCAGGGGTGCCGGTCGCGGTCGACAACACGTTCGCGACCCCGCTGCTGCAGCAGCCGCTGTCGCTGGGCGCGGACATCGTGATGCACAGCGGCTCGAAGTACATCGGCGGCCACGCCGACCTGCTGATCGGCCTGACCGTCGCCGCCGACGAGGAACTGGCCGCGCGCCTGCGCACCAACCGGGTGCTCGCCGGTGCCACCCCTGGTGGCATGGAGGCGTTCCTGGCCGTGCGCGGTGTGCGGACCATGGCGCTGCGGGTCCGCCAGGCCCAGGCGTCGGCCGGGGTGCTCGCGGTACGGCTGGACCAGCACCCGGCGGTGACCCGCGTGCGGTACCCGGGCCTGCCGTCCGACCCCGGCCACGTACGGGCGGCCGCGCAGATGTCCGGGTTCGGCGCGATGCTGTCGTTCGAGGTCGCGGGTGGCGCCGAGGAGGCGGACGCGGTGTGCGCGGCCCTGCGCGTGGTCAACGCGGCGACCAGCCTCGGCGGCGTGGAGTCCACGGTCGAGCGACGTGCGAAGCTCGCCGGGCAGGAGCACGTGCCGCCGTCGCTGCTGCGGCTGTCGGTCGGCTGTGAGCACGTCGAGGACCTGTGGGCGGACCTCGACGCCGCGCTCGGCGGCTAGCGCCTGTCGTGTGGCACTGCCGGCACCGAGGTTGCGCGGTCGGAGCGTGCCGTTGCTCTGATCTCGCAGCTCGCCGACCGGCCACTGTGGCCGGACATATCGTCACCGACGATCACATGTGGACGGCCATCCGAATGGCCCATTGACAGGCCCGGGTTTCCCCGTGTCGGCGGGCTGCGGCACGCGTGATCTCCTTCCACCGCGGACTAGCTGCAGGTAGTCGACATGCGACGCTGTGATGATATCTCCCTTGTAAATAGGCCATTCGTCGCACAACCGGTAGTAGCGGGGTCGCGGTGTGTCGAACATCGCCGGGAGTGATCAATTCCCAGAGTTCCGGGGAAGTGATAAAAAGTTCTCGCGCGCTCGTCGTCGCTGGTCCGGGCGCTGGCCGGGTCTCGTGTTCAGGTTTCGTCACTCTCTGCTTAACGATTCGCCGGGATTCTGCCTCTAGAATCCCGCCGGATCCGATCTGGATGGAGAGCCGATGATCATCACCGCGCGACCCGGCGTGGCCAAGCGCACCGGGGCCGGACTCGTTCTCGACGCCGTGGACCGGTGGGCGGCGGACCTGCCCTCGGCGACCGCCGTGACCGCGCCCGACGGCCTGCTGACCTTCGCGGACCTCGCCACGACCGTCCGGGGCCTCGCCGCCGCGCTGCGTGCCGAGGGCGCCGGTCCCGGGGTGCCGGTCGGACTCGCGTTCGGACGGTCGAAACTGACCGTGCCCGCGCTGCTCGCGGTGTGGCACACCGGTGCCACCGCGGTGCCGCTCGACGACCGTCATCCCGGTGAGCGGCTGTCGTTCGTCCTCCAGGACGCGGGCGTGCGGCTCCTGCTGGGTGAACTTCCCGCCACCGTCACGGTCTCCGTCCCGAAGGTGGACCTGGCGGCGCGGGGCGCCGACGTGCCCGCCCACGTCCCGGAAGCCGGTGACTGCGCTTACATCGTCTACACCTCCGGCACCACCGGCAGGCCCAAGGGCGTCGAGATCGGGTACGGCGCGCTCGGCACGTTCCTCGCCGCGATCGCCACGCTGGGCCTCACCCCCGGCGGCGTGGGCTTCAACCCGCTCTCACCCGCGTTCGACGGCTGGTTCTGGTGCACCCTGCTGTACCTGGTGCACGGGCAGGGGGTGGCCATCGTGGACACCTCCGGCGAGGACGCCGACCTGGCAGGCGCGCTCGCCGCGGTGGCGCCGAGGACCGTCTGCATGAGCCCGTCGCTCTACGCCGCGTGCCCGGACGACATGCCGGGGGTCGACGTGGTCGTGGTGGCGGGGGAGGCGGCCACGCCCGCGCTGGTGCGCCGCTTCGCGGGCAGGCACCGCGTGCTGAACGTGTACGGCCCCACGGAGACCACGATCGCGGCGACGTGGGCCGACAGCGCGGCTGGCGACGACGTGCACACGATCGGCCGCGCGCTGCCCGGCTACCGGACCTACGTGCTCGGCGCCGACGACCGTCCGGTGCCGCCCGGCGGTGAGGGGGAGCTGTGCGTCGCGGGGCCATCGGTCGCGCTCGGCTACCGCAACCTGCCCGACCTCACCCGCGAGCGGTTCGTGCCGGACCCGTTCGGCGACGGCCGGATGTACCGCACCGGGGACCGCGTGCGGCCGCGGCCCGACGGGCAGCTGGACTTCCTTGGCCGCGTCGACGACCAGGTCAAGATCCGCGCGTTCCGCGTCGAGCTCGGCGAGGTGGAACGCACCGCCGTCGGCGCGGACGAGGTCCGTGCCGCGTCGGCGTTCGTGCTGGCCTCGGGGGACGCGCTCGGCCTGGCGGTGGTGCCGGAGCCCGGAACGGACCCGGTCGCGGCCGTCGAGGCGGCGACCGGCCGGTGCCAGCACCTGCTGCCGGACTACATGGTGCCCTCCGTCGTGCAGGCGGTGGCCGAGCTGCCGGTGACCGCGCACGGCAAGGCCGACCGTGCCGCGCTCGCCGAGCTGGTCGCCACCGCGCAGGCGTCCTCGGGTGGCCGCCCACCCGCCACCGAACGGGAACGGCAGGTGTGCGAGGTCTGGAGCAGCGTGCTGCCCCGCCCGGTGTACGACGTGGACGCGAACTTCTTCGCCGTCGGCGGGCATTCCCTGCTCGCGTCCCGTGCGGTGGTCGCGCTGCGCAAGGTGACCGGGCTCCGGCTGTCCATCAAGGACCTGCTGTCCCACCCGACGCCCGCGGAGCTGGCGCGCAAGCTGGACCGGTTGGCGGACTCGTGAGCGGAGCTTGCGGAGTGAGCCGGTCGGTACCGAGCGGAGCCTGCGGGGAAAGATCGTGAGCTGGCTCGTGCCGTTCGCCGAGGTCGGGGCGCGGCCGGTGCTGGTGTGCCTGCCGCAGGCCGGCTCCGGGTGCGGGGTGTTCTCGTCGTGGCAGGACAGTCTCGACGACGTGACGGTCGTCGGGGTGGCGCTGCCCGGCCGTGAGCACCGGTTCCTCGACCTGATGCCTGCCACGTTCGCCGACGTCGTCGCCGAGATCGTGGCCGCGCTCGTCGCGACCGTCCCGGCCGGACGATCCATGGTCCTGTTCGGACACAGCTTCGGCGGGCTGCTCGGTTACGAGGTGGCCAGGGCGTTGCCGCACACGCACACACCGGACGCGCTCGTGGTCGCCGCGTCCCGCCCGCCGCACCTGAGCGGGCGCGCGGCGGGCAGCATGGGCGACGGGGACGGCGCCGAGGTGTTCGCGAACCTGTTGTCCGCCAAGGAACTCGACGACGACCTGCGTGAGCTGGTGCTGGAGATCCTCGAGCAGGACGCCGAGCTGTCGGGCACCTACACCGACCCGGGTGGCGCGCCGGTGCCGTGTCCGCTGCACGCGTGGGGCGGCGAGAGCGACGAGCTGGTGACGGCCGCGCACCTGGCCGGTTGGGCGTCCTACGCGGGCGCGTCGTTCCACACCCGGCGGTTCCCCGGTGGCCACGACTTCTGCCTGGCGCTGCCCGCCGAGGTGCGCGCGTTGTTCTCCCCATCGCGGCAAGGAGTGTGAGGGTGCGGATCGACCTGAAGGACCCGGGTCTGTTCGAGCGCGACGAGTTCGGCGAGGTGCTCGCCTGGCTGCGCGCCAACGAACCGGTGTACTGGCACGAGGAACCGGACGGGCCGGGGTTCTGGGTGCTGACCAGGTACGCCGACGTCGTGCACGTGTACGGCGACGACGACCTGTTCAGCTCGCGGCAGGGCATGCGGCTCGACAGCAGCCCCGAGGCGGTCGAGGCGGTCGCGGGGCGGATGCTGATCGTCACCGACCCGCCGGACCACACACAGCTTCGGCAGGTGGTGGGCCGGGCGTTCGGCCGTTCCGCGATGCCGAGGATCGAGGCGGTCGTGTCGCGGGTCGCGGCGACCGTCGTGGCCGAGGCGGTCGAGCAGGGCGAGGTGGACTTCCTCGACGTGGCCAAGAAGATCCCCAACCACGTGGTGTGCGAGCTGATGGGGTTGCCGCGCGAGCACTGGGAATGGGTCGGCGACACGACGACCGAGGCGTTCGACGCGCAGGCCGACGAGGACCGCGTCGCCGCGTACGGCGAGCTTTTCCTGCTGTTCACCGAGTTGCTGATGGAGCGGCGCGAGCACCCCGGTGACGACTTCATCAGCATGATCGCGCAGGCGCGGCAGCGGGAGCGCGGTGGTGTCGACGGCCGCGAGCTCACCGACGAGGAGGTCATCGTCAACTGCAACGGTGTGCTCGCGGGCGCCAACGAGACCACCCGCTACTCGATGGCGGGTGCGGTGCTGGAGTTGCTGCGCGACCCCGCGCACTGGCACTGGCTGCGCGCCGCCGGCCCGACGGGGATCGCGTCGGCCGTCGAGGAGATCCTGCGGTTCACCTGCCCAGGGGTGCACGCGCTGCGCACGGTGACGCGGCCGACGACGATCGGCGGTGTCCCGATCGCGGCCGGGGACCGGGTGACGATCTGGAACTCGTCGGCGAACCGGGACGAGACCGTGTTCTTCGACCCGGACCGGTTCCGCCCGGACCGGACCCCGAACAAGCACGTGACGTTCGGTGCCGGCAGGCACTTCTGCATCGGTGCGCGGGTCGCCCGGCTCGAGCTGACGGCGTTCCTCACCGAGCTGCTGTCCAGGGTGGACCGCATCGAGTCGGCAGGCGAGCCGCGCTACAACTCGTCGAACTTCACCTGGGGGCTGCGGACCCTGCCGGTGCGCCTGGTGCCCGCGACGGCAGGGGCCTGACGGGCGCGCCCGCAGTTCGCGGTGGCCGCCCGCGCCAGCTCGGCCTTCGCCGTCACGTCAGGGCGGTGCGCCGCGCCGCGTACGACCGTGAGCCGTTCCCGGCCGGGCGGGGGCAGCTCCAGGGCGTGGCGGCGGCGGCCGTGCGGGGCGGGGCGGGCCGCCTGCGGCCGGCTCACGCTGTGGCGCACGGCCAGGAATAACGCGGCGCGACCGGGGCACCCAACCGCATGACCGAGCTGCCGACCATCGACCGGCTCGGCGAGCTGACCCTGCTGATCGAGCACGGCGAGAAGCTCTATCTGCGGTACTCGCCCGGTCCGCTCGCCGACGCCGCCCACCCCAGCAAGGACCACGAGAGCGGACTGCTCATGTCCGGCCACTCGGCCAACCCGCTGTGGCCACCTCGGTGGTGGACCAGGCCCACCGAGGACTGGGTCGCCCGCAGCGTGTGCCAGTACCTCCGCGAACTGGACGAGGGTGCGCGGCCGTGGGTGCTGACGGGCAGGGTCGTCGACTTCGGCCCGGACAACGAGCCGCTGCTCGCCGACATCGAGCCCGTGGCGTGGCTGTCCGGTGAACTGCTCACGGCCGCGCGCAGGCACTACCGGGAACAGCTCGACGCCGGTCAGGCCACGCACCCCGGTTGACCCCCTGGTTCGTGGGTACCCGCGCCGCATGGTGAGCATCGGATACTTCCTGTCCTGCGAGGAGTTCGGGCCGAAGGAGCTGGTGCGGCAGGCGAAGCAAGCGGCCGACGCCGGGTTCGAGCGGCTCTGGATCTCCGACCACTACCACCCGTGGAACGACGAGCAGGGGCAGAGCCCGTTCGTCTGGTCGGTCATCGGCGCGCTGTCCGAGGCGGTCGACCTGCCCGTGACCACCGCGGTGACCTGCCCGTCCGTCCGCATCCATCCCGCGGTGCTGGCGCAGGCGGCGGCCACCGCGGCCGTGCAGCTCGACGGCCGGTTCGTGCTCGGTGTCGGATCCGGCGAGGCGCTCAACGAGCACATCCTCGGCGACCCGTGGCCGAACGCGGACGTGCGGCTGTCCATGCTGGAGGAGGCCGTCGAGGTGATCCGGCTGCTGCACGAGGGCGGCAGCCGCAGCCACCGCGGCGAGCACTACACGGTCGAGAACGCCCGCGTCTACACGCTGCCGGACGAGCCGGTGCCGATCTACGTGTCCGCGTTCGGGCCGAAGGCGGTTCAGCTCGCCGGCCGGATCGGCGACGGGTTCGCGTGCGTCATGCCGGACGCCGACCTGGTCAAGCAGTACCGCGACGCGGGCGGCAAGGGGCCCGCGCAGGGCGGGTTCAAGGTCTGCCACGCGCCGACCGTCGAGGAGGGGCTGGACACCGCGTACCGGATCTGGCCCAACCAGGGCCTTCCCGGTGAGCTGGCGCAGGTCCTGCCGCAGCCGCGGCATTTCGAACAGGCGAGCACCCTTGTCACGCGTGACATGCTGTCGCTGCCGACCGGGCCGGACCCCGAGCCGTACGTCGAACAGGTCAGGTCCTTCGCGGACGCCGGTTTCGACGAGGTGTACGTGGCCCAGATCGGTCCTAGGCAGGATGAGTTCTTCCGGTTCTGGCGCGAGGAGGTAACCCCGCGACTGTGAGCACGTTCGGTGTCGAGGAGGAGTTTCTGCTGGCCGACCCGGAGTCGGGCCGGTCGGTACCCGCTGCGACGGAAGTGCTGAAGGCGGCGCGGGAGGAACCCGCGCCGGGAGCCGTGCACGCCGAGCTGTCGCAGACCCAGGTGGAGGCCGCGACCGTGCCCTGTGCGTCGCTCGACGAACTGGAGCACGCGCTCATGGCCGGGCGGGCGCGGCTCGCCGCCGCGGCACGCGGGTGCGGTGTGTGGCTCCTCCCGAGCGGGACCTCGCCGCTCGGCGGGGCCGCGGTGCCCACCGACGGCGCCCGGTTCGCGAGCATCGCGGCCAGGTACGCCGAGGTCGTGCGGGGCTACCAGGCGTGCGGCTGCCACGTGCACGTCGGCGTGCCAGACCGGGAGACCGCGGTCGCGGTGTGCAACCACCTGCGGCCGTGGCTGCCGACGCTGCTCGCCCTGTCGGTGAACTCCCCGTTCCACGACGGCCGCGACACCGGCTACGCGAGCTGGCGGATGGTCGAGCAGTCCCGGTTCCCCGGCTCCGGCGTGCCGCCGAGGTTCCGCGACGCGGCCGACCACGACGAGCAGGTCGCGCGCCTGGTCGACAGCGGTGCGCTCCTCGACGAGGCCCAGTCGTTCTGGCTGGTCCGGCCGTCGCCGACGTGGCCGACGGTCGAGCTGCGGGCGGCCGACACGGCCGTCGACGTGTCCGGTGCGCTGCTGCAGGCCACGCTGTCGCGGGCACTCGTGACCACCGCGCTCGCCGACCTGTCGCTCGGCAGGGAGGCGCCGCACTTCGACGACCAGGTGCTGGCCGCCGCCGTGTGGTCGGCGGCGCGCTACGGACTCGGCGGGGTCGGCGTGCATCCCGTGCGGGCACAGCGGGTACCCGCCACCGAACTGCTCGACGAGCTGATCGTGCGGGTCGCGCCCGCGCTTGCCGAGGTCGGCGACCTCGCCGCCGCGCGGGAGCTGTTCGCCGGCGTGCTGCGGCGCGGCACCGGTGCGGAACGCCAGCGCGTGGTCGGCGAACCCCTCGACGTCGTGCGCCTGCTTGCGATAGGAGTGTCCTATGAGGACTGATGTGCGCCCGGTGCTGTCCTGCGCCCTGCCGAGACCGAGGGGGCCGCTGTCGGCGGCCGTGGTCACGCTGCTGCGCGACGGGGTGCCGCCGTCGGCCGACGTGACCGGCGCCGACCCGTTCGGCGCGGACCTCGCGGTCGCGCTGCACACCTGCTACGAGCTGCACTACCAGGGTTTCCGCGACGTCGACCCGGACTGGGAGTGGTCACCCGAGCTGCTCGCGTTCCGCCGCGAACTGGAACGGGTGTTCGAGTCCGCGCTGCGGGCGGCGGTGCCTGCCGGGGACGACGTCGCGGCCGTGTTCGACGAGCTGCTGGTCGAGCCGGTGCCGGGCGCCGGGGTGTCGCACTTCCTGCGCGACCACGGCGAGTGGTGGCAGTTCCGCGAGTACGTCGTGCACCGCTCGGTCTACCACCACAAGGAGGCCGACCCGCACGCGCTGGTGATCCCGCGCCTGTCCGGCCGGGCGAAGGCGGCGCTGGTCGCGGTCGAGTTCGACGAGTTCGGCGGCGGGCACGCCGACCGCGTGCACGCGCAGCTGTACCGGGACCTGATGGCCGCGACCGACCTGGACAGCGGCTACCTGTCCTACTTCGACCGGGTGCCGGCGCCGGTGATCGCGGTGGTCAACATGATGTCGCTGTTCGGGCTGCACCGGCGGCTGCGCGCGGCCATGGTCGGCCACTTCGCGGCGGCCGAGATCACCACCGCGCCCAGCGCGGCCCGTATCGTGAAGGCGATCGAACGGCTGGGCGGCGGCCCCGACGTGACACACTTCTTCGCCGAGCACGTCGAGGCGGACGCGGTGCACGAACAGGTGCTGCGGAACGACGTCGTCGGCGACCTGCTCGACCGCGAACCGGAACTGGCGGCGGACGTGGTGTTCGGGGTGCGGGCGACGGAGTTCCTCGAAGCACGCTTCGGTGAGCACGTGCTCACCGCGTGGCAGGAAGGCAGGACCTCCCTGTCGGCGTCCTAGTCCACGCGGACCCGTTTGCGGTGGCTGGTGTCGCACAACGGGTAGCGCTTGCTGCGACGGCACGTGCAGACGGCGACCATGAACCGGTCGGCAACCACGGTCTCGCCGTCGTCGGTGACCAGTTCGACGGGCCCTTCGACCAGGAGGGGCCCGTCGGGCACGATCCGGACCTCACGAGGTCGCCGGCTGGTCACCGCGGATCACCACCAGCTCCTCGGTGGACTGGTCCGGTGTGATGAGGCCCTGCGCCACGAGTTCGTTCCTGCGGGCACGCATCACCGGGCCGAACGGCACGTCGGCGCGCGCGACCACGGTGGCCTTCAGGCCGCCGTCGCGCAGCTGCCGCAACGTCTTCTCCTCGTCGCACAGCCCGGAATGGACCACCAGCAGCGTGCCGCCGGACGCGAGCAGCAGGGGAGCGTTGACGCAGAGGCGATCCAGCTGCACGCGGCCGTCCAGACCGGCGTCCCACGCGCGGTTCCTGCCGCGCGGGCGCCCGTCGTGGCCAGGCACGTACGGCGGGTTCGCGAGCACCAGGTCGAAGGTGCGGCCCGCGACCCGCGCGAACGCGTCACCGTGCACGATCTCCGCGTGGACCCCGCGCAGCACGGTGTTGACGCGCGCGGCCCACACGGCTCTCCTGCACACGTCGACGGCTGTGATGGATCGTGGCCGGGTGCTCGCCGCCGCGATGGACAGCGCGCCGGTGCCACAGCCGACGTCCAGTACGGCCGCACCAGGCCGGATCCCGGCCTCGGCGAGCGCTTCCGCGAGCAACCACGTGTCGTCCTGTGGCCGGTACACCCCCGGCGGGCGAGTCAGTGACATGGCGTGAGAGTGCCTCTCCCGGACCCGGTCAAACCTCGTCCCTCGTACGGGTGAGAAGCCCTCTACCGGCGCATATTCGTTGCGCGGCCGGGCAAGCCGGTGCGACACAGCTCGACCGTCGACAATGGAGGGTGAGAACCGTGATCGGACAGGACATGGTCAACCGGTTGTACGACTGCCAGGTCGTCGACCCGAGGGGCGAGAAGATCGGCTCCGTCAAACGGGTGTGGCTGGACGGCCAGACCGGGGACCCGCTGTGGGCGTCCGTGCACACCGGATTGTTCGGGTTGAAGGAGTCGTTCGTCCCGTTGCAGCGCGCGGAGCTGCGCAACGACCAGTTGCGGGTGCCGGTGGAGAAGGAACAGGTCAAGGACTCGCCGAGGATCGAGGCGACCAACGACAACATGACCGACGAGGAACAGGCCGAGCTGTACCGCCACTACGGTTTCGGCCCCCAGGGCGGGCAGCGGCAGTCGCAACAGTCCCAGCAGCCGCCGGTGAGGCGGCCGGGCTCGAGCATGCAGCCGGGGGAGTACCCGAACCGTGGCCGGGAAACCCAGCGCTTCGACGGCGAGGCGATGACGCGGTCGGAGGAGCAGTTGCGGGTCGGCACCGAGCAGGTGGAGACCGGCAAGGCGCGGCTGGTGAAGCACGTGACCACCGAACAGCAGCAGGTGCAGGTCCCGGTGAGCCACGAGGAGGTGCGGCTCGAACGCGAGCCGATCACCGAAGAGAACCGTGCGGCGGCCCTGCGGGGCGAGGACATCACCGAGGCGGAGCACGAGGTGACGCTCCACGCCGAGAAGCCGGTGGTGCGGAAGGAAACCGAGCCGGTCGAGCGGGTTCGGCTGTCCACGGATACGGTGGCCGACACCGAGACGGTGTCCGACCAGGTGCGCAAGGAACAGATCGACGTCGAGGACGGCCACGCCCGCGACCGGCGGCGGTGACGGCAGGCGTACCCGGGACCCTGTGACGTGCGCGGGGTCCCGGGCCTGCGGTCAGATGCGGTTCAACGCGGACAAGGCGCCTGCCTGGGTCACGTAGACCTCCAGGTCGGCCGTCGCGTTGGTGAGGCTGAGCACCCGCTGAACGGGGTGCGAAGGGGCCACAAGCACCATCCTGCGGTGCTCGGCGGTGCTGCGTTCACCTGCGTCGCGCAGCACGTGTACGCCGACGAGCGCGAGGAACTGCACGTCGGAAAGGTCCACCAGCACGTTCTTGACCTGACGCCGCTCGGCGTCGGCCAACGCGTCCCGCAGGACGGGGGCGCTGCACAGGTCGATCTCGCCGATCGGGCGGATCTGTTCGAGGTCGTCCCGGTCGTGGGTCTGCAGCACGGTGAGGTGCGGTTGGGTGTGCTCCCGGCGGATGACCGGGTTGCGGGTGTTGTTGCTCATCTGATCTCCCTGAACCGGTTGATCGTGAGCGCCAGTAAGAAAGAACCACCCCAGCGACATCGCTGGTGATGCGGCAGCCGTTGCCGCCTGCCGTCGTGGCAGAGGACTTGCGATACAGCGTCTCTTCGGTGCGGCTGGTTACTCAACCTTTATCCAGCATCGCACGGTGTGGCAGCGGTGTCCACCGGACCTCAGGCCTCCACGGCCGCCCCCGCACGGCGAACGGCGGCGACGATCTCGGCGTTCGTGATGCCTTTGACCAGGTACTCCCGTACGCCGAGGCGCTTCAGTTCGTCCACCGTGCCCGAGTCGTCGTAGGCGGAGAACGCGAGCAGTTGTGTGCGCGGAGACCGGACCCGGATCTCCCGCGCGGCGTGCGTGCCGCCGCCACCGGGCATCCGCACGTCGAGCACCGCCACGTCGGGGCCGTGCTCCTCGGCCATGGCGACGGCCTGTTTCGCGTCCTCCGCGATGGCCACCACCTGCAGGTCCGCCTCCGCCGCCAGCACCTCGGACAGCGCGAGGCGGATCATCGGGTCGTCGTCGGCGACGAGCACCCGCACCGGCACCCGCAACTCGTATGTCACAACCCGCCTCCGGTGTCCGCAGGTGGGTTGGGCAGCCAGAACTGGACGGTCGTGCCGTCCTCCGGTGAGCTGGTCATCGACCACCAGCCGCCCGCGGTCTCGGCCCGCTCCCGCATCTCGATCAGCCCGAAATGTCGGTTCGCATCCGGTATGACCGGATCTGCGAAGCCGTGCCCGTCGTCGCGCACCCGCACCAGTGTGCCGCCGTCCGCGCTGGTCAGCCGGATGTCGACCCGGGTGGCGGCCGCGTGTTTGCGCACGTTGGTGAGCGCCTCCTGGCAGATCCGGAAGATCGTGACGGCGGTCGCCGTCGGCGGTTCGACGGTCAGGTCCGCCGACAGCGCCGCCTCGAACTCCCACGCGTCCACCACGTCGTGCAGGTAGCCGGCGAGCGCAGGCACCAGCCCGTGCTGGTCGATCGCGGTCGGCCGCAGGTGCACCACCAGGTTGCGCAGCCGCGTGACCGACGCCCGAACGGACTCCTCCAACTGCTCGGCGACGGCGCGCTGCTCGTCCGGCAGTCGCCCGGCGAGCAACTGCAACCGCATGCCGACGGCCACCATCGCCTGGATCGAGTCGTCGTGCACGTCCCACGCGATGCGGCGGCGCTCCAGTTCCTGCGCCTCGACGAGGTGGCTCAGCAGCCGCCGCCGCTCGACGAGCGTCTGCTCGGTGTTGCGGCGTTCGGTCATGTCGCGGGTGACTTTGCCGAAGCCGCGGAGTTGTCCGGTGTCGTCGAGGAGTGCGGTGATGACGACGTTGGCCCAGAAGCGGGTGCCGTCTTTGCGGAGGCGCCAGCCTTCGTCTTCGAGGCGGCCTTCTGTGATGGCTTCGCGGAGTTCGTTGTCGGGTTTTCCGGCGGCGATGTCTTCTGGTGGGTAGAAGACGGAGAAGTGTTTTCCGAGGATTTCGTGTTCCTGGTAGCCCTTGATGCGTTCGGCACCGTCGTTCCAGCTGGTGATGTGGCCGCTGGTGTCGAGCATGAAGATCCCGTAGTCCTGGACGCTCTGCACGAGCAGCCGGAACCGCTCCTCGCTCGCCCGCAGTCTTTCCTCGGCGTTGCGGCGTTCGGTCATGTCGCGGGTGACTTTGCCGAAGCCGCGGAGTTGTCCGGTGTCGTCGAGGAGTGCGGTGATGACGACGTTGGCCCAGAAGCGGGTGCCGTCTTTGCGGAGGCGCCAGCCTTCGTCTTCGAGGCGGCCTTCTGTGATGGCTTCGCGGAGTTCGTTGTCGGGTTTTCCGGCGGCGATGTCTTCTGGTGGGTAGAAGACGGAGAAGTGTTTTCCGAGGATTTCGTGTTCCTGGTAGCCCTTGATGCGTTCGGCACCGACGTTCCAGCTCGTGATGTGACCGGTGGGATCGAGCATGAAAATGCCGTAGTCCCGGACGTTGCGCACCATCAGCCGGTACCCGCGATCGTCGGGATGCATGTCCCAACTGTGCCCCACCGGCCGGTGGTCCCGCTCGTCAGACTCCGTCGCCGCTCGGAGGTGTGGCCAGCTCACACCACACCACCTTCCCCCGCCTGCGGCGCGAGGCACCCCAGGCGGACGAGACCTGCTCGACGACCTGCAGGCCGAGCCCACCCGTCGGGGAAACCCGGTGTGACACCGGCAGCAGGGGACTGTCGTCGCACACCTCGACACGGACCCGGTCGCCGCAGTCGATGAGCCGGAGCAGGGGCGTGCCGTGCCCATGCCGGAGAGCGTTCGTGACCAGCTCGGAAACGGCCAGCACGAAATCGTCGTGCGAACAGGGGCTCCGCCACGAACCCAACGTCGACCGCGTGAACTGCCGCGCGAGGGCAGCACTGGCATCCCGTTCTGCGAGGCGGAGCTCGGCCACCGCCGGTGCACGTGTCTCCACGCAACCACCCTCCGCCACCCTGGGCCCGATCACGAGATGCGGATGACGGCGACGACCTAGTGCAGGTGCACCATCGCCCTCCGGTTGTCCACAGCCGTCCTGGTTATCCACAGGTTGGCTCTTGCCCCTTGCTTTGCCGGTGGGGGCCGATAGACTGGCATGGCGGGACGCCCCCGGGTTCGGGTGGGGGTTGCGTTCCGGGCGGTTTGCTGCGCGGGGTCGGGCGCGTAGCGCCTGGCTTGGTGGCGCGTTGACGGCGTTGGCAATGCCCTGAAAGGCGCGTTCAGGGCACTCGGTGCCCTAAACGCGCCTTTCAGGGCACTCGTTGTGCCGTGAACGCACCTGCCCTGCGGGGCCCGTCGGGCGCAGCGACGGGCCTGGACGTCGTTCAGGGCAGCGGTGGGCGGCTCACGTTTGCGGGTGTGCGGGTGTCAGTCGAGCAGGCCTTCTCGGCGGGCGATGGCCACTGCCTCGAGTTTCGAGCGGGCGCCCAGTTTTTCCAGTACGCGTTGCACGTGGTTGCGGGCCGTGTTGTGGGCGATGCCAAGGCGGGTCGCGACCTCGGCTGTGCTCACACCGTCGGCGATCAGGCCCAGTGCCTGCCGTTCCCGGGTGGTGAGGCTCGCGCTCGGGGTGCGGCCGGTCAGCCGGTTCAGGACGCCTGCCAGGAACTCGGCGCCGAACACCGCCTCGCCGTCCGCCACGCGGCGGACCGCGTCCTCCAGTTCGCCAAGGCCCGCCGACTTCAGCAGCAGGCCCGCCCCGCCCGCCTCGGCGACCCGTGCCGCGACCGACGACGTGGCCTCGCCGGTCAGCACCAGTACCCGGGCGCCGGACCTGGTCAGTGCGCCGATCGACTCGATCGCGTCGCCGTCCGGGAGTCTGCGGTCCAGCAGTACGACATCCGGTGCGTGTGCCGCCACCGAGGCGACCGCGGTGGCGATCGAATGGGCGCGGGCCACGATCTCGATGTCGTCCGCGCGGTCCATGGCGAGGGTCATCGCCTCGGCGACCATGTCGTGGTCCTCCACCAGGACGACGCGGGTCGGCGTCACGGGGCGATTCTCGTCCGCCGGCGGCTCTGCGTGCGGACTGTTTCCCGGTGGCAAGGCTCTCCCGCTCTGGTCCGATCTCGGCAATGGCTCCCAATGGCTCCCAGTGTCCCCCGTCCACGCACGGGCTACCCCACCCGGTGTCCGTTTAGCCATCTGGCGACCTGGCTATTCCGCCCGCATGACCCGCTCACTGTGGCTTGACACGACGCAGGGCGCGGCCCGCAGGGAACCGCCGTTGCCCGCGACCGCCGACGTGGTGGTGCTCGGCGCCGGCATCGTAGGCCTGACCACGGCATATCTGCTCGCCGAGGCAGGCCGGTCGGTGCTGGTGCTGGAGGCGGGTGAGATCGGTGGCGGCGTCTCCGGGCACACGACCGCGAAGCTCACGGCACAGCACGAGCTGATCTACCACCGCATCGGGTCCGCGGCCGCCAGGTACGGCGCGAGCCAGCTCGCCGCGCTCGAGTGGGTCGCCGCCACCGCCGGACGCAACGGCATCGACTGCGACTTCGAACGCACCGCCAGCCACGTCCACACCACCGACCCCGAGCAGCTACCCGTGTTGCGTGCCGAGACCGAGGCAGCGGTCGCCGCCGGGATGCCCGCCGAGTTCGTCGACACGATCGACCCGCCGCTCGGTGCCGTGGGGGCCGTGCGCTTCCGTGACCAGGCACAGTTCCACCCGCGCAAGTGGCTGCTGGGCCTCGCCGCGCTGACCGAGGCGGCGGGCGGGCGGATCATCGAGGGGGTCCGCGCCACCGGTCTCCAGGAGGGCAGCCCGTCGATCGTGCGGACGAGCGCCGGTGCCGTCCGCGCGGCCGACGTCGTCGTCGCGACCCACTACCCGGTCTTCGACCGCGGGCTGTTCTTCGCCCGCCTCGAACCGACGAGGGACCTGGTCGTCGCCGGACCCGCGAGCCGGGAGATCGAGGGCACCTACCTGGACGCCAAGACCCACCACTCGGTCCGCGCCGTGCCGACGCCCGAGGGCAGGCAGGTGATCGTCGGTGGCGAGCACTACCGGGTCGGTGACCACGTCGACGTCGATGCCCGGTTCGCGCGGCTCGAGGCGTGGGCCCGTGAGCACGTGGGGCTGACCGAGGTGCGCTACCGCTGGTCGGCGCACGACATGTCCACCGTGGACAGCGTGCCGTATGTCGGCCGCTACCACCCGAGGGCGAAGCACCTGTGGGTGGCGACGGGCTTCGGGCAGTGGGGCATGACGGGCGGTACCGCGGCCGGGCTGCTCTTGCGCGACCTGGTGACGGGCGAGGACAACGAGTACGTGGACCTGTACGACCCGAACCGCTTCTCGCTGCGTGCCGCGGCGGGGATGGTGTCGGCGAACGCGACGGTGGCGAAGTTCCTCACCGGCGACCACGTGCGTGCGCTGGCCGCACCGGGCCTGGCGGACCTCCCCCCGGGCGAGGCGACGGTGACGAGGCAGGGCGTGTCGATGGTCGCCGCGTACCGGGACGAGAGCGGGGCGCTGCACGCCGTGCGCGCGCACTGCACACACCTCGGTTGCCTGGTCGCGTTCAACAACGCAGAACGCACGTGGGACTGCCCGTGCCACGGATCGCGGTTCGACGTGGACGGTCAGGTCATCCAGGGACCCGCGGTCCAACCACTGCGCAAGGTGACCGGAAAGGAAGAACGATGACCGAACCGATCCCACCCAGCCCAGAACCGCTACCGCAACCCGGCGAACCGACCCCGGGCCCGACGGACCCGCCGCAGCCACCGGTTCCGCCCGGGCCGGACCCGAGGCCACCGTCCGAACCGGACCCGTTGGGGCCCGCCGGGCCAGCCTGACCGCCGGCCTCCGGCCCCTCGAACCACACTACGCGAAGGGACCGACAGCCCCGGCAGCTGACGCCCCTGCCTGTGGACAACCACCCCGCGAGTCTCCCGTTCAAGACCTGCGAGTTGGCGGTTCGCCACTCGGCCTGCGACACGAACCGCCAACTCAGGGGTTCTGAACGGGGGACTCGCGGGTTTCGAACGGGGGACTCGCGGGTTCTGAACGGGGGACTCGCGGGGTTTGGAGGGGCTCGTGGGGTCAGGTCAGGCGGTTCAGGAACGGGTTGCCGAACTTGCCCTTCGGGTCGTGGTGTTCGCGCAGTTCCACGAAGTCCGTCCACTGTGGATAGAGTGCGGCGACCGCCGTGGTGTGGAACAGCTTCCCCCAGTGCGGCCGGGCGCCAAGCGGCAGCAGCACCGCCTCGATGTCGGGCAGCAGCGCCGTCACGCCGGGCACGTCCAGCTTCCACGTGAAGTGGACGCCGAGCACATCCCGCCCGTACGCGGGAGACAGCCACAGGTTGTCGGCGGCCACCGTGCGCAGCTCACTGATCTGCAGCAGTGGCCTGATCCTCGGCGCCATCTCCCGCAACCGCGCCAGCGCCGCCGCCGCCGACTCGCGGGGCAGCAGGTACTCGCTCTGCAGTTCCGCGCCCGCGCTCGGTTTGTGGCCCAACCGGAAGTGCGGAAGGCGGTCCAGCCACGGTCCCGGCACCCCACCCTGCTCGGTCACCGCCGCCACCGACTCGCCGGCCAGCATGTGCACCGGGCCCTGCGCGGGGGTCGCGTCGAACGGGAGCGTCGCCGGGGCGAGGCTCTTCACCCACACCTGCGCGGTCCCGGTCCAGTCGGTGAACACGCTGACGCTGTACCCGCTCGCGAACAGCCCGGCCAGCTCACCGGCCACCGCCGCCCACGGCACGTCGACCCAGACCTGTTGCCGCACCTGGAAAGCAGGTCGCACGTCCAGCGTCACCCTGGTGACCACACCCAGCGCGCCGAGTGCCACCACGCTGCCCGCGAACTCCGGGTCGCCGCGCCACAGCGTGCGCAGGCCGCCGGCCGCGGTCACCAGTTCGAGTCCGGCGACCGCGGTCGACAGGCAGCCGTTGCCGTCGCCGGAGCCGTGGGTGCCGGTGGCGATCGCGCCTGCCACCGAGATGTGCGGCAGCGACGCCATGTTCGGCAGCGCCAGCCCGCGTTCGGCCAGGAACTCCGCCAGCACCCCGTACCTGGTCCCGGCAGGCACGGTCACCTGCTGCCCGGTCACGACGATCTCGCCGGGCAGCTCCTCCAGGGACACCAGCGTGCCCGGTCCGTCGGCCAGGTCGTTGAACGAGTGCCGCGACCCCAGCGCACGCACCCGGTCCCGGTCGGCCACCAGCTCCCGCAGCGCGGCGACCGAACGCGGCCGCACCACCTCCCGTGCCAGGTACCCGACGTTGCCCGCCCAGTTGTGCTCCACTTACGACTGCTCCTGTCTGTGTGCCAGTGCGGCCGCCTGGATCCGGCTCCTGACCCCGAGCTTCCGCAGGATGTTGGAGACGTGCACGCTCGCCGTCTTGGTGCTGATGAACAGCTCGGCCGCGATCTCCGCGTTCGTCTTGCCCTGCCCAACGAGGAAGAAGATCTCCGCCTCACGGGCGGTGAGGCCAAGGACCGGCGCACTGCCCGGCACGACCAGCCGGGCCCGTTCACGCAGCGCGGTGACCAGGGCGGCCAGCGGCGCCGCGGACAGCTCGGCGGCGGTCGCGGCCGCCGCCGCGAGCAGTTCCGCCGCCCGGGTGCGGGATCCCTTGGCGGTCAGCAGGGACTCGGCCTCGCGGAACCGCGCGTACGCGGTCAGGTACCGGTCCGGGCCGCCGTCGACCGCCGCCCACGCCACGGGGTCCGGTTTGCCGAGGCGGCCGCGTTCCGCCTCCGCCAGCGACACCGCACGCAGTGTGCGCGGCAGCGCCACCGCACCGCGGGACTCGAGCGAGGCCCGATGGGAACGACCGGCCGACAGCATCTCGTCGGCGGTCGCCGCGTCCCCGGCCTCGGCCGCCAGCCACACCCCGGTCGCCACGAGCCGCGCCACCAGCCACATGTCCTGCGCCGACAACGCGATCTCCAGCCCCGCGCGCACCGCCGCCAGCCCCTCGTCGTGCCTGCGCTCGGCGCCCGCGAGCCGCCCCCGCAGGTGCGCCAGCTCGGTGCCGTACTGCGCGTCGTCCTGCCCGTCGAGCACCGCACCCGCGCGGGACAGCAGCGCGGCCGCGGCTGCCGGTTCTCCGCGCCGCAGCAGGACCTCCGCGCGCGGCAGGTCCACGAAGATCCAGTTGAAGGGGTCGGCGGCCGGGTCGTCGGGGTCGGCGGAGGTGTCGAGCGCCTCGTCCCACCTGGACAGTTCGGCGAGCGCCCGCACCGCGTTGCCCACGATCGGCAGCAGGTAGATCGCGAACCCCAGCTCGTTCGCCCGCTCGATGCCGTCGCGGGCGAGCGCGAGCGCCTCGGTGTGCCGGTCCGCCCAGACCAGGCTCTCCGCCGTGTTCACGTACCCGACGCCGACGAACCTCGGCACCCCGGTCCGCGCGCCGAACTCGCGGTGCCGCGCCAGGAACCCGACGCCGTCGTCGACGTGCCCGAGCATGACGTGGGCGGTGCCGAGGACGGTCAGCGCACGGTTGCGGGGCACCAGGTCCTCGGCGTCCTCCCTTGCCTGCGGCAGGATCCGCTCGGCGTGCCGGACCGCGTCCAGGTACCGCGCGCCGAGCATGTCGAGCATCATCTGCCACGACTCGACCCGCAGCCGCGCGGGCGAGTCGGGCGGCAGCAGCCGGACGGTCTCGGCGCTGGCGTGTCGCGCCAGCTGCCAGTTGCCGACGCTGCGGGCCTGGTAGGAGAGCTGTTCGTAGGCCTGTGCGACCCGTTCGGGATCGCGGAGGGCGGCCAGCCGCTGCCGGGTCAGCTCGACCGCGCGCTGGTTGTGGCCCGCGAGGCTCGCGGCCTCGGCGGCACGTTCCAGCAGCGTGTCGTGGTCGATGCCGGTCACCGACGCGGCGTCGGCGACGTCCGGCCAGCGGCGCAGCGCCCGTTCGTAGTGCGCGTGCGCGGTGGCGGGCGCGTGCCCGTCGAACGCGCCGGCCGCCGCCAGCACCGCCGCTGCCAGCGCCGGTTCCGCCTCGCCCGCCGCGTCCCAGTGGTGTGCCAGCTCGGCGGTCTGCGACATGGCCAGCTCGGGGTGCGCGGTGAGGCAGCGCGCGACCGCCGCGTGCGCCTGCCGCCGCTCGCCGGGCAGCAGCTCCCGGTACAGCGCCTCGTGGATCAGCGCGTGCCGGAACGCGTACGCGTCCGGTTCGACGATCACCAGCTGGCCGTGGTCGACCAGGTCGCGGACGGCGACGTGCAGGTCGTCCGGCGGCACCAGCGCGGCGAGCAGGTCGTGCGGCACCGTCCTGCCGACCACCGACGCGAGCCGTGCCAGCCGCTGCGCCGGCGCGGACAGCCGGGCCATGCGGGTCACGATGATCTCGCGGACCGTGCGCGGCACGGTGTTGCCAGCGGCAAGCAGCTCCTCGGTGAAGAACGGGTTGCCCTCCGCACGGGTCATGAGCGTGTCGACCAGCTCGTCCGGGGGCGCGGCGCCGAGGACACCCGCCGCGAGCGCCGCCACCCCCGCGCGGTCCAGCGGCGGCAGGTGGATCCGGGTGGTGTGCCGGGAGCGGGACAGCTCCGCGACCAGCGCCGCGACCGGGTGGTGCGCCGGCACCTCGTCGGTGCGGCACGTGACCACGATCAGCACCGGCGTGGCCGCGAGCGCCCGGTGCAGGAACAACAGCAGGTCACGGGTGGCGGCGTCGGCCCAGTGCAGGTCCTCGAGCACCAGCACCACGCGCTCGCCTGCCGCGCGGACCGCGTCGGCGACCTTGCGGTACTCGGTGGCGCGGTCGCCTGCCGCGGTGCCGATCCCGTCCGTGAACAGGTGGGGGAGCGCCTCGACGAACGGCGCGTACGGGATGTCCGCCTCGAACTGCAGGCAGCCGCCGGTCAGCACGGTCGCGCCGCAGTGCCGCGCGAACGCCCGGACCAGCCGCGTCTTGCCGACACCGGCGTCGCCCTCGACCAGCACCAGCCGGATGTCCGAAGTGGACCAGCAGGCCGCGAGGGCGGCGAGCTCGGCTCGTCGCCCGACAAGTTCCGGCACCGACACCCGCGCCACGCGGTGCAGTATGTCCTAGATGATTGATTCCGTGAAGATCATGTGAAGTGGGGCTGGCCTCGTCGCACGGCACCGGGACGGGTCCTGTGCGTCCGCGGGCCCTGTCCGGTTGACTCGAGGTCATGACCGACTACCGCATCGCCCTCATCCCCGGCGACGGCATCGGCGCCGAGGTGCTGCCACCGGCCCGTGCCGTCCTCGACCGCGTCGGTGCCCGCCACGGCGTCACGTTCCGCTACGACGAGTTCGACTGGTCGTGTACGCGTTACCTGGCCGAGGGCGCGATGATGCCCGCCGACGGCGTGGACCGCCTCCGCCACCACGACGCGATCCTGCTCGGCGCGGTCGGCTGGCCGGGCGTGCCGGACCACGTGTCGCTGTGGGGCCTGCTCATTCCGATCCGGCGCCAGTTCCGGCAGTACGTGAACCTGCGGCCGATCAGGGTGTTCGAGGGCGTGCCGTCCCCGGTCCTCGGCGCGGCGCCCGGCATGGACTTCGTGGTGGTGCGGGAGAACGTCGAGGGCGAGTACTCGGAGGTCGGCGGCCGGTTCAACCGCGGCTTCCCCGACGAGATGGCCGTGCAGGAGGCGATCTTCACCCGGCCAGGGGTCACCCGCATCCTCGACTACGCGTTCGAGCTGGCGGCCACGCGGCGTGGCCACGTCACGTCCGCGACCAAGTCCAACGGGATCGTGCACACCATGCCGTTCTGGGACGAACTGGTCGTCGAGGCCGGCGCCCGGCACCCCGCCGTGGAATGGCGGCAGGAACACATCGACGCGCTCGTCGCGAAGGTCGTGCTGGACCCGTCGCGGTTCGACGTGATCGTCGGCTCCAACCTGTTCGGCGACATCCTCTCCGACCTCGCGGCCGCCGTCGCGGGCAGCATCGGCATCGCGCCGGCCGGGAACATCGACCCGACGCGGGAGTTCCCGTCGATGTTCGAGCCGGTGCACGGATCGGCACCGGACATCGCGGGCCAGGGCGTCGCGAACCCGCTCGGCGCGATCTGGTCCGCCGCGATGATGCTCGACCACCTCGGCCACCGGGAGGCTGGCGACGAGGTGATGGCCGCGGTGACCGGTGTCCTGGCCGGCTCGCCGGTGCGCACCCGTGATCTCGGCGGCACCGCGTCCACCGACGAGTTCGCCAGGGCGGTGCTCGACGCGCTGCCGGGCTGACGCCGGGGTTCCAGTGTCGGGCCCGTGGCGGAGGAGAGGTCCGAGAGCACGTTGACCGTGCTCGTGGCGCTGGGCGCGAACTTCGCGATCGCGGTGCTGAAGCTGATCGCGGGCGTGATCACCGGGTCGGCCGCGATGCTCGCCGAGGCGGGGCACTCGGCCGCGGACACGTTCACCGAGGGGCTGCTGCTCACCGCGCTGCGCCGGTCGAGCAGACCGGCGGACCGCGCTCACGGGCACGGGTCCTGGCCCGCTACGGCGTGCCCTGAAAGACGCTTTCGAGACGTTGAGTGACCCGAAAGCGTCTTTCAGGGCATTGCGGGGTCAGCCGGTCGCTCCCGGCCGGTGCCGCAGCAGCACACCGATCCCGTCGCGCACCGGCACCGCGTCACCACCCATGTCCATGGCGCTGACCAGATCGGCGCCGACCATGAGCGCGGCGGCGGGCAACGCCTCGTCGGCCCGCACCCGGTCGACGTGCTCGGCGCCGACGGCACGCAGTTCCTCCTCGGACAGCGCGACCGACCTCGGCTCGTCGCTGGTCCACAGCGCGGCGTCGTGCAGCGTCGGGTCGCTGATCACGACCGCGGCCGCGTTGCCAGAACGCAGCGCGGCGGCCGTCTCGGCCAGCCCCTGCACGGCCAGCCCCCGGTCGGCGGCGAGCGCGGCGCGGAACTCCTCGACGACCCGGTCCTGTTCGGACCGTGCCCGTTCCGCGGCGAGGCTCGTGACGATCCGGTCGAAGTCCGCGCCCTCGTTCTCACGACGGCCCGCCGGCTCGGCCAGGATCTCCTGGCAGCGCGGCGGCAGCTCCGTCGCCAGCTCCGCCACCACCTGCCGCTCACCGGCCACGACCAGCAGCCGGGCACCGACCTCGTCGACGAGCCGGGCCAGCTCCTCGGCGACCCGCCGGATGTTGCGGTGCACGGTCTCGTCGACGTTGTGCTGCATGCGCAGGTGCGACCAGCCGCCACCGCGGACCTTGTGCACCGGGTGGTCCTCGCCGTCCGTCGAGTGCTCGGTGCGCACGACCCCGTCGGCGTCGACCGCACGCACGTCCGCACCGATCTTGTCGACGAGCGCGGCCACGTACGGCACCTCCCCGCTGTCCAGCTCGACCAGCGGCAACAGGTACGGACAGGCACCCACCCTGGTGACCGGTGCCGGTGGCGGGCCCGCCAGCGCGCGGTCCAGCAGCACCTCGCCGCCCGCCGCGATCAGCAGTCTGCCCGCCCGGCCCGTCGCGGGCGGCGCGTCGCGCACCGCGTTGTCCATCGCGGACAGTGTGTCCTCGTCCGCGCCCTTCTCCGCCAGCTCCTCGCGTGCCGCGCGCCAGCGCAGCTCCAGCTCGTGTGCGGCGTTCTCGGTGTCGTGCGACCCGTCCAGGTGCACGGTCGCGAACGGCCCAGCGTGCGCCAGGATTTCACGCAGCTCACCCGTGTTCATGGTGCGCCTCCTTCCGGTCCGGCGCACCGGGTACCCACTCCCGTGGTGGTCATTCCAGGACCAGGTGAGCGACCCTTTCCGGATCGGCGAGCACGTCGATCTCGACGATCCGCCCGTCGACCACCGTGAACCCGAACACCACGTGCGGGTGCCCCTCGCGCCGCACGACCATGCCCGCCGCACTCGCTGAGTGAGCCCAGCATGCGGTACGTCACCGCCCGCAGCCGGGGCGTTGACGATCGCCGGGAAGCGCCTACCGTGGACAGGCATGTCGTTGATCATTCCGCCGCCCAGGCGGCTCGTCGACCACTGTGGCCCGGTGCGGCTCGGGGACCGCGTCGCGCTGGCCGGGGTGACCGGTGCGGACCGGGCGGCCGAGACGGTCGTCCTTTCCGCGCTCGCCGCTGCCGGGGTGCACCGGGTCGGGGTGCCCGAGCCCGACCTCACGATCCGTTTCGCTCGTGGTGCTGGCGGGCCAGGGGCCTACCGTGTGGTCACCGGGCCGGGGGAGGTGCTGCTCGAAGGCGGTGACGACGCCGGGGCCTTCTACGCGGCGCACGTCTTCGCTCGGCTGCTCGCCGGCGGGCTGCCCGCCGTCACCATCGAGGACCGGCCCGCGATGGCCTGGCGGGGGTCGATCGAGGGCTTCTACGGCACCCCGTGGACGCACCGGGAACGCCTGGCACACCTCGACTTCCTCGGCGCCCACCGCATGAACACCTACGTCTACGCGCCCAAGGACGACCCCTACCACCGGGACCGCTGGCGGGAGTCCTACCCGCCTGAGGAACTGGCGCGGCTCGCCGAGCTGGTGGACCGCGCCGCCGCCAACCACGTCCGGTTCGTGTTCTCCGTTTCGCCCGGGCTGTCCATCCGGTACAGCGAGCGCGCCGATCTCGATGCCCTGCTCGCGAAGTTCGCCGCGGTCCGTGCGCTCGGTTGCGACACGTTCTGCGTCGCGCTCGACGACATCGATCCGCTGGTGTGGCACGACCCCCGGGACGAGGACGAGCACGGCCACCTCGGGGCGGCGCACGCGTGGCTGGTCAACCGGGTGCGTGACTGGGCGGGCGCGCCGGTCCAGTTCGTGCCCACCGAGTACCACGGGCTGCGGGAGACGCGGTACCGGAAGGAGATCCGGGACCTGCTCGCCCCCGACACCGCCGTCTGGTGGACCGGCCACGACGTCATCCCCGCCACCATCACCGTCGACGAGGCGCGGCAGGCGCGGGAGCTGTTCGGGCACCCGATCCTGGTGTGGGACAACTACCCGGTCAACGACTACATCCCGGGCCGGGTCCCGCTCGGGCCCTACGACGGTCGCGAGAACGGGCTGTCCGCGCACGTCGAAGGCGTCCTGTCCAACCCGGCCAACCAGGTCGCGATGAGCACGATCGGGCTGTCGGCGTTCGCCGAGTACGGCTGGGACGACACCGGGTTCGACGCCGCCGCGGCCCACCGGCGGGCACTCGCCGCGCTCGCGGGTGGCCGTGCCGAGGCGGTGGCCGCGCTGACGGCGTTCGCGGACCTCAACACCCGTGACGACCGCCTCCACCACGACCAGGCGCCCGCCCACGCGGCCGCGCTCGCGACGGTGCGCGCGGACCTCGCACGGGGTGACCGGGCCGCCGCCGTCGAGCGGCTCACGGACTTGGCCGACCGGCTGATCGCCCTGCCGGGGCTGATGGCCGACGCGCGGTTCGCCGTCGAGGCCGAGGCGTGGCTCGCCGCGGCCCGGCTGTGGGGTGAGGCGCTCGCCGCGCTCGTGCCGGTGCTCGAAGACGGGGTCGGGCACGACAACGTGCGGCGCCTCATGGCGGCGGCCGCGGCTGTCCGGGACGACCGGAGACCGCACCGGAAGACCGGTGTGCTGGTGGGTGACGGCGTGCTGGACGCCTTTCTCACCGAGGTGCTGGACGCGTCCTGACCGCGTGTGGCAACGTTGCCACACATGCGGCCGGCCGACGGAGTCCACCTGTTCCGCGACACCTGCAACGTCTACGTGCTCGTCCGTGACCGGGACGCGGTCCTGATCGACTTCGGGGACGGCGCGGTGCTCGACCACCTCGCCGACTTCGGTGCCGACCGGGTCACGGACGTGCTCGTCACCCACCACCACCGCGACCAGGTGCAGGGCCTGCACAGGGCGGTCACGCACGGTGCGCGGATCTGGGTGCCGCCCGCCGAGCGCGACCTGTTCGACAGGGTCGACGCGCACTGGCAGCAGCGCCCGCTCCAGAACTACTACGACCTGCGCCAGGACCGGTTCTCGTTGCTGGAGCCGGTTGCGGTCACCGGCACGGTCCCCGAGTACCGCACGCGCCGGTTCGGCGGGTTCGACGTCACGACGATCCCGACACCCGGCCACACCGCGGGTTCGGTGACCTACCTCGTCGACGTCGACGGCAGGCGGCTCGCGTTCACCGGCGACCTCATCCACAGCGCGGGCAAGGTGTGGTCGCTGGCCGCGACCCAGTGGTCGTACACGGCCCTCGAAGGCGTCAAGTCGACCGTGCTCTCGCTCTACGACCTCGGCGCCCGCGCCCCGGACCTCGTGCTGCCATCGCACGGTGACCCGATCGACGACCCACCTGCGGCGTTCGACCTGCTGGAGCGGCGGTTGCTGGCGTTCAACGACTCGCGGCACGACAAGCCGTGGGACGCCCGCGGCCAGTGGGAGCACCCGTTCGAGGAGCTGAGCCCGCACCTGCTGCGCAACAGGACCAGCTTCGCGACCAGCTACGTGCTGCTGTCCGACACCGGCGGCGCGCTGCTCATCGACTTCGGGCTCGACATGATCGTCAACCTGCCGACCGGTGACGACCGGTCCTCGCGGCGGCCGTGGCTGCCGTCGCTGCGCCCGTTGCGCCGCGACTACGGCGTCGACCGGGTCGAGGTCGCGATCCCCACGCACTACCACGACGACCACGTCGCCGGGTTCAACCTGCTGCGCGAGGTCGAGGGCACGCGGGTCTGGTCGGCGGGCACGGTCGCCGACGTGCTGGCCACGCCGTCGCGCTACGACCTGCCATGCCTGTGGTACGACCCGGTTCCCGTCGACCGCGTCCTCGAGACCGGGCGTCCCGTGCGGTGGCACGAGTACGAGCTGACGCTGTACCCGCTGCCCGGGCACACGCTGTACGCCGTCGCCATCGCGTTCGAGGTGGACGGCCAGCGGGTCGTCGCGACCGGTGACCAGCAGTCGACCACGTGGCGGCCGGGTGAGCGGGCCGAGATCCTGAACCTGCAGTACAAGAACCGCTTCCGCATCGACGACTTCACCAGGAGCGCCGCCCTGTACCGGAAACTGCGGCCCGAGCTGATGATCAGCGGGCACTGGGAGCCGAGGCGGGTCGACGACGCCTACCTGGACCTCCTCGAGGAGAAGGGCGCCGAGCTGGCCCGCATGCACCGCGAGCTGCTCCCGCTGTCCGAAGTGGACTTCGAAGCGGAGGGCTTCGGCGCGTGGCTGCGGCCCTACCAGGTGACCACCGCGCCCGGCGTGCCGTTCGGTGTCGAGGCGCAGGCCCGCAACCCGTTCGCAGACGCCGACGAGGTCACGATCGCGCTCGTCGTGCCCCACGGGTGGCGGGTGGCGCCCGCCAGCGCGACCGCGGAGGTGCCCGGCCGCGCGACGGAGACGTTCGAGTTCGTGGTGACACCTACGGAGAGCCCGTGCAGGCGGGCGCGGATCGGCGCGGACCTCACGGTCGGCGCGACCCGTTTCGGCCAGCACGCGGAGGCGCTGGTGGACGTCCGATGAGGGTGGACCCGCGCCGCGCGGTCGCCACGGTGGAGCACGACGGACTGCTGTGGTTCCAGCTGCGCCTGTTGTCGTCACTGGACACTCTGGATGGTCCGGACGAGACACTCGCCGTGACCGTTGCCGAGGACGGCAACCGGGTCGAGGCCCGTTGTGCCAGCTCCCGCTGGGACGAACGCGTCACCGTCCTCGAACACCACCCGGATCGGTTGGAGATCACCACGACCGTGCGCGGCCACGGCGACCTGCTCACCGCGCACCTGCTCGGCGGGCACCGGCCACCGAGCGGCTTCCTGCCCAGCGGTTCCGCGCTCGACACCGTGTTCTCGCCGAACCCCGACCACCCGCGCCGCGTCCTGCGCCCGGCCGCCGAACCGGCGGTCGTCGCCGTCACCGGCGACGGCGCGGAGCCGGGGGTCGGGCGCTGGCTGTTCTGCCCGGCGCCGTGGTGCTACGCGGTCTCCCGCGACGACCGCTGGGCCGCGCTCGGCCTCGCCGCCGGGATCGACGAGCAGACGTTCACGTCGTTCCACTACACCGGCGGCACCGACGGTTTCGCGCTGCGCCTGGACTACGAGGGCCACACCCGCGTCGACGGCGAGTTCACCACGCCGGCGCTGGTGATCCAGTTCGGCCATCCCACACCGCAAGCCGCGATCAGCGCCCACGGCGACCTGCTCCGGGAGCGCGACCTCGCCCCGCGGATCCGCACCGAGATCCAGCGGCACTGGCTCGAACCGATCTTCTGCGGCTGGGGTGCGCAGAGCGCGCTGCCCGGGGTCACCCAGGAGCATTCGACGCAGGAGAACTACGACGGCTTCCTCGCCCACCTCGGCCACCACGACGTGGTGCCCGGCACGGTCGTCGTCGACGACAAGTGGGCCGCCCACTACGCGACCAGCCGGCCCGACGAGCGCAGGTGGCCGGACCTGCGCGGGTGGATCGCGCGGCGGCACGCGGACAACCAGCGCGTCCTGTTGTGGTGGAAGGCGTGGGACCACGACGGCGCGCCGCGGGAGGCGTGCGTGACGCTGCCGGACGGCACCCCGGTCGCACTCGACCCGGAGCACCCGCTCGGCGAGAAGACCGTGGTCGACGCCGTCACCCACATGCTCGGCGACCTCGACGCGGACGGCCTCAAGGTCGACTTCCTCGCCAGGACCCCGAGCGGGACGGCGTTGCGGCACGCGGGTAACCGCTGGGGTGCTGCGCTGCTCCATCACCTGCTGAAACTGGTGTACGACACGGCGAAGGCGGTCAAACCCGGCGCCCTGATCGTCACCCACACGCCGAACCCGGCGTTCGCGGACGTCACGGACATGGTCCGGCTCAACGACATCCGCATGCTCGACGCGATCGACCCGGACGGCCCGGTCGTGCCGCACATGCGGTACCGCGCCTCGGTCGTGGCCGCCGCGCTGCCCGGCGTGCCGGTCGACAGCGACGGCTGGTGCCTGCCCGACCGCGCGCAATGGCGTGCCTACCTGGACATCCAGGCGGAACTCGGCGTGCCCGCGCTCTACTACGCCGACCGGGTCGACCTCTCCGGCGAGGAGCTGACGGCCGCCGATCTCGCCGAGGTGGCCCGCGTGTGGGCGGCGTACCGGCGCACCCTTGACGAGCCAGGGACAGCGTCCTAGGTTGTGGCAACGATTCCATGTGGGATCGTTGCCACATCTTTCCCCTCGATGACGCGGAGGAAGCTTCGGATGCGATACCCACAGGTGGCGGCGTTGTGTGCCGCAGCAGCGCTGGTCCTGGCAGGCTGCGGTGGCGTCGGCGGCGATGACGGCGAAAGCGATGGTGGCAAGGTCACCCTCACCACCATGGGCTTCGGCCTCGGCGACGAGATCGCGACAGTCCGGGCGGACCTGGCGAACGAGGCCATCGCCCCGGCGGACGTGAAGGTCAGCGAGAACGCGTTCGACCCGCAGCAGTTCCTCTCGGCGGTCGCGTCGGACAACCCGCCGGACCTGGTCTACATGGGCCGCGAGAAGCTCGGCACCTACGCCGCGCGCGGCACCATCGAGCCGCTGGAGAACTGCGTCGAGAAGGAAGGCATCGACCTCGACCAGTACCGCGACCCCGCGCTCGAGGAGATCACGCTCGACGGCAAGCTCTACGGGCTGCCCGAGTTCTACAACAACCGCGTCATGCTGATCAACGACTCGTCCGTGCGCAGCGCCGGCCTCACCCCCGACGACGTCGACCCGAGCGACCGGAACAAGCTCGCCACGGTCACCGACCAGCTCACCAAGCGCGACGGCGACAAGCTGGCCCGCATCGGCTTCGACCCGAAGATCCCCGAGTTCCTGCCGGTGTGGGCCAAGGCCAACGGCGTCGACATCATCAGCGAGGACGGCAAGACGGCCAACCTCGACGACCCCGAGCTGATCGCGGCGCTGGAGTACACGGTCGGCCTGATCGACAAGCAGGGCGGCTGGGGTTCGTTCAAGGCCTTCCGCGACTCGTTCGACCTCTTCGGCGACCAGAACCCGTTCGAGACCGACCAGCTCGCGGCGTTCCCGATGGAGGACTGGTACCTCAACGTGCTCTCCGACGTCTCGCCGGACCTCGAGCTCACGGTGCGGCCGTTCACCGACGAGCAGGGCAAGCCCATCGACTGGGTCACCGGCTCCGCGTGGGCGATCCCGGCCGCGGCCAAGCACAAGGACCAGGCCTGCAAGTGGATCAAGACGATGACCGACTCGCAGACCTGGATCGCGGCCGCGGAGGCCCGCGTCGAGAAGCGCAAGTCCGAGGGCAAGCCGTTCACCGGCGTCTACACCGGCAACGAGGTGGCGGACGAGAAGATCTTCGGCGAGCTGGTGTCGCTGGGTGACACGCCCGTGTACGACAACGCGGTCAAGGCCGTCCTCGAGGCCCAGGAGGCCGCGTTCTCGCTGCCGGCCTCGCCCGCCGGTTCGGAGTTCCAGACGGCGTGGCAGGACGCGGTGAACCGGGTGCTGTCCGGCCAGCAGTCCCCAGCCGACGCGATGAAGCAGGCACAGCAGGAGGCACAGACCGCGCTCGACAACGCGGCGAAGTAGTGCGGCCGCTCGACATGTCCCGGGGGCCGCGCGTCCGTCGCTGGGCGCGCGGCTTCCGGGACCGGGAGACGTGGGCCGCGTACGGGTTCCTCGCCCCGTGGATCATCGGGTTCACCGTCTTCCTCGGCGGCCCGATGATCATCAGCCTGGTCCTGTCGTTCACCGACTACGACGGGCTGCGGGAGACGAGCAACGTCGGCTTCGCGAACTACGAGCAGCTGCTCAGTGACCCGAAGATCCGCAAGAGCCTCAGCAACACGATCATCTACGCGATCATGGTGGTGCCCGGCACGATGATCGTGGCGCTCGGGCTCGCGATGATGCTCTCGCGGGTCGGGCGGCGCTCGGCCGGTGTCTTCCGGACGCTGTTCTACCTGCCGGAGGTGACGCCGAAGGTCGCGGTCGGCGTGCTGTTCCTGATGCTGTTCAACGGCCAGGTCGGCATGGTGAACGGGGCGCTGGGCCTGATCGGCGTCGACGGCCCGGACTGGAGCACGGACCCGGCATGGGTGAAGCCGGGGCTGGCGATCATGAACGTCTGGTCGGTCGGCGGCACGGTGATCATCTACCTGGCCGCGCTCAACAACGTGCCGCGTGACCTGTACGAGGCGGCCGCGCTGGACGGGGTGTCGGCGTGGCAGCGGTTCCGGCACATCACGGTGCCGATGATCAGCCACGCGCTGTTCTTCACCCTGATCGTGCAGACCATTCACGCGTTGCAGTCGTTCGACGAGGCGTACACCGCGTTCTACGGCAGCTCCGCGTCGGCGACCTACTCCTCCGACGCGGCCCTGTTCTACCTCGTGTACCTGTTCCAGCAGGCGTTCCAGTTCCTGCACATGGGTTACGCGTCGGCGATGGCCTGGCTGCTGTTCGTCCTGATCATGGTCATCACCGTCGTCCAGATCAGGGTCAGCAGACGGTTCGTCTACTACGAGGGCGGTGACCGCTGATGGCCACGACCACGCCGCCCGTGACACGACCGGCGTCCGCGTCGCCCGGCCGGCCCAAACCCGTGCCGGTCAAGAAGAGCCGCGTGCTGTTCTGGGTTGGGCTGACCGTCTCCTCGGTGTTGTTCCTGTATCCGTTCTGGTGGGTGCTCGCCGCGTCGCTCAAGCCGCGGTCGCAGGTGTTCGACAACCTGTTCCTGCCGAGGAACTGGGCGTTCGCCAACTACCTCAAGATCTGGGACGCGGCACCGGTCTGGACGTGGTTCGTCAACAGCGTCACGGTCGCGCTCGCCGCCGCGCTCGCGGCGACGATCTCCAGCGCGATGGTGGCGTGGGCGTTCGCCTACTACCGGTTCCCCGGCCGCAACGGGTGGTTCGCGATCGTGCTCGGCACGATGATGCTGCCGACCGCGGTCACGATGATCCCGGTCTACCTGATCTGGAACTCGGCGGGGCTCGCCACCACGCAGGTGCCGCTGTGGGCGTCGAACCTGTTCGGCAGCGCCTTCTACATCTTCCTGCTGCGGCAGTTCTTCCTCGGCCTGCCAAGGGACCTGTTCGAGGCGGCGCGGATCGACGGGGTCGGGCACTGGGGCCTGTTCTGGCGGATCGCGGTGCCGCTGTGCAAGCCCGCGCTGATCGTGACGTTCGTGTTCGAGCTGAAGGCCAGCTGGTCGGACCTGCTCAAGCCGCTGATCTACCTGCGGGACGTGGAGCTGTTCACGTTGCCGCGCGGGCTGAAGGCGATCTCGGACCGGTTCGGGCAGGCGGGCGAGCAGCAGTGGGAGATCGTGCTCGCGGGCAGCGTGATCACCACGCTGCCGATGGTCGTCGTGTTCTTCCTCGCGCAACGCCACTTCATCCACGGCATCGCCACGCAGGGGCGCAAGGGATGAGGGCCCCCCGGGTGCTGGCGCTCGACATCGGGGGGACCAAGCTCGCGGCCGGGCTGGTCGACGCGACGGGACGGGTCCGCTCGTTCCTCGTCGCGCCGACCCCCGCCGCGGACGGGCCGGAGCCGGTGCTCGACGTGCTGTTCGCGCTGGGCCGCAAGGCGGTCGCCGACGCGGGCGTGGACTGGCCGGAGGTCGCGGCGGTCGGCATCGGCTGCGGCGGCCCGCTCGACGCGGACCGGGGCGTGCTGCTGTCGCCGCCGCACCTGCCGGGCTGGGTGGACGTGCCGGTGACCACGCTCGCGGCGACCGCGTTCGGGCGGCCCGTGGCACTGGACAACGACGGCACGGCGGCCGCCGAGGCCGAGCACCGGTTCGGCGCCGGTGCGGGCACGGCGCAGATGGTGTACCTGACGCTGTCGACCGGTGTCGGCGGCGGCGTGGTGCTCAACGGCGAGGTGTACCGGGGCGCGACGGGCAACGGCGCGGAGCTGGGCCACGTGGTCGTGGACTGGCGCGGCCGGGCGTGCCGGGGCTGCGGTGGCCGCGGCTGCCTGGAGGCGTACGTGTCGGGCACGTCGATCGCCGAGCGCGCCAGGGAGGCGCTCGACGACGGCAGCTCGCTGTCCACTGTGGAGTCGCTGACCGCGGCCGAGGTCGCGGCGCACGCGTCGGCGGGCGACCCGCTCGCGGCACGCGTGTGGCGCGAGACCGCCGACGCCCTCGGCGCCGGGCTCACCTCGATCGTGAACGTGCTGGAGCCGGAGCTGGTCGTGCTCGGCGGCGGGGTCACCCGGTCCGGCGACGCCCTGATCGCCCCGGCGCGGGCCGCCGTCCACGCGTCCGCGATGACGCCTGGTGGCCGGTCCGTGCGGGTCGAGCGGGCCGCGCTCGGCGACCAGGTCGGTGTGGTCGGCGCGGCCACGGTGGCCATGCGCCGGTTCTTCCCGGAAGGAGTCGTGTGAACGAGGCGGAGCGGAGCAGCGTGGCGACCGATCGAACACTGGCGGACCAGTTGGCCGACCATGTCGGGCTCGCGTCCAGCGTCGCCGAGCTGCTCCCCGAACTGTCCACGGTGGCCGATCTGCTCATCGCGACCTACGAGCGGGACGGGCGGCTGTTCACGTTCGGCAACGGCGGCAGCGCCGCAGACGCGCAGCACCTCGCCGCCGAGCTGATCGGCCGCTACCAGCGCACCAGACGGCCGTTGCCCGCGCTCGCGCTGACCGTCGACCCGTCGGTGCTCACCTGCATCGCCAACGACTTCGGCTACGACGACGTGTTCGCCCGCCAGGTGACCGGGTTCGTCCGCCGCGGCGACATGGTCATCGCGTTCTCCACCAGCGGGCGATCACCGAACGTGGTTCGCGGCCTCGCCGAGGCCAGGAAGATGGGTGCCACCACGGTGTTCTTCGGCGGGTCGGGCGGTGGGCCCGCCGCCGAGCACGCCGACCACGCGCTGGTGGTCGACTCGAAGCAGACCGCGCGGATCCAGGAAATGCACCTGCTGCTCCTGCACCTGCTCAGCGAGCGGGTCGACGCATGGGCCGCAGGGGAGGGGTGAGTATGTCCACAGAGGAACGCATGCTGCACATGATCGGCAACGCCCACATCGATCCGGTGTGGCTGTGGCAGTGGCCGGAGGGCTACCAGGAGGTGCGCGCCACCTTCCGGTCGGCCATCGACCGGATGGAGGAGTACCCCGAGTTCGTGTTCACCTGCGACTCGGTGCTGTACCTGGCGTGGGTGGAGGAACACGACCCGGACCTGTTCGCCGCCATCGGCAAGCGGATCGCCGACGGGCGCTGGCAGCAGCTGGGCGGGTGGTGGATCGAGCCGGACTGCAACCTGCCGGGCGGTGAGTCGTTCGTGCGGCAGGGGCTGTACTCGCAGCGGTACCTGAAGGAGCGCTTCGGCGTCACGTCGACCGTCGGCCTCAACGTGGACCCGTTCGGGCACAGCGCGTCGCTGCCGCAGATCCTCGCCAAGTCGGGGATGGACTCCTATGTGTTCATGCGGCCGGGCCCGCACGAGATGACGTTGCCCGGCCCGTACTTCTGGTGGGAGTCGCCCGATGGCACCCGCGTGCTGACCTACCGGATCCCGCACGAGTACTGCAGTTCCGGCACCGACCTGGGTTACCAGGTCGACAAGTCGCTCGCGCAGCTGCCGCCGGACGCGCCGAACCTGATGGTGTTCTACGGTGTCGGCAACCACGGTGGCGGGCCGACCAGGGCCAACCTCGACTCGATCCGCCGCCTCGACGCGACCGGCGGGCTGCCGAGGCTGCGGTGCTCGTCGCCACGTGAGTTCTTCGACCAGGTCATGTCGTCCGGGGTGGACGTCCCGGTCCACGCGGGGGAGCTGCAGCACCACGCCGTCGGCTGCTACTCGGCGCACTCCGGGGTGAAGCGGTGGAACCGGCGTGCGGAGAACCTCCTCGCCCGCGCGGAGAAGTGGGCGGCGGTCGCCGCGTCGGTGTCCGGTGTGACCTACCCCTTGGCGGATCTCACCAGGGCCTGGAAGCTCGTGCTGTTCAACCAGTTCCACGACACCCTGGGCGGCGCCGCGATCGAACCGGCCTACGAGGACAGCCGCGACCAGTACGGGCACGCCGTCTCGCTCGCCGGTGAGGCGTTCAACCGGTCGGTGCAAACGCTTGCGCGGCGCATCGACATCCGGCAGGAGCCGGACATGACGCCGCTGGTCGTGTTCAACCCGCACCCGTGGCGGCTGGTCGCGGACGTCGACTTCGAGTTCGGCGGGTTCCCCGCGTTCGGCGCCCGTGCGGTCGACGACGACGGCAACCCGGTCGCCGTGCAGCGCACCCGTTCCAGGGCGACCGTCAACGGGTGGCGGCGCAGGCTCACGCTCGCAGCGGACGTGCCGCCGCTGGGCTACCGCGTGTACCGGATCTACCCGTCCGGCGACACCGAGGGCGCGCCGGTCGTCACCGCCACCGACACCCGGCTGGAGAACGACTTCCTCGCACTGGAGATCGACCCAGGGACCGGGTGGCTGCGGTCGCTGCGCGACAAGGTGTCCGACGTGGACGTCGTCGGCGGCGGCTCGCACGGTGTCGTGATCGACGACCGGTCGGACACGTGGGGCCACCGGGTGCGCGCGTACGACAAGGTGGCGGGCACGTTCACCCCCCGGTCGGTGCGGCTCGTCGAACACGGCCCGGTCCGCGCGGTGGTGCGGGTGGTCAGCGAGTACGGGTCGTCGACCCTCACCGAGGAGTACGTGCTCGGTGTCCGCGACCGCCACGTCGAGGTCCGCGTCACCCTGGACTGGCACGAGAAGCAGAAGCTGCTGAAGCTCCGCTTCCCGACCGTGCTGTCCAACGTGGCGGCCACGTTCGAGATCCCGTACGGCCACCTGGTCCGGCCCGCGAACGGCAGCGAGGAGGTCGCGCAGGCGTGGGTCGACGTGTCGGGTGAGCTGCCCGGTGGGCGGCGCGCCGGGCTCGCGGTGCTCAACGACGGCAAGTACGGGCACGACGTGACCGGTGCCGACATCGGCGTCACCGCGGTCCGCAGCCCGGTGTACGCGTGGCACGAGCCGAAGGAGCTGGACCCGGACGAGCTGTACACCTTCCAGGACCAGGGCAGGCAGGAGTTCGGCTACCGGCTCGTCCCGCACGCGGGCGACTGGCGCGACGCGTCCGTGGTGCGGCTCGCGGCCGAGCTGAACCAGCCGGCGTTCCCGCTGCTGGAGTCCTATCACGACGGTGACCTGCCCTCGGCGCGGTCGTTCATGGCGGTCTCGGACGGCAGCGTCGTGCCGACCGTGCTGAAGGCCGCCGAGGACGGGCAGGGCGCGCTCGTGGTCCGGGCGTACGAGACCGCGGGCCGCGCGTGCGACGCGACGGTCGAGGTGCTCGGCCGTTCCGTGAGCGCGTCGTTCGGACCGGCGGAGATCAAGACGTTCCTGGTGCCCCGCGATGCCGATGCCGCGGTGGTCGAGACGGACCTGATCGAGTGGTGACCCCGCCGTTCACGGTGACGGTGCTCGGCCAGGACGCCGCGCTGGCGGTCGCCGAGGAGGTGACACCGCACGACGGTGGCCGGTTCGCGGTGCGGCTGACCGTGACGGCGCGGGCCGCGGGCGCGGCCGGGTTGCGGGTGTCGCTGCGGCTGGGGCGCACCGACGACCCCGGCTGGCTCGTGCCGGGCGTGTTCTACGGCGAGAACCGGGTCACCGGCTGCCGGGTCCGGTACCCGAGGTTCACGGTGGCCGACCCGGACCCGGCGGCGCTGGAGTCGGACGCGTGGTCGTTCCGGGCCGACCGGTGCGCGACACCCGCGGTGTTCGGCTGGGACGCCGCCGGTGGCGCCGCGCTCGTCACCACCGAGTGGTCACCGCTCGGGCAGGCGGGGGTCGGGTTCGCCGTGGACGACGGGCATCCGGTGCTGCGTCTGCACTTCCCGTACCGGGAGGAGCCGGTGGTGTACGACGGCAGCCCCACACCGCGCCCGGCCGACGTCCCGTCGTACCCGTGGGAGGCCGGTGAGACGGTCACCATCGACTTCGACGTGTACGTGCTCGGACCCGACCGGCACTCGTACAGCGAGGTGCTGCGGGACGTGCACCGCAGGACCGCGGCGCGGGACCTCGACACGGTGCCGTGGGTGTCGCTCACCGAGGCGGCCGACCTGACCGCGTGGGGGCTGTACCGGTGGCACTACCGCGACGAGGACGCGGTGCTGCTGGAGACGGCCGCGTTCGACCGGGACGCGCTGGGGGAGCGCGGCGACCGGCAGGCCATGCACGTGGCGTGGCTCAGCGGTGTCCCGCACGCGTACGCGCTGCTGCGCCACGGCCGCCGCGTCGGCAATCGGTCCTATGTGGACGCCGCGTGCGCGGTGCTGGACAACATCACCGCGAACCTCACCCCGGGCGGCACGTTCTGGGGGCAGTGGACCCGAGAAAACGGCTGGAACGCTGGCTGGACCCCGAACCGGCGCCGGGTCCACGCCCGCACCCTCGGCGAGGCGACGGTGTTCCTGCAGCGCGCGGTCGCGCTGGGCGCGGCGCCCGCGCTGTGGGTGACGGCCGTCCGGTCCAACCTGGACGTCGCGTGCGCGAGCCAGGACGCCGACGGCGCACTGGGTTCCGGCTACGACGTGGAGACCGGGGCGGTGATCGACCGGTTCGGCACGAGCGGCCTGGCGTGGATACCGGCCCTGGTGTCGGCGGGCCGGGTGGCCGTGGCGCAGCGCGCGGGCCGGTACTACGCACAGGCGGTGCGCGAGGAGTTCCTGTACGGCGCGCCGGAGGACGTGGACCTGGCGCCCACGTCGGAGGACGGCTACCTCGCGATCATGGCGTACGTGGCCCTGTACGAGGCCGACGGCGACCGCGAGTGGCTCGACCTGGCGTGCCGGGCCGCGGACTGGACGCTCACCTTCCGGTACACCTACGACGTCGACTTCCCGCCGCACACCCTGCTGGGCCACTACGACTTCCGCTCGCGTGGCGCGGACCAGGCGTCTCCGGCGAACCAGCACCTGCACTCCTACGGACTGATCTGCCACCGCGAGCTGACCCGCCTCGGCGAGCACACCGGCGACGAGTACTACACGCGGTCGGCAGCGGAGACACTGGCGTGTTTCCGGCAGTTCGTGGCCCGCGAGGACGGCGACTTCAACGCCTACCGCGGCATGGTGACCGAACGGTACTTCCAGACCGCCTGTTACCAACCGAAAGGGATGCTGCTGACGCTGTCGCACGCGTGGTGTGTCGGCGTGCTGCTGCTGGCCTGTGAGGAGAGCCTGTGAGCGAGCTGGTCGTGTACGGGGCGACGGCGGCCGGGGTGTGCGCGGCGGTCGCGGCGGCGCGGCACGGGGTGGCGGTGACGTTGCTGGAACCGGGCAGGCACGTCGGCGGCATGGTGTCCGGCGGCCTCGGGTACACCGACATCGGCGACCCGAGGGTGCTCGGCGGCATGGCGGCACAGTTCCGCGCGGCCGTCGCCGACCACTACGGCACCGACCGGTACGCGGGCCCGGAACCCCATGTGGCGGAACGGATCTTCACGCGGTGGCTCACGGAAGCGGGCGTGGCGGTCGAGTTCGGCGCCGAGGTCCCGGCCATGACCGACGCCGCGGTGTACATCGACGCGAGCTACGAGGGCGACCTCATGGCCGCGGCAGGCGTGTCGTACCGGGTCGGCAGGGAAAGCCGCGCACTGCATGGCGAGTCCTTCGCGGGCCGCACCGAGCCCGCGCCGGGGAAACACCAGTTCCCGCCGTACCTGAACCCGTTCGCGCGGGACGGTTCGCTGCTGCCGCTGATCGACCCCGGCGAGGAGGCCGCCGTCGGCGAGGGCGACGGCCGCGTCATGGCGTACGGCTACCGGGTCTGCCTGTCCACGGCGCAGGACCGGATCCCGTTCACCCGCCGCGACGGGTTCCGTGACGAGGAGTGGGAACTGGCGCGCCGGTGGCTGGCGCCGGGACCGCCCGACGACGTGGTCGGCCTGGTGCAGAACCTCCCGAACGGCAAGTGCGACGGCAACTCCATCGGCCCGCTGTCGCTGAACCTGCTGGACGGGAGCCACCAGGACTACCCGACGGCCGGCCCGGCACGTCGCGCCGAGATCGTGCGCCGATTCCAGGAGTACACAAGGGACTTCCTGTACTTCATGGCGTCACAGGGGCGGTTGGACGGCTGGGGCTGGGCAGCGGACGAGTTCGACGGCGGGCTCCCGCACCAGCTGTACGTGCGCGAGGCCCGCCGCATGGTCGGCTCGCACGTCCTGACCCAGCACGACCTGACGGCGACCCCACAACACGACACGGTGGCGATGGGCTCGTACCACATGGACATCCGCGAGGTCCGCCGCACGTGGCGGTGGGTGTACGAACACCCGGACCCGATCCCGTCGGTGTACAACGAGGGCTACCTGTCGGTTCCCGTGCGGCCGTACCAGATTCCGTACCGCTCACTGGTGCCGAGATACAACGAGTGCCGGAACCTGCTGGTGCCGGTGTGCGTGAGTGCTTCCCATGTGGCGTTCAGCTCCGTGCGCATGGAACCGCAGTACGAGATGCTGGGCCACGCGGCCGGACTGGCGGCGGTGCAGGCACTGAAGAAGAACGTGGCCGTGCAACAGATCGACACGAGGGCCCTGCAGGACCAACTGCACGACGAGGGCCAGGTGCTGGCGCTGTAGAAACGCCTCCACCCCTGTGGACGACTCCACCGTGACAGCCCGGAAATGTCGTCCGTGCCACGTAGGCTGGAAACCGGGGGCGGAGGCCCGTCTTCGTCATGACGACCGGTGGGTTCGTCCTCGCCGGACGTCGGACGGGCAGGTCTCCGGGGTGGCGGGAGCCCCTGTGTGATGGGCTTTGCGCCACCATCGGGGTGCGTTGGCTGTGTCACGGCATCGGCCCGCCGTTCCGGGGTGCGGGGGCGAGCCTGTGGATGGTCGACCCGGAATTGTCGGTGTCGGCCGCTACGCTGGAGACCGGGGGCCGGAGGCCTGCCCACTCAGCTTCCGTGTCGAACCGCGGCGTTCGAAGGCCGGTGTCAGCCACTCGGTCTTCGGTGGCCCGTCGAACTCTCCCGACAGCCGTGCCAACAGCATCTCCGCCGCCCGGGACCCCATCGCCACGACCGGCTGCGACACCGCGGACACGGCGGGCTGCACCATGGTCATCCACGGCAGGTCGTCGAACGCGACCAGCGAGATGTCCCTTGGCACCCGCAGCCGCCGCCGCTGCAGTTCCTGCCACACCCCGGACGCCATCAGGTTGTTCGCCGCGAAGACCGCGGTCACGTCCGGTCGCGCGTCGAGCAGTGTCGAGAGCGCGGTCGCGGCGTCGCCGGAGCCGAAGCCGACCCTGGCGACGAGCCGCTGGTCGAACTTGACCCTCGCCGCGCGCAGTGCCGCCTTGTACCCGGCCAGGCGGCCGACGCCGGTGGTCCACTCCAGCTCGTCGATCAGGAACGCGATCCGCCGGTGCCCGAGCTCCAGCAAGTGCGACGTGGCGACGCGGGCGCCGTGCTCGGAGTCGACCAGGACCGCGTCGCACTGGCTCTGTGCCATCTGCCGGTCCACCTCGACGACCCGCACCCCCTGCGCGGTCAGCAGCGCGCCCGCCTCCGGCGTGAGTGGGGTGACGATCGCGCCGGGCACCCGCATCGCCAGCAGTGTGCGGGCGCCCGCCAGTTCACGGTCGGCATCACCGTCGTCGTTCACCAGCACCATCTGGTAGCCGGCCCCGCCGAGCACCTGCTCGATCCCGGCGGCGAGGTCGGCGTAGAACTGGTTGCGCAGGTCGGAGATGACGACCCCGACCAGCCTGCTCGTCCGCCGCTTGAGGCTGCGGGCGATGTCGTCGGGCACGTAGCCGAGCCGGTCGGCCGCGGCCAGCACCCGCAGCTTCACGGAAGCCGCCGCGTACCCCTGCCCGGTCAGCGCCCGCGACGCGGTCGACGGTGACACCCCGGCGGCCCTGGCGACATCGCCAATGGTCACCCGCCGGGGCACCCCGTCGACCTGACTCATGCAGCGACCTCCTGCCACGGCCGGGCTGAGCTGTCGACCACCTCGGCGAGCCGCTTCAGCCGGTCCACCGCACGGGACCGCAGCAGTGGCCCCGGGTCACTGAGCGTGTCGCTCCAGATGGCGCGGCCCGCGAGGAAGCCGGACGCGCCGGCGTCGCACGCCGTCTGCACGGCCTGCGGGAAGTCCTCGATCGTCACACCCTGTGACAGCACCACCCACGGCACCGGCACCGTCGCGGTGATCCGCTCGCACACGCGCCCGACCTCGGCCTGGTCGCCGAGCCCGCGTCTTGGCACCTGCGCCTTGTACAGCGACGGCCGCAGCGCCCCGAGCTCGGCGGCGGCCTCCAGTTGCAGCCGGTCGAAGTCGTCGTCCGACGTCGGGCGCACCACACCCTCGAGGATCGACACCAGCCCGGCGCCCGCACAGCGCCGCACGAACTCCTCCGCCATCGCGAGCCGCGCGCCCCGGTGCTCGTCCGGCCGCCACACCAGCAGCAGCTTCATCGCGACCACGCCGCGCTCGCGGACGTGCACCGGGTTGATCTCCTCGTCGAGCGAGGTCTCCACCACGGGGCCGCCCTCCGGCGGGTGCCGCAGCCGGTCCGCGGCGAGGATCAGCCCGCACGACGGCGGCAGCAGCCGCTCCGCCAGCACCTGGTCGAACCCGAAGGTGCGGTCGATCAGGAACCCGCTCGCGTGCGCGCCCAGCTCCGTGGCCACCGCGAGCTTGAACTTGGTCAGGTCGCTGTCGGAGACCGGTGCGGGAGTGTGTGCGCCGAGCATCGCGCGCAGGCTCTCCCGCTGGTCCATCGCCACCATGGCCAGGCCACCGGACGGCCGCGCCAACTCGGTCAGGCTTGTCATGCCACCTCCCGTACCCGGGGCAGGAAGCCACCCCGGTAGATCGCGTCGTATCGGTCGGCGAGGAGATCGTCACGGGCCAGCACAGCGCTACGCAGCACGGGTGCCGGCATGCCGACGGCGGCGCCCGCCAGCAGCGCGGCACCAGCGCACGCCGCGTCCGGGGTCGCCGTCGAGCGCACCGGACCCGGCATGACGTGGGCTTTCACCGTCATCCATGCCGTGCCCCTGCTCGGTCCGCCGAGCACGGTCACCGCGTGGAGCTTGGTGTCCGTGTGCTCCGCGTGGTGCTCGGCGAGCCACCGGGCGTGGAACGACGCGCCCTCGAGCGCGCCGACGAGCACGTCCGGCAACCCTTGCCCCGGCGCCAGGTCGTGCACCGAGAGTCTTCGGTGCGGGTCGGGGGCCGGCGCGCCGAGGCCCTCGAGGTAGGGGAGCACCACGATCCCGGTCGGTCGCCGGTCCACCGACGCGGCCACCTTCTCCAGGCCGGCGACGTCGCCTGCCGGTGACGCCAGCGAGCACAGCCATTCGAGAAGTCGGCCGCAATGCGGGAAACCGGAGACCATGGCCCACCGTGTCCCGTCCACGGTCCGGTTCCAGGACATGCCGGAACCGGCCGCGGCGCGGGGGGCCGCCCGCTCGGACACCGTCACCACCGCCTCTGCCGTTCCCAGAGAGTCCACCACATCTCCCGGCTCACGCGCGCCCGCCGCGTGTGCGGCAACCAGGTGATCGTGCCCGGCCACCACGACCGGAGTGCCTACTGGGAGTGGTCCCGCCACGGCCGCGCCGACGTGCTGGTCGGGCAGTTGCCCGGCCCGGACCCCCGCCAGCCCGAGCAGGTCCTCGTCGTAGCGGTCCAGCAACTGGTCGTAGGCCCCCGACCGCCCCGCGAACGTCCGGTGCGACAACGGGTTACCCGCCAACACCGTCGCCACCAGCTCGGGAATCCCCACCCACACCCGCATCCGGTCAAGAAGCGCCGGCTGGTGCCGCCGCACCCACAGCCACGAGGCGAGCGGCGTCCGCGCGGCGACGTCCACCCCGGTGGTCGCGAAGATCGACTCCCGTCCCACCCGCTCGGCGAGCCACCCGGCCTCACCCGTGGCGCGTTTGTCGTGCCACCAGAGCATCGGCCCCATCGGCAGCAGGTCGTCGTCGAGCGGCAGCCCGCCCTCGGCCACCCCGGTCACCCCGACCGCGTCCGGCGCCCCGGCCTCCGCGACGCATCGACGCAGGTCATCCAGCACCCCGGCCACCAGGTTCCCGGCATCGGCGGGGGTAGGCCGCCGCCGCTCGACCACGGCGGTACCGTCTACGGTGTAGACGCCGACCTTGCAGTTGGTCGTCCCGACGTCGACGCCGGCCAGCAGCCCGGTCACACTTTTCCCTTCCCCAGAGGTGTGGCAACGTTGCCACATCAGGGCGTAATCCTCACCACCGGGCCGGCAAAGGTCAAGTCAGTCCGAAGTAGACAGGAATCGTGGTCGTCCCGAGGACGGCCGAGGTTCGGCCGGACGGCGGCGAGCCGGGTACAGCAGGTGAGGTCACCCGCCGTGCTGGCCGTCGGTGGATCTGGTGCCTGGCACCAGGGGCTGGGTCGTCTCCTCGTCGGCGAGCCAGGGCAGGTTCCCGGCAGTCGCCTCCTGCGCGGACCGGGCTATGGGCACGACCTCGCGATAGAACGTGGGCACGGTCTCGATCTTGCTCCGCAGGCGCGCCGACCTGGTCGAGTTGCCCGCTTCGTCGTACATGTCGGCGGCGTGGCGCCACGCGACCGCCGCGTCCACCAGGTCTCCGCACTCGTACTGTGCGGTGCCGAGGGCTTCCAGCGCGCGTGCGTGGTTCAGGATGTCATGGGTTTTCTCGCACAGGTCGATGGCCTGTCTGCCGTAGTCGACCGCGACCCGCGACCGGCGCCGGACCCGGTTGATCTCGCACAGATCCACCAGGCTCCCGGCCATCGCGGACATGTCCGGCACGCTCTGCGCGATTGCCAGTGCCTGTTCACAACAACCGGCCGCCATCGCAAGGTCCCCGAGTTCGCGGTGGATGGCACCGATCTCGCTCAGGCTCGCGGCCTCAGCCGAGGACTCACCGATCTCCTGGGCGAGGAGGGCAGCGCGGTTCAGGTGGGCGAGTGCCTGCTCGTGCTGGTCGAGAGCGTGCAGCGCGTGCCCGATGCGACAGTGTGCCCAGCACAGGCCTTCCCGGTTTCCGCTCTTCTGGTCGATCTCCATGCCACGACGGAACAGGTCGAGGGCCTCGGCCGGGTCTTCCCGGCGCAGCGCGACCCGGCCGAGCAGGTGGAGGATCGAAGCCTCACCTCGGTCCAGGCCGTTCTCGGTGGCCAGCGGGAGCGCCGCCTCGAGGCAACGGCGGGCCTCGTCGTGATCGCCCAGCATCATGTGTGCCATTGCCAGGAAGCTCAGCATCGAAGCTTCGGCCTCCCGGTTGCCGAGTGCCCTGGCCGAGCGCAACGCGACCTGCCGCACGGCCCGGCTGCCGATGACGTTGCCCGCCCGGTCGAAGAACGTCGTCACGGGATCCGTCAGCCGCCAGACATGGTCGTGGTACCCGTGTTCGGCCGCGTACGTGATTGCGGCGGTCAGGTTCGCCCGCTCCCTGGCGAACCACTGGCGGGCGCTGTCGGAGTCGTCGAACGTGGTCAGCCGAACGCCTTCATGGGCTGATGTGCGCGGTGGCGGGTTGTAGCTGCGGTGGGCGGCTCGGCAGGCGTTGGTCACCGAGCCGAGGTAGTAGTTCAGTACCCGGCGTTCGGCCGCCGCCTGTTCCTCCTGCGGTTCGTCAGCGTCCCGGCACTGCGCGGCGAACTCCGCGAGCACGTCGTGGAAGCGGTAGCGGCGCACCGAGTCCGCTTCTTCCACTAGGTGCGCTCCGGCCAGCTTGCCCAGACTCGTCGTGGTGTCGTCCACCTGCCGTCCGTCGCACACGCACGCGGCGTCCAGCCCGATCTCGGGCCCGGGGTGCAGGGTCAGCAGCCGGAACAGCCGACGTTCGGGGGCGGCCAGGGCCCGGTACGACGGCGCGAAACAGGCCGCGCCGCTGACCGGTCCGTCGCCCTTGTCGCCGAGGCCGCGGACAAGGTCTCGCCGGTCGACGAGCGCGGAGTACTCCTCGACGCCCGTGGCGGACTTGCCGGCGAGGTCGCCCGCGATGACAGTGAGCAGCAACGGCAACCCACCACAGAGCGTCGTGAAGTGTTCGAGCTGCTCGTCGCCGATCTCGTTGCCGGGGCCCAGCTGCGCCGAGAGCAACCGGGCGCCTTCACTCGCCGACATCGGCCGCAACGTGATCCGCCGGGCTCCGAACTCCCCTTGCAGGGACGTGAGCCATTGCCTGCTCGTGATCAACACGACGCAGTTCGACAACAGCGGGACCAGGTCACGGACATGGGCGGTGTCCCGCACGTTGTCGAGCAGGACCAAGGTCTTCTTGTCGGCGAGGAGCGAACTCAGCAGCTGCTCCCGGCGGCGGAGGTTGAACGTCGCCTCTGGTGGGTGGCCGAGAGCGGTGAGGAAGTCATCGACAACGGTGATGTGCTCCACCTTCGCCCGGTCGGCGTAGCCATGCATGTTGACGAACAGGGCGCCGCCCGGAAAGAGATGGCGATGGTCGTGCGCCCAGTGCACGGCGAGGACGGTCTTCCCGACCCCGCCGATGCCGTCGATGACGACGACGCCCGCGGCCGGTTCACCGGACGAGACGTCGACGATCGCGTCCAGCATGCCGAGCGGCTCGGTCCTTCCCACGAAACCGGGGCGGTCGGGTGGCAGCTGTTGCGGTGTCAAAGTCGGAACTGGCCGGAACATCACCCCGTGTTCCGTGCGGAGCGTGTCGTGGTGCTGGCGCAGGTACTCGGCGGCCTGGTCGTCGCCGTTGGCCCGGAGCCTGCTGCGGACGGCGAAGTAGAACGACGTCGCGTGCGTACGGCGCAGACCGCCGTAGAGCGCGGTGAGCCGGAGCGAGGCCAGGGTGACATCGTCGGGATAGTCCCCGTGCAGGTCGTCGAGCCTGGTGAGCGCCGCGTCGAACCGGCGCAGTGCCAGCAACTGTTCGACGAGGGTCGTGTGCGCGGTGAGGAGCTCTGTTTCGATCACCGCGTTGCGCCACGCCGCCGCGGCGGGGCTGGTGAGGTCCGCGATGGGGGAGCCACGTGACAACGCGAGGGCGCGGTCGATGAGTTCGATCGCCTGCTCGGGTTCGTGCGCCGCGGCGCGAGCGCGGCCTTGTGTCACGAGCGTCCGGAAGCGGTTGCGATCGATCAGGGCTGGGTCGATCTCGAGCCGGTAGCCGCCGTGGCGGGCACGAACCTCGGTCGGTGTGGGCAGCGCGCGCAGCGCGTTGCGGATCCGTGCGGCATACGTGTGGAAGGTCGTTGCCGGGTTCTGTGGAATGGGCTTGTCCGCCGGCCACGCCCATCTGATCAGCGTCTCGAGTTGCACGACCCGGCCGACATGCACGGCCAACGTCGCGAGGACGGCGCGCTCGCGCGGCTTGCCCCACGTGTCGTCGACCTCGCCGTCGATGACCAATGCCGTAGTACCGAGGATTCCCAGCAATGCGTCCACCCCAGCCGCACCCCAACCATGCTGGTCATTTGGATGTACCGACCCACAGCGCCAACAGACCGGATGCTACTTACCGACTGAGATCAGCTACCCCACGTAATTGGATCGTTGTAGTACGGACCAGGGAACTGAAAGGTTCTTGACAGGTTTTCCGATACTTCACGTGCAGGTGCTCGCGCTGAATGCACGGCGTCCACCCGACCTCAGGGATTTTCGTGCGTTGACCGGAGTCGTACAGAACACGGACCCGCGTTCGGAAACGCGCGGCTCTCATGCTCGGTGCGAGGCCGGTGCACGTCGTCGGCCTTCACGAGGGAGGGAGCGACGATGACCGAACGCTGGTACAGCGGTCCGGGGGACAGGATCGCCACGCGAGGTGTGTTCCGGCATGGCTGCCGGACCGTGCTCGTGGTCGTGCCATTCGTGGGAGCAGGCACGAGGTTGATGGACGTGCTGCCGCTGTTGGAGGCCGATCACCGGATATCGACCGTCTTCGCGGTCGCGCCGAACTCGGAAGGCGCGGCGTGCCCCAGCGCGGAGGAATTCCTGCGCGCACACTCCTGCCTCGTGCTGCCATGGCAGGAAGCACTCCGGTACGAGTTCGATCTCGTGTTGGCGGTCGGTCCGCACGGGCTGGCCGGCCTGCGGGGGAAGTCGCTCCTGCTCGATCGTGAATCCGTGCCGAACGGGGAGTGTGTTCTCCCGGATGTCCTGGCGCTGTCGCACGACTCGGAGCTCGACCTGCTGGCGGAGTCGTGCCAGGAGGCGCTCCCGGCGGCGACCGTCGTCGGCGACATCTCCTACGACCGCCTGCTGGCCAGCATCCCGTTCCGTGGCCGCTACCGGCAGGCACTGGGGCTGTCCAGAGGGCAGCGACTCGTCGTGACGTCCACGCGGCGACCGGACCTGGTGGGGAGGATGGTCGACGAACTGTCCGCCTGCCGCTTCACGGTCGCGGTGACCATCCATCCGGAGGTGTGGGACGCGCATGGTGGATGGCAGGTTCGCGCGTGGCTCGCTGACGGCCTCGACGCGGGAGCGCTCCTTCTCCCACCCGGCCAGGGCTGGCAGGGGGCGTTGATCGCGGCGGACCTCGTCATCGGTGACTGCGATCCGGTCACGAGGTACGGCGCCGCGATCGGCCTTCCCACCATGGTCGTCGCGTCGCCCGAGGAGGGATGCCGGGACCCGTTGTCCGACCTTGTCCGGCGGCTCGCGCCGCCGGTCCGTGCCGATCACCCGCTGGCCGACGAGGTGCGAGCGGGGATGGCGGGCGACCGTTCGTGGCAGGACCTCGTGGCCGCGCGGATCACGTCGCGGCCCGGCAGGGCAGGTGAGTTGCTGAGGCAGTTGCTGTACCGGACGCTCGACCTCCGCGAACCCGCTCGCGCGGCCCCCTGCCCGCCAGTGCCGTTGCCTTGTCCGATCACCGGTGCGACGTGGTGGTGGAAGAAAACGGTCGGTGAGTGACGGCGACGTAGAACGCACAGTTCCGGAAAGGGTGCGGTGCGTGTCAAATATGCACGTGCAGATGCACATGCATCGAGTCTTCGTCATCATGTTGGTAGCCGACAACGAACGGAGCACGTTTGGCGCACGATCGAGCGTGAGTGAGTAGCACGCCTACCCAAGGTTTACGGCGGCTTACTCCGTATGGGGCTGGAACGCACCGCCCTCCGTGATACCCGTGACCAATGTCTTGACACCACGCATAACAACGGTTATTCAGAAAAGGCTGCGCGGGACCCGGGCAGACGTAATCCGCCGATACGTGTCGCGGGGATCGGCGCGCGTCGCTGGGCGGGGAGGAGCCGCGGATGGATGCCGCCCAGGACGACGAGGACAGAGCCTTCGCCCGGGTGCTGGGGCAAGAACTGCGAACCGCCCGCGAGACAAAGGGTCTGACCCGTATACAGCTTGTCGCGCAACTCCCGTCCGGAATCGGCGACCGCACGTTGCTCACCTACGAACACGGAATTCGTCAGATAACGGTGAATCGCTTTGTCGAGATATGTCGTGCGCTTGGCGTCGCTGCCGCGGAAATCCTGGACCAGGCGCTGGAAAAGGCGCGCGATCTGCGCGCCTTTTCCTTACGTGTGAATTTGACCGCGGTTCTTCGCGATCAACGCGACGAATTAGCTCCCATTCGATTCTGGGCTCAGCGCAGAATCGAGGACTCGTCATCGGCCGAGGTGTTGCTGCCGCCCGCTGTGGTTCGCGAACTTGCGGCGGCACTGGGTTTTTCCCATGCCGCACTTGCGCGTTATCTCGTCGAGTTCAGTGCCGACGATCCACCGGCGACATAGCCTGGTTCAGTTGTATGGGAAGTGCTCCTCGATCTGGGCTGCTCCACTGGAGGCCGCGATGCTGACCACGTCCTGCTGGGACGCGGGCTCCGCGGTCGCGTTCGATCCGACCGCGAACAGAGCCGCGGCGGCGATGCCGATCGCGGCAACGAGCTTCCTCATCTAGGTTCCTTTCCCGACTGCGTGTTTTCTGCGGTCGCGCCGGTACGGGGACCGGAGACGCAACGGCCCACAGTCTGTCGCAAGTCTGGGCGCGAAGGCAACTCTCGGTTGCATCAGTTTCATAGCCGGTACAAGTCAGCGTACCGGGTGTCATCTGCGAGAACCTTCCCGTTCGTGATCCATGGTTCGCGTACCCGGCGAAGAATCTCGATCGTGTGTTACTGGCCGGTTGTGTTGCGTTGCACCAAGGACTCTGCTAACGCGATGGTGTCCGGCTGTTGCGCACTGATTCGGTAAGGTGACATGCCCGGAAGTGTCGATGTGGCGATATCGAGGGGATCCGGCGGGGTCCTCCGGCGACCCACATTCGTATCGCGGCGCTTTTCCCATTCACATGACAGCAAAACTTCGGCGCTGACGATTACGGGCCGATACCACGAAGGCGACGAACGTTGTTCCGGTTGCTGACAGTCGAAGCGGAGTGGTGGGCGGTACAGAGTTTCCCGTCGTTCGCTGTTCTGCGGGTGTCGACGAGCGGCGCTCTCGTTGTGCACCCGGACGGATGGCGTTCCGGCTGTCACGAAACTCCGTCGCCGGGCTGCGCTGGTCATGCGGTCCGGCCAGCGTCCACGTCGCCTGCCCGGCACAGCCCGGCAGGTCGTGCCGATGCGGACATCGGCGGCAAATGACGGTGCGTCCGACGGCAAATAAAGTTTTGCGCAACAATCCAGTCACGACCTGGTTCTGATCTCTGTCGATAAGTAGCATCCAGCGGAGATATGATCCTCGGTACCAGCTTTGTTGTTTTGGGGTGAAAGCTGGATGGACGACGCGCTGGGCATTCTGGGGACGACCGCGTTGCTGTTGGACGGCGGTCCGGACGACACGTGGGGAAAGCCGCGCGAACGGGCGGTGCTCGCGACGCTGGTCGTACACGCGGGACACGTCGTTCCCGTCGAGACGCTTGTGCGGTGGGTGTGGCCCGAGGACAAACCGATCCCGTTGAACCCGGCGTCGACGCTGCACACCTATGCCACGCGGATTCGCCGCGCGCTGGACCGGATGCCTTCGGCGCCCGCGTTGCACGTGGTGAGCGGCGGCTATCTCCTGGAGGTGGACCACTCACGGATCGATCTCCACAGATTTCGCGCGCGAATCTCGGAGGCGGCGTTCTCGCTGGCAGACGATCCGTGGCGAACGGTGGGGATGATCGACGAGGCACTGTGGTTGTGGCGCGGGCTGCCCGCCGCGGATCTGACCAGCGCCCCTGCCCAGTTGTGGCGTGCGCAGTTGCTGCGGGAGGTTTGGCTCGGCGCACACACCTTGCGGGTAAGGGCATTGCTCGATCTCGAGCGATACGAGGAAGCCGAGGACGCGCTCATCGAACTGCAGGGCGACTTCCCGGAGGACGTCGTACTGGCGACCATGCGGCTGACCGCGCTCTACGGACTGCGTCGGTACGCGGACGCGACCCGCTACTACCTCGTCACCTCGCACAGGTACCGTGCGGACGGCGACGAGTACGCCAAGCACCAGTTGTGTCAGCACAACGCCCTGTTGAGGGCGAAGCACACCGTGCCGGCCGTGCCGCAGCCGACCATGGTGCCCCGTCAGTTGCCGCGTGACGTCACGAGCTTCGTCGGCCGACACGCGGAACTGGCGACCCTCGACGAGATTGGGCCGGGCTCCGGCGTGGTCGTCATCGACGGAGTCGGTGGCGTCGGCAAGACAGCGTTGGCCGTGCACTGGGCACACCGTGCCCGTGATCGTTTTCCCGACGGGGACGTCTTCGTTCAGCTACATGGTTCGTCCGTGAACGGACAGGCCGAGTCCGCGGCGGTGGTGGACGGCATCCTTGCCGCACTCGGTCAACCGCCCGATCCCGTGCTGGGCCGGACGCAGCGAGAACGGCTCCTCAGTCTGCTGGTGGCGGGCCGGAGGATGGTGGTCGTGCTCGACAACGCGCGCGACACCGACCAGGTTCGGGCACTGGTGGGGCTTCTGCACTCCTGCCTCGTCGTCGTCACCAGCCGGCAGCGCCTGTCGATGCTGGCCGCGGAGACCGGGGCGCGCCGGATCACGGTCGAGCCGATGGACACCCCGATGGCCGAGAACCTCCTGGCAGTGCACGCCGACCGGTGTCTCCCGGCGTTCGACCGGGTCATCGGCTTTTCTGGCGGCTCACCTTTGTTGATCACGATTCTCGGCCGGGAGCTGTGCGGGCGGCCTCGTGGGCAGGTGGACGAGTTCGTCGCCCATCTCGGCATGAGACGCCTTCTCACCGCGAACAGCCGTCGTGACGAGACGATGTCGGCCGCGGAATCGTGTTTTGCGACGGCCTACCAGGCGTTGCCCGCGCCGGAACGGCGACTGTTCCGTCTGCTTGCGATTCATCCCGGCACGGACATCGCCGCCTCGGTCGCTTACGCGTGCGACGGCAGGACACCCGCCGATACCATGAGGAGCCTCTCGGCACTGATCTCGTTCCACCTCGTCGAGCAGGACGACGAACTGGACAGGTTCCGGTTCCACAACATGGTGGCGGAGTTCGCCGCACGTTGTCTCGACCGCGACGAGATGGCCGAGGACCGGGATGCGGCACTCTCGCGCTTGCTGGAGTTCTACCGCGTGGCGGCAACCGACGCCGCACGTCTGCTGTGCCGTGAGTACCCGGCGCCTGCGAGCAGAGCGACCGAACGGTGGGTCGCCTTCTCCGACGTGGCTGAGGCTGCCGCGTGGTTCGACCGGGAACGAACCACTCTGCTCGCGCTGGTCCGGACAGGCTATGAGGCGGCTCGCCATGACCAGGTCTGGTCGTTGGCCGAGCCGGCCGCGCTTCTGTTCGATCTCGCCGGATGCCATGTCGAGAGCCGGTCGGTCCGCGAGCTCGCGGTCGACTCGGCTGACCGGGAGGGCAAACGTGAGGCGGCAGCCGCGGTACAGCACGGTCTTGGCCTGACATGTATTCGCCTGGGGGACCACGATGCCGCTCGTCGATGGCTGGAGGCAGCCGCGAACTCGGGTGACACGGAACAGCTCCGTGGCGGTCAGGCGTCTGCGCTGCTTCAACTCGGCCGACTGGCGATGCTCCGCGGCGACGCCGAGGAAGCGGTCCGTCTCTACGTGCGTGGTGCGGCGGCCGCGGAGCGTGCCATGGATGTCACCGGTTCGTGCTGGTTCGAGTTCCGGCTGGGGCAAGCGTTGCGGGGCGTCGACAGGGCCGGCGCTCTTGCCCACCTGTGGGAGGGTCGACGGATCGCTCAATCCATCGGCGAGGGATCCGTCGAGTCGGCGATCCTCGCCGAACTGGGGGCGACGTACCGCGATCTCGGTGACATGCCCACCGCGCTGGCCTGCTACGAAGACGCGTTGACCGTTGCCGAAGCGGCGTCCGACCTGACCGCCGCGGCCCTTGCCTGCGTGGCGCTCTCGGAGATCTGCGTCGAGCAACGCCAGTTCACCAAAGCAGGGGGGTTCGCCGAGAAGGGTGTGGAACTCCTCCGCGGCACGCAGGAGTTCGCTGCCCAGGCTCTTGCGGTCGAGGCCCTTGCGGACACCCTGCACAGCAGCGGCGAACTGCACACGGCGTTGTCCGTCTGGCAGGAAGCCATGGACCTGTACGACTACACGGGATCCCCGGGACTCACCGTGCGCCTACAGGAGAAGATCGACAGGTTTCGGTTCCCCAGCCGCGTGCCGTCAGCCCGCGTCGACGAACCGTCGGAACAGGCCATGGTGCACACGTTGCCCGTTATTCGTCTGTCGCGATTTCGGAACTGAGTTCCAGCGGTTCGTCCGGAATGAAGCGGGCCAGGTAGTTGGCCAGTTCGTGGTAGGGGCAGCCGATGAACGTTGCCATTTCCCGCACCGACGACGGCGACAGCTCGACGACACCGTCCGGATACTCCCGCAGCTTGTTGCGCGCCCATCGGTTGATCGGGAGGAATCTGTCGTTCCTGTCGTCCAGCAGGTGACGCAGGTTCACCTGCAGGACCAGGTTCCGCAGGTGGACACGTCCGCGTTGCAGGGCCTGGTTCAGCAACGCCGGTGCCGCGACACCGAGTGCCCCGCACAGTTCGATGAAGCGGAGCAGCGTGAGATGGCGTGTGCCGTGTTCGTAGGAGAGCAGTGTTCGGTCGCCGATTCCCGATGGAAGGCGGGAGACGAGCTGGCCGCGTGACCAGCCGTTCGCTTCGCGCGCCCGGCGCAGTTCCTCGCCGATCGCGCGCGAGATGATCTTCTCGGCGACCTCGTCCTGCGGGTCCATCACACGGCCCAGCCGTGGAACGTGGCAGGGTGGCTGGGTCGGTCGCCCGCGTATGGAAGGGTCATGCGAACTCCCGTTTCCGGTCACAGCCCGAGTCGATGAGCGTCGTCGTGGGGGCATGCTTCGACTCCCAGGCGCGATGACATGCCTCGGGCCGGGCTGGCCGATACGTCGGCTGGGCTGACCGAATCCGCCCATGGCCTGACGGTCCTTCGCACCGAGATGGAAGGCTGCACCGTGCCTCGTCCAAGGTTAGAGGCGGGAGCAGTCGTCCGGTGGGCGAACGACACCCATCGTGATCGCTTTTCATCACTTGGGCGGGAATGTATTGACTATAACCGTACGTGCCGTGGTGATCACGAGGCACATTAAAGTACGCGGGTGAACGGGGTCAAGTTCGCGGGTGACTATCGAATGCGTTCCGTGTCTTGTGGACTTCGCATCGTTCGTTCGGTGCTTTTCAGATAGCTGACGTCAGGGTGTTATTTCGTTTCCGGAACCTGATGTTTGCGTGTAGGGGCTATTTCACCGGCCTTTCGTGATGTTGTCGTCAGCGTGTCGCGGGTGCCTGTGTGCGTCCTCACCGGACACAACCCGATCGAGTGCGTGTTCGAGCACGGTGCACGGCCGTTCGTCGAGGGCCTGGCACACGTCGACGAACTGGCCCAGCGTCAGCGCGTTCGCATTGGTCTCGTGTGCGTGCACCGTCGTCGCGTCGAGGGAGCTGGGCAGCCTTTCCTTCTCAGGCGTACAGGCAGAGGTTGGAGCTCCTTGTGCTCACCCTTGAGTCGGTTGTCATCCATAGTGCTTCGATTCACTCGATGGGACGGACGATTGTGCAATCGTGTACGCAATTTTCGATCGGCTGGACGATCCAGTCGTCACCTGATCAGAGGTGAAGTCCTGGCGTTCAAATCGGCGTGTAACCACTGGGTACTGGCGCGCGATGTCGGGGAACATCATGATTCTGCCATTTGTGTGATAGCTTGCGTCAAAATTGACGGCTTCGTGTGTCTGCAACCAAAGCGCCGAGCGGCGGCGTGGAGAACCACGCCGCCGCTCGGGAGAACCTGTCTCTGCGCTGTGCCTACTCCGCGGGTTTCACGTTCGGGATGCCGTTCGACGGTGGGGCGTCGCTGGCCGCCGAGTCGTCTTCCCTGATCGGGGCGTCGCCAAGGTCGGTCACCAGGACCGGGGTCAGGTCCTCGCCGACGCCGTCCTTGAGTTCGACGACGTTCATGCCCGAGATGCCGAGGTGGCTGTCGCCGGTGAAGCGGAACGGGGCGATGCCGGGACCTTCGAACGACTTGCCCGACTTCTCGATGGCCTCGACGATGCCCTCTCGGGTCGGGTTCGGGCCCGCGGCCTGGAGCGCCTGGACGAACGTGTATGCCTGCGACAGGCCGTAGATCCGGTAGTTGGTCAGCTCACCGTCCTTGCCGTGCTCGTCCCACACCTTCTGCCACAGCTTCATCCACGGGTCGTCCGGTGCGTCCACGCCGGCCAGGTACTCCGTGGTGAGCACGCCGTTGAGCAGGGTCGCGCTGTCGGTGACCGCACCCTCGGAGAAGCGGGCCAGCAGCGAGCCGACGAGGGCGGGGTCCGAGCCGACGCTGCTGTAGAACCACTTCGGCTTGAAACCGATCTTCAGTGCCACCAGCTGGCTCAGCGCGGTGTAGGACGGGACGTTGAAGCCGAGCACGAGGTCCGCGCCAGCCGCCTGCAGCTGGGCGATCTGGGGGGCGACGTCGGTGTTGCCCGGCGTGTACTTCGCGACCCCTACGATCTGCTTGTCCAGGTACCTGCGGGCGCCCTTCTCGCCGTCGCGGCCGAAGTCGTCGTCCTGCAGGAACAGGCCCACCTTGGCGTCGGGCATGTTCTTCGCGACCCAGTCGCCGATGATCTTGCCTTCGATCTCGTAGTCCGGTTGCCAGCCGAAGGTGAACGGCTTGTCCTTGGGCCAGTCGCCCCACTGGAGCGAACCCGACGACACGAACAGGTCCGGGACCTTCGCGTCGTTGAGGTAGTCCACCACGGCGCTGTGCGTCGGGGTGCCGAGGCCACCGACCATCGCGAAGATCTCTTCGTTGAGCACCAGCTCGTTGGTGACCTGGCTGGTGTTCGTCGGGTTGTAGCCGTCGTCCTTGACCACGAACTCGATCTCGCGGCCGTTGATGCCGCCGTTCGCGTTGACGTAGTCGTAGTAGGCCTGGTGGCCGCTCGGGATCTCGCTGTACCCGGGCGCCGCGACACCCGTCAGCGGGAAGTGCGCACCGATCTTGATCGTCGTGTCGGTGACGCCGACGGTCGAGCCCTTCTCCTCGCTGTCGGGCCTGCCGCCCGCGCCGCAGGCGGTCGCGGTGACCGCCATGGCGAGGATTAACGCCGTACCTGTGTACCAGCGCTTCATGAACTTCGCCTCCAGTTGATGAGTTTCCGCAGTCCGCCGGCAAGGCCGGCCGGTGCGAGCAGCACGACCAGGACGGTGACCAGGCCGTAGATCAACGGCGCGAGCTGAGCGGCCTGCACGTCGGACAGCCCGAGGTCGGTTCCCGCCCCGGTCACCACCTGCGGCAGGAACGTCAGCAGCGCCGCCCCGACCAGCGCCCCGACAAGACTTCCCAACCCCCCGAGCACCACCGCCGACAACAGCAGCAGCGACAGGGTCAACGTGAACCCGCTCGGCGCGGCCAGCCGGGCCGACAACGCGAGCAACCCGCCCGCGAGCCCAGCACAGGCCGCGCTCACCACGAACGCCTGCACCCGCGCGCGGCCCAGGTTGATGCCGGCCAGCTCGGCGGCGACCTCGTCGTCCCGCACCGCCTGCCAGTTGCGGCCGATCCGGCTGCGCGTCAGGTTCGCGAGCAGCACGAACACCACGATCACCACGAGCCAGCCGAGGTAGGCGAGGTAGCGGATCTGCGTGAGCTCCTGCCCGGTGACGAAGTACGCCGCGTCCGCGAGCCACACCGGGATCTCCGGCATCCGCACGTTCAGCCCCTGCTCGCCGCCGAGCCACCCGCTGAAGTACAGCGGGATTCCCGGTACCGCGACGGCCAGCGCGAGCGTCGCGCCCGCCAGGTACGGCCCGTGCAGGCGGGCGGCGGCGATCCCCACGACCGCGCCGACCACCACCGTGACCACCATCGCCAGGAACAGGATCACCAGCAGCGGCAGTGTTCCCTCTCGGGACTGCAGCATGAGCGCCGTCGTGTACGCGCCGACCGCCATCAACGCGCCGTGCCCGAGTGAGATCTGACCGTTCAGTCCGGTGAGGACGGTGAGGCCTGCCGCCGCGATCGCGAAGTAGGCCATGCTCGCGAACTGCGCGTTGCGGAACTGGCTGGTGGTCTCCAGCACGAGCACGACGACCACCAGCGCGCCGAGCGCGAGGAGCAGATGCCTGCGGACCATGTCAGACCCTCCGCTCACGGACGCTCGCGAACAGGCCACCCGGTTTGAGCAGCAGCACCGCCATCAGGATCACCAAGGCGGCGAGCGGCACCAGTTCCGAGCCGACGTATCCGCTGACCAGGCTCAGCGACAGTCCCAGCAGGACGCCGCCGACGACGGCGCCGACCGGGCTGTCCAGCCCGCCGAGCACCGCCGCGACGAACCCGTACACCACCACGCCGTCCATGTAGGACGGGTGGACGAGCCCGCCGCCCGCGATCAGCAGCCCGGACAGCGACCCGACGAGCGCGGCGAGCGCCCAGCCCAGCGTCAGCATCCGCCCGACCTTCACGCCGAGCAGGCGCGACACCTCCTGGTCGAACGCCGACGCCCGCATCCGCAGCCCGAGGTCGGTGCCGCGGAACAGCAGCACCAGCCCGGCCATCACCACGGCGACCGCGACGATCGTGAACACCCCGAACCCGGTCAGTGCGATCGTCGTGTCCCCGATCTGGAAGCCGCGCAGCCCGAACGGCGCGGGGAACGACCGGTACCGCGAGCCGAACACGATGGCCGCGAGCGCGTGCAGGACGATGAACAGCCCGAGCGTCAGGATCACCGCGTTGATCTCGGACTTGCCGGACACGAACCGGACCACGAACCGTTCCACCACGGCGCCGAGCACCAGGCCGGACACCAGGGCGACGGCGAAGCCGAGCCAGTACGAGTAACCGGCGTCGATCAGCACCAGCGCGATGTAGGTGGTGATCATCGCCATCGGCGCCTGCGCGAAGTTCACGATCCGCGTCGCGCGCCAGATCAGCACCAGCGCCAGCGCGAACGCGGCGTACACCACGCCCAGCGTCAGGCCGGTGAGCACGGTGGTCAGCAGTTGCTGCACGAGGCCCCCTGTCAGAATCCGAGATAGGCGTGGCGGAGACCGTCGTCCCCGGCGAGGGTGGCCGCGGTGTCGCGCACCACGACCTTGCCGAGGTTGAGCACCACGCCGTGGTCCGCGATGGACAGTGCGCTGCGCGCGTTCTGCTCGACGAGCACGACGGTCAGCCCGTCGTCGCGCACGAGCCCGCGCAGCAGTTCGAAGATCTGGACGACGATCCGCGGCGCGAGGCCCAGCGACGGCTCGTCGAGCAGCAGCACCTTGGGCCGCGACAGCAGCGCGCGGCCGATCACCAGCATCTGCCGCTCGCCGCCGGACAGGACGTGCGCGAGCCTGGTCCTGCGCTCGGCGAGCGGCGGGAACAGCTCGTAGATCCGCGCCAGGTCGCCGGCGGACAACCGCCGCCGCGCGCCGAGGGCGCCGAGGCGCAGGTTCTCCTCGACGGTCAGCTCCGCGAGCACGCCCCTGCCCTCCGGCACGTGCGCGAGCCCGAGCCGGGGCAGGTTCTCGGTCGGCACGCCGGTGAGCACGCGGCCGTCCAGGGTCACGGTGCCGGACCGGGCGCGGACCAGGCCGGAGATCGTGCGCAGCAACGTGGTCTTGCCCGCCCCGTTCGCGCCGAGCACCGCGGTGATCTCGCCCCGCGCCGCGGTGAGGCTCACGCCGTCGAGCGCACGCACCGGCCCGTAGCCGGCGGACAGGTCATCGACCGTCAGCACCGGTCACCACGTCCTCGCCGAGGTAGGCGGCCTGCACGGCCGGGTCCGCGCGGATCTCGTCCGGTGCGCCGCGGGCGATCACCTTCCCGAAGTCCAGCACGACGATGTGGTCGCACACGTTCATCACCAGGTCCATGTGGTGTTCCACCAACATCACCGACATCCGGCCGGTGAGGCTGCGCATCAGGTCCCCGATCTCGTCGATCTCCGCCGAGGACAGCCCGCCGGCGGGTTCGTCGAGCAGCAGCAGGTCGGGCTCGCTCACCAGTGCCCTGGCGAGTGCGATCCGCTTGCGCACCGGGTAGGGCAGGCTGCCCGGGTACCGGCCCGCGACCTCGGCGATGCCGAACTCCTCCAGCACCGCCATCGCCCGCTCGGTCAGCGCCCGCTCGTCCCGCGCCCGCTTCGGCAGCCCGAACAGGGACGGCCAGAACCCGGTCGTGGCGTGCCGGTCCGCGCCGACGAGCACGTTGTTCAGCACGGTCATGCGGTCGAAGAGGCCGAGCTCCTGCAGGCTGCGTGCGATGCCGAGCCGCGCGAGCTGGTGGGGCCGCAGCTTGCGCAGCTCCTCGCCGCGCCAGGTGAGCGTGCCGGTGTCCGGCCGGACGAACCCGCACGCCACGTTGAACAGGGTGGTCTTGCCCGCGCCGTTCGGTCCGATCACGCCGAGTACCTGTCCGGGTGCGACGGACAGGGAGACGTCGGAGAGCGCGACCAGCCCGCCGAAGGTCACCGACACGCCGGACATCTCGAAGGTCTCTGCCACGCACGGCTCCCAACGCTGGGGTTCAACGTGGGTAGAACTTTGGACGCACCGCACGATCGAGAACATGGGCGCGGAGCCCAAAATCACTGGTGCGAACCGACCCAAACTGGGCTTTTGGACTAGTGGTTCTGTGCAGTCGCGTGCAACCCTGCCGACATGGACGTCGCCAGGGTGCCCACACTCGAGCCCTCGTTGGAGCGTGAGATCGAACGGGCGTGGGCCTCGTTGCTCGGCAGGGCGGACGCCATCGCCGACGACATCACGCTGACCCTCATCGAACGCGATCCGTACTGGTCACAGCAGCCGCCCGACCAGCAGGCCCACCTGCGGGCGAGCACCCGTGAGCACATCCGCCGGGGCATCCAGGCGATGGCGGGGCGGCCCGACCCGGACCTGCGCGCGATCGACGTGTGGCGGGAGAACGGCAGGCTCCGCGCGCGGCAGGGCGTCCCGATGGACCGGGTCCTGTCGGCGTACACGCTCGGCACCCGCACCCTGTGGGAGGCGCTGCTGCGGCAGGGCTGGGACCACGAGGTCGAGATCGCCGAGCACCTGATGCTGTACGCGGGGCAGAAGCTGTGGGCGGCTCTCGACGTGCAGAACGCGGTGTTCGTCGAGTCCTACCGGCGGGAGAGCACCCGGCTGCAGCGTCGTGACCTGCAACGTCAGCAGAGCTTCCTCGACGGGCTGGTCGAGGGCCGGGGCGCGGACCCGGAGTTCGCCAGGGAGGCCAGGGAGGAGCTGGGGCTGGGGTCCGACGAGTCGATCCTCTGCGTGACCGCGCCGTTCTCCGACCCGCTCGACGAGCCGCTGCGGGCGCCGGAGGACCGGCTGGAACGGGCCGGGATCGTGTCGCACTGGCACGTGCGGGGCGGGAACTACTTCGGGCTGGTGTCCCGGGGCGGGTTGTCCGTGCGGGACGTCTGCGACCAGCTCCGGCCCTGCGTGGCCGGGCGGGTCGGGGTGGCCGCCTGCGCCGACGGGCTCGCCGGGTTCGCGACCGCCTACCAGCTGGCTTCACGGGCGGCCGAGTCGTTGCCCCGGGGAGCACATCGGCTGGTGGCGCTCGCCGACCGGTTGCCGGAGGTGCTGCTCGCCGGGAGCCCCGAGGTGGTGCCGGTGCTGGTGGCCGAGACCGTGGGGCCGATCCTCGCCCAGCCGCCCCAGCTCGCCGACACCCTGCTGGAGACGCTCGCCGCCCTGCTCGGGCACGACGGGTCGCCAACGCACGCGGCGCAGGCTCTGTACTGCCATCGGAACACGGTGATCTACCGGATGAAGCAGATCGAGTCGATCACCGGGCGGAGCCTGGCCGACGCTCACGACAAGTTCGAGTTGATGCTGGGACTGCTGGCCGCCGGACGCGGATACGACGGCCGACGTTGATCCTGGTCTTGAGGATGGTTGCCCGGCCCTGATCGTTGGTGAGTGGGTCGTCGTGTGCTGGTCCGGTGGGTTGGCTGCTGTCCGTTGTGGGTTTGTCCTCGCCGGACGGGCAGGTCTCGGGGGTGGCGGAGGGCTGTTCGGCGGCGGTTGGCGGGTCTGCCTGCCATCCCGTCGACCTCCCTACGGGCTATCACACCGCGCCAACGGGGGGCCGGGTTTCCGCATGATGTGATTCGGGCTTCTGGCCCCCCTTGACACGGCGTGATCGGGCGCTGCCAGGTCGACGGGATGGCAGGGAGCCCCTTTGTGGTGGGCTTGCGCCCCCGTCGGGGTGCGTAGGCAGGGGCCGCTTCGCGGGGTTTGCTGTGCCGGGCTTACTTGTGCTGGGCTTGCTGCGCGGGGGCCCGCTTCGCGGGTCCGGGGCGCGTAGCGCCCGGGCTTTGGTGCCGTGAAAGGCGCGTTGACGGCATCCGCAATGCCGTCAATGGGCCGTTCACGGCGCTCAACGCCGTCAATGTGCCATTGACGGCACCGGTTTTGCCGTGAACGCGCCTTTCACGGCATCGGGGTGCCCCTGCGGGCGCCCGTCGGGCGCCCGCAGGGGTGTGGGTGTCGTGCCTGGTGACCGTTCGTATGCCGAAGTCACTTCACATGATCTTCACGGAACCAGTCGTCCAGAGGTGCCCTTCGGGGGGTGCTGTCAGGCCGCGTGCGGGCAGGTGTCGCGGTACTCCTCGATGTCCCTGTCGTCCGGGGCCGGGCACAGGAACTGTTCGTAGCGGGTGTCGTTGTCCACGAAGCGCTTCAGCCACGAGACCATGTACTTCGCGACCGTCGTGTTCGACGTGTTCGGGAAGAAGTGGCTCGCGTTGTTCATCTCCATGTACGCCTTCTCGGCCGAGGCGGGGATGGAGTTGTAGAACGGGATGGCGTGCGAGGACACCGACGCCACCGAGTCGTTCTCGCCGCCGATGACGAAGGTCGGGACGCGCAGGTTCGACCAGGACTTCTGCGTGTTCCACGGTGCGAGCGGGATCGCGGCCTGCAGGGTCGGCTGGTCCTGTGCCGCCTCCAGGGAACCGCCGCCGCCCATCGAGTGGCCCGCCACCGCCAGGCGGGAGGCGTCGATCCTGGAGCGGACCGAACTGCTGTTCGTCAGGTACGACAGGGCGGCCCGTAGCTGGTCACCCCGGCTGGAGGGCTGGTCGTAGATGGAGTTCGTGTCGATGGTGATGACCACGAAGCCCTGCGACGCCAGCCGTGGGCCCATCCACGCGATGCTCGACTGGCGCGCGGTGAAGCCCGGCGAGATCGCGATCGCACCGAACGTGCCCTCCGCGGTGCTGGTCGGGTAGTAGATCGTGCCGCCGCCGAAGCCCGACACGAGGCTCGACACGGTGGTCTGCGACACCGAGAAGGGGCCACGCACCGCCTCGATGCTGTTCTCCGTCGGGTCCGGACCCCGTTCGTAGGGGTTCTCCGCCGCCTGTGCGGCCGGCGCGATCGCGAGTGCCGCGACCGCCGACAGTCCACACAGGATTCGCGTGCCTCTTCGCATTGTGCTCTCTCCGTTCGCCGTTGAACACGGTCGGTAACCGACTGTGGCAAACGGGCGCCGGTCACCGCATCGGTGCAATCACCGGTCCGTCGTGGGAACCGGGGCGACGGGACCGTCCCCGGACGTACGATCGGCGATCGTGAGCCCCACCGCCGACGAGATCATCCGTGCCGCGGCGCACTGGATCGATCGCGGCATCCGCATGGACACCCGTACGTTCGCCCACGAGCTGGGCATCTCCCGCAGCACGTTGTTCCGCCGCGTCGGCAACCGGGAGGAACTGCTCGGCGACGCGCTCTTCTACCTCGCCGACCGCACCATGGCGACCGCGGTCCGCATGTGGGAACGCGCCGAGGGGGCCGCGGTCCGTAACGCGGAAGGGGAGCTGCGGTGCCTCGCCGTGATGCGGGAGTACCGGTCGGCCATCGCGGGCAACCGGGGGTTCCGGCGGTTCCTCGACGACGAGCCGACGGTGGCGATCCGGGTGCTCACCGACCCGCGCGGGCGGGTGCAGCCGAGGGTGATGGCCGCGCACGTCGAACTGCTGCGCCGGGACGTCGACGACGGCGGGTTCGTTCCCGCGGTGAGCCTGGAAAGCCTGTGCTACGCCATCGTCCGGCTCGGCGAGGCGTTCCTGTACTCCGATGTGCTCGCATCGAGGGCACCCGACCTGACGGCCGCGTCGACGCTGCTAGCGGCGCTGGTGGAGGGCCGGGTGCCGACCGCCCCCTTGTGAAACACTCGCGCGTGGTGTTTCATCGAGGGCGACTTCGAGGAGGCGCCGATGCCGGTCCGGACGGACGTGAGTTGGCCACCCGGACTGCCGGGATCACTCGTATATCCCGAAGTCCCCGCCGGTGCGATCCTCGCGGGCGCGGTGGCGCGCTACGGCGACCGGGTCGCGTTCTCCCGGGGCGGTGAGTCGCTGACCTACCGCGAACTGGGTGAGCGGGCGGCGCAGGCCGCGCACGGGCTGATCGGCCGCGGCGTGCGGCCGGGGGACCGGGTGGCGCTGCGGATGCCGAACTGCCTGGAGTACCCCGTCGCCTACTACGGCGTCCTGCTCGCGGGCGGGGTGTTCGTGCCGGTGAACCCGCTGCTGCCGGAGACCGCCGCCGCCAAACAGATCGCCGACGCCGGTGCCGGGGTGGTGCTGACCGCCGCCGACGTGCCCGGGTTGTGCGCGGGGGAGCCGTCGACCCCGCCGAGTGTGGATCTCGACCTCCACGACGGCCTCGCACACCTCGCCTACACCGGCGGCACGACCGGCGAGTCGAAGGGCGTGCGGCTGCCGCACCGCAACGTCGTGGTGAACACGCTGCAGTACGCGTGCTGGATGTCCGGTTCGCTGCCCGCGCTCGACGCGGACGGCGGGGTCGTGCTCGACCAGGTCGCCCCCGAGGAGGAGTACCCGACGCGGCTGGGCACCTCGGTCGCGATCAACCTGACGCCGTGGTTCCACGCGATGGGCACCATCGCCGGGCTCAACGCCTTGCTGCTGCTGGGTTTCACGACCGTGCTGCACGACCGGCTCGACCCCGGCGCGTACCTGGCGGACGCGGAAGAGCTGCGGATCACCTCGATCGGCGGTGCGCCCGCGTTGTTCGCCGCGCTGCTCAACCACCCGGCGATCGAGACGACCGACCTGACGTCCGTGCGCACGATCTCCTCCGGCGCGGCCCCGATGCCGCTGGAGATGATCAACCGGATGCGTGCGCTGGCGCCCGACGCCGTGGTGACCGAGGGCTACGGCCTCACCGAGGTCACCATGGGCGCCGTGCTCGGGCCGGTGCACCGGTCGGGGGTGCGGAAGGTGGGCACCGTCGGCGTGCCGATCTTCGACACACGGGTGCGGATCCTCGACTCGTCCGGCGCCGAGGTCCCGTCCGGCGAACGCGGCGAGGTGTGCATCAGCGGCCCGCAGGTGATGACCGGGTACCACAACCGGCCGGACGCGACCGACGAGGTGATCGTGGATGGCTGGCTGCACACCGGCGACGTCGGCGTGTTCGACGAGGACGGCTATCTGTCCATTGTCGACCGGATGAAGGACATGCTGCTGTACAAGGGCTACAACGTCTATCCGCGGGAGCTGGAGGAGATCCTGGCCGCGCAGCCGGGTGTCCTCGCGGCCGCGGTGGTCGGCAAGCCGGACGCGTCGGTCGGCGAGCTGCCGGTGGCGTTCGTCGTGCCCGCGTCCGGCGCGGTGACCGCCGAAGCCCTGATGTCCTCGGTGAACGAGCAGGTGGTCGCGTACAAGCGGCTGCGGGAGGTCGTGTTCGTCGACCAGATCCCGGTGTCGGCGGCGGGAAAGGTGCTCAAACGCGAGCTGCGGGGCCGGTTGTCGTGACCGCCTACCCGCTGCGTGGCAGGGATGCCGTGCTCGGCGGGCTGCGGTCGGTGGTCGGCGGCGCGGTGCTGGTCCGTGGCGCGGAAGGGCTCGGCAAGTCCGCGTTGCTGACGGCCGTGCGTGCCACCACCGGCAGGCGGATCCTCGGTGCCCAAGGGCTGCGGGCCGAACGCGAGTTGCCCTTCGCCGGGCTGCAACGGATGTTCGGCGCCCCGGTGCCCGACGGCGTGGCGGTCCACCGCCTGCTGACGGGAATGTCGATGCCGACGCTGTGCTGGGTGGACGACGCGCAGTGGCTCGACGAGGAGTCCCTCGCGGCACTCGCCTACGCGGCGCGGCGGCTTTCCGGGTACCCGGTGGGGGTGGTGCTGGCGTCCAGGACGGCGTCGGAGCTGTTCGAGTCGGTGGAGCTGACACCGCTGACCGACGACGCGGCGGACGCCGTGCTGCGGGACCACGGGGTGCCCGCCGGAGTGCGGCCGCAACTGGTCGAGCTGGGCGGTGGCAACCCGGCCGACCTGGTGGCGCTGGCGGAGTCGCTGACCCCGGCGCAGGTGGCCGGCCGGGAACCGGTGTCGCCGGTCCTCGTGTCGCGGCTGTCCCGGTACGCGGCCCGGCTGGCGGAGCTGCCGGAGGCGGACCGCATCCGGTTGCTGGCCAACGCGGCGGAGGCATCCGCCGACATGAGCAAGGCGACCCGCTCGACGTGGTACGCCGCCGCGTCGCTCGCCGACCGCAGGGCAGCGCACGCGTACCTGGCGTCCGCACTGGAGGGTCCGGACCGGACGTGGCACCGCGCGATGGCGACCGCGGCGCAGTCGGCGACGCTCGCGGACGAGCTGGCGGCCGCCCCCGCGGCCGACCACGCGACGGCCGCGCGCCGGCTCGAACGCGCGGCGGCGCTGACCGCCGACCCGGCGGTGCGGGCCACCCGGTTGCTCGCCGCGGTCGACGCGGCGTGGCAGGCCGGCCGGCCGGGGTGGGCGCGGCTGCTGCTGTCGCAGGTGGAGGCCCGGGCGGGCGAGGTCGCGTTGCGGCACGGGGAGATCGAGCTGCACGACGGTGACCCGGCCGTCGCCACGCACGAGCTGACCACCGCGGCGGCACTCCTCCCCGACCCCGCACACGCCCTGCTGAAGGCGGGCGAGGCCCGAAGACTGGGTGGCGACCTGCGCGGCTACCGCAGGCTCGCGCGCGACCTGTCCACCGACGACGGGCTGGTCACCGCCCACTTCCGCGGGTTCACCGCGATGTTCGCCGGGCGGCACGACGACGCAGCGGAGCCGCTTGACGAGGCCGTGCGGCACGGCATGGCCGCACCCGACGTCGCGAGCGCCGTCTGGGCTGCGGAAGCCGCCTTCGCACGCGGGAGGGCCGAGCAGGCCCACGAGTGCGCGGCCGCCGCGGTCGGCAGGGCCCGGCTCGGGAAACGGCACGCGGAGCTGCCGTGGGCACTGGTCTACCTGTCGCTGTCCGCCATCGTGCTCGACCGGATCTCCTGCGCCAGGGCCGCTTCCAGGGACGGGCTGCACGCGCCCCACAACCTGCGCATGGAGCACCTCACACTCCTCGGCCTCGCCGCGGCGCTGCTCGGCGACCGGGCGCCGGAGCTCGACGAGGCGGCCGACGGCATCGCCGAGCGCGGCCTGGGCAGGCCCGCCGCCGTGGCCGCGTGGGCACACGCCTGTCTCGACCTCGCCGAGGACCGGCCGGACGACGCGCTCGGCAGGCTGGAGGACCTCGCCGCCGGCGTGGCCGGGGACCAGGCGGCCATCCGGGTGCTCGCCACCCCCCAACTCGTCGAGGCGGCCGTGCTGGTCGAACGGCCCGGCCGCGCGCGGGCGGCGCTCGACCTCTTCGACCGCTGGACCCGCGCAGGCAGGAGCCCGTCGTGGCTGGCGCTGTCCCACCGCTGCCACGCACTGACCACATCGGACACCGACGAGGCGGAACACCACTTCCGCCAGGCCATCGACCACCACCGGCGCGCGGGCAGCGGCATGGAGCTGGCCAGGACCCAGCTCGCCTACGCCACCCTCCTGCGCCGCCACCGGCGCACCCGCGACGCACGCGACCAGTTCCGCGACGCGTTGCGGGGCTTCGAGAACGCGGGCGCCACCCGCTACGTCGAACGGGCCCGCGCCGGGCTGCGGGCCACCGGCGAGACCGTCGCGGCGCCACACCAGTCGCTCGCCGGGCTCACCCCGCAGCAGGCGGCGATCACCCGGCTCGTCGCCGCAGGGGAGACCAACAAGGAGATCGCGCGGCGGCTGGTGATCAGCCACCGGACCGTGGACCACCACCTGCGCAACATCTTCACCACGCTCGGGGTGCGGTCGCGGGTCGAGCTGGCGCGCCGCGTCGCGGTCAGCGAACGAACGCGCTCAAGCCCGTGACCGCGCGCCCCACGATCAGCTGGTTGATCTCCCTGGTGCCCTCGTAGGAGTACAGTGCCTCCGCGTCGGCCATGTAGCGTGCGACGTCGTTCTCGAGCAGGATCCCGTTGCCGCCGAGCACCTCCCGCGCGAGCGCCACCGTCTCGCGCATCCTGGTCGACACCACCGACTTCGCGAGCGCGGCGTGCTCGTCCTTGTTGATACCGCGGTCCTGCAGGCCGGCCAGGCCGACGACCATCGCGAGCGAGGCCGTCACGTTGCCCAGCATCGTCGCGAGGTGGTCCTGCACCAGCTGGAAACCCGCGATGGGCCTGCCGAACTGCACCCGTTCGCCCGCGTACCGCAGAGCGGCCTCGTAGGCGCCCATCATGCAGCCGACCGAGCCCCACGCGACGCCGCCCCTGGTCTGGCGCAGCACGTCGCTCGTGTCGCGGAACGAGGCGGCCCGTGCCAGCCGGTTCGCCTCCGGCACCACGCAGTCGGTGAGGACGATGTCCGCGTTCTGCACGGTCCGCAGCGCGACCTTGCCCTCGATCTTCGTCGCGGTGAACCCGGGCGTGCCCTTCTCCACGACGAAACCCTTGACCTGGTCGTCCTCCTCGTCGCGGGCCCACACGATGACGAGGTCGGCGAACGTGGCGTTGCCGATCCACCGCTTCGCGCCGTTGAGCACCCAGACCTCGCCGTCGCGGCGGGCCGTGGTCTCCAGGCCACCGGCCACGTCGGACCCGCCGTGCGGCTCGGTCAGCGCGAACGCGCCGATCTTCTCCATGCGTGCCATGGCGGGCAGCCACCGTTCCCGCTGCTCCGGTGAGCCGCAGCGGTTGACGCTGCCCATCGCGAGTCCGGTGTGGACGCCGTAGAAGGTGTTCATGGACGGGTCTACGCGGCTGATCTCCAGCGCGATGAACCCGGTCAGCAGCCGGCTGCCACGGTGCGCGGCCATCCCGTCGTACATCAGGCCCGCGGTGTCCAGGGCCCGGAACCCGTCGATGACCTGGAACGGGAACTCGGCGCGGGACCAGGAATCGGTGGCGATGGGCGCGATCTCGGTCCGCAGGAACTCCCGAACCCGCATGACGATCGCGCGTTCGGCGTCCGACAACTGCTCCTCGAACCCGAAGAGATCACCGGTGAGCGTCGAGAAGCCGGTCATGGCACCAGTATCAACCGGATCGGGTCGCCGGTCTTGTCGATGAGCGCCCGCACGGCCGCCGGTGCCTCGGCGAGCGGCATGGTGCCGCTGATCGACCTGGACAGGTCCAGCCGCCCGTACCTGGTCAGCTCGACGAGCCGTTCCACGTCACCGGGCTTGGACCCGTAGTGGCCGAGCACCCGCAGCCCCCGGACGCTCAGCCCGATGCTGTTCTTCACCGAAAGCGGCTCCGGCGTGAGCCCGACGAGCACCAGCCTCCCGTTGCGCCCCAGGCATCGCAGCGCCTGCGAGCGGACCGCGCCGACCCCGGCCATGTCGTAGGCCACGTCGAGCCCGGCGCCGCCGGTGGCGGCGAGCACCCGGTCGCCGAACTCGGGGTCGGCCGGGTCGAAAGCGACGTCCGCACCGAACTCGAGCGCCCTGGCACGCGCCTGCTCGAGCGGGTCGACCGCGACGATCGGTGCCGCGCCCAGCAGCCGCAGCAGTTGCACGGCGTGCGCGCCGAGCCCGCCGACCCCCCACACCCCGGCAGGCCGTGCGGGCTCCGCGCGGCCGGTGCCCGCCACCGCACCCCACGGCGTGGACACCGCGTCCGGCACGATCGCCGCCTGCTCGAAGGGAAGCGAGTCGGGGATCGCGACCAGCGTGTGGTGGGTCGCGAGCGCGTACTCGGCCCAGCCGCCGTCGTAGTCGACGCCCCGGGTGCGCACGGCGAGACACGGCTCGCGGAACCGTGTGCACTGTGCACACACGCCGCACCGCTCACCGGCGGCGAGCGTCACCCGCGTCCCCGGCTGCCACTGCTCCGGCACGTCCGGGCCGACGACGTCGATCTCACCCGCGACCTCGTGTCCCAGCGTCACCTCCTGCGCGGTGAGGTGCGCGGGGCTCAGGCTGCCGTCGATGAGGTGCACGTCCGAAAGGCACACACCGGCGGCGCGAACCTGGATCCGCACCTCGCCGGGGCCCGGCTCCGGCACCGGCACCTGCTTCATCTCGAACGTTCCGGCACTCGGGTTCAGCCGCCCGGCAAGCATCGTCACGAGGGCCACACTAGAGGATTGATTCCGTGATGGTGTGGTGATCACGTGCTGGTCACGTCGGTCGGGACGGGGCGCCTGCGTGGTGGGTTCGGCAGGTCTCGGGGGCGGCGGGGAGCCCCTTCGGGGTGGGCTTGCGCCACCGTCGGGGTTGCGTGGGCAAGCCCGCGCTTCGCGGGCGCCCGCTGCGCGGGGCGGTTCCGTCGCGCCGCACTCGACGAGCGCAGGACGTGGCCGCCTTGGCCCGGGTTCCGAGTTCCGTCAGATCCGCATCGGCGGGTCGCCGTGGTCGCGGCGCAGGCCCTTCAGGATGCGGTCCATGACGTCGGGCGACAGGTCGTCAGCTGAGGCGATCTGCGCGGGCGGGGGCGCGGCGGCCGCGGCGGCGCGGGTGGTGCCCCGGCGGGGGAGCGGTACGACGGTGGCGTCCATGCCCTTCGGGAGCGGGACCTCGCACCACAGCAGTTGCTTGCCCGTCGAAAGGAGCTGCACGCCGGCGTTCGGGCCGTCGAGGGATCTGGGCACACGCAGGGACGGACTGGTGCGGTCGTCCTCGATCTCGACCGCCAGCGCGCTGCCCGACAGCCGCAGCCTGAAGAGCAGCATGGTCGGTGTCGACGTCGGCTTCGCGTCGCCGACGACCATTCTGACCAGTGCCTCCGCGGTGCGCCGTACCTCGGCGACCATCGACTCGACGCGCCACTCCGTGAGCGTGAAGCGCACGAAGAGGTCGGCGCAGTTCACGGCGCTCGGCAGCGCGACAAGTTTCAGGTCGTCGACCTGCACCGTCTGATCGCGCACGGCTTCCTTCACATCCCAACCTCGCGAGACGCGGTGATCATGGCCCGAAACCCGGCGTGGCGCATGTCCACGCTGGCAGCAGGTTACTGCCATCGTGCAACATGCTCACACCCGCGTGTCGAACGATTACACGTGGGCATCCCCCGCATCGTTCTGACCTGCGCAGAAGGGTTGCGGGGGACGATACACGCCATTTCGTCACACTGACAGTGATCACTCTGTACTAGTCCGCCTCCCCGGAATCCAAAGTGTCGGTCTCGATCCGGTGACCCCCCGGACCGCGGGTGGTTGGTGTCCCGTTCCAAAGGACACGCTGGTGCCGTCAATGGGCCGTTCAGGGCGCCCAGCGCCCTGAACGCGCCTTTCAGGGCCTAGATGAGGCCCTCCTTCAGCGCGTACGCCACCGCGTGTGCCCGGTTCTTCAGCTGGAACCGGTTCGTGACGTCGTGGATGATGCTCTTCACCGTCCGCTGCGAGTAGCACAGCTTCTCCGCGATCTCCTGCGTCGACAGCCCGGACGCCACCAGCCGCAGCACCTCACCCTCCCGGTTCGTGATGCCCGCGAGCTGCAGCCCGCGCGGCTCCAGCACGTGCCGCTGCAGCCGCGACACCCGGCTCAACAGCCGCCCGAGCAGGTCCGGCGGCAGCGCGCCCTCCCCGGCCTCCGCCGCCTTCACCAGGCGCACCAGCATCTCCGGCGACGCCTCGGCGCGGCGCGCGACCGCGCACACGCCCGCCTCGACGGCGGTCAGGATCTCCGCCTCGGCCATGTCGCCGGAAACCAGGACGATCCTGGTGAAACCGCGGCCCTGCAGGACCCGCAGCAGCTGTGCCGCGCGCTCGTCGTACCGGTCGGCGGCGACGAGCGCGACGGTCGTCGACGGCTCGGCGTCGTCATCGGCGAGCCAGACCTCCTGCCGGGTGCGCAGGGCCGCGGCGATCCCGTTCTGCAGGATCGGGTCGGTCGCACGGACCAGGACCTGGGTGCGGGTGGTTGCCATCATTTGCTGTCTCCCCACATCAGCCGAGCTGGTCGGCATAGACGATGACGTTGTCGAGGTAGCTGCGCGCGGCACGGTCGAACGCGCCGCCGCAGGTGATGAGCCGGAGAACGGGCGCGGTCGCGCCGTTCCAGATCCGTTCGGTCGGCAGCGCGGTCTTCGCGGTCTGCTCCTTGCCGGTGACGACGAACGTCACCGCGCCGGCGCGGTAGTGGACGACCACCTCGTCGCCCGCCGCCAGCTCCTTGAGCCGGTAGAACACGTCCGGCCCGCCCACGGCCGAGTCCACGTGCGCCACCACCACGGCGGGCCCCGGCTCGCCGGGCCGTGGGCCCGGCGAGTACCAGGCGGCGAGCCCGAACTCCGGTGTCCGCATCGCGCCGTCCGGTTCGAGTCCGACCGGCACCAGTGCCGCGTCGACGTCGATCGCCGGGATCGTGACCCGCAGCGGGTCACCGGGGTCGGCGGGGGGCGGCGTGGTGGTGGGCTGGGTGGTCGCCGTCGTCGACACCGCGCGCAGTTGCGTGCCGACGATGACGACTGCGACGACGGCGACGACCGCGACCAGTGCGGCCGACACCCACGTCACGACCTTCATGACGGGCGGCGTTCGCTGCGCTGGACCACCAGCCACGCGCCGGTCGCCGCGAGCCCGAGCAGCGCGAGCGCGGGAAGCGCGATCAGCCACCAGGCCACCGGGTCGGCCGGGCCCGCGCCGGTGTCGATGCGGTTGGGGGTCGGCACCCCGGACGGTGCGTCCTTCGGCTGCTCGACCGGGGGCACCGGCGTCGTCGTGGTGACCGGCGGCTCGGTGGTCTTCTGCGGGTCGGCCGGGTCGGCCGGTTCCGGGTCCTCGGTCGGGTCCGCGATGTCCGTCGGGCCGGTCGGGATGGTCGGGTCCGGGTCCGCCGTGGGGTTCGCGATGTCGGTCGGCGGCTCCGCCAGCGTCGGCACCGTGATGTCGCAGGCGACGTGCTTGATCGCGCACGGCTCCGGCTCGATGGTCGCCGTCGGCGCCACGATGTCCGTCGGGCCCGCGGACGGTGGCGCCGCGGCCGCCACGCCCGCGCCGGAGAGCAGCGTGCCCAACAGGATGGTCGTGGTCAGCATGGCCTTCTTCATCGGTACCTCCTGGTCGACGGTGTGTCGCCAGGTATGAGCCGAGGAGGGCCGCGGGCCTTACAACTTTCTCCGGAGAACTTTCTAGCCGATCATCGGGCAGTCCGAGACCGTGATGGTGCCGGTCCCGGGGGCGCTGGTGTTCCCCGCGGCGTCGGCCGCCGTCACCGACCAGTTGATGGCGCCGCCGCTGGTGAACGGTCCGATCGTGGCGGAGAACGTGCCGCCGCTCCCGGACATGGTCTGGCCCCCGCCGGGGCCCTGTCCCGGTCCGGTCCAGGTCAGCTGCACGGAGGTGACGCCGACGTTGTCGGCGGCGCTCACGGTGACGGTGCTGGTGGTCGGCCCCTGCTCGCAGGCCGGCGTGGTGAGCCACGGCTGGTCGGCCGCCGCGCTGCTGATCACCGGTGACTGGGTGTCGGGTGGCGGGGGCGGGGGCTGGGCCACGGTCGTCGTGGTCGTGGTGGCCCTGGTCGTGGTGGTCGTGGTGCGGGTCGTTGTCGTCGTGGTGGCGCGGCCGGTGGTCGTCGTCGTGGTCGGTGGCGTCGTCGTGGTGGTGGTCGCCGGGACCGTGGTCGTGGTCACGCCGCGGGTGGTGGTCGTGGTCGGGACCGTGTTCTCCAGCGCCAGTGGCTCGTTCTCGAGGGGCTCACCGCTGCGCCAGTACACCACCGCCGAACCGGCGGCCAGCAGTGCCAGCGCCGCGACACCCGCGGCGACCACCCGGCCGCGACGGGACCTCGGCGGTGGTGGCGGTGGCGCCATCGGCGTGATCACGGTCCGGTCGGCGGACACGAGCCGCGCCTCGGCCATCACGCGGTCCTTCAGGAACAGCGGCGCGGGCAGCAGCGGCACCCCGGCGAGCAGCGCCAGCGGGCTGACCGCGACCCGCCGCCGCTCCGAGCAGACTTCGCACGCGTCGACGTGCCGGGCGACGCGTTTGCGCAGCAACGGGGAGAACCGGCCGTCCCAGCCGGACAGGAGGGCGTCCAGCCCGGTGCAGTCCTTGCGGCCGAGGCGGGCGATGAGCAGCGCGCCAAGCGACCGTTCCACCTGGTCGCGGAGCCGGGTGAGCAGCACGTACGCGTGGTTCGCGCTGACCCCGACGGCCTCGCCGAGCTCGGCGCCGTCCAGGCCCTGGCGCAGGTGCAGGTCGAGCAGGGCGCGGTCGCGCTCGGACAGCCCGGCCGCCGCCGACCACACGAGGTCGGTCAGTGCCTGCTGTTCCGCCGCGCGCTGCGGCCCGGGGTCGGTGTCCGCCATGTCCTCCACCTCGTCGAGCACGACGCGGCCGCGGACCCGGACCCTGCGCAACGCCACGCTGCGTGCGATGGCGTACAGCCAGGGGCGGAGCCGCTCCGGGTCGTTGAGCTGTGCGAGGCGTTCGACGGCGAGGACGAAGGTGTCCTGGACGGCGTCCGCGGCCTCGTCACGGTCGCGGAGCACGGACCAGCAGAAATCGTGCAACCGGTCGGCGTAGCGGTCGTAGACCGCGGCGAACGCGTCCCGGTCGCCCGCGAGCACGCCGGCCACCAGCTCGGTGTCAGTGCGTTCACTCACGGAAGACCTCCGGGTACGGGCATACGACGTGCATCGACAAGGAGCCCCCGAAGCGAGGAAACCTTACGACTTCGGCCCATGTCGGCCGTACCGCCATCCGTCGCACCGTTGTCCGCCCCAAAGGGCATGCTGAACCCGTGCTGGAGATTTCCGAACACGGCGAGGTCGCCGTACTCACCATGTCCCGCGGCCCGGTCAACGCGCTCGACCTGGAGCTGCTCGCCGCGTTCCCCGGCGCGCTGGCGGAGGTCGCGGACCGGGCCGCGGTGGTGCTGACGGGTGCGGGCCGCTGTTTCTCCGCCGGGGTCGACCTGAAACGGATCGTCGAGGGCGGCCCGGACTACGTCGCGGCCTTCCTGCCCGCGCTGAGCACCGCCGTGCTGGCGCTGTTCGACCACCCGCGCCCGGTCGTCGCCGCGGTCAACGGGCACGCGCTCGCCGGTGGCTGTGTGCTGGCCGCCGCGTGCGACCTGCGGCTGATGTCCGGCGGCACCATCGGGCTGACCGAGCTGGCCGCGGGCGTGCCGTTCCCGACCGTTCCGCTCGAGGTCATGCGGCACGCTGCGGGCCCGGCCATCGACCGGCTCGTGCTGACCGCGGCGAAGCTGCCGCGCGAGGAGGCGCACCGGATCGGGCTGGTGGACGAGCTGACCGACGACCTGCTGCCCACCGCGCTCGCCCGCGCGGCGGCACTCGCGGCCGCGCCCGCCGAGGTGTACGCGCTCGCGAAGCGGCGGTTGCACGGCCCGGCGCACAACCGGATCGCGGCCCGGCGCGAACAGGACGATCCGGGCGTCGCCGAGCTGTGGAGCGCACCATCCACCCGTGAACGGCTCAGGGGATTCCTCGCGGGGCTCACGGCGCGGTAGTGTTCGACGACGTCCGCTCGACCTCGGGAGGTGAGACCCATCAACGCCATGGCAGGCCGGGTGCTCTCACCTGACAGGCTTTAGGACAGCCCGGGAGCGCCCTCAGCGAAAGGCGCTCATGACCTCTGATCTCAGTATCGACCTCGTCGCACGGCTGCGTGCCGCCGGTTGCGTGTTCGCCGAGGACGAGGCGCGGCTGCTCCTCGAAGCGGCCACCAACCCGGCCGAACTCGCCGCGATGGCCGCCAGGCGCGCCGCCGGGGTGCCGCTGGAACACGTGCTCGGCTGGGCCGCGTTCCTCGGGCTGCGCGTCGCCGTCGACCCGGCCGTGTTCGTCCCCCGCCGCCGCACGGAGTTCCTTGCCCGCCAAGCGATCCGGCTCGCCCGGCGCGGCGCGGTGGTCGTCGACCTGTGCTGCGGCTCCGGTGCGGTCGCCGCGGCCGTCGCCGTCGCCGTGCCGGACGTGGACCTGACCGCCGCCGACATCGATCCCGCCGCCGTCCGCTGCGCCCGCCGCAACGTGCACGGCGCGGTGTACGAGGGCGACCTGTACTCGGCGTTGCCGACGCGCCTGCGGGGCCGGGTGGACGTGCTGGTCGCGAACGTGCCGTACGTGCCGTCGGACGAGGTGGCGCTGCTGCCGCCGGAGGCCAGGGGGTACGAGCCGCTGGTGGCCCTCGACGGCGGCGCGGACGGGCTCGACGTGCTCCGCAGGGTGGTCGCGGGCGCGGGGGAGTGGCTCGCGCCGGGCGGTCACCTGCTGTCCGAGATGAGCACCCGCCAGGTCCCGGCCGCCGGGGAGCTGCTCACGGCGGCCGGCCTCACCTCGACGGTGGCAACGGACGGGGACCTCGCGGCGACAGTGGTGATCGGGAGGTGTCCGCCGAACCGCTGACGTGGCGGCAAATGGCGCACCGTGTCCGCGCGCCCACCGATCGTGTGACGCATCGCCCGTTTCGGCGGTACATCAGTGGAAAGACCGCTCCTACGCTGACGTGCCGTGGAGGTTCTTCGTTGACCAGTACCGAACAGGGGCGGCGCAAGTACGACGCGCTCGCCGACCGCTACGAGGAGATCTACTTCTACGTCGCCGACCTGGGCCAGGAGCTGGTGTCGCACGCGGCGCCGCCGCCGGGCGCGCGGGTGCTGGACGTGGGTGCCGGACGGGGCGCCGTGGCCAGGGCGGCACTGGCCGCGGGCTGCGCGGTGACGGCGGTCGACGCGTCGGCAGGCATGGTGGCCCGGCTCGCCGCCGACCACCCGGAACTGGTGGTGCGCCAGCAGGACGCCGGCACGCTCGCCTTCCCGGGCGGGTCGTTCGACGTGGTGACCGCGGGCTTCCTGGTGCAGGTGCTCACCGAGCCCGAGGCGGCGCTGGCGGAGTTCCACCGCGTCCTCGCACCGGAGGGCGTGGTGGCGCTGTCCCTCGAACGGCAGACGGTCGGCCGCCTCGGCTGGCTCCACGACCTGAACCGCGAGTTCTTCGGCGCGGGCACCTCCGACGACCCGCTGTCCCCGGACGGCCTTGACGAGCTGCTGACCGGCGCCGGTTTCACCGCTCCGGCGCGGGCACTGGTGAAGGTGCCGAAGAACGTGGCGAACCCGGCCGCGCTGTGGGACTGGCTGGCGCTGCAGGGTGTCCCGGAGGTGCTCGACACGCTCCCGAGCCAGGACGCCGTCGCGTTCCGGGAACGCTTCTTCCGCGGCGCTGAGGACATGCACCGCAACGGCGGCATCACCCTGGAGTTCGCCGCGACCCTCCACACCGCCACCCGCCCCTGACCAGCTCCACCTCCGGATCGACGCCGTCGAGGCGGCCGTCACCGCAGTGGGCTCGCCGGGCCGCCGCCCGCCCGGGTACGTCGTCGCCAACGGCGGGTCGCCGGACGACGCGCCGGTTCGCGTCCGCGCCTACTTGAGCACAATCCGAACATACTTTCGCAGAAACCCAGCGAAAGTCTTGTGTGGAACCGACACATCCGGTACCCCTTGAACAGGAACCGCACAGAAGCGGTCACGTTCACACACAGCGTGGGGTCTGCCGATGAAGTCCAGCCTTGTCACCGCCGCCGCGCTCGTCGTGGCGCTGGCCGCCTCGATACCCGTCCCCGCGTCCGCCGCGCCGCCCGGCCGCTGGACCGTCACCGGTCCGGACCGGGCGCTGACCGCGCAGGTCGCGCTCGACCAGGACGGCATTCCGACCCTGAGTGTCACCAGGGGTGGCACGCAGGTGCTCGCGCCCGCGCCGCTCGGCCTGCACACCACCGGCGCCGACCTGTCGCGTGGCCTCCACCTGGTCGGCGACCGCAGTCGCACGGTCGCCGAGCGGTACACCATGCCAACCGGCAAGCGCCGCGAGCGCGCGACCACGATGACCGAGCGGCGCCTGTCCTTCGCCGGGGACGGCGGTGCCCGCATCGACGTCGTGCTGCGGGTCGCACCCGACGGCGTCGCCTACCGCTACGAACTGCCCGCCGCCGCCGAGATCACGTCCGAGGCGTCGGCGTTCACGCTGCCCGCCGACGCGCCGGCGTGGCTGCTGCCCTACAACGCCTGGTACGAGGCCAACCGGATCACGACGACCGCGGGCGGTGCCGCCGCGGGCGACTTCGGCAACCCGTCGCTGTTCCAGGTCGGCGACAGCTACGCGCTGCTCACCGAGTCCGATGTGGACGGACGCTACTCCGGTGCGCGCCTGCGGCACGCGGCCGGCTCGTCGACCTACCGGGTGGTCCTCGCCGACGAGAAGGTCACCGCGCGGCAGACGCCGTGGCGCACCGCCATCATCGGCGACCTCGGCGGCGTCACCGAGTCGACGCTGGTCGACGACCTCGCGACCCCCTCGAAGGTCGGGGACACGTCGTGGATCCACACCGGCAAGGTCGCCTGGTCGTGGCTGTCGGAGCACCAGAGCCCGTCGGACTTCGAGCGGCAGAAGGACTTCGTGGACTTCGCGGCCGGCAACGGCTGGTCCGCGGTGCTCGTCGACGAGGGCTGGAGCGCCGACTGGGTGCCCGAACTCGTCCGCTATGCCCGCGCCCGCGGCGTCGAGGTGCTCCTGTGGTTCCACTGGAACCGGCTCGACACCGCCGAGAAGCGGGACACGATCCTGCCGATGGTGAAGAGCTGGGGCGTGCGCGGCGTGAAGATCGACTTCATGGAGTCGGACTCGCAGGCGCGCTACCAGTGGTACGACGACGTGCTCGCGAAGACCGCCGAGCTGCGCCTCATGGTCAACTTCCACGGCTCGACCATCCCGCACGGGCTCGCCAGGACGTGGCCCCACATCATGACCATGGAAGGCATCCGCGGCGCGGAGAACTACCCGCCCGCGGCGAACAACCCCGTGCAGGCCTTCACCCGCAACGTGGTCGGCTCGATGGACTACACGCCGGTCTCGCTCGACGTCGGCACCCGGGAGGCGACGGTGGCGCACGAGATCGCGCTGCCGGTCGTGTACGAGTCGGGCTGGACGCACTACGCGGACAAGCCGGAGGCCTACGAGCGGCACCCGGAGGCGCTGCGGTTCCTGAACCAGGTGCCGGCCGGCTGGGACGAGACCCGGTACGTGGCCGGGCAGCCGAGCGAGGGTGCCGTGCTCGCGCGGCGGTCGGGCAACCGGTGGTTCGTCGGCGCGATCTCAGTCGGGGCCGCGCGGACGGTGACCGCGCCGCTCGGCTTCCTCGGCGGCGGCAGCTGGACGGTCGAGTTGGTGCGCGACGGGTCCGCGACCGAACGCGGTGACGTCGTGTGGTCGCGGCAGCGGATGCGGGCGTCGGACACGCTGTCGGTCGACGTGCCCGAGAACGGCGGGTTCGCGGCGATCGTGTGCCGGGCGTCGTCGTGTGAGAAGCCGCTGCCGGACGTGCCCTCCGGCGCGGTGTCGGTGACCCCGGCCACCGTGGACGCCGAGGCCGGTTCGACGGTCGAGGTGACCGGGACCTTCACGCTGGACGACGGCGTCGCGCGGGACGTCCGGTTCCGCGCGGGCGCACCGGAGGGCTGGTCGGTCGACGGGCCGGTGATCACCAGGAACCGGCTGAAGGCGGGCCAGTCCGTGACCGGCCGCTGGACCGTCCACGTGGGACAGGCCAGGGGATATGTCGACGTGCCGGTGTACGCGGAGTTCCGCGCACCGGACGGGATGTGGTCGGCACGGGTGCACGTGGCGGGCGCCGTGCGGGTGTTCGTGCCGCCACCGCCGCTCACCGGCAACCCGTACGTCAGCGACCTGACGTTCGTCAGCGAGACCAACGGGTGGGGCCCGGTCGAACGGGACCGCTCGGTGGGCGAGTCGGCTGGCGGTGACGGCAACCCGATCACGATCGGCGGTGTGGTCCACGAGAAGGGACTCGGCACCCACGCCCCCGCTTCGGTGCAGGTCTACCTCGGTGGCCGCTGCACCACGTTCACGGCCGAGGTCGGTCTCGACGACGAGACCACCCAGCCGGGTTCGGTCACCTTCCGGGTGCTGGCCGACGACACGGTCGCCCACGACAGCGGCGTCCTCCGGCCCGGCCCTGCGACATCGGTGACCGCCGACGTGACCGGCGCCCGGATGCTGACGCTCGAGGTGACCGACGGCGGCGACGGCAAGAACTTCGACCACGCCGACTGGGCAGAGGCCCGGCTGACCTGCCAGGGGTGACAGGAGAACGGGGCCCGGACGGCAACGTCCGGGCCCCGTGCCACGCTCAGCCCTGGTACGGGCCCACCACCTGTGGCCTGGTCAGCCTGGTCGACGTCGCCCCGGAACCCGGCACCTCGGTGGCCAGGCAGCGCAGGCCCCACCTCGGCGGCCTCAGGTCGATCAGGTAGTCGTCGACCGCCCGGTTGACGCAGTCGCTCGGGCCGCCGTTGCCGTACGCGGTGTGGCCCCAGCCCTCGTACGTGATCAGGCGCGCGCCGCTCTGGTGCGCGGCGGTCAGGTTCCACTCGTACACGGTCGCCGGGTCGTGGACGTTGCCGATCATCACCAGCGGTGGCGCGTCGTCGATGTCGAGGCGGCGCTGCGGGTTCGTGGTCTCGGTGCCGCTGCCGACGCACGTCATGACGTGGTCGACGTACGGGGACCACTCGACGTTCGGGAACTCCTGACCCAGCTTGTCGCGCAACGACTGGTAGTCGGCGTGGTTGCTGACCCGGTAGCGCCAGTCGCTGCACCAGATCGACGGGTACGGGACGTTCCGGATGTCCTCGCTGAGCGCCGCGACGGTGCGCGTCGCGGCGCCGTCGCGCAGGTCGGCGAAGTACGTCGCGATGTCACCCCATGCCCCGGGCTGCATCACGCCGAACGTCGAGGACGCCAGGTCGTGGAAGTCGATCGGCTTCCCGTTCTCGTCGGTGAGCGTGCCCGCCCTGGCGCGTCGCTTCAGGTCGGCGTACACGGCCCTGGTGTCCGCGCCGTGCAGCGCGCACGACGGGGTGGTGTCGCACCAGTCCGCGAACTCCACGAAACCCTGCTCGACCGGCGCGGTCTCGCTGCGCACGAACTCCCACGCCGTCCGCAGGCTGTGGTCCATGTTGCCGTCCATGACCAGCGCGCGGATCCGGTGCGGGAACAGCTCCGCGTACTGCTGGCCCATCAGCGTGCCGTACGAGTAGCCGACGTAGGTCAGCTTCTCCTCGCCGAGCGCGGCGCGGATCGCGTCCATGTCCCGCGCGGTCGCGAGGTTGTCGACGTGGTCGGCGAGCCCGCCGGAGTTGGCGCGGCAGCTGTCGTGCAGCGCCCGGTTGATCCGCGCCAGCTGGTCGAACTCGGCCTGGTTCGTCGGGTGCTTCGCCTCGTCGGACCGCCGTGCGAGTTCCGCGTCGCACCGCAGCTGTGCCGAGGTGCCGATGCCGCGCGGGTCGAACCCGACCTGGTCGAACCGCGCGTTGACCGCCTCGGTGAACACGTCGGTCCGCTTGACGACCTCGACGCCGGAGCCACCCGGCCCGCCCGGGTCCATCAGGATCGACCCGATGCGGGCCGACGGGTCCTGCGCCGGGCGCCTGGCGAGTCCTATGCGGATCTTCTCGCCGTCCGGCCGCGCCCAGTCGAGCGGCACCTCGATGGTCGCGCAGTCGACCTCCTCGACGTCCGGGCACGGTTGCCAGTCGATGGCCGGTGCCGCTGCCGCCGTTCCCGGCACGAGCGCGACACCCGTCGCGGCCAGCGAGCACGCGAGCAACGCGATCGAACCTCGCCTACGCATGTGGATCCCCCGATTTCATGATCAGCATGACGTGCTGCCCATGATGCCCGCAGTCGGCCACACGCGCAGAAGTCCCGCGCCGCCGTGGTCGGCGGCCGCCGTGCCGGTCCTGACCGTGCCCGGCGGCCCCATGCTGCTCCGGTCCGCGCCGAACCATCCGGAAAGCGACCCCAGACCCCCGCTTGACCAGCGGAAAGTGCCGCTTCGCACGCATCGGCCGGCACCTGGGACGGACTGAACACCGGGTGAACACCGCCCGGGAACCGGACGCCGTAAAATCATGCGGTCGAATTCGTGTTGAAAGGGGGATGCCCGTGACCGCGCAGGTCGAGACGCTCGAGTTCCAGTCCGAGGCACGCCAGCTGTTGCAGTTGATGATCCACTCGGTGTACTCGAACAAGGACACCTTCCTGCGTGAGCTGATCTCGAACGCGTCCGACGCGCTCGACAAGCTCCGCCTGGAGGCGTTCCGGGACAAGGAGCTGGACGTCGACACGTCCGACCTCCACGTCGAGCTGGAAACCGACCCGGTCGCCCGCACGCTCACCGTGCGCGACAACGGGATCGGCATGAGCCGCGACGAGGTGATCAGCCTCATCGGCACCATCGCCAAGTCCGGTACCGCCGAGTTCCTCGCCAAGCTGAAGGAGAACCAGCAGAACGACGAGCTGATCGGCCAGTTCGGCGTCGGCTTCTACTCCAGCTTCATGGTCGCCGACAAGGTCACGCTGGTGACGCGCAAGGCCGGGGCCACGGAAGGCGTGCGCTGGGAGTCCAGCGGCGAGGGCACCTACACGATCGAGCCCGCCGAGGACGCGCCGCAGGGCACCGCGGTCACGCTGCACCTCAAGCCGGAGGACACCGAGGACCGCCTGTACGACTACACGGACAAGGCCAAGCTCACCGAGATCGTCAAGCGGTACTCGGACTTCATCACCTGGCCGGTCCGCCTCGGCGAGGACACGCTGAACTCGATGAAGGCCCTCTGGGCGCGCTCCGACGCCACCGAGGAGGAGCACACCGAGTTCTACAAGCACATCAGCCACGACTGGCAGGCGCCGCTCGAGACGTTCCGGCTGCAGGCCGAGGGCACGTTCGAGTACCAGGCCCTGCTGTTCCTGCCGGCCAAGGCGCCGTTCGACCTGTTCATGCGGGAGCGCAAGCGCGGCGTGCAGCTGTACGTCAAGCGCGTGTTCATCATGGACGACTGCGAAGCGCTGATGCCCGAGTACCTGCGGTTCGTCAAGGGTGTCGTCGACGCGCAGGACCTGTCGCTGAACGTGTCGCGGGAGATCCTCCAGCAGGACCGGCAGATCGAACGCATCCGGCGGCGGCTGGTGAAGAAGGTGCTGCAGACGGTCAAGGCGCTGCCCGCCGAGAAGTACGAGACGTTCTGGGGCGAGTTCGGCAAGGCGGTCAAGGAAGGCCTGCTGGACGACACGGAGAACCGCGAGGCGATCCTGGAGATCTGCTCGTTCGACTCCACCCACTCCGCGGAGGGGCAGACGAAGCTCGCGGAGTACGTCGAGCGGATGAAGGACGGCCAGGAGCACATCTACTACCTGACCGGCGATTCGCGCACCGCGGTCGAGAACTCGCCGCACCTGGAGGCCTTCCAGGCCAAGGGTTACGAGGTACTGGTCCTCACCGACCCCATCGACGAGATGTGGGTCGACGCGGTGCCCGAGTTCGACGGCAGGAAGTTCCAGTCCATCGCGAAGGGCCAGGTGGACCTCGAGGACGAGAAGGACCCCGAGCAGGAGAAGGAGTTCGAGGGCCTGCTGACCTGGCTGAAGTCCACTCTGGACGAGCAGGTGAAGGAGGTGCGGCTCTCGTCGCGGCTCACCACGTCACCGGCGTGCATCGTCGGTGACACCTACGACCTGACGCCGACGCTCGAGAAGATGTACCGCTCGATGGGGCAGCCGATGCCGCAGATCAAGCGCATCCTGGAGCTGAACCCGAAGCACGAGTTCGTGCTCGCGCTGCGGGACGCGCAGGCCAGGGAGCCGGGCGAGGACAAGCCGGACCTCGCGGAGGTCGCCGAGCTGCTCTACGGCATGGCGCTGCTCGCGGAGGGCGGCGACCTCGCCGACCCGTCCCGCTTCACGAAGCTGATGGCGACGAGGCTGTCGAAAACCCTGTGATACTGCGCCGTTTCACCTCGGCGGACGCCGCTGCGCTGGCCAGCCTGCACGGCGACGCCGAGGTGATGCGGCACATCGGTGCCCCGGAACCGCGGGCGGTCGTCGAGTCCTCGACGCTGCCCGCGGTTCTGCGTGAGTACGACTCGCTGCCCGCCGGGATGGGCCAGTTCGCCGCGGCGGCCCCGGACTTCGTCGGCTGGTTCTCGCTCAAGCCCGCGACGAGCGTTGGCCTCGACCCGGCCGACGTCGAGCTGGGGTACCGGCTGCTGCCGTCGTGCTGGGGCCGTGGCCTGGCCACGCGGGGTGCCCGGCTGCTGGTGCGGCGGGCGTTCGCCGAACTCGGGCTTCCCCGGGTGGTCGCGACGACGATGGCCGTGCACACCGGGTCCCGGCGGGTGCTGGAGAAGGCCGGTCTGCGGCACGTGCGCACGTTCCGCGCCGACTGGCCGGACCCACTGCCCGGCGCGGAGAACGGCGACGTCGTGTACGCCCTCACCCGGCCGGAATGGCTTCGCCAGTCGAGGCACTGAAGGACCTGCGAGCCCAACCTCACGCCCCGAAAGACGCGTTCGGGACGCTAAAGGGGGGCGGTCAGGGGCGTAGTGCTCCGGTGAACCAGTCCGCTGCCTGTACGGCGACCTCCTCCAGCGTGCCCGGTTCGTCGAACAGGTGGGACGCGCCCGGCACGATTCGCAGCTCCGAGGGTGCGGTCAGCACGTTGCGTGCGCGTTCGTTGAGGTCGGCCACCATCGGGTCGCGCTCACCCACGATGAGCAGCGTCGGTGCCTGGACCTGGGCAAGTGCGGCACCGGCCAGGTCCGGTCGGCCGCCCCGTGAGACGACCGCGCGGACGGCCTCCGGTCTGGTCGCCGCCGCCACCAGTGCGGCCGCGCCGCCCGTGCTCGCGCCGAACAGGCCCAGTGACAGGCCGGCTGTCGATGGTTCGGTGGTCAGCCGGTCGATCGTGCCGACCAGGCGTTCGGCCAGCAGGCCGATGTCGAACCTCGGGCCGCCGTCCTCGTGGTCCTCCTCCGCGGTCAGCAGGTCCATCAGCACCGTGGCCAGGCCGCGGCGGTTCAGTTCCGCCGCCACCGCGCGGTTGCGGGGGCTGTGCCGTGAGCTGCCGCTGCCGTGCGCGAACAGCACCACCCCGTACGCCCCGTCCGGTACCACCACGTCGGCGTCCAGGTGGGCACCCGCGGTGTCCATCACCAGCTGAGTCATGACGCTGTCCTCCCAAGTAGTGCGAGTGGTCGCAGTGCGCTCGTCTCGTCGAACCACAGGAACGCGTCGTAGCGGTCGCCAAGGACGGTCGGTACGTAGTTGCCCCACCGCTCGCGTTCCGGGTGGTACACGACCCCGATCGCGCGGTGGGCCAGTTCGTCGGTCAGCAGTGGCGGGCGGGCCCCGGGCCACACGAACAGGGCGGCGGGTGGCGCGTCGTGGTGCAGCACCGCTTCCAGCGACCCGTCCCGTGCGGGTGGCACCGGCATCGCCGACATCGGGGCACCCCACGCGTCGCCCGCGATGACCGTGCCGCGGTGGCCGCCGAAACCGACCAGCACCACCCGGTTCGCGCCGTGCCGTTCCCTGGCCAGCTGACCGATGTTCACCTCACCAGCGGCCGCCATGCTGGTGGCCCGCGCGTCGCCGACGTGCGTGTTGTGCGCCCACACCACACCCTTCCCGCCGTGGTGGGCCAGCAGGCGGTCCAGTGTGTCGGCCATGTGGTGGTCCCTGGTGTTCCACGACCGCCTGCCACCGCCGAGCATCGTCCGGTAGTAGCGTTCGGCGCCCGCGACCACCTCGGCGTTCTGCCACGCGGTCAGCGCGCCGCGGCCGCGCAACCGCACGAGCAGGTCGACCACCTCGTTCTCGCAGCTCGCGGGCGTGAACCGGGTCGCGTACTCCCGGCCGCTCTCGCCGTACGGTTCGAAGCAGCGGTACGCGGCCAGCGCGGCCGGCACGTCCTCCGGCGAGTGCTCGTGCAGCCACGTGAGGATCGCGCGCAGCGACTCCCACAGCGAGTACACGTCGAGCCCGTGGAAGGAGACCGGCCGTTCCCGAATACGGTTGTGCTCGCGCAGCCACCGGCAGAAGTCGGTGACCTCCTCGTTGGCCCACATCCACGTCGGCCAGCGGTCGAACTCCGCGAGCGCCTCCCTCGGGTCGGCCGGTGCGTCCGGTTCGGCGCGGACCGACCGGTCCACGCGTTCGCAGTCCGGCCAGTCGCCCTCGACGGCCACGAACGCGAAGCCGCGTTCGGTGATCAGCCGCCGCGTCAGCGCCGCCCGCCAGCCGTAGTACTCGTGGGTGCCGTGGCTGGCCTCGCCGATCAGCACGACACGGGCGTCGCCGATCCGCTCCAGCAGCACGTCGAGGTCGCCGGGGTCGGTCAGCGGTGCCGCCAACCCGGCGATCTCGTCCCCGTAGCGTCCCATCCCCGTCGGCCTACCCTGGGCGGCCACGCCTAAACCGATCGTGCCGGGTGGCGCGAGGGCGCGGTTCGCCGACTACCGCGCTGCGCCGCCGGTCACGGTGCGACGTCCCGCAGCAGCGCGAGCAACGCGGCAAGCGCACCGCCGAACGACGGTTTCGACGGGGCCGCGTAGCCGATCATCAAGCCGGTCAACGGGTCCTCGGCGCGGATCGCGTGCGGGCTGACCGGTTCGATGACCAGTGAGTGCCGTGCGGCCGAGGCGGGCACCGCCGCCTCCGCCGTCGCGGACAGCGGCACGAACAGCTGCAGGCCCGCCGAGATCCCGCGTGGTTTCAGGTGCGCGGGCAGCGCGGCGACGAGCCGGTCCCGCCGCGACCGGTACTCGAGCCGGCCCCTGCGGACGTGCCGGTCGAACGCGCCGGAGCTGATCAGGTCGGCCAGCGCGAGCTGGTTGAGCATGGGCGGCACCACGCCGGTGTCCTCCACCGCCGCGATCACCGGGTCCACCAGGAACCTCGGCAGCACCAGCCACCCGATGCGCAGCGACGGCGCGAGGGTCTTGCTCGCGGTGCCCGCGTACACCACGCGTTCCGGCGCGAGAGCCTGCAGCGCACCGACCTGCTGGCGGTCGAAGCGGAACTCGCCGTCGTAGTCGTCCTCGACGACGATCGCGCCGGAGCGGACCAGTGCCGTGCGGCGGCCGGGTGCCATCGTGACACCCAGCGGCGCCTGGTGGGCCGGGGTGACGACGACGGCGGGGCTCGACAGCTTCTCGACCACCAGCCCCTGGTCGTCGACCGGCACGCCGGCGATCCGCTGCCCGGCGGCCGCCGCGAAGGTCCGGAACCGGTCGATCGACGGGTCCTCGAACGCGGTCTCGGTCATGCCGAGGTCGGCGAACGCGCGGCCGAGCACGGTCATGGCGTGCGTGAACCCGGCGACGACCACGATGCGGGCCGGGTCGGCGAGCACGCCCCGGCTGCGGCCGAGGTACGCGGCGAGCGTCGCACGCAACACGAGCGACCCGCGGTGCTCGCCGTAGCCGAAGATCTCGTGGGGCGCGTTGGCCAGCACCCGCCGCGTCGACGCGAGCCACTGGTCGCGCGGGAACAGCGACACGTCCGGCCTGCCCGCCATCAGCGTCCAGCGCCTGGTCTGCCTCGGTGTGTAGGCGCGGTCGGGGGAGGCCAGCGGCGCGGCGCCCGCCGTCGCGACCCTGGTCGGCGCGCCCTGGCTGGTCCGCAGGTAGCCCTCCGCGGCGAGGTCGGCGTAGACGCGGGTCACGGTGCCGCGGGCGACGCCGAGGTCGGCGGCGAGCGCGCGGGTGGAGGGCACCACCGACCCCGGTCGCCACCGGCCGTCCCGGATCGCGTCCCGGATCGCGTTCGCGAGCTGCGTGCGCCCGCTGCCGGGGGTCCAGTCGAGGTGTGCGTCGACCGACGAACTGGTCCACGAATCCGCCATGGAACTGGACTCTACGCGTGGACAGGTGGCCGCTAACGTTGATCACATGACCAAGCGGATCTCCATCATCGACGGCATGTCCGGCGCGTTCGGCGCGCTCAACACCCTGGCGGGGGAGGTCGCGAAGGCGGCGGCCGACGCCGGCGTGGACACCAAGCTTCTCGAGCTCGTCAAGATCAGGGCCTCGCAGCTCAACGGCTGCGCGTACTGCCTCGACATGCACACGGCCGACACCCTCGCCGACGGCGAGGACCCGAGGCGGCTGCACGTGCTGGCCGCGTGGCGCGAGACCGACCTGTACACCGAGCAGGAGCGGGCGGCGCTGGCGCTGACCGAGGTGCTCACCCGGCTGCCGGACACCAACGACGTGCCCGACGACGTCTACGAGTACGCCACGTCCGTGTTCACCGAGGCGCAGTACCAGGCGGTCGTGTGGATGGTGATGGTGATCAACGGCTACAACCGGGTCGTCCTGCCCGGCCACCCGAAGCTGCCCACGAGGACGGCGTGACCGGTCGCCGCTCGACCTGCGGCGTCAGACCCCGGGGAGCAGGACCAGCGCGTTCGCGATCCGGTGCCGTAGCGCGGTCTCGTGGTCCTGGCCGGTGTTCAGCGTCAGCGTGAGGCCCTCCGGCGCGGCGGCGGCGGCGATGTCGAGCAGCACGGCGAACTGCGCGGGCGGTTCGTCGGCGAGCAGTTCCTCGGCGTGTGCCACGACCACGTCCACGGCGCCGAGGCCACGCACCGCATCGGCCAGTACGTCCCAGCCGGGTCCGGCGGGCACCGGGACACCCAGTGCCCGCGCCGCCTCCGCGAAGAAGGCGGCGCGGGTCCGGCAGGCACGCCCGTCCATGCCGACGGTGGCCGGGGCAGTGGTCACCGTCAACCAGTGGACGGGCGTCGTCACAGGAACTCCTCACAGCCGGTGGAATTCGCTGTAGTGTCGCGCCCGCACCTTGTCAGGACATGGCGAAGATCGGCAAGAGAGGTGAACTTCAGGTTCCCCTCAGGCGTTCTCGTCCACCCACAACCCCAGCAGGCCGCGGAAGTGCGCGACGAACCGGTCGTGCTCGGGCACCGGGTAGGTCGACCGCACGGTCGACACCAGTAACTCGTCGAAGGCCGGGGACACCACCCAGTCCCGCACCAGGTCATCGACGTGCGACAGCGACGTCGCGCAGAAGTCGTGGTAGCGCTCGGTTTCGAAGTAGTCGTCGGCGAGCTTGCGGTACTCGGTCAGCTTCTCGTCGTAGGACCGGTCCGAGTCGGCGACCGCGAAGTACGCGCGGGTGTCCAGGTCCAGCCTCGGCGTGCGGCCCGACACCGCGCAGAACGCCGACCACTTCAGCAGTGAGCCGATCGCCCACGGGAAGTAGTAGTGCAGCGAGGTGATCGAGATGTCCGGGCACGCGTTCGCGTAGTCGATCGGGTGCACCGACCCGTCGACCACGAGGCTCTCGCACGAGTTGAACTCCCACCGGAAGAACGCGTTGATCAGCCGCGAGATCGTCAGCACCTCCTCGCCGGCCGCCGGTGAGAGGAAGGCGTGGTCCACCGCGTACCGGTGGTGCATCGGCTCGTCGGGCTGGAAGCGCATCACCATGCTGTCCGGGCCGATCGTCAGCGACCGCGCGAACACGTCGAAGCCCTCGACCGACGCCTGCAGGTGCATCAGCATCTCGCCGGACTCGTCGTACGCCCTGTGCAGGGCCGCCCGGTCCCTGACGCGGGACACGCCGCGCCACGCGCCACCGTCGTAGGGCTTCATGTACATCGGATAGCCGATCCGCGCGGCGATGTCGTCGAGGTCGAACGGCTGGTTGTACTTCGCCGCGGTGTAGGCGTAGCGGGCGTTGTCGACCGGGTTCTTGTACGGCACCAGCCACGTTTCGGGCACCTTGAGGCCCAGCCGGATCATCGCGCAGTACGCGGCGTGCTTCTCCATCGACTGGAACGTGAACGGGCTGTTCAGCAGGTACACGTCGTCCATCAGCGCGATCTTCTTCAGCCACTCGCGCGGCACGTAGTACCAGTACGCGAGCCGGTCGATCACGAGGTCGTACCTCGGTTTGGCACGCAGGTCGAACGGTTCGATCGTGATCCGCTCGGTGCGCAGCGTGTGGTCGGCCCCGTCCGCGCGCACCGGGCCAAGGCGCCGCACCAGCTCCTCGAACGCGCGCGGCCAGTCCTCCTCGGTGCCCAGCAGGAGACCGAGCAGGTGTTCCGTACGGTCCACGTGTTCCTCCGTCAACAGAAGCGGGGCAGGTGGTGGGCGAGCTGCGCCCGCCATGACGGCCAGTCGTGCGGCACGTCGTGGCCCCACACGTCCAGCTCGCAGCGCAGACCCTTGTCGTGCAGCAGGTTCGCGAACGCCTGGGTGGAGTGCAGGGAGCCGGTCGTGTCCTCCCACTGGCCCTGGCCGACGACCAGCAGCACCGAGAGGCGCGACCGCAGCCAGTCGAGGTGGCCGCCGTTCAGGTTCGGCACGAAGTCGACGGGGTTGGTGAAGTACGCGGCCTCGCCGCGCTCGCCCCAGCCGTTCCACGTCGACGGGTCGTAGTTGCCCGACATGCCGATGGCCAGCGGGAACAGGTCCGCGCGGCGCAGCGCGAACAGCACCGCGTGGAACGCGCCGAGCGAGCAGCCGAGCGTCGCGACCTCGGTGTACCCGCCGCAGTCGCGGTGGATGGCGGGCAGGACGTCGTCCAGGATCCATGACTCGTACACGCCGTGCTGCTGTGCGCGCTGCTCCAGCGGGACCGACGGGTTCGACCAGGACGCCGCGTCGTGCGAGTCGACGCAGTACAGCTTGACCCGGCCCTCGTCGATCAGCGGCGCGACCCCGTCGAGCATGCCGCCTGCCTCGAAGTCCCACGCCCGGCCCTGCTCGGAGGGGAACACGAGGAAGGGTCTGCCGTAGTGCCCGTACGCGATGACGGTGCCGCCGCCGAGCTCGTACTGGTCGCGGCGCATCAGCGGCCCCAGACCGCGCGGAGCAGCCCGGTGAGCGCGGGGTCGAACGCGTCGCGCCACGCGACGTAGTTGTGCGAGTCGGGCACCTCGTCCAGCCGCACGTCGTAGCCCTGTTTGGCGAGGGTGGCGGCCATCTGCCGGTTGTTCGCGAGGTTCTCCTCCGCCGTGCCGCACGTCATGACCACCGGCACGGCCTCGTGCGGCACCGTGCGCAGCACGTCCGCCACATACACGCTGACCTGCCCGAACCGGCTGAACCGGTGCTGTTCCTGCGGGTCGAGGTCCACGGTCAGGAACGACGCCGACTGCAGGAACAGCCCGCCGAACAGGCCGGGCAGCGCCCGCTGCGCGTGCAGCATGGCGAGCCCGCCCAGGCTCGCGCCCATGCCGGCCACCGGCCCGGTGACCGCGACCGTCGCGCGCAGCAGCGGCAGGACGCGCTGGTGCAGTGTCGCCGCGTACCGGGGGTTGGCGGCGTACTCGTCGTCGCGGTCCCCCGGGGCGAGCAGCGCGACCCGGAAGGGCGGCAGCTCCCCGGTGGCGATCATCGCGGCGGCGTACCCGGTCAGGTCGGCGAGCCGGTCGTACTCGGGACCGTCGTGCGCCACGAGCAGCGGCAGCGGCTCGGCCGCGGGCGCCGGTGACCAGACACGTACGGCGATCTCCCCGCCGAGCAGTGGCGCGGGCACCGCGAGGTCGGCCACCTCGCCGGGCGCGCGGTCGGCGACCAGCCATTTCGGTGGTGTGTAGCCGGGGAACTCGACGACCGACTTGTCGCCGAACGCACCGGGGGCGCGCAGCGGGTTGGCCGGGTCGCAGATCTCCTCGTCCTGCCCGCCGGGGTGGCGCAGCCGGAACCGGTACTCCATGCGGTGGACCGGCGGGCGGGGCAGCGCGAGGCGCCACAGCCCGTCGGCGAAGGTGAAGTCCAGGTCGGTGCCGGGAAGTGACAGCGCGGGCAGCAACCGGGTGCCGGCCAGCGCCGACTCGGCGTCGGGCAACCGGAACGTGACGGAGTCGTCGGTCACATGCGGCTCCGTCTCGGTGATCACCGACCCATCGAAACCACCGGCCGCACGAGAAGTCAAGGGCGCCGTCGAGACGCGCTCCCGGCCGCTGCCCCCGCGCGGTGAGCGGCCGGCCATGATCCGTCACGTGGTCCCCGGCCCGGTTGCTCAGCCGGGCGCGAGCGCCTCGATGATCTCCATCGCAAGGCCGGTCGCGGATTCCGGGGCCACGTCGGGGTTTCCGATGCCGTCGTGCCAGTTCAGGTCGTAGTACAGCTCCGTGACGCCCTGCTCGCCAAGCCACGCGACGTCCGCGCGGATCTCGTCGGGAGTGCCGGTGAGCCTGCCGTCCCGCCGGCCCGGCCGCACCACCCCGCGCACCACGATCCGGACCCGCTCCTGGTCGGCTGCGGCCCGCCGCACGACCGCGATGTCCTCGCCGATGCGGTCCAGGTCGGTGGCGCTGCGGCTCATCCAGCCCGCCGCCAGCCTGCCCGCCCGCTCCAGCGCGGGCGCCACGACCCCGCCGAGGAGAATCGGCGGACCGCCCGGCTGCACCGGCCGGGGACGCATCCGGCTCGGCGGCACCGTGTAGAACTCGCCGTCGAAGCTCGCCGGGTCGTCGCGCCAGAGCGTGTGCAGCACGCGGACGTACTCCTCGGCACGAGCGCCGCGCCGGGCCTTGTCCGCGCCGGTGGCCGTGAACTCGGTGGGGGACCAGCCGACGCCGAGCCCGAGGTCGAATCGGCCGCCGGACAGCACGTCGAGGGTCGCCGCCTGCTTGGCGAGGTACACCGGCGAGACGAACGGCAGGTTCACAAGCGCCACCCCAAGCCGGATGCGGGACGTGTGCGCGGCCGCGAAAGCCAACGGCAGCAACGGGTCCAGCACACTCTGGTAGACGGCGTCGAGCCGGTCGTCCACCCCGACGAGCAACCGCTGGAACGTCCACAACGAGTCGTAGCCCAGCTCTTCGGCCCGCACCGCCACCCTGGCGATCGTCTCCGGCGACGCCCACGCGCCGGACACCGGCGCCCCAAGCCCGATCCTCATGCCCCCAACCTAGATGATTGCTTCCGTGAAGTGCGTTCACGGCAACAAGTGCCCTGAAAGGCGCGTTTAGGGTGCTCAGCGCCCTAAACGCGCCTTTCAGGGCATTGCCAACGGCGCCGCGAAGCGGGCCCATCCTGCGCAACCCTGACGGTGGCGCAAGCCCACCCGAAAGGGGCAGGCAGACCCGAACCCAAACCAGACCGGACCTAGCCCGACGTGACCGGCGATCACCACCGACCATGCCTCATGAGGGAAGGCCCGCCCGGACACGTCCGGACGGGCCTTCCCTCACTCGCTCAGAGCTTCGCGCACTGGCCCGAGGCCGGGCCGCGCACGGTGTTCTTCCTGTCGTCGTTGCCAGGCGGCGGGTTGTTGGCCGCGCACGCGAGCGGGCCGGTGATCGTGTTGCCCGCAACGACCGCCTCCCCGCCCGTGTTGCCGATCAGCGTCACCGGGCCGGTCACCTTCGACGTGTCGAGCCGCACGCCCGCCTTGTTGGTCGCCAGTGAGACGGGGCCGGTGACCTTCGCCTCGGCCAGCACCACCGCGCCGGTCGCGCCGGTCACCGTCACCGGGCCGAAGACCCGCGTGCCGGTCATCTCGAACAGTTCGGGACGGGTCGCCGTCACCGGTCCCGCGACCAGGCCACCGGTCACGACCAGCGACGCGCCGGGGCGCACCGTGACCGGACCGAGGATCGTGGCACCGTCCACACAGGTCAGTCCGGACGAGACGGTGACCGGGCCGAACCGCATGCCCGTGATCGTCGTGTCGCAGGACGGGCCCGGCTCGCCGATCGACGACCTCGGCGCCGGGTCCGCGGTGATCGGCGAGTTGGCACCGATGTACGCGGTCAGCATCGTCAGGTCGTTGTCGCCCGTCGTGGCCGGGTCCGTGCCCTCGGCGAGGGTGAAGAAGTTGTCGCCACCCGAGGCCAGGAACGAGTTCACCGTCACCCGGTAGGTCGCAGCCGGATCGATCGGCTGACCGTTGAGCGACATCGACGTGATGCGCTGCCCCGCCGGGTTGTCCGGCAGGTAGGTGTAGGTGAAGCCCTGCGAGACACCCAGGTGCAGCTTCGGCCGCGACGCGCCTGCCGGCTGCCACTGCTCCTCCAGCACCTGCTTGATCTGCGCACCCGTGTACGACATGGTCACCACGTCGTTGGAGAACGGCTGCACCGAGAACGCCTCGGCGTAGGTCACCACGCCGTCCGGTGCGTGCAGCAGGTCCGACCGCAGCCCGCCCGGGTTCATGAACGCGATCTGCGCCCCGCCCCGGCCAGGATCGTTGGTGCCCGCCAGCTGCACGTCGGCGACGAAGTTGCCGAGCACCGACTCCGACCCGCGGTCCTCGGCACCGGCCGGGGTGAACGCCCGCGTGATGTCGGCCGTGATCGAGCCGAGCGGCTGCTTGCCCAGCTCCTCGGCGTTCGCCTTGGCCTGCGCGACCAGCGCGGCGACCTCGGGGTCACTCGGTGCGCCGGTCACGTCGATCAGCGCGGCGTCCGACGAGACGACCGTTTTGGTCGCCGGGTCGATCGACAGCGTGACCTTGCCCAGCTTCGTGCCGTAGTCCTCGGCCTGCAGCACCGGCCGGGTCCGGTCCGTGCCCGGCACCGGCGCCTCGAACGCGTAGGGCTGGTGCGTGTGGCCGGACATGATCGCGTCGACGTCCGCGCTGATGTTCATGAACTCGCCGAACACCGGGTCGGACAGCAGGTCCTCGACGGAACCGATGTTCTCGGTCGCCGCACCCTCGTGCGCCAGCAGCACGACCACGTCGGCCTCACCGTTGGCCGCGTCGCCGTCCTTCAGTGCCGAGGCAACGCCCTCCGCCTCGGCCACCGGGTCGCGGAACGTCAGGCCCGCGATCCCGTCGGGGCTCACCAGCGACGCCGTCTGCTCGGTCACGACACCGACGATGCCGACGCGCACACCGGCCACGGTCTGGACGTCGTAGGCGGGCAGCACCCGCTCGTCACCGCGGTACACGTTCGCGCCGAGGTACGGGAAGTCGGCCCGGTCGGTCACCCGGCCGGTCAGGTCCGCGAACCCCTTGTCGAACTCGTGGTTGCCGACCGCGGCCGCGTCGAGCCCCATGAGGTTCAGCGCGTCGAGCGTCGGGTTGTCGTCGTCGATCGCCGAGACGAACGTCGACGCGCCGATGTTGTCACCGGCCGACAGGAACAGCGTGTTGGGGTTCTCCTCCCGCAGCTGGTCGACGAGCCCCGCGAGCTGGGCGGCGCCACCGACGCCCGCCGACGGCGGCTCGAGGCGGCCGTGGAAGTCGTTGATGCCCAGGATCTGCAGGTCCACCGGCCCGATCGCGCCGGTGTTCAGCCCGATCACCTTCGGGTTGTGGTCACTCGCCCGGTACGGGCCCGCGTCGTAGAAGGCCGGGTGGCCGTCGTACTGGAACGCGAACGACTCGTGCGAGTTGATCTGCCAGGTGTCCACACCGGTCACCCTGGCCGCGAGCGACGGCGTCGCGACCGCGTGGTCCAGCGAACCGGACTCGCCGCCGAACACGTAGCTGGCCGCACCGTCGGTGACGTCCTCGAACGCCGCGTCGCGCAGGACCCGCATCGGGTCTTCCTGCGTGTAGGCGTTGAAGTCGCCGAGCAGCAGCACGTCGTCGCTGCCCGAGGACGTCTTCAGCGCGTCGACGAACGCGGTCAGCGACCGGGCCTGCCGGACCCGGTCACCGTTGTAGGCGCCCTGCCCGTCACCGGTGTCGGCGTTGTCGCCGGTCGGGTCGCCGGACGCGGACTTGGACTTGAAGTGGTTGGCCACCACGGTGAACGTGACCTGGCCGGCGGTGAACGTCTGCGCGAGCGGCTCACGCGCGTTGAACCACACCGTCTCGTCGTTGATCGTCTGCGCGTCGCCGGACGGGGTCACCGCGCCGGGCTTGAAGATGATCGCGGTCGTGATGAAGTCCTGCTGCGCGGCGGGCGGTGCGTTCGCGGGCGAACGCACGTAGTCCCACGTACCGGAGCCTTCCTCGGCGTTCAGGGCGTCGACCAGGCGCTTGAGCGCCATCTGCGGGTCGTTCGCCGCGAACCGGGCCGAGTTCTCGATCTCCTCGAGGGCGATCACGTCGGCGTCCAGCGCGGTGATCGCGGAGACGATCTTCGCTTCCTGCCTGGCGAGACCGGCCTCGTCGTCCGCGCCGCGGGCGTCGCCGCCGAAGTGGACGAAGTAGTTGAGCACGTTGAAGCTCGCGACCTTGATGTCGCCGCCGACCGCCGCGGGCGCCGGGGTGCGCGGGTTGGTCGACTTGAACGTGGTCCGCTGCGGCTCCGGGGTCGTCGCGGTCACCGGGGTGGTCGGCTGCAGCCGCCACTCGTTGAACCCGTAGGACAGCACGGCGGGCGCGAACGCCTCCACCTGGTCACCCACCCGCAGCGGCGCGTCCGGGTAGACGTACGGCGGGAGCTGGCCCGCCGTGGCCAGGTTGGTGGTGGAGCCGTCGTCCAGCAGCACGCGCCGGAGTTTGTTCTCCTGCGCCTGTGCCTGCGCCTCCGGGGTGCCGGGGCGGAACAGGTCGGTCGGGATCGGCGCGGCCTGGTCACCCCCGGCGAGCACGACCTCGCCGTAGCGGTTGGTGTTGTAGACCTCGGAGACCGTGAAGTCGCCGACCGGCGCGACGAGCATCGACTCGACCGACTCGCGCGCGGCGGGGTCGAGCGGCAGCGTCAGCGGGGCGGGCGTGGGCAGGGACGCGTCGTGCGCACACACCTGGAAGTCGGCCTTGGCGCCGATGGTGACCTCGGTCAGCCCGTTGAACTCGCTGACCACACCACGCACGCGCACCTGGTCGCCGACGGCGACGGCCGGGTGGTTGGCGGCGTTGGTCGTCAGGTAGACGAAGACACCGTCGGAGGCGGTGCCGGCCGAGGGGGCGCGGTCGCCGGAGCCCGCGGTCTGGACGTGGACACCGTTGTAGCCGCCGCTGCTGTGGTCGGCGGTGACGACGCCCTCGATGACGACCTGGCTGCCGGACAGCGGGGAGGCGTCGGTGGTGCCCTGCACCTCCGCGATGGTGTTGGTGACGGCGATGTCGCAGCCGACCGGGTCGGGGTCGGGGTCACCGCCGCCGCCGGAGTTGCGGGTGCCGAAGGTGTTCTGGGCCGCGGCGCGCCACGTGCCCTCGACCTTCTGCAGCGAGTGGCCAACCGGGGTGGCCGAGCCCTCGGCGACGCCGATGTCGGTGGCGGTGGTGCCGTTCGCGGGACCACCGTTGGCGGTCAGCGGGCCCTCGTAGGAGAGGAACTCCGCGACCGTGCCGTCCGGGCGGACGAGCGCGACGGCGTCGGGGGAGCCGTTCTGGAGGCCGTCGGTCGGGTAGGTCTCGACGACCACGCCTGCCTCGCCGACGGCGCCGGACAGCGTGCGGGTGTTGTACACCGCACCGCCGTTGCCGTTGTACAGGGCGAGCTGCCAGCCGGAGAGGTCGAAGCCGGCGGGGGCCTCGATCTCCAGCGCCTCGCCGGTGTCCGTTCCGACGTTGTCGTAGTGGATCTCACTGAGGAACGGGGCGGTCGGTTCCGCCGCCTGTGCCGGCGATGAGCCGACCGCGGCGATCGTGGCGATCGCGGTCAGCGCTCCGACGACTTGGAGCGAACGGACACGTCTGCTACTGGGCATCTGGCCTCCATCAGGCGGATAGAACCTGCCGGAGCCTAGGTGTCGAGGGTGTCGAGAAAAATGCGCGCAGATGTACGTTGCGCGATTGTTAGCTGCGTTCTGAAAAGCCTTGGCACACAACGGAGTCATCTGGATACGCCCGGTTACCGGGCGGTATGTGCGGATTGTCACCGTAACGGCTCGCGTCATTCTTCCCGGACGTTTTCGAATATGCCGAACGGCGTAACGGGTTCGTTTTCCGGCTGCGGCCGATCTTGTCGTGGACGCGGTAGACGTCCGATCTCTGGTCGGAACTTTCTCGTTCATGACGACCGAATGGGCGCTTGACGATGTCGAGACCTCGGATGTTAACTGCTTGTGAAACACCTGCTGTCTCTTTCGGATCCCACCCCTGCGCCGAGAGAGGACCGAGTCGTGCGCATCGTTGCCAAGGCACTCCTTGTCGCGAACGGCCGCGCGTACCAGATCCAGTTGTCGGACAACAACTCCACTTGGCGCACGGTGTACTCGACGACCACTTCGGACGGTGGCGCCGACGAGTCCGAGGTGAACGCGACCGCCCGGTACGTGCGCGTGCACGGCACTCAACGCGCCACCCAGTGGGGCTACTCGCTCTGGGAGTTTGCCGTCCTCGGCTCCTGAGCGAGTACCCGGCCGGGGGGCAGCCGGCGTCGTCTGCCCCCGGCCGGGTAACCACTACCGTCGCACCCGTGAGTTTCGCGAGGACCGACGACGGCGCGTCCCTGTACTACGAGGTCAACGGCGCCGGGGACGACGTGCTCGTGCTCATCGCCGGGCAGGCCAACAACCACCACTGGTGGGACGTGCCGCGCCCGGACTTCGACGCGCGCTTCCGCACCGTCGTGTTCGACCACCGCGGCACCGGCGACAGCGACAAGCCCGAGACCGGCTACAGCACGCGCGGCTTCGCGGCCGACGTGCGCGCGATCCTCGACGACATGGGGGTCGAACGGGCGCACGTGTACGGCACGTCGATGGGTGGCCGGATCGCGCAGTGGTTCGCCGCCGACCACCCCGGCCGGGTACGCGGACTGGTACTCGGCTGCACCTCACCGGGCGGCGCGCACGGGATCGAGCGCGGTGCCGAGGTCGGCAGGTCACTCGCGCAGCGGGACGCCGCGAAGGCCAGGGCGGCCCTGCTGGAACTCATGTACACCCCGGACTGGCTCGCCACCCACCACGGCCCGTTCACCACGCTCGGCGACCGGGCCATGCCGCCGCACGCGCGGCGCGGCCACTTCACCGCCAGCAGGGAACACGACGGCTGGGACGCCCTCCCCGAGATCACCGCGCCGACACTGGTGGTCCACGGCGCCGACGACGTCTTCAACCCGGCCGCCAACGCGCCACTGATCGCCGACCGGGTACCGGACGCGCGCCTGCACCTCATCCCCGGCGCGCGACACGCCTACTTCGAGGAGTTCCGGCACGTCGCGAGCCCACTCGTGCTCGCACACCTCACCGGTTGACCACACCCGGCTCCGGCGCGGCCCACGGCCACGCCGACGCGCGATCTCGCCCTGCCCCGTAACGTTCTCACCGTCCGTGACGACCTCGTTACATGTTCGTGGAACTGCGCGTCCACGGGGTGAGCGGCACGCCGCCGGTGGACATGCTCGACCGTCCGCTGGTGAAGCAGGTCGCGGGTGACGTGGACGGCCGCTTCTTCCGGCCCGTCGACAGCGCGGGGAACGAGGTCCGCGCCGTCGACGGCCACATCGTCGAGGGCTACCACTGGGGACCGCTGACGTCGGGCACGTGGCGGCAGGCGCTGTGGCTCGCGCTCATCCCGTTCGGGCTGGTGAACGCGGCCTACTTCATGCTCCCCGCCGGAAAGGGCGCCGCGGCACGGGTCGTGGCCCGCGCCGCGCTGCGGGTGCTCGCGCTCGCACTGACCGCGCTCGTCGTGCTCAGCCTCGCGCAGGCCGCCGTCGACCTGTTCGCCTGGCAGTGGACCGGGGCGGCGCCGCGTTCCGGTGACCCGCGCTGGTGGCTGGCGGGTGCGTTCGCCGTGGTGGTCGTGGCCCTGCTGGTGATCCGGTTCATCGGCGGGCCGAGGAGGTCCGTCCCGGACAGCGCCGCGCTGCCGGACGCCGCCGAGGTGACCGGGCTCGCGGGCGGCGAGTTCTACCGGGGCGACGGTGACGTGCCCGGGCTGCGGCACCTGCACCTGGCCGCGGGGCTGACCGTGCTGTCGTTCCTCGCCGGGGCGCTCGCCCGCGAGCACGGCGGCGCAGGCTGGCCGTACTGGGCGGCGCTGGTGCTGCTGCCGTGGACGGTCGTCCACACCGCGCTGGTCGGCGACCCGGCTGGCACCCGGGGGTGGCTGCGGGCCTTCTTCGTCACCCGGCTGCCCGGCGCCGTGCTGGCTGTCGCGGTGGCGCTGCTGGTCGCCGCGGTGGCGACGATGCTCGCCGTGCCCGAGTTCCCGGCCGCCCGGCGCGGCGTGCTCCCGGGCATCGCAGACCTGGGCAGGTGGACCTCCGGTCTCGCGTTGGCCGCGCTGCTGGTGCTCGTCGTGGCCGCGGCGGTGCTGGCGCTGCGCACCGGGAAACCCGAGCCGCCCAAACCCTTCCGTCCTTTCCTCGGTGGCATGGCCGGGCCCGTGGTCGCCGCGCTCGGCCTGTTCCTCGGCGTCGGGTTCACCGCCGCGCTCGCCTACGGCGTGCTGCGGCTGCTGCGCCCGCCGGGTGCGCCCGACGCGATGGCGCTGCCGGTGTCCCACCTGCGGATCGCCTACGGCGCCGGGGTCGCCGTCGGTGTCGGGCTGCTGCTCGCGCTGGTGCTCGCGGGGTGGATGTGGTTGTCCACCAAGAAGTTCCGCAGGCTCGCGCGCGCGTCGGCGGACACCAGGCAGCTGCCGGAGGAGAAGCTCGCCGGTGTGGCCCGCGCGTGGTGGCTCGCGCGGCTGAAGTTCTCAGTGCACTGGATCGCGATCACCGTCGCGGGGACGGGCACGGTGCTCACGGCCGCCGCGGTGGTCGAGTCGTGGGATGACCTCGGCACGACCGTGTGCCGTCCCGGCGGCACCCCGCTGTCCGACTGCCGCGACCTGCCCGGCATCGACGCGGTGACCGTCGGCACCGTGGCCCTGTTGCTGCTCGGCGTCTTCCTCGTCTACCTCGGCCGCCGCGCGGTCGGCGACAGCGCCGTCCGCCGCGGCGCCTGCGTGGTCTGGGACGTGATCGCGTTCTGGCCCGCCGCCGTGCACCCGCTCATGCCGCCGCCGTACTCCCCGAAGGTGATCGACGACCTGCGCAGGCGCGTCGAGTGGCACGTCGCGGGCCCAGCCAGGTTCGTGGTGCTCGCCGGGCACAGCCAGGGCAGCCTGATCGCGGCGGCCGCGCTGACCCGGCTCGCGCCGGGGTACCGGCAGCGGGTCGCCCTGCTGACGTTCGGGTCGCAGCTGCAGGTCGCCTACGCGCGGGCGTTCCCCGCGTACGTCAACCACCCGTTCCTGTGCTGGCTGCACAACGACGTGCTGCACCACCAGTGGGTGTCGCTGTACCGGGAGACCGACCCGGTCGGCGGCCCGGTGCTCAGCTGGGACCGCACCGACGAGGGCGGGTTCCGCTCCTGCCGCCTCGGTGCCGACGGGGTGCTCACCGACGACGAGACCGACCCGGTCACCGGCATCCGCCGCTGTGGCACCGAGTGGCGGCTGCTCGACCCGTGGCCTGCCGACGGCGAGTCCGCGCCCCGCCTCGCCATGCGCCGCCACAGCTTCTACAGCCTCGAACCGGCGTGGGACCAGGCGCTGGCCGAACTGACCGCGCCGTACCCCCGCGGGAACCCGGCTGCCGTGCGACACACGGGAAAGAGCCCACCCTGACCTGGCCTCCCCGCGCCTGGCACACCCTGCGTGTCGCTCGTTCCGGCCCCCGCGCCGGTTCTGACTAAGATGGGCAGACCGTATCGACCGTCCGTGGTCGGCACCGGGGAGCGAGGGACGAGCAGGCCAGGACATGGTTGGTGCACTCAGCGGGGCACGAGAAAGACCCGCGCCGACGCGGGTGCTGCTGATCGAGGACGACGACGGTGACGCGTTCCTCGTTGAGGAGCTCCTGCTCGAGTCCGGCGCGGCGGTGGATCTGCAGCGCGTCCGCACGCTCACCGAGGCGAAGGCGGCCGTGCCCGACACCGCGTGCGTGCTGCTCGACCTCGGGCTCCCGGACACCCACGAGCTGGACGGACTGCGCTGGCTGCAGGAGCACGTGCCGTCGATCGCCGTCGTGGTGCTCACCGGCCTCTCCGACGAGTACCTCGGCGAGGAGGCGGTCCGCCTCGGCGCGCAGGACTACCTCGTCAAGGGCCAGGTCGACGGGCACCTGCTCGACCGGGTGATCCGCTACGCCGTCGAGCGCGAGCGGTCCGACTCGCTGCAGCGGCAGCTGCGCGACGCCCAGATCTACGCCGAGGAGAACGGCCGCCTCGAACGCGGCCTGCTGCCGACACCGATCGTGGACGACCAGGGGTTGCGGGTCACCACGCGCTACTCACCGGGCGGGCAGCGGCTCCTGCTCGGCGGCGACTTCTACGACGTGGTCCAGACCGCCGACGGCTACGTGCACGCGGTCGTCGGCGACGTCTGCGGCCACGGCCCCGACGAGGCCGCGCTCGGTGTGTCGATGCGCGTCGCGTGGCGGACGATGGTGCTGTCCGCCCGCCCGTCGACGGAGGTGCTCTCGGTCGTGAACCAGGTGTTCACCCACGAGCGTTACCAGGCCAACCTGTTCACCACGCTCTGCATGCTGTCCATCGACCCGGACCGCACCTCCGGCACCCTGCACCTCGTCGGCCACCCGCCGCCGCTGCTGATCACCGGCTCGGACGTGCGGGAGCTGAAGGCACCCGTCCGCACCCCGGTCGGCGTCGGCGACGGCCGCCGCTGGCCCAGCTGTGAGGTCGAGCTCGGCGAGAAGTGGACGGTACTGATGTACACCGACGGCCTCATCGAGGGCCGGGTCGGCGACGAACGCAGACGGCTCGACGTCGACGGCCTGATCGAGCTGGTCCATGCCGGCAGCGTGGACGGTCTGCGGGACGAGGGGCTGCTCGACCACGTGATCAACACGGTGCGCGAGCTCAACGGCGGCGACCTCGACGACGACATGGCCGTGGTGGCGCTGAGCAATGGCTGACGCGTCGCGCTGGCCGCTGCGCCGCATCATCATCGTCAGCCTCGCCGCGCTGGCGTTGTTCCTGCTGGCAGCCGTGATCGTCGGCGGGATGGCCATGAACAACCTCGGCCACGCCCGCGACACCGTCGTCCGGCGCATCGACCCCGCCATGCAGCAGGCGCTGCGGCTCGAGGCGGCGCTCATCGACCAGGAGACCGGCCTGCGCGGCTACGTGCTCGGCGCCGACGAGAACGTGCTGAACCCGTACACGGCGGGCCTGCGGAAGCAGCACGACACGATCGAGCAGCTCCAGCGCCTGCTCGCCGGGATGCCGAAGACCAGCGCCGACCTCACGCGGGTCGTCGAGCACGCGGACGCGTGGCGGACCGACTACGCCCAGCCCACGATCGCCGAGATCGCGAGCGGCCCGGACGCGCCGCCGACGATGACCGTCGAGCAGGGCCAGGCGCTGTTCGACCCGGTGCGCGAGGCGCTCGCGGTGCTCGACGCCGACCTCAACAACGCCAGGCAGGAGGCGACCGGCACCCTCGAGTCCGCCGAGAGCTCGGTGAACGGGGTGCTGATCGGCATCGCGGCCGCGTTCGCGGTGGTCATCGCGCTGCTCGCGTTCGGTCTGCGACGCGCGGCGATCCGGCCCATCTCCCGGCTCGCCGAGGAGGTCCGGCAGGTCTCCCTCGGCGACTTCGACCACCCGGTCGGCCAGAGCGGCCCCCGTGAGCTGCGTGAGCTCGGCGCGGACGTGAACGTGATGCGGGAACGGATCCTGTCCGACCTGTCCGCGGTGCGGGTCGCGCACGCCGAGCTGGACACGCGGACCACGGACCTGGAGCGGTCGAACGCCGAGCTGGAGCAGTTCGCCTACATCGCCTCCCACGACCTGCAGGAGCCGCTGCGGAAGGTGGCGAGCTTCTGCCAGCTGCTCGAACGCAGGTACAAGGGCAAGCTCGACGAGCGGGCCGACCAGTACATCGCGTTCGCGGTCGACGGCGCGAAGCGCATGCAGATCCTGATCAACGACCTGCTCGCGTTCAGCCGGGTCGGCCGGATCGTGCGCGAGCCGGTCACGGTGTCCTGCGACGCGGTGCTGGAGCAGGCGCTCGCGAACCTCGCGGACGCGATCGAACGGACCGGCGCGACCGTGGACCACGAGGACCTGCCGACCGTGTCGGCCGAGGTGCCGCTGCTCACGGCCGTGTTCCAGAACCTGATCGGCAACGCGCTCAAGTTCCGGGGCGAGGAACCACCGAAGGTGTGGATCACGGCGCGCCGCGACGGCGACTTCTGGGAGTTCGCCGTCGCCGACAACGGCATCGGCATCGACCCCGAGTACGCGGACCGCATCTTCGTGATCTTCCAGCGCCTGCACAACAAGGCCGACTACCCTGGCACCGGGATCGGGCTCGCGATGTGCCGGAAGATCATCGAATACCACGGCGGCACGATTTGGCTGGACACGAGCGTGGAATCCGGCTCCCGCTTCTGTTTCACTCTCCCGGTGATCGAGGCCGACATCGATCAAGACAAGGACAGCGATGACTGACCCGACCCCGCTCGACGTGATCGACGTGCTGCTCGTCGAGGACGACGACGGCGACGTACTGATGACGCGCGAGGCGTTCGAGCACCACAAGCTCCGCAACCACCTGCACGTGGTGCGGGACGGCGAGGAGGCGCTGCAGTTCCTGCGGCGCGAGGGCGAGTACGCGGACGCGCCGCGGCCGGGCCTCATCCTGCTGGACCTCAACCTCCCGCGCCGCGATGGCAGGCAGGTCCTCGCCGAACTGAAGGCCGACCCCGATCTGCGCGTGATCCCCGTGGTGGTGCTGACGACCTCCGAGGCGGAGGAGGACATCATCCGCAGCTACACGTTGCACGCCAACGCGTACGTGAGCAAGCCGGTGGACTTCGACCGGTTCATCGACGTGATCCGCCAGATCGACGACTTCTTCGTGACGGTGGTGAAGCTACCGGGTTGATCGAACTGCCGGACTCCATCTTGGACGTCCGGTATGTCGGCGCTCGCTTCGCTGGCGGGCGGCTGGTCAGCGGTAGAGCAGCTTGTGTGCCTTCGCGATGGCGTTCCGGTAGCCGGGGATCCTCTCGCGGGCCAGCGCCGCCTGTGCGGCGTTCGCGCCCGGCGCGCCGTGTACGCCGCCGCCGGGATGGGCTGCCGCGCCCGCCAGGTACAGCCGGTCGACCACCGTGTCGGCGCGGCCGAGGCCGGGCACGGGGCGGAACACCAGTTGCTGGTGGATCGCGGCCGTGCCCGCGTTGATCGCGCCCTCGACCAGGCTCGGGTCGTGCGCCGCCAGTTCGGCCGGGCCCGAGATCACCCGTCCGGCGATCAGCGACCGGAAGCCGGGGGCCTGGTCCTCGACGACCTGCTCGATCCGGTCGGCGCGCCGCTTCAGCAGCGACGGTGACCAGGTCTGGCCACGCGGAACGTGCGTGTAGGCCCACACCGACTCGGTGCCCGCCGGTGAGCGGGCCGGGTCGGCGGTGGTCATCTGTCCGAGCAGCAGGAACGGGTTGCGCGGCACCCGGCCGCAGGCGAGGTCGTTCGCGATCCCGGCGAGCCCGTCGACGTCCGCGCCAAGGTGCACGGTGCCCGCCCCGCGCACCGCGTGCGCCGACCACGGGATCGGTCCGGACAGCGCCCAGTCCACCTTGATCGTCGCGTCGTCCCAGTGGAACGTGTCCAGGTCGGCCACCAGCCGCGCAGGCAGGTGCGACTCGCCGACCAGTTCCCGGTACAGCACCGGCGCGGGCACGTCCGCGAGCACCGCCCGTCGCGCCCGCACCACCTCTCCCGCCGCGTCCCGCACCCCGAGCGCCTGTCCGTTCCCGACCACCACGGACGTGACCGGCCGCCCCAGGTCCACCCTGGCGTCCTTCGTGGACAGCCGTCGCACGAGCGCCGCCGTGAGCTGCCCGGCACCGCCTTCCGGCACCGGGAACCCGACTTCCTGGGCGAGCATCGTGAGCAACCACCCGAAGATCCCGGAACCGGTGTTGTCCGGGCCGAGGTCGGTGTGCATCGCGTTGCCGGCGAACAGCGTGCGCGCGCCGTCGCCCGCGAACCGCTCGCCTGCCATCACCCGCACCGGCAGCAGCGCCCTGCGCGTGAACCGCAGCAGCTCGCCGGGGCCGAGCGTCCGCGCGAGGCGTGCCCCGGCGCGGACCGGTGGGAAAGGCGACAGGATCGCGGCGAGCACGTCGTCCCGGATCCGCAGCCACTGCGCGAACTCCGCGTGCCACGCGTCGGCGTCGGCGGCCGCGAACTCGGCCACCGCCTTCGCGGTCTCCTCGACGTCCCGGTGCAGCACCACGTGCCTGCCGTCGGGAAACGCGTGCGCGAGCACGGCGGGCGCGTGCCGCCACCGCAGTCCGTGCTCCTCCAGCCGCAACGACAGCAGCGCGGGGGAGGCGGCCGCCAGCGGGTAGAACGCACTGCACAGGTCGGCCACGTATCCCGGCGCGACCAGCTCGGCGGACTGCACGGCGCCGCCCGGTGCGTCGGTGGCCTCGCACACCAGCACCCGCCAGCCGGCGTCCGCGAGCACGTTCGCGGCGACGAGCCCGTTGTGTCCCGCACCGACCACGATCGCGTCGAACACCTCCATGACCAGCGCCTCCTCGCATCCTGTAGGCGACTACCCCGTATCCCGCAGGTTTCCACGTGACGGCGCCGGGTACTCGGAGATCGTGTCCACGACCACGATCATCGACCATCGCTACCGGCTGGGCCCCCGGCTCGGCGGGGGAGGCATGGCCGACGTGTTCGAGGCGAGCGACCTCCGGCTGCGACGACAGGTGGCGCTCAAGCGGTGCCGCACGATCCGCCGCCGCAGGCACATTCTCGACGAGGCCGAGCTCCTCGCCGGACTGTCCCACCCCGGACTGTTGCGGCTCTACGACATCGGGTTCGACGGACAACGGCCGTTCCTGGTGCTGCAGCTCGCGTCCGGCGGCACCTTGCGTGACCGGCTCGACAGCGGACCGCTGGCGCCCGACCGGGTGGCCGAGATCGGCGCCACCGTCGCGTCCGTGCTGACCTATGTGCACAGTGAGGACGTCGTGCACCGGGACGTCAAGCCGGAGAACCTGCTCTTCGACTCCGTTGGCGAGTGCTACCTCGCCGACTTCGGGATCGCGCTGACCGGTGACCGTCCCGCACCGGACTTCGTCGGCACCGCGGGCTATCTCGCGCCAGAACAGATCGGCTACGGCGAGGTCGGCCCGGCGGCGGACGTGTACTCCCTCGGGCTGGTCCTGCTGGAGAGCCTCACCGGGGAGACCGAGTACCCCGGCGACGGTCCGGAGGCGGCGATGGCACGGCTCGTGCACCCGCCGAAGGTGCCTGCCGTGTGGGGGCGGACGTGGCGCTCGCTGCTGACCGCGATGACCGCGATCGAACCGGCGCGGCGGCCGACCGCCGCGGCCTGCGCCACCGTGCTCCGCGCACTGGAGGCGGGCGAACACGTGCCACTGCCCGGATGCGTGCGCCGCCGGTCCCGGTTCGAGACCATCATGAGCGCGGCCTGCAGCGCGCTGTTCTGATCGCTACAGGCGTTGCCACGCCTCGGAAAGCACCGCGCGCAGGATCTCCTCGATCTCGGCGAACTGCGGTTCCTCGCAGGTGAGTGGCGGCGCCAGCTGCACGACCGGGTCGCCGCGGTCGTCCGCGCGGCAGTACAGACCCGCGTCGAACAACGCCTTGGACAGGTAGCCGCGCAGCAGCCGCTCCGACTCCGCGTCGTCGAACGTCTCCTTCGTGGCCTTGTCCTTGACCAGTTCGATGCCGAAGAAGTAGCCGTCGCCGCGGACGTCGCCGACGATCGGCAGGTCGTTCAGCCGCTCCAGGTAGGACCGGAACAGGCCGGTGTTGCGGCGCACGTGCGCGTTGAGGTCCTCGCGGACGAACAGGTCGAGGTTCGCCAGCGCCACCGCGCTCGCCACCGGGTGCCCGCCGAACGTGACGCCGTGTGCGAACGTGTTGGCGCCGTGCCGGAACGGCTCCGCGATCCGGTCGCTGATCAGCGCCGCGCCGAGCGGCACGTACCCGCTGGTCAGACCCTTCGCGCAGGTGATGATGTCGGGCTGGTAGCCGTACCGGGTGGCGCCGAAGTACTCGCCGAGCCGCCCGAACGCGCAGATGACCTCGTCGGACACGAGCAGCACGTCGTGCCGGTCGCAGATCTCGCGCACCCGCTGGAAGTAGCCGGGAGGGGGCGGGAAGCAGCCACCCGCGTTCTGCACCGGTTCGAGGTAGACCGCGGCGATGGTGTCCGCGCCCTCGAAGAGGATCGCCTCCTCGATGCGGTCGGCGGCCCACCGGCCGAACGCCTCGGCGTCCGTGCCGTCCGGCCCCGCGGTGCCCTCCGGCGCGCGGTACAGGTTCGTGTTCGGCACCCGGATCGTCGAGGGCACCAGTGGTTCGAAGTCGGCCTTCAGCCCGGGCAGGCCGGTGATCGACAACGCGCCCATGGAGGTGCCGTGGTAGGCGATCGCGCGGGAGATGACCTTGTGTTTGGTCGGCTTGCCGACCAGCTTGAAGTAGGCGCGGGCGAGTTTCCACGCGGTCTCGACGGCCTCCGAGCCGCCGGTGGTGAAGAAGACCTGGTTGAGGTCGCCCGGCGTCAGCGTCGCGAGCCGCTCCGCCAGCTCGACCGCCTTCGGGTGGGCATAGGACCAGATGGGGAAGTAGGCCAGCTCGCGGGCCTGCTTGGCGGCCGCCTCCGCCAGCTCCTCCCGGCCGTGGCCCGCCTGGACGACGAACAGCCCGGACAGCCCGTCGAGGTACCGCTTGCCGTTCGTGTCCCACACGTAGGGGCCCGCACCGCGCGCGATCGTCGGTACGGGGGAGTCCGCGTAGGACGACATGCGGGTGAAGTGCATCCAGAGGTTGTCGGACATGCTTCGATTACCGCACATCAACCGCGCTGCGGCAAGTGATTGCGCCTGTGAGATGCCGCTCTGGCGACGAAATCCGCACTAGGGTTGCTGTGAGTCGGTCGTCGTGTGCTGGTCGGATCGGTCGGGTTTCGGTTGGCGTTGTGGGTTTGTCCTCGCCGGACGGGCAGGTCTCCGGGGTGGCGGAGGGCAGTTCGGCTGCGGTTGTGCGGGTCTGCCTGCCATCTCGTCGACCTCCCTACGGGCTATCACACCGCACCAAGGGGGACCGATTCGTGCCTGGTGTGATTCGGGCTTCCGGCCCCCCTTGACACGGCGTGATCGGGCTACGCCAGGTCGACGGGATGGCAGGGAGCCCCTTGGTGGTGGGCTTGCGCCACCGTCGGGGTTGCATGGGGTTGCGGCCCCGCTTCGCGGGGCCTGGGCGCGGAGCGCCCGGGGCTTTGGTGCTGTGAAAGGCGCGTTGACGGCGTTGGCAATGCCGTGAAAGGCGCGTTCAGGGCGCTGGGCGCCCTGAACGGCCCATTGACGGCGCTCGTTGTGCCGTGAACGCGCCTTTCACGGCATCGGTCCAGCCTCGTCGGGCGCCCGCGTAGGTGTGACGTGGGTCGGGAGCCTTGGTGGGTGTTCACGTGGTGCCCCAGGAGTAGGTCTGCTTCCGCAGCTTCAGGTACATGAACGCCTCGGTCGTGAGCACGCCGGGCACCGCGCGGATCTGCTTGAGGATCTCCAGCAGGTGGTCGTCGCCCTTCGCGACGACCTCGGCGAGCAGGTCGAACGAGCCGGCCGTGATCACCACGTAGTCGACCTCGGGGATCTCGGCCAGCAGGTCGGCGGTCTGTTCGAGGTCGCCGGTCGTGCGCACACCGACCATCGCCTGGCGAGGGAAGCCGAGCTGCAGCGGATCGGTCACCGCCACGATCTGCATCACGCCGGCGTCGAGCAGTCGCTGCACCCGCTGGCGCACGGCCGCCTCGGACAGTCCCACCGCGCGCCCGATCGTGGCGTACGGCCTGCGGCCGTCCTCCTGCAGCTGCTCGATGATCGCCTTCGAGACGTCGTCCAGATCCGCCATTCAGTCCTCCCGTGTTACGGCGATGAGTCTTACGCAATTCGTCGCGCAACGCGACTGTGACAACGGAATCCCTTGTCCATACGGGGTCGCCGTGTCAATATCAGTCGCCATGCGAACCAGGGCGCCTACGTCGCTCTCCCCGGAGGCGACGGCACTGCTGGCGGGACGGACCCGCACGACCCGCAGGACTGTCCTGCGTGGTCTGGTGGCCGCCACCGCCCTGGCGGCCACCAGCTGTGGCATGCCGGGCACCCGCCAGGACCCCGCCGCGTGCCGTAGCGCGGACGAGTCCGCCGGCGACAGGAAACTCGCCATCTCCAACTGGCCCCTCTACATCGACGTCGCGGAGGACGACGAGTCGGTGCGCCCGACACTGGACGCGTTCGCCGCCCGGTCGGGCATCGACGTGACGTACACCGAGGACGTCAACGACAACAACGAGTTCTTCGGCAAGATCCGCAACCAGCTCTCCACGTGCCAGTCCATCGACCGGGACATCATCGTCCTCACCGACTGGATGGCGGCGCGGATGATCCGGCTCGGCTGGGTGCAGCCGCTCCGGAAGGACAGGATCCCGAACGTCGAGGCGAACCTACTGCCCTCCCTGCGCGGCCGCCCGTGGGACAAGGGCACCGAGTACGCCGTGCCGTGGCAGACCGGTCTCGCGGGCATCGCCTACAACGGCAACGTCACCAAAGAGGTCCGCACGATGGACGAGCTGCTGACCCGACCGGACCTGCGGGGCAAGGTCACGATGCTCTCGGAGATGCGCGACACCGTCGGCCTGATCCTGCTGCAGATGGGCCACGACCCTTCGGACTTCACAGAGGAGCAGTTCAACGAGGCGCTGAACAAGCTCCAGCGTGCCGTCGACACCGGGCAGATCCGCCGCTTCACCGGCAACGACTACGCCCAGGACCTCGCGAAGGGCGACATCGCCGCGTGTGTCGGCTGGTCCGGTGACGTGATCCAGCTGAACTTCGAGGACGAGAACATCAGGTTCGTGACGCCGGAGGCCGGCGTGATGCTGTGGTCGGACAACATGCAGGTGCCCAACCGCGCGACGCACCAGGCCAACGCCGAGGCGCTCATGGACTACTACTACGAGCCCCAGGTCGCCGCCGAACTGGCCGCGTACGTCAACTACATCTGCCCGGTACAGGGCGCGCAGGACGCGATGGCCGACATCGATCCCGAGCTGGCCGAGAACGAGCTGATCTTCCCGAGTGAGTCCACCTTGTCCGCCGCGAAGGTGTTCATGGCGCTGAACGAGGCGCAGGAACGCATCTTCGAGCAGGGCTTCCAGCAGGTGATCGGAGCATAGACATGGCAGGCGGGAGCGAAGCGACGGAGCGGGCGTCGTCTGGACTGAGGAGCGCGCGCAGGCGCGTCAGCGCCGAGCACGTGACGAGGGAAGACGGCGTCTCAGCGGAGGAGCGAAGCGACCCCAGAAGACACGGGAGCGGAGCGACGGAGCGGGCGTCGTCTGGACTGAGGAGCGCGCGCTGGCGCGCCGGCGCCGAGCACGTGACGAGGGAAGGCGGCGTCTTGGCGGAGGAGCGCAGCGACCAATGAACACAGACCTCGTGCTGGCGAACGTGACCAAGCGGTTCGGCACGGTTACCGCGGTGGACGACCTCTCCCTCACCGTGCCACAGGGCAGTTTCTTCGCGCTCCTTGGCGCCTCCGGGTGCGGCAAGACCACGACGCTGCGCATGGTCGCGGGTCTCGAGGAGCTGACGACCGGCACGGTCCGGTTGGGAGAACAGGACATCACCGGTCTGCGCCCGTACCGGCGGCCCGTCAACACGGTGTTCCAGAGCTATGCGTTGTTCCCGCACCTGACCGTCGAGGAGAACATCGCGTTCGGGTTGCGGCGCCGCGGTGTGAAGGACACGAAGAACAAGGTCGCCGAGATGCTGGAGCTGGTGCAGCTGCCCGCGTTCGGCGAACGCAGGCCCGCGCAGCTCTCCGGCGGTCAGCAGCAGCGGATCGCGCTCGCCCGCGCACTGGTCAACGAGCCGCGCGTGCTGCTGCTCGACGAGCCGCTCGGCGCGCTGGACCTCAAGCTGCGCAGGCAGATGCAGATCGAGCTCAAGCGCATCCAGACCGAGGTGGGCATCACGTTCCTGCACGTCACCCATGACCAGGACGAGGCGATGTGGATGGCCGACACGGTCGCGGTGATGACGGAGGGCCGCATCAGCCAGCTCGGTTCGCCCACCGACATCTACGAGTTCCCCGCGACCCCGTTCGTCGCGAACTTCCTCGGCCAGTCCAACCTGTTCGCCGCGGAGGTCTCCGGCACCGCCGGCGACGACCTGCTGCTGACCGCGCACGGCGAACGGTTCGCGGCGCCGTCGGCCCGCGCGCACTCCGCCGACGGCCGCGTGTGGCTCGGGGTGCGTCCGGAGAAGGTGCGGCTGGCGCTGCCCGGCGAGGACGCGCCCGCCGAGCACAACCAGGTCCGCGGCGTGCTCACCGACACCTGCTACGCGGGCGTGAGCACCGAGTACCTGCTGAGGACCCCGTGGGGGCAGGAGATGTCGGTGTTCTCCGCCAACGCGGCGGCCGGCGAGCCCCTCCAGCCCGGCACCGAGGTGATCGCCCACTGGTACCCGCCGCACTCGTTCGTGCTGGACCGGCCATCCGGTGAGGGCGACGAGGTCGCGCAGTACTCGGCCGACCCGCTCGGGGTGGCTCCGTGACCGCGTTCGTCGGCACCGCGGTCGGCACCGGAACGGAACCGCCGCCACCACCACCGCAGGCGCGCCGCCGCAGGCGCTGGCTGCCGTACCTGTTGCTCCTGCCGGGCGGGTTGTGGCTGCTGCTGTTCTTCGTGGTGCCGTCCGTGCAGCTCGCGGGCACCAGCCTGTACGACCGGTCCGGCAGCCTCGAACTGGGGTACTCGCAGGCTTTCGCGTTCGGCAACTACGCCGACGCGGTCATGACGTACTGGCCGCACCTCGTGCGGTCCGCGGTGTACGCGGGCATCGCGACGATCATCTGCCTGGTGCTCGGCTACCCGCTCGCCTACGCCATCGCGCAGAAGGCGGGCCGGTGGCGGAACCTGCTGCTGGTGTGCGTGATCGCCCCGTTCTTCACCACGTTCCTGGTGCGCACCCTCGCGTGGAAGTCGATCCTGTCGGACAACGGCCCGGTCACCGGGTTCTTCCGGTCGCTGCCGATCATCGGTGACGACTTCCGCCTGCTCGCCACGCCGGTCGCGGTGGTGTGCGGGCTCGTGTACAACTTCCTGCCGTTCATGGTGCTGCCGCTGTACGCGAGCCTGGAACGCATGGACGGCAGGCTCGTGGAGGCCGCAGGCGACCTCTACGCCAAGCCCGCCACGGTGTTCCGGCGCGTGACGCTGCCGCTGTCGATGCCCGGCGTGGTCGCGGGGACACTGCTGACGTTCATCCCGGCGGCGGGCGACTACATCAACGCCGAACTGCTCGGCACGCCCAACGAGTACATGATCGGCAACGTGATCGACTCGGCGTTCCTGGTGCGGCTGGACTACCCGCAGGCGGCGGCGCTGTCGTTCCTGCTGATGGCGACGATCCTCGTGATGGTGTTCGGCTACATCCGCGCCGCGGGGACGGACGAGGTGGTCTGAGTGCGGTTCTGGCGCTGGGTGGCGGACCACTGGGTGATGGCGGCGGGCCTGCTCGTGCTGGCCTACCTGTTCCTGCCGATCGTCGTGGTGTTCCTGCTGTCGCTCAACCGGCCGGAGAACCGGCTTTCCTACGACCTGTCACCCGACTGGACGCTGGAGTACTGGGCCGACCCGTTCGGTGCGGCCGGGATCGGTGCGGCGCTGCGCGTGAGTGTGGGCATCGCGCTGGTGGCGACGCTGGTGGCGACGGTCCTCGGCACCCTGATGGCGTTCGCCCTGGCACGGCACCGGTTCCGCGGCCGCGCCACCACGAACGTGTTGATCTTCCTGCCGATGGCGACGCCCGAGGTCGTGATGGGCTCGTCGCTGCTGGCGCTGTTCGTGACGCTGCGGGTGCCGCTCGGGTTCTGGACGGTGGTGGTCGCCCACATCCTGTTCTGCCTCTCCTTCGTGGTCGTCACGGTGAAGGCACGCCTTGCCGGGCTCGACCCCCGGCTGCAGGAGGCGGCGATGGACCTGTACGCGAACGAGTGGCAGACCTTCCGGCGCGTCACGCTTCCCCTGGTGCTGCCGGGCATCGCGGCGGCGGCGCTGCTGTCGCTGTCGCTGTCGTTCGACGACTTCATCATCACGAACTTCAACTCGGGCACCACGGTCACGTTCCCGATGTACGTGTGGGGCGCCGCGCAGCGGGGGATCCCCAGGGAGGTCAACGTGATCGGCACCGCGGTGTTCCTGCTGGCGTTCGTGCTGGTGGTGGTCGTGCAACTGCGGTCACGGCGAAAGGCGCGGTTCGTATGAGGGTCCTGCAGATCGGCGCGGGCTCGGTCGGTTCGGCGGCGGTCGCGATCGCGGCCAGGCGCGGGTTCTTCGAGTCCTATGTGGTCGCCGACCACGCGAAGGACCGCGCGGACGCCTGCGTGCCGGACGACCGGTTCACGTCGGTCACGGTGGACGCCTCGTCGGCGGCGGCGGTCGCGGACCTGTGCCGCGCCCACGGCATCACGCACGTGTTCAACGCGGTCGACCCCAGGTTCGTCATGCCGATCTTCGACGGCGCGCTGGCGGCGGGCGCCGACTACCTGGACATGGCGATGTCGCTGTCCACCCCGGACCCTTCCGCGCCGTACTCCCGCACCGGCGTGAAACTGGGCGACGACCAGTTCGCGGCGGCGGCGGAGTGGACGGACCGCGGCCGCCTCGCGCTGGTCGGCATCGGCGTCGAACCGGGCCTTTCCGACGTCTTCGCGAGGTACGCGGCGGACCACCTGTTCACCGAGATCGCGGAGATCGGCGTCCGCGACGGCGCCAACCTGGTCGTCGACGGCCACGCCTTCGCCCCGACGTTCTCCATCTGGACGACCATCGAGGAATGCCTGAACCCGCCGGTGATCTGGGAACGCGACCGCGGTTGGTACACCACGGAACCGTTCTCCGAGCCCGAGGTCTTCGACTTCCCGGAGGGCATCGGCCCGGTCGAGTGCGTGAACGTGGAGCACGAGGAGGTCCTGCTGATCCCGCGCTGGGTCGGGGCGGGCCGCGTGACGTTCAAGTACGGCCTCGGCAACGAGTTCATCGAGGTGCTGCGCACACTGCACAAGTTGGGCCTCGACTCGGTCACCCCGGTCCGGGTCGGCGACGTCTCGGTGTCCCCGCGCGACGTGGTGGCGGCGTGCCTGCCCGATCCCGCCGGTCTCGGCCCCCGCATGCGCGGCAAGACGTGCGCGGGCACGTGGGTCCGCGGTCTCGATCCCGCCGGTGCGCCGAAGGAGGTGTACCTGTATCACGTGGTGGACAACGAGTGGTCCATGCGCGAGTACGGGCACCAGGCCGTCGCGTGGCAGACGGCGATCAACCCGGTGGTGGCGCTGGAGTTGCTGGCGTCGGGCGCGTGGACCGGCACCGGGGTGCTTGGCCCGGAAGCCTTCGACGCGGTCCCGTTCCTGGACCTGCTGACCGAGTACGGCTCCCCGTGGGGCATGCGCTAGCGCGGTGTCCACCAACGTTGGTGGACACCGCGCTAGCGCATGCCCGGCTCCCCAGCGACATTCCGGTGGCTCAGCCGATGTTGTGCATCACGTGCTTGACGCGGGTGTAGTCCTCGAACCCGTACATCGACAGGTCCTTGCCGTAGCCCGAGTGCTTGAACCCGCCGTGCGGCATCTCCGAGATGAACGGGATGTGCGTGTTCACCCACACGCACCCGAAGTCCAGCTCGGCGGTCATCCGCATCGCGCGGCTGTGGTCCTTTGTCCACACCGACGACGCCAGCCCGTACTCGACACCGTTCGCCCACGCGACGGCCTCGTCCTCGGAGGTGAACCGCTGCACGGTGATCACCGGTCCGAACACCTCGTCCTGGATGATCTCGTCGTCCTGCCGCAGCCCGGAAACCACCGTCGGGGAGTAGAAGTACCCCCGGTCACCGACCTGCGCGCCACCCGCCCTGAGCACCGCGTGGTCGGGCAGCCGGTCGACGAACCCGCGCACCCGCGAGAGCTGTGCGGCGTTGTTCAACGGCCCGTACAGCACATCCGGGTCCGACGGCGGCCCCGTCCGCGTGGCCCTGGCCTGCTCGGTCAGCGCGGCCACCAACTCGTCGTGCACACCGGGCCCGGCCAGCACGCGGGTGGCGGCCGTGCAGTCCTGGCCGGCGTTGAAGTACCCGCCGACCGCGATCGCCTCGGCCGCCGCCGCGATGTCGGCGTCGTCGAACACCACGACCGGTGCCTTGCCGCCCAGTTCGAGGTGCACGCGTTTGAGGTCCGCGGCCGCGGCGGTCGCCACTTCCCGGCCTGCCCGCACCGAACCCGTGATCGACACCAGCGCCGGCGTCGGGTGCGCGACCAGCGCACGTCCGGTGTCGCGGTCGCCGCACAGCACGTTGAACACGCCGGCCGGGAAGAACTCCGCCGCGATCTCGGCCAGCAGCAGCGTCGACAGCGGTGTCGTGTCCGACGGCTTCAGCACCACCGTGTTGCCCGCCGCCAGCGCGGGGGCGATCTTCCACACCGCCATCATCAGCGGGTAGTTCCACGGCGTGACCTGCGCGCACACCCCGATCGGCTCGCGCCGCACATAGCTCGTGTGGTCCGCCATGTACTCGCCTGCCGACTTGCCCTCCAGCACCCTGGCCGCGCCCGCGAAGAACCGGAAGTGGTCGATCGCGGGCGGCATCTCCTCCTCGAGCGTCAGCTGCCTGGGCTTGCCCGTGTTCCGGCACTCCGCGTCGAGCAGGTCGTCGGTCCGTGCCTCGAGCGCGTCCGCGAACCGCAGCATCGCGAGCTGGCGGTCCTTCGGCGTCGTCCTCCGCCAGTCGCCGAACGCCCGCGCCGCGGCCCGCATGGCCTGGTCCACATCGGCCGTGCCGGACCGCGGCGCGGAGGCGAACACCTCCCCGGTGCTCGGGTCGACGACGTCGGTGTTGGCACCGTCGGCGGGGTCGGTCCAGGTGCCGTCGACGAAGTTCCGCAGAACACGCTTCTCGGTCATGTCTGCCATCTTCGCGACTGAATCCGCAGCAGACAAGTCGTCTGACGACTATTTCAGCAGCATGGTCAGGATCGGACGCAGGGCTGTCCCCGTGCCCGAGACGATCGATTTCGTGAAGGTCGTGTGAGTGGCTTTGGCGTACGGACCCGTCATCAGGCACGACCCCCACACCCGTCGGGCGCGCCCTACGGGGCTGAGCCGATGCCGTGAAAGGCGCGTTCACGGCACAACCGGTGCCGTCTATGGCACATTGACGGCGTTGAGCGCCGTGAACGGCCCATTGACGGCACCCCGAGTGCCGTCAACGCGCCTTTCACGGCACCAAACACCAGGGCGCTACGCGCCCCGGGCCCGCGAAGCGGGCCCCTGCCCGCGCAACCCTGACGGTGGCGCAAGCCCACCCGAAAGGGGCTCCCTGCTATCCCGTCGACCTGGCAGCGCCCGATCACGCCGTGTCAAGGGGGCCAGAAGCCCGAATCACATCAAGCATGAATCGGCCCCCTTGGCGCGGTGTGATAGCCCGTAGGGAGGTCGACGGGATGGCAGGCAGACCCGCCCAAACCGCAGCCGACATGCCCCCGCCACCCCCGAGACCTGCCCGTCCGGCGAGGACAAACCCACCACACCAACCGCAGCCAACCCACCCGACCCAAACCGGAGCGACCCGACGCGACCAGCACACGACAACCGGCCGCCCACTCACACCAACTTTCACGGAATCAATCCACCGCACACCGTCGTTTCGCCGCCGCACGGCGAGACCGGTCAACGACCGACCCGCGTCGCCGCGTCCCCGAACGCGAACGACGACGGCTCGCACTCGGCGATGAAGTCGGCGGGGAACCCCCGTTCGAACCCGGTCGCCGACTCCAGCGTGGCGACCGCCCCGGCGGGCAGCACGAGGTCGAGCCCGGCCAGGTTCTCGGCCAACTGCTCGGCCCGGCTGACCCCGACGAGCGGCAGCACGGCCGGTGACCTGGCCCTGGTCCACGCGAGCGCGACCTGTGCGGGCGTCGCCCCCAGCTCGTCGGCGACCTTCCGCACCGCGGCCGCGACGGCGTGGTCGCGCGGGGTCAGCTCACCGACCCGGGTGGACCCACCGGAGAGCACCCCGGCCGCCAGCGGCGCCCATGCCGCCACGCTCATCCCCAGTGCCTCCGCCATCGGCAGCAGTTCGCGCTCGACGTCCCGCCTCAGCAGGTTGTACGGCACCTGCAGACCCGAGAACGGCGTCCAGTCCCGCCACTCCGCGAGCGTGTTGGCCCGCGCCGCGAACCACGCCGGCGCGTCGGAGATGCCCACGTACAGCACCTTGCCCGTCCGCACCACGTCGTCGAGCGCCCGCATCGTCTCCTCGGCCGGGGTGTGCCGGTCCCACAGGTGCACCCACAGGATGTCGACGTAGTCGGTCCGCAGGCGGCGCAGGCTCTGCTCCAGCGACAGCACGAGGTTCTTGCGGTGGTTGCCCGCCGCGTTGGGGTCCGCGGCGTCGCGGGAGAGCGTGTACTTGGTGCCGATGACGAAGCGGTCCCTGCGTTCGACGACCGCGCCGAGCACCGCCTCGCTCTCGCCGTAGGCCGACGCGGTGTCGAGGACGTTGCCGCCCGCGTCGGCGTACACGTCGAGGACGCGCCGCGCCTCCCGCTCGTCGCGCAGGGTCATGGTGCCGAGCAGGAGCTCCGAGACACGCAGGCCGGTCCGGCCGAACAGTCGATAGCGCATGCCGACACCCTGACCTGCCGGTCCATGCCGAGGGAGGCCCCGGCAGGGCCCCTCTAGACTTGGTGATCATGGCCGACAACGCACTGGGCCGGTTCCTGCGCGCCCGGCGGGACGCGACCGCACCGGCAGCCGTCGGGCTGACCGCCGGCCCCCGGCGGCGCGCACCGGGTCTGCGGCGCGCCGAGCTGGCCGAACGCGCCAGGATCAGCGTCGAGTACCTCACCCGTCTCGAACGCGGCAGCGACCGCTACCCGTCCGGCCAGGTCCTCGGCTCGCTCGCCGACGCGCTGGCGCTCACCGCCGACGAGCGGGTGCACCTGTACCGCCTCATCAAGGCCGACAGCGGCGCGCAGTGCCAGGCGGCCGGCGCGGCGCCGGTGTTGCGCCCCACGGTCCGGGCACTACTGGACCGCCTGGGCGCCACCCCGGCGTACGTGGCCGACCCGGCCGGCGACGTGCTCGCGTGCTCGGACGGGTTCCGGTCGCTCGCGGACCCGGCCGGTCTGCTGGACGAGGAGCGCCCCAACCTGGCGCGCTACGTGTTCGCCGACGCCCGGTCCCGGGCGGTGTTCCCGGACTGGGCCGAGATCGCCGGCCACTGGGCCGCCGCCGTCCGCGCCGCCGCCGACCTCGGCGACCTCGCGGCCGGCGCGCTCGCGGTCGAGCTGTCGATCACGGCGGGCACCGAGTTCGGCGACCGCTACGCGGCGGCGGCCACACTGCCGGCACAGACCGGCTTCGAGCGGTGGTCGGTCCGGTCGCAAACGCTGCGGCTGGCGTACGAAACCCTTGCGCTGCCGGGGATCGAGGAACACCGTCTCGTCGTCTACCTGCCCGCCTGACCGGTGTGGCCGAAAGCCCGACACGCAACGGTGAAAGCCGGTAGATTCGAACACATGAACGAAACAAATGACCGGCTCCGCCGAGGAGTCACGGCGGTGGCGTCGCTGGCGGTGGTGGCCGCCGGGGTGTCCGTGCCGGCCGTCGTCGCGCCCGCGGCGGCCATGGGACCGGTGCGGGGCGCGTGCGAGTGGACGCCGGACGTGCTTGCCCTGCCGGACAACGCGTTCCACGGCCGGGTGACCTCGGGTGCCGGGGCGTGGCTGGCGGGCGTGGCCGGTGCCGACGGCCCGAACGAGGCGGTGCGGTGGCGGGACGGCGTGCTGGAGCCGCTGGGGGCGGCGTTCGGTCTGGACACGGAAGTGGCCGCGGTCAACGCCGACGGCGTGGTGGCCGGCACCGTCACGAGCCCGGAGGGGGAACGGCACGCGGTCCGCCACCGCGGTGGCCGTTTCGAGTGGCTGCCGGAGTCGGGCGGCTCCTCGACGGCGCTGGACGTCAACGCTCGCGGGGACGTCGTGGGGCACGACGGCGCTCGCCTGGTCGTGTGGCCCGTCGCGGGGCCGCCCCGGTTCCTCGACGTGCCACCGGGTGAGGCGCCGTACGGCCGGGCCGCGATCGACGACGACGGCCTCGTGGCGGCACGCACCGGACACATCGCGGCCGGGGCGCTGCGGTGGCGCGGCCACGCCTGGACACCCGACGGCACCCGGGTTCGGCTGCCCGACGGCGACGTGCGGGACCTGCGGCGCGGGCAGGTGGTCGGCGCGACCGGCGACCCAGGCGGGGTGACCACGGCCGCGGTGTGGGACGCGGACCGGGCCCCTCGGCCCTACCTCGGCGGCGCCGCCGCGGTCGCGGTGAACGACGCCGGTCTGGTGGTCGGCACGGGCGAGGACGGTGCGCCGCTGCTGTGGGACGGTGTGCTGCCGGTGCCGTTGCCCGCGCCGCCTCGGCACACCCTTGGCGAGGTCACCGCCGTGAACGCGGCCGAGGCCGGTGGCGTCGTCCACCCAGTGGCCGGTGACGGCGGCGTGCCGGTCCGGTGGCGTTGCCGGTGAGCCTGCCCGGCCGGCCGCACCCGGCCGGGACCACCTGACATCATGCGTGCCGTGTCGAAGGCCTTGTCGAGCAGGACGATCGTCTGGTGGGCGGTGGGCCTCGCGGTCGCGGCGGCCGTGGCGGTCACGTCGCTGTGGGTCGTTCCTCGGCGGCGGTGACCCGGCGTCGGCGCACCGGCTGGACGCGTTGCGCACCGCCGGGAGCCTCGTACTCGGTGCCGGCGGCGCCGCGGCCCTGTTGCTCGCGGCGCGGCGGCAGCGGTACGTCGAGCTCGACCTGGAGCAGAAGGAACACGACGCGGGCGAGCGTCGCGTCACCGAGCTGTACGGCAAGGCGGCGGACCAGCTCGGCAGCGACAAGGCGCCGGTGCGGCTGGCCGGTGTCTACGCGCTGGAGCGGCTCGCGCAGGACCAGCCCCGGCACCGCCAGACGGTGGTGAACCTGCTGTGCGCGTACCTGCGGATGCCCTACACCCCACCGAGAACGGCGGCGGACACGGGGACGGAGACGGACAGGGAGGCGGCGCAGGAGCAGCTGGTCCGCATGACGGTGCAGGACGTGCTGGAGACCCACCTGCGCCCGGCCGAACAGGACCGCTTCTGGCCCGACATCGACCTGACGATCACCGGCGCCACGCTCGAGTACTTCTGGTTCCGCGACTGCCGCGTCCGCAAGGCGACCTTCCGGCACACCACGTTCCGCGAGATCGCCGCCTTCCGCGACTCGGAGTTCACCGAGAGCGCCGACTTCCACCGCGTCCGTTTCACCGGCACCGCCGACCTCCGCCGCACCGCCTTCGGTCCTCGCCGGGTCAACTTCCGGTCCGCCACCTTCGACGGCGACGTCGAGTTCGGCGACGAACCCCCGGCCGGGCGGACCGTCGACCTCACCGGCGCGACCGCCGCGAGGACGGGTAGCCGCGAATGGCCGGCGGGCTGGCAGGACGAACCCGTTCCGGACGACGAGTTCCGGGTCCGCGTGGTTCCGGAAACCTGACACCGTCGAAGCGGCACACCGTTCAGCGTTCCGTCGACCACTCGATCGTCACGTGGTCCGGTTCGAAGGTGATCGTCGCCCAGTGGTCCTCGGCGGCCTGCTTCAGCGGCGCGGGGTCGGGCGGGGTGGGCCCGGTCACGCGCACCCGCAGATCGGTGTCCGCCGTGGTGATGGTCACCGACGGCGTGGCCGGGTAGAGCGGCAGCACCTCGCGGAGCAGGGTTTCCAGCGCCATCGGGGCCGGGGTGTCCGCCGGGCCCGTGACCGCCGCCGGTCCCGGCAGTTCCGGCTCCAGCGCGCTCAGCACGTCCGCGATGGAGCGGTCGCCGTCGAAGACCTTGGAGCGCAGCTCGTGCAGGACCCGGTCCACGTCCGCCGTCACCGCCCGCAGTGCCGGAGCCGCCGACGGGTGCCGCGCGGCCACGGACTGGAGGGACAGGCTGATGCCGAACAGGTCGCGGATGGTCGTGTCGGCGAGGTTCTGGGCGATCCGGTCGGCTTCGTGGAGACGGACGAGCTGCTCGGCGGACCGGGCCGCGCGGGCGCTTTCGGACAGGATGCGCTGCCGCATCGACTCGACCGCGTCGCCGACGGTGACGACCTCCGCCGGGCCGTGCGCCGACACCGGGTGCGACAGGTTGCCCCGCGCCACCCGCCGCACGTTCGCGACCAGGTCGTTCACCGGGCGCACGAGCGAACGGCGCAGCAGCACGATCACACCGCCGCCGATCGCCATGGCGACGCCGCCGCACATGATCGTCACGAGGTTCGCCAGTGCCTGGGCGTCGGTCCACGCCTGGATCACCGCGGCGGTGCTGCGGTCGATGTGCGACTGCAGTGCCGTGAGCAGGCCGCGCACCGAGTCGAACCGGGCCTTGTCCGTCGCGGCGGCGCTGCGCTCGCCGCGCAGCGCCGGTGCGGCGACCGCGCGTTCCCAGTCGGTCGCCGCGCGGTCCACCGACGCGAGCAGCCGGGTGCCGGCCGGGTCGGCGGCCAGCAGCGTGCTCAGGTGTTCGTGGGCGCCGGTCGCGGCGTCGCTGCCGTTGTCGTACGGCTCGAGCAGCTGGGCGGCGCCGCTCAGCTGGTAACCACGCACGCCGGTCTCCATGTCGACGTACGCCTTCGCGAGCGCGGCCGCGGAGGACTGCGCAGGCCGCAGCGTGCCGCGGATCTCGCTGCTCAGGTCCGCGACCCGCTGCCGCGTCAAGGTCGTCGCCGCGACGGCCACGAGCAACAGCATCACCAGGCCGCCCACGAGTACGTAGAGGCGCCAGCGGAGTGTGCTCGGGCGCATGAACCGATCGTAGTGACCCCCGGTGGCCGCACAACCGTTGCACCACAACGGAAACAATCGTCAACCTGCGGTGGTCGGAAAACCACGGACCGCGGATCCGCTACGGTGGCGACATGAACCGGCGTGCGATGGCCACGGGCCTGCTCATCGCGTTGCTCGCCGTGTTCGCGATGTCGACACCGGTGCACCACGAACCGGGCACGCTGTCGCCCCACACGGTCGCGGCCGCGGCGGCGCCGACGCTGCCCGCCCCGCACACCACGCCGGACCTGCCGCTCGCGGGCGCGGAGACGGCACTGCACCCGCCGGTCGCGCCGCGCCTGGTGCACGTCGAGGCCGAGCCGGACGCGCACCCGAGGGCCCACCGCAGGCCATCGGCCGACCGCGCACCACCCGCACGAACCTGAGCCCAGGACACGACCCGCTCCCGGCAGGGTTCCGGTAAGTCGCGCAACCCCTGGCGGCCCCGCCACCAGACCACCGACTTCGCCGAAACCGGCCGCAACGCAACCCCCACCCGTTCCCGGGGGCGTCCCGCCTTGCCAGCTTACCGGCAGGGGGTGACGATCCGGGGGTTGTCGATCTTGGTTGTGGACAACTGGGTGTGCTGTGGACAACTGCCACCACCCTCACTCGCGCGAAGGAAAACCCCCATGTCACGCCACATTTCGTGGCGGGGACGAGCACTGCTGTCGTTCGGTGTGCTCGCCGCTGCCGGCTACCTCGTCCTCACCGCATCGCCCCGGCTCGGGCTCGACCTGCGCGGCGGCACCCAGCTCGTTCTCGAAACCCACGACTCCCCGACGGTCACCGCCGACGCCGAGACCACCGACCTCACGCTGGAGGTGCTGCGCCGCCGCGTCGACGCGCTCGGGGTCACCGAACCCAACCTCCACCGGTCCGGGGAACGGCGCATCGTCATCGAACTGCCCGACGTCCAGGACCCGAAGGAGGCCGCCGAGGTCATCGGGCGCACCGCCGCCCTCACCTTCCACCCCGTCGTCATCGAGGGCGGCACCGCGCTGACCGCGGAGAGCGGCGAACCCATCAACGTCGGCCCCGCCGCGCTGTCGGGCAGCGGCGTCGCGAACGCGCGGTCCGGGCCCGACCCCAACGGGACCGGCAGGCTCGTGTCCGTCGAGTTCAAGGACGGCGGCGAACAGGCGTGGGAGAAGCTCACCGCCGAAGCCGCCTGCGCACCACCGGGCGACCCGCGCCGCCGCGTCGCGATCGTGCTCGACGACAAGGTGATCTCCTCACCGCAGGTCGACCCGTCGGTCAACTGCGATGTCGGCATGATCGGCGGTTCCACCAGCATCACCGGCCGCTTCACCCAGGCCGAGGCCGCCGACCTCGCGCTGCTCATCAACGCGGGCGCGCTGCCAGTGCCGGTCGAGATCATCGAGCAGCGGACCGTGGGACCCACACTCGGCGCCGAGGCCATCGACACCAGCGCCCGCGCGGCGGTCATCGGGCTCGCACTGGTCGCGTTGTTCCTGATCGCGGTGTACCGGCTCGCCGGGATCGTCGCGCTCGTCGCGCTCGTCGGGTACACGGCCGTCTCCTACGCGGCGCTGGTCGCGATCGGCGCGACCCTCACCCTCCCCGGACTGGCCGGGTTCGTCCTCGCCATCGGCATGGCGGTCGACGCGACCGTGCTCGCCTACGAACGGGCCCGCGAGGAGTACAGCGGCAACCTGCGAAGAGCCGCCGACCAGGGTTTCCGCGGCGCCCTGTCCGCGGTCGTCGACTCCAACGTCACCACGCTCCTCGCGGCCGGGCTGCTGTTCCTGCTCGCGTCCGGGCCGGTGCGCGGGTTCGGCGTCACGCTCACGATCGGCGTGCTCGCCTCGATGTTCACCTCGCTCGTCCTCACCCGCGTGCTCACCCACCTCGCCATGACCCGCGCCCGGCCCGCGTGGAGCGGACTCGCGCACGAGGGGCGGGTGCGACGCTGGATCCGCGGCCGGGACACCGGTTTCCTGGCCGACACGCGCCGCTGGCTCGCCGGCGCCGGGTGTGCGGTGCTCATCGCACTCGCCGGCATCGTGTTCCTCGGGCCGAAACTCGGTGTCGAGTTCACCGGCGGCCGCCTCTTCGAGTACACGACCGGGGCCGGTGTCGAACAGGTGCGGGAGGCGGTGGCCGGCGCCGGGTTCGACGACGCGGTGGTGCAGGAGTCCGGCGACGGCGTGTCCGTGCGCACCGAACCCCTCGACGAGGCGGGCGCTGACCGGGTCGCGGACGCCGTCGCGTCCCTGGGCCCCGCGCAGGAGGTGCGGGACGAGCAGATCGGGCCGAGCCTCGGCGCCGAACTGCGGGACAAGGCCCTGCTCGCGCTCGGCCTGGCGATCGCGGCACAGCTCCTCTACCTGGCCATCCGGTTCGACTGGCGGCTCGGGGTCGCGACGGTGGTCGCGCTCGCACAGGACGTCCTGCTGCTGCTCGGCATCTTCACGTGGCTCGGCAAGACCATGGACGGGGTGTTCCTCGCCGCGCTGCTGACCGTGATCGGCTACTCGGTCAACGACACCGTCGTGGTGTTCGACCGGGTCCGCGAGCTGCGGGGCAAACGGCCGTTCGCGCACGTGGTCGGCGACGGGGTGCTGCAGACCCTGCCCCGCACGGTCAACACCGGCATCGGCGTGCTGTTCGTGCTCGGCGCGCTGCTGGTGCTCGGCGACGGCGCACTGGCCGACTTCGCGCTCGCGCTGCTGCTGGGGCTCGTGATCGGCACCTTCTCCACGGTCGTCACGGCCGGGCCGGTGGCCATCCTGCTCGACCGGCGGTGGCCGGGAGCGGGCAGGGTCCGGCCGGAGCGCAAACCGCGCGAGGGAAGCGGCGCGGTCGTGTGAGGGCGGCCGCAAACCGCCCCGAAAGGCGCTTTCAGGGCAGTCAACGCCCTGAAAGCGCCTTTCAGGACATGAGCACTCATGGTCTGCGGACCGTCCGCTCGCCCGTCGCGGTGCGGGCGGTCCTGCGGCGGGTGAGGCGCTCGCGCATGGCCTTCGTGGTCTGCCGGTCCAGCTCCCTGGTCCACTTGAGCATCGCGGGCGGGGTGTCCCAGCCGATGATGCCGACGAGGCTGCCGTTGGTGACGTAGCCGGTGACCCTGCGGCCAACCATCGCCGGGCTGGCCAGTTGCACGCGGTCCTTCGCGAGCGCCGGTGTGCCCGCGCCCTGGATCCGCATGCCGTGCTGTTCGGTCCAGAACCGGGGCAGCGGCGTGTACGGCTTGGCACGCTCCTGCCCGGCCAGCAGGTTCGCGGCCGCGGCGCGGCCCATCTCGACCGCGTTGAGCCAGTGCTCGACGCGGCGGGGCGCGGTGTCGAAGCGCAGGTTCGGCCACCGGGCCGCGTCACCCGCGACCACGATGTCCGATGCGCCGATCGCGTGACAGGTCGGGCCGCACATCACGCCGTCGTCGATGATCAGGCCGGAGCCGCGCAGCCAGCTCACCGCGGGCACGCTGCCCACCGCGAGCACCACACAGCCCGCGAACACCACCTGCCCGGTGGTCAGGTGCATCGCGATCCCGTCCGGCTGCGGCACCCAGTGGTGCACGGCGGCGTTCGTCACCACCTGCACACCGTTCGCCTCGTGCAGCGCGTGGACCGTCGAGCTGAAATCCTCACCTGGCACGTGTCGCAGCAGCGACGAACCCCGCACGACGATCGTCGCGTCGCGGCCGAGCGACCGGGCGGCCGACGCCACCTCGCACGCGACGAACCCGCCGCCGATCACCACGACCGGGCCACGCGAGCGGGTCATGCTCTTCTGCAGCGCCACCGCGTCGGCGACGGTCCGCAGCACGTGCACGCGCGGGTCGTGGCGGGGCGCGCCCGGCAGGTGCCGCGCCTGCGCGCCGGTCGCGATGATCAGGCCGTCGTAGCGGATCTCCTCGCCGCCCGGCAGGTGCAGCAGGTGCTCGTCGGGCTCGAGGTGCGACGCGCGGGTCTGGTACCGCCACGTCGCGTCCAGCGTGGTGAGCACCGGCAGCCGCAGGTCACGGGGCCGCATCCGGCCGGTCAGCAGCGGCTTGATCAGCCCCGGCCGGTGGTAGGGGCGGTAGGGCTCCTCGCCGACGACGATCAGCTCGCCGCCGAACTTCAGCTCCCGCAACCGTTCCGCGGCCCGCAGCCCCGCGGGGCCCGCACCGACGATGACGATTCGCTCAGCCATCTAACGCCTCTCTTCCAACGAGATCGCGAGGGTCGGGCAGCTGCGCACGGCCGCCTGCACGGCGGCGAGTGCCTCGGCGGGCACGGCGCTCTGGTAGCGCAGCCCGCCACTGGGGGTCAGCCGGAACAGCTGCGCCGCCTCGTCGGCACAGATGCCGAAGCGGCGGCAGCGGTCGTTGTCGACACTGACCCGGTACCTGGTTCTCATGGGTCGCTTCGCTCCTCCGCTGAGACGCCGTCTTCCCTCGTCACGTGCTCGGCGCTGGCGCGCCTGCGCGCGCTCCTCAGTCCAGACGACGCCCGCTCCGTCGCTCCGCTCCCGTGTCTCATGGTCCGTCCTCCGCGAGTCCGGCCGCCTCCAGCGTCCTCGCGGGCACCAGCCGCAGGAGGATCACGGTCACCGCGGGCACCAGCAGCGTGAGCCCGCCCAGGTACACCGTGGACAGCGTGCCCTTCGCCAGTGCCTGGAAGAACGCGTGCAGCACGCCGAGCACGAACGCCGGGTACGCGAGCCGGTGCAGCCACAGCCACCGCCAGTAGCTCGTCCACCGCTTCAGCCCGACCGCGATCGAGGCCGTCAGCATCCCCTCGAACGCGAGCACCCCGAACGTGTCCCGCAGCACGCCGCGGAACGGGATCACGAGGTCGGCGACCGTCCGAGCCTGCTCCAGCAGCAGGAACGACACACCGTGGACGAACGCGAACGCCAGCGTCAGCGTCGCGAAGACCTGGTGCGACGCGCGCAGGGCGTGCCGTCCCGTGAGCCGGTCGAACCAGCCCGTCGAGACCAGCACGCCCCACGTGAGCGTCAGGCACATGAGGGCGTACGCGAGCCGTGCCGAGAGCACGGACAGCTCGCGTACGCCGTCATCGTGGCTTGCCGCGAGAACTAGCATCGCCGTCCGCGGTTGATGCAGTCCACGACCTGGTTCATCAGTTCCTCACCCATCACGTTCACGAAGTCGTTGTGGTCGGTGAGCGGGTTGTGCTTCTCGTCGGGGAACGCGTCGAGCGCGAACACCTTGCCCCTCGGGAGGTTGTACTTCAGCGTGATCCGCAGCTGCGGGATCGGCTGGAAGCCCTCCGGGCAGTTGCCCCGCCGGTCCGCGAACGCGAGGTGCGTGCGGTGGTTGGCGCTGTCGGTGTTCCCGTCGTTGCAGCCGGGGAAGTCCGCGATCCGGACGGTCTGGCTGCCGCGCGGGCACAGCGGGTACTTCGTGGTGATCCGGTTCTCGAACCGGGTGCACGTCCACTTCGCGTTGGCGTTGGCCCCGCCGTTGGTCGACGACTTCGCGTCACCGGTGAGGATCCGGAGGAACTGCGGCGCGGGCGTCACCTTCTGGGTCGGGTTGCCGCGGAACTGGATCTGCACGGATGCCGGCAGGATCGGGTCGCCCACGTTGTGCGCGTTCAGCGGGTCGACGGCCGTGGAACCCGCGTTGCGGACCCGGATGACCGGCCAGAAGTACGCCGACTTGTCACCGTTGGTGCAGGTGGTGCCGCCGGCGGCGAGGCTCTCGTTGCTGGAGAAGCCGTCGGTGGTCAGGTTGCCGACGTAGTCGTGCGTGTGCTGGGCACCGTTCACGTTGCCCGGCGCGGCGATCATGTTCGCCGAGTTGAGGTGGCCGTTCTCGTTGCGGCCGCAGTCGACCGTGAACGTGCCGGCGGAGCCGCCTCGGCGGACCCTGGGCTGTGCGTTCAGATTCGACGGCCGGACCTTGCGGATGTCGACGAAGTCCCGCGGGAACGGGCCGAGCGGGTCCTGGCAGTTGTCCCCGCCGAACTTCCGCATGGTCCCGTCGGCGGGTGCCTCGGGTGCCTGCTCGGAGGGCTGCGGGCCGCCGTAGTCGGGGGGTTCTGGCTGGTTGCCCCGGCCGGGGCCGTTCATGGACACGAGCCGGCCGGAGGAGAAGCCCACCGGCTCCTCGCTCTCCGAGGTCGCGGTGTCCGCCGGGGGCGCGGACTCGGTCGCCGTGTCGGTCTCGGTCTCGGTGGCGGTCTCGGTGGCGGTCTCGGTGGCGGTCGGGGTGTCGGTGGCGGTCTCGGTCCCGGTGTCCTCGGGAGGCGCGGTCTCCGGGGGAGCCGTTTCAGACGACGGTGGCGCCGTGGTCGTCGAGCTCGGTGGCGCGCTGGCCGTCGGAGGGGGCGGCAGACACGCTTGGCTCGAGTCCGCGGCCCTCCTCTGGTTCTGGTCGGCCATGGCGCTGCCGTAGATGCCGATGCCGACCATGGCACCGAACACCGTCACGGCGGCGGTACCCGCGACGACCAGGCGTTTCCGGTTGTATCGCGGGTTCTTGTGTCGACCCATCGTTGGTAGTCCTCATTTCGTGTGTGCTCGGGACTCAGCGCGAGCGCGCGAAGCGCACCAGGCCGACGGTCAGGCCGGCCTCCGCCAAACAGACAAGGGCGATCAGCCAGAGATTTCTGGGGAGCGATCCCCCAGACCCCCGGTGTGCTGACGCTCCGCCCGCGGTGCTCGTGCTCGCGACTGGCGTCACCTCGGGTGTCGAGGTCGCCGGTCCCACTGCTGGTTCGGTGATCGACGCGTCGCGCGTCGGCTCCGGTGGCGCGTTGTCGGTGACCAGCCCGGTGTTCTCCAGGTCGGTCATGTGCCGGTCGACCACGTCGTTGACTAGTGATGCGAACGCGCGGACCTCGTCGTCCCAGCTCCCGGCGCGGGTGTGCGCAGCGACGAGGAACAACTCGCCGAGCGCGCCACGCAACCGGTTCACGAAGGCGAGGTTGTAGTCCGCGCCGGACATACCACCCAGCTGGGCAAGCCAGCGCTGCTGTTCTTCGCTCGCCTGGTCGGGCAAGGTCAGCTCGAGACGGGTCGCTATCGCCCCGGCCTCGTCGTCGAGCGTCGTGAGGTCCTCGGCCAGCCCCCGGCCGATGTCGCTCATTAGTGCGTTGTCCGCTTGCCGCTGTGCTTGCTGACCTGCCGGTATCGCCCACCGGCTGGTCTGTCGCACGCTGATGAGGAACGCCTCGTCGGTGACGGGGCCGGTGGTGGCCTCCTCGCCGTCGCCCGGCCGCGCGGCGGGGGATGCGCTGCCGGGCAACGACGGGAGGCCGGACGCGACCCGCGTGCCCAGACCGAGAGCCGAGCAGGCCAACGGGATGAGCAACACCAGCAGCGTCACCGCCACGACACGACCGAGCCTTCCTCCCTCCATAGTGGACTCAGGCGTCGCCGGTGACGTCGCGGTGATCGAGAGGGGCGATCTCCGCGACCGCCACTGTCCGGTCGCATCGGGTGTTCATGAGTTTCCTTTCTGCGCAAGGACTTCCTGGACACCAGCACGTGCGGTCACCAGCAAATACGGACACACGAGAATCACGGTTCAATCACGACGAGGAAACAAGTGTGACCTGGGTCACTCGACTTATGGTGCCTGATGCGGCAAAGATGTCCGCCGTGAGCCGGCGTCCAAGATTGGAAGTCGCCGGCGCGGACGACGTCTCGGACAGACACGAGGCGTTGGTCAGGATGCTCTATCGAGAGTTCGGCGGAGCGTTGTTCGGTCACGTACTGTACCTGACCGGCAACGATCGGCAATGGGCTGAAGACGTAGTGCAAGAGACCCTGGTCCGCGCCTGGCGCAACGCGGATCGATTGGACCGCGAGTCCATCGGCGTGCGCGCGTGGTTGTACACGGTGGCACGCAACCTGGTCATCGACGGCAGGCGCAGTTCGAGTGCGCGCCCGCACGAGGTGGACCCCACGCCGCTGGAGAACATGACCATCCCTGACGATTCGGAGAACTCCTTGTCCGCCATGGTGATCGCCGACGCGTTGCAGGCACTGAGCCCGAAGCATCGCGAGGCACTTGCGGAGACCTACCTGCGTGATCGCACGATCGAGGAGGCGGCGGCCGTGCTCGGTGTGCCGCAGGGGACCGTCAAGTCCCGGGTCTACTACGCACTGAGAGCGTTGCGAAACGCCCTCGAGAAGGAATAGCTGTCCGTTCGGCGCAGCGCGAATAGCCCATTCGGCCCTTGGTTCGATTTCCGGCCGAATGGGCTATTCCGTTGGGTAACAGTTCTTACTTGATCGAATTCACCAGCATCGGGAACGAGCGGTGCAGCGCCCGCTCCCAGTACGGCCAGGTGTGCCTGCCCGGCCCGTAGAAGTCCGTGCTGACCCGCACCCCCTTGGCCCGCAACCGGTCCGCGACCGCCACCGTCTGCTCGCCGAGCAGCTCTTCGAGGCCGTCGTGGGCCGCGCCGGGCGGGTCGAGCGGGCCGGGCACCCCGTTGCCGGTCGACAGGTACACCTTCACCCCGCGCAGCTTCCGCGCCAGGTCGTAGGGGTTGTGCGCGGCCCAGACCTCCGCGTCGGTGACCGGGTCACCCCACAGGGCCAGTGGGTCGTCGCCGTACGCGCCGACGATGCCGAGGATCAGGTCGGTGCTGCGCGGTCCCTGGTAGGTCGGGTGCACGACCCCGCTGTAGGACGCGGCGGCGCGGAAGAACCCCGGGTTGCGCGCGGCGTAGGAGAGCGCGCCGAAGCCACCCATCGACAGCCCGGCCACCGCGCGGTGGTTGCCGGACCGGTACTCGCGTTCGACGATCCGGCGCAGCTCGGTGAGGTGGAAGGTCTCCCACGCGGGCCCGTCGAGCCAGTTCGAGTAGAACCCGGCCGGCCCGGCCTCCGGCATGACGATGAGCACGTTCGTCCGCGCGGACAGCTCCTCGACGTCGGTGTTGTTCGTCCAGCTCCGGTAGCCCTGGTCACCGTCGCAGCAGCCGTGCAACAGATACAGCGTCGGCCACCTCTTGTGCGGCTTGCGGTCGTGGTCGGGTGGGAGCAGCAGCCGCACGCCGACGTCGCGCCCGACCGACGGGGAGTGCACGGTCAGCTCCACGAGCCGGTCGTCCAGCCGCTGTGCCGAGACGATGTACGCGCCCGCGCGTTCCGCGGTGGCGGGCAGGGTGAGCACGGCGCTGAACACCAGCACCAGCGCCAGCAGGAATCCCTTGAGACGCACGATGACCTCCTTGTCGTCACCAGCAGTCAACCGGGGGCGGCTCCGCGTGGTCAACAAACCGGTTGCGGCGGGCCCGTACGGTGATCGTCGTGGAGCGGATTCTGGTGACCGGGAGCGCGGGACACCTCGGCGAGGCGCTGGTGCGGGTGCTGTCCGCGCAGGGCCGTGCCGTGACCGGGTTGGACGTCAGGGCGTCGGAGTTCACGTCGGTGGTCGGCTCGGTGACGGACCGGGACGTGGTGCGGTCCGCCATGCGTGGCGTCACAGCGGTCCTGCACCCGGCCACCCTGCACAAGCCGCACGTCGGGTCCCACTCACGGCAGGAGTTCGTCGACACCAACATCACCGGCACACTGACGCTGCTGGAGGAGTCGGTGGCGGCAGGCGTGTCGAGCTTCGTGTTCACGAGCACCACCAGCGCGTTCGGCCGCGCGCTTTCCGGCTGGGTGACCGAGGACGTGGTCCCGTTGCCGAAGAACGTCTACGGCGTCACGAAGGTGGCGGCGGAGAACGTGTGCGAGCTGGTGCACCGCGACCACGGGCTGCCGGTGGTGGTCCTGCGGACCTCCAGGTTCTTCCCGGAGGCCGACGACCGCGACGAGGTCCGCACCGCCTACGAGGACGCGAACCTGAAGGCGAACGAGTACCTGTACCGCCGCGCCGACCTCCAGGACGTCGTCGACGCGCACCTGCTGGCACTGGAGAAGGCACCGGCGATCGGGTTCGACCGCATGATCGTGAGCGCCACGACCCCGTTCCGCCGCGAGCACCTGCCACGACTGCACGGCGAAGGCGCAGCGGTGGTGGCGGAGCTGTTCCCGGAGCAGCGGGCGGAGTACGCGAGGCGCGGCTGGCAGATGTTCGACGAGTTCGACCGCGTGTACGTGAACGACCGCGCCCGCGACGTGCTCGGCTGGCGGCCCCGGTACGACTTCGCACACGTGCTGGCCGCACTGCGGGCGGGGGAGGACTTCCGCAGCCCGCTCGCCCGCGAGGTGGGCCCCAAGGGCTACCACGACGAGCCGACAGGCGTGTACACGGTGCGCTGACCACTGCCCCGAAAGACGCTTTCGGGACGTTGGGTGCTGGAAAAGCGCCTTTCGGGGCGGGCCCGCTTCGCGAAGCGGGCCCGCCCCCGCGCAACCCGCGGCTCGGTCAGGCCGCGATCCGGTCGCAGAGCCACTTCAGTGACAGGGGATACCGGTACTCGATCCCACCGTGACGGCCGTCGAACAGTTCGAAGTGGACGTTTTCCTCCCGGACGCCCGCCGCGCCCAGCGCGCGGTGGAAGGCGGTCGCGCCAAGGTCCAGGTAGTACTCGTCGCCTCGGCCCGCGTCTATCCAGATCCCCTTCATGCCGCGCAGGGCTGCCGCGTACCCGTCCTGTGCGGCCATGCGGACCGGGTCCCAGCGCAGCCAGCGGGCCCACACGTCCGGTACCAGCGCACCGGTGTCGTCGAACGGCATCGACACCGTGCCGTCCTCGTTGCCCGAGTAGGCGGCCGCGTAGCCGTAGATCTCGATCAGGCTCATGTCGGAGTCCTTCGTGCCGTGCACGCGGGACGCGACGTCGGCGAGGAACTTCTGGTAGTCGCCCTCGTAGCTGTCGCGCAGTGTGCGGGCCACGCGTGGGAAGTCCGACGGGTAGCACACGTCGAACAGGGCGTCACCCGCGTGGGTGGCGAGTGCCCCGAACAGGTCGGGACGCAGCATCGGGGTGACCATCGCTCCGTAACCGCCGCTCGACTTGCCCGAGAGCGCCCGGTGTGCCGGGTCGGCCAGGGTGCGGTAGCGGGCGTCGACCCACGGGACCACCTCGTCGCACAGGTACGAGTGGTACCGGCCGGTGGCCGGGGAGTCCAGGAACTGGCTGCCGCCGAGGGCCGTCCACGCGTCGACGTACACCAGGATCGCCGGGGGTGTGCCGCCCGCCGCGAACACGTCGTCGGCCATCTCCGGGAACGGGCGGACGAACGGTTTCCGGTTGAACCACATGGTCACGTGGCCGGTGTAGCCCTGGATCACGTACACCACCGGGTACCGGCGGTCCTGCTCGTCGTCGTAACCCGGCGGCAGGTACACGTAAACCGGTCGCTCGTGCGGGTCACCGAGCGGGTTGTCCCGCAACAGCTCACTGTGGACGATGTCGTGCTCGATACGGCCGGCTAGCGGTGATGACCAGGGCAGCATGGCCGGAGCGTAGATCAGCGCCACTGCCGCCACCCAACGATATTTCCACCCGACCCGGTGCATTCCGCCGTCTCCGGTGGCGGTGCGCGGCCCCGAGGGGAACGGTGGGCGCATGCGTTTGCTCGTGGTCCTGGTGGCGTTGCTGACCGCCGGGTGCGGCACCCAGGCGGTCTCCGAGCCCTCCGCGCCGCACCGGGTGGCCCTCCGGGGGCTGACCGTCGAGTCCATCCCCGCCGACACCGGCTTCTGGGCGGCCACCACCCGCGACGACCGCGTCTGGGTCAAGCTGAACCTGGCCGGGCGCTCACCGATGCCGGTGCAGCCGGGCGAACGCGTCGACGTCACCGGTGTCGTCACGCCACACGGCCCGGGCTTCGCCGCCCGCGAGGGCGTGACGGACAAGCATGACGCCGAGCTGCTCACCCGGCTCGGCACCCACCTCGAGGTCGAGCAGGCCGACGTGCGCGTGGTCGCGCCGCCGGACGAGCCGGTCCGGCCCGGCGCCTGAACGTCACGACTTCCTCCCGCTGCCGCAACACGAACAGGTCGATCGTGACGGTCCGGTGGTCGTCGGCCCAGGTCCACGGCCGAACCCCGAGCGAGTCGTCGGACACCCGCGGTCCGGCCATGCCAGGAGTCTCGCGCACCAGGACCGGGCACGGTGGGTCGTGTGCGGGGACCCGCGCACCGCTAGCGTTGGCCCGGTGGCACGCACCCGCCGGTACCGGGACGGGGTCCTCGAGGCCGAGGACTTCCCGGCCGAGGAGATCTCCGAGCACCTGCGCGACGACGCGCTGACCGTGTGGCTCGACCTGGGCGCCCCGACCGAGGCCGACCTCGCGCTGATCGCCGCCGAGCTGGGGCTGCACGAGCTGGCGGTCGAGGACGCCGTGCACTCGCGGCAGCGCCCGAAGGTCGACCGGTACGACACCCACAGCTACCTGACGGCGTACTCGGTGGTGCTCGACGCGGACACGTGCCTGCTGACCACCGCTGAGCTGGGTGTCTTCGTCACCGACCGGGCGGTGGTGACCGTGCGCCCCGGCGGCGAGTTCGACATCGACGCGGTGGTGCGGCGGTGGGACGAGCTGGGGCACCTGGCGAAGAACGGTGTCGGCTTCCTGGTGCACGGGTTGCTCGACTACGTGGTCGACACGCACTTCGCGGCCGTGCAGAGCCTCGACGACCTGGTCGAGGACCTCGAGGACACCGTGTTCGACGAGAACGCGTCCGCGCAGGAGACGCAGCGGCGGTCACTGGCGCTGCGCAAGTCGCTCGTGACGCTGCGGCGGGTGGTGCTGCCGATGCGGGAGGTCGTGAACACGTTGCTGCGGCGCGAGGACCGCTTCGTCGACCAGGCGATGACGCCGTACTTCCAGGACGTCTACGACCACGTGCTGCGCGCGTCGGAGTGGACGGAGTCGTTGCGGGACCTGGTGACCACGATCCGCGAGACCCAGCTCAACATCCAGGGCAACCGGCTCAACCTGATCATGAAGAAGGTGACCGGGTGGGCGGCGATCATCGCCGTCCCCACCGCGATCACCGGCTTCTACGGGCAGAACGTGCCCTACCCCGGCCTCGAGCAGTCATGGGGTTTCTGGGTCTCCACCGCCTCGATCGTCCTGGTGGGCGGCGCCCTGTACGCCGTGTTCAAACACCGGGACTGGCTCTGACGGCCGCTCAACCCCTCGGAGTGCGCAGCTCGCGGGCCACGGAGTCCTCGTCGACCGTCTGGTCCGGGCCGTGCTCCTCCGGGTCGCGGGCGAACGCGGCGCTGCCATCGTCCGTGGGGTGGCCCTCCAGCTCGCCCCGCTCGTCCATGCGGTCGATCTCGTCGCGTGGTTCGCGGGGCGCGGTCGTCGTGTCTGGTTGTTCCTCGCGCAGGCGGTCATCGAGGTCCTGACCGTCGCGGGTCTCACGCTCCGTGGTGCCGTGCTCCATCGCCTGCGACCAGTGCTCGGGCGGGTCCATGCCGTCCTCGAGCGGGTCGAGCCGCAGCCGGTCCTCGTCGAGGTCCTCCGCCGCGGAGTGCCCCTCGGGGTCCGGTACGGACGGTGTGTCAGCCATGGTTTCCCTCCTCCTGCGCCTTCACGCGCAGCGTGTACACGTACAGGCAGGTCAGCGCCGACAACAGGTACAGACCGACGTTCCACCACGTCATGTGCAGCGGGTCGCCCGCGTCGCCGACCACCTCTGCCACGAGACCGAACGCGGCCATCGCGGTGAACGCGACCGTCGCCACCGCGGCGAACGCGGTCGGCGCGCCGCGGACCGCCGCCAGCAGGGCACCCGCCGCGAGCACGGCGTGTGCGATGTCCAGCAGCCTGCTCACGCCGAGCACGCCGAACAGTTGCGCCGGGTCGGACTCGCGGATCTCGCCCCACCCGACGACGACGATGCCCGCCACGGCGAGCGCCAGGTACACCACGCCGAGCACCAGCACGACCAGCCGTGCGCGCCTGGCCGCTTTCGGCATTGTCGCGATCACGTCCTCACCTCCCGTGGCTGGGAGGATTCCCGGCGGGCCCGGTCAGAAACCCCGTGTTCGGATCCGTTGATGTTGGAAGCCGCACAATCCCTCAGCGGAACGCCTCGGCCAGCCACCACGAGCCGCCCTCGTACACGACCACCACCATCGGGATCCCCAGCCGCACCACGGTCTCCAGCTCGGCGACGCCCATGAGGAACCCGCCGTCGCCCAGTGCGGCGAGTCCTACCGCACAAGGGGCTGCGCGGGAAGCTCAGTCACGCCGTGCGACGAGCAGTGGCACGAGCTGTTCTTCCCGCGTCAGCGAGCCGTGCTGCCCGACGAGCCCGGACAGGAACGCCTCGGCCTCCGACCGGATCACCCCGGCCGTGCCGCGGGCGGCGGCGACCACGTCGCCGACCCGGTCGGCGAAGTGCGGGGACAGCGGGCCGAACCAGCCCTCGTCCACCGCCTGCTCGCGGGACACCGTCCACGCCGCGTCGCCGAGGACGCCATGCCAGGTGGCGAGGACGTCCGCCGCCGCACCGGGTTCCGCGTGCACGTGCCTGGCCCGTGGCTCACCGCTCAGCGCCCGGACTCCCTGCCGCAGCACGGGATCGGTGTCGGCGTCGAAGGTGCGGTCCATGGTCACCATGCCGTGGTCGCCGGTCACCGCGAGCTGGGCGCCCGGTGGCAGGAACGACACGACGGTCTCGACGAGCCGGTCCACCTGCCGCAGCTGCAACCGCCACTGGAGCGACCCCGGCCCGTACACGTGGCCCATCGCGTCGAGGTCGGCGTGGTAGCCGTACACCAGCTGCCTGCCCGGCCGGGCCAGCGCGGTCACGCTCGCCGCGGCGAGGTCGCCGAACGCGTGCGCGCCGGTGAACGTGCCGCCGCGCAGCACCGCCCTGGTGAGCCCGGAGCCCGCGAACCGGGGCTGGGACACCACGGTCACGTCGATCCCGGCGGCCTCCGCCCGCTGGAACACGGTGTCGGCGGGCTGGACCGTCTCGGGCGGGAACGGCTCGCGCAGGTCGGCCTTCCCGTGGCTGCCGTGCTCGGCCCAGCGCAGCGTGTCCATCACCACCTCGTCGGACAGCCGCAGCGACGTGCCGAGCAGCCCGTGCGCACCGGGCGGCAGTCCCGTGCCGAGCGACGCGAGGCTGATCGCGGTGCTGGACGGGAACCCGACGGTCAGCGGGCCCGCGTCGGCCATGGACGTGAGGAACGGCGCGTCCAGCGGGTGTGCCATCAGCAGTTCGGCGCCGAGCCCGTCGACCAGCAGCAACGCCGTCGCCCTCGCGGGTTCGAGCAACGTGCCGGCACCCAGCACCGACGGCAGCACGTCCGCGAGCGAGCGGACGCCGTACTCCGGGATCACGTCTCGGCCACCAGTTCGGTCTCCTTCTCCGGCACGGGTTGCCGGTGGCCGAGGTGGTCGAGCCAGCCACGCACCACCCGGTGCAGTTGTTCGGCGCCGACGATCTCGCCGGGGGCGGGCAGGTCCGCCGGGTACATGAGGAAGCCGCGGGACTGGCCGCCGCCGAGCCCGCCGTGCGAGCCGACGTGGATCTCGAACGGCGACGCGTCGTCCGTGGCCGGGTGGTACCGGCTGTTGATGACGATGTCGGGACAGTGCGCGAACCCGTCGGTGCGGCGGATCAGGTCGGCCGCGTGCGGACCGTAGCCCGACAGTGGGTCCCTGCCGGACACCGTGTCGTCCCGCAGCCCGCGCACCCCGTCCCGGCCGAGCACGATCGGGCCCGACCGCGCGCTGCGGACCAGCATGAACCCGATGCCGGGGTGGTCGACGAGCGAGGGCAGCAGGTCGGGGAACTCCCGCTCGATCGTCTCCATCCCGACCCGGCCCTCGTGCTCGGTGAACGACACCATCGCGACGTGCCCGGACACCACGACCACCACCCCCGGCGCCGCGCGGGTCACCGCCGATGGCCTGCCCTCCTCGGTGCGATGCCGGTCCTTGGCGGCTTGCTTGCCCGCCCGCGCCCGCAGCGCCCGCGCGATGGGGCCCGCACCGGTGGCGGCCTCCGCGAGTGCCGCACCCAACTGCCACCCGCCGGTCTGCTGCCCGCCCCTTGACCCGTCGGCCGGTGGCGTCCCACCGCACAGGCGTCCGACGAGCTGTTCGATCGACTCGCCGAACCGGTGGGTGAACGCCCAGCCCTGCGTCACGCCGTGGTCGGACAGCATCACGAGCCGGTAGCGGCGCGGGGCGAGCCGGGCGGCCCGCTGCAGGCGGCCGATCTGCTGGTCGATGGACCGGAGGACGGCGAGCGCGTCGAACCGCTCGATGCCGGTGCGGTGGGCGACCTCGTCGTAGCCGAGGAAGTCGGCGTACACGACCGGCCTGCCGGCCAGCATGTCCCCGATGATCGCGGACACCATCAGGTCACGGGCGATGACCGTGGTGCCGGCCCGCGCGAACGGGAAGAAGCCGCCCCGCTTGATCCTCGGCCGCACCCGCGCCCGGTGCTGCCGCGTCGACGCGGAGATCTCGCGGAGCACGTCGACGAGCGCCGAGCCGAACGTCCGGACCACGTTGATCGGGTTCGCGAAGTAGGCGTAGTAGCCGGCACCGGCCGGGTCACGGCGTCCGCGGCGGGACCGCGTCAGTATCGGCACGGCGCTCATCGTGAGGCTCGTGTGGTCGGCGTCGCCGGTGAACAGCCCGCCGCGCGCGGCACCCCCGTTCGCGAGCAGGCCCCGCCCGTCGGAATGCCTGCGTTCGATCTCGGCCGCGTCGACCGGGTTCGCGCACGCCATCACGTGGTCGCGGTCCTTCTCGTACCAGCGGAAACCGAGGATGTCGTCGTTGCTGCCGTGCAGCAGCCCGCACACGGTCGCGCCGGTCTGCGAGCTCCAGTCGCAGTGCCAGTCGGTGAGGAGGTGGCTGTCCTGCGACAGCCACCGCGCCAGCGTCGGCAGGTTCCCGTCGCGGACCCCGCGGCGCACGGTGTCGTAGCCGAGACCGTCGATCTGCAGCAGCAGCACGCCGGGCGGGTCGTCGCAGGGGTCGGATCCGCCGCGACGGGCCCGGCGGGCCGCCCGCCGGAAGAACACCTCGTCCTCGTCGATCGCGAGCATGCTGCTGACCAGCCCCGCGACGCCCGCCATCACCACGGCCACCACCACGGCGGTCCGCAGGTTCGCGACGTACACCAGCGGCACCGCGAACGAGATGCCGAGGATGCCCGCCCCCAGCAGCAGGAACGAGAACAGCCCGAGGAACAGCACCGCCCCCGGCGGCGCGAACCGCATGATCAGCGGCCACACCACCGCGCTGAGCAGTCCGAGCATCGCGGCGAACACGATCGGCTGCCACCACAGCGGCATGGCGAACTCGGTGAGCCACAGGTCGAGCAGGCGCAGGCTGACCGCGACCAGGGCCCACACGAGCAGCAGGCGGGCCAGCGCCCGCCCGCCACGCAGCAAGCGGCCGCGGTCAGAGGGTTCCGGCATGTGCCCGCGCCTTCCTGCGTGCCTCCCGCCACCTGCTGACCAGCCCGACCACCAGGGTGACCGCCATGATCACGAACGTCGCGATGACGGTCGCGACCACCGGGTTGTCGAACAGCCCACCGCTGAGGACACCCAGCGTCGAGTAGGCGACCGCCCACAGCAGGCACGCACCGGTGGCCGCCACGACAAGGCGCCGCCACGGGTAGTCGAGCGCCCCGGCCGCCAGCAGCACCGGGACCCGCCCGGCGGGCACCATCCGCCCGATCACCACCAGCAGCCACCCGCGCTCGACGAACTTCTCCCGCGCGTTGTCCAGCTTCTCCTGCGACTGCCGCCGCTCGAACCACCGCGCGAGCGCCCCCCGCCCGCTCCGGCCCGCCCCGAACGTGACCAGGTCACCGATCAGCGCGCCAAGTGTCGAGACCAGGACCACCAGCACCAGGTTGAGGTCGCCGCCGCTGACCGCGATCGCCGCCCCGGCACCGACCACCGCCCCGGTCGGCAGGACGGGCACGATCGACCCGATCAGCACCCCCGCGAAGAGCAGGGGATAGCCGAGCGAGGACGGGTCCGTCCAGTCGACACCGAGGAAATCGTTCACGATTCCCCCTCGCCGGCTCCCGGGAGCCGCGCGCGGTCGCCCTGCGTCCGCTGGTCCGCTCCGCAAGCTCCGCTCACGACGGGTCGCGCACGGTGTCGGGGAGCCGCACGTCCTCGCCGGGCCGGGTGACCAGGACCCGCGCGTCCCCGGTGACGGCGGCCGCGAACTCGTGCGGCGGGTCCGTGAGAAGTTTGCGCATCCGCTGCCCGTGCCGCCCGGGCACCTGCGGCAACCCGGTGACCGCGAGGGTCCCCCAGTGCACCGGCACCGCCACCCGGGGCCGGATCAGGTCGGCGGCTGCGGCCGCCCGCGCCGGGTTCATGTGACCGGGCCCGAGCGTCGGGCCCCACCCCCAGACGGGCAGGAACGCCACGTCGACGTCGGTGAGCGCGGCCATCTCGGGGAAGAGGTCGGTGTCCCCGGCGGCGTACAGCCGCCGCCCGGCGCCCTCGATGAGGTGCCCCATGGCCTCGGCCTGCGGCCCTCGGGTCGACCTGGGGCCCCACCGGTGCCCGGAGTGTTCGGCCCGGACCCCGATGATGCGCAGGTCGCCGTGTTCCAGCTCCCTGCCGGGCGCCAGCTCGTCGACGTGCCGGACGCCCTTGTCGCGCAGCCAGTCCCCGGCACCCTGTGGCACCACGACCCGGACGTGCTCGCTCAGCAGCCGCAGGGAGGGCAGGTGCACGTGGTCCCCGTGCAGGTGGGACAGCAGGACGAGGTCGACGTCCGCCCGGTCCGCGGCCGTGCAGGGTGCCGTCACCCGCCTGAGCGCCGACACCCGGTCGGTGAGCACGGGGTCGGTGAGCACCGCGTGCCCGGCCAGCTCCACCCGGACGGTGGAGTGCCCGATGAACCGCAAACCGAGAGAACTCACGGGACCAGTATTCCAACTGGTGCGCCCGGCGGCAGGCCCGCAGGTCAGAGCTTCACCGGGTACGCGGGTTCCGGCACCGCGACCTTGATCCGGTTCTCGACGAAGATGCCGTGCCAGAGCATGAAGACGATCAACGCCCACAGTTGCCGCGACCGGTCGAGATGGCCCTCCCGGTGCTCGTCGAGCAGGGCCAGCACGGCCCGCCGGTCCAGGTGCTCGTCGGTCTGCGAGGACGTGATGATCGAGCGCGCCCAGTCGTACATCTCGTTGCGCAGCCAGTGCCGGATCGGCACCGGGAAGCCCAGCTTGCGGCGGTTGAGCACGTGCGGCGGGATGATCCGCTTCAGCGCCTGCCGCAGCGCGTACTTGGTCGTGCCGCCCGCCAGCTTCTCCTCGCGCGGCAGCCGGGACGCGATCTCGAACACCTCGATGTCCAGGAACGGCACCCGCAGCTCCAGCGAGTTGGCCATGGTGACCTTGTCGGCCTTCACGAGGATGTCGCCGCGCAGCCACGTGAACAGGTCGACGTGCTGCATCCGCGCCACCGGGTCCCAGTCCCAGGACTCCCGGTACCAGGGCATGGTCACGTCCTTGAACCCGATGTTCGGGTTGTAGTCGCGCAGCACGGCCCGCAGCTGCTCGTCGCGGAAGTTGCGGGCGTTGCCGTAGTAGCGGTCCTCCAGCTTGAGCGAGCCGCGGCGGAGCAGGTCCTTGCCGCGCGTGCCCTCGGGGATCTTCGTGGACAGGTTGCCGAGCATCCTGCGCATCCCGTTCGGCATCTTCTCGAACGGCGCGAGCGACACCGGCTCGTTGTAGATCGTGTAGCCGCCGAACAGCTCGTCGGCGCCCTCGCCGGACAGCACGGCCTTCACGTACCTGCGTGCCTCGCGGGCGATGAACCACAGCGGCACCAGCGCCGGGTCGGCCACCGGGTCGTCGAGGTACCAGACGATGAGCGGCAGCGCGTCCATCATCTCCTGCGGCGACACGGTCCTGACCACGTGCCGCACACCGATGGCCTGCGCGGTCTCCGCGGCCACGTCGACCTCGGAGTACCCCTCGCGCTCGAACCCGGTGGTGAACGCGATCAGGTTCGGGTTCGACTCGCGGGCGAGCGTGGCGGTCGCGGTGGAGTCGATGCCGCCGGACAGGAACGCGCCGACCGTGACGTCCGGGTCGGAGATCATGTGCTTGGCGACCGAGTCGCGCATGACCGCGGCGATCTCGTCGTACAGCTTCTCCGGCTCGGGCACCGGCTTCGCGTCGAACGTCGGCGTGAAGTACCGCTGGAGCTGGAGGCGCTGACCCGGCCGCAGGTAGAACGACGTGCCGGACTCGATGCGGCGGATGCCGGTGTGCATCGACTCGGGCTCCGGCACGTACTGGAGCACCAGATAGTGCTGCAAAGCACGTTTGTCGAGTTGCTCACGTACCCCGAGCGGGCCGGACAGTTCGAGCAGGCTCTTCTTCTCGCTGGCGAACGCGACCCCGCCGGGCCCGCCCGACCAGTACAGCGGCTTGATGCCGAACGGGTCGCGGGCGCCGAACACCACCCGCTCCTGCGCGTCCCAGATCAGGAACGCGAACATGCCGCGCAGCTTCTTGACCGAGTCCGGCCCGAGGTGGTGGAACGCGGCGACGATCGCCTCGCCGTCACCCTTCGTGCGGAACCGGGCGCCGAACCGGTCCGACAGCATCTGCCGCAGCTCACGGTAGTTGTAGATCTCGCCGTTGAAGTTCAGCGTGTACCGCGTCGGGTTCTCCGGCGGACCCCAGATCAGCGGCTGGTGGGAGTGTTCGAGGTCGATGAACGCGAGCCGGTTGAACCCGTAGACGACCTCGCCGCCCGCCCACGTGTCGGTCTCGTCAGGGCCGCGGTGCCGCTGGCAGCGCATCGCCGCCCGGACGGCCTCGCGCCTCGCGGCCGCGTGGTGGGGGGTCGGGCAGACAAGTCCGATCAGGCCGCACACGCGTGGTCACACCTCATTCACGGGGTCGGGGGTTCTTCCACTATGCCGTATGCCGAAAACGGTGTTTGTCTCGACCGCGCTGTGGGAACCTGGAGCATCATGAAAGAGCCACCGAGAGCCGCGGTACTGGACGTTGGCTGTTTCAGCGCCCATCTCATGGTGGTGGAAACCTCTCTGACCAGGCCTTTGGTCTCGCACAAGGTGCGGCTGCGGCTGGATCGCGCGCTCGACGACGCCAACCGGATCTCCCCGGATGGCATCGATCACATCACCGAGGCGGTCGCCGAGGTGCAGGAGCGGCTCCAGGAGGTGCGGGTACCCGCGTTCATGGCGTTCGCGACGTCGTCGGTACGGGACGCGGCCAACTCGTCACAGGTGGTCAACCGGGTCGCCAAGCGCACCGGGCTGGAGCTGCGGCTGCTGTCCGGCGAACGCGAGGCGCGGATGTCCTACACCGCGTGCCGGTCGTGGTTCGGCACGAACGACGCGCTGGCGGTGCTCGACATCGGCGGCGGCACGGTCGAGGTGGCCGCGGGTGACGCCCGCAGGCCCGCGTTCGCCCGCTCCCTGCCGCTCGGCGCCCGCACGCTCACCCGGTCGGGTCTTTCGTTGCCGAAGCTGCGCGCCACGCTGCCGGACCGCATCGCCACCGCGCTGCCGGAGCACGCGCTCGCCGAACTCGCGGCGGGCCGCGCGGTCGGCTGTTCCAAGGTGTTCCAGCAACTGGCGGTGCTGACCGGCTCCCCGTCCCGCCTGCGGGCCGCTGACCTGGCCAAATGGATTCCCCGGCTCGCGGAGATGACCCCGAGGGAGCGGGCGCGGCTGCCGGGCATCTCCCGGCACCGGGCCCGGCAGTCGCTGGCGGGCGCGGTGGTCGCGGAGGCGCTGATGCGCGCGACGGGCCACAAAACCATCGAAATCAGCCCGTGGTCCACCAAAGAAGGCCTGTTGCTGAACCTGTTGCGGGAGCAGCGAAACTAGACTGGGCCGGTGGGCGTCAGCGAATGGCTCGCCGGAGCGCCTCGATACGAGCCGATCCGGCTGGTCGAGGCGTGGGACACCTACGAGCGCGCACTGGCCGAGCGCCCGGTCGACATCACGACCGCGATCGGCGACAGCCAGCCGACGTCGTTCAGCGCCCTGTACACGCACAGGGCCATCACGTACTTCGCCGCTCTGATCGGTCAGGAGCGGTGGCCCTGCCCGCTGGAGCTGGCCGAGGGTGCGGGGGAGGAGTTCCTCGCGTTCGTCGACCAGGACCTCCCACCCGGCTACGCCGACGTCCTGGAACGCACCAGCCACGTGCCGCCACGCAACGGTGTCCGCCACCGCAAGGTGTTCCGCGGCAGCGTGTACCGCCACCCGGACGTGGACGGCGTCTGCGTCCTGTGGCGCTGGTACGCGACGGAGTCCATTCCTGAGTAGCACGGGCGTCCCGTTGGATTCTGGCCGGCGGTCGGTGTCCGCTGCGCGACGAGATCCGGGTCGAGAAGCCCTTGGCGCCGCTCGTGTTCAGTTGCCAGCAGCCTGCTCAGCCACCCGGACCGCGCCGACGCCGTCCTTGCAGGGCCATCGGTGTCCTTCGCTGCTGTCGTCTCAGTTGCGGAACACCTGGAGTTCGGCGACCTGGCCCGCGGGCCAGCCGGTGTTGCCGCTGAACACCAGGCGTACGAACCGGTGCTGCCCCGCCGTGACGGGCATGGTCACCGTGTTCTGTGCGGCGGGATCGAAGTGGTGGCCCTGTGCGGGCGCGATCGTGGTGTACGACGAGCCGTCGCCGCCCTGCACCTGGATCGTCTGGGTGCGCGCACCCCACGACGGCGGCAGCGACAGCACGACCCGGCCCACGTCCTGTGCCGCCCCGAGGTCGACGGTGAGCGACTGCGGGAACGCGTGGTTGGCGCTTTCCCAGTAGCTGCCCTGGTTCCCGTCGTTGGCGTTGCGCGCCGGGTAGCCATGCTGGGTGCTGCTCGCCGTGATCGCCCTGCCCCGCGCCAGGTCCGGGTTCGCGGGCGGGACCGGGTCGCCGGTGAACCGCTCGACCCAGTAGCGGGTGCGGTCCAGGTAGGCGGTCTCGGCGGCGGCGCCGGTCCTGCCGTACGCGCCGTCGTAGGTCAGGTAGCCGTGGCCGCCCGGCGGGTCCGAGCGGGCCGGTTCGATGATCGAGCCCTCGTGCCACTCGTTGAACGACGTGACCGACACCCATGTCGGCGCGCCGCCGGTGGCGGGGTCGAGCGCGTTGTTCCACTGCCGGTCGTACATCGCGCCGTTCGCGCGGTCCACGGTCGGGGTGGTGTTGCCGGGCACCGCACGGTCGTCGACGTACCCCGGCGCGACGGATGGCGCCCACACCAGCCCGTTGGCCGCGCAGAAGTCCGAGGCGTTCTTCCAGCCGGGCGCGGTGGCGCCCGCGATGCCGTCGTAGGTGTACATGCCGCCGAAATGCGCGACCTTGCTGGTGTCGGTGGTCTGCGCGAGCACGATGCTCGTGTCCTTCACCTGTTCCAGCGCCGACCAGTCGGTGATGCGCAGGCTCTCGAACACGTAGAACGCCGCCCGGTTGCCGTGCGCCGCGTCCCGGTAGAACGCGGGACTGGACCCGTAGCGGGCGTGGAGGTAGTCGATGTCGGCGACCGTCGACGCCGCGGTGCGCCCGCCGTAGGGCTCCAGGTGCCAGGCGACCTTGACGCCGTGCCGCGCGGCAGCGGCCAGGATGGCGGGCGCCAGGTTGTCCTCGTAGGAGCCTTGACCCCACCAGCTGGTGACGATCACGCCGGCGCCGGACTGCCGGACCCACGCCATGTGCTGGTCCAGCACGGCTGTGCTGCCGGAGTCGTACGCGCCGAGCGTGGGGTAGAAGTCGGCGCCGATGTCGTTCGGGGGCGTGTGGCCGCCCTGGTCCCAGTGCCGCTGGGGGCCGTACCAGGGGTAGTAGAAGAGATGGACGTCCGACGGGACGGCTTGGACGGCCTCGGGCTGCGCAGCGGCCATCGGCGCGGGTGTGGCGACCGCGCCGAAGCCGAGCAGCAGAGCCAGAAGGCCGACGATGCTGTGCAGGGTTCGCATGTCTGCCCTTCGATCCTCGCAACACTGCCAGGTGTCTGGAAGGATACGCAGCGGCAACAGTTTACGGCAATATGCGAGCAGTGACCCGCAAAAAAGAGACAAAGTACTGCAAATGCTTGCGCTGTTAGTCTGCTATGACGATTGTCATAGCCGGGAGGGCGTTGTGGCTGGTGAGGAGCGGACGCCGCGTGAGCGGATGGTCTACAGCGCCGTGCAACTGGTCCGCGCCCATGGCGCGACCGGTACTGGTGTGCGGGACGTCGTCGAGCACGCGCAGGCGCCGCGTGGGTCGTTCCAGCACTACTTCCCCGGCGGCAAGGACCAGCTCGTGGGGGAGGCGGTGCTGTGGGCGGCCGACTTCGCGGCCGACCGGGCGCGCGCCTACCGCGCCACCGCGCGCAAACCCACGCCCGCCGGACTCTTCGCGCACATGGCACGCCAGTGGAAGCAGGAGTTCACTCGGCGCGGCTTCCTGCGCGGCTGCCCGCTGATGGCCGCCGCGGCGGATCTGGTCGGGGCCGGGTCACCCGTGTCGGGGCAGCTGCGGGACGCGATCGAGCGGTGGGAGGCGGCCGTGGCCGGTGAGCTGGTCGCCATGGACGTGCCCGCCCGCCGGGCGAAGCGGCTCGCGACGCTCATGGTCAGCACGCTGGAGGGTGCGATCATGTCAGCGCGGCTGCGGGGGGACCTCGGGCCGCTCACGACCGTCGTCGCGGAGCTGGCGCCACTGCTCGATCGCTGACCGCACGTCCAGGTCGAGCGTGGTGTCGCAGCCGTGGTGCTGGGCCGACACCACCGGCAGCGTCCTGGTGAGGTAGCCGAGCAGCGAGGTCCGGCACACCGCCATCCGCACCACGGTCACCCCGGCGTTGGCGAGCAGTGCCGACACCAGTTCGCGGCCGAGCCCCTTGCTCTGCCAGCGGTCCTCGACGATCGTCGCCACCTCGGGCACCGACGGTTCCCCGAACACCGGGCCGACGCTCGCGAACGCGACGACCTCGCCGTCGGCCTCCGCGACCAGCGCGACGTGCTCACCGGCCAGGCAGCGCCGCAGGTACGCGGGCGGGAACCGCGCCACGTTCCCGTGGAACCGCTGGTAGCGGGTCCTCGGGGAACACCGGGACAGCATGCGGGCCAGCGCGTCCACGTCGCCTGCCCGCAGTGCCCGGATCACGACGCGGCCGTTCTCGCCTCGATCGCGCGCACCACCGCGACCATGTCCTCCTGCCCGTGGCCGAGTGCCGTGGTCTCCCGGTACAGCGCGTGGCACACGTCCAGCAGCGGTGACGCGATGCCCGCCTGCCGCGCGGCCGCCGCGACGAGGCGGTTGTTCTCCAGCACGTTCGTGATCGACGCCTGCACGCCGAAGTCGCCCGCGAGGAGCTTCGCGGTCTTCACCCGCGACACCGCGCTCGCCATCGGGCCCTCGTCGAGCACCCGCGCGAACCGGTCCGGGTCCAGCCCGTGCCGCTGCGCGAAGTGCACCGCCTCCGCGAGCCCGGTGACCATCGTGATCAGGTACAGGTTCACCGCGAGCTTGGTCAGCAGCCCGTTCGGCACCGGCCCGCACAGCACCGTCTCGTGGCACATCGGCGCGAGCAGCGGCGCGATCTCCCCGGCCGCGTCCCCGGCCAGCATCGCCACCAGTTCGCCCTTCACCGCGGGGATCCGTGACCCGGACACCGGCGCCTCGACGTACCGGCCGCCCGCCGCGGCGACGTCGTCGGCCAGTGCCCGCGACCAGCCGGGCGCGGTCGTTCCCATGTGGACGACGGTGTGCCCGGCGACGTGCTCCGCGAACGCGGGCGTGCCCCGGCCGAGCACGGTGTCCACCGCGGCGTCGTCGGCCAGCATCATCAGCACGGTCGACGCCGACGCGAACACCTCGGCCGGGCTCGCGGCCACCGTCGCGCCCGCCGCGCGCAGCTCGGCGCACCGACCCGGGGTGCGGTTCCACACCACGAGCGGTGTCCCGGCCCGCGCCAGGTTGGTTGCCATGGGCCGGCCCATCACGCCGAGCCCGAGAAAACCCAGTCGCACTGAGACCTCCCGGTGTTATGACAGCCGTCATAGTAGCGCCGGCATGACAGCCGTCATAGTCCCGTTCGCGTCACAGTGCCGCCCACACCACCTTGCCGCCCCTGGCCGTCGGCGTCGTGCCCCACGCCGCCGCCAGCCGGTGCACCGCGCCGAGCCCGTGCAGTGGCCGCTTGGTCGGGTCCGGCTTGGGCGGGGTCGGATCGTCGTCGATGACGGCCACCGTCAGCTCGCCGTGGCGGAGTTCGACCCGCAGCGACGGCTGGTAGGGCGTGTGCCGGATGGTGTTCTCGACCAGCTCGTTCGCCACCCACACCGCATCGGCGGCACGCGGCTCCTCGACGTGCCAGCGCCTGCAGCAGTCGCGGACGAACGCCCGCCCCGCGCGGCCGCCCATCCGGGTGTTGGGCAGTTCGCGCCGGGCGAGCCTGCGTGCCGGCGGGTTGCCGACGGTCGAGAGCGCCTCCGCCACGGTGCGGTGAGCCAGGTCACCCTGCAGGCGGCCGCGGGGGTCCACCACCAGCAGTGGCACGCCCGGCCACCGGCCGGTCGCCTCGGCCACCTCGTCGAACAGCGTCGTCAGGCCGGGCAGCTCCAGTTCCGTGATCTCGACCAGCACGGCACGTGGTTCGGCCGCGGCGGCGGCCAGCAGGCGGTCACGCAGAACGTCGGCGCTCGCCTCGTCAAGCGTGCCGGTGGGCGCCAGTATCGAGATGTGGTCCTGAAGTTCGATGTTCTCGTGCACGACCGCGTTCACCTCCCCGTCTGGCTCCGGGATGCCCTGCGGGGACAGGTGAAAACGCGGGGAGTGGGGTTTGTGTCGTGCTCAGGCGGGTACGCGCGACGGCAGTGGATGTCCGGTCGTGGTGTCCACGTTCGCGGGCACCTCGTCGTGCTCGTCGCCGACCGAAAGCGTGCCCGACGGCTCGACCAGCAGCACGGCCGCGCCCGCCGAGGACGACGGCTTGTGGAACACCCCGCGTGGCACCACGAACACCTCGCCCCTGCGCAGCGTCACCGTGCGCTCGCCGCCGTCCTCCCTCAGGCCGATGTCGATCGAGCCGTCCAGGACCAGGAAGAACTCGTCGGTGTCGGTGTGGACATGCCACACGTGCTCGCCGGCGAAGCGGGCAAGGCGGATGTCGTAGTCGTTGACGGTGGTGACGATGCGGGGGCTCCACGCCTCGGAGAAGCTCGCGAGCGCGGAGGCCAGGTCGATCGGCTGGGTCATGTGCCGATCCTGACCCTGGCGCGGCCCGCGCACGAGTGCTAGGAATCGCACATGCCGAAAGAATTCTCGCACCGGGTGGCGGTGCTCGTCGACGACGGGTCGAACCCGTTCGAGCTGGGCGTCGCCACCGAGCTGTTCGGGCTGCGGCGCCCGGAGCTGCCGTGCCGCTGGTACGACCTCACCCTGTGTGCGGCCCGGCCGGCCGTGCGGATGCACCTCGGCATGTTCACGATGACCGGGGTCGCCGGCCTCGACGCCGCGGCCACCGCCGACACGGTGATCGTGCCCAACCGGCCCGACCCGCAGACGGCCGCCGACCCGGCCGTGCTCGCGGCGATCCGCGGCGCGGCCGACCGCGGCGCCCGGCTCGTCAGCTTCTGCACCGGCACGTTCACCCTCGCGCAGGCCGGGGTCCTCGACGGCCGCCGCGCGACCACGCACTGGCGCTGGGCGGACGAGTTCGCCAGGAGGTTCCCATCCGTGCGGCTCGAACCGGACGTGCTGTTCGTCGATGACGGCGACGTCCTCACCGCGGCGGGCAGTGCCGCCGCACTCGACCTCGGGCTGCACCTCGTGCACCGCGACCACGGCGCGGAGGTCGCGAACGCGGTCAGCAGGCGCCTGGTGTTCACCGGCCACCGCGACGGCGGGCAGCGCCAGTTCGTGGAACGGCCGGTGCCGCCGGTGCCGGACACGTCGCTCGCACCGGTACTCGAATGGGCCAGGGAACGGTTGGGCCGGTCGCTCACCGTCCCCGACCTCGCGAACCGCGCGGCGACCAGCCCCGCAACGCTGCACCGCCGGTTCCGCACCGAACTGGGCACGACGCCGCTGGCGTGGCTGACGACCGAACGGGTGACGCTCGCCTGCCGTCTCATCGAACGTGGTGAGCAGCGCCTGGATCGGGTGGCCTCGGCGAGCGGCCTCGGCACCGCCGCGAATCTGCGGGCCCAACTGCGCAGGCACACCGGTCTGTCCCCGTCGGCCTACCGCCGCCGGTTCGGCCCTCTGTAGCGCCGGGCTGCCGTGACGCCGTGAAAGGCGCATTAACGGCATTCGGGGTGCCGTCAACGCGCCTTTCACAGCAGTCGCGAGGGCGCTGCGCGCCCGGCCCCGCGAAGCTGTTCCGAAGGTGCTTTCGGGGCATGGCTGGTGTTGTGAGTGTGCCGATAGGGACGTGCAGTGTCTCTATCGGCACACTCACGGCTGTCGCGATCGAACCGGCCGCGTCTTTCGGACACTGAACGAGCCCGCACCGCAAGGTGAGTCGTTGCTCGTGGCAGGGCCGCCGCCCGGCCACACCAGGAACCAGCAGTACAACCATCGGCGGATCCAGGCTGAGCGCCGTGAATGCGCCTTTCACGGCACCAAGCCAGGGCGCTACGCGCCCCGGGCCCGCGAAGCGGGCCTCAGCCCGCGCAACCCTGACGGTGGCGTAAGCCCACCAGCAAGGGGCTCCCTGCCATCCCGTCGACCTGGCAGCGCCCGATCACGCCGTGTCAAGGGGGGCCAAACACCCGAATCACAACACGCACGAATCGGCCCCCCTTGGCGCGGTGTGATAGCCCGTAGGGAGGTCGACGGGATGGCAGGCAGACCCGAACCCAACCGCCACCGACATGCCCCTCCGCCACCCCGGAGACCTGCCCGTCCGGCGAGGACAAAGACCACCAAACAGGCACCCCCGAGACCGCCCGCCCGGCGAGGACAAACAACCCAGACAGCCACCCCCGAGACCGCCCCTCCGACGAGGACAAACCACAGGACCAGTGGCCAACCCCGGCAGCTACCCCACGCGGTACTCGCTGTCCGGTACGTCGGTGACGAACATGTGGCCCGGCGCGTGGGTGATCGCAAACGGTGGCTTCGACGCCATCAGCACCGCCTGCGGGGTCACGCCACACGCCCAGAACACCGGTACGTCCCCCGCCTCCGCGACCGGCGGGTCGCCGAAGTCGGGCACCGCCAGGTCGGTGATGCCCAGCGCCGACGGGTCGCCGACGTGCACCGGTGCGCCGTGGACGGCGGGCATCAGGCCGCTCACCCGGACCGCGGTGTCGACCATGGCCGCCGGGACCATCCGCAGTGACACGACCAGCGGGCCGTGCAGTCCGCCCGCCGGGCGGCATTGCCGGTTCGTCACGTACATCGGCACGTTGGGGCCGTGGCGCAGGGGCACGCCCGCCTCGGCGAGTGCCTGCTCGAACGTGAAGCTGCAGCCGATGAGGAACGCGACCAGGTCGTCGCGCCAGTGGGTGGTGGCGTCCGCCGGCTCGGCGGTGAGTTCGCCGTACCGCCAGACGCGGTAGCGCGGGACAGCCGTGCGCAGGTCCGCGCCGGGCGCGAGCACGGTGTGCGGGCTGCCGGGGTCGGTGACGTCGAGCACCGGGCACGGTTTCGGGTTGCGTTGCGCGAACAGCAGCATGTCGTAGGCCAGGTCCACCGGCACCGCGATCAGGTTGGCCTGTGTGTAGCCGGGGGCCAGGCCCGCGGTCGGGCCGGTGACCGTGGTCCTGACGTCGTGCGGTGTCATGACCTGAACGTAGCCTTCTGTCGGTACCGTTGTCGCTCATGTGAAGCGGGGGGCTGCATGAGCGAGTATGGGTTCGACATCGTTCTGGTCGGGGTGCTCGTGGTGTTCAACGCCCTGTTCGCGGGCAGCGAGATCGCGCTCATCTCGTTGCGGGAAGGGCAGTTGAGGCGGCTGGAACGCCGTGGCGGCGCGGCGAGCAGGACGCTGGTGCGGCTCGCGCGGGACCCGAACCGGTTCCTCGCGACCATCCAGGTCGGCATCACGCTCGCCGGGTTCCTCGCGTCCGCGACCGCGGCCGTGTCGCTCGCCGAGCCGGTCGCGCCGCTGTTCTCGTTCCTCGGCACCGCCCGCGAGGCCGTCGCGATCGCGTTGATCACGCTGATCCTCACGTTCGTGACGCTCGTGTTCGGTGAGCTGGCACCGAAACGGCTCGCCATGCAGTACGCGGAGCCCTGGGCGCTGGCGGTGGCCCGGCCGCTGGACCTCCTGTCCCGCGTGTCGCGGCCGGTCGTGTGGGCGCTGGGCCGCACCACCGACCTGATCGTGCGGATGTTCGGTGGCGACCCCAGGGCCTCCTCGGAGCAGCTGAGCCCGGAGGAGCTGCGGGACCTCGTTGCCGGGCACCGCGGGCTCAACGCCGAACAGCGCACGATCATCACCGGTGCGCTGGAGATCCACGAACGGATCCTGCGCGAGGTGCTGGTGCCGAGGCGGGCGGTGTTCACCATCCGTGCCGACGTGCCGGTCGCACAGGCCCGTGCCGCGCTCGCGGAGTCCGGCCACTCGCGGGCGCCGATCGTGCGCAACGGGCACCTCGACGACGTGGTCGGCGTGGTGACGCTGCGGGACCTGCTCGACGACTCGACCACGCTGGCCGCCGTGGCCCGGCCGCCGGTCGTGTTCCCCGACTCGGTGCGGGTGTCGGACGCGTTGCGGCGCTTCAAGGACGAGCGGGCGCAGTTCGCGCTGGTGGCGGGCGAACACGGCGCGATCGAGGGCATCGTCACGCTCGAGGACCTGCTGGAGGAGATCGTCGGCGAGATCTACGACGAGACCGACCGGGACGTGATGGCCGTCCAGACCCGGCCCGACGGCGCGCTGCAACTGCCCGGCACGTTTCCCGTGCACGACCTCGTGGACGTCGGCGTCGAGCTGACCGACCGCCCGGACGGCGACTACGCGACGATCGCCGGGCTCGTGCTCACCGCGCTCGGCCGCATCCCGACCGCGCCGGGTGACCGGGTGGTGCTGACCGAGTGGACCGTCGAGGTCACCGCCGTCGCCCACCACGCGATCACCGAGGTCCGCCTGCACCCGAGGCAGTAGCGCGTTTGACGGCCCGCGGGCGGGTGTACACCGCCGCCATGACGATGACGTACACGGGTGCGGTCCTCGACGCGCCGGACGCCCGCGAGCTGGCGGCCTTCTACCGCCGCCTACTGGGGTGGACCACCGAGGAGGACAGCGAGCAGTGGGTGGTGCTGTGCGACCCGGCAGGCACGGCCCGCCTGTCGTTCCAGACCGAGCCGGGGTACCGGCGGCCGGTATGGCCGGGACGGCCTGGTGAGCAGTTGATGATGGCCCACCTGGACATCGAGGTGGACGACCTGGCGGCCGAGGTCGCGCGGGCTGTCGAGGCGGGCGCCGAGGTCGCGGACTTCCAGCCGCAGGAGCAGGTGCGGGTGTGCTTCGACCCGGCCGGGCACCCGTTCTGCCTGTACGTCAGGGAGAACTGAGCCGCGGAACCTTCCGCTTATCGCGCGCGTAAGTACCGAACAGAATGGTGGCAGGTCGACGGGAAGCGGGGCCACCATGAACAGGACACGCGCGACCACGGTGGTGTTCGCCATCGTGCTGGGGGTGCTGGTCGCGGCGGCGGGGGCGTTCGCCACGCTCTTTCTCACCGAGCGGTCGGCGGCGGGCGCGGTCGGCGGGCAGGTCACGGTCGCGGAGCGGGAACTGGCCGGTGCGCGGGACCGGCTCGGCACCGAGAAGTCCACAGTGGACGAACTGGCCGTCGAGGAGCGGGAGCTCACCGACGGCGTCGAGGCCCTGCGGGCGTGCGCGGACCCGACGAAGGCGGCGATCGCCGCGGTGCGGGCGGAAAACGACCAGGCACTCGCGGACGCGATCGACCTGATGCTGCTCCACTGCACGCGATGAGGGCGGAGAACGACGATGACCGACTACTACGCACCTTCGTACCAGCCACAGCAGCCGCGACCGCAGCAGCAGCCGCGACCGCAGCAGCCGCCGCCGTACCTGCCGGTGCAGCCGAGGCGATCGCCGATCTCCCACCCGATTCCCCAGCAGTACCCGCCCTGCCCGCAACCGCCCTCGGCGCCACCGAGGCAGCGGGCACGGGTCGTCCTCCTGGTCGCCTGCCTTGTCGCGTTCGCCGCGGCCACGGTGTTCGGGGTGCTCTACGTCGGCGCGGACGGCGACCACGACACCGCGGTGGCCCGGTTGGACGAACGGAAGGCGCAACTGGCCGACGTCCGCGCGCAGCTCACCGCCACCGAGTCCGAACGGTCGGCCGCCGAGTCGCGCAACACCGACCTGGCGGCCGAACGGACCTGGCTCACCACATGCGTCGACGCCGTACAGCACTACCTGTGGGACGAGTTGGAGACAGCACCCCGCAAAGCCGCACTCGACGCCATGTTCACCGCGTGCCAGTAGGCTCACCCGGCACGACCGGAACCTGGGGAGGCGCGGGACATGGACGATACGGCCCCCGAGTTGTTCGGCCCGTATCGGATCGAGGAGTTGCTCGGCCGCGGTGGCATGGGGGCGGTACACCGGGCGTTCGACACCGAGCACGAGCGCCACGTCGCGCTCAAACGCCTGCCGGTCAACGCCGGTGACGAGTTCCGCGCCCGCTTCCGCCGCGAGGCCAGGCTGGTCGCCGCGCTGAACGAACCGCACGTGATCCCCATCCACGCGCACGGCGAGATCGACGGCCGCCTGTACCTGGACATGGCGCTGATCGACGGGCCCGACCTCAAACGCGTCCTGGCCGACGGGCCGCTGCCACCGGCGCGGGCGGTCGAGGTACTCGGCCAGGTCGCGACCGCGCTCGACGCCGCGCACACGGCCGGGGTGCTGCACCGCGATGTCAAGCCGGCCAACATCCTCCTCGACGGCGCTGGCACGGCCTACCTCGCCGACTTCGGCATCGCCCGCTCGCTCGCCGAGGACGTCACCAAACTGACCGACACCGGCGACTACATCGGCACGCTCGACTACATGGCGCCGGAACGGCTGATGCGCGGCGACGTCGACGCGGCCTCGGATGTGTACTCGCTCGCCTGCGTGCTGTTCCAGTGCCTCACCGGCCGGGTCCCGTTCCCGGCGCCGGACTCGGTCGGGAAGCTGTCGGCGCAGCTCAACGATCCGCCTCCGGCGCCGTCGCTGTTCGACCGCCGCATCCCGCCCGCCATGGACCTCGTCGTGCGCACCGGCATGGACAAGGACCCCAGACGGCGCTACCCCAGCGCGGGCGAGCTGATGGCGGCCGCCGCCGCGGTCACCTCGGAGGCGCCGACGACCGTGGCGGCCGGGGCGACGCTGACCGGCGGCCACTTCGTGCGGCTGCTCATGACCATGGTGAGCGGCCGGGACGTGCCCAGGGCGCACCACACGCCGGACAGCTGCCCGTACCCGGGGCTGCAGAGCTTCGGGATGCGGGACAGCGACTGGTTCTACGGCCGCGAGCAGTCCGTGCGGGACCTGCTCGCCCGCCTTTCCCGGCAGCGCGCGGAGGACGGCCCGCTGATCGTGGTCGGCGCGTCCGGTGCGGGCAAGTCGTCGCTGCTGAACGCGGGCCTTCTCGCCGCGCACACCAGGGCGGGTGAGAGATCGCTCGCCATGACCCCCGGCGACCGTCCGATCGGGACACTCGCGGCCCGCCTCGCCGCGCTCACCCGCTCCGACGCACAGCAGCTGGCGCAGCGGCTGTGGTCGCGGCCGTCGGACTTCGGCGAGCTGTGCCAGGCGGCGGCAGGCCAGCGCGGCCCGCTCGTCGTCGCGGTCGATCAGGCAGAGGAGCTGTTCACCCAGTGCCGGGACCCGCGTGAGCGGGACGCGTTCGCGACGGCGCTCGCGAGCGCGTGGCCCGCCAGGGTCGTGATCGCCGTCCGCGCCGACTTCGTCGAGCACTGCATCTCGTTGCCCGCGCTGAAACCCTCGCTCGACGCGCCGTACGTGCTCGGCCCGCTGAGCGTGGACGAGCTGGCTCGGGTGGTGACCCAACCGGCGGCGGCCGCGGGGCTGGAGCTGGAACCCGGTCTCGTCGACCGGCTGATCACCGACGTCGGCGCGGGCCGGGATCCCGGTGCGCTGCCGAGGCTCGCGCACGCGCTGCGCGAGACGTGGCACAACCGCGACGGGAACCGGTTGACGCTCAACGGCTACCAGCGCACCGGCGGTGTCGACCGGGCGGTCGCGCTCACCGCGGACGGCGTGTACGACCGGCTGCCGGAACGGGACCGGTGGGCGCTGCGTGCCGCGCTGCTGCGGATGGTCACGCTGCTGGACGGCGGCGGCGGTGGTGTCGGCATCGCCCGCCGCCGCGCCCGCCGCGACGAGGTGCCGCCACCCGTGCTGGAGAGCCTGGTCGCCGCGCGGCTCGTGACCGTCGACCGGGACACCGTCGCCCTGTCGCACGACGCGCTGCTGACCGCGTGGCCCCGGCTGCGCGAGTGGGTCGAGGAGGACCGGAACGGGCTGCTCGTCCGCCAGCAGCTCGCGGAGGCGGTGGCCGCGTGGCGCAGGAGCGGCCAGGACCGGGGCGACCTCTACCGCGGCGCCCGGCTCGCCGCCGCGCTCGACTGGAGCGCGGGACGCACCGACCTCACACCCGACGAGCACGCGTTCCTGCAGGCAAGCGACCGGGACCGGCGCCGCACCACCCGCAGGCTGCGGGGGCTGGTCGCCGGGCTCGCCTCGCTGCTCGTGATCGCGTTGGTGGCCGCCGTGGTCGCGGTGATCTCCCGCGGCGAGGCACAGGACCAGCGCAACGTCGCCCTGTCCCGCCAGCTGGCCGCCGAGTCGCTCGCCGAGGCGTTCGTGGACCCGGTCAGCGCGATGCGCAAGGCAGTGCGGGGCTGGCGGGCGAGCCCGACCGCGGAGGCACGCGGCGCGCTGCTGTCCGCGCCGGGCCTCACCTACCCGTCGTCGTTCCCCTCCGGTCTCGGGCAGGCGTACTCGGTCGACCTCAGCCCCGGCGGCGAGCTCGTCGCGGCCGGGTCCGGCGGGGGCGAGATCGCGGTGTGGGACGTGGCCGAGCACAGACGGCTCGACCTCGACATCACGGGCGCGGGCACCATCAGGACGGTCCGGTTCTCCCCGGACGGGCGCATGCTCGCGGTGTCGTCGATCGTGTCCGGCTCCGCGGAGGAGAGCGGGGTGAGGATCTGGTCGATGCCCGACGGCAAGCTCATCCGCAGGCTCCGCCACAACGTGAACGCGATCGGGCCCGCGTCGTGGCGGCCGGACGGCGCCGCGGTCGCCGCGCTGTCGATCGACAGGGAGGGGGTCGCGCGGGTCGGCGAGTGGGACCCGTGGACCGGCAACCTGATCCGCTGGGTCGCGCCGGTCGGGGCGAACGTGGCCAGCCTCGAGTACGACAGACCGGGCGAGCGGCTCGCGATCGGCCACGGCGACGGCGTGCTGGACCTGTGGGACGTGGCGACGGGTGCGCTCATCGCCCGGCACGACGACCACCGGCGGACCGCGGTGGTCGGCGAGGACGGGTACGTGCCGGTCCAGGTCGCGTTCTCGGACGAGCTGCTGGCGAGCGTCAGCATCGCGGACAACACGATCCGGCTGTGGAACGCGAAGACCGGTGCGCTGGTGCGGCAGTTCGCGGACATCACCCGGCATGTCACCGACCCCGGTCAGGGCCCGATCGCGCTCGCGTTCGGCTCGGACGGCGCGCTGCTGTACACCAACAGCGACTCGACCACGCTCACCTCGTGGGACGTGCTGACCGGCAGCTACTCGGGCGTCCTCGCCCCCGGCCCCCGCGCGGGCACGATCGTGGGCAAGACGGTGCTCGCGATCGACGTGTCCGACGACGGCCGCACGAAGGTGGCCGCCACCAGCGACGGCACGGTGCTGCGCTGGCACTCCAACCCGAACTGGTACGTGCGGCCGACGGGTTCGGTGACCGGTCTCGACTTCAGCCCGGACGGGAGGACACTGCTCGCCGGTGACGGCGAGGGCGGCGTGGAGACGTGGGAGGCCACGACCGGGCGGCAGCTCACCAGCGACCGCGTCGACGGCGCGGTGTTCGCGGCCGTCCACACCCCGGACGGGCAGCGGATCACCGCCACCGCCGACGGCACCTTCACCATCACCACCACGCGGGCCGGGGTCGCCAGGCCGAGGTCGGTGCGCCTGACCGGGCGCCAGTTCCGCGGCGCGCTCGCGGTGTCACCGGACGGCAGCATGTTCGCCGCGGCGCACCAGAGCCCCGTGCGGGTCGAGGAGGCGATCGACCACAAGATCGTCATCTGGGACACCGCGACGCTCAGGCAGCGCGCGGTGCTGGAGCTGGGCGCCAGGTCGCCTGCCGACCTCACGTTCTCCCCGGACGGTGAGCGGCTGGTCGCGCTCGCGAACAGCGACGGCGACTCGACCGTCGGCAGCGACCCGGACGGCGACAACTCCTCCACCATGGTCTCGTGGCGGGTGCCCGGCTTCGACGGCGCGAAACAGGTGCCGCTCGACGAGAACACGTTGTCCGCACTGGTGTTCACGCCGGATGGCCGGTCCGTGCTCACGGCGGGCACCGAGGGCGTCATCCAGGTCCGCGACGCCGCGACCGGCCGGGTGACCGACCGGTTCGGCGGCCACTCGTCGACGGTCCGGGAGATCGCCGTCGCCCGGGACGGGCGCACGATCGCGACGGCGACCGTCGAGGACCCGGTGATCCGGCTGTGGGACCTGCCTGGGCGCGAGCTGCGCGCGGTGCTGACCGGGCACGGCGCCTCGCTCAACGAGATCGTGTTCTCCCCGGACGGCACGATGCTCGCGAGCGGCGGCACCGACACCGACGTCGGCGTGTGGCGGCTGGACCCGGACGCGGTGGTGCGGCAGCTGTGCGAGAACCTCGCCGACGCGGGCGAAGAGGACCTCGGGTCGCTCGGCTGCTGAGGGTGGCGGGTGCCGTCTCTGTGCCCAAAAGGTGCTTTCCGGGGCTTGCCCGCCAGGTAGTCTGCGGCAATGTTGCAGGTCATGGTGCGGGGCAACGATGTGCACCCGGTACTGCTGACGACGGGCGAACGCCTGTTGTTCGGCCGCGACCCCCACAGCGTCAACGGACCGGGCCCCGGCCGGGTGGAGCTGCGGCTGCCCGCCTCGGCGCCGCACGTGTCCGGCACGCTGGCCGAGCTGGTGGTCGGCAACGAGGCGGCGTGGCTGCGGTGGATGGGCGCCGGTGAGGGCAGGCTGTCGAGCCTGCTGGACGCCCCTGGCGGCGCGCGCCGCGTGACGTTGGTGCGGGACATGACCGCACTGCTGGACGGCGGCAAGAACGAGCTGGTCGTGCTGGCAGGCAAGCAGGTCGGCGCCGAGCTGTTCACCGACCTGCTGATGACGTTCACGGTCAACGCGCTCATGCCGTCCACGCCGTCCACGCCCCCGGCCCACCGCGACACGGAGCTGAAACCCCACGAGCGCAAGGGACAGCTCACCCGCCACTCGAAGGAGTGGTACGTGGCACTTGCCCTCGCCGAACCGTGGCTGGCGGGCGACGACGACTCCCCGTTCCCGCCGACGAACCGCCGCATCTACGAACGCATCCGCGACTGGCGCGGCGGCCACGCGTGGAACCTGGAACGGCCACAACGCGTCGATGACGCGATCCGCACGGTCTCCCAGATCGCGTTCGGTGAACTGGCCGACCCGTACTCGGAGGCCCGCGACGGCCGCATCCAGAACCCGAGGTTCGCGGTGGGCAAGCGGGTCGCCGAGTACCGCCTGGTGACGGCGGACGACCTGACGGAGGTCGAGCACGCGGTCCGCCGCAGGTAGCTCCGCCGCGCCGGTGACCCGAGGGCCATCGGCGCGGCCGGTTCCGGTCGACGGGGACCCGTCCCGGCGGGTCCGTGGTTGTCTGCGGGACATGTTCCGCCGTGTCGTGCCGTTCCTGGTCGCCGTCCCGCTCGCCGCCTGCGTGTCCACTGTGGGCGGCAAGTCCGCCGCGGCGCCCGTGCCCACCGCACCGACCACCACCACGACGACGACCGGGCCGCCGCCCGACGGCGCGTACCCGCCTGGCGACTGCCTCGCCATCGAGGACGGCATCCAGGTGGTGTCGTGCGAGGAGCCGCACGAGTACGAGGTCACGCTGTCCGACGAGTTGCCTGCCGGTGTGCCGGACACGTTCCCGCCCGAGCTGGCCACGGTGGTCGGCCCGACGTGCCGCGAGACGCTCGTCGAGTTCACCGGCAGCACGGACGTGGAGGCGAGCCTCGTCGAGGCCGCCTACGTGTGGCCGACGGAACCGCGGTGGCGGGCCGGGCAACGCTGGTACTCGTGCCTGGCGAGCGTCGACTCGGCGAACGGCGAGACGACGCGCAGGACCGGGTCGCTGCGCGACGTACTGGCCGACGGACTCGGGGACCTGCGGCAGTGCCTGGTCGGCGGGCCCGCCGACCCCGGGCCCGCGATCATGGTGTCCTGCGACCAGCCGCACCGCAGCGAGGCCGTCACGCCGGTGGTGAAGCTCGGCGAGCTGAGCGGACCGCCGCCGACGCGGGCCGACATCGAGGCCGTGACGACGGGCGAGTGCCGGGCCGCGGTCGAGGAGTACCTCGGCGGCGAACGGGACGGCGTCGGGTTCGGCATGAGCTACGGGTCACCGGAGCAGTGGCCCGCCGGATACAACACGGGGACGTGCATGGCGATCTCGGACGCCCCGGTCACCGGGCTGATGGGCCCGGCCTGACCAGCGACCCGCGTCCTTGGGCGGGATAGCCGGTAATTCTGGGAAGTTCGCTTCCTTGCCCGGTCGCGCCGGCGAGTGGTGAGCTGGGGTTTCCCGATTCACCCCCTGCACGCGGTCGCACGACCGCAGAATCGAGAAACCGGATATGAAGCTGTTCAAGCTCGCCCTCGCGGTGGTGGGGGCGGCACTCGCACTCACCACGGCCGCCCCGCAGGCGGTCGCCGCCCCGCCGGAGCCAGGCGGTGGCGCCACCCCGTTCATCATCGGCGGTGGCAACGCGTCCAACGCGCCGTGGGCGGCGCGCCTGTTCGTCAACGGCCAGCAGAACTGCACCGCGACGATCATCGCGCCGCAGTACGTCCTCACGGCCAGGCACTGCGTGTCCAGTTCCGGCTCGTACTCGTTCCGGATCGGCAGCCTCGACCAGACCAGTGGCGGCACCGTGGCCAACGCGACCGCCATCACCCGCCACTCGCGGGCCGACCTCGCGGTCGTGCGGCTGGACCGCAGCGTCTCGGCGACGTACTCGCCGCTCGGCACGTCGAGCAACGTCTCCGTCGGCCAGACCGTCCAGGTCTACGGCTGGGGCGCCACCTGCACCAATCAGCCGGAGATCAACTGCCAGTCCCGTTACCTGAAGTACGCCGACGTGCGCGTCACGTCGGTGAACTGCCGTGACTACACCGGCGGCGTCGCGGTCTGCGCGCAGCGGATCAACGGCATCACCGCGGGCGGTGACTCCGGCGGCCCGATGTTCGCGTCCGGCAGGCAGGTGGGCGTCGCGTCGACGAGCGACCGCGCCACCCGCACCGCGTACACCAACATCACGTCGTACCGGAGCTGGATCCGCTCGATCGCGGGCGTGTGACCCGGTAGTCGCCACCGGGGCCGGGCGCCACCACGGTGCCCGGCCCCGATTGGTACAGAGCCTTCCGTGGTGTCACAGCCGTGCTACTGGCGGAGCGGACCGGGTCACAGCACCGCCCACTCCGGTGCCGACTCGACGACCACGTCCTGCGGGCCGTCGAAGCGGTAGCCCACCCCGCGCACGGTGCTGATCCGCGGCCGGTCCGGGCCGAGCTTGTCCCGCAACCGTCTGATGTGGACGTCGACGGTGCGGCTGTTCATCGGCTCGTGGATGCCCCACACGTCGGCCATGATCGTGCGGCGCGGCAGCACCCGCCTCGGCCGCTGCGTGAGGTACAGCAGCAGGTCGAACTCCAGCCTGGTCAGTGGGATCGGCAGGCCGCGGCGCAGCACCGTGCGCGAGTACGGCACGATCCGCAGCCGCTCGTCCCCGGTGTCGGCGGCCGACTGGCGGGGGTAGGGCAGTTCCGGGACCGCGCGCTGGGTCACCGCGACGCCCGGCAGCTCGGCGACCGAGTGCAGCAGTTCGGACAGCGCGGCGAGTGTGTCCGGGTTTCGCGGCAGCTCGATGTTCAGGTGAACGACGATGGTCGGGGTCGGCAGCAGCACAGGTGCACCTCGCTGGGGTCGGCAACGGGCTGGCAGGACGAACCGGCACAGCCCTGGGCCGCCACGATGGCTGGGTCGGTGTGGCGGCGCCTCGTGAGCGGGACCTGGGGCACGCCGTCCATAGGACCGGTCCCGGCGGCTGGTGTCAATGACCCGTCCGGGGATTCCGCGCTCCGGGCCGGAACGTGCAGGGGAATCCGCACGCGCACGGACACGTTTCCGCCACGTTTCCGCGCGTCGGGCGCGCGACCGTCCGAAATGGACGTACCCGTCCGGGTCCGGCTCCCGGCGCGATCTTCCTCCGGACGGGTGAAATCGCACGGAGTCCCCCGGAATCGCGGCTACCACGGCGAACGAGGGCTCGCGCCGGGCACGAACCCCAACTATGCTCGACCGTCTCCCCAGGCTCGCGCCACCAAGTGGAGGCCGTTGTGATCGATCTCGACGCCCTGATGTGGGTACAGCGGACCGTGGACAACCTCTCAGTGGTGGTCCAGGCAGGTGGTGAGGTCGACATGCTCACCGCCCCGCGGCTGTCCGCGCAGCTCGACCAGGCGGAGGCCATCGTGGTGCCACCGGCCCCGGTCGTGCTGGATCTGACGAGGCTCACCTTCCTCGGGTCGGCTGGGCTGGCGGTGCTGCTGACACACCACGAGCGGTGCGCCGAGATCGGCAGCACGCTCCAGATCCGGACCAGTGGCAACGTCGTGACCCGCCCGCTCGCCATGACCGGACTCGATCGGGTGTTGACCGTCGTTTCGGAGCTCGCGGGGTCCGCTCGCTGAACGTTCCTGTCGGTGGTGCGACCTAACCTGTCGCCATGATCACCCCCTACCTGCACCGCTACCTCCAGCAGAGCCGTGACGCGCTGGTCGCGTCGCTCGACGGGCTGTCGGAGTACGACGTCCGCCGCCCGATGACGCCGACGGCGACCAACCTGCTGGGGCTCGTCAAGCACCTCGCGGGGATCGAGTTCGGCTACCTGGGGGAGTGTGTCGGGCGGCCGGTGCCGGTGCCGTTGCCGTGGAACGACGAGACGATCTGGGACAGCGCGGACATGTGGGCGTTACCGGGGGAGAGCCGGGAGTACCTCGTCGGGCTGTACCGGCGGGCGTGGCGGCACACGGACGAGTCGCTGGAGCAGCTCGGCCTCGACGCGCCAGCGACGGTGGCGTGGTGGCCGGAGGAACGCCGCGAGACGACCCTCGGGCACCTGCTCGTGCGGGTGGTCGCGGAGACCGCCCAGCACGCGGGCCACGCCGACATCGTGCGCGAGCTGGTCGACGGCCGCGCGGGGAGGGACCACGAGGACATCGGCGACACCGGGTGGTGGGACCGGCACGTCGCGCGCGTGCGGGAGGCGGCGGAGCACCACCGCTGACGCACGTCACCCGAACAGGGTCGCCAGACGGGTGAGGTGGCCTGTTCTCGGCGCGGGCAGTTCGCGCAGCGCCGTCTCGACGGCTCGACCAGGGGTGCCGGGTTCGTAGGCCGCGCACCGATTTCACGGCCGGATCCAATGGTTCGGTCCGGCACCGGGGCGGGTTGCGACCCGCCCCGGCACCGGACCGGTCTTCCCCTCCGCTACCGGGTGCCCCGGCGGCCCGCCGCCACCGCCGGGACCTGCCCGCCGGTGATGACGAACTGCGACCCCGGCTCGACGACGATGTCGTCGATCGCCGAGTTCGTGATCGTCACGTTCGTCAGCGTCGCGCTGCCGCGTGCGCCACCCATGGCGAGGATGCCCGCGCCGTTGTTCGACCGGTCGATCTTCACGTTGGTGATCGCCACGTTCGGCACGTTGCCGCCACCCGTCTTGAACTGGATGCCGTCATAGGTCGAGTCGTGGATCTCCGTGTCCCGCAGCGTCACCCCGGTGATGTCCTTGCCCTGCGCGAAGAACGTGATCGCGCCGAACTCCTGCTGCTCGCCCCAGAACACGCCGCCACACCGGTACAGGGCGTTGTTCGCGATCAGCGTCTGCCCGGAGAACGGCAACGGGTCGTGGTCCGTCGCCAGCATGATGCCCGGGTAGTTCATCGTGTCGTGGATCAGGTTGTTCTCGATCTTGTTGCCGTGGCCGCCGTAGATCGCGATCCCGTTCGCGCGCCACGGCAGCTGGATCGTGTTGTTCGTGAACACGTTGTCGTGCGCGACGTCGACAGAAGGATCCTTCACGTACTGGTTCGCCCACACGGCGAGCGAGTCGTCGCCGGTGGTGCGGAACGACGAGTTGAACACCTTCGAGTTCCGCGTGCCGTTCGTGAAGTTGATGCCGTCGGCGTAGGTGTCGCGGATCCGCATGCCGCTGAACTCCAGGCCGTCGGCAGGACCCCACAGCTCCGGTTTGTTGCTGTAGTCCCTGCCGACCCACACCCCGACGTTGGCGTGCTCGATCCACACGTTCGTGATCTTCGTACCGGTGCCGAACCGGCCGTTGAGGCCGACCCCGCCCTCCGCGCCGCCACCGCCGCGGATCCGGCCGGAGCCGAAGATCGCGATGTCCGAGATCTGGGTGTTCTCGTCGATGTCGAACCCGAAGTTGCCCTCGTGCGGGTGGTTGATGCCGCCCGCGTTCTGCGGCTCGATCAGCGAGTACAGCTGCGAGTGCCACATGCCGGCGCCGCGGATCGTCACGTTGGAGATGCCGACCTGGTTGTACTGGCCACCACCGTTGGGCACGGTCGGGTCGTCGGTCAGGATCTTCCGCTCCTGCCGCCACTGGCCGGCCGGGATCCACACGCAGCTGATCACACCGTTCTGGTCGTCGGTCACCGCGCGCTGCAACGCCGCCGAGTCGTCGTTGCCGTCGTCCGGCACCGCGCCGTACTCGGTGATCGACGTGCAGCCCGCCGGCTTGTCCGACGGCGGCGCCACCTGCTCCAGGTCGACGAGGTCGATGACGTAGAACGCCGCGTTGTCACCGCTGTCGCGCTGCAGCCGGAACTTCGTGCCCGGCGGGTAGGACCGCGACAGCAGCGCGTGCGACTCGTCGAACAGCCGCCGCGCGTCGGCCTGCGGCGTGTTCGTCAGCCCTTCCGGGTCGTCGGTGTTGCCGTACAGCCAGCTGTGCTTCGACGACAGCGTCAGCTTCTGCGCGAACGTGCCGTTGACATACAGGCTGATCGTCGCGTCCTGCCCGCCGCCGCCGGGGGCGTCGGGGATCGAGTTGCGCACCACGATCGAGTTCGCCTGGTTCGTCGACGTGAACTCCACGTACTGGCCCTGGCCGGTCAGCCGCACCGACTCGCGGCCGGACGACTCGGTCGCGAAGTTGGTGTGCCCGAACGTGCGCAGCGGGTCGGTCTCCAGGAGCTGGCCCTGGTACTGCGCGTCCTCCGCCTCGTACTCGACGTACGGCACCGCCGCGCCGCGGCCGACCACGATCGCCCGCGACAGCCCGTTGTTGGACTCGTTGGTCTCCGCGACCGTGTTCGTCGCGTCGGCCGTCGCGGTGAGGGTCGCACCGCCGTTGGTCGCGGTCCACGTGCCGGACATCGCGACGTTCGCCGTGGCCCCGGCCGCGATCGTGCCCGTGTTGGTGTTCAGCGTGGTGCCGCCGACGGCCAGCCGCGTCACCGAGGAGCCCGCGCTGCTCGTGCCGCGGTTGTGCACCGCGACGGTGAACGACACGGCCGCGCCGACCGCCGGGTTGGGCGGGTTCGACGTGATGCCGGTGACCTGGAGGTCGGGTCCTGGCGACTGCGCGATCACGAGCGGCGTCGGCGAGGTGAACGTGTTGTTGGCGTCGTTCTGCTCGAGCACCGTGTCGGCCGGGTCGACGGTCGCGGCGACGCTGTAGCTGCCCTGCGGCCGGGTGCCCGCGTTCACGGTCACCGTGGTGGCCGCACCCGCGGCGAGCGCGCCCACGTTCGCGTTGCCGACGACGGTGCCGCCGAGGCTGACGTTCACGGTCGTGGCGCCGGCACTCGCGGACCCCGCGTTCCGCACGGTCGCCGAGACCGCGATCTGGCTGGTCTCCGTCGGGTTCTCCGGCGTCCAGCTCGTGCCGGTGACGACCAGGTCCGGGTTCGGTGCCGGGGTGCCGATCACCTGGAACTCCGCGACCTGCCCGCCCGGCGCGCCCGAGTTGGCGAAGAACCGCAGTCGCACGTCCGCTGCCCGCCCGCTGACCGGGACGGTCACCGAGTTCTGGTTGGCGGCCGGGTCGAAGCGGTGGTCGGCACGGGCCTTCAGCGACGTGAAACCGGAAGCGCCCTGGTCCCGGCCGAGTACCTCGAAGGCCTGGGTCCGCGCACCCCAGATCGGGTCCGGGTCGAGCTTCACGACGACCTGTTCGAGGTCGGCGTCGGCGCCGAGCTTCACCGTCAGCGTGTTCGGGTAACCGGCCGCGGACTCCCAGTAGGTGCCGGTGTTGCCGTCGTTGGCGTTGGCCGCGACGAACGAGTGGACCGTCGACGACGCCTCGATCGGCTTGCCCTCTGCGAGGTTCGCGCCCGCGACGGGTCCCGCGCGCACGACGTGGTTGCTGTCGGCGGACTCGTTGCCCGCCGCGTCCCGCGCCCGCACGAAGTACGTGAGCCGCGTGCCGGCGGGCCGGTTCTCGGTGAACGTGGTGCCGGTGACCGTGCCGACCGGCGCACCGTCGCGGTAGACGGTGTAGCCGGTGACGCCGACGTCGTCGGTCGAAGCCGTCCAGCTCAGCCGGACCTGCCCGGCGCCGGGTTCGGTGAGCGCGAGGTTCACCGGCGCCGTCGGCGCCTGCGTGTCGCCGGTGTCCGGCCCGTACAGCTCGAACTCGGAGAGCTGCGCGGCAGGCCACCGCGTGTTGGCGGTGATGTGCAGCCGTACGTACCGGGTGGACGCGGTGACCGGGATCGTGACCGTGTTGGCGCTGGGCGCGAACGTGTACCCGGCCGTCCCGGCGAGGTCGGTGAACGACGTGCCGTTGGTGCTGCCGCGCACGACCAGCGTCTGGGTGCGGGCCTCCCAGTTCACCGGCAGCTTCAGCACGATCCGCGACAGTGCCCTCTGCGCCCCGAGGTCGGCCTGGATCCACTGGGGAAACGCGTGGTTGGCCGACTCCCAGTAGGTGGCCTGGTTCCCGTCGACGGCGTTGGCCACCGGGTAGCCGGCGAGCGCGCTGCTGGCCGACACGGTCCTGGTCAACGGCACGTCGGCGACCGCGACCGGCCGGGGTTGGGCGACAAGGCGGTCCGGCGAGGGACCACCGGCCGCGGAGGCGAATGAGATCCCGGCGACGGAAAGCCCCGCCGCGAGGAGACCGGCGACGAGCCGGGAGAGCCGCATACGTGTCATGGCGTCTTCTCTTCTCTGAGACAGCAGGGGTGCCAGAGCTGTAAGCAGCATGCAACAGCCGGTAGACGACATGCAAGAACTTGACGTGAGTCAGAAAATTTGCGACTACCGGTGGCTGTGTTCGAGACGGGTGCGGACGTCCCGAAAGACGCCTCCGGGACGTCGGGTGTCCCGGAAGCGTCGTTCAGGGCATGGCGGTGTTGTGAAGGCGGCCGGGTTACGCCGAGCCGGAGTCGCTCTCCGTGGCCGGGCTCGACCTTCTGCCCATGGCGGACAGCTCCTCGATGACCTCGATGGCCTCCACGTAACGGCCCACCGCGGACAGTGCCTGCTCAAGGTTGCGCAGCGACAGCACGAGGTCGCGCTCGAACCGGTCGCGGTCCTCCTTGACCAGGCGTCGGCGGATCGTCACGGCCTTCTCGATGAACGGCAGCCCTTCCGCCGACTGGCCCAGCTTGTGCAGCACGGCGCCGTAGTTGTGCAGTGCCATGGCCCGGTCGCCGTCCCGCGTGGCGGGCAGTTTCGGGGCCAGTGCCGCGGCGTCGCGGAACGCGGGCATCGCCGCGTCCAGGTCACCGCGCTGGTGGCGCCAGAAGCCGAGCGAGGTGAGAGCGGCGAACAGGACCGGCTCGAAGCGGTCCGGGTCGGTCGGGGTGAGCGTGCGGAAGATGTCCACCGCGCCGCTGACCGCGGACAGGGCCTCGTCGACGCGGTTCAGGTCGGCGAGCAGGTGTGCCTTGGTCAGCAGCGCCGCCGCCATGTTCGGCGCGTACCGCAGTGGCTTCTCCTGGATGTGCTTGTTGCCGATCTGGATCGACTCGTTCAGCGCGGCCAGCGCCTCCTCGCGGCGACCGGCCTCGGTCAGCCTGCGTGCGTAGTCCAGCAGCACCGAGCCGACGTCGAACTCGTGCCGGGACCACCTCGCCGCGAGCCAGCGCGTCAGTTTCAGCGTGAACTCGGCGTTGTCCAGGTCCCGTGTCAGCCAGTCCTGGCGTTTCCTGCGCCATCGTCGGCCGCGTCCCATGTTCACCCGCCCCAGTTCAGCTGCCTAACGGGGCAGCAGCCCGCGCACGTACGCGGCCTGCCCGGCGTGCTGCAGGTCGTCCGAGACGACGCTGACCAGCCGGACCCCCAGTGTCACCGGCGGGTCCCAGCGCTCGTCCACCACGCGCCCGAGATCACCATCGGCGATACCGGAAACGTACTCGACGGTCCGCGCGCAGGTGGCGTCGTGGTACCCCAGCAACAGGTCGGCGGGAACGCGTACCTTGGCGACCGCCTCCGCGTCGTGCCCGTAACCGGTGTCGCCGAGCCGGAACGGCAGGCCGAACCGCTCCGCCCACGCCGGCCAGGTCTGCTCGGCTCCCGCGGCCTGCGCGACGTGGTCGTCCTGGATCCGCGTCAGGTGCCACACCAGCCAGGCGATGGAGTTGGCCGACGGTTCCGGCCGGTGGGTGAGCTGGTCTTCCGTGAGCCCGTCGACGGCGCCGTGGACGACCTCGCTGATCCGGCCGAACGCGTCGGTGAGCAAGTCCGCACTCGTCACACCGCCGACGTTACGCCGTCCGTGACCGGCGGACATGCCCGGTCGTCGCGCCCCACGTACCGCTGGGCGTTACGCCGGGACGTAAGGCCCTACCGAAGTGCCCGGTGTGCGTTGACCGCACCGATCCGACCTCCTGTCGAGGGCACGGGCAGCGGCCTCGTCCCGGATGGACACTGTAGGCGTCTGTCGAGAGTGACTGTGGGGAGCGGACGATGACGGCGTTGGATGGTCGAGCAGTGGTGGTGACGGGGGCCGGGCAGGGGCTGGGCCGGGCGTTCGCGTGCCATGCCGCGGGTGCGGGTGCCGCGGTGGTGGTCAACGACGTCGACGTGGGCCTCGCGACCGAGACCGTGGGGCTGATCACCGCCGACGGTGGCTGCGCGGTGGCCAGCGGGCACTCGGTGGCCGACGCGGAGCAGGCGCAGGCGCTGGTCGACCTGTGCGTCGCCGAGTACGGCAGGCTCGACGGGCTCGTCAACAACGCGGGGCTGAACTACGCGGTGCTGCCGTGGGACGAGGAAGCCCGGCTGGTGAAGGAGCTGGTGGAGGTCAACGTCCTCGGCGTCATCTACACCGGCCTCGCCGCCATGCGCGCCATGGGCCGCGACGGGTCCATCGTCAACATCTCCTCCGGCGCCTTCCTCGGCCAGCGCGGCCGCGGCACCTACGCGGCGACCAAGGGCGCCGTCGCGTCGCTGACCTACTCGTGGGCGCTGGACCTGGAGGTCGCCGGGATCCGCGTCAACGCCGTCTGCCCGCTCGCCCGCACCCGCATGGTGCTCGGCTGCGAGCGGTCGCTGCGCAACTGCCCGCCGGACCGCACACCCGAGAAGGTCGCGCCGCTGGTGACGTTCCTGCTCGGCGACCGCTCGCGCGGCGTCACCGGCCAGGTGATCCGGTGCAACGGGCCGCAGCTGCACATCGTGGGCCAGCCGTACTTCAAGGCGCCGGTGCTGGAACGCGACAGCTGGGACGACGAGAGCGTCGAGCGGGCCTTCGACGAGGTGTTCGCCGCGCACCTGGAGCCCTACGGGCTGGAGAAGCGGCTGCCGCCGACCATGCGGGAGTGGCTGGAACCCCCGCGTGTGCCCGCCGACCTCGACGACCGGGCCGCGGTCGGCGAGAGCTGAGGAGGCTGTCGCCGCAAACCGTTGCGTGACAACATGGTCGCGGGGTCCGGCGGGAGGAGGCGGCGATGACCGAACTGGCCGCCGCGGACCGGCGGCGGCTCGTGCGGCTACTGGCCGACGTTCGCGAACTGGGGGCCGAGGAGTCCCGCCGCGACCTGCTCGACCTCGCGGGACTCGGCGCGCTGGTGCCCAACGTCGACGTGTCGGGTTCGCCCGCCGAGGCCGCCGACCGGATCGTGCACGCCCTCACCGAGTACGGGCGGGTCCCGGCGGGACGGCACGCGCTGGGGCTGTTCCTCAACGTGGTCAAGGTTCTCACCGGCGAGGAGCAGCAGGAGACCCTCGCCGGGCTGCTGTACGAGTACGACCTGATGACACCGGTGGTCCGGACGCCGGTCATCGGCACCTGGCGTGGCACCGCGACCGGGATGGCCCGCCGGGCGGACACGGCGCTGCCCGTCGCCTTCCTGAGCGCGGCGGTCGCGGCCGCGCGGTGCGTGGTCGACGTCGTCGTCACCACGGCCACCACGTCGTGGTCCGGCACCGGGTTCCTGGTCGGGCCGGACCTGCTGCTCACCAACAACCACGTGCTCCCGAGGGCCGACCTGGTGCTGCACACGACGTTCCGGTTCAACCACCAGGCCGGCGCGGACGGCGGACCGGAACGGCACCACGACCACGGCGGCGCACCTGGCGGGCTGTTCCACACCAGCAAGGCGCTGGACTACACGCTGGTGCGGCTCGACGGCAGGCCGGGCGACCGGTGGACCTACCTGCCGCTGGGCGCGGAGACCGTCGCGGTCGGCGACCGGGTCAACCTCATCCAGCACCCCGGCGGCCAGCCCAAACAGATCGCGCTGCGGGACAACCTCGTCGAGTACGCGGGCGGCGGCGTCGTGCAGTACACGACGCCGTCGTTCCCCGCGTCCTCCGGAGCGCCGGTGCTCACCGACGAGTGGCGGGTGTGCGCCGTTCACCGAGCGAGCGGCCCGGCCACCGATCGGCGGTACTTCCGCAACGAGGGCACCACGATCAGCGCGATCCTGCGGGACCTGCCCATCGCGGTCCGCGCCGCGCTGCCGGTCGGTGGAGTCTGAGCAACTTTGCTCTTGGGTGGTTTGTCCTCGCCGGGCGGGCGGTCTCGGGGTTGCCTGTTTGGTGGTCTTTGTCCTCGCCGGACGGGCAGGTCTCGGGGGTGGCGGAGGGGTGGGTTGGCTGCGGTTGGGTTCGGGCTGCCTGCCATCCCGTCGACCTCCCTACGGGCTATCACACCGCGCCAAGGGGGGCCTTTCCGCGTGTTGTGTTTCGGGCTTCTGGCCCCCCTTGACGCGGTGTGATCGGGCGCTGCCAGGTCGACGGGATGGCAGGGAGCCCCTTTGTGGTGGGCTTGCGCCACCGTCGGGGTTGCGCGGGCAAGGCCCCGCTTCGCGGGGCTTGTTGCTGCTCCGCTTCGCGGGCTTGCTGCCCGGCCCAGTGCCGTGAAAGGCGCGTTGACGGCGTTGGCGGTGCCGTGAAAGGCGCATTGACGGCGCTGGGCGCCGTGAATGGCCCATTGACGGCACTCGTTGTGCCGTGAACGCGCCTTTCACGGCATTGGGTCGGGCCTGTGGGTGTCCGCCGGGCGCTGCGCACCGGGCGCGGGGCATCCGCAGGGCGGCCCGGTGCCCTGAACGCGCCTTTCGCAGCACCGAACCCAGGGCGCTGCGCGCCCGGACCCGCGAAGCGGGGCCCGCAAACCCCACGCAACCCAACTTCACGAAATCAACTGGACCTCGTGAGCCAGGTGACCTGGGAGCCGTTGTCGAAGCTCTCGCGGTGGGTCGGCGTGAACGGTGTGGGGTCGAACCCGCCCGAGATCATCGGGAGGCCCGCGCCCGCCACCACGGGGTAGCTCTTGACGATCATCTCGTCGATCTCCGGCAGCAGCGTGCCCGCGAGTTTGCCGCCGCCGCACAGGTAGATGTCCATGCCGGTGTCCTCGGCCTTCAGTCTGCGCACGAGTCCGACCGGGTCCCCGCGTACCACCTCCACGGTCGGGTCGTCGATCGTCAGCGTGCTGGAGACGACGTACTGGCGCAGGTGGGCGTACGGGCTGGTGGTCGGGACGGTCAGGGCTGGTTCGTAGGTGCCTCTGCCCATCACCAGCGTGTCGAACGTCTTGTTGGGCGCGTCCTCGAGGCCGACGAGCGCCCGGACGTGCGTGGGCAGCGTCTCGGGGTAGCGGGTGTTGATCCAGGCGGCCATCTGGTCCGAGACCGGGTAGAAGTCGTACTCCCCGCCAGGGCCCGCGATGTAGCCGTCGAGCGACACGGCGACGTAGTACACGAGCTTTCGCATAGTTGGCTCCCGGTGTAGTACTATGAATGAAGTGCTTTGAACGTAGTACTACACATGGAGTGGTGTCAATGCGGAGCAACCCGGAGCGGCGGCAGGCGCTGATCGACGCCGCCATCGAGGTTCTCGCCAGGGAGGGTGCGCGCGGGCTGACCTTCCGTGCCGTCGACGCGGAGGCGGCGGTGCCGACGGGTACGGCGTCGAACTACTTCGCCAGCCGCGACGACCTGTTCACCCAGGTCGGCGGTCGCATCTACGAGCGGTTGCTGCCCGACGAGGCCACGATGGCGCGCAGCAGGGAGGGAGTGCGGGACCAGGCCCGCTACGCCGAGCTCATGCACGAGCTGGTCGACCGCGTGTCCGCGTTCAACTCCGGTTACCTCGCCCTGCTGGAGCTCCGGCTGGAGTCCACCCGGCGGCCAGAGCTGCGCGAAGTGCTGACCAGGCGCATCCGCGAGGACATCGACGCCAACATCGGCCACCACGCCGCCTCGGGTCTGCCGGGGGACACGACGTCGGTGGTGCTCCTCTACCTCGCGCTGAACTGGCTCATCGTGGAGCGGCTCACGCTGCCGGACATCTTCACCGACCAGGAGGTCCACGACCTGATCGACGCCGCCGTGCAGCGGTCCCTGGGGAGCTGACGAATTCGAAACTTCCGGAATTCTTTTTGTTGACCCGTAATTGTGGCGTGCCTTAACGTTTTCGCGTAACCGGACTGTTTCCGATAATTTCGGAATTCGGGAGGGCATATGCGCGGGCGTGTTGTCGTCGGTCTCGTCGGGGTGCTGGTCGCCGCGCTTCTCGGTGTGGCACAAGGGATCGGGACACCGGCGGCCGGCTCGCCGGTCGCGGCCGGGAACTGGGTGAACACGTGGACGGCCATGCCGCAGCTCACCGAGCCGGGGAACATGCCACCACCACCGTTCACACAGGACGGTCTCGTCATGGTGGACACGACGCTGCGCCAGACCGTGCGGGTCACGGTCGGCGGACCGAACCTGCGACTGCGGTTCTCCAACGCGTTCGGCGGGGCCGCGTTGCCGATCACCGCCGCGACGGTCGCGCTGCCCGCGGGTGACCGCGCCGGGGTGGCGGCGATCGAGCCGGGAACCGCGCGGCCCGTCACCTTCAACGGGCGGGCCGCCACCACCGTCCCCGTCGGGGCGCAGGTGGTGTCCGATCCGCTCGCGTTCCCCGTCGCGCCGAGGACGAACCTGACCGTCACCGTGTACCTGCTGGCCGGGCAGGCGTCGAACGACATCACCTCGCACCCCGGGTCACGCACGACCTCGCACCTGCTGGCGGGCAACCACGTCGACGCCGCCGACCTGCCCGGCGCGACACCGACGGACCACTGGTACTTCCTGTCCGGCGTCGAGGTGCTCGCCGCGCGCGGCACCGACGGCGTGGTCGTGCTCGGTGACTCGCTGAGCGACGGCCGGGGCTCCACCACCAACGGCAACGACCGCTGGCCCGACCAGTTCGCCGACCGCGTCCGGCACGTCGCCGTGCTCAACCAGGCCGCGGGCGGCAACCGCGTCCTCAACGACGGGCTCGGGCCCAACGCGCTCGCCCGGTTCGACCGGGACGTGCTCGCGCAGAGCGGGGCCGAGTGGCTGATCGTGTTCGAGGGCGTCAACGACATCGGCACCGCGGCGGCCACCCCGGAGGCGCAGCGGCAGGTCGCGGCCGACCTCGTCGCGGCGTACGAGCAGTTCGTGGTCCGTGCGCACGCGCAGGGCATCGAGGTCTTCGGCGCGACGCTGCTTCCCTTCGGCGGCAACACCGGCTACGACGACCCGGCCGGGCACCGGGAGGCCGCGCGGCAGGCCGTGAACCACTGGATCCGCACGAGCCGCGAGTTCGACGCCGTCATCGACTTCGACCGGGCCGTCCGCGACCCGGCCGCGCCCCGGCGACTGCTGCCCGCCTACGACACCGGCGACCACCTCCACCTCAACCCGGCCGGGTACCGCGCCCTCGCGAACGCGGTCCCGGCCCGGCTGTTCCGCTAGCCAGTGCCCCGAAAGACGCTTTCGGGACGCTCAGTGTCCCGAAAGCGTCTTTCAGGGCAGGGCGGCCGTGAACGTGTAGCTCCCGGCGGGCTAACCGAGGTCGTCGGTCGAGAACGTGTCGCAGCGGTTCGGATCGCCGCTCTCGTAGCCGACCGTGTACCACTTCTGGCGCTGTGCGGAGGAACCGTGGCTGAACTGGGTGGTGTCGACGGACCCGCCACCAAGCTCGCGCTGGATGTAGTCGTCACCGATGCGGGACGCGGCGTCCAGCGCTGCGGCGATGTCGTCCCGCGTCACCTCGGTGATCAGTGGTTCGCCGCCCTCGTTCGGGGTGGTGGTGGCGTGGTTGGCCCACGCGCCGGCGTAGCAGTCGGCCTGTAGTTCGAGCCGCACAGAACCGGACGCCGGCCCGGTGTCCGCCCCGACCTTCTCGGACGTGCCGAGCAGGTTCTGCACGTGGTGGCCGTACTCGTGCGCCAGCACGTACCCCTCGACGAACGGCCCGCCCTGCGCACCGAACCGCTCGGTCAGCTCCTGGAAGAACCCGAGGTCGATGTACACCTCACCGTCGGCGGGACAGTAGAACGGCCCGACGGCCGACGACGCGTTGCCGCACCCGGTCTGCACCCCGCCGGAGAAGAAGTTCGTCTCCGCGGGCTGGTAGCCGTCGAGCGTGCCGGTCCAGTAGCTCTGGATGGAGTTGATGAACGCGACCGCGCGGCAGTCCGCCTCCCGGTTCGCGTCCGCCCCCGTCTGACACCGCTCCGCGAGCGACGACGAGCCGACCTGCTCGTTCTGGCCGAGATCACCCAGCCCGGGTGGCAGCGCCGTGGCACCACCGCCGCCGCCGAGCTGCGAGATCACGAAGTAGATGACGAGCCCCAGGATCCCGAGCCCGCCCCCGCCCGCGGCGACCCGGCCACCCATCCCACGCCGGTCGGTGACCTGCGACGTGTCGAGGTCGGCGCCCTCGTTGAATCTCACCCGTCGATGCTCGCACGAGCACGCCGTCCCGGCACGACCGAGACAGCGTGCCGATGCCCCGCGTCACACCTCCATCGGGGCGCCGTTCTCGTAGACGTCGGTCAGCACCAGGCCCGACACGTTCTCCACGATGGACGGCTGGGCCGTGTGGTGGAAGTCGACGTTCGTCAGGTGGATGGCGCCGACCGGGTTGTCGGGGTAGCCGCGCAGGTTGAGCGCCCGGCCCGCGTCGGTGACGGTGAGGTTCTCGGCGGTGATGCCGGTGACGTCCGGGTCGAAGCCGTGGCCGGGGCCCTCCTCGTAGTAGAAGTCGATCGTGATCACGGCCTGTGCCACGGTGCCGACGGTGATGTCCCGCGCGTGGACGTCGTGGATGAAGCCGCCGCGGACCGAGTTGGTCTTGAAGCGCAGTGCGGTGTCCAGGTCGGGGCTGCTCAGGCGCAGGTCGCGTGCGTACACCTCCCGCACGCCGCCGGACATCTCGCTGCCGACGGTCACGCCGCCGTGCCCGGCCGCGAAGTCGCAGTTCTCCACCAGGATCCGTTCGCTTGGCACGTTCACCCGCCTGCCGTCTGCGTTGCGGCCCGACTTGACCGCGATGCAGTCGTCGCCGGTGTCGAAGGTGCAGCCGCGGATCACGACGTCCTTGCTGGACTCGGGGTTGCAGCCGTCGTTGTTCGGGCCGTGGGTCGCCACGGTCACGTCGCGCACCAGCACGTTGCGGCTCAGCACCGGGTGGATCTCCCACATGGGCGAGTTGACGATCGTGACGCCCGCCACGAGCACGTTGCGGCACCGGTAGGGCTGCACGAAGCTCGGCCGCAGGTAGTCGCCGTCGCCGAAGACCCGCTGCGCGACCGGCACACCCTGCTCGGCCATCGCGAACAGCCGGGCGCGCGCGGCGGCCTGGTGCGGGTCGCCGGGCTCCCAGCCGTCCTCCGTGTTCCCCTTCCACGGCCACCAGTGCGCGTTGTCGGCCTGCCCGTCGAGAGTCCCGGTGCCGCTGACCGCGATGTCGTGTTGTTCGAACGCGTAGATCAGCGGCGAGTAGTTGTACAGCTCGGTGCCCTCCCAGCGGGTGAACACGGCGGGCAGGTAGGCGTTCGGGTCCTGGCTGAACGCGATCGTCGCCCCGGCGGTCACGTGCAGGTCGACGTTGCTGATGAGGTGGATCGAGCCGGTCAGGTACCGGCCCCCCGGCACGACGACGTGTCCGCCGCCCGCGTGCGCGCAGGCACGCACCGCCCGCGCGAACGCGACCGTGCAGTCGGTGACCCCGTCGCCTTTCGCGCCGAACCGGGTCACGGGGAAGTATTTCCGCGGAAATCGCGGTGGCCGGACATTTCTCGCGATTGCGTCCGCACGCGCCCACGGATCGTCCGGACCGCCCGGATGGCCCGAGGCAAGCGGTTGCCCCAGGCTTGTCGCGCCGAGCAGACTGCCTGCCGTCGCGGTTGCCAGGAACGAGCGACGGGACCATCGAGATGACATCACGCACCTCCGGGAATGGGGAAATTCACGCGCGAAAATTGGTAGTACCGTATTCTCGGTGGTCGGCGCAATGGCGCCGAACAATCCCGGAAAACCGGCCGAAAGTCCCGTGGAACGGGTCGAACCACCCGTCGAACGAACCCGGTCGTCCGGCCCTGTCCGGGTATGGTGCGTGAATGCCGGAACCTTCCCGCGTGGCCGCGGGCTCGATCGTCGACGAGATCCTGGCGGAAGGCCGGGCCAAGGCGCTCGTGGCGGCCTACTTCGACCCCGGGTCGGGTTTCGCGGGTGCGTTGTTCGACACCGTCGGTGAGCCCGACCCGTTCCGCATCACCACCGACGACCTGTTCGCCACCTCGCTGCTCGACGTGCGGTTCTGGCCCCCGGCGGTCCGTGCCATCCAGGGTGCGGAAGCGGAGCCGATCTCGGCGCTGCTCCGGCAGATCACACCGGACGTCACGATCTGGGAGGACACCTCGCTCCTGCTCGGCCCGCTCACCGAGCTGTGGGCGTTGCTGACCGGGTTGCCCGGTCTCGGCCCGGTCACCGCCAGCAAGCTGCTCGCTCGCAAGCGGCCGCATCTCGCGCCGATCGTCGACCAGGTGGTCCTCCGGATGCTGCGGTTGCCGCCCGCCGGTTCCTGGCAGGCGATCCGCGGCGTGCTCCTGGACGGTGAGCGGCGTTCGCGTCTGGCGGATCTCGCGCCCGTCGAGGGGGTCAGCACCCTGCGCCTGCTCGACGTCCTCGTCTGGATGCGTGGCAGCGGCTCCCGTGCCGCGCGGCGGGTGCGGGAGCGGGTCGGCTGCATCGGATGACCGCGCGCGGACCGAGGCGCCCGCCGGCCGGTGAGTAACCGAGCGTCTGGACGGAAGTGGTTGAACCAATGTGCCGTCCACTATTGACGGCCGGGAGAGGTCCGATGTTCACTGGGCCGGAACCGGTTCCGCGTACGCGTCACCTTCTCCCTGCCTTGGAAGGAACGCCCATGCCCAACTCTCACCTGTCCCTGCGACGACACCGGTGGGGTGCCGCCGGGCTCGCCCTGGCGACCGTTGCCACCGGGCTCGTGGTGGTCGCCGCCTCACCCGCGGCCGCCGCGGCGCTGCCCAACGGGTTCCGGAGCGTCGGCTACCTGCCGTCGTGGTCCGGGAGCGTCAACAGCGTCCAGTACGACAAGCTCACCCACATCAACTACGCCTTCGCGCTGCCGAACGCCAACGGCACGCTGCAGGCCATCCCCGACCCCGGCAAGCTCTCCTCGCTGGTGAGCCTCGGGCACAGCAACAACGTCAGGGTCTCGCTCGCCATCGGCGGGTGGAACGACGGCAACGACTCCGCCTTCGAGGCCCTCGCGGCCAACGCCACCTCGCGGACCACGTTCGTCAACAGCGTGGTGAACGTCGTCAACCAGTACAACCTCGACGGCGTCGACATCGACTGGGAATATCCGGACCCCGGCCAGTCCGGCAACAACTTCACCGCGTTGATGCAGCAGCTGTCCTCCGCCATGCACAGCAGGGGCAAGCTGCTCACCGCGGCCGTCGTCTCCGGCGGCGGCACCGCGGAGGGCGTGCAGCCCGCGGTGTTCGGGTACGTCGACTGGCTCAACATCATGGCCTACGACGGCGGCAGCCCCCACGCGAACTACGACTGGTCGATCCAGTCCGCCAACTACTGGAAGGGCCGCGGCCTGCCCGCGAGCAAGACCGTGCTCGGCGTGCCGTTCTACAGCAGGCCCGGCTACTACACCTACGCGCAGCTCGTCGCCATGGACCCGGCCAACGCCAACCGGGACTGCGTCACCGCGGGCGGTGCTCAGCAGTGCTACAACGGCATCCCCACGATCAAGCGCAAGACGCAGTGGGCCATGGCGAACGCGGGCGGCATCATGAACTGGGAGCTGTCGCAGGACACCAGCGGCAGCACGTCACTCGTCAGCGCGATCTACGAGGTCGCGACCGGCGGTGGCAACCCGCCGACCGGGCGCACCGGGCCGATCACCGGCATCGGCGGCAAGTGTGTCGACGTCGCGAGCGCCAGCAGCGCCAACGGGACCGCGGTGCAGCTGTGGTCGTGCAACGGCACGAACGCGCAGAGCTGGACGGTCGGCTCCGACGGGACGTTGCGCGCGCTCGGGAAGTGCATGGACGTCACCGCCGCGGGCACCGCCAACGGCACGGTCGTGCAGTTGTACGACTGCAACGGGACCGGCGCGCAGCAGTGGCAGGCGCAGTCCAACGGCACGCTGCGCAACCCCGCTTCCGGGCGCTGCCTCGACGCCACCGGCCCAAGCTCGGCCGACGGCACGCGGCTGCAGATCTGGGACTGCTTCGCGAGCAGCAACCAGGTGTGGCGTCTGCCTGCGTAGTCCGCCGGTGGCGTTCCGGCCTCGGGTTCCGGCTGGCGTTGGTGGTTCGTCCTCGCCGTTGCCTGTTTGGTGGTCTTTGTCCTCGCCGGACGGGCAGGTCTCGGGGATGGCAGGGAGCCCCTTTGGGGTGGGCTTGTGCCACCATCGGGGTTGCGCAGGCAGGCGCCCGCTTCGCGGGCCCGGGGCGCGGAGCGCCCTGGTTTTAGTGCTGTGAAAGGCGCGTTGACGGCATTCGGGATGCCGTCGATGGGCCGTTCACGGCGCTCAGCGCCGTCAACGTGCCTTTCACGGCAGCGGTTGTGCCGTGAACGCGCCTTTCACGGCATCGGCTCGTCGGGTGGTGCCCTCGGCGCTGCTCGGTTCGCGTCCGTTGGCGGGCGCGGACCTCATGCCTCGAACGACGCTTTCGGGACGTTCAACGTCCCGAAAGCGTCACTCGGGGCATCGGCGGACGTTCGGGGCGGCTCGCCTCGTGAAGCCAGTCGTCGCGGGCTCTGCCTTGGGCCTGACTAGCGGTCGAGTCGGCCGGTCCTGATCGCGGTGAGCAGGTCGTCGGTGGTGAGGGTCAGCGTGGGGCCGGTCGGGTTCTTGCTGTCGCGCACCGCGGTTCCGGTGTGTGCCAGCTCGACGCAAGTGTCCTGTCCGTCGCTGAGGCTGGACTTGCGCCACCGGATGGCCTCGCGGATCGTGGTCATTCTGTCTCCATTCCTTTCGCGATCTCCTTGATCAGCTTCAACGACCGTTCCGGGGTCATCGCCACCCGCTGGATCTCCTCCGGCACGGACAGGTAGGCCGCCACGCTCTCCCGATCCCAGAGGAACGCGCTCGTGCGGTAATGCTCTAGCAGGATGATGGGGGTCGCGGTGGGAAACTCGAACAGGACGAACGGGCCCGCCAGCATCGGGTGGTGACCAGGAGCGGTGCTTGGCACGACCTGAACTGTCACATTGGGCAGTTCGGCCATCCGGACCAGGTGGTCGAGTTGATCGGCCATCACCTCGGGTGATCCGATGGGCCGGACGAGTGCCTCGGAGTCGATCAGCGCCAGGAATTCGACCGGGTTGCGCCGACGGGTGATCACGTCACGGCGGCCTGCTCGCAGCGCGACTTTGGTGTCGACGTCGGGATCGTTGTCACCGAAGACCGCGCGGGCGTAGTCGCTGGTCTGCAGAAGCCCGGGAATCATCAGCGGCTGGATGTGCGTGATCCGGGTGGCTGTGCGTTCCAGTTCGATCAGTCTCGTGAGGCGTTTGCCGATGCTGGTCGAGCCGGTGGTCAGTTCGCCGGGGCCGTCTGCCTTGCGGCGTAGCCCGATGATGCGCTCCCGCTCGTCGTCGGTCACGCTCAGTGCATCGAGGATGGCGGTCAACCTCTCCAACGGTACGAGCCGCTTACCAGTCTCCCAGAACGAGATGTTCGCGTTCGAGACTCCGGTCCGGTCGGCCATGGTCCTGGTGTTCAGACCGGCCTCCGTGCGCAGGCGCCGGAGTTCGGCGCCCAGGTCGCGTGACTCAGCGGTACCGCTGATAACTGCCATGTAGCAATTCTAGATGCGCAAATGGAGGTCGCCACAATCCCTCGATAGGTGCATTGTGCTGGGCAATACGTACCGGGAAGAATTGTGTGTGAACTGGTAAACGATATTCGGAGGGTGCGGTGGGCAGGTGGACCGTCCGGAACGGCCGGACCGACCTGTTCGCCGCGGAGTCCCTTCCGGACGGTCGGGTGTCGCTGCACATCCCGTCGGCCGAGGCCGTGGCGGTCACCGCCGAGACGGCTGAGCATATCCGGCTGGCCATCGGCGCCGCCATCGGCACCGCGCATCGACAGGACCCGGGATAGCGGAGGCAATCTCATGTACGGACGGCTGTTCACGCTGGTCGACTCGGCCGACCACGACCTGATCTTCGCGTGGGGCATGGAGATCGTCGGTGCCGGTGAGCGCGAGGCGGTGATCTACCGGCGGGATCCGGTGACCCGGCGGACCACGCACGCGGTGCACGGGTCGGCCGCGGCGGCGCTGGCCCGCTACACCGCACGGCCCGAGCCCATGGCGCTGGTGTGGATGGACCTCCCCGAGCACATCGGACAGCGGTGGGACCTGCTGACGACCGTGCTGAACCCATGACCGCCGACGCGTTGCTCGACCTGGCCGGTGAGCGCGGGTTCCGGTGGCGCCGGTTCCGGGCGGGGCGGCATGGCCCGGAGCTCCTGGCCGGTGTGTACCAGTGGGCGGACTGCGCGGACGTGCTGGTGATCCGGGACGCCGAACACGCACATGCCTACCGCGCCCCGACCGGACCGGCGATCGACGTGCTCGCGCCGACGCACGTTTACTGGTGGTACGGCGACTACAACCTGGTGTGGACGTTGCGTGCCGTGCTCACGCTCGCGCCCCCTGGCGAGCCGGACGCCCCGGCCCACCTCACTGTCGCGGCACCCGCCATCGGCGCCCGGTTACCGTGAACGCGCTGGTCAGGGTGTCAGCGGAGCAGGTGTGCCGGGATCGCCGCCGCCATCGCCGCCATGCCGGCGTCGTTGGGGTGCAGGTGGTCGCCGCTGTCGTACTTCGCGCGCAACCGTTGCGGGTCGGCCGGGTCGCGGAGGGCGGCGTCGAAGTCGGCGACCCCGTCGTACTCGCCGCTCGTGCGGATCCACCGGTTCACGGCCTGCCGCTTCGCCTCGTTCGCCGGGCTGTGGAACCCGAGGGTGTCGTTCCTGAACGGCAGGATCGTGCCGCCGACGACCCGCACCCCCGCCGCGTGCGCGCGCACGATCAGCTGCCGGTGCGCGCCGATGATCTCCTCCGCCGTGACCACCTCGCCCGGCGGCGCCGACGTGCCGGGGTGGCCGAGGTCGTTCACGCCGAGCTGCACGATCACGTGCCCGACGCCGGGCTGCGCGAGCACGTCCCGGTCGAAGCGGCGCAGCGCGCTCTGCCCGAAGAACGCCGCGTACTGCTCGGCCTCACTGCTCGGCGGCGGGTTCGGGTCGTGCAGCAGCCGGTTGCCCGCCACCCCAAGGTTGAGCATTCCCTTGCCGCGCACGCGGTGCGCGAGCAGGTCCGGCCAGCGGTGGTTGGCGTTGACCTCGGTCTCGAACCCGTTGGTGATCGAGTCGCCGAGCGCGACGACCGCGGACGCGTGCCGGTCCGTGGTGCGCACGCTGACCCCGGACAGGAAGTACCACGCCGTGACCGTGCGGCCGGTGACGGCCGGGGCACCGGTCACGTCACCCGCCGCGACCACGTTCTCCTGGTAGGCGAAGTTGTGCAGCGACGTCACCGGTGCCGGGCCCGGCACGTGGATGCTCACGACGAGGTCCGCCCGCGCGGGCACCGGCAGCCGCACCGGGTCGCTCACGAGCGGCGCCCCCGCTGGGATGGTGGGGGAGGCGTCACCGCCGAACGTGACCGTGCGGTCGGTCCCCCCGACGATGGCGGTGCCCGTGGACCCGGCCCGGCGCGCGACGTGCACCGCCCCGAGCCGCAGCGCGGTCGTGCCGAACTCGTTGGTGAGGCGCAGACGCAGGTCGCTGCCGGCGACGCTGGTGTGGACGACCTGGCGGATCGTCTCGTCGGTGAGCGTCGGGGTCGCGGTGGGCGGTGTCTGTGTCGGGACGCTCGCCCACGTGCCGACCCAGTGCGCGGGCGGTGCGGCGTCGGCGACCGAGGCGCCGGTCAGCAGGACCGCCGCACCCGCCAGTACGGCGAGGATCTTCTTGCGTGCCATGGTGCTCACCCCCGCCGCGCGGGGAGCGCGAAGTGCCAGCCGTCGGACCGCAGCCGCGGGATGACCGCCGCGACCGCGTCGACGGTCTGGGTGCGGTCACCGCCGCCGTCGTGCAGCAGCACCACCGCACCCGGCGTGATCCCGGTCAGGAGCCGGTCGACGAGCACGTCGGTGCCCGGTGGTTCCCAGTCGCCGATCGCGAGCCGCCAGCCGAGTGGCTGCATGCCCAGCGCCGCGGCCACCTCCGGGCTCTCGCCCCACGCGCCGTACGGGGCGCGGAAGTACGGGATGCGTGCCCACGGCACGGCGGCGCGGATGGCGGTGTTGGTGGCCTGCAGGTCGGCGCGGATCGCCGCCGGGGTCCACGTGGACAGGTCGTCGTGGTTGCGCGAGTGGTTGCACAGGACGTGGCCCTCCGCCACGATCTGCCGCACCAGCGCGGGATACTGCCTGGCGTGCTCGCCCCACAGGCAGAAGACCGCGCGGATGTGGTTGCGCCGCAACAGTTTCAGCAGCTTCGGTGTGTTCCGCGGGTCGGGCCCGTCGTCGAACGTGAGGGCAAGCGACTGGCCGCCGCCCCGCGTCGAGTCGACGATCGTGGCGGTGGGCGGGGCGTGCCGGTCGGCGTGCGCGGAGGTCACGCCGAGCGCCAACAGGGGCACGAGGAGAAGGCCCAGAGTTCGTGCGGCGGACACGCCGTGCTCCCGTCTGTCGCAACTCGACGAATTCCGGAAGTTTCGAAACAATTCCGGAATTCGAATGTAGAGACGCCTGGGATCATTTGTCAATGACGGGTAATGCGCCCGAAATTATCGGAAGTGTCCGCGCACGGGAAACGGGCCGGAGCGAGTGCTCCGGCCCGTCGCCGGGATCAGGCCATGCGTTCCTGGCTACAGGCGGATCGCCTTCTTGTTCATGAACTCCTCGATGCCCGCGGGACCGAGCTCACGGCCGATGCCGGAGCGCTTGATGCCGCCGAAGGGGAGGTCCGCGGACGAGCCGCCCGCGCGGTTGAAGTACACCATCCCGGCCTCGATCCGTTCGGCCACGCGGCGCAGCCGTGCCGGGTCGGTGCCCCACACGCTCGCGCCGAGACCGAACGGCGAGTCGTTGGCCAGCTCGACCGCGTGCTCCTCGTTCTCCGCGCGGAACACGACGACGACCGGGCCGAAGATCTCCTCGTAGTAGGCGTCCATCTCGCGGGTCACGTCGGTGAGCACGGTTGCCTCCAGGTAGGCGCCCGGCTCGATGCGGTTGCCGCCCGTCCGCAGCGTGGCGCCCTGCTCGACCGCCTTGCGCACCTGCCCGGCGACCTCGTCGGCGGCGGCGGCCGACGCGAGCGGTGGCAGCCTGGTCGCGGGGTCGGCCGGGTCACCCGGCTGGAAGTGGTCGGCGACGTGCTTGGACAGCTTGTCCACGTAGTCGTCGTACAGCTCGGAAAGCACGATCATCCGCTTCGGCGCGTTGCACGACTGGCCGCAGTTGCGCATCCGCGCGGTCGCGGTCTGCTTCACCGTCTCGTCCAGGTCGTCGCTGTCGAGCACGATCAGCGGGTCGGAGCCACCCAGCTCCAGCACGGTCTTCTTCAGGTGCTTGCCCGCCTCGGTCGCGACCGAGATGCCCGCCGGCTCGCTGCCGGTCAGCGAAACACCCATGATCCGCGGGTCCGCGAGGACCGCCGGGATCTGGCGGCTGGACGCGAAGGTGTTGACGTACACGTCCGCGGGCACGCCCGCCTCGTGCAGGACGTCGGCGATGGCCTGTGCGGAGCGCGGGCAGATCGAGGCGTGCTTGAGCAGGATCGTGTTGCCCAGCACCAGGTTCGGCGCGACGAACCGCGCGACCTGGTAGCACGGGAAGTTCCACGGCATCACGCCGAGCAGCGCGCCGATCGGCTGCTTCACGATCACCGCGTCGCCGGTGCTGACCCGCATCGGCTCGTCGGCGAGCAGTGTCGCCGCGTTGTCCGCGTAGTAGTTGAAGATGTCGACCACGATGCCGACCTCGCCGCGGCCCTCGTTGATCCGCTTGCCCATCTCCAGCGTCATGATCTCGGCGAGCTCGCCGGACCGCTCGGCGAACAGCTCCGCGGCCCGCGAGACGATCTTCGCGCGCTCGGCGACCGACCGTCCTCGCCACGCCGGGTAGGCACTGTGCACGCGGTCGATCGCGGCCCGGACCTCCTCGTCGGTCGCGTTCTCGATCTCCTCGACCAGTTCGCCTGTCGCCGGGTTGGTGACTGTGTACATGGAAGCGCGGGCCTTTCCTCTACGACACGGTCCGCGTCCACCCTACATTCCAGACAGAATACTGTATACACATCCGTGTCACCTGGTGGGAAGCCGCGGCGGCCTGACCGGTCAGCCCACGCGGGCCCGCCGCAGGAAGTGCCGCAGCCGCGAAGGTGTCAGGTGCGGACGGCCGCCGGGGTGCTCGACCGTCGCGGCCGCGGCGGCGACGGCCAGTTCGACGGCCTCCTCCGGTTCGCCGCCGCGCACGAGCACGGTGGTCAGCCCGGCGGTGAGCGCGTCGCCCGCGCCGGTGGTGTCCACGACGTGGGCGTCGCCGTGGGTGGAGACCAGCGAGCCGCCGCGCCACACGAAGACGTCACCGCCGTCGTAGCCGAACGCGACCAATGCGAGGTCGTGTGCACGCTGGACCTCGCGGGCGGCACGCACCGCCGTTTCGGGGTCCGTCAGGTCGGCGCCGGTCAGCAGCCCACCCTCCTTCGCGTCGGCCCGCAGCACGTGCGCGGCGGCGAGGATCGCCGCACGCCGCTCGTCGTCGGCGGGTGCGCCCTCCAGCACGACGAGCCCTGCCGCCTGCCGGACCGCGGCGAGCGCGGCGGCCGACGGTTGCTGCAGCTGGACCACCGTGCACCGGGACGGGCGGGCGGCCAGCAGCACGTCGTCCTCGGTGAGCAGGACCGGTTCGGGCAGGTCCTCGACGTAGCGCCACTGCCCGTGCGCGTCGAGGAGGCTCACGATCAGCCCGGTGCTGGTACCGGCCCGCCGCACCACGGGTGACACGTCGACACCGTCGCCGCGGGCACGGGCCAGCAGGTCGTCGGCGACGGGATCGTCGCCGACCACCCCGAGCAACGCGACCGGGACACCCAGCTGTGCGAGCGCCACCGCCTGGTTGGCGCCCTTGCCGCCGAGCATCTCGAGCCGCTGCCTGGCTCGCGCCGACTCCCGCTCGCCGGGCATCTCGGCCACCCGCAGCACGAGGTCACGCGCCACCTGTCCGACCACCAGCACCTGGTCAGCTGCATCCATACCGACCGGGTACCACCCGAGCCCGCCCCGTCAACCAGGCAAGTGCCGTGAATGGGCCGTTCAGGGCGCTGAGCGTCCTGAACGCGCCTTTCAGGGCATCGGCCAAGTACGGGCCGACAACCAGGGTCATCTCAGGGTGATCCACCATGCGGTGCCGCCCACCGCGGGGGGACCGTGGAGTCATGACCACTCATCGTCACGATCCGCGGCCCGGTGTTTCCCGACCGCGCCGGAGTGGAACGACGTAAGCCAGCCACGAGCACGTCACCAGGCGGAGCCAGCTCGTGATCCCCGAGAGGCGGAACAGTCATGACCACGTTGACCAGACCTCAGAGCAAGAAGATGATCGCCGGTGTCTGTGCCGGTCTCGCCGATCGGTACGGGTGGCGGGTCGGGCGGGTGCGGCTCGTGTTCGTGCTGTCCTGCCTGCTGCCGGGACCGCAGTTCATCGCCTACGTGGTCCTGTGGGCGCTCATGCCCAAACGGACCTACTGAGCCCCGTTCGGTCCAACCTCACGCGCCGTCCGGGGCGCCCGGGCGGAACTTCGGCCCAACCCCATTGACGGCGGTTGCACACCGTCCTAATTTGTCCGGCTAACGGACAAATCAGCGGGGCGGTGCTGCCTGGTGAACGCGGCTCGACCAGCCGGGCGGCAACCGGCCGACCAGGTCACCATGCGGCGCAGCAACCTGGCGCTCGTGCTGCGGCACCTGCGCGACGCCGGTTCACGCAGCCGCGCCCGCGTCGCGGTGGAGACCGGGCTCAACCGGGGCACCGTGTCGAGCCTGATCGCGGAGCTGATCGACCGCGGGCTGGTCCGCGAGGGCGACGTCGAGCGCGGTGGCTCCGTGGGGCGGCCGGGGCAGACCGTCGAGCTGGACGGGCGCGGCATCGGCGGTGTCGGCGTGGAGATCAACGTCGACTACGTGATCGCGGTCGTCCTGGTCCTGACCGACACCGTCGTGTTCGAGCACCGGGTCGTGCTCGACGTGCAGGCGCTGCCCGCCGAGACCGTGCTGGACGCGGTCACCGAACTGACGATCCGCGCGCTCGCCGCGTGCGAGGAGCAGGAGGTCACGCCGGTCGGCATGACCCTCGCGGTGCCCGCGCTGGTCGGCACCGACGACGGTGTGGTCGCCTTCGCGCCCAACCTGCACTGGACCACGGTCGACGCCGTCGCAGGCCTGCGGCAGCGGCTCGCCGGGCCGCGACGGCTCCCCGCACGGCAACTGCCCATCAAGGTCGACAACGACGCCAACCTCGCGGCGCTGGGCGAGTTCGCCATGGGTGGCCGCGCGGGCACCGCCGAGCTGGTCCACCTCACCGGTGAGACCGGGGTCGGCGGCGGTGTCATGGTCGGCGGGCGCCTCCTGCGTGGCGCGGCCGGGTTCTCCGGCGAGATCGGGCACATGCCGCTCAACCCCGGCGGTGACCTGTGCGGCTGCGGTCGCCGCGGTTGCTGGGAGACCATGGTCGGCCTGTCCGCGCTGCTGCGCATGGCCGCCACCCCCGACGACCCCGTCCGCGATCCCGCACTGGGTTTCACGGCCGCCGCCCGCGGCGGCGCGCACGTCGCGCTCGAGGCCGTGCTCGACGACCCCACCCTCGTCGCCGTGCGACATGGGGCCTGACCGGGCCGTGGTGCGGGGCGTGGCGGCGCCCCGCACCACGGCAGGTGCACCGAAGGACGGACACGAGATCCACACAGTCCGGGCAGCCCTGACCGCCGCCCGTCCCGTAGGAGGAATGCGATGAGCCCTCGCACCACGGCGCCCGCCCGGCGCCGCACCCGGTCGTTCCGCCTCGGGCAGACCGACGACACCGCCCCTGTCCGGCGCCGGGTCCTGCCCGCCGTGCTGGCGTTCGTGGTGGGCGCCGTGGTGTTCGGGGTCGGCGGCTACCTCGTCGGCAGCCCGAGCGAGGAGGCGCAGATGGCGGCCGACATCCGCGCCGCGGACGCCGCCCGCGACAAGGTGCAGGTCAAGGAGCTGACCGACCTGGCCCGCGCGACCCGCGACGACCTCGCGCCCGTCGTGGCGGGGCTGGCGGCGCACGAGGGGGACGCGGCCGCGTGGCAGCGGACCGTCGAAGGCGCCGCCCGGTCGTTCGACGACCCGCCGTCGGGCGCCACCGCCACCAACGTGGCCCGCGGCAGCCTCGCGACGGCGATCGACCAGCTCGCCGTCGCCGTCGCCGCGCACCAGCAGGGTCACCACGAGCTGGCGACCCGGCAACGGGACCTCGCGGTGACCGCGTGGTCGGTCGGCGCGACGCAGCTCGACCAGATCAACGTGGACGCCGGCTACGGGCACCAGCACGTGTACCTGCAGTCCGAGCCGGGCGGCGAGGCCTTCACCCCGGACGGCGAACCGGAAGGACATGGACACCGATGAGCGCAAGACTCCTGGTGGTCGCGGCCACCCTGCCGGCCGCCGTCCTGCCGCCCCGTCCAGCTCGACGTCCGCGGTGACGGGTCGAGTCGCCCAGCGCGGTCCACCCGTCGACCGCGGTCGTCCTGCGGAGGCGCCGCCTGACCTGCCCGGGGCTGAGCGGGCCGGTCGTCGCCGGGGTCGGGGAACCCCGTCAACAATCTTCGCCGGATCGATGGGATCCTGTTCTTCCGGGACCGAGTCATGTGGGAGCGGAGCGGCGTGAGCGACAGGGGCGGCTTATGAGGACCGGGATGCCCGCTGGGCAGACCGGGTACTTCCACGAGGCCATCTGTCACGATTCGGACGACGAGCTGCTGGCCGTGGTCCTCCCGTTCCTGCTGGGCGGGGTCGAGGCCGGGGAGCCGACGATCGTCTCCCTGTGCGAGCGGAACGCGGCGCTGGTCCGGGACGCGCTCGGGGACGACACCCCGGTGGTGTTCCAGGAGGGCGGCGACCTGTACGCGCGGCCCGCGGCCGCGATCCGCGCCTACCGCGAGATGTTCGCCGGGCTGGTGGCGGATGGCGCGCAGCAGATCCGCGCCATCGGCGAGCTGCCGCCCGCCGCGCTCGGGGCGACGTGGGACTGGTGGGCGCGCTACGAGTCGGCGATCAACGACGCCTACGACGAGTTCCCGCTGTGGAGCATGTGCGCCTACGACACGCGGACGACCCCGGCCGGGGTGCTGGCCGACGTGGTCCGCACCCACCCGCTCGTCGCGACCCCGGACCGGCACCTGCCCAGCCAGGACTACGTCGAGCCGGACCTGTTCCTGAGCGACCTCCGGCCGCAGGTGCCGGACCCGTTGCAGCTCACGCCGCCCGCGGTCGAGCTGACCGATCCGGCTCCGGCCGCCGCGCGGGACGCGCTGGCGCGGGTCGGCGCCGGGGTGCTCGGGGCGGACGCGCTCGCCGACATGCGGATCGCGGTCACCGAGTCGGTCACGAACGCGACGAGCCACGGCCTGCCACCGACGCGGGTCCGCTTCTGGGCCGGGCCGGACCGTGTGGTCGTGACGGTGACCGACGGCGGCACGGGCCCCACCGACCCGTTCGCCGGGCTGCGCGCCGCCGCGCACGCGCCGATGGGCGGACTCGGGTTGTGGCTCACCCACCAGCTGTGCGACCACGTGTCGATGAGCAGAACCGAGGACAGCTTCACCATCCGCCTGATCAGCGGAAACCCGAACCACCGAGCAGGCCCGTTCACAGCATGACGAGCGCCCTGAAAGGCGCGTTCAGGACGCTGAGCGTCCTGAACGCGCCTTTCAGGGCGCTCAGCCACGCCTCGGGAGGGAGAGGGGAAGACCGGACGCTGTCGGGCTCGCGAGGGCAATGACCGACAGGTCCGGTCCTCTGCACACCGGAACGGCCCTGCTTCCGATCCGGGCAAGCAAGGGCTACCCGTTCACCCGTACGGGCAAACCGGGGCCCGCTAGATTCTGTGCATGGGGCTACGGGGAGTGGGAGTCGTGCTGGCGACGGTGCTGATGGTGGCCGGGTGCGCGGAGGTGGGCGAGGCGGTCGACGATGCCGGTGCGGTCGCGGACCGGGCGTCGGTGTGCGCGGAGGCGCTCGGCCTCGCGGACCTGAACCCGCTCGTCGACTCCGAACGTCTCAAGGCGCGCGCCGAGGACAAGGAACGCAGGCTGCGTGAGCTGGCGGACGACGTGGCCGACGAGGACGTGAAGGCGTCCCTGCTCGGCCTCGCCGACTCCTACCTGCAGGTGCAGAAGGAACGGCTGGACGACGCGGGTGTCGTCGCCAGGTGGGTGCAGCGCAACACCGAACGGCTCGACAACCTGCGCGTCGCCTGCACGTAGGGTCCGCCGGGGTTCACGCTGTGCCGGTGGCGGGCACCGCCCCGGCTGCCGCGTCCTCGGCGAAGTGGCACGCCGTCAACCGGCCGTCGACCTCGCGCAGCGGTGGGGTCTCGGTGCGGCAGCGGTCCTGCGCGAGCCAGCACCTGGGGTTGAACCGGCACCCGGCCGGCGGGTCGATGGGCGACGGCGGCTCGCCGGTGAGCACGCGCCGCCGCGCCAGCCTGCCCCGCGACGCCCGGTCCGAGGACGGCACCGCCGACAGCAGCGCCTGCGTGTACGGGTTGGTCGGCGTGTCGTAGATCTGTGCCGTCGGGCCGATCTCGGCGATCCGGCCGAGGTACATGACCGCCACCCGGTCGGCGAGGTGGCGCACCACGGACAGGTCGTGTGCGATGAACACGATCGCCACGTCGAGGCGCTCGCGCAGGTCGGCGAGCAGGTTGATCACCTGCGCCTGCACGGAGACGTCCAGTGCGGACACCGGCTCGTCGGCGATGAGCACCGAAGGGTCGAGCGCCAGCGCACGCGCGATGCCGATCCGCTGCCGCTGCCCGCCGGAGAACTGGTGCGGGTACCGGTTCATCAGGTCCGGCGCCAGCCCGACGAGCTCCAGCAGCGTCGCGACCTTCTCCCTGCGGGATGCCCGCGTGCCCTGCCCGGTCGCGGCCAGCGGCTCGGCCACGATGTCGAGCACCCGCATCCGGGGGTCGAGCGAGGCGTAGGGGTCCTGGAAGATCATCTGCACGCCGCGCCGCAGCCGCGCGCGGCCACCGGAGGTGACGTCCGAGCCGTCGTGGTGGAGCCGCCCGCTGTCGGGGCGTTCCAGCCCGACGAGCATCCTGGCGAGTGTCGACTTGCCGCACCCGGACTCGCCGACGATCCCCAGCACCTCGCCCCGGCGCAGCGACAGGCTCACCCCGTCGACCGCCGACACGTGCCCCCTGCGCAGCAGCGACCCGACCGAGTACCTGCGGACCAGCGAGTCCGCGACGAGAACCTCGTCAGACGTGCTCACCGAGCATCACCTCCGACTGGTGGCAGGCCACGGTGCGGCCTGCCAGCGACACCGGCTGCGGCCGGACCGTCGAGCACTCCTCGACGGCGCGGTGGCAGCGCGGGTGGAAAGGGCATCCGGCCGGCACCCGCGCGGGGTTGGGCGGCGAGCCGGGGATCGTGAACAGGTCGGCGCCGTGGTGTTCCAGCTGCGGCACCGACCGCAGCAGCGCCTCGGTGTACGGGTGGGACGGTCGGGAGAGGACGGTGTCGGCGTCGCCTGCCTCGACGACCCGGCCCGCGTACATGACCGCGAGCCGGTCGGCGACCTCGCTGACCACCGCGAGGTCGTGGGTGATGAGCAGCACACCCATGTCGAGCTGTGTGCGCAGCGAACCGAGCAGGTCGAGGATCTGTGCCTGCACGGTCACGTCGAGTGCCGTCGTCGGCTCGTCCGCGATCAGCAGCTCCGGTTCGAGCGCGATCGCCATGGCGATGAGGATGCGCTGGCGCATGCCGCCGGAGAACTGGTGCGGGTAGTCGCCGGTCCGCCTGGCGGGGGCGGGAATCCCGACCGTGCCGAGCAGGTCGGCGGCCCTGGCCCTGGCGACCCTCCTGGATACTCCACCGTGGACGCGGAACAGCTCGCCGAGCTGGTCGCCGATGGTGAGCACGGGGTTGAGCGCGGACAGTGCGTCCTGCAGCACGAGGCTCATCCTGGTGCCCCGGTACTCGCGCAGCTGCCGCGCGGTCGCCGTGCGCAGGTCGGTGCCCGCGACGGTGATCTCGTCGGCCGTGACCGTCGAGCCGGGGCCCGCGAGGCCCATGACGGCGCGCGCGGTCACCGACTTGCCGGAGCCGGACTCGCCGAGCAGCGCGACCAGCTGTCCACGTGGGACATCGAGGTCGACGTGCCGGACCGCCGCCACGTCGGCGCCGCTGTCCATCTGGAACGAAACAGACAGGCCGCGGACCCGCAGCGCGTCGGGAGGACTGTTCACAGCTCCATCCTCACATGCCGAGTGTTGCCGATAAGTTTCATATGGTGACCGATCGCGCCGTGTTTGAACACATGCATTGACAACTATGCCGGATATTGATGACACTCTGCGGCATTCCACAGGAGACAGTCAACTGGTACCGCACACGACGCGGAGACAGGAGCGCAGCGTGCTGGAGCCCGCTTCCCGCTACACCGGCTACACCGCCTACGAGTACCTGGAGTCCGGAAGGGACTACCGAGGGTTCACCTACGCCAAGCAGGTCGGCCGCGTGCCCGCCTACCAGGGCCTCGAACTCACGGGTGAGCAGGAGGAGCGGACCAGGCGGCTCCTCGCCGAGGAGACGGTCATCTCGCTGCACGAGCACGTGCAGGTGTTCCCCGAGGACATGACCGACCTGCGCGAGCACATCCGCCAGGGCCGTGAACCAACGGGCTACGAGGGCCTGTCGCGTTCCGGGCTCACCGCCGTGTTCGACAACGGCATGGACGGTACCTGCTGCATCAGCTCCGACGCGGGCTGGAAGTACCAGGACGTGCTGTTCGACCTCGGTGTGCGGATGGCCGACCTGGCCCACCAGGACTTCGTGATCAAGGCCGAGTCGGTCGCCGACATCGAGTACGCGGCGGAGACCGGCCGCATCGCCCACGTTTTCGCGCTCGAGGCGGCGACCCCCATCGAGAACGAGATCGACCGGCTCGACGTGCTCTACGGCTTCGGCGTGCGGCAGATGGGCATCGCCTACTCCGAGGCCAACCTGCTCGGCAGCGGCCTCAAGGAGCGCGGCGACGGCGGCCTCACCTACCTCGGCGACCGGGCCGTCGAGCGGATGAACAAGCTCGGCATCGCCATCGACATCTCGCACTCCGGTGACCGCACCGGCCTCGACGTGATCAAGAAGTCGAAGGTGCCGGTGTTCATCACCCACGCCGGTTCACGGACCGTCTGGCCGACGAACCGGATGAAGGACGACGAGACGATCAGGGCGTGCGCGGAACGCGGCGGCGTGATCGGCATCGAGGCGGCCCCGCACACGACGCTGTCGCGCGAGCACCCCCGGCACTCGCTCGACTCCGTGATGGACCACTTCACCTACTGCGTCGAGCTGGTCGGCATCGACCACGTCGGCTTCGGCCCGGACACGCTGTTCGGCGACCACGTCGGCCTGCACGACACGTTCGCGGCGAACCTGTCCCTCGGGCAGGCGCACGGGAGCGTCGAGTTCGAGAAGGTCCCCTACGTGGACGGGCTGGAGAACCCGGCGGAGGGCTTCTTCAACATCATCGGCTGGCTCGTCAAGCACCAGTACAGCGACGACGACATCCGCAAGGTCATCGGGGGTAACACGCTACGAGTCCTCAAGGAGGTCTGGGTTTGAGGTCACGTCCCCGGCTGACCGCGGCCATCGCCACGGCCGCGGCCATCGCCACGTTCACCGCCTGTGCGCCGAGCGCACCGACCGAGGGTGGTGGCGGCGCGGCGGTCACCGACGCCACGCTGACCATCGCGACCACCACCGACGTGGTCAACTACAACCCGTTCGTCGGCAACAGCCGCAGCGACTACTGGATCACCAACCTGATGTACCCGCACCTGCTCTCGATCGGCCCGGACGGCGAGAAGTCGCCCGAGCTGGCGGAGAAGTGGGGCTACGTCGACGACACCACCGGGTTCTACGAGATCCGGTCCGGCATGAAGTGGTCGGACGGCACACCGCTGACCGCGAAGGACGTGGCGTTCTCGCTCAACGCGGTGAAGCGCGACAAGCCGGCGGGCACGCTCTACGGTCAGCTGACCAACGTCGAGTCGGCGACGGCGGTGTCCGACACGCGGGTCGAGGTCAAGCTGTCCGCACCGGACTCGACGGTGATCCCGGAGGTCGGGTTCTGGGGCAACGTCGTGCCACAGCACGTGTTCGAGCCCGCCGGTTCGGTCGCGACGTTCGCCAACGACGGAAGCGGCGGCGGCTGGGTGTCGGCCGGGCCCTACGTGCTCACCGACGTCCAACGCGGACAGAGCTACACGCTGGAGCGGGTCGAGGACTACCCGCTGGTCGACGGCGGCAAGCCCAAGGCGGCGAAGGTCGTCTACCGCGTGTACCCGGACGTGAACACCGAGATCCTGGGCCTGAAGAACGGCGACGTGGACGTCATCGCGAACTCGCTGCCGCCCGCGCAGGTCAAGGGGCTGCAGAACACGCAGGGCATCACCGTCGAGGAGGTCCCCGGCCTCGGCTACGCGCACATGACCTACAACATGAACAAGCCCGACCTCGCGAAGAAGGAGGTCCGGCAGGCGCTCGCGCACGCGGTGGACTACGACGCGATCCGCAAGGTCGTACTGCAGGGCCAGGCCGTGTCGACCGGGTCCAGCCCGATCATGCCGGTGCTGGAGGAGTTTCACGACGATTCGAGCAAGGAGTACGAGTACGACCCGGAGAAGTCCAAGCAGCTTCTGACCGACGCGGGCTACCCGACCGACGGCTCGCTGAAGTTCCGGCTGATCTACTCGCTGCAGGACCCGGTGACCACGCAGTGGGCGACGCTGGTCAAGGACGGCGCGGCCAAGGCGGGCGTCACGATCGAGCTGCAGGGTCTGGAACGCAACACGTACCTGGCCAAGACCGACGCGGGTGACTTCGACATCTACGCGGGCAACTTCGCGATCATGGACGACCCGGCGACCAACATGGCCCTGACCTACCTGCCGGGCGGCGCGATCAACTACTCCTATGTGGACGATCCGGCGCTTTCGTCGCTGATCGAGCAGGCGCGGGTCACGTTCGAACGCGACGAGCAGGTGCCGATCCTGCGGCAGGCGGCGAAGCTCGTGCGGGACAACGTGTACGACAACGTGATGTACACGCAGAACCTGTACGTGGCGCACCGCAGCGAGTGGAGCGGGTTCGTCGTGAAGCCGAGCGAGCTGCTGTCCATCGTCAACCCGATCTCGGTCGCCTCGGCGACCAAGTCGCAGTCGCAGTGAGCTGAAGGGCCGCCTGGATGTCGCTGTTCTTGTTCGTGCTCAAGAGGGTGGGTCGTGGCCTGCTCACGATCTGGTTCGCCGTGACCGTCACGTTCCTGCTCCTGCGGCTGCTGCCGGGGGACCCGGTGCTGGCCGTGGCGAACCCGAACATGACACGCGAGACCCGGGCGGCCCTGCTCGCCGACTACGGCCTGGAGGAGTCGCTGCCCGTCCAGTACGTGAAGTACCTGTGGCAGCTGCTGCAGGGGAACCTCGGCATCTCGTTCCACCAGAACACGACCGTCACGAACGTCCTGATGGAACGGTTGCCGTGGACACTGCTGCTCGCCGGGGCGTCGCTGCTGGTCACGGTCGCGGTCGGCATCCCGCTCGGCGTGCTCGCCGCGTCCCGCCGCGGGGGGTGGTGGGACCGGTTCGTGCAGGTCATCGCGGTCACCGGGCAGTCGCTGTTCGTGCCGAGCCTCGGGATCCTGCTGCTGTACGTCCTCGGGCTGAAGCTGAACTGGTTCCCCATCGGCGGTGCCTACACCGACGGCACGTACGGCGCCGAGTGGTACCTGTCGGTCCTCTCGCACCTCGTGCTGCCGTGCCTTTCGCTGGTGTTCGCCCAACTCGGCGCGTACGTGCTCACCATGCGGTCGTCGCTGATCGACGCACTCGGCGAGGACTACGTGGTGCTCGCCAACGCGAACGGGCTGCCAGCGTGGCGGGTGCTGTGGAAACACGCGCTGCGCAACGCGTTGCTGCCCACCACGACGCTGGTCGGCCTGCAGCTCGGGTTCGTGGTGGGTGGCGCGGTGCTGATCGAGACCGTGTACGCCTACCCGGGCATCGGCCGCGGCATCTACGAAGCGGTGACCCAGCTGGACTTCCCGGTGCTGCAGGGCGCGTTCCTGCTGCTCGCGGTGACCGTGGTGGCCGTGAACATGGTCACCGACATCGCATACGGACTACTCGACCCACGAGTCAAGGCGGCCTCGTCATGACCACGACACCGGAGGCGCAACGGGCCGAGGCGGTCGCCGTGGACGCACCACCCAGGCCCGCGCGGAACACGTGGCGCCGGTTCCGGCGTGAGCCGCTCGGCATGGCGGCACTGGTCGTGCTGGTGCTGCTGGTGATCACCGCGGTCGCGGCGCCGCTGCTCGCCGACCACCCGGCCGGGTACGGCGAAACGGTGCTCGCGCCGCCGTCGGGCACGCACTGGTTCGGCACCGACAGCCTCGGGCTCGACGTGTTCGCCGAGGTCGTGTGGGGCGCGCGGCAGAGCCTGCTGGTCGCGGCGGCCGCGTCGCTGATCGCGATCGTGTTCGGCACGCTGCTCGCGGTGGTCGGCGCGTACTTCCGCAGGCTCGACGCGGTGATCAGCGTGGTCGTGGACCTGACGCTGTCGCTGCCGATCCTGCCGCTGATGATCCTCGTCGCCGCGCTCGTCGGGCCGAGCACGGTGACCATCATCCTCGTGATCGCGGCGTTCTCGTGGCCGGAGGTGACGAGGGTCGTGCGCTCGCAGGCGCTTTCCGTGGTGCGGCTGCCCTACGTGGACGCCGCGCGGCTGATGACGGGCTCGCCGGCGTGGATCATCCGGCGGCACGTGCTGCCCGCGGTGATGCCGCTGGTGCTCGTATCCGTGGTGCTGACCTCCTCGCGGGCGGTGCTGTCGGCGGCGGGTCTCGCGTTCCTCGGTCTCGGCGACCCGAACACGTGGTCGTGGGGCCGGATCCTCTACGAGGCGCAGCAGGCTGGCGCGATGTCCACCGCGTGGTGGCTGCCGCTGTTCCCCTCGCTCGCGATCTTCCTGCTCGTACTGGCGTCGACACTGCTGTCCACGGCCTACAACGACGCACGCAACCCACGAAGGAACAAGCCATGACTTTCTCGCAGCGGCTTGACCGCGCGTTCTTCCACCGGGTTCAGGACCGGGTGCGGGCACGTGCCGCTGACGCCGGGCTCGACGCGGTGCTCACCGACGACCCCGAGGACGTCGCGTACCTGACCGGGTTCTTCCACCACCCGTGCGAGCGGCCGGTCGCGGTGTGGCTCGGCACCGACGGCAGCACGGTCCTCCTGCTGCCGGAACTGGAACGGGAGCACGCGGAGGCGCAGCACGCGGTCGCGGACCTGGTGGCCTACCCGGAGTACCCGGGTGTGGTGCCGCCGTTCGCGCTGCTCGCGGAGGCGGTCGGCGCGGGCAGGCGGACCGCGGGGCACACGACGGCGATGACCTACGCGCGGTACAACGCCGCCGCCGTGGCACTGTCCGGTGTGGACCTCGTGCCGACGGACCTCGTCACCGTCGCCCGCTACGTCAAGGAGCCCGCGGAGATCGCGCTGCACCAGGAGGCCGCGCGCATCACCGACGTGATGCTGACCGAGGGCGTCAAGCTCGTGACCGACGCGCTCGCCACCGGCGGTGAGCTGCCCAGCGAGGCCGAGCTTGCCGCGCACGTCGGCCGCGTCGGCACCTCGACCATGTACGCCGAGCACACCGACGTGGTCGTGGTGTCCTTCCTCGCCGGCGGGCTCGTGTACGCGGGCGCCAACTCCTCGTACCCGCACGGCCTGCCGTCGGGGTACCGGTTGCGGCCGGGCGACACGTTCATGCTGTCGCTGGGCTGCGCGGTCGGCGGCCGGTTCGTCGAGGGGGAGCGGACGTTCGTCCTCGGTGAGCCCACCGACGAGCAGCGCCGCTACCACGAGACCATCCGTCTCGCCCAGGAAGTGGGCGGGCACGCGATCAAGCCCGGTGCGGAGTGCCGGTCTGCCAACGAGGCATGCCTCGCCGTGGTCCGGGAGGCCGGGCTCGGCCGCTACCTGCGGCACCGGCAAGGGCACGGCATCGGCCTCGGCATGCACGAGCCGCCGTGGCTGGAGGACGGCGACGCGACCGTGCTCGAGCCGGGGATGGTCGTGTCCAACGAGCCGGGCATCTACGTCCCCGGCCACGCCGGCTACCGGATCTCGGACTCCATGCTGGTCACCGAGGACGGCTCCCGTCCGCTCACCTCGTATCCGCGCAGCCTCGACGACTGCGTCATCCCCGTCTAGAAGGAGTTCTCGTGAACGACGTGTCGCCCGAGTTCGCCGCCGCCACCACCGAGGCGCAGCTGGTGGAGATCAACGGCAACCGGCTCGCGGTCGAGGTGCTCGGCCCCGAGGGCGCGCCGGTGCTGATCGCGCACCACGGCGCGCCGGGGCTGGGCTCGCGGGCCGAGCCGCGCGCGAGCTTCGGCAGGCTCGCCGACACCTACCGGGTCGTGGTGTTCGACGCGCGGGGGTCCGGGCAGAGCGAGGGCAACGGCACGTTCAGCCACGAGCAGTGGGCCGCCGACATCGACGGGCTGCGCCAGTGGGTCGGCGCCGAGCAGGTCATCATCGCGGGCGGCTCGTACGGCGGGTTCATGGCGATGGAGTACGCCACCCGCTACCCGGACCGCGTGCGCGCCATGGTGCTGCGGGACACCTCGCCGGACAACTCGCACGAGGAGAAGGCGCTCGCCAACGCGCTCGCCACGACCCGCGTGTCGATCGACAGGGAGAAGCTGGACCGGATCTTCGAAGGCACCGTGCGCGACAACGACGACCTGCGGGACTGCTGGCGGGAGATCCTGCCGCTGTACGACTACCACTACGACCCGGCCGCGGTGGAGAAGAAGGTCGAGGCCACCCCGTACCGGTACGAGGCGCACAACCACGCGTTCGCGGTCAACATCCCGGACTACGACCTCAAGCCGGTCCTGCCGCGGGTCACCGCGCCCACGCTGATCACGGTGGGCCGCACGGACTGGATCACTCCGGTGGAGTGCAGCGAGACGATCGCTAGTCTGATCCCCGGCTCGCGGCTGGTGGTGTTCGAGAAGTCGGGCCACTCGCCGCAGATCGAGGAGGCGCAGGCGTGGACGAAGGTGGTGCGCGAGTTCCTGGCCGAGGTGTGCCCCGTCACATGAGGCCCCTCGACGATCTCGACCGGCAGATCATCGTCGCGCTGCAGGGCGACGGGCGCGCCAGCTGGACGTCGATCGCGGCGACGTGCGAGACGTCGGTGCCGACGGTGGCGCGGCGCGCCCAGCAGCTCATGGCGGACAACCTGCTGAAGGTCGCGGTGCTGCCGAGCCTGGGCAGCACCGGGCCGGTGGAGACGTTCTTCACCCGCATCGGCTGCCGCCCCGGCACACAGCTCGACGTCGCCGAACAGCTCGTCGCGCGGCCGGACGTGCGGTGGGCGTCGCTGATCACCGGCTCGTACGACATCGGCATCGAGCTGGTGGTCAACGCCGGACCGACCCGCTACCCGAAGACCATGTTGGAGCTGCAGCAGATCGACGGCGTGCAGCGGTGGTACAGCGACCTGCTGCTGCACGTCTACAAGGTGTCCCACGACTGGTACAAGCAGTTGCTCGACGACCGGGACGCGCTGCCGCCCGAGGTGCCGCTGTGCTCACCGGACCACTTCGACAAGGTCGACTGGGCGATCCTGGACCACCTGCGTGACGACGGGCGGGCGAGCTTCAAGACGATCGCGGGCGCGCTGGACCTCAACGAGTCGACCGTGCGGCGCCGCTTCGAGCGCATGATCGGCGACCGGTGCGCTGCCGTGTTCACGATCGTGCCCGCGCAGGCGCTCGGGCTGGAGGCGGAGACCCTGCTGTGGGTCACCGTCGAGCCGTCGAGGCTCACCGAGGTCGCGGCGGCACTGCTGCGCCACCCGTCGGTGCGCTACCTCGGCGCCACGCTCGACGGGAACGCCCTGCTGTGCGAGGTGATCTCCGAGTCGACCCGCGGCCTGTTCGAGTTCACCACGGCCACGCTCGCGAAGATGGCGGGCGTGATCGGGTGGAGCGCGTCGGTGGAACTGCTGTCGCTCAAACGCGGGTTCGTGGAGACCCCGTGGTGGCGCGACCAGCTGGCGGAACACCACGCGGACGCGGTGGTGCCCATCGGCCATGGCACCGCGGTCAGCGGCGGCTGACCGGCGCGGTCCAACTGCACCGCAACAGGTGCCGGTACAGGTGTTCCCGACCCGACCTGCCAGGGACGACCCGGTACCGCAGACCGCGGAGCACGGCGTCGCCCGGCACGGGTTCCGGGCGGCGCGGGCGCCAGCCGTCCTGCGTGAAGTGGACCAGCCACGTCGCGACGGTCGACCCGGTCCGGTAGCTCTCGACCGCCAGTTGCCGCAGGTCGCCGAAGCGGGCCATGACCACGAGGTCGGCGACCATGTCGGAGGTGATCGGCGCGCGGCCCGCGTAGGCCGTGGTGTGGTCGTTCAACCATTTCGCGCCGCGCCGGACGTGGTGTGCCGCGGTGTCGGCCGGGTCTCTGCGCAGCCGGTGAAGGGTCCAGGTTCGCATGGCAATCGCCTCGAATCACAAGGAGTCGCGCAGTTCTTCGGCGCGCGACTGGCGGTCGTTACCTCCACACCGCGCCGAGCGCGGATCGTTACCCGAGAAGTGCCCCGGCCGTTGTGGTCGCAACGCCAACCTGAACCGTGCTTTCCAGTACCTGCACGAGATCGCGCGCCACCCGCGCCGGCCCAGTGCTCAAAGGTGCGTTCACGGCAACAAGTGCCCTGAAAGGCGCGTTCAGGGCCCTCAGCGCCCTGAACGCGCCTTTCAGGGCATTGCCACGCCGTCAACGTACCTTTCACAGCACCGAAACCAGCCCGGCCCCCGCGCAGCGGGCTCTGCCCGCGCAACCCCGTCGGTGGCGCAAGCCCCTGGGAGGTCGACGGGATGGCAGGCAGACCCGAACCCAACCGCAGCCGACATGCCCCTCCGCCACCCAGGAGACCAGCAGCGAGGACGACCACGAACGAGAGCTCACCTGCGTAGTGCTTCCACCAGTTCCTCCGCCGCCGAGCGGAGAGCACTGGGGGACAGCGGGTTCACGCTGATCCACCCGTCCGCCGCCGTCGGGGTGGTGACCCGGACCCGGCCTGACGGGGTGTCCAGCCAGCACAGCTCCGGACCTGTGCGGGTGTCGCGGATGTCGCCGCCCTCTCGGGTGGTCGCCGTCGCGCCCAGTTGGCCGCCGCCTTCCACTTCCGTGATCAGGTCGGTCAGGGCGTCCAGTTCGTCGGGGTTGCCGCCGTGTTCGGTGACTGTTCGGTGGTGGCCCGTCGACACGGTTGCCGCCGCGGCCGGTAGGCGGACCGGCATGGCCGTCGCGGCCGCGAGGTCCGGGGTCAGTGCGGTCAGTGCGGTCGCCACCGCGCTCAGCGGGATGCGGCGGACGTCCACCAGCCGGGTGTCGTCGTCGAAGTCCTGTTTGCAGAGCACCGCGTGTTTGCCGTACACCAGTGCCACCGCGCCGCGTTCGCCCGCCGGGCCGCGGACCACGAGGTCCACCGTGCCCCGTCGTCTTGCCAGCGCCGCCACCACGTCCGCGGCAAGGCCCGCCGGGCCCGCCGCGTCCGCCAGACCCCGTACCTGCAGTGTCTCCGCCGCCGCGGCGAACAGCTCGTCGCGTTCCGCGGGGACGCGGCCGAACGACGGGACGCGCAGCGGGTAGGGGACGGTGGCGCCCGCGTGGGTCGCGAGCAGGTCCAGTTCCACCAACCCGAACCGGGTCACCTGGCCTCGCCGAGACGGGTGAACGTGCCCTCGTTGCCGTCGTCGGTGGCGCGGTAGTCACCTGCCGCGGCCCTGGTCTCACCGCCCAGCCTGGTCAGGCCGTCGGCCCACTCCCGCAGTACGGCCGGGGTGCCGTCGGGGCCGGTCAGCCTCGCCAGCTTCGCCGCGAACCACAGCGCGGGCGGGGACGAGCCGAGTCGCAGCGGCCGCACGTCGGCCTGCCGCACCCGGTCGTGCAGGTGCTCGCCCAGCCGGACCAGCTCGTCCGCCTCCCGCTCCAGTTCGTACGGGCTCACGAACACACCCGCGCCCGCACGACTCAGCGCACCCTTGGTGCCGGAAGGGTCTTCCTCGGAGTCGACGTACATGGTGGCTCCCCGTCTCATGCCCCGATCACGGGCGGTGGTGTCCTGTCGTCGAGGGTGAACAGCTTGTCGGCGCGTGGCATGCGGTTGTGGTGCTCGCGGTCGTCCTCCCGACGGCTGGTCGCCGGGACGGCGCCAGGGGTGACGGGGCGGGCGGGGCGTTCGGTGTCGGTGACCAGGCCCGGGGTCGTGCCCCGGCCCACGAGCTCCCGCCACGCCACCGGTCCGCCCATCGCGCGACCGTCGGGACCGCTCACCCACCCGGGGGCGGCTGACGGCCGGGTGGCGCGGGCCTGGCCGCCGCCGGGGCCGACGGCGATGCCAGCCGGGTGTGTCACCTGGCCGGTGCCGGGCGCCCCGCCCGTGGCGGACGCGCCGGGTGCGGCCGGGATGGCCGCCGCCGAAGCGGCCGTTGCCGAGGAGGGCGCTGCCGACGAGGGCGTTGCCGGGCTGGACGCGGTGGACACGGCCGGGCTGGACGCGGTCTGGGGAGCCCGGGCGGGGGTGCTGTCCGCGCGGGCCACGTTCGGTGTCGCCGGGCGCGGGGCGGTCACGGGCACGGCCACCGCTTCCGGGCGTGGCGAAGGGAGCTGCCCGCCGCCCGGCACACCGGGTGGGACCTTCGCGGGTGCGTCCGGCGGGTCGGCGGCGACCAGGCTCTGCTCGAAGGCCTGCATCACCTCGACCGCCTCCGCCTTCTTGTTCGCGGCCAGCAGCGACGCGCCGAACCAGCTCGTGCCCGCGCCCGACACCGCACCCACCGCGAAGGCGGGCCCCGCCGCCGCGCCGCCGGTCAGGGCGCCGTACGAGGTCGCGGCGCCGACGTCGACCGGCTCCGGCATCCGCGCCTGTGCCCGGCTCAGCGCCTCCGACGCGCGGAGCACCGCGGCGGACAGCGCCGCCGCGTGCTCGGCGACCGCGGCACCGCCCGCCCTGTGCTCGTCCAGGGTGCTGCCGAACGCGCCGGACGCCTGGCCCTGCCACACGTCCGGCACCTGCTGCCGCCTGGACGTCAGCTCGTCCGCGCAGTCGTGCGCGCCGCGGCCGAGGCCGTCCAGCACCGCCGACTGCTCACCGACCTGGCCGGGATCGGCGCCGGTGCGCACCATCGCCGTCAGCTCCTCGTGGCTGTAGGCGTTCCAGTTGGTGCCACCCGGCGGGGTGGGGGAGCCGAACACGCCGTGCCAGGTCTGGCGCAGCTCCCTGCGCAACGTCCCGGCCGCCGCTCCCGCCGTGTCCGCGACGGGGGCGAGCACCGCCCCGACGGCGTTGTCGATGCCGTCCGTGACCGTGTCGAGAAAATCCACCGCGTCTCCCAGCTCGGACAATTCGGCGAACCGAGATTACACGAGCAGCGAACCATCCCGCGATGGCACTTTTCACTGCACCCGCAAGGAATATCACCCGAACGGAGCAGTCAGCGCAATTCATTCGAACGTGTGATTTCCGTCGTTTCCGGCGGCAATTCCGCGGGCTCCAGCGCGAGCCGGGGCAGCACCCTGTCGAGCCACCGGGGCAGCCACCACGCCTTCGGCCCGAACAGCCGCATGACCGCGGGCACCACGAGGCACCTGATCACGAGCGCGTCGACCAGTACCGCCACCGCCAGCCCGAGCCCGAACTGCTGGAGCATCCGGTCGGGGCTGAGCACGAACGCGCCGAACACCACGATCATGATCGCGGCCGCCGCGGTGATCACGCCACCGGTGGTCGCGAGCCCCTCCCGCACCGCGCGGGCCGCGTCGCCGGTGCGCCGCCACTCCTCGTGCATGCGGGAGACCAGGAACACCTCGTAGTCCATCGACAGCCCGAACACGATCGCGAACACCAGCACCGGCACGAACGCCTCGACCGGCCCGGTCGGCGCGAACACCAGCGTCACCACCCCGAGCGAGGCGCCGATCGACAGCAGGTTCAGCACCGCCGCCTTCAACGGCACCAAAAGCGACCGGAACACCGCCATCAGCAGCAGCGCCGACAGCCCGACCACAACGAGCAGGAACAGTGGCAGCCGATCCGCCACCGCCGCGGCGAAGTCGTCGGCCGCCGCGGTCGCGCCGCCGACGAGGTACGTCGCGCCGGTCCGCGCCTCCAGCGGCGGCAGCACCTGGTCACGCAGCCGCGTGACCAGCTCACTCGTCGCGGCGTCCTGCGGTGCGCTGTCCGGGAACACCAGCAGCATCCCGAGGTCGTCGCCGAGCCGCTGCGGCTCGCCGACCCGCGCCACCCCGTCGGCGCCGTCGAGCGCGGCCGCCAGCTCCTCGGTGCCGCCGCCTTCCGCCATGACCACGAGCGGTCCGTTGACGCCCGGGCCGAACCCGTCGGCGAGCAGGTCGTAGGCCTGCCTGCTGGTCGCGTCGGCCGGTTCGGTGCCCGCGTCGGCGAACCCGAGCTGCATGCCGAGCGCGGGCACGGACAACGCGCCGAGCGCGGCGATGGACACGACGAGTGCGGGCAGCGGCCTGCGCTGCACGGTGTCGCTCCACCGCCGCCACCGCACACCGGAGCCGCGGTCCGGCCGCTTGCGCACCGCCCTCTCGATCCGCCTGCCGAACACGCTCAGCAGCGCGGGCAGCAGCGTCAGCGAAGCGACCATGGTGAGCAGCACGGTCAGCGTGACGGCGAGCGCGACCCCCTGCAGGGAGCCGAGTCCGAGCGCGAGCAGGCCCAGCAGCGCGATCATCACGGTGGTGCCCGCGAACAGCACCGACCGGCCCGCGGTGTCGAGCGCGGTGCGGACCGCCTGGTCGCGGTCGGCGCCCCGGCGCAGCTCGCCCCGGTACCGGGCGAAGATCAGCAGCGCGTAGTCGATGCCGACGCCGAGCCCGACGAGCATCATCAGCGGTGGCGCGTAGCCGGGCAGTGCGGTCAGGTGGCTCGCCAGCACGATCACACCGAGCGTGCTGCCGACCGCGAACACGGCGGTGACCAGCGGCAGGCACGCGGCGAGGAACGACCCGAACATCAGCACGAGGATCACGAGTGCCGCGAGAATGCCCGCGCCCTCCGCCGCGCCGCCCCCGGCCTCCTCCGCGCTTCGGACGGGGTCGCCGCCCAGCTCGACCCGCAGCTCACCGTCGCGCTGCGCGGTCTCGATGATCCGGCGCACGTCCTCGGCAGGCACGTCGGCGCCGTCGAGCGTGACCGTCGCGAACGCGACCGAACCACCCTCGGCCACGGTCGGCGGCGCCACGCCGGCGACCCTCGGCAGTCGCTCCACTTCGGACAGCACGGCGTCGACCTCCCGCTGTGCGCCCGCGATCCCGTCGTCGTGCTGGAACACCACCCGCACGGTGTCCGGCTGCTGTCCCAGCGCCGCGAACGTGTCGGCCACCTGCTGGGACTCGGTGCCGGGCAGCGAGTGGTCGTCGCGGTAGTCCGGACCGACGGCCTGCGCGGCGACGGTGATCCCGGCGAGCACGAGCAGCCACAGTGCCAGCGCGAGCCAGTGCCTGCGCTGCGCCCAGCCCGCGAGCCGGACGAGCCTGGAGGGAGGAGAAGTCATGCCTGAAGGCTCGCGCGGGACCGGGGTTGCCGTCGTCGGGCCGGAGTGGACACCCGCCCCGCAACTCCGGTAGCCCCCTAAGGGTGATCACGTACACCGGGAGTTGCGCGGTCAGCCCAGCCAGCGGGGGGTGACCATCGCCGATTCGTAGGCCAGGACGACGAGCTGTGCGCGGTCGCGGACATCCAGCTTGGTCATGATGCGGCTGACGTGGGTCTTGGCGGTGGCGGGGGACAGGACCAGCCGTTGCGCGATCTCGTCGTTCGACAGCCCCGCCGCCACGAGCGTGGTCACCTCGCGTTCGCGTTCGGTCAGCGACGCGAGCCGCGGACTCGGCGCGGGGCGTTCGACGCGACCGGCGAACTCGGCGATCAGCCGCCGCGTCACCGAAGGCGCGAGCAGCGCGTCACCTCGGGCGACGACCCGCACGCCGTGGATCAGCTCCTCCGGTTCGGTGTCCTTGACGAGGAATCCGCTCGCCCCGGCACGCAGCGCGCCGTAGACGTACTCGTCGAGGTCGAACGTCGTCAGGATCACCACCCGCACGTCCGGCAGCGCGGTGATGATCTGCCCGGTCGCGGCGAGCCCGTCGAGGTGCGGCATGCGCACGTCCATCAGCACCACGTCCGGTCGCAGCGACCGCGCCGCGCGCACGGCGGCGGCGCCGTCCCCGGCCTCGCCGACGACCTCGATGTCGTCCTCGCCGTCCAGGATGGACCGGAAGCCCGCGCGGACGAGGTTCTGGTCGTCGGCGAGCAGCACCCGGATCACGCGGCGCCCCCGATCGGCAGCCGGGCCGCCACGACGAAGCCGCCCTCCGGGCACGCACCGGCCGCCAGCGAGCCACCCAGTTCCCGCGCCCGCTCGGTCATGCCGAGGAGGCCCGCCCCCGGCGTGCTCCCGTCCGGTCCGCGTCCGTCGTCGGCCACCCGCACCGCCACCTCGTCATCGCCGTAGGAAACCAGCACGTCCACCCTGGACGCGGCCGCGTGCCGGGTCACGTTAGTCAGCGCCTCCTGCACGATCCGGTACGCGGCGAGGTCCACGGATGGCGGCACCGCGCGCACCTCACCGGTCACCGAGCCGTGCACGGCGAGGCCCGTTCGCCGCGATCGTTCGAGCAGGTCCGGCAGCGCCGCGAGCCCGGTCGCGGGGGACAGCGGCGCCGCGTCGTCCACCTGCCGCAGCACGCCGATGGTGCGCCGCAGCTCCCGCAGCGCCCGCCCGCTCGCGTCCTTCACCGCGGCCAGCGCGTCCCGCTGCGGCGCGGTGTCCCCCTTGTCCACGCGGCGCAGCGCGGCACTCGCCTGCACGTTGATCAGCGACAGGTCGTGCCCGAGCACGTCGTGCAACTCGCGGGCGATCCGCAGCCGCTCCCGGGTCGCCGCCGCCAGCTGCGCCTCCCGCTGGTACGCACGCCGTGTGCGCACCACCCCGCCGACCGCGACCGACGCCACGAGCCACCCGAACAGCAGGAACAGCGAGACGTCGTCGAGGTGGCGGCGTTCGCTGGCCGTCTCGCCCACCACCGTGAGCCCGAGCGCCAGTGCGCCGAACCCGGCGGCGGCCCACAGCAGCCCGGCCTCGCCCACGCCGAACATCGCGGCCATGAACGTCAGCATGATCGGGCTGCCGGGGCCGGTCAGCGGGTAGTACAGCGCGCAGGCGAGCAGCGTGTACGCCGCGACGAACACCGGGTACCGGCGCCGGAGGTACAGCGCGGCCGACGCGGTGACCACCAGTAGCCAGCTGATGACGCCGACCTGGCCGTTGCCGGCCGAGAGCACGGTCGAGCCGAGCACGAACGCGCCGATCGCACCCGCGACCAGCGCGTCGGCGAACCGTCCACGCGGCGGCCACGACCACTCCATGCGGCAAGCATAGGGACGAACCGGACGGCGGGCCGGGACCCGGGCGACCGGCGCCTGCCCGCTCCGCCTGCTCCAGGTGGAGCAATCTCGCGGTAGTGCCGTTTCCCGATCACCCGAACGGGCCATCCCCTCCACAGTTCCCAGGAAGGAGCGCGTGATGTCGACCGCAGCAATTGTAATTCTGGTCGTCGTCCTGCTCGCGGTGTTGTTCGCGGCAGGGTGGTTCCTCGGCGGGCAGGCACGCAGCCGCAGGCTGCGCAACCGGTTCGGGCCGGAGTACGACCGCCACCTCGAGACCGCGGAGAACCGGCGGATCGCGGAACGTGAACTGACGGAACGCGAGAAGCGGCACGCGCAGCTGTCGCTGCGGCCGCTGTCGGACACCGCGCGGGTGCACTACACCGAGCAGTGGACCCGGGTGCAGGAGCGTTTCGTCGACGCGCCGCGTGAAGCCCTCGCGGGTGCCGACGATCTGGTGCACGCCGTGATGCGCGAACGTGGTTACCCGATGGAGGGGTTCGAGCAGCAGGCCGCCGACCTGTCCGTCGAACACGGACACATCGTGGACGGCTACCGCGCCGCGCACGAGATTCACGACGGACGCGCCCAGGCGGACACCGAACGACTCCGCGCCGCGCTGGTGCACTACCGGGAGGTCTTCCGCGAGCTGGTCGGCGACGACGCCGACGTGCCCGCGCAGCGGACCCCGGATGTCGATCCCCGCCAGGACGGGCACCGCGACGGCCGCCACAACGACCAGCACCAGGAGGCCCACCATGCGTAACGTCGAGCACCAGGACGGCAGATCCCAGGACGGCATGCCCCGCGACGGCATGCCGAGGAACGGCGTGGCGAACCACCAGATCCCGCGACAGGAAACCCTTGCGGCGGAACCACTTCCCGCCGACACGCAGGACTTCGGCACGCCCGTGGACGACCGGCCTGCCGAGTCGTTGCCCGTCGCGGACCGGCCTGCCGACTCGCTGCCCGTCGACGAGACGGGGCCGGCGGCCGGTGACGCCGCGGTGACCGGCGGCGACCTGTTCCCCGGCGACGCCGCCACGCGCCTGCGGGAGCGGTGGCGTGAGCTGCAGGCGGACTTCGTCGACGACCCGCAGCGAGCGGTGCGGGAGGCCGACGACGTGGTCGACGAGGTGCTGCGGACCATCACCGAGCACCGGCAGCGGCTCGCGGGCGAGTGGCAGGGCGACACCGACACCGAGCACCTCCGGCTGGCGATGCGGGAATACCGCACCTTCGTGGACCGGTTGCTGCCGACGACCTGAAAAGTAATTCCGTAACCGCGTGACGCCGATTGCGGTCTGCAAAGTGCAGATCCAATCGGCGTCACGCTTTGCTTATGCGGCAATACCTTTATTGACACACCGGCTGAAGTGGACTTTTATTCACGTTGTCGCGGGCTTGGTCGTCCCGGGCACGATTCGGCGCTGACCGGGGGAAGCGCTCTGAATGCGAGGAGTACCGCGCTGTGTCCGTTGCCGCCGGTCACGTCCATCACTTCGCGATGGGCTCGTGGCTGCCGTTCTTCGCTTATGCCGTCGCCGTGGTCGGCTCCGTCGTCGGGCTCGCGTGCACACTGCAGGCGCGCCGTGCGGGCGACGAGGGCAGGCCGAGGTACGGCTGGCTGATCCTCGCCGCCGTGTCGATCGGTGGGGTCGGCATCTGGCTGATGCACTTCATCGCGATGCTGGGCTTCGACACGCCGGGTTCGCCGGTGCGCTACGACATCGGCCGCACCGCGGTCTCCGCGCTCCTGTCGGTCAGCGCCGTGTTCCTCGGGTTGCTGGTGTTCGGCGTCCGCTCGCGCTTCACGCTGTGGCGGCTGCTGCTCGCCGGGCTGATCACCGGTCTCGCCGTGAACCTCATGCACTACACGGGCATGTGGGCGGTGCGGGTGCAGGGCACGATCACCTACGACGCGGTCGCCGTCTGGCTGTCGATCGGCATCGCGATCGTGGCCGCCACCACCGCGTTCTGGTTCACCGTCCTCATCGAACACCCGGGACTCCGCGTGCTCGCCGGTCTCGTGATGGGACTCGCGGTCACCGGCATGCACTACACCGGCATGGCCGCGGTCCAGGTGCAGCTCGACGAGAACGCGCCGGCTCCCGTCGGTGCCGAGGTGTTCACCTTCCTGTTCCCGGTGTTCGTGCTGTCGGTCATCGCGCTCGCGGTGCCGATCTACGCCGTGCTGATGGCGTCCACGTGGTCGGAGAACGACGAGGTGGCGCGGGTGGCGCCGCGCGGCGCGGCCGCACCGGCGCGGCCGCGGGACCAGCCGGTGGCAGAGCCCGAGCTGGGACAGGGGCTGCGCGGGTTCCGCCAGCTCGCCGCCCGGTACTCACCAGGGCAGGACGACTAGCCCGCCTCCCCGGGAATTCGAAGCGCCGGTCTCGACCCAGCGGCACCTGCGGACCGCGGGTGGTTGGTGGTCCAGTGCCGTCATTTCCCCCGACGTCACTGCTGATCAGGCCAAGGCGTTGCACAAAGATCCAAGGATGCGCTGTGGTGCTCAGTGCGCCACGATGCCGCGCTCGATGGCCTCGGTCGCGAACTCGACGAGCCGGGCGGCCGAGACCCGTGCCTGCAGCGAACCGCCGTGCACGAGGTCGTCGGCCACGCCGATCAGGGAGTCCCACACCCAGTAGGCCATCGCGGGATGGTCGACCAGCGTCGCGCCCTGCGCGTCAGCCGCCTCGCGCAGCGCCCTCTCCAGCGCGCGGGCCATGCGGCGGAACACCGTCGCCGACGTGACGGCCCGCTTGCCCTTCGGCCCGCCCGCGAGCACCTTCGACTCCCACTGCTGCGCGGACCGGCCGAACACCCGCCACAGCTCCCGCACCTGCGGCAGGATCGCGGTCAGCACCCCGGCGACCCCGACACCGCGGTCGAGCTCGTCGAGGGTGTCGCTCATGTCCGCGAGGCGGGCGGACATGAGCGCGACGAACACGTCCTCCTTGCCGTCGAAGTACTGGTACACGGTGCCAGAGCTGACGCCCGCACCGACGGCGATCGCACGCATGGTGAGCGCGGCGTAGCCGGAGTCGGCGAGCAGCTTCTCGGCGGAGCGCAGGATGTCGCGCCTGCGGCCCTCCGCGTCACCCCAAGCGGTCGGTTCGGTGCTGTCCACGGCGACAGCATATCGAACGATGTCCGATTTCATTCTGGACAACGTTCAAAATGGGCTTATCATCGAGTCATGCTGACCCATCTCGACCGGCTCGAGGCGGAGAGCATCGACATCCTGCGCGAGGCGGTCGCCGAGAGCGAGCGCCCGGTCCTGCTGTACTCCATCGGCAAGGACTCCTCGACCCTGCTGCACCTCGCGCGCAAGGCGTTCCACCCGTCGAAGCCGCCGTTCCCGCTGCTGCACGTGGACACGACGTGGAAGTTCCGCGAGATGATCGCCTTCCGGGACCGGACCGCCGCCGAGCTGGGACTCGAGCTGATCGTCCACCGCAACCCGGAGTGCCTCGCGCTCGGCGTCAACCCGTTCGACCACGGCTCCGCGACGCACACGGACCTGTGGAAGACCCAGGGGCTGCGGCAGGCACTGGACAAGCACCGGTTCGACCTCGCGTTCGGCGGCGCGCGCCGCGACGAGGAGCCGGTGCGCGCCAAGGAACGCGTGTTCTCGTTCCGCACGGCCGACCACCGGTGGGAGCCTCGCGACCAGCGGCCGGAGCTGTGGCGGCTGTACAACGCGCGCACCGCGCCGGGCGAGAGCATCCGGGTGTTCCCGCTGTCGAACTGGACCGAGCTGGACGTGTGGCGCTACGTCGAACGCGAGCGGATTCCCGTGGTGCCGCTGTACTTCGCGGCACCACGACCGGTGGTCGAGCGCGACGGCACGCTGATCATGGTGGACGACGACCGGCTGCCGCTGCGGCAGGGGGAGCGCCCCGAGCTTCGCACGGTGCGGTTCCGGACGCTGGGCTGCTACCCGCTGACCGGCGCGATCCAGAGCACGGCGGCGACCGTGGCGGACATCGTCGCGGCGACCGAGGCAGCGGTGACCTCGGAGCGGCAGGGCCGGGTGATCGACCGCGACCAGTCCGGGTCGATGGAGCGCAAGAAGCGGGAAGGCTACTTCTGATGGACCTGTTGCGGTTCCTGACGTGCGGCAGCGTCGACGACGGCAAGAGCACGCTGATCGGCCGCCTCCTGTACGACACGCACGCGCTCTACAACGACCAGGTCGCGGCACTCACCGAGAGTGGGCTGGACTTCGCGTCGCTGACCGACGGCCTGCTCGCCGAACGGGAGCAGGGCATCACGATCGACGTCGCGTACCGCTACTTCGCCACGGCGGCACGGAGTTTCATCGTCGCCGACACACCGGGACACGAGCAGTACACCAGGAACATGGTGACCGGGGCGTCCACGTCGGACGCCGCGGTGCTGCTGCTCGACGCGCGCGCCGGGGTGCTGCGCCAGACCCGCAGGCACAGCCACGTGGTCGCGCTGCTGGGCATCCGGCGGGTGGCGCTCGCGGTGAACAAGATGGACCTGGTGGACTTCGACCGGGCGCGGTTCACCGCGATCGCCGACGAGTACCGGGAGTTCGCCGCCGGGCTCGGTGTCGACGAGGTGACGTGCGTGCCGACCGCCGCGACCGAGGGCGCCAACGTGGTGCACCGCGCGGCGCGGACGCCGTGGTACGACGGGCCGACGCTGCTCGAGTGGCTGGAGACCGTGCCGGTCGACGCCGGGCACGGGCCGTTCCGGATGATCGTGCGGTGGGTCAACCGGCCGGGGCCCGACTTCCGCGGTGCGTCCGGTCTCGTGGTCGGCGGCACGGTGCGCGTCGGTGACGTGGTGCGCGTGCTTCCCGGGCACGCGACGAGCACGGTCGCGCGGTTGGTGACCTTCGACGGCGACCTCGACGAGGCGGAGGCCGGGCAGTCGGTGACGGTGGTGCTGGCCGACGACGTCGACGTGCCCAGGGGCGCGGTGCTCGCCGCCGCCGACCCGCCCGGTGTCGTGGACGCGGCGCAGGCGGACCTGATCTGGATGTCGGAGCAGGAACTGCTGCCCGGCAGGCGGTACCTCGCGAAGGTGGGCGCGCGGACCGTCGGGCTCACGGTGGACCCGCCCAAGCACCGCGTCGATGTCGACACCGGCGCGCGGCTGGCGGCGCGGACGTTGCGCCTCAACGAGATCGGGGTCGGGAACGTCCACTTCGACCAGCCGGTGGCGCTGGACCCCTACCGCGCCAACCGGGACCTCGGCGGCTTCATCGTGATCGACCGGCTCACGAACGCGACGGTGGGCGCCGGGCTCGTGCGGTTCCCGTTGCGGCGCGCGGCGAATGTGACGTGGCAGCCGACGTCGGTCACCAGGGGGATGCGGGCCGGGCTGAACGGGCACCGCGGCTGTGTCGTGTGGTTCACCGGCCTGTCGGGCGCCGGCAAGTCGACGATCGCGGACCGCACCGAGCAGCGGCTGCACGCGGCGGGCAGGCACACGTTCCTGCTGGACGGCGACAACGTGCGGCACGGCCTGAACGCCGACCTCGGCTTCACCGACGCCGACCGGGTGGAGAACATCCGCAGGGTCGCGGAGGTCGCGGGCCTGATGGTCGAGGCGGGTCTGGTCGTGCTGGTCTCGTTCATCTCCCCGTTCCGCGCGGAACGCGAACTGGCCCGCGGCATCGTGGCGGCGGACGAGTTCTGCGAGGTGTTCGTGGACACCCCGCTCACGGTCGCCGAACAACGCGACCCGAAGGGCCTGTACGCCAAGGCACGCAGGGGCGAGCTGCCCAACTTCACCGGCATCGACTCACCGTACGAGCCACCGGAACACCCGGAACTGCGCCTGGACACGACGACCCTGACCGCGCAGGAGTCCGCGGCCGCGGTTGTGGCCCGGTTGGAACAGCTGGGTCTGGCGACGCACTGAGGGGCGTTCAGGGCATAACCAGTGCCGTGAAAGGCGCGTTCAGAGCGCTGAGCGCCGCGAAAGGCCCATTCACGGCATCGCAGGTGGGGGTTTACAGCGTCAAAGCCAGCCCGCTACGCGCCCGGGTCCGCGCGGTAGACCCGCGAAGCGGGGCATGCCCGTGCAATCCCGACGGCGATCCCACCGTCACGGACGTGATCGCCTGACTCAGGACGGCAGGTACTCCCCGCCGTTGACGTCCAGCACCGCACCCGTGACCTCGGACGCGAAGCGGGACAACAGGAACAGGATCGCTCCCGCGCACGCCTCGTCGACCGGGATGCGGCCCAGCGGGTTGCGGGCGGCGATCTCGTCGTACACGTCCTGCTCGGTGATCCCGCGCTGCTGTGCGGTCATCGTCAGGTAGAACCGCACACCCGGCCCGTCCAGCCAGCCGAGCACCGCCTGGTTGACCCTGATGCCCCGTTCGCCGAGCTCCAGCGCGAGGTACTGGGAAGCGCAGCCCATCGCCGCCTTCGCCACCGCATAGCCGCCCTCGCCGCGCATCGGCTTGCGGGTCGACAGGGTGCCGACGTTGACGATCGAGCCGCCGCCGGTCATGTGCGGCACCGCGGCCCGCGTCATGGCGAGCGCGCCGTGCAGGATGATGTCGACCGACCGGCGCAGCTGCTTGTCCGGGGTGGCGAGCAGGTCGTGGAAACCGGGGTGGGAGTACGCCGAGTTCACCAGGCCCGTCACCCTGCCGAACCGTTCGGCCGCGGTGTCGACGACCCGTTCGACGTCCTCGGGTTTCCGCACGTCGCACGGCACACCGACCGCCTCGCCGCCCGCCGCGGCGACCTCCTTGGCCACCTGGTCCATCACCTGTGGCGACCGGGCGGCCATCACGACCTTGGCGCCCTCCGCCGCCGCGCGGGCCGCGAGCTTGGCCCCCAGTCCCGCGCCGACGCCCGACACGATGACGACCTCGCCGTCGAGGATCACGGCGCCACCTCCTCGTAGCACGCGAAGTCCCGCGCGAGACCCGCCTCGGTCAGCCCGAAGTCCTCCGGCGTGTAGGTGTGCCTTCCGTGCCGCTGCTCGCGGTTGCGCGCCAGGTACGCGGTGAACGCCTCGCGGTCGGCAGGCAGGCCCAGCTCCGCCGTGACCTGCTCGGCCTGCGCGACCGGCGCGGCCACCATGTCGGCGAACCGCACGTCCACGAACCGGTCCGGGCGCTCGCGGCGGATCTCGGTGAACGCGCGCAATGTCGTGGCGAACCGGTCCGACCAGTACCGGCCGATCTCGACGGGGTCCACCCGGTCGCTGTACTGGCCGGTCATCGAGGTGACCATCGAGGCGTAGGACGGCACGGCCGCGGCGGGCGAGCGGTGCGTCATGACGATCCGGCAGCCGGGGAACGTGTCGAGCACGGTCCGCGCGGCGGTGAGGTGGTGCGGCGACTTCAGTACCCACGGCAGGCCCCTGCGTGCCGGGTTCTGCCACTGCAGCGCCTGCAGCCACTCCCGCAGCTCCCGGTAGGCGGGTGCCTGGTCGGCGCCGCGCAACCACGTCCCGTAGGTGGGCACCCGGTAGAAGGAGTCGAAGCTCATCGACGTGAACGTGCGGTCGAGCAGGATCACGTCCTCCTCCGGCCCGTCCCACTCGATCGTGTGGATATCGCCGAACTCGGGTGACATCCGCAGGAACAGCGCCGCCCGGTCCCGCGCGCGCTGCTTGCGTTCCGCCGCGTCCGGGCCCTCGCCGGGGAACGGCAGCGGGTAGGACGTCTCCCACGACAGCGTCGACGTGACGTGCCGGGAAGCGGCGAGTAGCCGGTGCAGCAGGGTGGAACCGGTGCGCGGGAGCCCGCAGATCTCGGCCGCGACCGTCACCTCCTCGTCGCGCACCTCGGGGTGGTCCCGGTGCAGCCGCCGCAGCCGCAGCCGGTCCGCGAGCAGGGCGGTGAGGCGGCGCCTGGTGAGCACCAGCCCTGCCTCGGACAGGCGGGCCTCCTCGTTCAGCGCGCGGACCAGCACGGAAAGCGGCTCGGTGAACCATTCGTCGCCGAAGTCGCGCAGACCGGTCTTGTCCCGCGCCGAGGCGAGCAGGTCGTCGACGGTGATCACAACGCCCTCTCACGGGCTCCGGGACGTTGTCCGTGCCGGTGGTTCGCTCCGCAGGATCCGCTCACGCTTCCTCCAGGTCGATGACGCGGCAATCCGGAATCGGGTGGTGGTCAGCGCCGAGCCAGCGCAGGAGAGCGGTGCCGCTGGTGTGCCCGCACGTGTCGATCCAGTTGCCCCAGCCGGGATCCCGCGCCGCGACGACGATCGTGAGGCGGCCGTCGTCGAGCGTGGCGGTGTGCTTGTTGACGGTGATCCGCCGGTCGTGGTCCAGGGACTCCATCCACCAGTTGTCGAGCTGGAAGTTCCAGTACGGACAGTCCGGGACCGCGGTCTCGATCACCCACGCCTGCCCTGGTTCGAGCGTCCAGTAGCCGTGCAGGTAGAAGATCCCGGGATCACCGCCCGCCCGCTGGAACATCTCCTGCCCGAAGTCCGGCAGCTCGTTGGGGCGGGTCATGAACAGCTCGGTCCAGCCCGCGAAGGTGGCGGCCGTGCCGTGCACCGACAGCGCGGCCCGCCGCAGCGCCTTCGTCAGGAACCCGGGCGACAGCTCACGCGGCTCGGCAGGCCCGCCGACACACTCGATCCGCCACCGGCCGGGCACCTCGGTGGCGCGGTCGAGATAGGTCTGGCGCACCACGAGCCCCGTCGAGTCGGCCGCCAACGGCAACCAGTTCTTCTCGTGCGGGGTGGCACTCGCGACGATCTCGACGGTGCCGTCGGGCTCGACCACGAGGTCGGCGCCGGACAGCTCGCCGGTGGAGGCCATCGTGCCGTCCTTGGCGTACCGGTTGGCCTTGGAGCCGATCGAGAAGTAGGCGATCGTGCCCCGGGTGCCGGTGATCCGGTACGTGCGGTCACCTCGGATGTTCGCCGACAGGTACACGTTGTCCGGGTTGTCCGCGCCGATCTTGACCCGGTCCAGCTCGTGCAGGCGGGGAAAGTCCGGATCGGCGTTCTCGACGGTCGAGTACAGCATCTCGCGCACCAGCCGGGTGAGGTAGCGGTAGCCCTCTGCCCGGTCGAGCGGCGTCGCGGGCGCCTTGTCCCGCAGCACCACCTCACCCGCCCGTTCCAGCGCACGGCAGAACTCGGCCCAGACCTGTGCGTCGACCATGCGCACCTCCGTAGATCTAGAACACGTTCTACCAGAGGTGCGCACTTCCGGACAACGTTCAAAATTCCGCGGTCGGAACTGGATGACACGCTTTCAGTGCCTGGCCGCCATTGTGCGAGTGCGGACAGGGACGCCTGTCCGCACTCGCACGCCTCGCCACCGTTCCGGAGGCGTCAGCGGTTCCTGTTGCTGGGTTGTGCTTCTGCCGCGTCCGCCACCGCGGCGGCGGCCGCGTCCGCCGCGCGGGCGGCGTCGTCGGCGGCTTCCTGGGTCAGTTGCGCCGCCGGTGCCTCGTCGCGGGTGGCCGCGGACTTCGGCAGTGACTCGCTGAACGCCCTCGACACGCCCGACAGTGCGGACGTCAGCTCGCTGGGGATCACGAAGAACGTGTTGTTGGGTCCCTGTGCCAGCTGCGGCAGCGTCTGGAGGTACTGGTAGGCGAGCAGCTTCGGGTCGGGATCGTTGCGGTGCACGGCCTGGAACACGGTCTCGATCGCCTTCGCTTCGCCCTCCGCCTTGAGGATCTGAGCGGTCCGGTTGCCCTCGGCGCGCAGCACGGACGACTGCTTGTCGCCTTCCGCGGTGAGGATCTGGGACTGCCGTTGGCCCTCCGCGCCGAGGATCGCGGCGCGCTTGTCGCGTTCGGCGCGCATCTGCTTCTCCATGGCGTCCTTGATGGTCTTCGGCGGGTCGATCGCCTTGATCTCCACGCGGTTGACGCGGATGCCCCACCGGCCGGTCGCGTCGTCGAGGACGCCGCGCAATTGGCTGTTGATCGTGTCGCGGGACGTCAGCGTCTTCTCCAGGTCCATCGAGCCGACCACGTTGCGCAGCGTGGTGACGGTCAGCTGCTCCACCGCCTGCAGGTAGTTCGCGATCTCGTACGCGGCCGCGCGCGGGTCGGTGACCTGGAAGTACAGGACCGTGTCGATCTCGACGACCAGGTTGTCCTCGGTGATGACCGGCTGGGGCTGGAACGACACGACCTGCTCGCGGAGGTCGATCGCGGAGTACACGCGGTCGATGAACGGGATGACGAAGTTCAGGCCCGGCTTCAGCGTCTTGTTGTAGCGGCCGAGCCGTTCCACGTTGCGGGCCCTGGCCTGTGGCACGATCCGCACCGCGCGAAAGACCGTGAACACCACCAGCAGGACCACGAGCAAAGTCACGATGAGTGCTGCGGAGATCTCCATGTTCACTCCATGGGGTAGACGTAGGCGGTGGTGCCGCTGATGCGCATCACGTTGACCGCGGCACCTTCTGGGATCACGGTGACCTCGTCGAACGACCGGGCGGACCACTCCTCGCCGTCGATGCGCACGAGCCCGTCGCGGTCACTGACCTCGCGGACCACGAACGCGCGCTTGCCGACCAGCGCCTCGACACCGAACTGTTCCAGCTGCGGTCTGCTCATGTGGCGCAACGCGATCGGGCGCACCAGCAGCACTCCCGCGGTGGCCGCGACCGCGAACGCGGCCAGTTGCAGGGGCAGTGGCAACCCGAGCGCGGCGATCACCACGGGCACGACCGCGGCGGCACCGAGCACGCCGAGTGCCGCGGTGAGGGTGAAGATTTCCGCGACGCCGAACACCACCGCGATGACCAGCCAGATGAGCCACAGCTCCATGCGGCCTCCCGGTGCGCAGACGTCAGTACGTGCCGACCAGACTTCCCGGCGCACCCTTGTCACCCACCGTAGCACCGGTGGGTGGGTGACCGACGGGCAAGCGTGCGGATGGATCGGCGGGACCCCGAACCGAGTGGCCCGCGAGCACACGCGATGACCGCGGGTTCCGTTTCGGCCTGGTCGGCGCCGGGTATGACTGGCAAGCGTTGATCAAGGCGAAGGAGACACGTGGCGGACACGACGTCGGTCGTCTACGTGGCGGCCGGTGCGGCGACGCTCGCGGCCGCCCTGTTACCACGGGTGCTCGGCCGTGCACCCGTTTCGATGCCGATGATGTTCCTCGGCGTCGGTGCGTGCGTGTTCGGGTTCAGCGGCTCACTGCCCGCGCCCCTCCCGAGGGACTACCCGTCGATCACGCTCCACCTGACCGAGCTGTGCGTGATCATCTCGCTGATGGGGGCCGGCCTCGCGATCGGCAGACCCGTCGGGTGGCGGCGGTGGGGCACCACCTGGCGGATGCTCGGGATCACGATGCCGCTGACGATCATCGCGGTCGCGTTCCTCGGCTGGGCGGTGCTGGGGCTGGGGGTGGCGGCCGCGCTGCTGATCGCCGCCGCGCTCGCGCCGACCGACCCGGTGCTGGCCACGGAGGTCCAGGTCGGGGAGCCCGCGGAGGACCCGGAAGAGGACGAGGACGAGGTGCGGTTCTCGCTCACCTCCGAAGCGGGGCTCAACGACGGGCTCGCGTTCCCGTTCACCTACGCCGCGGTCGCGGTCAGCGTCGCCGGGTTCGCGCCGTCGGGGTGGCTGGGCCACTGGCTGCTCGTCGACGTCGGCTGGCGGCTCGCCGTCGGCCTGGTCGTCGGGCTCGGCGCCGGGTGGTTGCTGCGCAAGCTGTTCTTCGACGTGCCCTTCGAACGGTTCCGCCTCGCCGAGCACGCGGAGGGCTTCGTCGCGCTCGCGGCCACGTTCCTCGCCTACGGCGCCGCGGAGATGGCGGAGGGGTACGGCTTCGTCGCGGTGTTCGTGTGCGCGTGCACCATCCGCGCGGCCGAGCGGTCGCACGGCTACCACCGGGTGCTGCACCAGTACGTCGAGCAGGTCGAGCGGATGCTCACCGTGCTGGTGATCTTCCTGCTCGGCGGCGCCGCCGCGACCGGGCTGCTGGCGGGCCTCACGTGGCGCGAACTGCTGGTGGCCGGGCTGCTGCTGGTCGTGATCCGGCCGGTCGCGAGCCTGGTCGCGCTGGCGGGCAGCAGCACGGGGGCGCGGGAGCGGGGCGCGATCGCGGTGTTCGGCGTGCGGGGCGTCGGGTCGGTGTTCTACGTCGCGTACGGGCTGCAGGAAGGCGAGATCGCCCACGTCGACCAGGTGTGGCGGATCGTCGCGCTCGTGGTGGTCGGGTCGATCCTGCTCCACGGCATGAGCGCCACCCCGGTCATGCGGCGGCTGGACCGCCTCCGGGACCGCGACGCCGGGTGACTGGGCCAGGGCGGGCCCGTGTGACGGGCGTTGGCAATGCCCTGAAAGGCGCGTTCAGGGCGCTGAGCGCCCTGAACGGCCCATTGACGGCACCGGTTGTTACGAGACCCGGGGCGGCGGACTGGCGAAGATGTGGGTGTCCACCTGCATCGGGGCGAGCGCGTGGTCGATGACCATGACCGCGGCGCCGATGATGCCCGCCCGGTCGCCGGTGCGGGACTGCACGATGCGCAGGTCCTGCGTGGCGAGCGGCAGTGACCGCCGGTAGACCACCTCGCGGACACCCGCGATCAGGTGCTCGCCCGCCTGCGCGAGCGACCCGCCGATCACGATGATCGACGGGTTGAACAGGCTCACCGCCGCGGCGAGCACCTCGCCGATGTCGCGGCCTGCCTGGCGCACCAGGTGCAGTGCCTCGACCGAGCCGCCCCTGGCCAGCGCCACCACGTCCTGGCTGGACCTGGCAGGCAGGCCCTGTTCGGTGAGCCTGGCAGCGATGGCCGCGCCGCTCGCCACCGCTTCGAGGCAGCCGGTGTTGCCGCACCGGCACACGATGTCGGCGCCGTGCGGCAGCTGCAGGTGGCCCATGTCGCCCGCCGCGCCCTGGGCGCCCCGGTGCAGCCGGCCGTGGCTGATCAGGCCGCTGCCGATACCGGTGGCGACCTTCACGAACATCATGTGCGCCGCGGTCGGCCACTGCGTGAAGTGCTCGCCGAGCGCCATGATGTTCACGTCGTTGTCGACCAGCGCGACCACGCCGAGGTGCTCGGTCAGGTAGGCCTGCACGTCGAAATTGTCCCAGCCGGGCATGATCGGCGGGTTCACCGGCCTGCCGGAGGAGTGCTCGACCGGGCCGGGCAGGCCGATCCCCACGCCGAGCAGGTCCGTCAGCGTCCTGCCGACCTTGGCCAGCAGCTCGTGCGACGTGGCGACCACCCATTCGAGGACGGGTACCGGCCCGAGCGCGACGTCGAGGTCGTCGCGGTGCTCGGCGAGGACCTCGCCGGCCAGGTCGGTGGCGGCCATCCGCGCGTGCGTCGCGCCGATGTCGGCCGACAGCGTGACGCGTGCGGCCGGGTTGAACGCGAACTGCGTCGGGGGCCGGCCACCCGTCGAGGTCGCCTCGCCGACCGGCAGCACGAAGTTCGCGCCGAGCAGTGCCTCGACACGTTGCGTGATCGTCGACCGGGCGAGCCCGGTGAGGGCCGCCAGCTCGGAGCGGGTGCGTGGTCTGCCGTCCCGCATGAGCCGCAGCAGTGCGCCGGCACCGCCGTTGTCGGCGAAGCCGTTCATGACCGGGCCTTCCACCATCTGTTCAGTGAAACACACCGTAGTTCCGTTGGCTCCCGAAACATATCGCGGCAACGGAATCGCAACTTTTGATTGTTAAGTGTCAAAAGTCGGGTTAGGTTCTGCGCATGGCAGTGGCGCCGCTCACAGAGACCGTGTTGCGGATGCGGGGCATCCAGAAGTCGTTCCTCGGCGTCCGTGTGCTCCACGGCGTCGACCTGGAGCTGAGGGCCGGCGAGGTGCACGCGCTCATGGGGGAGAACGGCGCGGGCAAGTCGACGCTGATGAAGGTGCTGGCCGGGGTCCACCACGCCGAGGCGGGCACGATCGAGCTGGACGGGCGCGAGGTCACCTTCGCCCACCCGCTGCAGGCGCAGCAGGCCGGTGTGTCGACGGTGTTCCAGGAGTTCAACCTGCTGCCGGAGCGCACCGTCGCGGAGAACGTGTTCCTCGGCCGCGAGCCACGCAGGCGCGGGCTGGTCGACGCCGACCGCATGAACGCCGACACCGCCGCGCTGCTGCGCGACCTCGGCCTGGAGTCGATCTCCCCGCAGCGCCGCGTGCGCACGCTGTCCGTCGCCGGGCAGCAGATCGTCGAGATCGTCAAGGCGCTGTCCTACGACGCGCGGATCATCTCGATGGACGAGCCCACCGCGGCACTCGCCGAGGAGGAGGTCGAGCTGCTGTACGGCCTGGTCCGCACGCTGCGGGAACGCGGGATGGCGATCCTGTACGTCTCGCACCGGCTCAAGGAGATCTTCGACCTGTCCGACCGGGTCACCGTGCTCAAGGACGGTGCGCTCGTGGACACCGTGCCCACCGCCGACATCACGCCGGACGAGCTGGTGCGCAAGATGGTGGGACGGCCCATCACGAGCTTCTTCCCGGAGAAACTGCCGGACACGGTCACGGGGGAGGTCCGACTGCGGATCTCCGGTGGTGGCAACGAGCAGCTCGACGGCATCGACCTCGAGGTGCGGGCGGGCGAGATCGTGACGCTCGCCGGGCTGCAGGGCAGCGGCCGCACGGAGATCGCGCACGCGTTGTTCGGCGTCGCCCGGTTCACCAGGGGCACGATCGAGGTCGACGGGAAGCGGGTGTCGCCCCGGTCGGCGCGGCAGGCGGTGCGTGCCGGGCTCGCGCTCGTCACCGAGGACCGCAAGGCGGAGGGTCTCGCCCTCAACCAGTCCGTGACCGCGAACGCCCGGCTGGTGCTGGACGCGGTGCTGCCCCGGCAGTCCAGCCGGAAGGCGAGGCAGATCCCCGGGATCCTGTCGTCGCTCGAACTCGTGTCGCGCGGCGGCGACCAGGAGGTCCGGTTCCTGTCCGGCGGCAACCAGCAGAAGGTCGTGCTGGCCAAGTGGTTGGCCGCCGACCCGGCGGTGATCGTGCTCGACGAGCCGACCCGGGGCATCGACGTCGGTGCGAAGCAGAAGGTGTACACGCTGATGCGCGAGCTGTCCGCGCGTGGCGTCGCGATCCTGATGATCTCCTCCGAGCTGCAGGAGGTCATCGGCATGGCCGACCGGATCGTGGTGCTGCGGGACGGCCGGATCGCGGGCGAGCTGCCCGCGGGCGCCGACGAGGAGGCGGTCATGCAGGTCGCGACGGGCCAGGTGACGTCATGACCACAGTGGACAGACGAGGGCTCGGCGGACGGCTGGGCAGCACGGAGCTGGTGTACCTTGCGCTGCTCGGCGTGCTGGTGATCGGTGCCGTGCTGGTGGCCGTCGACGGCGGGAACCTGTTCGGCACGGCCAACCTCGTCGACATGCTGACCCGCTCCAGCCTGCTGGGGTTCGTGGCGCTGGGGCAGACGTTCGTGATCCTGTGCGGCTCGCTCGACCTGTCGGTCGGCTACGTGATGGCGCTGTGCAGCCTCGTCGGCGCGACGACCATGGCCGGTGACCCGGCGAAGGTGCCGCTGGGCATCGCGGCGGTGCTCGTCGTGGCGGCGGGGATCGGGTTGCTGAACGGGCTGATCGTGTCCGTGCTGAAGGTGAACCCGTTCATCGCCACCCTGGGCATGGGCCTGATCATCAAGGGCTACCTGGACACGAACTACAAGGGGCCCGCCGGTGCGGTGCCCTCGTCGTTCCAGCAGTTCGGGTACAGCCGGATCGGGTTCCTTCCGGTGTCGACGGCGGTGATGCTGATCGCGGTGGTGCTGGGGATCCTGTACCTGCGGCGGACCCGCACCGGGTTCCACATGTTCGCGGTCGGCGGCAGCCAGGACGTCGCGCGGCTGTCGGGCATCCGGACCGGCCGCGTGCTCGTGACCGCGCACGTGCTGTGCTCGGTGGCGGCCGGGGTCGCCGGGTTGCTGATCGCGGCCCGGTTCGGGACGGGCAGCGCGCTGGTCTACGGCTCGGGCTACGACCTGGACTCCATCGCGGCGGTCGTGCTCGGCGGGACGTTGCTGATGGGCGGCCGGGGCGGGATCGCCGGGACGCTCGCCGGGGTGCTGATCCTGGCGGTGCTGGACACGGTCTTCAACATCCTGCAGGTCGACCCGTTCTTCAAGGACGTGCTGCGCGGTGTCGTGATCATCGCGGCGGTCGCCATCTACGCCCGCAGGCAGATCGACCGGCGGGCGAGCAGACCGAGGTTCGGGCCGGACGGGAACGGCGGTCCACCGGGCCCGCCGAGGGATCCGGCCCCGGACGAACCGGTACCGGCGGGACGGGGAGCGGACCGATGACGACCACCGCACCCGAGGAGACCAAGCCGGGCAGACCGGCCGCCGCCGCTGCCGCGCGGCTGTTCGGCGGCGGCAGTGCGACGGTGTTCGCCCTGCTGGTGCTGGTCTTCGTCGCGATCCTGTTCCTCAACCCGAGCTTCTTCGAGCCGCCGTCGCTGATGGCGTTCGCGAAGAAGGCGGCGCCGCTGGTCATCCTGGCCGTCGGGCAGTACTTCGTGATCGTGTGCGGGGAGCTGGACCTCTCGGTCGGCTCGCTGGTCGGCGCGCAGGTGGTCATCGCGGCCGCGGTGATCGACGGGGAGGAAGGCCGGACCGTTCCGGTGCTGCTCCTCATGCTCGCGTTCGGTGTGCTGGTCGGGTTGGTCAACGGGCTCGTGGTGACCGTCCTCAAGGTCCACTCGCTGATCGCGACGCTCGGCATGATGCTCGTGCTCTACGGTGCGATCCGGCTCTGGACCGGCGGCGCGCCGACCGGGGCGCTGTCCGACGGGTTCCGGCAGGCCGGTCGCGAGGGGATCGACATGCCGGTGCTGCGGCAGCTGCCGTGGGCGCTGCTGGTCGCCGCCGCCGTGGTGGTCGCCGCGGTGGTGTTCATGCGGAAACCCTTCGGCCGCACGCTGATCGCGGCCGGGGACAACGAGCGGGCGGCGGCGTTCTCCGGTGTCCGGGTGTGGTGGGTGCGCACGGCCGCGTTCGTGCTGTCGAGCGTGCTCGCGACGCTCGCCGGGGTGCTCATCGGCGGGTACGCGGGCGTCACCGCACAGGTCGGCGAGGGCCTGGAGTTCACCGCGATCACGGCGGTGGTCCTCGGCGGCGTGGTGCTCGGCGGCGGCCGTGGCACCGTGCTGGCCGCGATGGCGGGCGCGTTGACCGTCGAAGCCCTGTTCACCCTGTTCAACCAGCTGAGCATGCCGTCGACCATCCGGCCGACCGTGCAGGGCCTGATCATCGTCGCGGCCGTCGCATGGGCCGCACGGGAGCGGCGAGGGCCGTTCCTTCCCAAGTCATAGCCACACAAGCTCGCTACCCCGAGGAGGAACCGATGCGGAGAACGCATGGCCTCGTCGCAGGCTTAGCCGCCGCGGCACTCACGCTGACCGCCTGCGCCACCGACGCCCCGACCGACCAGCCACCCGGCGGGGGCGGTGAGACGGAGCAGGAGCAGTCCGCTGACGGCGAGTGGTTCGTCAAGGCCGAGTACGACAGGCAGCTCGCCCAGCGCGACGAGGAACCACAGGGCCCGGCCGACCAGCCGTGGCTGCAGATGATCGAACCCGAGCTGGTCGACACCGCGGAGTACAAGCAGGACGGCAAGACCCTCTGCTTCTCCAACGCCTCGGTGTCCAACCCGTGGCGGGTCACCGGCTTCATCACCATGCAGCAGCAGGTGGAGGTCCTCAAGCAGGCGGGCGAGATCAGCGACTTCCGTGTCTCCGACGCCGGGGACGACGACAACCAGCAGATCTCCGACATCCAGGCGTTCGTGGACGCCGGTGACTGCAACGCGATCATCATCTCGCCGTCCACCACCGCCACCCTCACCCCGGCCGTCGAGACGGCCTGTGAGAGCGGGGTGCCGGTGATCGTGTTCGACCGCGGTGTCAACAGCGACTGCATGGTCACGTTCATCCACCCGATCGGCGGCTACGCCTACGGCGCGGACGCGGCCGAGTTCCTGGTGGAGAAGCTGGAGCCGGGGTCGAAGGTCCTGGCGCTGCGCATCCTGCCCGGCGTCGACGTGCTCGAGCACCGCTGGGCCGCGGCGCAGCAGATCTTCGGGGACAGCGACCTCGAGGTGCTCGGCGACGAGTTCACCGGCGGCGACGGCGCGAAGATCAAGGACATCGTCACCCAGTACCTGCAGCGCGGCGACGTCGACGGCATCTGGATGGACGCCGGGGACGGCGCGGTCGCTGCGGTCGAGGCGTTCGAGGACGCGGGCAAGGACTACCCGGTGATGGCCGGTGAGGACGAGCTGTCGTTCATGCGCAAGTGGAAGGACACCGGCATGACCGCGATCGCGCCGGTGTACTCGAACTTCCAGTGGCGCACGCCGGTGCTGGCCGCGGTGAAGATCTGGAAGGGCGAGCAGGTGCCGAGCGAGTGGGTGCTGCCGCAGGAGCCGATCACCGACGCCGACCGGGACGAGTTCCTCGAGCGCAACAAGGACATGCCGAGCCTGCACTACGCGAAGTTCGGTGGCGAGGACCTGCCGGGGTTCCCCAACGCCTGGAAGGACCGCTGAGGACACGATGAGGCACGCCATCGGCGTCAACACCTGGGTGTGGCGCTCACCGCTCTCCGACGCCGCGCTGGCGGAGCTGGTGCCGAGGATCGCGGGCTGGGGGTTCGACGTGGTCGAGCTGCCGGTCGAGAACCCCGGTGACTGGGACCCGGCACGGGCGAGGGCGCTCCTCGCCGATCACGGGCTGGCCGCCTCGGTCGTGCTCGTGATGGGGGAGGGGCGGGAGCTGGTGGCCGCCGACGCCACCACCGTGCTGTCCACTCAGGACTACCTCCGCCACGTCGTCGACGTGGCGGAGGTGGTCGGGTCCCCGGTGATCGCCGGACCGGCGTACGCGTCGGTCGGCCGCACCTGGCGGATGTCCGACGAGGAACGGCGGACGCGGTACGCCGAGTTGCGCGACGGGCTCGCGCCGGTCGCCGAGCACGCGGCGGCGGCCGGGATCCGGGTCGGCCTCGAACCGTTGAACCGCTACGAGACCAGCCTGCTCAACACCGTCGACCAGGCACTCGACGCGCTCGACGGGCTGCCGGAGAGCTGCGGGATCGCGCTGGACATCTACCACATGAACATCGAGGAGACCGACGTCGCCGCCGCCGTCCGCAGGGCGGGGCCGCGGCTGGTGCACGTCCAGGTGTGCGCCAACGACCGCGGCGCGCCCGGCGCGGACCACCTCGACTGGCCCGGTTTCCTCGCGGCACTCGACGAGACCGGCTACGACGGCCCGCTGGTGATCGAGTCGTTCACCGCGGAGAACGCGACCATCGCGACCGCCGCCTCGGTGTGGCGTCCGCTGGCACGGACGCAGGACGCCATCGCCACCGACGGTCTGGCGTTCCTGAGGAGGGTGATGCGTTAGGCCAGTGCTCCCCGACGGCGCCGGCACGCCGCGCGGGTCATGACACCGGAACGAGTTCCCGCTGCTGTCACCTCAGTGGAGAGGTCCCCACGCTCATGAACCTACGCAGATCCACGGCGACCGCGGTAGCGGGCGCCATGGCGATCTCCATGCTCGGCGCGGCGCCCGCGACCGCCCACCCGGGCGAGCACGGCGAAGCGCACGTCCTGATCTTCACCAAGACCACCCAGTTCCGGCACACGGAGGCGATCGAGCAGGGCGTGCCCGTGCTCACCCAGACCTTCGCCGACGCCGGCATCACCTCGGAGCACACCGAGGACTCGTCGGTGTTCAACGACACCGACCTCGCGCACTTCGACGCGCTCGTCATGTTCCAGGCCTCCGGCGATCCGTGGAACGCCGAGGAGAAGGCCGCGTTGGAACGTTACATGCAGGCGGGCGGCGGCATCGTCGCGATCCACAACGCGACCGACATGCGCGGCAACTACACCTGGTGGGACACCATGATCGGCGCGCTCATGCCCGGTCACGCCGCCACCGGCTCGAGCCCCGGCCTCCCGGGCACGGTCCGCGTCGAGGACCGCACACACCCCTCGACCAAGCACCTTCCGCAGCGCTGGGACCGCGCCGACGAGTGGTACAACTTCTCGGCCAACGTCCGGGGCGAGGCCCACGTGCTGGCCACGATGGACGAGTCGACCTACGACCCCGGCTCCAACGGGATGGGTTACGACCACCCGATCTCGTGGTGCAAGCCCTATGACGGCGGCCGCGCGTGGATGACCGGAATGGGTCACTTCGGTGCGCACTACACGCAGGAACCCGCGCTGGTGCAGCACATCCTCGGCGGTGTGAAGTACGCGGCCGGTATCGAGGCTGGCGACTGCGGCGGCACCGTGTGGGACCAGTTCGAGCGCGTGCCGCTGGACCAGAACACGAGCGCGCCGTACGCGATCGACGTCGCGCCGGACGGCCGGGTGTTCTTCACCGAGCTGGTCCGCGGCCAGATCCGCGTGTACGACCCGGAAGCACGGACCACCTCGACCGCGATCACCATCCCGGTGTACTCCGGCGGTGAGGACGGCCTGCTCGGCATCACGCTCGATCCGGGCTTCGCCGACAACGGCTGGCTGTACGTGTACTACTCGCCGGCGAGCGACGACGACACCGACCCGGCGAACTTCGTCAACCGGTTGTCCCGTTTCACCGTGGGTGAAGGCTCCCAGATCGATCCCGCTTCGGAGAAGGTCCTGCTCGACGTGCCCGCGCGGCGGCTGCCCGACGAGCCCGGTCACACCGGCGGCGGCCTGGACTTCGGGCCGGACGGCTCGCTGTACCTCGGGGTCGGCGACGACGTGAACCCGCACTCGGAACCCTCCGGCGGCTACGCGCCACTGTCCGAACGCGACGGCACGTTCCACGACGCGCGGGCCACCTCGGCCAACACGAACGACCTGCGCGGCAAGGTGCTGCGGATCGTCCCGCAGGCGGATGGCACCTACACCATCCCCGAGGGCAACATGTTCGCGCCGGGCACGGAGAAGACCCGGCCGGAGATCTACGCGATGGGCTTCCGCAACCCGTTCCGGTTCGCGATCGACCCCAAGACCGGTTCGCTCGGCGTCGCCGACTACGCACCGGACAACGGCACCGACAACCTCGCGAACCGAGGGCCTGCGGGCATCGTCGAATGGAACCTCATCACCGAGCCGGGGTTCTACGGCTGGCCGCTGTGCATGGGCGACAACGAGCCGTTCCGGGACGTCGACTACCGGACCAACCCGGTGACGGTCGGTGCGTTCTTCGACTGCGCCAACCCGGTGAACGACTCGATCCGCAACACCGGGCTGGTGAACCTGCCGCCTGCGAAGCCCGCGCAGCTGTGGTACGGCTACCAGCGTTCGTCGGTGCCGGAGGTCATCCCGGCCGGCGGCGGTCTCGCCCCGATGGGCGGCCCGTTCTACGACTACGACCCGGACCTGGCGTCCGACACCAAGTTCCCGTCCTCGTACGACGGCAAGGCGTTCTTCTACGAGTGGTCGCGGAACAAGATGTACTCGATCATCCCGGACGAGGCGGGCACGGGTGTCGAGAAGGTCAACCCGTTCCTGCCGGAGACGCAGTTCCTCGCGCCGATCGACTCGAAGTTCGGGGCCGACGGCTCGATGTACGTGCTCGACTGGGGTGGCGGCTTCGGCCGGGACAACCCGAACTCGGGCCTGTACCGCGTGGACTACGTGTCCGGGTCCCGGTCCCCGACGGCGAAGGCGGTCGCGACCCCCGACTCCGGGCACGCGCCGCTCGACGTGACGTTCGACGGTGAGTCGAGCACGGACCCGGAGAACGAGGCGCTCACCTACGCGTGGGACTTCACCGGCGACGGCACGACCGACTCGACCGAGCCGTCGCCGTCGTTCACCTACGGCGAGAACGGCGTCTACGACGCGCGGCTCACGGTGACCGACCCGCACGGCAAGACCGGCACCACGACGGTGCCGATCACGGTCGGCAACACCAGACCGGAGGTGGACTTCCAGCTCCCGCCGAACGGCGCGTTCTTCGACTTCGGTGACGAGGTCTCCTGGCAGCTGGACGTCTCCGACGCCGAGGACGCGACGATCGACGACGCGGACGTGGTGATCCAGCCCGCGCTCGGCCACGACGAGCACGCGCACCCCGGCGAGCCGTTGCACGGCAGAACGGGTTCGGTCGTGACGTCGCTGGGCGGCGGCCACGGCGAGGGCATGAACGTCTTCTACGCGATCGACGGCCGGTACACCGACGCGGGCGGCGAGGGCGGCATTCCCGCGCTCACCGGCTCGGACAACACGCTGCTGTTCGCCAAGCAGCGCGAGGCCGAGTTCTTCGACCGGTCCTCCGACGTCACCGTCGGCCCGTCGCGGGACGTGGAGGGCCACGGCGACGCGATCACCGGCCAGAACGGCGCCTGGGCTGCGTACCACCCGGTGAACCTGCACAACGTGGACGCGCTGGTGGTGCGGGCGTCGGCCAACGCGGCCGGTGCGATCGAGCTGCGGCGGGACGCACCGGACGGCCCGCTGCTGGGCACCGCGCAGCTCCCCGCCACCGGCCCGGTGTCCTATGTGGACGTGCCGGTCGCGGTGACCGACCCCGGCGAGACGTTCACGCTGTACGCGGTGTTCCCCGGTGCCGGGGAGCGGCGGCTGAACTTCGTCGAGGCCGACGGCAAGGGCGTCTCCCCGACGTCCAAGCCGAAGGTCGCGGTGACCGCGCCGACCCCGGAGGCCGACCTGGAACCGGGTGCGGTCACGGTGCGGGCGTCGGCGACCGACGCGGAGAACACGGTAACGAAGGTCGAGTTCTTCTCCGACGGCCAGTCGATCGGTGCCGACACCTCGGCCCCGTACGAGGTCACCTGGAACGCGGCGAACGAGGCGCGGTACCGGCTCACGGCGGTCGCCACCAACGACAAGGGCGCGTCGACGACGTCCCGCATCGTGCAGGTGGAGGTCGGTGACCTGTACGGCGCGTGGCAGACCTACAGCAACGTCACCGCCACGTTCGACCGGCCGGACACCGACACGTGGGTCGTCGACGCCGGTGGCGCGAACATGTGGCAGGGCACCGACGAGTACGGCTCGGTGTACCTGCCGGGCGCGGCGGGCACCGAGTGGACGGCCACGGTGAAGATCGAGCGGCAGGGCAACTCGGCAGGCTCGGCGAAGGCCGGGATCATCGTCCGCGACGACGTCACGCAGCTGGGGAGGTCCCCGGGTTACGCGATGCTGGCGATCCGGCCCAGTGGCGGGTTCGAGTGGCTGCGCGACAGCGACGGCAACGGCCAGCTCGACGCGAGCACCGGTGCGAGCTCCACGTCGTACCCGGCGTGGGTGCGGCTGGTGCGCGACGGCGACCAGTACACCGCGTACTGGAGCAAGGACGGCGAGAGCTTCACCGCCGTCGGCGACCCCGTGACGCTGCCGGCCGCCGGGTCCGTCCAGGACGTCGGGCTCGCGGTGACCGCGCACAACGCGGCCGCCACCAGCGAGGTCGAGTTCACCGGCTGGACGCTCTCGGACGAGGCGTGGACACCGGGCCCCGGCCCGGAGCCGGAGCCGGGCCCGACCTGTCTCGTGCAGGGCACCGACGCGTTCGACGGCGACTCGCTGAACCGCACCAGGTGGTCCACGGTCCGGAACGGACCGGACCTGCCGGTGCGGATCGAGGGCGGCAAGCTGGTGCTGCCGGTGACGAACGGCGACATCAACGAGGCGGCCGAAGGGCCGATCAGCTTCGTCGGCCAGGCGATGCGGCCCGGCGAGTGGACCGCGACGACCACGGTGTCGCTCGCGCACACCCGAGGGTGGCAGCACGCCGGGATGCTGGTGCACGGCGGCGACGACGACTACGTCAAGCTGGCGTTCACAGCCAACAGTTCCGGCGGCAGGCTGCTCGAGTTCCAGACCGAGGCCGACGGGAGCAGGACGTGGCATGCCAACGTGGCACTGCCCGCGGACTTCCCGTCGACCGCGCACCTGAGGCTCGCCAGTGACGGGACGAGCCTGAGCGCCGCGTACTCGACCGACGGGCAGGACTGGACCGAGCTGGCCGGTTCGGCTGCCGTGCTCGCGGGCGCGAAGGTCGGGCTGGTGGCCGCGGGTGACACCGCGGCACACAGCGTGGACGCCGTGTTCGACCACTTCACGGTCACGCCGGACACCACCGAGACCGGTGAGCGCGACGCGGCCGACGAGTTCGACGGCGCAGGGCTCGACGGGTGCCGCTGGACGAACGTGGTGCGCTACGACTCGGGCCACGTCTCGCTGGCGGGCGGGCAGCTGAAGATCCAGACGCAGCCCGGCGACATCAACGGTGCCGACAACGGCTCGCCACGCAACTTCGTGCTCCAGAAGGTCCCGGCCGGGGACTGGACGATCGAGACGAAGGTGACCCCGACGATGCTGCACCGGTGGCAGCTGGCCGGTCTGATCGTGTACGGCGGCGACGACGACTACGTCAAGTTCGACGTGGTCGCGCAGAACGCGAGCGGCACGGCACGGAACCTGCACGCGGAGCTGGTGTCCGAAAAGGACGGCCAGTTCGGCAACGGTGGCAACCGGAACATCGACATCGCGGACTCGTCCGAGAGCGGCTGGTTCTTCCTGCGGCTCACGAAGACGGGCAACGAGTACGCGGCGGAGATCAGCGACGGTGGCGTCAACTGGACCTCGCTCGGTGACCCGGTCACCAACGACGCCGAGCTGACCTCGGCGGGCCTGATGGCGATCGGTCCGGAGCAGACCGCACCGGCGACGGTCGGGTTCGACTACTACCGGGTCGGCACGCCGGACCGCACCGCGCCGTCCGTCGAGGTCGCGGTGTCCACCCCGGACGGTGCGAACGGCTGGCACCGCACGGCGGCGTCGGTCACCGCGACGGCGACCGACGACCGGGAAGGCGAGGTCCGGGTCGAGTACCGGGCGGGTGCCGGTGAGTGGACGGCCTACACGGCACCGGTGGTGCTGGACCGGGACGGTGGCCACGCACTGGAGTTCCGCGCGGTCGACGCCGCGGGCAACGTCTCGGCCGCGGTCCCGGCGACCGCGATGGTCGACACGTCCGCACCGGCGGTGTCGGTGTCGGGGGTGGAGTCCGGCCGGGAGTACGTGGTCGGCACCGAGCTGACGCTGTCCGCAGCGGCGGCGGACCCCGCGTCGGGTGTCGCGTCGGTGCTGGTGGAGCTGGACGGCAAGCGTGTCCAGGCCCCGCTGTCCGTCACGCCGGTGGCAGGCGCGCACGAGCTGCGCGTCGTGGCCACCGACGAGGCGGGCAACGCCAGGGAGGTGAAGGTCCCGTTCGTCGTGGCGGTCACGTGGGACACCGCGGCCGACCTCCTGGTGCGGTACCGGATGGAAGGCAAACTGGGGCTGGCGAGCTACCTCCAGCTCTACGTCCACCTCGCGACCGCGGAGCACCTGGCCCGCGTGGGGCTGAACCGCCAGGCCGGGCAGGCGCTCGACCGTTTCACGAAGGTGGCGAACACGGTCCCGAACGCGGACACCCGCGCACAGCTCGTCGCGATCGCGACGGTGCTGCGGGCACCGCTGGCCGGGTAACCCGGACGGGGGCCGGTGCCGGCCGGTCCCCACCCCGGTGCTGGAGCCCGTCGGGTGCTCCAGCACCGGGGCCTTTCCCGGCCCCGATGCCCCGAAAGCGTCGTGCAGGGCAGTCGCAGGCTGAACCGCCCCGGTTCGGTGGGCCTCAGCGCCAGCGGGCGGAGTCGGCGTACTCGCGGTCCAGCGTCGCGTCGTCGGCGAGGCGGATCGCGGTCGTCGCCGCGGTGATCACGCTGTTGATCGCGGGTTCGGGACGGCCCTCCGTCGCGTGCGCGAAGCCCACCCGCAGCTGCGCCAGCACGGCCGCGACCGGGCCGTGGGGCGCGGCGGCCGCGGTGGCCGCGAGCTCGGCGTGGATCGGGGCCAGCTCGGCGAACAATCTGGCCAGTGTCTCGTTGACGTCCGCGAGGTCGCGTCCGCTGAGTAACAGCTTGCGTTGCGCTGTCTGCACCGCCGTCCGCAGCACCGGCGTGGGGTCACGGCGCTCGGTGACGTGTTTCGCTGTTCTAGTCACGGAATGTGATAATACGCTGCACATGCAATTTGCAGAAGGCGAATGCACGTGCATCACTCGTACGGCGGCTGCACGTGCACCCAGTTCTACTCCAGGTGGGCAGTGCGGTCACACGGCGACACGCGGTTTGCCCGGTTTGTGCGCGATCGGGTGGCGCAGGACGAACACCGACGGGTCCGCCACACCTCGGCCCGGTTGCGTGCACAACGAGATCGGCCAGCGGAGAAGCACCGGCAGACCGCGCAGGCCGCGTGGACCAGTGCCCTGAAAGGCGCGTTGAGGGCGCTCAGCGCCCTCAACGCGCCTTTCAGGGCACGAGCCGCGGCGCAGGAGCGGGCGCTGCCGTTTGTCCACCCCGGGCCGGGGGTACGGCCTCGGACGGAAAGGGAGGTTCCGATGCGACGAGAAAGCGACCAGCACTCCCCACGTGAGGACGACCAGCTGAAGTCCGAGATGGACGGCATGCTGAAGGGCACGGGCCCGACGCGCGCAGAGGAGTGGGCCGATCCGGAGCCGCCGGCTGACGACGACCCGGATGTGCCACCGTTCGACGACGGTCAGCCGAGCTGACTGTCCACATAGCACCAGCGCCACGTCTCACCCGGCTCGAAGCTGCGCATCACCGGGTGCCGGGTGTCGTGGAAGTGGCTCGCGGCGTGCTTGCGCGGTGACGAGTCGCAGCACGCGACGGTGCCGCAGTCGAGGCACAACCGCAGGTGCACCCAGGTGGTGCCCTCCTCGACACACGCGGTGCACACGTCGGCCGCGGAAGGACGCACCTCCGGCCGCGGCCGGTCGAGGTGCCTGCACGAGCCCGCGGTCGCCACCGGGGTGCGCAGCTCGCGGTGGGACAGCACCTCCGCGTCGTCCTCGCGGTCCAGCATGGACTCCTCGATGTCGAGCCGTTCCAGGATCCTGCGCAGCACCACGTCGTCGGCCTGGCCGGTGTCGCGGGCCTTCAGCGCCTGCTCCCGTTCGGTCTTCATCAGCTCGGTGCGCAGCCTGCGGTAGGCGTCGCTGGGGGTCTCCGCGAGCGCGCTCTGCCTGCCGAGCTGTTCCCACGCCGAGTCGGTGCGGTCCTGCAGCCGGTTCCGCAGCCGGGCGATGACCTCCGGCGGGTCGTCCGGGTTGCGGATCTCGTCGAGGCGTTCGAGCGCGACCGCGCCCATGTCGTTGAGCACGGCCGCCTCCTGCAGCGCGTCCTCGGCCGGGTCGGGTGGCTGCAGCGCCAGCCTGCGGACCAGGCGGGGCAGCGTCATGCCCTGGACGACCAGCGTGCCCGCCACCACCACGAACGCGGCGAGCACCAGCACCGCGCGTTCGGGGGTGTCCGCGGGCAGGATGAACGCCGCGGCCAGCGTGACCACGCCGCGCATGCCCGCCCACGCGATCACCGCCGAGTAGCTCCACGGCCACACATGCCCGCGTCTGCCGGTGAGCTTCCTGCTGATCCGTTTCACCGTGCCGATGCCGAGCAGCCACACGATGCGGGTGCCGATCGTCGCGGCGAGCACCGCGGCGCAGATGCCCGCGATCGTGGCCGTGGACAGCGAGCTGTCGGCGACCTCCTCGCCGATCTGCCGCACCTGCAGCCCGATCAGCAGGAAGACCATGTTCTCCAGCAGGAACTGGATGGTCTGCCAGTTGTGCCTGCTCGCCAGCCGTGCCTGTCCGGACAGGATGGTCGGCGACCGGTGGCCGAGGATGATCCCGGCGGTCACCACCGCGAGCACCCCCGACCCGTGCACGACCTCGGCCAGCAGGTAGGCGACGAACGGCACCGCGAACGACAGGGCGGTGTCGGTCTCGAGGTTCTCGAGCCGGTTGCGCACGTAGGAGGCCACGACCCCGACCAGCAGCCCGGCGACCGCGCCGCCGACCGCGGCGAGCGCGAAGTCCAGCCCGACCTGCCACAGCGTCACCGACCCGGCGATGGCGGCGATCGCGGTGCGCAGCGCGACCAGCGCGGCCGCGTCGTTGAACAGGCTCTCACCTTCCAGCAGCCGGACCAGCTTGCGCGGCATGCCGACCCGCCGCGCGACCGCGCTGGCCGCCACCGCGTCCGGCGGCGCGACGACCGCCCCGAGCGCGATGCCCGCCGCCAGCGGCAGCCCCGGCACCACCGCCCACGCCACGAGCCCGACGCCGAACGTCGTGAACACCACCAGCCCCACCGACAGGAGCGCGATCGGGCCGCGCATCCTGCGGTAGTCCAGCAGTGAGGTCTGGATGGCCGCCGAGTACAGCAGCGGCGGCAGCAGCCCGACCAGCACGACCTCGGGCGACAGGTGGTAGCCGGGCACGCCGGGGATGTAGGAGGCACCCACACCGACCGCGATCAGGCACAGCGGCGCCGACCAGTCGAGTTTGCGCGCGACCGTCGTGACGACCAGAACCGCCACGACGAGCGCGACCACCTCTGCTGCGATGTGCACGCCACCATCATCACCCGGCGGCTGTGGTCAGCGGCCGAATCGTCCCACCAGCGTGCCGGTCGCCGTCGCGCGGTCGTCCAGAGTGGCCCGCAGGTCGGCGGCGGGCAGGTCCCTCGGCACGCGCTGGAGGTGGTCGAACGCGTACACCCGGAAGGAGTACCGGTGCGGTTCGTCGCCGACGGGCGGTTGTGGGCCGCCCCAGCCCTGCTCGCCGAACCCGTTGGTCTCCTGCGCGCCGGTCGGCGGCGGCTCACCCTCGTCGGCGGCCGTGACGTCCGGCTTGATGCCGGTGACGAACCAGTGCACGAACGGCCCGTCCGGCGCGTCCGGGTCCTCGCACAACAGCGCCAGCTCGGCGCTGCCGTCCGGCACCCCGTCCCATTCCAGCGGCGGTGAGATGTTGCCGTTGTCGTGCGCGAACCGCTCGGGCATCAGGTCGTGGTCGGCGAACGCACTGCTGCGCACGTGGATGACGTCCTGCGGATCGCGCGGTGGCGCACCGGCCCTCGGCCGTTGCGACTTCGGGCCGGCTGCCCGCTCGGGGTCACCGACTCGCGTCGGCGGGTGCTCACGCTGCAGTTCGGCGTTGGCCGCGTGGTCGGCGTGCTGGTCCGGCACCCCGTTGTCGTCGTACTCGGCCCGCAGGCGGGTGCGGTTGATGTCGTAGCTGTGGCTGCCTGGATCTGGCATCGGAAGCCCTCCCTTCTCAGGTCGACCGGTTCACCGGCGTACCCCGGAGGCGGGCCGCGTAACACCGGTTTGGGCAGGGGCGTGCCGGGTAGGCCGGTCCCATGTCAGGTCGGAAGCAGATGGGCGAGACCACCACACCACTCGGCCGTCCCGAGCCGGGCCGGATCGCGTCGGCCGCAGCCGGGGCGGTGTTCCTGCTGGTCGGCGTGCTCGGGTTCATCCCGGGGGTGACCACCGGCCTCGACGGCATGACCTTCGCCGGCCACGAGTCGACCGCCGAACTGTTCGGCGTGTTCGCCGTGTCCGTCCTGCACAACCTCGTGCACCTCGCGTTCGGGGTGGCCGGGCTGGCGCTCGCCACCACCGCGCGTGGTGCCCGGGTCTTCCTGGTCGGCGGCGGGCTTTTCTACCTGGCGCTGTTCGCCTACGGCCTGGTCGTCGACGCCTCGGCGGACATCGTGCCGGTCAACGCGGCCGACAACTGGCTGCACCTGTTCCTCGCGGCGAGCCTGCTGGCGCTTGCGTTCCTGGCCGGTACGCCGCGCAGGTCCACCAACACCCCGATCCACGCCCCGAACTGATTCGGGCTGGGTGTTTGGTGGGTTCATGCCGCGAACGCGAACCGCGGCTGGCTCCGAGGCCAGCCGCGGTCCGCTTGTCCTGGGTTGTCAGCCCACCAGTGCTGGGGCGGGTTCCGGTTCCGTCGTGGGTGCCGCCGGGCGGGACTTGCGCAGGACCACCATGCCGGCCACCGCGAACACGGCGACGACGACCGCGCCGATCGCGGCCACGGTGTGCAGACCGCTGGCGAACGCCTCGCGAGCAGGACCGAGCAGACCGGCGGCCAGCTGCTGGTCGAGCCCGGCAGCCACGTTGGTGGCACCGGCGATGCTCTCGGTCGCCTCGGCGGCGGCGCCACCCGGCAGGCCGGCGGGCAGGGTCAGCTCGTCGCGGTACACGGCGATGCCGACGCTGCCGAACAGCGCGATGCCCATCGCGATCCCGAACTCGCCGGTGGTCTCGGACATCGCCGAGGCCGCCCCGGCCTTCCTGGCAGGCACCGAGCTGATGACCATCTCGGTGCACAGCACCCCCTGCGGCCCCATGCCGAACGACGCGATCGACATGCCGACCACCACCAGCGCCACCCCGTCCGTCCCGACCCAGGTGAACAGCAGGATCCCGACCGAGGCGACGAGCATCCCGAAACCGAGGACGAACTCGGGCCGGATCCGCCCGGCCAGCCGCGGCGCGATCAACGACCCGACGACCACGGCAAGCGCCGGCGGCACCAGCACCACGCCCGCCTCCACGGCGGACAGCCCGGCCACCAGCTGCAGGTACTGGCTGACCAGCAGGAACACCCCGCCCATGATCAGCGCACCGATCGAAGCGATGCTCAGCGCCGCGCTGAACTTCCGGTTGCGGAACAGGCTCAGGTCCAGCATCGGCTCGGCCAGCGTCCGCTGCCGACGCACGAACGCCACACCCACCGCCAGCCCGCACACCAGCACCAGCAGGGTGCCGGCGGACGCCCCGTCCTTGGCGAACTCCTTCAGCGCGAACACGACCGGCAGCACGGTCCCGAGCGAGAGGACGACGCTGACCAGGTCCAGCCGGCCGGCCTGCTCGTCGCGGTACTCCGGCAGCAGCGCGGGCGCGGTGGCGAGCAGGAGGACCATGACCGGCACGGCGAGCAGGAAGACGGCGCCCCACCAGGCGGCCTCCAGCAGAAGGCCACCGACCAGCGGCCCGGTCACCATGCCACCCATGAAGCAGCTCATCCACACGGCGATCGCCACCCCGCGCTGCCGGGGGTTCGCGAACATGTTGCTGATCAACGCCAACGTCGACGGCATCAGCGTCGCGCCGGCGACCCCCAGCGCGGCCCTGGCCGCGATCAGCATCTCCGGACTGGTGGCGAACGCGGCCACCACGGAGGCCACCCCAAAGGCGGCCCCACCGAACATGAGGAGTTTTCGTCGCCCGATGCGGTCGCCCAGCGTCCCCATGGTCACCAGGAACCCGGCGACCATGAACCCGTAGATGTCGATGATCCACAGCAGCTCGGAACCGCTGGGCCGCAGGTCGGCAGCGAGGTGGGGGACTGCAAGGTGCAGGACGCTCATGTCGAGCGACAGCAGCAACGTCGGCAGCGCGAGCACCGCCAGCCCGATCCACTCCCGTCGCCCGGCCAGTGCGGTGGTCTCGTTCATGATCTTTGCTCCGTGTCCTCGGTGGTCTGTTCTCACCACCACGTCGGACCAGCGCGACGGATCTCGACATCACGCGCGGATGTTTTTGGCTCGAGTTCGGCTGAGTGCTGAAAGTGCGGGCCGAGGTGGGCGTCCGTGCCGGACGGGCCCCTTCGCGGCACGCGTGCGTGTCCCGGAAGACGCTTCGGGACGTTCGGCGTCGGCAAGGCGTCGTTCAGGGCATCGGCCGGCGGCCCACGTGTGGACGGGTCAGTCCGTGCCTCGGATGATGACGGTGTCCTCGTCCGGGGTTTCCGGTGTCTGGCGTGGGTCGCGGGCGGCCTGCCAGCGGGGCGAGCGGCCACCGATGGTGGTGGCCGGTTTGTTCTGTTCGCGTTCCCATCCGATGCCGGGGCACGCCGCCCGGAACTGGTTTCTGCGCACGATCTGCTCCTCGTCCGTGCTCACCCAAGTGTCAGGAGAGTAGGCAGCTTCGCACGAGATATACCCGAGAACCACTCTAATTCGCTGAGCGGTCGTGTCACTCCGGCAGGGCACGGCCGCGGGTTTCCGGGCAGAACGGCACCACCAGCATGCCGACGACGTAGATCAGGCCGAGCACGGTGGCCGCCGTGCCGTAGCCGCCCAGTGTCGCGATGATCGTGCCGGCCAGTAGCGGGCCGAGAAACGCGATGAACCGTGCCGCGTTGAACACGAAAGCGGCGCCGGTCGCCCGCAGGTGTGTCGGGTAGAACTCCGGCAGCCACACCGGCATCCACGTGTACTGGCCCAGCGTGAAGAACCCGTTCACCGCGCACAGCAGCAGCACCAGCGTCAGGTCCGAGGTCCACAGGAACAGCACCGGCGTCATGATCAGCGACGCCGCGAAGTAGGTGAACACGGTGCCCCTGCGGCCGAACCGGTCGGCGGCGAAACCGAGCGAGACGTACCCGGCGATGGCGCCCGCGTTGTAGATCATCCCGGCGGTCGACGCGTAGCTCTCCGGGGAGTGGCCGTCCTCGGCGGCGATGCTGCCGACGTACGCGGGCACCCACGTCGAGATGCCCCACCACGCGAGTGTGGTGACCGTCGACATGATCGAACCAAGGATCGTCAGGCGGCGCAGCGCCGGGTCGGCCAGGATCTGGCGCAGCGTGAACTTCGTGTACTCGCGTTCTTCGTCGGTCAGGGAGGACCGCTCCCGCAGGGACGCCCGGTGGGACGCCACTTTCGCCCACTTGTCCGATTCCGGCACGCCGCGCCGCAGCCACAGCGCGAAGAACGCGGGCAGCACCCCGAGGAGGAACATGTACCGCCACGAGTTCTCCCCCAGCGGGGCGATGAAGTGCCACGCCGCCGACGCCACGAAGAACCCGAGGCCGAGCCCGCACTGCATGAGCCCGGCCGCCTTCGCCCGCGCGTGCGGCGGCCACATCTCCGCGACCAGCGACGTGCCGGTGCCCCACTCCGACCCGAGCGTCACGCCGGTCAGCAGGCGCAGGATCAGGAACGACTCCCAATCCCACGCGAACGCCGACAGGCCGGTGAAGACCGAGTACAGCGTGATCGACAGCAGCAGGACGCGGCGGCGCCCGAGGTAGTCGGCGACGATGCCGCCGACGATCCCGCCCGCGCCCCAGCCGAGCAGGGTCACGGCGATGGTGAGTCCGATGTAGAACGCCGGGTTGCCGTCCGGGTGCAGCTGGCTGAGCGCGACACCCGCGGTGAGGATCAGCGCGTAGGTCTCGAACCCGTCGAACAGCCAGCCGAGGTTGGCGGCGATCAGCGCCCGCCACCTGGTCCGGTCCAGCGACCGGTACCAGGGCCCGGTGTCCACTTCGGTCATCCACAGCTCCTAGGTGGCCCCCCGCATGCGGTGGCTCACCGCGTTCTCGGCGCGCGTGACGACCCAGTTCACCACGAACCCCAGCACCCCCGCGATCGTGAGCAGCCCGTAGACCTGCGCGGACAGGAAGCTCGCCTGCGCGGCGCCCAGCGCGGCGCCGAGACCGTTCACCCGCGTCACGATCTCCACCAGCAGCGTGATGATCAGCGCCAGCGGTGCCGCCACCCGCACGCCCAGCAACACCGAGGGCAGCAGCGCCGGGGTGAGCACCTTCGTGATCCGGTCCCAACCGGACAGTCCGAGCGTGCGTGGCGTGTCCAGCAGCACCGGTGACAGCGATCGCCGCGCCGACCGGCACGTCAGCAGGATCGGCCACGTCGCAGGCAGTACCACGACCACCAGCTTCATCTGCGCCGTGTACCCGAGCACCAGCGCGGCCACCGGCACCAGCGACGCGGCGGGCAGCGCACGCAGGAACTCCAGGCTCGGCGACAGCGCCCGGTCCACCGGGCGCGAAGCGCCGACCAGCGTGCCGACGGTCGCGCCGAGCACGGTCGCGATCAGCAGTCCGAGCACGAACGTGAGCGAGGTGTCACCGATCGCCGGCAGCAGCTTGTCGCCGTCCACCAGCGGTTTCACCCCGTCGACCCAGGTGGACGGTGGCGGGAAGTACGGCGAGGACGGGTCGCCGAACACCTCCCACAGCACCAGCAGCAGTACCAGCGGGATGAGCCCGCGGACAGGAGTACCCCGCATCACGCCTCCCCGGCGGCGGCCAGCTGGCCGCGGAAGGTCAGCCTCGCCGCGCCCATGACGAGTCCGTTGAGGACGATCCCGGTGACGCCGATGACGAACACCGCCGCGAACATCTGACCCGGTTGCAACGCCTGTCCCTTCGTGACCAGCAGGAAGCCCAGCCCGGCCGGGTTGCCCACCATCTCGGCCACCAGCGTCAGCACCAACGAAGTGGACAGCCCCAGCCGCATGCCGACGACGATCGTCGCGGTCGCCGCAGGCAGGCGGATCTTCCACAGCACCGCCGGGCGGGACAGCTTCAGCACCCGGCCGGTCTCCACCAGCCTGGCCTCGGTGCGCATGCCGTTGACCGTGTTCAGCAGGATCGGCCACAGCGCCGCGTAGAACGCGACCATGATCTCGGTCTGCACGGAGAAGCCGAACAGCAGCACCGCGACCGGCACGAACGCGACGATCGGCAGCGCGCGCAGCGCCTCGAGGCTCGCCATCGAGTACGTCCACACCGGGCGGACCAGCCCGAGCACCGACCCGGCCGCCACGCCGACGAGGCAGGCGATGGCCCAGCCGGTGAGCGCGGCGAACAGGGTGTGCCCGAGCGCGGTGCCCAGCTCGCCGTTGCCGAGCAGCTCACCGAGCCCGACGGCCACCTCGGACGGTGGCGGCAGGTAGGTGAACGTGAGCAGCCCGGTGCGCACCAGCAGCTCCCAGAGTCCCAGCCCGAGCACGAACACCGCCGCGCCCAGCAGGTTCAGGCGTTCAGCCACGGGCGCGCTCACCGACCTTGTGACCGAGTGCGGAGTACACCTCGTGCCGCAGTTCGAGGTAGTCGGCGCGTTCCTTGGTGGCGATCTGGTCGCGGGGGCGGGGCAGCGGCACGTCGAGCGACAGCCCGATGTTCGCCGGGCTGCCGCTCAGCACGACCAGCCGGTCGGACAGGTACACGGCCTCCTCGACGTCGTGCGTGACGAACACGATCGTCGTGCCGGTCAGCTCGGCCACCTGCTGGAGCTGGTCCTGCAGCGACGCCTTCGTCATCGCGTCGAGCGCGCCGAACGGCTCGTCCATCAGCAGCACGCGGGGCCGCATCGCGAGCGCGCGGGCGATCTGCACCCGCTGCTGCATGCCGCCCGACAGCCGCCACGGGTACTCACCGTCCCGTTCGGACAGGCCGACCATCGCCAGCGCCTCGTCGACGCGTGCGTCCCGTTCGGACTTGTCGAGCTTCTCGATGCCCAGCGCCACGTTGCGGCGCACGGTCCGCCACGGCAGCAGCGAGTGCGCGTAGTCCTGGAACACCGTGACCACGCCGTCGGGTGGACCGGAGACGTCCACGCCGTCGCAGGTGATCCGGCCGCCCGTCGCGGACTGCAGCCCGCCGAGCACCCGCAGGAGCGTGGTCTTGCCGGACCCGGACGTGCCGAGGACCGACACGAACTCGCCCTTGTCCACGGTGAACCGGACACCGGACAGGATGTTCACCGGCCCGTTCGCGCCCGGCAGGGTGACCGAGAGGTCGTCGCAGGAGATCATCTAGCTTCCCATCAGCTCGATCGCTCGTCCGGTGTCCACAACGGACCCGTATTTCAGCTGGATGTCGAACAGGTTCGCCGCGTGCGCGAACTCCGACCGGTCGAAGCACGCGTCCTGGGCGACCAGCACGCGGAAGCCGTACGAGGCAGCGTCGACGACGGTGGCCCGCACACAGCCCGACGTGGTGGTGCCGCAGACGACCAGCGTGTCGACGCGGTGTTTGGTGAGGTAGGTGAGCAGTGGCGTGCCGAAGAACGCGCTCGCCTTCGCCTTCGCCAGCACGTACTCGTCGTCGCGTGGCACGAGCTCCGGTGGGAATGGCGCCGCGTGCACGCGCCGTGCCACCGCCGGGTCGTCCGACAGCTTCACCGCGCCGCCGACGAACACCGCGTCCGGTGCGGACCCGCACGTGAGCACGCGGGGAATGCCCAGCTCACGTGCGTGGTCCACCAGCCTGACGATGGCGGGCAGCCGGTCCCACCCGACCTGGCCGCAGCCGGTTGGGTAGGCCGGGTCGATGAACGACGTGGTCACGTCCACGACCAGCAGGCACGGCCGCTGCCCGACGGTCACCTCGCCGCCGAAACCGCGCCCGGCCAGCCGTTCCAGCTCACCGGCGGGCACGAACTCGTCCCAGACGGCCATGGTCAGTCCGTCGACGTGACGAGCGCGTCGAGGTCGACGTCACCGGTGAAGCCGTCGGCCTCCTGCATCGCCTCCAGCCAGACCTGCATGTCCTGCCTGCGGATCTCGGTGGTGTAGGTCGGGTGTTTCGCCGCCTTGATCGTCGCGTCCGGCAGGCCCGTGTACTCCTTGAGCACCGCCCGCGCCTGCTCGTCGTTGCCCGCGATGAACTCCGCGGCCTCGTCGAGCGCGGCCCGGAAGTCGGTGAGCACCTCGGCGTTCTGCGCGGCGAAGTCCTGCGTGGCGATCCACAGGATGGCCGACAGCTCGGGCGCCAGCTCCAGGTACGGGTCGCCGAGGTCGGTCGCGTTCGGGTCGGCCAGGATGTTGGTGGCGAACGGCATCACGGTCTCGACCGCGTCGACCCGGCCGGCCGCGAGCTGGTCGGCCTGCGCTGGCCCGTCCACCTGGACGATGTTGACGCTCGCGGGGTCGACGCCCTCCTGCTTGAGCCACGCCTTGGTCGCGATGTGCAGGGTGCCGGTCTCGGTCAGCACGCCGAGCGTCTTGCCGGCCAACTGCTTGACGTCGGTGATCCCGGCGCTCTTGGACCCGATCACGAAGGCCGTCGGGTTGTCCTCGACGTCGATGGTCGCGCCGGACACCTGGGTGACCGGGATGCCCTGCTGCGCCGCGGCGATCACCGTGGTCGGCACGGACAGGGCGACGTCGAACGAGCGGCCGAGCGTGCCCGGCAGCGTGCCGATGTTCTCGACCTTCGTGAACTCCACGTTCAGGTCGTGCTTGTCGAAGATGCCCTCCGCCATGGCCACCTGCACGGGCAGCGCGGCGGCGTTGGAGTTGTGCGCGATGCGCAGCGTGCGGGGGTCGCCGTCGTCGGAGGCGGCGCCGGGGCCGGAGCCGCAGGCGCTCGCCAGCATGAGAAGGGCCGCGACGGCGGCAAGCTTGGGGGTGGTGGCCATGGGGAAGCTCCCTGGTCCTCTATACGACACTCATTGTCCTGTGGAGCGGATGCTAGGAGGGTGTTACAGGCCCGTCAAGTCCTGTTTCGTCCTGCTTGACAGTCTGTTACGGGAGACCTACTGTCCCGCTGACAGGACAAACAGTCTCGTATGGCGGTCTACATGAAACTTGCGTCCGAGTTCTCCGTCCCCGCGGCACCGGAAAAGGTGTTCCCGCTCTTCTTCGATCCGGAGGTCATGCGCGGCTGCATTCCCGGCTGCGAGGAGCTGGTGCGGGCAGACGAGGCGACCTACACCGGCCGGCTGGTCAACGAGGTCGCGCACGTGCGCTTCTCCGCGGGCTTCTCCGCGACCATCCAGTCCGTCGCCGACGAGGGGGAGGTCAAGGAGGTCGCGGCGCTGCTGAAGGGCGAGGACCGCAGGCTGGGCAGCTCCATCAAGATCGACGCCAGGCTGACGGTCCGGCCCGACGGTGACGAGAAGTCCGTGATCGGCTACCGGATGGACATGGCGCTGTGGGGCAAGCTCGGCCGCCTCGGCGAGCCGATCATCCGCCGTCGCAGCCGCGAGGTGGAGCTGGAGTTCGCCCGCTCCCTCGCGATCGCGTGCGGCGCCCCGGCCGAGGAGGTGCGGCCGAAGGAAAAGCCGCGCAAGCGAGTCGCGGCCACCGCGGTCAGCGCGGACACCCACGTCGGCGTCCAGCCCGTCGCCGCCCCGGCTGGGGACGCGACGACGCGGAAACTCGCCGTGGTCGCGACCGTCCTCTCCGCCGTGGCGCTGCTGGTCGCCGTGCTCAGGCGGAGGCGTTGATGGCCCAGCTGCACCGGCCGACCTCCCTCGACGAGGCCGTCGAGCTGCTGTCCAGTTTGGACAACCCGATGGTCTACGGCGGCGGCACGGCCATCCAGATCCTCGTCAAGCAGGGCATCCTGTTCGCCGACCACTTCGTCGACCTCGCCACCGTGCCCGGCCTGCGCGAGGTCACCGCCGACGACCGCGGTGTCACCGTCGGCCCCATGGTGTCGATCCGCCGCATGGAGACCGCGGCCCCGCCGCTGGCCGCCGACGCGTACCGGCACGTCGCGAACCCCCGCGTCCGCAACACCGCCAGCGTCGGCGGCAACCTCGCCCACGGCGACTACCGGCTCGACCCGCCGACCGCGCTGCTCGTGCTGGACGCGGTCGTGCTGGCCACGTCCGTCGAGGGCACCAGACAGATCCCGGTCCGCGAGTTCTTCACCGACTTCCAGGAGACCGCGCTCGAACCGGGCGAGCTGGTGTCCGGCCTGCGGATCCCGAACCAGGACCCGGGTGCCGGGTACCACTTCGAGAAGAACTCGTCGCTGGGGGAGAACGACTGGCCGTGCGCGTCGGCCGCCGTGCTGCTCGACGACCGCACGATCCACATCGGACTCGGCGCGGTCGCGCCGGTGCCGGTGTACGTGACCGCCGACATCGCCGGTCTCGACGACCAGGGCGCCGTGGACGCCGCCGTCGCCGCCGTCGAACCGGTGCTCGACCCGATCCCGGACGTCCGCGGCGGTGTCGAGTACAAACGCAGGCTCGCGCGGGTGACCGTCTCCGACGCCGTCCGCCGCGCGTGGAAGGACCGCAACCATGGGTGACCAAGTCGGTGAGTCCCGGCCCCGTTTCGACATGGCGGGCCGGGTGCGCGGGCTCGTCTCGCACGTCGGCGACCAGCCCGTCGGCACCGCCGCGCACGTCGCGCTGCACCGCAGCACCGCACCGCACGCGCTGATCAACGAGGTGCACGTCGACGAGGCCCTGGCCATGCCGGGGGTCTACGCCGTCGTCACCGGGCTCGACCTGTACAAGCAGCTCGGCGACCGCATCCTCACCGGGCCCGCGTTCGCCGACCAGCCAGGGCTCGCGCACGAGAAGGTCCGCTACGTCGGCGAACCGGTCGCCGCCGTGCTCGCCGCCGATCTCAAGACCGCCCGCGCCGCTGCCGACGCCGTGTGGGTGGACTACGAGGAGCTGCCGCCGGTCTACGACCTGACCGACGCGCTCGACGGCGACGCGTACGTGCACGACGAGCTGCGCCCCTCGTCGGTGTTCGGCGACCTCAGGCACCTGCGCGGGGTGCGCGACACCAACGTCAACTACGAGTACCGCCTGCGGCACGGGGACGCGGCCGCCGCCCGCGACGCCGGCGCCACCACGGTGACCGGTGAGTTCTGGGCGCCGCCCACCCACCACGTGCCGATCGAGCTGCCGTGCACGATCGCGTGGACCGACGCCGGGCGCCTGGAGATGCTGACCACCACGCAGACCCCGTCCTACGTCCGGCAGACCGTGTCCGACCTGCTGGACCTGCCGCTGTCCCGCGTCCGGATCACCACCCGGCCGCTCGGTGGCAGCTTCGGCGCGAAGATGTACGACCGGCTCGAACCCCTCGCCGCCGCGCTCGCGTGGACCACCGGGCGCACGGTCCGGCTCGTCGCGTCACGCGAGGAGTCGTTCCTGCTCACCACCCGCCACGGCGCCGGGGTCACCGCCAGCATGACCGCCGACGCCGAGGGCAACCTCGTCAGCGCGATCGCCGACGTCCGCTACGACACCGGCGCCTACGCCGACGTCGGCCCGCGCATCACCGGGAAGTCCGGCATGGTCGCGCCCGGCCCCTACCGGATCGCCAACGCGAGCGTGCGGTCCCGCTGCGTGTACACGAACAAGCCGTCGGCCGGGCCGTTCCGCGGGTTCGGTGTCCCGCAGGTGACGTGGTCGCACGAGTCGCTCATCGACGAGCTCGCCCACCAGCTCGGCGAGGACCCGGTTGCCTTCCGCCGCCGTCACCTGCTGCGTGAGGGCGACGAGGCGCCGATGGGCACGAAGATGCACAGCGCGGACTTCGTCGGCTGCCTCGACGCGGTCGCCGAGGCCATCGGCTGGGAACAGCCGGTCGACCGCGGCGACGGGCGGGTCAGGCGTGGCCGCGGGGTCGCCGTCGGCGTGAAGGCCGTGCTGACACCGACGATCGCGAACGCCGTGCTGCAACTGAACCAGGACGCGTCGGCCACGCTGCTGATCAGCACCGTCGACATGGGACAGGGCAGCGACACGATCATGGCGCAGATCGCCGCGGACGTGCTGTGCATGGACTCCGCGCGCATCCACGTCGTGCGCGCCGACACCGACGCCACCCCCTACGACACGATCACCGCGGGCAGCCGGTCGACCTACCACACCGGCAACGCCGTGCGGAAGGTCGCGGAAGCCATGCGTGCCAAGCTGATCGGCCTCGCCGCGCAGCGCTTCGACGCACCGGCCGACGAAGTCGTGCTCACCGAGGAGGGCCTGCGGCACGGGGACACGCACGTCACGATCCCCGAGCTGATCCACGGCCATTTCGGGGCGCGCGGCGCGACCGTCACCACCGAGGCCAACTACACGTCGGAATGGGTGCCCTACGACAAGGAGACCGGCCGCTCGGCGAAGGTCACCGAGCACTGGTTCGCCGGTGCCGTCGGCGTCCAGCTCACCGTCGACACCGCGACCGGCCGCGTCCACCTCGAACACCTGGCGGTCAGCGGGGACGTCGGTCGCGCGATCAACCCGAAGCTCGTGGAGCAGCAGCTCTCCGGCGCCGCGATCATGGGCATCGGGCACGCGTTGTTCGACCAGCTCGTGCTCGACCAGGGCCAGCTGATCAACGGCACGCTGCTCGACTACCAGCTGCCGTCCATCAAGGACCTGCCGGACAAGCTGACGCCGATCATCGTGGAGGCCCCGCACGACACCGGCCCGTTCGGTGCGAAAGGCGTGGGGGAGACCGGCATTCTCGGCGTCGCACCGGCGATCGCCAACGCCGTCCGCGACGCGCTCGGCGTCCGCATCACCACGCTGCCCCTCACGCCGGAGTCGATCGTCGCGGCACTGGAGGAGAAATGAAGCGGATCACCCTGGTCGTCAACGGTGTCAAGCACGTCGTGGACGTCGCCGACGACGCGCTGCTGCTCGACGTGCTGCGGGAGAAGGTCGGCACCACGAGCGTCCGCGAGGGCTGCGGTGTCGGCGCGTGCGGCGCGTGCACGGTGCTGTCCGGCGACATGAGCGTCTCCAGCTGCCTCGCGCTCGCCGTCCGCTACGACGGCGCCGAGCTGACCACCGCGGAGGGCCTCGACGAGAACGACGACGTCGTCTCGTCCTTCGTGGACTGTGACGCCGCCCAGTGCGGCTACTGCATCCCCGGTTTCGTGCTGATGTCCCGTGAGCTGCTGGCCGAGAACCCCCGGCCGACCGAGTGCGAGATCACCGAACACCTGGAGGGCAACATCTGCCGCTGCGGCACCTACCCGGAGATCAGGAAGGCGGTCGCCTCGGCGGCGGAACGGCGGTCCCCACGATGAAGGCACTGCTCCTGCACTCGCTCGCCATGTCCGGCGGGCTGTGGCAGCCACTGGTCGAGAAACTCACCGTGCCCGCCGTCGCCATGGACGCCCGTGGTCACGGCGAGTCCACCTGGGACGGTGCACCGTTCACCGTCGAGGACCTCGCCGCGGACGCGGCCGCGCTGATCGAGGCACGCGCCGACGGCCCGGTCGCGGTCGCGGGCATGTCGATGGGTGGCTGCGTGGCGATCGCTCTCGCGGGCACCCGCCCCGACCTGGTCGACCGGCTCGTGCTCGCGGACACCACCGCCGACTACGGCCCCGGCAGGACGACCGCGTGGGCCGACCGCGCCGACAACGCCATCCACAAGCCACGTGACCAGCAGCTCGCGTTCCAGGTCGACCGCTGGTTCTCCCCGGACTTCGCCGAGCGGAACCCGGAGGAGGTCAAGCGGGTCGCGGAACTGTTCCTCGCCACCGACTCGCGCGCGCACGCCCAGGCGTGCCTGGCGCTCGGCGCGTTCGACGGCACCGCGCTGCTGCCCGGCATCACCGCGCACACGCTTGTCCTGGTGGGTGAGCACGACTACGCCACCCCGCCCGCGATGGCCGGGGCGCTCGCCGGCGGCATCCCCGGCGCACGGCTGCACGTGTTCGAGAACGCCCGGCATTTCAGCGTGTTCGAGGCACCCGGGGCACTCGACCTGGTCGCCGGATTCCTGGAAGGACAACCATGACCGACCTGAGGTCGTGGCTGGCGAAGGTCGAGTCGTTCGGCGAGCTGCGGCACGTGCGGGGCGCGCACTGGGACACCGAGCTCGGTGCCATCGCCGAGCTGAGCTACCGCACACCCGAGCCGAAGGCGTTGCTGTTCGAGGACATCGACGGCTACGCGAGCGGCCGGGTGCTCACCGGCAGCACCGGCTCGCCGCGGCGCCTTGGCCACACGCTGAACCTCGGGGACGACCTCGACGACGCGGCCGTGGTCGCCGCACTGCGGGGCAAGCCGTCGGTGTGGGCGGCCACCGCACGCGACCACCCCACCGAGACGGTGACCGGCTCTCCCTTGCTGGACAACGTGGTCGATGGCCGTGACGTCAACCTGCTGGACCTGCCGGTGCCGCGCTGGCACGCGGAGGACGGCGGCCGGTTCATCGGCACCGGCTGCCTGGTGATCACGTGCGACCCGGAGACCGGGGACGTCAACGGCGGCTGCTACCGCATGGAGGTCGTCGAGGACGGCCGGTCCGCCACGGTCGCGGCGGTGCCGGGCAAACACGGCGCGCAGCACATCCGGCGCTGGTTCGACCGGGGTGAGAAGGCGCCGGTCGTGGTGTCGTTCGGGCACCACCCGGTGCTGCTGGTGACCGGCGGCACCGAGGTGCCGACCGGGATCTCCGAGCTGGAGTACGCGGGTGCGATCCTCGGCGAACGGCTGCCGGTGCTGACCGGCGAGCACACCGGGCTGCCGATCCCGGCGGGCAGCGAGGTCGCGATCGAGGGCTGGCTGTCACCGGAGCACCTGGCCGACGAGGGCCCCTTCGGCGAGTGGACCGGCTACTACTCCGGCAAACGGCGGCCCGCGCCCGCGCTGGAGATCGCGAAGCTGTACCACCGGGACGACCCGATCCTGCTCGGGGCGCCACCGGGGAAACCGCCGCACGACTACTCGTACATGCGCACCGTGATGAAGTCCGCGATGATCGAGGACGCGCTCACCGCCGCCGGGGTGCCCGGCATCCGGGGGGCGTGGGCACACGAAGCCGGTGGCGGCAGACTGTTCGTCGCGGTGTCGGTCGAGACACGGTACGCGGGGCACTCCAAGCAGGTCGGGCACCTGACGGCACAATTGCCCGCCGCGGCGTACATGAACAGGTTCGTCGTGGTGGTCGACGACGACATCGACGTCGCGAACCTGGACGAGGTGGTGTGGGCGATGAGCACCCGGTGCGACCCGGTGCGCGACATCGACATCGTCGGCGGCACGTGGGGCAGCAAGCTCGACCCGATGCTGGTCGACGGCGCGCCGCCGTACAACAGCAGGGCGGTGGTCGACGCGACGCGGCCATACGAGCGGCGCACCACGTTTCCGAAGGTGTCGACCGGGGATCCCGCTTACCTGGCGGCGGTGCTGGCAAAGTGGTCGGACGCGATCACATGAGGAATGGGGGCGGAAGGTGGCGAGTGACGTGCCGGCGGTGTCGTCGGCGGTGCGGATCCTGGAGCGGCTCGCGGCGCAGTGGCCGGCCGCCGTCGCGCCGAAGGACCTCGTCAACGAGCTGGGGCTGAACCGCAGCACCTGCTACAACATCCTGTCGACGCTGCAGCGCGCGGGCTGGGTCACCTCGACCGGGGAACGGTCCGGCTGGATGCTGGGCCCGAAGCTGCTGACGCTCACCGGGGTCACCGACGACATGACGGCGGCCATCGCGCAGCAGGAGATCGACGAGCTGGCGCGGCGGCTGGGGTTCGTCGTGTTCGTCGCGGAACCCGACGGCGCCGGTGGCTACGTGGTGACCGTGAAGGCCGAACGGCAGATGGGCGTGCGCGTGACCGTCGGAGTCGGGGAGGGGTTCCCGTTCTCCGCACCCGCGATCATGCAGGCGTACCTGGCGTGGCAGCCCCAGGACACGGTGGACGAGCTGGTGGACCGGTACGGGCTCAAGCAGTTCACCCAGCACACGGTCACCGACCGCGACGAGCTGCGGCGGGTGCTCGCGGAGATCCGCACCCGCGGCTACTCGACGAGCCTGCAGCAGTACGACATGGCGCAGAGCGGCGTCGCGGCCCCGGTGTTCGACCGGCGCGGGCAGGTGTCGCGGATGGTGTGTTCGCTGGCGTTCTTCACCGAACTGCACGCGGACAACGTCGGCCGCATCGGCACGCTGGTCAGCGACTGCGCCGACCGCATCACCGCCCGCTCCGGCGGGAAGCGGCCTACCCGGTAGGCCGCTTCCCGCCGGAGCGGGGGTAACGGCTGGCTTGTGCGTAGCGCCCGGGCTTGGTGCCCTGAAAGGCGCGTTTAGGGCGCTGATCGCCCTGAACGCGCCTTTCAGGGCATTTCACTGCTAGCCCGCGGTCCGCACCGGGACCGCGTCGGAGGTGCCGGTCGTGGTGCCCTGGGCGTCCAACGCCTCCACGCGCACGAACGCGGCGTCCCCGGTGAGTTCGACGGCGGTCTCGAAGCCGGTCTTCCCGGCCTCGGCGACCGGGCTCAGGTCTGTCGGCGACGGCCCGGCGAGGACCCGCCACCCGGTCACCTCGGTGGCGCCGTTCCAGCTGACGTGCACGGTGATCGTGTCCCCGTCGCCGGTCTCCGCGACAACCGAAGGCGGTTCGGCCGGCACGCCTGTCCATTCGGCGACGTGCGCACGGTAGGAGAAGATGTCCTCCGCGTAGGTCCAGTGCCGGACCACCGCACCGTCGGCGTCGAACTCGGTCAGGCTCGGCCGCGAACCCCACCCGGCCACGCTGTTGCCGTCGGGCAGGACCTGGAAGTTCGCCTGGCTCCCGCTGGTGTGGCCGTCGGGGTTGGCGAAGGCACTGACCAGCTCGGCTGTCCGGGCCTGCTGGTCGACGTCGAGCACCAGGCCCCGCGACGGCGGGCCCTCCCGGTCGTCGTCGGACGCGTTGTCCAGCAGGCTCACCCGGCCGTCGGGCAGCCACCGCGCATCGTGCTGCCAGGAGAACGCCACGTCCTCACCGAGCGTGAAGTCGCTGCGTTTGCCGCCCAGGCGCCACAGCACCTCGCTGGTGGCACGGTCGATCTTGTACAGCGCGTTCGTGTGCCGTGCCGAGACCAGCAGGTTCCCGTCGGCGTCCTCGTCGACCGAGTTGATGTGGAAGTAGTCGTAGGCGGCGTCCCGGTCCTCCGGAGCGGGTTCGTAGGACTCGTCGAGGCCGACGTGGTCACCGCTTCGCCACTCGAACAACACCTCCCCGGAAGCGATGTCGACCTCCTGCACCGCCCCGTCCCGCACCGACCGGTCGCCCGCGCGCTCCGGGTAGGACACCAGCAGCGCGGTCCCGCGCGGCGTGATCCGCATGTCGTGGAAGTCGGCCTCGGACAACCCGTCACCCGTCCGCACCGTCGCGACCTCCTGGTAGCTCTGGTCCAGCAGCACGTACTCGCCCACACCCCAGCCCCGCTCCGGCGACTTGCCGCGCCAGTAGGTGAGCACGGGTTGCCCCAGGTAGGACTGCACCGCCAGGTCGTTGACGAACACACCGTCGCCGTTGTCCTCGACCCGCATCACCCACACCGGCTCGGCGTCCTCGCCGAGGATGAGCGCATGCCCCTGGGGCTCGCCCTCGACGCGGTTGCGGATCCGGGTGGCCAGGAGGACATACCCCGGATCGGCACCGGCGGTCTCGGTGACCACGTTGATCACCGGCGGCGTCAGGTCGGGCCGGCTGACGAACTCCATCGTCGGCGACGGTCTCTTCGGCGTCTCGTCCTCGTCCACGGCAGGCGGGGCGGCGCAGCCACCCACCAGCAGGAACAGGACAACGGACAGCACCAGCCGCGACATGGTCCTCATGGCTATCACAGGACCACTCGATCTTCCAGTCGTGCACACCCGAAGACCGCTCGGAACGCGATGACGGTCATGCCCGGCTCGGTGGGCGGGTGATCCATCGCGGTGAGGGCGGCCGGGGCGTCTTCGATGCCGATGACCTTGCTGACCAGCAGGTCCGGGCGCAGTGTGCCGTCGGCGACGAGTGCGAGCAGCGGCGGGTAGTCCGCGGCCGCCATGCCGTGCGAGCCGTGGATCGACAGTTCCCTGGCGATCACCACGTCCATCGGCAGCGGGGCCGGGCCGGCCGGCAGCAGCCCGACCTGCACGTGCCTGCCCCGGCGGCGCAGGCCGCGCACCGACGCGGCCGCGGTGCCCGGTGAGCCGAGCGCGTCGACCGACACCGTTGCGCCGCCGCCGGTGAGCGAAGCGACCGTCGCGGCCGGGTCGGGGTCGGCGGTCGCGTCCACCGCGTGTGCCGCACCGAGTTCGGTCGCCAGTGCGAGTGCCGCTGGCGCGATGTCGACGGCGACGACCCGTGCGCCGAGCGCGACCCCGATCTGCACGGCCGACAGGCCCAGCCCGCCGCAGCCGTGCACGGCCAGCCAGTCGCCTGCCGCGAGGCGGCCGTGCGCGGTGAGCGCGCGATAGGCGGTGGCGAACCGGCAGCCCAGTGACGCGGCGGTCACGAAGTCCAGGGATTCCGGCAGTGCCACCAGGTTCGTGTCCGCGGCGTGGATCACCACCCGCTCCGCGAACGACCCCGGCCCGGTGAACCCCGGCTGTGTCTGGTGTGGACAGACCTGCGCGTCGCCGGCGCGGCAGTACGCGCAGCCGCCGCACCCGCACACGAACGGCACGGTCACCCGGTCACCGGCGCGCCGGCGGGTGACCCCGGCGCCGACCTCGGCGACGATCCCGGCCAGCTCGTGCCCCGGCGTGTGCGGCAGCGGCACTGGTTCGTGACCGCGCCACGCGTGCCAGTCCGACCGGCACACCCCGGTCGCCCGCACCTCGATCACCGCGCCACCGTCCGGAGCGACGGGCGCGGGCACGTCCGCCACCACCGGCGGCTCCCCGTAGGCGGAGTACACGACCGCACGCACTGGCCCTCCCGTTGTCGACCCGCGCCCAGCCTAGATGGATGATTCCGTGCAGATCACGTGAAGTGGCTTGGCGTACGGCCCCGTCATCAGGCACGACCCCACACCCCGGCGGTCGCCCGAGACGGGGGCGGGTCCGATGCCGTGAAAGGCGCGTTCACGGCACAACCGGTGCCGTCAATGGCACATTGACGGCGTTGAGCGCCGTGAACGGCGCATTGACGGCATCACGAATGCCGTGAACGCGCCTTTCACAGCACCAAAAGCCAGGGCGCTCCGCGCCCGGCCCGCGCACCGGGCCCGCGAAGCGGGGCGCTGCCTGCGCAACCCCGACGGTGGCGTAAGCCCACCCGAAAGGGCTCCCTGCCATCCCGTCGACCTGGCGAAGCCCGATCACACCGTGTCAAGGGGGGCCAAACACCCGAATCACAACACGCGGAAAATCGGCCCCCTTGGCGCGGTGTGATAGCCCCTGGGAGGTCGACGGGATGGCAGGCAGACCCGAACCCAACCGCAGCCCAACAACATCCCCCGCCACCTCCGAGACCTGCCCGTCCGGCGAGGACGAACCCACCACGCGAACCGGAGCCAGGCAACGCACCCGGACCGACCCGACCAGCACACGACGACCCACTCACACCGACTTCACGGAATCAATCATCTAGGTCCGTGACCGCCGCCACGTCCGGTCACACTCCCGTGCCGCCGCTGGTCAGCGAGATGACCGGCGCACCCGGCGCCGGCGGGAGAGGAGCACGTCATGTCCACAGCACACGTCGTCGTCAGCCTGGTCGCCGCCGCCATGGTCGGGTTCTCGGCCGGGTCCGTTCTCCTGCACGCGAAGTGGGTCGTCGGGCCGCTCGCCGACTACGGCGTGCCGCGGTCGTGGTGGCCGTGGCTGGGCGCCGCGAAGGCAGCGGGCGCGGCCGGTCTCGCCGCCGGTGTGTTCGTGCCGGTGCTCGGGGTGGTCGCGGGGATCTGCCTGGTGCTGTACTTCGCCTGCGCGATGATCACGGTCCTGCGGGCGCGTTTCTGGGCACACGTGTCCGCGCCCGTGCTGTACGTCGCGCCCGTGGTGGCGTCGCTGGTACTGACATGAGCGGTCAGTCGCCGAGCCGGAACAGGGCGGCGCCGCCCGCGGCGAGCTGGACGGTCACCTTGTCGGCGGACGCCGTGGTGAAGTCGGCGGCGCGGCCACGGCTCTGTGCTCGACACCGCATCGGCCTAGATGATTGATTCCGTGAAGATCATGTGAAGTGACATGCGCACGGCCCCGCCATCAGGCACGACCCCCACACCCCTGCGGAGCCCGACGGGGCGGGGCCGATGCCGTGAACGGCCCATTGACGGCATCCCGAATGCCGTCAACGCGCCTTTCACAGCACCAAAGCCCCGGGCGCTACGTGCCCCGGGCCCGCGAAGCGGGCCCCTGCCTGCGCAACCCTGACGGTGGCGCAAGCCCACCATAAAGGGGCTCCCTGCCATCCCGTCGACCCTGGCAGCGCCCGATCACACCGCGTCAAGGGGGGCCAAACACCCGAATCACATCATGCGGAAATCGGCCTCCCTTGACGCGGTGTGATAGCCCGTAGGGAGGTCGACTGGATGGCAGGCAGACCCGAACCCAACCGCAGCCCAACAGCATCCCCCCGCCACCCCCGAGACCTGCCCGTCCGGCGAGGACAAACCCCCGAACAGGCAACCCACCCGACCAGCACACGACGACCCACTTCACGGAACCAATCGTCCAGGCCCATGATCCCCAGTTGTCACCGTTCGGTCACTGCGCGGCAAGGTCCGCGGCGGGGGCGCAGAACCGGTGTGCCGGATGCCGGCCCGTGTGCCACGCTCAAGATCCTCAGGCGGGACGGACGTGCGATGAGGGACACCTACCGGGACTACGTGCGGAGGCTGCTGTGACCGCTGCCGAGATCACCGGCAACCCGCCAGGCTCGTTCGCGTGGGGTGTGCTGCACGACCGGCACCCCAGGCTGATCGCGCAGGTGCGGGACGGGCTGCCGTACCCGCCGGAGATCGGGCGCGCGCTCGACGAGCTGGCCGAGGAGATCACCGGCGAGATCCGCCCGCTGCCCGGCTGGGAGGAGTACGCGGGCCGCTCGTGGTACGACGTGCCGTTCCTGTGGGCCGAGAGTTGCTTCTACCGCAAGCTGCTGGTGGCGGTCGGCTACTTCGCGCCAGGGCCGTGGCAGGGCGTGGACCCGTTCGAGCCGGTGAAGTCGGCGGAGCTGCGCACCCCGGAGCTCGCCGACGACCTGGCCGCGTTCGCCACGCGCTCGGACGAGGACGCGCTGCTGACCGCGTCACTGTGGGGCAACCGCGCGGACCTCGGGTTCCGGTTGTCCGCCGGGCAGGCGGACGGGGACGGGGCGCTGCTGGTCGACCAGAGCCCGCTGCTGTGGTCGCTGCTCACCGACGCGGACACGGTGTGCGTGGTGGCGGACAACTCGGGCCGCGAGCTGGTGCCGGACCTGCTGCTCGCCGACCACCTGCTCGTGACGGGCCGGGCGGCGCGGATCCTGTTGCACGTCAAGCCCTGCCCGTACTACGTGTCGGACGCGCTGCTCACCGACGTGGTCGCCGCGTTGCGCAGGCTCTCCGAAAGCCACGACGCGGGGCCCCGTCTCGAGCGGGCCATGCGGGACGGGCGGCTCCAGGTGCGGGCCCACCCGTTCTCGTGCGCGCCGTGGTCGTACCACCGCATGCCACCCGACCTGGCGGCGGACTTCGCGTCGGCGACCGTCACGATCATGAAGGGCGACCTGAACTACCGCCGTCTCGTCGGCGACCGCCGGTGGGTGCCGACCACCCCGTTCGAGGAGGTCACGGCGTACTTCCCCGGCCGGGTCGCGGCGCTGCGCACCATGAAGTGCGACGTCGCGGTCGGCATCCCGGCCGATGCGGTGGCGCGCCTGGACGCCTCCGGTGAGCAGTGGCGCAGCAACGGCGCCCACGCGGTGATCCACGTGCGCTGACCACGAACGTGAGCCGCGGTGCCGTGAATGCTGGCTGTCGGCACTCCCACGGCCGGCCCGCCACGAACTACGCTGGTGGCATCGACGGGCTGGGGGCCTCATGCATGCTGAGGAACTGCTTGCGGAGTGCGATCACGTGCTCCTGGCGTTCGACGGGCCGGTGGCCGAGTTGCGGCCCGTCCCGGCCGCCGAGCGGCTGCGGGTGCTGATCGCCGCCGAGCGGCTGCCGAAGCGGGTGGCGCGGACCGGTGACCCGTTCGTCGTGCTCGCGCACGCCACCACCATGGGGCCCGCGACCGGGCGGGCGGTGTACGAGCACCTGTGCCGCATCGAGTTCGAACAGGCCGGCGGCGCGCGGGTCACCGACGGCGTCCGCGGCGCGCTGGCCACCCTGGCCGCCGTCGGCACGCGGGTGACCGTGATCAGCGGCCTGAACGCGGACGCGGTCCGCTCGTTCCTGGTGATGCACGGGCTGGACATGCACGTCCGCCACATCTCCGCCCGGTCCGGGCCGGACGCGGCTGGGCTGCCACCGGCCCCGGACCTCGTCGCCACGGCCGCGGGGGGCGACGTGTGCGTGTTCGTCGGCGCCACCCGTGCCGACCTGGCGGCCGCGCGTGCGGCCGGGGTCGGCACCCTCCGGTACCGGCGGCCCGGCGACGGCGAACCGCTGGAGCCGCACCGGAACCCGTGGTTCGCGGCCTTGTCCCAACCGGTGCGGCGACTACTCTGAGCACAGGCGCGTCCCGACGATTCAGTGGAGAACACCGCATGCGCATCGCGATCCTGCTCTTCGACCGGATGGCCGCGTTGGACGCCATCGGACCGTACGAGGTGCTGCGCTACAGCGAGAACGCCGAGGTGGTGTTCGTCGGCAAGCAGAAGGGTGAGGTGCGGGCCGGGCAGGGCACCCTCGGGCTGGTCGCGGACGCGGCGCTGGCCGACGTGCGGGAGACCGACGTCGTGCTCGTGCCGGGCGGTCCGGGGCAGGTCGACCTGATGACCGACGACGAGGTCCTTTCGTGGCTGCGGGCGGTCGACGAGACCAGCACGTGGACCACGTCCGTGTGCACCGGTTCGCTGGTGCTCGCCGCGGCCGGGTTGCTGAAGGGGCGCAAGGCGACCACGCACTGGCTCGCGCAGGACCAGCTGCCCGCGTTCGGTGTCGAGGCGACCGACGAGCGGGTGGTGTTCGACGGCAAGTACGTGACCGCGGCCGGTGTCTCGGCGGGCATCGACATGGGGCTCGCGCTGATCGACCGGATCGCCGGGAACGTCGCCGCGCAGGCGATCCAGCTCGGCCTCGAGTACGACCCGCAGCCGCCGCACGACACCGGCTCACCCGGGAAGGCGCCCGAGCCGCTCGTCGCCTCCATGCGGGAGAACAGCCGCTTCTTCCTCCAGGAGATCTGAGGGCCGTTTCCTGCGCGGGCCCGGGAAGAACCGGTTCACCTCCGCCTGGTACCGCCGGTACGCGGGGCGCTTGAGCACGCTGTAGTGCTCTGCGGGGACCGCACCGGAGTAGTACACCATCACCGTGTAGATGGCCCGCACCAGGAACAACAGGCCCACCGCGACGATCACCCACGGCACCACCGGCGACCGGTCCCACAGCGCCACCACCGACGGCACGGCCAGCAGCACCGCCGCGCACCACTGAACCCACTGGCCGAAGTAGTTGGGGTGCCTGCTGTAGCGCCACAGCCCGACGTCGCACACGTCGCGGCGTTCGGTCGCGTACCCGCCGAGGAACCGGTTCTTCTGCACGTCCGCGACGGTCTCGTACACGTACGCCGCGAACCACAGCACGATCGCCGCGATCTCGACGGGGTGCAGCCCGCCCCTTGGGTTGGTGGCGATGACGATCGACGGCAGCGCGAAGTAGGACATGTTCGCGGTCGCCTGCACGCTGATCTCGTACTGCAACGAAAGCCGTTCGCTGCGCAGGCCCGCCTTCTCCCACACCAGCCGCTGGTACTGGTAGCGCGGGAACTCCTCGGTGAGCCAGCCCGGTTTCACGACCAGGTAGCCCCAGTACATGAGCCGGGCTCCGGCGAGCGTGAACATGGTCGCCGCCGCGACCGTCAGCGGGGTCAGCTCCTCGGCGAACACGAAACCCTGGACCCCGAGCGCCAGCACCCCCGCCGGCCACGCGAAGTCCACATAGGACATCCGGTTCGTCCGCCACGCCGGGACGCACGCCGACGGCACGAAGATCGCCACCTGGACGAGCACGTTCCACAGCGCGAACGCCCGCGTCGCCGGGTTCGCGACCAGAGCACCGAGGCAGATCAGGACCGAAACACACCACACGACTCGCTCACGCACGCTGCGCCTCCTCATCGGGCTCCCGACGTTAGGACCGCGCCGTCGCACCCCGGTGGCACGCCACATGAGTGCCGCACCGGCGACACCGCCGAGTGCCGTGAATGGGCCGTTCAGGGCGCTGAGCGTCCTGAACGCGCCTTTCAGGGCATCAGCCACCCGGGGACCTGCCCGTCCGGCGAGGACACGCCCATCAGAGGGGCAACACCGATCTAGCTCGGCTGGTCCTGCTCGGCCTCCACCTCGCGGTTCCAGTCCTGCTTGGTGGCCTGCCAGCGGTCCTCGTCGTGGCCGGTGCGCCAGTACCCGGAGATCGACACCTGGTCGCGGGGGATGCCGCGCTCGACCAGCAGGAGCCTGCGCAGCTCCTTGACGAAGGCCGCCTCGCCGTGGACGAACGCCTGCACCGTGCCCGGCGGGAAGTCCAGGTCGGTGACCGCGCGGACGAGTGCCGTGCCGACGGGTGCGCCGCCCCGGTGCAGCCAGTTGATCGTGGCGTCGCCGGACGATTCGAGCTTCTGCTCCTCCTCGGGCCCCCTGACCTCGATGAACGCGTACGCGCGGGCGCCGGTCGGCAGGTTCTCCAGCGTGGCCGCGATCGCGGGGAGCGCGCTCTCGTCGCCCGCGAGCAGGTGCCAGTCGGCGTCGGGGGAGGGCGCGTAGGCGCCGCCCGGGCCCATGAACCGGATCTCGTCGCCCGGCCCGACGCCGGCCGCCCACGGGCCCGCGATGCCCTCGTCGCCGTGGTGGACCACGTCGACGGTGAGCTCACGGGTGTCGGCGTCCCAACGGCGCACGGTGTACGTCCGCATCCTCGGCCACTGCTCCCTCGGCAGCTCCGTCCTGATCCGCTGCATGTCGAACGGCTCGGGGTAGGTGACGCCCTCGGGCGGGAACAACAGCTTGACGTAGTGGTCGGTGAACTCGCCCGCGGTGAACTCGGCGAGGCCGTCGCCGCCCAGCACGACCCGCGTCATGTGCGGGGTGAGCCGCTCCACACGGGACACCCGTGCGAGCTTCGTCCTCGGGGTCCTGCGGTTTCGCGTCCCTGTGCGTGCCTCTGCCATGCGTCGATGGTAACCGTCCTGGCAGCGTGCGCGCAGTGTCCGGTAACTCACCGCTGGGAGCCGGTCTTCCCTGTCTCTATTCGCGCTGGAACCGGGTCGTTCGACGTGGACCGGCCATACCTCCCCTGCGTATGGTCCGGACAGGTCCCACCCTGTTTGTCCACATAGGACGGTTGTGATGAAGACGCTGACCAAACTCGGGGCATTCGTGGTCGCCCTGGTACTGGTGTTCGCGAGTGCCTACGTGGTCGGTCGTGTCGTCGGCCCGCCGCCGACGGAGGCGGCCGCCGCACCCGCGCCCGCCGCCGCCGCGCCCGACGAACACTCCGGTCCCGGCGGTCTGATGCTCTCCGCGGAGAGCATGACCCTGAAGGTGCTCAACGAGACCTTCACCGCTGGGAAGGAGGAAATTCTCGCCTTCCAGGTGCAGGAACGGGAGGGTACGCCGCTGATGCAGTACAAGGCACAGCACGACAAGCTGATGCACTTGATCATCGCGCGGCAGGACCTGTCCGGTTTCCAGCACATCCACCCGAATCTCGGTGCCGACGGCACGTGGCGGATCCCGGTGACGTTCCCGGAGGGCGGCACGTACCGGATCTTCGCGGACTTCTTCCCCGGCTGGGGCATCCACGGCACGACGCTCGGCACCAACGTCCAGGTGGCAGGCAACTTCGCGCCGAAGCCGCTGCCCGCGCCGTCGAACACCGCGACCGTCGACGACTTCACGGTGACGCTGAGCGGCAAGCTCGTTCCCGGCGAGTCGAGCAAACTCACCATGCACGTCTCGAAGGACGGCAAGCCGGTCACCGACCTCGAGCCGTACCTCGCCGCCTTCGGTCACCTGGTGATGCTGCGCGACGGCGACATGGCCTACATCCACGTCCATCCGGACGGCTCACCAGGTGACGGCAAGACCGCGCCCGGCCCGGAGATCGTGTTCTACGCAGAGGCCCCGTCCTACGGCCCGTACCGGCTGTACCTGGACTTCCAGCACCAGGGCACGGTCCGCACCGCGCAGTTCACCGTGAACGTCGAGGGTCCGAACCCGCCGCCGCACGGCCTGACGCCGGAGGTGTTCGAGCAGGCCAAGGCCACCAACCTGGCGGGCGGCAACAGCGCGGCGCCGGGTGGCGCGAGCAGTGGCGCTGGCGGCGGCAGCACGGGAGGTGCGACGCATGGCCACGGAGGCTGACCAGGTAGAACTCGTCATCGGCGGCATGACCTGTGCGTCGTGTGCCGCGCGGGTCGAGGCGCACCTGAACGAGATCGACGGGGTGTCGGCGACGGTCAACTACGCCACCGAGAAGGCGAAGGTGACGCACGCGTCGCCGGTGTCGGTGGCGGACGTGGTCGCGGCGATCGAGGAGATCGGCTACACCGCGAAGCCCGTCGCGCGCCCGGCGCCGCGACCTTCGCAGGCGGGCCAGGTCGAGCTGGTCATCGGCGGCATGACCTGCGCGTCGTGCGCCGCGCGGATCGAGGCGCACCTCAACGAGATCGACGGGGTGTCGGCGACGGTCAACTACGCCACCGAGAAGGCGAAGATCGCGCACCCGCCGTCGATGCCGGTGGCCGACATCGTCGCGGCCATCGAGGAGATCGGCTACACCGCGACGCGGCCCGCGCAGCGGAAACCGGCGGTGTCCGAGGTGGACAGCGCGCCGGAGGAGGACGAGCACGACACCGCGCTGCGGGCCGCCCGCAACCGGGTGCTCATCGTCGCCGTGCTGACGGTGCCCGTCATCGCCATGTCGATGATCCCGAGGTTCCAGTTCGAGTACTGGCAGTGGGCGTGTCTCGCCCTGTGCGGGCCCGTGGTCGTGTGGGGCGCGTTCCCGTTCCACAAGGCCGCGTTCGCGAACCTGCGCCACGGCGCGGCCACCATGGACACGCTGATCTCCGTCGGCACGATCTCGGCGTTCCTGTGGTCACTGTGGACACTGTTCCTCGGTGACGCCGGCATGCCAGGGATGAAACACCCGTTCCGCATCACCATCGAGCGGACGGCCGGCGAGGCCAACATGTACCTCGAGGTGGCGGCCGGGGTGACGCTGTTCATCCTCTGTGGACGGTACTTCGAGGCACGCGCCAAACGCCGGTCCGGCGCAGCGCTGCGTGCCCTGCTCTCCCTTGGCGCCAAGGACGTCGTGGTGCTGCGCGGCGGGGTCGAGGCCACCATCCCGATCACCGACCTCGAGGTCGGCGACCGGTTCGTGGTCCGTCCCGGGGAGAAGGTCGCGACCGACGGTGTCGTCGAGGAGGGCTCCTCCGCGGTCGACGCGAGCATGCTCACCGGCGAGTCGGTGCCCGTCGAGGTCGGTGCGGGCGACGAGGTCGTCGGCGCCACCGTCAACGTCGGCGGACGGCTCGTGGTGCGCGCGACCAAGGTCGGCTCGGACACCCAGCTCGCCCAGATGGCGCGGCTCGTCGAGGACGCGCAGAACGGCAAGGCGAAGGTGCAGCGGCTCGCCGACCAGGTGTCGGCGGTGTTCGTGCCCGGTGTCATCGGGCTCGCGCTCGCCACGCTCGGCTACTGGTTCGGCGCCGGTGAGTCGGCGACGGCCGCGTTCACCGCCGCGGTCGCCGTGCTCATCATCGCCTGCCCGTGCGCGCTCGGTCTCGCGACGCCGACGGCGCTGCTCGTCGGCACCGGCAGGGGCGCGCAGCTCGGCATCCTCATCAAGGGGCCGCAGGTGCTGGAGTCCACGCGCAAGGTGGACACCGTGGTGCTGGACAAGACCGGCACCGTCACCACCGGCGAGATGTCCCTCGTGGACGTCGTGGCGGTGGACGGCGTCGACACCGACGACCTGCTGCGGCTGGCGGGCGGGCTGGAGAACGCCTCCGAGCACCCGATCGCCCGCGCCATCGCGGCAGGCGCACGGGAGCGGGTCGGCGACCTGCCGGTACCGGCTGGCTTCGCCAACGAGGCCGGGCTCGGCGTACGGGGCACCGTGGACGGTCACCAGGTGGTCGTCGGCCGCGCCGCGCTCGCCGGGGATCTGCCGACCGAGCTGGTGGCGGCGCGGGACACGGCCGCCGCCGAGGGCCGGACGTCGGTCGTGGTCAGCTGGGACGGCGTGGTGCGCGGGCTTCTCGTCGTGTCCGACACCGTCAAGCCGACCAGCGCGGACGCGATCCGGCAGCTGCGTTCGCTCGGCCTCACCCCGGTGCTGCTCACCGGCGACAACGAGGCCGTCGCGAAGGCGGTCGCCGCGGAGGTCGGCATCACCGAGGTGATCGCCGAGGTGCTGCCCGCGGGCAAGGTGGCGGAGGTCAAGCGGCTGCAGGCGGAAGGCCGCGTGGTGGCCATGGTCGGCGACGGCGTCAACGACGCCGCCGCACTGGCACAGGCCGACCTCGGGCTCGCGATGGGCACCGGAACGGACGTCGCCATCGAGGCGGCGGACCTGACGCTCGTGCGTGGCGACCTGCGGGTGGTCGCGGACGCGATCCGGCTGTCCCGCCGCACGCTGGGCACGATCAGATCGAACCTGTTCTGGGCGTTCGCCTACAACGTCGCGGCGATCCCGCTCGCGGCAGGCGGCCTGCTCAACCCCATGCTCGCCGGGTTGATCATGGCGGGCAGCTCGGTGTTCGTGGTGTCCAACAGCCTGCGCCTGCGGACCTTCACCCCGCGCTCCGGCGCCGACTTACCGGAGAAACCGGTTCGTCCATCCACTGTGGAGAAGAGGCCCATGGTCACGGCGTCCTGATCGTCAGCCGACGTGGGTGGTGTGGCCGCGACGACGGCCACACCACCCACGCATGTGTCCACATCGATCAGGGATCTCGAGGGGGTACTGCCATGGCCGCACCAGTGCGGAAAACGGACGGCAACCCGACGTTGCTGTTGCTGCACGCGGCCGGTCTGGACCGGACCAGCTGGGACGACGTCGTCGACCGGATCCCGGGTTTCGCGCGCACGGTCGCGATCGACCTGCCGGACCCGGTCACCCATGACCGCAACGCCGTCCCGGCGCTCGCCGACCACGTCGCCAGGCGCCTGACCGGGCTTGGCGTGCACCGGCCACACGTGGTCGGTCACTCACTCGGCGCCGCGGTCGCGCTGGAGCTGGCGTGCCGGGTGCCGGTGGCCGCCGTGACCGGCTTCTGCACCATCGGCTTCCACGCCACGACCCGCACCGCCATGTGTGGCACCAAGGTGCGGACCCTGATGCGGCTGGTGCGGGCCGCGGGCCCCACCGTGCGCAGACGGCTGCTCGACAGCCCGGTGTTCCACCGTGTCGTCATGTCGGTGCTGTCGGCCCGGCCGTCGGCCATCGAAGCCGGCGTCGCGGCCGCCGACGTGAACTCGATCGTCGGCAGCGACCTCGAGGTGCTCGCGGACTTCGCGTGCCGGTACGTGCTCGCCGACCCCGGACGGCTCGCGGGCACCCCCGTGAACCTGGTGTGGGCCGACCAGGACCGCGTCGTGCCACGGTGCGACGCCCGGCACGCCGCACGGCTGCTCCCGCATGCCAGGCAGATGGCCATCATGGACTGTGGCCACCTCGTCATGCGCGACGACCCCGACGGCACCGCTGCCGTCGTCCACGCCTGCCACTCGCATCTGATGCGCGAGCTTCAACGTCAGGCCGCTCGCTGATCCCGGGTTTCGCTGATTTGAGTTGCCTGTTGGTGGGTTGTCCTCGCCGGACGGGCAGGTCTCGGGGGTGGCGAGGGGCTGTTGGGCTGCGGTTTGGGCGGGTCTGCCTGCCATCCCGTCGACCTCCCTACGGGCTATCACACCGCGCCAAGGGGGGCCGATTCGTGCTTGATGTGATTCGGGCTTCTGGCCCGTTGACACGGCGTGATCGGGCTCTGCCAGGTCGACAGGATGGCAGGGAGCCCCTTTGAGTGGGCTTGCGCCACCGTCGGGGTTGCTTTGGCCTGTTCCTGCTTCGCAGGGCCTGCTTCGCGGGCCTTGGCGCTGCGCGCCTTGGTTTTGGTGCTGTGAAAGGCGCGTTGACGGCATCCGGGAGGCCGTCAATGGGCCTTTCACGGCACTGGGTGTGCCGTGAACGCGCCTTTCGCGGCGGCCCGCCCTTGCGGGTACCCGCCGGTACGCTGCGCGCGCCGCCCGGGGCGTGCGCGCTCCGCTGGGCGCGCGGCTCCCAGCGGAAAGAACCGAATTTCCGGAGGTCCGGCATTCCGTGGTAATTGTGCGGTAATTGCCTGGTCGCATGGGGGTTGTGATGTGGTTGCCTTCGCTTAATTCGCTCGATCGGGGGAACTACACGATCTCCCGGGACGACTACTCAGACGAGACCACTATGAAGAATTCACGGACAACGGCGTTCTCTTCTCATGTGGTCCATGTGCTGGACGTCACCGCTCTACACTGAAAAATCCCAGAGGACTTCTCATGAAAATTTCCCCACAGGCCGGTAAGAAGTTCGGCGTCGTCGTCGAGGGCTTCAACGCGGAGACGGCGTCGGCCGAGGAGATCGCGGAACTGAAGAAGACCGTCTACGCCAACAAGATCGCGGTGCTGAAGAACCAGGACCTGGACCCGGCGCAGTTCCTGGCGCTGGGCAAGCGGATGGGCGAGGTGGCCGAGTACTACGAGCCCGTCTACCACCACCCGGAGGTCAAGGAGGTCTTCGTCTCCTCCAACGTGAAGGAGGAGGACGGCCGTCAGGTCGGCGTGCCGAAGACCGGCAAGTTCTGGCACTCCGACTACCAGTTCATGCCGCGCCCGTTCGACCTCACGCTGATCTACCCGCAGGTGGTGCCGTCGAAGAACCGCGGCACGTTCTTCATCAACATGGCCGACGCCTACGAGAAGCTGCCCGCGGACCTGAAGGAGGCGGTCAAGGACACCACGGCGACGCACAGTGTGCTGCGGTACTTCAAGATCCGCCCGACCGACGTCTACCGGCCGATCTCGGAGATCATCGAGGAGGTCAACGCCAAGACGCCGCCGGTGACCGACGCGACCGCGGTCAGGCACCCCTTCACGGACGAGACCATCCTGTACGTCAGTGAGGGCTTCACCCTGTCCGTCCAGGACGCGCAGGGCAACGACCGCGCGGACCTGCTCAAGGAGCTGCTGTCCGCCTCCGGGCAGCTCGACCGCACCTACGAGCACGAGAACATCCACCTGCAGACGTTCGAGAAGGGCGACATGCTGGTGTGGGACAACCGCACTCTCGTGCACCGCGCGCTGCACACCGCGACACCGGAGCCCGCCGTGTCCTACCGGGTCACCGTGTACGACAACGGTACGGCGGCATAGCGGCTCAAGTCAGGCACCGACGGGATTCCAGTTCACTGCCGACGGAAATCCAGTCCACTATGGAAATCTCGGGTACGAGATCGGGTTTCGGCGGGCGCGACATCTGCTGCGCCCGCCGAACCCGTGAATTCTCTCCGCACCGAGGGGTGAGGCAGTCATGGCAGAGCGGTTGACTCCAGAGGTCATTCGTGCCGAAGTCGCAGCGTTGCTACACCAGAGTCCGGACGAAGTGGACGAAAAGGAAAACCTCTTCGAGAGCGGGCTGGACTCGATCCGTCTGCTGACGCTCCTGGAGCGATGGCGGGAGGTGGGAGTGGCGGTCAGTTTCGTGGAACTGGCCGAGCAACCGACACTGGAGCACTGGTTGAAATTATTGGCTTCGCGGCAGCCGGCGGCCCTGGATGTCTGATCGTCACGGTGTGCGGCGACTCGCGCTGACCGCCGCACAGGAGGGCATCTGGACCGGACAGGAGTTCGATCCGGACAGCCCCGCCTTCAACACCGCCGAGTACGTGGCGATCCACGGCCCGGTGGACGTCGAGCTGTTCGAACGGGCCGTGCGCACGGCCGTCGGCGAGGCCGACGCGCTGTCGGTGCGCTTCGGCGCCGACACCGACGCCGTCGCGGACGCCGCGGCCTGGCAGGAGACCGGCGCCGGTGCGGAGTGGACGATGGCCCTCGTCGACGTCGCCGGAGAACCGGACCCCGTCGCCGCGGCACGCGCGTGGATGCGCGCGGACCTCGAGGTCCCCGTGGACCTGCGGCGCGGACCCGTGTTCGCGCAGGCCCTGTTCCGTGCGGGCCCCGAGCTGTTCCTGTGGTACCAGCGGGTCCACCACATCGCGCTCGACGGCTACGGCCTTTCGCTCGTCGCGCGACGGGTCGCGGAGGTCTACACCGCACTCGTCGCCGGCGCCGAGCCGGGCCCGAGCGGGTTCGGCGCGCTCGCCGACGTGGTGGCCGAGGACCAGACCTACCGGGACTCGCCGCGGTTCACCGCCGACCGCGACTTCTGGGTCGGCAAGGCGGAGGGCAAACCGGTGCCGGTGGTGCTCGCACACCGGTCCGGCCCGCTGGCGCACGACGTCGTGCGGGACAGCACCGACCTCGACACGGCGGACCTCACGGCGCTCAAGCAGGCCGGGGCGGCCGTCGGCGCGACGTGGAGCGAGGTGCTCACCGCCACGTTCGCCGCGTACGTGCACCGGATGACCGGTGCCGCCGACCTGGTGTTCGCGCTGCCGGTGATGGCCCGCATCGGATCCGTTTCGCTGCGGGTGCCGTGCATGGTGACCAACGTGGTGCCGCTGTGGCTGACCGTCGAGCCAGGCATGAGCCTCACCGACCTCACCGGTCAGGTCACCGGGGAGCTGCGGGCGGCCCGGCCGCACCTGCGCTACCGGTACGAGCAGCTGCGCCGCGACCTCAAACTCGTCGCCAGCGAACGGAAACTGTTCGGCCCCTCGGTCAACATCATGCCGTTCGACTACGGCCTGAGCTTCGCCGGGCACCGCGGCGTGGTGCACAACGTCAGCGCGGGACTCGTCGAGGACCTGGTGCTGCACGTGTACGACCGCGCGGACGGCAACGGGCTGCGGGTCGTCGTGGACGCCAACCCGAACTGCTACACCGCCGACGAGGTCGCCACACACCTGCGCCGGTTCCTGGTGTTCCTGCGGCGCGTCGCCACCGCCCCGGCCGAACCGGTCGGCGACGTCGACCTGCTGCTGGACGGCGAACGGGACCTGCTGCTCACCGCGTGGAACGACACCGCACGCGACGTGCCACCGGTGACCGTCCCCGACCTGTTCGAGCAGCGGACCGCCGCGACCCCCGGCCGCACCGCGCTCGTCGCCGAGGACGCCACGTTCACCTTCACCGAACTGAACCGGCGCGCCAACCGTCTCGCCAGGCTGCTCGTGGAGGCCGGCGCCGCACCGGAATGCCACGTCGGCCTGCTGCTGCCGCGCACCGCCGACGCGATCGTCGCGGTGTTCGCGGTACTCAAGTCCGGCGCGGCCTACGTGCCGATCGACCCGGACCACCCGCAGCGGCGCATCGCGCTCACCGTCGCCGACAGCGCGCCGGTCGCCCTGCTCACCACCGAGGCGCTGCGTGCCACCGCCGAGGCCGTCGCCCCCGGCCGCGTAATCGTGCTCGACGACCCGGCCACCTCGGCGCGGCTCGGCGCGCTGTCCGACCGGGACCTCACCGACGGCGAGCGGCACGCACCGCTCATCCCCGGCAACCCGGCCTGCCTGATCCACACGTCCGGCTCGACCGGCACGCCCAAGGGCGTCGTGATCGAGCACAGTGGACTGGTCAACCTGTACCACCACCACCGCGACACCCTGATCCGGCCGAACAGCGCGGACAGGACCATCCGCGCCGCGCTGTCCGCCTCGCTGTCGTTCGACACGTCGTGGGAAGGGCTGCTGTGGCTGCTGGCCGGCCACGAACTGCACTTCGTCGGCGAGGACGTGCGCCGCGAACCCGCCGCGATGCTCGACTACATCCACGAGCAGCGCGTCGACTTCCTCGACATCACCCCGACCTACGCCGAGGAACTGGTCGCGGCCGGCCTGCTGGCCGACGGCAGGCACCGCCCGGCCGTGATCGCCCTCGGCGGTGAGGCGACCGGGCCCGCCCTGTGGACGGCACTGCGCGCGGTACCGGACATCGCCACCTACAACCTGTACGGCCCCACCGAGTGCACAGTGGACACACTGCACTGCGCGCTCGCCGACAGCCCAGACCCCGTCGTCGGCAGGCCGATCGCCAACACCAGGGCGTACGTGCTGGACGGCGCGCGCCGCCTCGTGCCACCCGGTGTGGTCGGCGAGCTGTACTTCGGCGGCACCCCGGTCGCCCGCGGCTACCACGAGCGGCCCGCACTGACCGCCGAACGGTTCACCGACGACCTGTACGGCCCACCGGGAGCGCGGATGTACCGCACCGGCGACCTCGGGCGGTGGCGGCCCGAGGGCACCCTGGAGTTCCTCGGCCGCGCCGACGACCAGGTGAAGGTGCGCGGGTTCCGCATCGAACCAGGCGAGGTCGAGAGCGTCCTGAGCGCGCATCCGCAGGTCGCGCAGGCCGCGGTCGTCGTCCGGGGCGGCAGGCTCGTCGCCTACGTCGTCGCGGGTGAGGGCACCCCGGAACCGGCCGCGCTCCGGCAGTACGCGGCCGAGCGGATGCCCGACTACCTGGTGCCGCCCGCGTACGTCGTGGTGGACCGGCTGCCCCGCACCACCAACGGCAAACTCGACCGCGCCGCGCTGCCCGCACCCGACCCCGCGGCGCTGGCCACCGGCCGGCCACCCCGCGACCGGCGGGAGAAGGTGCTGTGCGGGATGTTCGCCGAGCTGCTCGGCCTCGACAAGGTCGGCATCGACGACGACTTCTTCTCCCTCGGCGGGCACTCGCTGCTCGTCGGCAGGCTCATCGGGCGGATCCGCGCCGAGTTCGGGGTGCGGCTGGGCATCCGCGCGGTGTTCGAGGCGCCGACGGTCGCCACGCTCGCGCCCCGGCTGACCACACAGGCCGACGACGGCGCCTACGACACGCTGCTTCCCCTGCGCACCCGGGGAAGCGGGCCGCCGCTGTTCTGCGTGGCACCGGCCACCGGGCTCGCGTGGGCCTACGCCGGGCTGCTGTCCCGGCTGCCCGACCAGCCGCTGTACGGGTTGCAGCTCATCGGCGCCCACGAGCACGCCGACGTCGCGGAGGTCGCGCAGGACCTGGTGCGGCACATCAGGAAGGTGTCGCCCTCCGGGCCATACCACCTGCTCGGCGCGTCGTTCGGCGGGCTCGTCGCGCACGAGGTCGCCGCCCGGCTGGAGGAACAGGGCCACGAGGTCGCGCTGCTCACGCTGCTCGACTCGTACCCGTTCCCGCCCGCCATGCGCGACCGGCCACCGCCGACCGAGGAGGAGTTCGCCGCCTACCTGCCCGACGCGGCCGGGTTCGGCGCCTTCGACCGGCTGTACCGCACCTACACGCACAGCGCCAGGATCGGCGCCGTCTGGACGCCCCGCCGGGTCGCGGCCGACGTGCTCCTGTTCGCGGCGACCGAGGACAAGGCACCGGAATGGCCCGGCCCGGACAGCTGGGAGCCACATGTGGCCGGGCGGCTGGACGTGCTGCCCGTCGCCGCGACACACCACGGGATGACCGAGACGGCCGCACTCGCCGTCGTCGGCGCCGTGCTCGCCGACCGCACCGGGCTGAGGAGGGCCTCATGATCACCCGCCGCGAATGGCTCGGCCTACTGACGGTGCTCGCCGCCACCTTCATGACCCAGGTCGACGGGTTCATCGTCAACGTGGCGAGCCCGTCGATCCAGGACGACCTGGACGCCGGGTTCGACCAGATCCAGTTCGTCGGCGCCGCCTACGTGATCGCGTTCGGCGCACTGCTCATCACCGGGGCGCGGTTCGGCGACCGGGCCGGGCACCGCACCGTGTTCCTGTACGGCGTCGCCGGGTTCACCCTGACCTCGCTGCTGTGCGGGCTCGCCCCCAACGCCGAGCTGCTGATCGTGGCCCGGTTCCTCCAGGGCGCCACCGCCGCGTTCATGGCGCCCCAGGTCCTGTCGATCATCCGGGCGACCGTGTCCGACACCGAGCAGCGCGCGAAGGCCGTCAGCGTGTACGCCGTCGTGATCGGGCTCGGCGTGATCAGCGGGATCGCGGGCGGCGGCATCCTCGTCGACCTGGACATCGCCGGGCTCGGCTGGCGGCCCGTGCTGCTCGTGAACGTGCCGATCGGCCTCGTGATCCTCGCGCTGGGCAGGCTGCTGCCCCCCGGCGTCGCCGACCGCGAGAGCCGCCTCGACCTCGCGGGCGCCGCGCTCACCACGGTCGCGCTGCCCGCGCTGCTGGTACCGCTGATCTTCGGACCGGGTGGCGCGTGGTGGCTGTGGCTCGGGCTGCCGCTCGCGGTCGTGGTGTTCGGTGTGCTCGCCACACAGCAGCGGGCGCTCCTCGCACGCGGCGGCGCCCCGCTGTTCCCGCCGAGGGTGTTCCGCGCCCGCGGCATGCGGCTGAGCCTGTTCACCGTCGCCGCGCTGTTCGCCACGAACTCCGGCCTGTTCCTGGTGTTCACCTACTACCTGCAGACCGGGCTGGGGCTGGAGCCGTTCGTCGCCGGGCTGATGTTCGTGCCGCTCGGCGTCGGGTTCTCGCTCGCGTCGGCGGCCAACCGCTGGCTCACCCGCCGGGTGCGCGCACCCATCCCGATCCTCGGCTGCGCCACCGTCGCCGTCGTGCTGCTCGCGGGCGCGGCGATCACCTTCGCGCCCCAGGACACCCAGCCCGCGCTGCTCGCGGTGATGATCGGGCTCGCGGGCCTTGGCCAGGGCATGGTCGTCACCCCGCTGGTCGCCGGGATCCTCAGCCGGGTCGAGCCGGCCGACGCCGGCGCCGCGTCCGGCATGGCCACGACCGTCACCCAGCTCGGCCTCGCGCTCGGCGTCGCCGTCGGCGGCGGCTGGTACCGGACCGTGCTCGGCGCCACCCCCGGCGACGACGGCGTCCCGTTCGAGGACAGCGCGACGGCGTTCGCGGCCGCCGCCGTGCTGCTCGCGGTGCTCGCGACCGCCACCAGCCTGCTCAACGCCCGACTGCACCGGCTGCCCGCGGTGCCTGCCAACACAACTGAAAACCCATCCAGGGCGGCACCCGTTGCCGCCGCGACCACCCAGAGGAGCCCATGATGAAGGTCAGGACTGTCCTGGTGGCCCTAGGCGCGCTGTGTCTGGCCACGACGGCTGCGTGTGCCACCCCCACCACCGCCGCCGAGTCCGGGGAACAGACCGAGACCGCCGCCGCCTACCCGGTGACCATCGAGAACTGCGGCAAGGAGTACACCTACGACAAGGCGCCCAGCCGGGTCGTGATCATGAACGGCGGTTCGGTCGCCGAGGTGTCCGCGCTGCTGGAGCTGGGGCTCGAGGACAAGATCGTCGCCAACGCGCAGTCCTACGGCGACTCCGAGGTGCCCGGCCGCGTCGAGGCCATCGAGGCGCTGCCCACCGGCGGCATCGAGCTGAACGAGATGATGGACATCCCGCGCGAGGCGATGATCGGCCTGCAGCCCGACTTCGTGATCTCCACCTACGACGGCGGGTTCCGCGCCGAGGCCGGCTTCGCCACCCGCGACGACCTGGCCAAGATCGGCGCCAACACCTACGCCCCGCAGAGCGCGTGCGGCGACGTCGGCACCGTCAGCCACAAGCCGTCCATCGAGGACAGCTACGACATGCTGCGTGACCTCGGCAAGATCTTCGGCGTCTCCGACAAGGCCGAGAAGATCATCGCCGACTCGAAGGAGCGCATCGCGGCCGTCGAGAAGAAGGTCAAGGGCCAGCCTGAGGTGAAGGCCATGATGATCATCCCCGGCATGGCGATGGGCGACCCGTTCAGCTCCGTAGGCGACAACGGCATCTGGAACGACATCATGGCGAAGGCGGGCGTCACCAACGCGTTCGCGGGCGCCTCGGACAACATGTTCGCCAACCCGAGCAAGGAGCAGGTCGCGAAGACCGACATCGACGCGCTCATCGTGGTGAACTTCCAGGCACCGGACTCCGACGCCGACGCGAAGGCGCTGTTCGACCAGTTCCCGCAGTGGGACGCGGCCAAGGACAAGCGCTACGTCGTCCTGTCCGACTCGATCTACCTCGGCCCGAGCAACGCCGTCGCCGTCGAGGAGATCGCCAAGGCGTTCCACCCGGACGCGTTCTGATGACCGCCACCCCCATCACGAGGCGCCCCGCGCCCCGGCCCCTCGCCAAGGCGAGCGGGCCGGGGGCGCGGCCCGCGCCGCTGTCCTCGGTGCCGCTGCCGGTGGCGCTGGTCGCGCTCAGCGCGCTGCTGGTGGTGGTGATCCTCGTGGCCGCCGCGATCGGCTCGGTCACGTTCTCGCTCGGCGACAGCTGGCAGATCGTGCGGGCCCACATCTTCGGCGGCGAGGTCAACCCGGCCCACGACCAGATCATCTGGGAGTTCCGCATCCCGCGTGTCCTGCTCGCCGCACTGGCGGGCGCCGGGCTCGCGGTGACCGGCGTGGTGCTGCAGGCGCTGGTGAACAACCCGCTCGCCGACCCGTTCATCCTCGGGGTCTCGGCGGGCGGCTCCGTCGGCGCGGTCACCGTCATGGCGCTGGGCGCGGGCGCGCTCGGCGGCCTCGGCGTCTCCGGCGCCGCGTTCCTCGGCGCGATGGTCGCCGTCGGCCTGGTGTTCCTGCTCGGCCAGCAGGGCGGCAAGCTCAACCCGATACGGCTGGTGCTGGCCGGGGTCGTGATCAGCTACGTGTTCACCTCGGTCACCAACTACCTGCAGCTGCAGACCGAGCCGAACAACATGCGGGCGATCATGTTCTGGCTGCTCGGCAGCGTCTCCGGCGCGCACTGGGAACAACTGCACGTCGCCGGGGTCGTGGTCATCGCGTCCACGCTGCTGCTCTCGCTGTACGGCCGCCAGCTCAACGCGCTGGTCACCGGCGACGAGTCGGCGACCGCGCTGGGCATCGACGTCAAGCGGCTGCGGCTGCTGCTGATCGTGCTCAGCTCCCTGATCGCGGGCGTGCTGATCGCCGTGGCGGGCGGCATCGGGTTCGTCGGCCTGATGGTGCCCCACCTGGTCCGGCTCACCTTCGGCGTCGACCACCGCAAGCTGCTGCCACTCGCCGCCCTGGTCGGCGCGATCTACCTGGTGATCGTCGACCTGCTGTCGCGGACCGTCGACCCGCCGAACGAACTACCGCTGAACATCCTGACCGCACTCTTCGGCGCGCCGTTCTTCATCTGGCTCATGCGCCGGGATCGGAGTCTGGCCCACTCATGAAACTCCAGGTGCAGCAGGTGAGCGTGCGTATCGCGAGCACGCCGATCCTGCACGACGTGGACCTCGACGTGCTCCCTGGGGAGTTCGTCGGGTTGATCGGACCGAACGGCAGTGGCAAGTCGACGCTGCTGCGGACGATCTACCGGTCGGTGCGTCCCTCCGGTGGGGTGGTCCTGCTCGGCGAGGAGGACGTGTGGGGGATGTCGGCGCGGACCGCGGCCAGGAGCACGGCGGCGGTGCTGCAGAACAGCCCGACCCCGCCGGGGCTGACGGTGCGGGAGGTGGCCGAGCTCGGCCGCACCCCGCACCACGGCATGTTCGACCGGACCGGACAGTCCGACCGGGAGATCGTGGACGCGGCGCTGGCGCGGACCGGGATGGCCGACCACGCGGACCGGATCTACGGGTCGCTGTCCGGTGGTGAGCGGCAGCGGGTGCTGCTCGCCCGCGCGCTCGCGCAGGAGCCGAAGCTGCTGGTGCTCGACGAGCCGACCAACCACCTCGACATCCGCGCCCGGTTCGAGCTGCTCGAGCTGGTGCACACGGTCGGTGTGACGACGCTGGCGGTGTTGCACGACCTCGACCTCGCCGCCCGTAGCTGTGACCGGCTCGTCGTGATCGACCACGGACGGGTGGTCGCGTCCGGTCCGGTGCTCGACGCGCTCTCACCCGAGGTGCTGTCCGAGGTGTTCGGGGTGACCGCCGCGACGGAGCGTCACGAAGACGGAATCGTGCGGGTCACCTACGGGGCACGGCCGCTCGCGAAGGCGAGCTAGTCGTGGACATTTTGCCGTAAATGACGGAAATTATGATCATCATCCGACGAACACCGGCCGGGGCGGTGTCCCGGCCGGATTTCCGGATCACGCCGCCTTTGTCGGGGTGATCCGCCGAAATAGCGGGGGTATGCCGTCGACTTTGCCGTCCCCGGTACCCGTGTCCCGCGCCGGGCGGACCGTTCCCGTGTCGCCTTCGGGTGGCACGGGGCCCCGCCGCGCTCTCGGCAGCCGGCCCAGGAGCACCACGAGCACGAGCCCGGCCGAGGACAGCAGGTAGGACAGCGCCCCGGCCGCGTCCACCGCGAGACCGGACACGTAACCCCACGACAGCACGCCGACGAACGTGCCGAGCAGCGGCACCAGCGCGGCGGGCCGCACGCGCTGCGCGGCGACCGCGCAGAACGCGACCGCCAGCGCGAGCCGCCACGCCGCGGTCTGGAGTTCGCCGTCGTGAGCGAGGGAGAGCACGGCCGACGCGCCATGAGCGACGCCGACGGCGCCGAGTGCCACCCGCAGTCGCGCGGAGGTCGCCGTCGGCCCGGCGGGCACCCGAGCCAGGACCGCGTCGGCCACGTCCGGCCAGGACACCGCGGCCGTGGTCCTGGTGCGCCGGGTGATGAGCGCGGCGTTGTCGTACCAGGTGGCGCAGTCGGCGCAGTGGTCGAGGTGGTGGTCGGCGGGGTGCCGGCCGTCGTCGGGGCCCTCCTCGTCGTCGAGGCGGGCCGACAGGGCTTCTCGGTATTCTTCGCAGTCCACGTAGAAGTAGTCGGTGACATACGTCGGCCAGTTCCAGCAGGTCTTCAATCGGCGGCACGAACTTCGCTTGAATCGCACTGTCACCCGTTCTTCCGTGCAATTCCGGTGGGTACCTTCCAAGCCATGTCGGACTTAGCGGCGGATGACACCATCACGGAATTGGCACTGGCTGCCGGGCGCGGTGACCGCGACGCGGCGAACGCTTTTATCCGGAGTACGCAGCGTGACGTCTGGCGCTTTCTCGTCTATCTGGCAGGGGCGTCGGAGGCGGAGGACCTCACGCAGGAGACGTTCGTGCGGGCGCTGGGCAGCGTGCACCGGTTCACCGCGAGCAGCCACGCGCGCACCTGGCTGCTCGCCATCGCGCGCCGGGTGGCCGCCGACCACTTCCGGGCCGCGGCGACCCGGCCGAAGATCGCCGCCGACGCGGACTGGCAGGTGGCGGCCGACGAGCGCGCCACCCCCGGCCTGCCCGGGATCGACGACACGGTGTCGATCAACCTCGCGGTCCGGACGCTGGAGGGCGACCGGCGGGACGCGTTCGTGCTGACGCAGGTGCTCGGGCTCGGGTACGCCGAGGCAGCGCAGGTGTGCCGCTGTCCGGTGGGGACCATCCGGTCGCGGGTCGCGCGGGCGCGCCGCGACCTGGTCGAGGTGCTCGCACCCGGTCTGCGGCGGGCGCCTGCCGCAGGCCGGTAGGACGTCCGGCGTAGTCCTTTGGTCTGTCTCACGCCAAGTGACGACAGCCCCGCCGGACTCCTTGACAACCGTCAAAACGGTGTGGAAACGTACTGCCGCACGTATGGCGGCTTTATTTGAGTTACTCAAATGTGGTAACGATTCCAGGTTGACGCCGCAAGCAATTTACCCAAGTGCCGCGTTGGTCGTCTATTCTCTCCAGTACAGTGTCATTTCTGAGCGTTTCTGTGGCAGAGCGGTGAGGATCGGGTGTGGGCGGCATGACGATCGGTACCGATGCCGGGACTGTGGGTGGCGAGCCGGCTGACGGCTTCCCCAACCGCGGGTGGCCCGGCGTGCAATGCTGTCGTCGAGCTGTCGGCCACGCTCCCCGGGGAGCCTCACCCGTCAGGTCCGGCCGGTACGGCGGACAGGTCACATGGCGCACGTGTGTGACGGGGATTCCTTCGGGTGCAAGGAGTTAGGCTCGTGTACGTTTCGCGTTCACCGCAATATCACCCCATCGGCGATGAGGGTATACAAACCGTTGTCCTGCCCTCGGCCCCGCCACGATTACAGTAACGGCGTCCGGGGCCCGCGATGGACTCCTCCACCACACCAACGCAGGTGAGTTCCGAAGGCGACAGGACAGTCTCGTTCCCCGCTCCGCGTCTCGCGGTCGGCGTGGTCACGGCGGTCTTCGTCAGCATCAGCCTGATCGGCTTCCTGCACGTGCTGTTCCTGCCCATCGGAGTGGGCGAGATCGTGCTGTCCTTCGGGTGCATCGTCGCGCTGCTGGTGATGCAACTGCTGTGGTACGGCCGGTCGAACGCGCCGCTGCGTTCCCGGGTCGGATACGGGCTGCTCGCCGCACAGGCGTGTCTGGTGTACCTGCCCATTCTGATCTTCGGTCAGGCGTGGGTCGGCATGCCGGGCTTCCTGGCCGGCAGTGTGCTGCTCGTGCTGCGCCCGGTCGCCGGCTGGGCGGCGTTCTGCACGATCGTCGCCAGCATGGGCTTCGCGCAGTTCGTCTTCACCGGCACGCCGGTGGACATCCTGTACACGTCGATCTCCACGGTGACGACCGGCCTGGTCGTCTACGGGTTGTCCAGGCTGACGGCGCTGGTCGTCGAGGTGCAGTCGACCCGCGCCGAGATCGCCCGCATGGCCGTGCTGCGCGAGCGGCTCCGGTTCGCCCGCGACCTGCACGACCTGCTCGGGTACAGCCTTTCCGCGATCACGCTGAAGATCGAGCTGACCCACCGGCTGCTCGAGAAGTCACCACAGGAGGCGAGCGACCAGTTACTGGAGATCCTCGAGATCTCCCGCCTGGCACTGTCGGACGCCCGCACGGTCGCGACCGGCTACCGCGAACTGTCGCTTGAGGACGAATGCCGGTCGGCGGTGTCGGTGCTGGAGGCGGCCGACATCACCGTTCGCCTCGACAGCGACCACACCGATCTGCCGGTGCGGGTGAGCACAGTGCTGGCGACCGTGTTGCGGGAAGGTGTCACCAACCTCCTGCGGCACAGCAAGGCCAAGCACTGCGAGATCACCATCCGCCAGACCCACGACCGGGCGACCCTCGAGATCGTCAACGACGACGTGCAGCCCAACCCGAAGGAGCCCCACGACCGGGGCCGGAGCGGGTTGCACAACCTGTCGGTGCGGGCGGGCGAGATCGGCGGCACCGTGAACGTCGAGCACGAGCCGAACCTGTTCCGGCTCCATGTCGACGTTCCGCTGCGCATGGAGCGCAAGCGCTGAGGTTGGTCAGGCCCGGGCGCCCACAGCGCCCGGGCCCGACCCCGCAGGGTCCGCCAGTGGTCGTGTGTCGCGGGCGCAAGGGTTCCGCTTCGCAGGTTCCGCTGCGCGGGGTCCCGCTTGCGCGGGCATCCGCGATGCCGTCAATGGCCCGTTCACAGCGCTCAGCGCCCTGACTGTGCCTTCACGGCGGTACCAGAAGCGGACAGTGCCCGGCGGCTACCTGCCTTCGGCGTCCGCGAACCCGGTCCTGCCAACGAAACCGGTCAGAGCCAGCCCGCTTCGCGGGCGATGCGGATCGCGTCCACGCGGTTGCGGGCGGCCAGTTTGCCGATGACCGTCGTCAGGTAGTTGCGGACCGTGCCCACCGACAGGAACAACCGGGACGCGATGTCGACCGCCTGCAGGCCCTCCGCGGTGAGGCGGAGCACCTCGGTCTCCCGTGCGGTGAGCGGGCAGTCCGCGCTGTCCCACGCCGCCATCGCGAGCTGGCTGTCCACGACGCGCTGCCCGGCCGCGACGCTGCGGATCGCGTCGGCCAGCTGGGCCGGTGGCGCGTCCTTGAGCAGGAACCCGGTCACCTTCGCCGACAGGGCGCGCCGGAGGTTTCCCGGGCGGCCAAGGCCGGTGAGGATGAGTGTCCGGATCTCCGGCAGGTGTTCGTGGATCTCGCTGACCGCGGTCAGCCCGTCCTTGCCGGGCAGGTCGATGTCGACCACGGCGACGTCCGGCCGGAACTTCTGTGCGGTGGCCAGGATCTCGGTGCCGTTCGAGACCTCGGCGACCACCTCGATGTCGGGTTCGAGGTTGAGCAGCGCGACAAGAGCCCCGCGGACCATGTGCATGTCCTCGGCCAGCATGACCTTGATCATTCGCGGATTTACCTCCGAGCTGCCCGATTCGCCAAGTGTTCTACCACGCGGCGTGCGGCTACGCAGTAATCATTATCCGGTTCGTGACGGTCGTTCTGGGCCGTTCGGCGCAACCCGTGCCGCATACCACGGAACGCGGTTGGCCAGGCGCGTTCCGTCATGACGGCAACCCGATCACGAACTCGCCGACGCTCACCTCGGCCGGCCAGTCGAGTCGCAACGCGGTCGTGGCCGCTTCGCTGTCGCCCGTGGCGACCGCGCACGGGGCCAGGCCGAGCATCGTGGCGACCAGGTACAGCGTCTGCTGCAGCACGCCGACGTGTTTGAGCGTGGTCGCGTACGCGATGCTGTCGTACACCCACGACAGCCTGCCCATCCTGGCGGTCATCGTGATGAGCACCGGCGGGCGCCTGCGCGCGCCCATCTGCACCATCGCGCTGTCCAGCAACTCGTCCGCCTGCTCGCCGTCCTCGTTGACCAGTGTGAGCACGTGGTCCAGCGGGTCGTAGTGGTAGATCCCGCGCGGCAGGTCCGCGCACCGGTCCACCGTCAGGTACAGGTCCAGCTCGTAGAGCGCCCCGGCGCTGGGGTACGGGCGCCCCGACACCGGGTAGCGCACGCCGCCCGCGCCGACGGCCTCGGTCTGCGACCGGATCCGCGCGGCACGGAACAGCAGTTCGCCCAGCTGCTCGACCGACGGGCCGTCATCGGCGAACTCGCGCACCGAGTGCCGTTGCTCGACGGCCTCGGTCAGCGACATCTCGGCGGGGTCCGGCGCGGTCAGGTCCGGCCGGTGCAGCGGGAAGCGCCGCCCGGCGGGCACCGGGCGCACCACGGGCAGCGGCGGCAGGTGGGGGGCGTTGCGGAACGCGGCGCCCGCGTCGTCGTCGTGCCTGCCGAGCCTGCTGCGGGAGTGGAACAACAGGTCGTGCGGGGACCAGGCCCGCAGGTCGGGGTCGTCGTCCTCGGCGAACACCGGTCTGGCTCCGTCGGTGTGCGTGCCGATCACGACCATGCCGGTGGCCACGAGGTAGCCGAGCAGTTCGGTGATCAGCTCCCTGGTCACGTTGATGGCCTGCGCGATGTCCCGCGCGGTGGTCGCCCGGCCCAGCGCGCCGACCGCCCACGTGGTGAGCGGGCGGTGCAGCACGACCCGGTGGCGCGACAGCGGCGACTCGACCACCATCTCACCGTCGTGCTCGCGGACGATCGCGAACCGGGACAGCCGGATCGGCAGCGTGTCGTCGAGCTCGGGCAGTTCGAGCACCTCACCAGGCGCGAGCGGCACCGCCGACAACAGCGGCGTCGCCGTCTCCTTCAGGCCCAGTGAGCGCACGACGCAGCCCGGCAGCCGGGCCAGCACCGCGAACAGGTCGTCGCGGTCCAGGTCGTCGACGTTCGTGAGCTCGACCGGGCCCAGCGTCATCCGGTAGAGGCTGTCCACGATCGCCGGCGCGGCGGAGTCCACCCGGACGTCGCCCCACCGGGTCAGCACGACCAGGCTGCCGCCCGCAGCCGGTTCGATGACCACGTCGTCCCGGAAGGACCACAGGGGAAGGTTCACGTCGGGTGGAGCGCCGGAGTCGGATGGCACTTGTCGCTCCTCGGTGTGCATGCACACGCCGCCCGCGTGATACATCACGTTCACACGAATAGGGGGATGGGGTTCAGATCCTCGTACGGCGTCGGTGTGTCGCGACGACCGAGCCGGACCGGCACGTCGAACAGCCTGCCGGGCGCGAACCGCGCCCAGAAGCCGCGCATGCCGGGCACGATCGCCTTCACAACCGGGAGCCCGACGTCCGGGCGGGTCTGGTCGAGGACCATGACGTCGAGCCCCAGGCCTTCCAGCCGCCGCCGGACATCGGTGATGTCCTGGTGGAGGTCGCTTGTCGGGGCGTGCGCGTAGTCGGCGGGTGTGCGTGGCCGCACCGCGGGATCAGGCCGCAGGTACGGCATGCCGTCCCAGGTGGCGGTGCGCCACCAGTGCACGGCGTCGGGATCGGACCAGTCGTAGTCTCCACCCTCGCCCGCCGCCACCACCGCGGGCATCAGCTGGTTCATCTCGGTGAGCGCGCGGATCAGCGCCACCTGCGGGTCCAGATGCGCCCCGAACCCGAACATGACGTCCTCACTTGGCCCGTCGGTTCGGCGGGACAGCGCGGCCATGGTCGGAATCCCAACGTCCGAGGACACGTCCAGCACCCAGACGTCGCGACGGAGAGCGGCGTAGACCGCACGCAGCTCGTCTATCCAGCGCACCCCGAAACTGTCGAGGTCGACCCCAGGCGCTCTGGTTCGGTTGTACCACCACAGCGCGACGGCGTCGCGCTCGACCACCTCGAGAAGTCCCTGCAGCAGCGCGTCCTCGACGCTGCTGCCCGCAGCGTTGCCGTTCGAGTCGGCGGAGAGGGCACCGCCGCCGCCGTGCTCGGCGGGGACGTCGAAGTACAGCATCCCGGTCGGCAGGAAACGGTGCCGCTGCCGGGTCAGCGACCACACCGGCGTCCAGCTGGTCGGGGTGTGCTCGTCGAACGGGTCGCACACGTACTGGAACGACGAGTGCGTCGAGTTCCACTTCGCCCGGTCGGCGTACTGGCGCTCGTCGAACAGCAGGCAGTCGTTGGGATGTACGGCGTCCGCGCCGAGGTCGGCGTAGCTCGCGACGACCCGTTCCTCGTCGCCGTGGAAGTAGCCGCTGTGCCGCTCGATCGCCTCGCACAGCGCGCTGACCTTGCCGTGCAGCGGGGTGACGCCCTTGCCGCCGTTCTCGGCGCGGGCCGAGCGCATGTGCTCGAAGTGCCGTCGCGCGTTCAACGCCAGGTTGGGCCCGGCGCGGAACGAGTTGAAGAACGACGGGCCGCGCCCGTCCTTCGTGATCTCCTTGAGCACCCCGGTGACCGGGCTGATCAGGTGCTCGTAGGCGGCCAGCACGTCCTCGGGTGGCATCGACCGGTGCCCGCCGCCGCTGCGGCTGGCCTTCGGCCGGTGCCCGACGGTGACGGGGCGGCGCGCCTGCTCCGCCATCAGGCCCTCGTCGCCGCACGACGGGCACTGCGGGCGCCTGCGCAGCTCGTGGCTGCGGCCGCACAGGTCGAGGCTGTCGAGCGTCCACACCGCGCGCTGGCTCTCGGTCCGCATCCCGGCGACCCACTTGGCCGCCTCCAGCGCGATCAGGTTGAACGCGGCCGCACCAAGGGGCGGCAGCGACACCGCGGGCGGGATGAGCGGGACGTGCCCGTCCACCACGGCCCGCAGGTGGGTCTCGGCCTGGCGGTGGCCGCGCAGCCGGTGCGCGAGGCAGTGCCAGCAGGCCTGTTCGCCGTCCCGCTGCCCGAAGACCGGCCCGATCCACACCTGCGTGCCGCCCGGCTTCGCGAGCAGCCACGGGCGGCCCGCGGCGCGGTGCAGCGCGTCGATGGCGGGCAGCGCGGGGTCGAGGTAGTCCTCGCACAGGACGACGGACATGGCGGCGTCGTCGGCAAGCCGGTGAGGGGAGGCCGGGACGGTGCTCAGGCCCGCCGCGAGCAGCGCGGCGGTCGCGGCGTCGGCGTCGATGCCGTCCCCCGCGCCGTCCTCCGCGCTGAGGAGGATCGTCGCGACCGTGGTGTTCCGCAGGGTCCGCACCACGCCGGCGGGCTCCAGCCCGGCCGCCTCCCAGTAGGCGAGGCTGGGCGGGTCGATGCCGTCGGTCGGTTCGCGCAGTGCCACCAGGCCGGCGTCGACCAGGCGCGTGACGATCGTGCCCGCCTCGGCCAGCGTCAGCCCCTCGGGGATGTCCCGGCACAGTTCTGCCAGGTCACGGGTTCCGTCGAGCAGCGGCGCCAGAGCCTCGACGTGCGCACCGGCGACGGAGGTCGCGTCCCGCTCCGAGAGCAGGTACACCGCCTCGCCCCGGACGACGTGAGCCCGCAGGTGCCGCTTGAACCCGATCCGTAACCCGCTCTCCTTGCTCGAGGTGGTCATGAGTCCTCCTGGTGCCCTCGTCCGGCGCTTGAGCCTCGCTTGAGTCCAAGCGTGCGTCGCGCGCGTGGTACTGGACAAGTGCGCCTCTCATGTGCTGGGTCTCGGTTACTCACTGCCCATTTATGACGTCCTCACTATCGCCACGGCGGGCCCGCGGAATACCGTGAGATGTCCTGAAGTCCATGTTCACCGGCGTCGGAAAGTGCGGTGGATCTGGCTGATTGCGAGGTCCCAAAAAATGGTCACCAAATTAGACGCGCTGGGAATGATGACGCACGAGGAGAAGCTGGCCCTCCTCGCCACACTGCTGGAGACGACGTCGCAACCCGGCCCGGACGAAGACACGGCGGCAGAAGCCGCCGTGCTGGTGCGGCCCCGCGACCCGGAGCTCAACCCGCTCGCCGACCTGCGCTTCGAGCTGCTCGGCCCGCTGGTCATCCGGCACGGGGACCTGGACGTGGCGCCCAGTGCGCCCAAGCTGCGGCTCATCCTGTCCACGTTGCTGTTCAACGCGAACAAGCCGGTCGGCGCCTCGGTGCTGGCGCGGGAACTGTGGAGTGACGGCGCACCGCGCACCGCGCACTCGACACTGCAGACGTACATGTTCAAGCTGCGCAGGCTTTTCCGGGCCGTGCTCGGCCTGTCCGTCGAGTACATCACCCGCGAGGTGCTGCAGACCTGCTCCGGTGGCTACGTGCTGCGGGTCGATCCCGGTCAGCTCGACATCACCGAGTTCGACCACCTCGTCACGGCGGGCTCGGCGGCGATGCACGCCGGCGACTACGACAAGGCCGCCGCCGACCTGCGCCGCTCGCTGGCGTTGTGGCGGGGCAACGTCGTCCACCACGGACAGTGGGGAACCCTGCTGCGGGCCCAGGTCGCGCGTCTGGAGGAGCGCCGCTTCTACGCGCACACCACCAGGATCGACGCGGACCTGTGCCTCGGGCGGCACCGCGAGATGATCAGCGAGCTGGCCTCGCTCGTCGTCGAGCACCCGCTGCACGAGTCGGCGCACACGATGCTGATGATCGCGTTGTACCGGGCGGGGCGGGCCTCCGCCGCGCTGGAGGTCTACATGCGGTTCCGGCAGCGGATGCTGCACGAGCTCGGCATCGAGCCGTCGGACCGGATCCGGGCGCTGCACATGGCGCTGCTGTCCACCGACCCGCTGCTCGCGGACCGGTCGCTGACCTCGGACATGCTGCTGGACCGGCTCGTGCGGCCCGGTCACACGGCGAGGCGACGCGACAATTCGTCCACTGTTACCGGTGGATGACCGGTACCGATTACGGTCAATTTCGAATCGCGTGGGCGCGCCGAGGAGGAAACGATGACGGTATTGCCGACCACCCATTCCGGCGAAAAGAACTTCGCCAACGACCCGGACCTGCTTTCGGACGTGCTGCGCCCTTATGCCCGCCCGAAGACGGAGTACCTGAAGTCGGCGACGGTGTCGGTGTCGGACGGGCTGGCGAGTGCGGAGGGCCGCTTCGCCATCCCCTTCCCCTGCTACATCGACGACACCGGCCACCTGAACTCGGTCGAGGTCAACATCTGCTTCAACCAGCTGATGTACTACCTGATCGCCAAGTGCGTGCAGGAGCGCGCGCTGGCCGCGTTCGACGCCTGGTCGATGGAGGACTACTGGGCCAAGCAGCTGCCGGACATCCTCATCGCGAGGTTCTCCAGCAACTTCAAGCGCCCGATCGACTCCTCGGACTTCTCCGGTGAGGTCTCCTTCGCCGAGTTCGCCGAGACCAACCGCAGCCGCCCCGTGCTGAAGGTCGACATGCCGTGGCGCTTCTGGGACGACAAGGGCGGCTACGCCGAGGGCGAGGTGCGGATGGCGCTCGTCGACCCGCCCGGCATGAACCTGCGCGCGGCCTGACGGGACCGAACATCCGCGGGAGCGAAGCGACCCATTGAACACAGGAGGACATCGTGGCACCCCAGTTGCGGACGCTCGTCGACGTGGTGCGGCAGCACGCCGCGCGGCAGCCGGACGCGGTCGCGATGATCTGCGAGGGCCGCAGGACCGACTACGCCGGGCTGCACCGGGTGAGCAACCAGGTGGCGCACGGTCTGCAGGCCGGCGGCGTCCGAGCGGGTGACCGGGTCGCCTACCTCGGCAAGGAGTCCGAGCACTACTACGAGCTGCTGTTCGGTGCCGCCAAGTGCGGTGCCGTGCTGGTGCCGATCAACTGGCGGCTCGCCGCCGACGAGGTCGAGCACATCCTGCGGGACTCGGGCACGGCCGTGCTGTTCGCCGACACCGCCGCGGAGGCGGTGGCGGACCGGCTCGCGCCCGAGCTGCCGGAGCTGAGGACTGTGGTGCGGCTGGACGAGCCGGGCGCGCCGGGTGCCGGGTTCACGTCGTGGCTGGCAGCGCAGCCGGACACGAACGTGCTCGCGCGGGTCACGCCGGACACGCCGCTCGTGCAGATGTACACCAGCGGCACGACCGGCCTGCCCAAGGGCGTGGTGCTCGGGCACCGCAGCTTCTTCGCGGTGCGCAACGCGCTCGCGGAGGCGGGGGAGAAGTGGATCGACTTCTACCCCTCGGACGTGAGCCTCATCGGCATGGCCGGCTTCCACATCGGCGGCATCTGGTGGGCGACGCAGGGTTTCGCGGCAGGCGCCACCAACGTCGTGATGCGGGAGTTCACCACGGCGGGCGCGGTCGAGCTGATCAGGACGCTCGGTGTGACAACGGCGTGCCTGGTGCCCGCGATGATGCGGCTCCTGCTCACCGAGCCGGGCGTGACGAAGGACGACTTCACCACGCTGCGCAAGGTCATCTACGGCGGCGCCCCGATCTCGGCCGGGCTGCTGGCGCGCTGCGTCGAGGGCTTCGGCTGCGAGTTCGCCCAGATCTACGGCCTGACGGAGACGGGAAACACGGCCGTGTGCCTGCCACCGGCCGACCACACCCCGGACAGCGGCCGCATGCAGGCCGCGGGCCGCGCGTACCCGGGCTTCGGGCTCAAGGTCGCCGACTCGGCGGGCAACCCGCTCCCGCCCGGCGAGATCGGTGAGGTGTGGCTACGCACTCCCGCGGCGATGCTGGAGTACTGGAACCTCCCGGAGGCCACGGCGAAGACGCTGGTCGACGGCTGGGTCGTGACCGGTGACGCGGGTGTCCTGGACGAGGACGGTTACCTGTTCATCCGCGACCGCATCAAGGACATGATCATCGTCGCGGGCGAGAACGTGTACCCGGCGGAGATCGAGAACGTCATCGGCAAGCACGAGAAGGTCGCGGAGTCCGCGGTCGTCGGCGTGCCGGACGAACGCTGGGGCGAGATCGTGCACGCGTTCGTGGTCCCGGTCGAGGGCGAGACGCTGACCGAGCGTGAACTGGCCCTGTTCCTGAAGGGCAAGCTGGCCACGTTCAAGCAGCCCCTGCGCTACGAGTTCATCGAGAAGGTGCCCCGCAACCCGAGCGGCAAGATCCTGCGCCGCGAACTGCGGGAACGCTTCTGGCAGGGCGAGGAACGCCGCGTGAGCTGAACCATGCCCTGAAGGACGCTTTCGGGACGTCGAGTGCCCCGGAAGCGTCTTTCATGGCGTTGAGGAGTGGGGCCGTGGGGCGCTTCGGGTCTGTGTTGCTCACCGGGTTCCTCGCGGGCCCTTCCGCCGCCGCGCCGGTCGGGATCGCGTTGCGCCTGCCCCCGTGGGCGACGGTGCTCGCGTTGTCGGCCGGTGCGTGGGCCAGTTTCGTGATCGCGTTGTTCGCGATGGACTGGCTGCGCCGGGTGCGCGCACGCCGCCGGGTGCGGGTTTTCCGGCATCTGCTGCTGGTCCGCCTCGTCCGTCGCCGTCGGCGCCGCCGCCAGGGGGACCCGGAGGAACGCGCGGAGCGCGACGCGGCCAAGCGTGCGGCACGGATGGCGAAGGCCCGGCGGGTGCTGACCCGGTTCGGCCCGGCCGGGTTCGGGATGGTCGGGCCCGCGTTGTTCGGGACGTGGGTGTCCGCGGTGCTGGGTTCCGCGCTGGGACTGGCCCGTCAGCGGCTGCTGGTGTGGCTGGTGGTCGGCGCGACGACGTGGAGCGCGCTGCTGGTGCTGGCCTCGCACACCATGTTCGGCTGGCTGTTCACCTGAGGCGGGCCGGGCGTGCCGCCCTGGCTTTGTGCTGTGAAAGGCGCGTTGACGGCGTGGTTGATGCCCTGAAAGGCGCGTTCAGGGCGCTGGGCGCCCTGAACGGCCCATTGACGGCACTCGACATGCCGTGAACGTGCCTTTCACGGGTGCCCGCCGGGCGGGCGCGGGTGTCATGCCCGGCGACGTGTCCCCAGGCCAGAACCACTCACATGATCTTCACGGAGTCATTCAGCTACGAGTTCAGGACGCGGTAGGTCAGGTGTGTGACCGCGTTCGCCGTGGTTCGCGCCTCCACCTGCTCGAGGTTCAGCGGCGGGACGCCGTCGAACAGGCGGGTGCCCGCGCCGAGCGTGAACGGCACGACGTGCAGCCGGATCTCGTCGATCAGGCCCGCCGCGAGGTACTGGTTGACGGTGGTCGCGCCGCCGTGGATGGAGATGTCGCCGTCCCCGGCGGTTTCGCGCGCGCGTGCCAGTGCCGCCTGGATGCCGTCGGTGACGAAGTGGAACGTGGTGCCGCCGGCCATCGGCTGCGGGTCGCGCGGGTGGTGGGTGAGCACGAAGACCGGGGCGTGGTAGGGCGGGTTGTCGCCCCACCAGCCTTTCCACTGCCGGTCCCACTCGCCGCGCACCGGGCCGAACATGTTGCGGCCCATGATGAACGCCTTGGTGGCGGCCAGCCGGTCGAGCTCGGCACGCATCTCGTCGGGATCTTCCATCCAGCCGTGCAGCCGGTCGCCCCAGCCGTCGCCGCCGTCCGCGCCGAACGGGCGCTGCTCTGTCTGGTCGAGCCCGGCAGCGTACCCGTCGAGCGAGACCGAGAGGTTGCACTTCACCGTGCCCGTAGGTGTCGTCATGGCATCAGCATGGAGCGGCCGACGTATGACGTCCAATGCCGAAACCGTGGACCACGCATCGATAACCTTGATGAATGCTGAGCCTGGTGCACCTCAAGGTCCTGGCCGCGGTCGCCCGGCACGGTTCGGTGACCGAGGCGGCGAAGCAGTTGCACTACTCCCAGCCGTCGGTCAGCCACCACCTGTCCCGGCTGGAAGCCGCCACCGGCGTCAAGCTCGTCCAGCGGATCGGCCGCGGGATCCGGTTGACGCCGGAAGGGGAGCTGCTGGCCAACCGGGCCGCCGAGATCGTGGGCCGGGTCGACGCGGCGACCAACGAGCTGGCGGCGCAGGTCGGGTTGCAGTCGGGGCGGGTCCGGTTGGCCGCCAACGCGTCGACGCTCAGCACGATCGTGCCTGCGGCGGCCGCCGCGCTGGCCGCCGCGCACCCTGGACTCGCCCTGAGCCTGTTCGAGCGGCACCCGGTCGAGGCGTTGCGGATGCTGCGGCACGGCGGGATCGACGTCGCCCTCGTCTTCCGCCACGCCGGTGCCCCACTCGACGACGAGGGCTTCCGCCTCGTCCACATCGGGGACGACTCGATCTACCTGCTCAGCCACCAGCCCGACGACACCCTCGGCAACCACCGGGACTCGGCCTGGATCGGCGGCTGCGCCCGGTGCGAGGCCGAGCTGATCGCCGTGTGCGCGCGCCAGGGCTTCACGCCCCGCATCGTGTCGCACAGCGACGACATCGTTGTCGTGCAAGCCCTCGTCGCGGCGGGCATCGGGGTCGCCACCCAGCCCGGCCTCGCCTTGCGCGCCCACCGCAGGACCGACATCCACGCGACCGAGCTGCCCGGCTTCCGCCGCCAGATCCACGCCGCCACCTACGGCGACCCGCCCGACCCGCCCGCGGTTGCCGCCGTCATGGCCGCACTCGCCGAGGCGGCCCTCACCTGACGTGGATGACGAGGCTCCGCAGCGCGCCCCGGCTCACGGGCATGATCGCGTTGGGGGACTTGCTGTCGCGGAGCGCCTGGAGGTCGCCACGAATCTCCACGCAGTTGCCGTCAGCGGCGGAGCGGCTGGACCTGCGCCAGGTCATCAGCGGCTTCGCAGGGTGGAAACCAGACGAGTCATGGCGACTCGGCCGACCGGCATGACCGTGGTGGGTGACTTGCTGTCGCGGAGTGCCTGGAGGTCGCCGCGAACTTCCACACAGTCGCCGCCCGAACCTGAGCGGCTGGACTTACGCCACGTCATCGAATCTCCTTCACAAGCGATCGCAGCAGCGTTGAGCTTTCCATGCTGGAAAGGGCCAACCGGTTCAACAGTTCGACTCTTGCGGTATAGAGTTTAGCTTGATCATCGAACAGATACACGCCACCTTCGGCGACTTCGACATTCACCACCGGCGACGTGTTCGGGAACGTCATGTAGAGCCAGCTGTGGCTGATCACGCCATACGGCAGGCGCCTCGGGACGATCCGGACTCCGATGCCGCGCTCGCGTGCGCCGACAAGATGCCGCAGTTGCTCGCGGTGAGTGTCTCGACCGCCGAACGGGACATAGAGAGCCGCTTCGTGGATGTAGGCGGTGTAGTCGACGTTGCCGAGGATCCTCTGCCGCCGTTTCCTTGCCACCCAGCGGAGTTGAGCGTCCTCTTCTCGGATTCCGTCCGAGATCATCAGGGCCATTGCGTAGGGCTCGATCTGCAGCAGGCCAGGGATGAGCATGACCGCCCAGTTGGTCAGGCTGTTCGCCTCCGCCGCATAGCTTGCCAGGACGCCCATTTCCTCCGGGACTCCCGGCAGTGGCCGGTCCCACCAGCCCGAGGAGTGGTCGGCACGGGCGTCCTGGATGATCTCCGCCCGTTCGGCCGCCGGGAGCTTGTAGGTGGTCACGATCGTCGCGACCTCTTCGCTGGTGATCTCCCGGATGCCGTTCTCCGTGCGGGAAAGCGTGGAGGGGGACCAGCCCAGCAGCGCCGCTGCCGCTTCCAGCGAGATGTCGGTGCGTTGTCTGCGGATCGCTCGCAGGCGTGCCCGGATGCGTCGGTTGCGTGGTCGTGGTTGCCGTCGGTCGCCGCCCACCGTGTTGTCCCCTTTCCAGTGCGGAAAGGAGACGTTCCTTTCCGTAGGGACATTAGCGGCGTTGTCGCTTGGATTCGGGGCGCCGCAACGGGTTCTTCGCCAGGTTCACCCGGTCGATGTCGTCGAGGCTGGTGATTGGGCTTGTTCGGGTTCCCTGTTTGGTGGTTTGTCCTCGCCGGACGGGCAGGTCTCGGGGTTGGCGGGGGAGCCCTGTGTGGTGGGCTTGCGCCCCCATCGGGGTGCGTAGGCATGCCCCTGCTTCGCAGGGCCCGCTTCGGGGCTGGGCGCTGCGCGCCTGGCTTTTGGTGCTGTGAAAGGCCCATTGACGGCATCCGCGGTGCCGTCAATGGGCCGTTCACGGCGCTCAGCGCCGTCAATGTGCCGTTGACGGCACCGGTTGTGCCGTGAACGTGCCTTTCACGGCGCGACCTGCCCTGCGGGTGTCGGCGCCGTGTTTGCGCTTTGCGGTGCGGATGGCATGTCCCGAAGGCGCTTCCAGCGAGAGGTCGGTGCGCTGCCTGCGGATCGCTCGCAGGCGTACCCCGATGCGTCGTTTGCGTGGTCGTGGTTGCCGTCGATCGCCCGGCGTTCTCACCTGGATTCGAGGCGCCCCAACGGGTCCTCCGGCAGGTTCACCCAGTCGGTGTCGTCGACGCCGAGGGTGTGGCGGAGGTAGGCCGTCGTGACCCGCTGGACCAACGCGACGCGTTCGGGGCTCTCGTCGGTGGTCTCCTTGGCTTCGTAGCCGGGAATCCCGCCGAGGGAGTGTTCCGCGCCGAACACCGTGAGCAGGCTCTTCGCGCCGGGGCTCAGGTGGTACGGGTCGGCCATCCAGTCCGGGCCCCGCACGGTCAACGGTGAGTCGTCCTTGTCGCCCGCCACCACCAGCGCGGGTGTGGTCATGTGCGTGAAGTCCGGGTTCATGAAAGGGAAGTGCTCGGCGGCGAACGGGGACAGGTCGTCGCCGCCCCGGCCCGCCGTCGCCAGCAGCACGCCCGCCGCCACGCGCGGGTCGGACAGGTCCTCGCCGTCGACCCGCAGGCCCAGCAGGTTGCCCGCCGTCTGACCGCCGAACGAGTGGCCCGCCGCGGCGACGCGGGTCCGGTCGACACGGCCCGCCAGACCGGGTACCGCCGCTTCCAGGAACGCCAGCTCGTCCAGGACGCGCTTCACGTCCGACACGCGGTCGCGCCAGGTGTCCGGCGTGTAGGCGTCCACGGTCCGTGAGTCGCCGTGCGTGGGCTGGACGACCACGAAACCGTGCGCGGCCCAGAAGTCGGTCAGCGGGCCGTAGCCCTCGAGTGACGAGCCGAAACCGTGCGAGAACACGACGACCGGCAGGTCGCGGCCACTCGCGGGCGCCGAGATCCGGACCCGCAGGTCCGAGTCCGGCAGCACCACCGGCTTCACCGATACGACAGATTCGCTCATGTCGCGCCCTCCTGGCACAATAAACGGTACATCGTCCCGTTTGACGATACGGGACAGTGTCCCGTTTAGCCAGGGAGGGGGCAGGGTGCGGGCCAAACGCGCGGACGCCAGGCGCAACGAGGAGAACCTCCTCGACGCGGCCGCCGCGGTCTTCGTCGAGTCGGGGGTGGAGGCGCCGATCCGCGACATCGCGGCGAAGGCCGGCGTCGGGACGGCGACGATCTACCGCCACTTCCCGACGCGGGCGGACCTGATCGTGGCCGTCTACCGGCACCAGGTCGAGTCGCTGGCCGCGGCCGGTCCCGACCTGCTGGCGGACAGCCCGGCGCCCTACGCCGCGCTGGCGCGGTGGGTCGACCTCTTCGTGGACTTCGTGGTCACCAAACAGGGACTCGCGACCGTGCTGCAGTCCGGCGACCCCTGCTACGACCCGCTGCACGCGTACTTCCTGGAGCGGCTCGAACCGGTGTGCGCCCGGCTGCTCGACGCCGCGGCCGAGGCGGGGGAGATCCGGTCCGGACAGGACGCCTACGAACTGATGCGCGGCGTCGGCGGCCTGTGCGCTGGTGGCGGCAAGCCCCGCTACGACGCACGCCACATGGTCGGGCTGCTCGTGGCCGGACTGCGGGTGGCGGACTGAGGGTGTGCCACGTCGGCCGCAGGGTGAGCACCATCGCCACCACCACCCCGGCCACCAGCAGCCAGAGCCCGGCGCCGGTTCCCTCCTCGAACCCCTTTGGTCAGTCCTCGGACCGGGGTGGGCGAAGGGATTCGGCGTGGCCGACCACCTCCGCCACGATCGCCCAGACGCCGCTCGTCAGGAACGCCGCACCGGCGACCGTGGCCACACCGGACACCCGCCGGAGGCCCGGTGCCGCGGACCCGTGCCCCCGGTACTCGTTCATGTACCGATTCCAGCACCGGCCCCCGGCACGGGTCCCGCGTGGCACGAAGCCGCAGCCGCCGGTCAGGCCACGTCGCCCAGTTCGTCGTCCAGCAGGTCGAACAGGTCGTCGGCCGTGATCTCGTCCAGGTCGTCCTTGTCCGGTTCCTGTTCCTGTGTGACTTCCGACTTGTCGCGCCACTTGGTGAGCAGGCGTTGCAGTGACGCGGCGATGTCGGTGTCGGTGTCGGTGTCGATCTCCTCCAGCGCCGTCTCCAGCTTGGCGATCGTGTCGACCACCGTGCGGAGGCGTTGCCTGGCCTGGCTGCCGCCCACTTCCGAGAGCAGGTGTGTCACCAGTGCCTGCGGGGTCGGGTAGTCGAACGTGAGCGTGGCGGGCAGCCGCAGGCCCGTCGCCGTGTTGAGGCGGTTGCGCAGCTCGACCGCGGTGAGCGAGTCGAAGCCCAGCTGCTTGAACTGCTGGTCCGCCGCGATCGTGTCCGGGGTGCCGTGTGCCAGCACCGTCGCCACGTTCGTGCGCACCAGGTCCAGCAGCAGCGTGCGCTGCTCCTCCTCCGTGCGGCCGGAAAGCTGCTGCGCCAGCGGGATCACCGCCGTCTTGGCCTGGCGGCGGGCCTTGACGAACGACCGCAGCGGCGGCGCCACGTTCGGTGCCGTGCGCAGTGCCCGCTGGTCCAGCTTGACCGGCACCAGGTGCGGTTCGCCGGACCGGCACGCCGCGTCGAACAGCGCGAGGCCCTCCTCGACGGTGTGCGCGTGCACCCCGCCGCGGTTGATGCGGGCCAGGTCCGCGGACGAGAGGTGGCTGGTCATCGCGCTGTCCTGCGCCCACAGGCCCCACGACAGCGACACCGCGGGCAGCCCGGCCGCGTGCCTCTGCACGGCCAGGCCGTCCAGGTAGGCGTTCGCCGCCGCGTAGTTCGCCTGGCCCGCCGTGCCGAGGATGCTCGTCGCCGACGAGAACAGGACGAACAGTTCGACGGTGTCCCGGTCACCGGTCAGCTCGTGCAGGTTCCTGGCCGCGTCCACCTTCGGGCGCAGCACCGCCTCCACCTGTTCCGGTGTCAGCGAGTCGATGGTGGCGTCGTCGACGACACCAGCCGCGTGGATCACGCCGACCAGGTTCGGGATGCCGTCCAGCAACGCCTTGAGGGCGTCGCGGTCGGCCGCGTCGCACGCCACGATGTCGACACCGAGTTCGGCCGCCAGCTCCGCGGCACCCGGTGCCGCCGGGCCCCGGCGCGAGGTCAGCACCAGGTGCTTCGCGCCGTGCTCGGTGATCAGGTGACGGGCCAGTGCCGCGCTCAGCGCACCGGTGCCGCCGGTGATCAGGACCGTGCCGTCCGGGTCGAACAGGCGTCCCTCCGCTGTGGACGTGGCCTTGGCCAGCCTCGGCACCAGCACCGCGCCGTCCCGGACCGCCACCTGCGGCTCGCCGGACGCGAGTGCCGCCTCGATGTCGTCCACGTCCGTGTCGATCAGGGTGAACCGGTCCGGCTGCTCGGTCTGCGCCGACCGGACCAGGCCCCACACCGCGGCACCCGCGAGGTTCTCGCCGGTCGTCGCGCCGCGGGTCACCACGGCCAGCCGGTCGTCGGCGTGCCGCAGCGCGGACAGCGTCTGGTGCACCGCCGCACGAACGTCGTCGGTCTCGACGTGCAGCACGTCGGTGTCGGCGGAACCGGCCGCCGGGCCAGCGGGCACCCAGTCCAGGCGGTACAGCGACTCCGGCCCGCTGCTCAGCGCGTCCGCGCTGACCGGCCGCGCGACCAGCGTCGCCACGCTCGCCACCGGCACACCCGTGCGGTCGGCCAGCGCCAGCGCGTACGCGTCCTGCCCGGTCTTCGTGATCCGCACCCGCAGCGCCGCCGGGCTCTCGCCGGTGATCCGCACCCCGTTCCAGCTGAACGGCAACACCACCTGCCGGTCGTCCCGCTCCGGCACGAACATCGCGTGCAGCGCGGCGTCGAGCAACGCGGGGTGGATGCCGTACTTGTCCTGGCGCAGCCCCTCCGGCAGCGACACCTCGGCGAACAGGTCGTCCCCGCGCTGCCACACCGCGGTCAGGCCCTGGAACGCAGGCCCGTAGTCGACGCCGAGGTCCGCGATCCGGTCGTACACGTCGTCGACCGGCACCTGGGTCGCGTCCGAGGGCGGCCACTCGCCGGTCCACTCGGGACCGTCGTCGGCGGTGGCGAGCAGGCCGCTCGCGTTCTGCGTCCACGAGTCGTCGGCGCCCTCGCGCCGCGAGTGGATCCGCACGCTCCGCTGCCCGGCCTCGTCCGGCTCACCGACCTCGACCTGGACGTGCACCGCGTCGGCCTCGGTCAGCACCAGCGGCGCGTGCAGTGTCAGCTCCTCGACGACGTCGAGCCCGGTGTGCTCCGCGGCCCGGCGCGCCAGCTCGACCAGCGCGGCACCCGGCACCAGCGTCGTGCCGAACACGACGTGGTCGGCGAGCCACGGGTGGTCGCGCAGCGACAGCCTGCCGGTCAGCACGACCCGCTCCGAGTCGGCGAGGCCGAGCGCGGCACCCAGCAGCGGGTGACCGGTCGCGCCGAGCCCGAGCCCGGTCGCGCTGCCCGCCGACTCCTGCGTGATCAGCCAGTACCGCTCGTGCTGGAACGCGTAGGTCGGCAGGTCGACCCGGCCCGCACCCGCGAACAGCACCGGCAGGTCGACCCGCACGCCACGCGTGTGCAGCGTGCCGAGCGCCTCGACGACCGTGCGGACCTCGTCGCGGCCGCGCCGCGCCGTCGGCACGAAGTCGGCCGCATCGCTGCCGCCCATCGCGGTGAGCACCGCGTCCGGCCCGGCCTCGACGAAGGTGCGGACCCCGGCTGCTTCGAGGGTGGCGATGTTGTCGGCGAAGCGGACGGTGCCACGGACGTGCCGCACCCAGTACTCGGGGTCGGTCGGTTCGGCACCGATGATCGGGATGGTCGGCTCGTGGTAGGTCACGCTCGACGCGACCGCACGGAACTCGTCGAGCATCGGGTCCATCAGCGGCGAGTGGAACGCGTGGGACACCGTGAGCCGCTTGGTCTTGCGGTCCGCGAACTGCGCGGCGATGGCTTCCGCGGCGTCCGCGTCACCGGAGATCACGACCGACCGTGGCCCGTTGATGGCCGCGATCCCGACCGCCTCGGTCAGGTGCGGGGTGACCTCCTCCTCGGTGGCCTGGATGGCGATCATCGAGCCACCACGAGGAAGGGCCTGCATCAACCGTCCCCGTGCGGCCACGACCGTGCACGCGTCCTCCAGCGACCACACCCCAGCCACGTGCGCGGCGGCCAGCTCACCGATCGAGTGCCCGGCCAGGTAGTCCGGCTTCACACCCCACGACTCCAGCAACCGGTACAGCGCCACCTCGAACGCGAACAGGGCGGGCTGGGTGTTCCCGGTTTCGTCGAGACCCTCACCGGTGGTGATCACCGACCGGATGTCGGCCTCGAAGTGGGCGCAGACGTCGTCGAACGCGTCGGCGAACACGGGGAACGCCTCGTACAGCTCCCGTCCCATCCCGGCCCGCTGCGCGCCCTGGCCGGTGAACAGCACCGCCAGCCTGCCGGTCCGCACCACGTTCGCCGTCACGTCGGCCAGGCCGCGCAACAGCTCGTCGCGGTCCGTCCCGTACACGACGGCGCGGTGGTCGAACCCGACCCTGGTCTCCACGAGTGACCGGCCGACGTCGGCGATCCGCAGCGACGGCCGTTCCTCCACGAAGGACTTCAGTCGGGTCGCCTGGTCCAGCAACGCCTGCTCGGTGCGCGCGGACAGCACCCACGGCACGACCGGCGGCCCGTCCGACGGCTCGGCCACCGGCTCCGCCGGTGCCTCCTCGACGATCACGTGCGCGTTCGTGCCGCTCACACCGAACGACGACACCCCGGCGCGGCGCGGCCGTCCGTTGGGCTCCCACGGCACCGGCTCGGTCAGCAGCTCGACGTCGCCCGCCGACCAGTCGATCTTCTGGCTCGGCTCGTCGACGTGCAACGTCCTGGGCAGCAGGCCGTTGCGCATGGCCAGCACCATCTTGATGACGCCGCCGACCCCGGCCGCGGCCTGTGTGTGCCCGATGTTGGACTTCAGCGACCCCAGCCACAGCGGCCGGTCGCGGTCCTGCCCGTAGGTCGCCAGCAGTGCCTGCGCCTCGATCGGGTCACCCAGCGACGTGCCGGTCCCGTGCGCCTCCACCACGTCCACATCGGACGGCGTGAGACCGGAACCCGCCAGCGCGGACCGGATCACCCGTTGCTGCGAAGGGCCGTTCGGTGCGGTCAGCCCGTTGGACGCACCGTCCTGGTTGACCGCGGAGCCACGCAGCAGCGCCAGCACCGGGTGCCCGTTGCGGCGCGCGTCCGAGAGCCGTTCCACGACCAGCACCCCGACGCCCTCCGCCCACGCGGTGCCGTCGGCTTCGTCGGAGAACGCCTTGCAGCGGCCGTCCTTCGCGAGACCGCGTTGCCGCGAGAACTCCACGAACAACCCGGGCGTCGCCATCACCGTGACACCACCGGCGAGCGCGAGCGTGCACTCACCGGACCGCAGCGCCTGCGCCGCCAGGTGCAGTGCCACCAGCGACGACGAGCAGGCGGTGTCGATCGTGACCGCCGGGCCCTCGAAGCCGAGCGAGTACGCGACGCGGCCGGAGGCGACGCTGCCCGCGGTCCCGGTGCCCCAGAACCCTTCGACACCGTCGGGCACCGCGCTCGACCGGGCCGCGTAGTCGTGCGTCATCAGGCCGGTGAACACGCCGGTGGCCGTACCGCGCAGCGTGGCCGGGTCGAGGCCGCCGCGTTCGAGCGCCTCCCAGCAGGTCTCCAGGAACACCCGCTGCTGCGGGTCCATGGCGAGTGCCTCGCGGGGGCTGATGCCGAAGAACTCCGCGTCGAACCCGGCGGCGTCGAGCAGGAACCCGCCCTGGTCGACGTAGCTGGTGCCGGGGGTGTCGGGGTCCGGGTCGAACAGGTTCGCGAGGTCCCAGCCGCGGTCGGCGGGGAAGGGCGTCACGCCGTCCGCGCCCGCCGTCAGCATCGCCCACAGCTCGTCCGGTGTGGACACCCCGCCCGGGTAGCGGCAGGCCATGCCGACGATCGCGATCGGCTCGTCGCTCGCCCGCGCGGGTGCGGCGGCCGCCTGCTGTTCCTGGCCGCTGTCACCCAGCTCGGCGAGCAGGAACCCGACGAGCGCCTCCGGTGTCGGGTAGTCGAACGTGAGCGTGGCGGGCAGCCGCAGACCGGTCGCGGTGTTGAGCCGGTTGCGCAGCTCGACCGCGGTGAGCGAGTCGAAACCCAGCTGCTTGAACGCGTTCGTCGCGGTCACCGCGTCCGGGTCCGGCAGCGCCAGCACCGACGACACCTGCGTGCGCACGACGTCCAGCAGGAACGTCCGCCGCTCCTCGTCGGTGCGCCCGGCGAGCTGCTGCGCCAGCGCGGAACCGGACTGGCCGCTGCTCCTGCGCTTGCGCGGCACCTTCACCATGGCGTGCAGCGGCGGCGGCGCGCCGGTCGCGGTGCGCAGCGCCGCCTGGTCCAGTGTCACCGGGACGAGGTGCGGTGCTCCGCTGCGGCAGGCCGCGTCGAACAGGGCCAGGCCGTCGGCAACGGAGTGCGGAAGGACACCGCCCCGGTTGAGCCGTGCGCGGTCGGCTTCGGTCAGGTTCGCCGTCATCGCGCTGTCCTGCGCCCACAGACCCCACGACAGCGCGGTCGCTGGCTTGCCCTGGGCGTGCCGGTGCGCGGCGAGCCCGTCGAGGAACGCGTTCGCGGCGGCGTAGTTCGCCTGCCCCGCAGTGCCCAGCACGCTCGCCACTGACGAGAACAGGACGAACAGCTCGACCTCACCCGCCAGCTCGTGCAGGTGCCACGCGGCGTCGACCTTCGGCCGCAGCACCGCGTCCACCCGCTCCGGGGTGAGCGACTCCAGGATGCCGTCGTCGAGGACACCGGCCGCGTGGACCACCCCCACCAGGTGCGGGATGGTCGCGAGCAGCGCGGCGATGGCGACGCGGTCGGCCGCGTCGCACGCGGCGATCGTCACCTCGGCGCCGAGCGCGGCCAGCTCGTCGCGCAGCTCGGGCGCGCCGGGCGTGTCGAGGCCGCGGCGGGAGGTCAGCACGAGGTGCCGTGCGCCGTGTTCGGTGATCAGGTGCCGGGCCAGCGCGCCACCCAGCGCACCGGTACCGCCCGTGAGCAGGACGGTGCCGGCCAGGTCGAACAGCCGGGTGTCCGATGTGGACGTCTCGGTCCTCGTGAGGCGGGGGACGGTCAGCGCGCCGTCGCGGACCGCGACCTGCGGCTCGCCCGAGGCGATGGCCGCCTCGACCAGGTCACCGGCGGACTCGACCAGCACGAACCGGTCCGGGTGCTCGGTCTGCGCCGACCGGACGAGGCCCCAGACCGCGGCGCCCGCGAGGTCACCCGGCCGCGTGACCACGGCGAGCCGGTCGGTGCCGGTGAGCGCCTCCTGCAGCGCGGCCAGCGCGGCGAGCACGGCGTCCTTCGGGTCGGCGCCGGACTCGACCAGGTGGACCGGGACGGTGTCCCGTTCGGCCGGGGTGGGCACCGTGACCCAGTCGGTCGTGTACAGCGCGGCCACCGGGGTCGCGGCGCCGCCGATCTGGTCGGTCGACACCGGCCGCAGCGCGACCGACTCGGCGTCCAGCACCGGGTTGCCCTCGCCGTCGGTCGCGCTGACGCGGACGGCGTTCGTGCCGGACGGCACGAGACGCACCCGCAGGACCGTCGCGCCGGAGCGGTGCACCCGCACCCCGCGCCACGAGAACGGCAGCCACGCCTGTGCCTGCCGCTCCGCTCCGTCGCCGCTGTCCAGGTGCAGCACCACGGGGTGCAGAGCCGCGTCGAGCAGCGCGGGGTGCACGCCGAACCGGGCGGCGCCGGTCTGCTCCTCCTCGCGCAGCGTCACCTGCGCGTACAGCTCGTCACCGACGCGCCACACGTCCTGCACGCCCTGGAACGCCGGGCCGTAGGTGAAGCCGCGGGAGAGCAGCCAGTCGTAGAAGTCGCCAACCGCGGCGGGTTCCGCACCCACCGGCGGCCACTCGGTGTCCACCGCGGCAGGCGCGGCAGGCACCTCGTCGCTGAGGACACCCGCCGCGTGGCAGGTCCACTCGCCCTCGGCGGTGTTGCTGTCCGCAGGCCTCGAGTACACCTCGACCGTGCGGCGGCCGTGCTCGTCCGGCCTGCCGGTCCACACCTGCAGGTCCACCGGCTTGTCGTGGGTGAGGGTCAGCGGCGCCTGGAGCGTCAGCTCCTCGATGGCGGCGTGCCCGGTGTGCTCGGCGGCGCGGCCTGCCAGCTCCACGAACGCGGTGCCGGGCAACAGGACCGTGTCGAGCACGGCGTGGTCGGCGAGCCACGGCTGCGCCTGCAGCGACAGCCGCCAGGTCAGCACGAGCCGGTCGGAGTCGGCGACCCCGAGCATCGCGCCGAGCAGCGGGTGACCGGTCGCGGTGAGCCCGGCGGCGCCGAGGTCGCCGAGGTCGGCCGGGCGCAGCCAGTACGAGCGGCGCTGGAACGCGTAGGTGGGCAGCTCGACCACCCCTGCGCCGGGGAAGAACGCCGCACTGTCCACAGTGGTCACGGTGGCGATGCGGCCGAACGCGTCGGCGACGGTCCGCAGCTCGTCCCGCCCGCCCCGCAGCAGCGGGATCGCCCCGTCGGTCATCGCGCTCAGCACCGCGTCCGGCCCGGCCTCGACGAAGGTGCGGACGCCGGCGGCTTCGAGGGTGGCGATGTTGTCGGCGAAGCGGACGGTGCCGCGGACGTGGCGCACCCAGTACTCGGGGTCGGTGGGTTCGGCACCCACGATCTGGATCGTCGGCTCGTGGTAGGTGACGCTCGCCGCGACGGCCCGGAACTCGTCGAGCATCGGGTCCATGAGCGGCGAGTGGAACGCGTGGGAGACCGTGAGCTGCTTGGTCTTGCGGCCCTGCGCGATGAACGCGGCGGCGATGCCCTGCGCGGCCGCCTCGTCACCGGAGATGACGAGCGAGTCGGGACCGTTGATGGCCGCGATCCCCACGGCGTCGGTGAGGTGCGGGGTGACCTCGTCCTCGGTGGCCTGGATGGCGATCATGGCGCCGCCACGGGGGAGCGCCTGCATCAGGCGGCCACGCGCGGCGACGACGGTGCACGCGTCCTCAAGCGACCACACCCCGGCGACGTGCGCGGCGGCCAGCTCACCGATCGAGTGGCCCGCCAGGTAGTCGGGCCTGACGCCCCACGACTCCAGCAACCGGTACAGCGCGACCTCGATCGCGAACAGGGCGGGCTGGGTGTTGCCGGTGTCGTCGAGCCCGTCGCCCGAGGTGATCACGTCCCGCAGGTCCTGGCCGAAGTGGGACAGCACCTCGTCGAACGCCGCCGCGAACACCGGGAACGACTCGTACAGCCGCTGTCCCATCGCGGCCCGCTGCGCGCCCTGGCCGGTGAACAGCACGGCCAGCTTGCCCGAGGTGCCGGTGAACGGCGTCCCGGTCGTGAGACCCACCAGCAGGTCGTCGCGGTCCGCGCCGGTCACCACCATCCGGTGGTCGAACCGTGCCCTCGTGTCGAGCAGCGACCGCCCGACCTCCTCGGGCCGCAACCACGGCCGTGCCTCCACGAAGGACTTGAGGCGCAGCGCCTGGTCCCGCAGCGCCTGTTCGGTCCGCGCCGTCAGCACCCACGGCACCACCGGCGGCCCGGCCTCGGGCACCGGCAGGGGCGTCGCGGGCGCCTCCTCGATGACTACGTGCGCGTTGGTGCCGCTCATCCCGAACGACGACACCCCGGCCCGCCGCACCACGTCACCGGCACGCCACTGCGCCGGCTCGGTCAGCAGCGTCATCGCGCCCGCCGACCAGTTCACCTTCGACGTCGGCTCCCCGACGTGCAGTGTCCTCGGCAGCATCTCGTTGCGCAGCGCCATCACCATCTTGATGACGCCGCCGACCCCGGCCGCGGCCTGCGCGTGGCCGATGTTGGACTTCAGCGACCCCAGCCACAGCGGCCGGTCGCGGTCCTGCCCGTAGGTCGCCAGCAGTGCCTGCGCCTCGATCGGGTCACCCAGCATGGTGCCGGTGCCGTGCGCCTCGACCGCGTCCACTTCGGACGGTGCGACACCGGCGTTGGCGAGCGCCTGCCGGATCACCCGCTGCTGCGCGGGCCCGTTCGGTGCGGTCAGCCCGTTGGACGCGCCGTCCTGGTTGATCGCGGTGCCACGCAGCACGGCCAGCACCGGGTGCCCGTTGCGCCGCGCGTCGGACAGCCGCTCGACGACCAGCATGCCGGCGCCCTCGGACCAGCCGGTGCCGTCGGCGTCGTCGGAGAACGCCTTGCACCGCCCGTCCGGCGACAGCCCGCCCTGGCGGGAGAACTCGGTGAACGTCTCCGGCCCGGACATCACGGTCACGCCACCGGCGATCGCGAGCGAGCACTCGCCGGACCGCAGCGCCTGCACCGCGAGGTGCAGCGACACCAGCGACGACGAGCACGCCGTGTCCACGGTCATCGCGGGGCCCTCGAGCCCGAGCACGTACGCGATCCGGCCGGAGGCCACGCTGCTCGCGATGCCGGTGATGAGGAAGCCCTCGACCCCGTCCTCCTCGGCGTGCCCGCCCCGGCCGTAGTGCTGCACGGGAACACCCGCGAACACGCCGGTGTCGGTGCCGCGCAACCTGGTCGGGTCGATGCCCGCGCGTTCGAGGGCCTCCCACGAGGTCTCCAGCAGCAGCCGCTGCTGCGGGTCCATGGCCAGCGCCTCACGGGGGCTGATGCCGAAGAACTCCGCGTCGAAGTCGGCCGCGTCGTGCAGGAACCCGCCGTACCGCGCGCTGATCGTGCCCGGCCCGTCGCCGTCGAACAGCGAGGCCAGGTCCCAGCCGCGGTTGGTCGGGAACTGCGACACCGCGTCGACACCGTCGACGACGAGCTGCCACAGCTCGTCCGGGGACGTGACGCCACCCGGGTAGCGGCAGCCCATGCCGACGATCGCGATCGGGTCGTCGTACCGGGCCGTGACGGCGGTCGCCGCCGGTGCGGCCGCGGTGCCCGCGCCCAGCTCGGACAGCAGGTGCTCGACCAGCGTGTCCGGGGTCGGGTAGTCGAAGATCAGGGTGGCGGGCAGGTCGAGACCGGTGGCGGCGCACAGCCTGCCGCGCAGCTGCACCGCGGCGATCGAGTCGAAACCCAGCTGCCGGAACGGGGTCTCGGCGTCCAGGGCGGCCGGCGCCTGGCTGTCGAGGACGGCGATCGTCTCCGTGTGCACCAGTTCCAGCACGGCCTGCGCGCGGTCCGCGACGGGCAGCGCCAGCAGGCGTTCCTTCAGCGCGGCGAGCGTCGCCTCCGCGCCGGGCGCGTTCAGCATGGCGGTCGAGCCGGTGGCCAGCTCGTTGCGGCGCGCGGCGACGACACTCGGCGCGCCCGCGGCCAGTGCCAGGTCGAACATCGCGGTGCGGCGTGCCTCCGGCAGCGTCAGGAACCCCGTCGGGGACCACGTGATCGCGGCCGACGGCAGGCCGAGCACCGCGCGGTGGCGGGCCAGCGCGTCGGCGAACGCGGTCGCCGGGGTGTCGTAGCCGGTGGTCAGCAGCACGAACGCGGTGAGGTCGCGCGCGAGGGTCTGCTCGTGCGCGAACTGCGCCACCTCGGGTGCCGGATCGGTGCACACCACGGTCGTGACGTCGGCGCGGCCGGCGAGCACCGCGGCCAGCGCGGCGGGGTCCTCGGCGGTGACGACGCTCGTGCCGTGCGCCTCGGTGAGGTGCCGCACCAGCGTCTCGTCGGCCTTGCCGACCAGCACCGCGGCGCCACCGAGCGCGGGGCCCGCGGTCGCCGCGGTCACCGGGGTGAAACGGGGCCGCAGCAGGGCCTCCGACCGGATCGCGACCTCGTCGTGCCCGGAGGCCACGGCGCCGCGCAGCGCGCGCGGGGTGATCGCGTCGGCGTCGACGAGCGCGATGCGGCACGGGTAGCGCTTCTGGATCTCGCGTGCGTGCGCCCACGCGGCCGCCAGCCCCGGCTCGGGGGAGTAGCCACCGGCGTGCACGGCGCCCCTGGTCAGCAGGACGAGCCGGGTCACGGCGACCCGCTCGTCGGCGAGGAACGCACGGGGTTCGCCAGGCGGCATGCCATCGGCGTCCAGCTCGACGCACGCGACGTCCGGCGCGGCCCGGCCTGCGGCGACCGCCTCGGCCAGCGTGAGCAGGTCGGGGTAGGCGTCGGCGAACGCCTCGGTGTCGTTCGCGAGGTGACCGGGCCCGACCAGGACCCAGTCGCCCGGCTCGCCGTCGACCGTGTTCGCGACCGGTTCCCAGTCCAGCGCGAAGAGCTCGTCGGTGACCGTGGTCGCGAGCAGCCGGGCAGGCGTGTCGAGCAGCCGGTGCCGCGCGACCGCGCCCGCCGCCGTGCGCGGGATGGCCCGCACCGCGAACACCTCGACCGGCACCGCCGCCGCGGGCAGCTGCGCACGGCACGCGGCGATGAGGCTCGCCGGGTCCGGGTCGCCGACGACGAACGCGACCGCGGTCGCGCCGAGGTCGTCGTCCGGTCGCCCGGCCACAGCGGCGTCGGTCACGCCGTCGACCGTGCGCAGCACGGCCTCGGTCCGCTCCGGGCGCACCCGTTCGTCGCCGACCACGATGACGTCGGCGAGCCTGCCGGTGACCGTGAGGTAGCCGGACTCGTCGCGGCGGGCCAGGTCACCGGTGCGGTACCAGCCGGTGCGCAGCACGGCCGCGGTCGCGTCGGGGAGGTTGTGGTAGCCGCCCGCCATCACGTTCGGGCCGCTGACCCACAGCTCGCCCTCCTGGCCGGTGCCCATGTCGGTGCCGGTCAGCGGGTCGACGATGCGCACGCTCAGGCCGGGCACCGGCAGGCAGCGCGCGGCGTGGGTGTCCTCGCCGCGCGGCCACGTCAGCGCGACCGGGCCGCAGGTCTCGGTGGTGGTGTAGACGTCGAGCAGCGGCGCGGAGAACGCCGAGGCGAACTCGGCGCGCAGGTCGGCGTCGCTCGCCGCGCCGACCGCGAGACCGGCCCGCAGGTCCGGCGCCTCGGCGGCCAGGAGCGCACGCAGGACCGAAGGGGTGCCCGCGACGAGCGTGCTGTCCGCGAGTGCCGTCCCCATGTCCTCGGCGCCCGCGAACCGCACCGACGCGCCGACCGCGATCGTGGCGAGCACGGCGAGGTGGTGTGCCAGCCCGTCGTGCACCGGGAGCGGCCACAGCAGCCGGTCCTCCTCGGACAGGCCGACCACGGGCGCGTACGCGGCGGCCGCCGACCACAACGCGTTGCGCTGGGTGGACAGCACGCCCTTGCGCGGCCCGGTGGTGCCCGCCGTGTAGACCAGGAACGCCAGGTCGTCCAGCGCGAGGTCGTCGTTGGGCGGCGAACCGGGCTCGGTGGTGGCCAGCTCCTCGTACGACGCGGTGCCCTCGGCGTCACCGCGGACGATCACGTTGAGTGGCGCGGGGTCCAGCGCGGCGACCCGGTGTGCGTGCGCGGCGTCGGCGATCACCGTGTCGGCGCCGCTGTCCGCGATGAGCCTGGCCAGCTCCGCGTCGTCGGTCGCCGGGTCGAGCGGCACCGCGATCGCGCCCGCCCTGCAGGCCGCCACGATGCTCTCGGCGGCTGTCACGCCGTCGGCGAGCACGGCGACGCGGTCCGACGGCCACACGCCAAGGTCCGCGAGGTGGCCCGCGATCCGTGCGGTGCGCGTCGCGAGATCGGCGTGCGTCACCGCGCGCCCGGCGTCGGCGAACGCGACCCGTTCGCCGTACCGGTTCGCGTTCTCGCGCAGCAGCTCGGGAAGGGGCCGGAGCAGTTCGGTACGCGGCATGTCAGAAGCCTCGCTAGAAGTAGTTGGTACCAAGGCTCATGCTGGCCCCGGTCGCTCACTGGCCGGTAACCGTCAGCTGGATCGCGACGTCGTGGTCGAGGATCCGCTGTTGCAGTTCCTGGAGGTCGCGGCCCGGTTCGAGGCCGAGGCTGTCGACCAGCGCCGCCCTGGTGCGCCGGTAGATCCGCAGCGCGTCCGCCTGCCTGCCGGACCGGTAGAGCGCCAGCATGAACTGCTGGCACAGCCGCTCCCGCAGCGGTTCGGTGGCGGTCAGCACCTCCAGCTCCGGCGTGATCTCCCGGTGCCGCCCGCACACCAGCTCCGCCTCGAGCCGGTCCTCCAGAGTGGACAGCCGCTCGTCCTCGACGGCGGCCAGTTCCGACCACCGGTAGCCGGCCTCCACCAGGTCGGCGAGCGCGGGGCCGCGCCACAGCGACAGCGCGGAGCGGAGCAGTTCGGCGCCCCGCTCCGGTTCGCCGTCGCCGATCGCGGCCCGGCCGGCCCTGGCGAGCGCCCGGAACCGGTGCAGGTCAACGGTTTCGGTGTCCACGTGCAGCTGGTAGCCCGGTGCGTGCGTGCGGAGCGAGGCGCCCGGTCCGGTGAGGACCCGGCGGATCCCGGACACGGCGTTCTGGATCATCTTGCGCGCGGTCGGCGGCGGGGCGCCCTCCCACATCGCCTGCAACAGGCGACTGGTCGGCACCACTTTGTTCGCGTGAAGCACGAGGTAACCGAGGATCGCGCGTTGTTTTATCCCGCCCAGTTCGAGCGGGCCGGCGTCGCTGGTGACCTCGATACTCCCGAGCACAGAAAACCTCATGGGCTTCACTCCGAGTTTGGAAACGCCCCCAGGCAGAGGTCAATGGTTCCATCCCGGAACGCGCACAGGAACGTTCCCGTTTCACGCATTCCGGTGTGAACAAGCGAGGGGGACCACGGTGAGCGTTTCACGGTGGGCGCCACCACCCGAACCGCCTACGGTAGCTGGTCGGCAGCGCAGCGTCGATATGAGCGATTCACGCCCTGACCGGGTGAGAAACCATGGGCGAACGGTGAGCAAGGTACTTGTCGTGGACCACCCCGATGCCGCAGATTTGAGACCAGCGGTTGCTCCCCACTATCGCAAACGAACTCTTCGAGGAGACTCTCCATGTCCACCACCACGACCGAGATCCTCCGCTCCTTCTTCTTCAACGGCGGCGAGGCCCCCTCAGGCGGCAACATCAGCATCGACGTCCTGGACAGCCAGACCAACGCCGGCATCGCCGCCGTGGCCCCCACCACCATCAGCTGGTCCGACGGCCGCGCGACGGGCACCGTCGCGTCCTGAGTCGACACAGGCGGGCTCATCACCGGATCGGGGCCGGTGATGGGCCCGTTTGTCCTGTTGGCACACACCCCTTGACCTGCGAAAACCAACTCACGAGGTGAGCGAGATGACCGACGTCGACCTGTGGGTGCGACGGTTCCACCCGGCGGACGACGCCGCGACCCAGCTGCTGTGCCTGTCGCACGCGGGCGGCTCGGCCAGCTACTTCTTCGGCGTTTCGAAGGCACTCGCGCCCGAGATCGACGTGCTGGCCGTGCAGTACCCCGGCCGCCAGGACCGGCTGCGGGAGCCGTGCCTGCGCTCGATCCACGACCTCGCCGACGGGCTGACGGCGGCGATCGCACCGCTGACCGACCGGCCGATCACGATCTTCGGCCACAGTCTCGGTGCGACACTGGGCTATGAGGTCGCCCGCCGTTTGGAGCAGTCCGGTGTCATACCGACCGCCCTGTTCGCATCCGGCCGTCCGGCCCCACATCGGACCCGTCTCGAACGCACCCACCTGCGGGACGACGCCGGCCTGCTCGCCGCCATGAAGGAGCTGGGTGGGACCGAGACGGCGCTGCTGGCCGACGAGGACGTCCTGGCCATGGTCATGCCCGCCATCCGGGGCGACTACACGGCCGCGGAGACCTACACCCACCGACCCGGCCCGAAGCTGAGCTGCCCCGTTTTCGCGTTCACCGGCGACCGTGATCCGAAAGTGACCGTCGAGGAAGCCGACGCGTGGCGGGAACACACCGAAGCCGAATTCGAGCTCTCGGTTTTTCCGGGCGGGCATTTCTATCTCAACGACGTCGTGCCGGACATTCTCGGTAAAATCCGCGCACACACCAGGTCGGTGTCCGCACCGTCGCGGAAATGACGGCGTTCAGGCATCGGCCCCGGGTGCGTCGTCGCCGAGCCGTCGGGCCGACTCGCTCTGGTGCGCGAGCCTGCGCAGCGCGGTGACCAGTGTGTCGCCGAGTACCGTGCCCACCACCACGCCCTCCAGCATCGCGTCCACGTCCGCGATCCCGGCGACGTAGTCCAGGTCGGCGGACGCGAGCCGCTCGCACGCCTCGGCGTACACGTCCAGCTTGCGCGTCCACACGCCGTGTTCGAGCTGCCGCGCGCTCACGAGGACGGCCACCACCGTCTGCCACGCCCTGCTGTCGGGGTTGACCCGCCAGCCGCGCCGTTCGACCAGGTCGGCGAGGTTGCGTTCCGCCTCCGCCCACGCCTCGTCGCGCGGCAGGTCGGGTTGGGCGCTGATGCTCTCCTGCGCGGTGTAGAGGATCCTGCGAACGGTCTCGTCCGGTGTGTCGGCGGCCGCCAGCACGTCGCGGACGGCGGCGATCGTCAGCCCGCCGATGTCGATCAGCGCGCGGATGAGCCGCAGTCTGCGCAGGTGGGCATCGCTGTAGATCGCCTGGTTCCTGCTGACCAGCTCGCCGGCGGGCAGCAGGCCCTCGCGCAGGTAGTACTTGATCGTGGGCACCGAAACGCCGCTGCGGCTGCTCAGCTCCTTGACGCGCATGGCGGCTCCACTTCTTGACCGGCGCGCCGCAGTCTATCAGTATGGATAGCAGATAGTATTGCTATCTGGTGCGCAGGAGGATCCTGATGGGTACCGTGTCCGGGCTGGTCCGCAGTGCGTTCGGCTGGCACAGGCCGCTGATGTGGTTCGCCACGTTCGCCGCGGCGGTGACGGTGATCGCCGCGATCGGCCTGGTGGTCGACGACCGGATGCTGGTCGGCGCGCCGATCTGGGCCAAGCCGTGCAAGTTCGCGTTCTCGTTCGGGCTGTACGCCGCGACGTGGGCGTGGATGCACTCGCTCCAGCGACGGCACGTGCGGCTGGGCTGGCACCTCGGCACCTTCGCCGCCGTCGCGTGCGCGCTGGAAGTGGCGGTCGTGTTCCTGCAGACGATCCGCGGTCACCGCAGCCACTTCAACGTCGCCACCCCGTTCGACACCGCCATGTGGACGGTCATGGCGTCGAGCATCGCGGTGCTGTGGGTGGTGAATCTCGTCGGCACGATCCTGCTGATGCGGGAGAAGCACGTCGACCGCCCGGCGCTGCTCGCGCTGCGGCTCGGTGCGCTCATCACGATCGCGGGGATGACCGTCGCGTTCCTGATGACGTGGGGCACCGAGGAACAACGCGCCAACCGCCCGATGAAGATCATCGGCTCGCACAGTGTCGGGGTGCACGACGGCGGGCCGAGCATGCCGGTGACCGGCTGGAGCACGACCGGCGGTGACCTGCGGGTGCCGCACTTCATCGGCGTCCACGGTCTGCAGCTCATGCCGCTGTTCGTGGTGGCGCTCGGCTTCCTCGCCGCGGGTGCGCCCCGGCTGCGCGACGAGCTCGTGCGCGTTCGTCTCGTCTGGACGTTCGGTGGCCTGTGCACGGGCCTGCTCGCGCTGACCGCGTGGCAGGCGCTGCGGCGCCAGCCGTTGACCAGCCCGGACTTACTGACCATTGGGGTGTTCGGTGTACTGGTGGCAGGGACCATGGTCGCAGCCACGTGGGCGCTCCGCGCACGCAAGAGCGTGCCGGTGCGGCCGTCCGTTCCCGAGGAGGCCCTGGTCTGATGTCCATCGCGTTCACGCTCGTCTTCGTTGCCGCCGCGCCGTTCTGGGCGATGATGATCCTCGCGCCGGCGTGGGGGTGGACCAGGCGGATCATGTCCTCGCCGTGGTCGGTCACCCCACCGCTGGTGTTCTGGTTCGTCTTCGCGCTGCCCAACCTCGCCGACCTGCTGCCCGCCGTCGCCAAGCCGACCCTCGCCGGATGGCAGGAACTGATGGCCGACCCGGCCGCGCTGACCGCCGTGTGGGCGCAGATCATCGCCTGGGACCTGTTCATCGGCCGCTGGATGTACCAGGACAGCCGGGATCGTGGCATCCACCCGCTGGTGATGGGCCCGCTGTTGGTGCTGACCATCATGTTCTCGCCGGTCGCGGTGCCGCTGTACCTGGTCCTGCGGGGAGTGCTGGGCCGTACCGGCCAGGCCGAGGTGCTTCGCGAGCGGACCTCGGTGCCCGCCTGAGGTCGCGTCCCGGGTTCTCCTGACGTTACCGGCGGAATACCCGAACCGGGCAGAGTCTGCTCATCTGGCCGCGGTTCCGCCGGTTCCGCCGGTTCCCAAGGAGAACACATGACCGGGAAATGCCCGCTGCACGGACTCGAGCAGCCGCTGGACGACGCGTACTTCACCAACCCCTACGCCACCTACGCGCGGCTCAACGAGGCCGGGCCGGTGCACCGGTTCTGTCTGCCGGACGGCATTCCGGTGTGGGCGGTGACCTCGTACGAGGAGGTCCGCGAATGGCTGAGGGACCAGCGCCTGGCGCGCCGGCGCGAGTTCGCGAACGAGGACTACACCAACGACGTGCCACCGGAGGGCGTTCCGGTCGCGCCGCTGGTGATGGAGGACCAGCCTGAGCACGGCCACACGCGCAGGCTGGTCAACTTCGCGTTCATGCCCAAGCGGGTGGCGCAGATGCGCGAGAAGATCGACGCACTCGTGGCCGGCCTGCTCGACGACCTCGCGGCGGCGGGTGCCGACGGGAAGGCCGTCGACCTGGCCGGGCTGTTCTGCGCCCCACTGCCGATCGTCATGGTCAGCGAGATGCTCGGGGTGCCCAAGGAGTCGTGGGACGACGTCCGGCGCTGGACCGACGACATCTTCGGCCGTGTCGACGAGGTGAACTACGAGGCCAAGGTCGGCTTCGCGAACCTGTTGCGCGGCCTGATCGCGGAACGCACGGAGGAGCCGAGGGACGACCTGATCTCGGTCTGGGCACAGGCGACCGACATGAACGGCGAGGTCATCCCGGCCGAGCAGGTGATGCTGCTGATCCTCAGCATCTACACCGGTGGGTTCGACAGCACGCTGGGCGCACTCGCCGCGTCGGCCATCGACCTGATGAACCACCCCGAGCACACCGCCGAGTTCGTCGCCAAACCCGACCTGGTGCCCGCGGCGGTCGAGGAGCTGTTGCGGCGCAACGGTTCCGTACACCGCGGCTTCCGCAGGTTCGCTCGGGAAGAGGTGGAGATCGCCGGGCACCGGATCGGCGCGGGCGACACCGTCATGCTCTACGTCAGCGCGGCGGACCGGGACCCCAAGCAGTTCCCGGACCCCGACGTCATGGACTTCAACCGCCCGCCACACCAGCACATCGCCTTCGGCCGCGGGCCGCACGTGTGCCCCGGCTCGGAGCTGGCGCGCATGGAGATCCGGATCGGTCTGCACGCCCTCTTCTCCCGGTTCCCCGACATCCGGCTCGCCGTGCCGGAGGAGGAACTGGAATGGCGCGAGTCGACGTTCATCCGCGTGCCCCGGTCGCTGCCGGTGTACCTGTCCTGATTCCTGTCTGGTGGGTTTGTGTCTCTGCGGTTGGCCTGGTGGGTTTGTCCTCGCCGGACGGGCAGGTCTCGGGGGTGGCGGGGGCATGTCGGTGGCGGTTGGGTTCGGGTCTGCCTGCCATCCCGTCGACCTCCCAGGGGCTATCACACCGCGTCAAGGGGGCGGTCTGGCGTTGTGCTGGGTCGGGCTCGGGGTGCCCCCTTGACGCGGTGTGATCGGGCGTTGCCAGGTCGACGGGATGGCAGGGAGCCCCTCTTGGGTGGGCTTACGCCACCATCGGGGTTGCGCGGGGTTGCTGGTCCGCTGCGCGGGCGGGTTTCCGCTTTGCGGGACCCGCTTTGCGGGGCGGGCGCTGCGAGCCCTGGTTTTGGTGCTGTGAAAGGCGCGTTGACGGCGTTGGCGGTGCCGTGAAAGGCGCATTGACGGCGCTGGGCGCCGTGAATGCGCCTTTCACAGCACTCGTTGTGCCGTGAACGCGCCTTTCACGGCGCTGGGCTGGGCCTGTGGGTGCGTGCCGTGCCGCACGCTGCGTGTGGGCGCGGGTTCGGTGTGTCCCGGACGACGCTTTCGGGGCGGTGGCGAGTTGTGAGAGTGCGGATAGGGACGTCCAGTGTCCCTATCCGCACTCTCACAACAATGGTCATGCAGCACCAAGGCCCGGGTGCGCAGCGCCCGGGGGGCGCTGCGGGGCAGCAGGCCCGCGCGGTTCGGCGGGAGCTGCCCGCGCGGCGGCCGGGCGGTTACCCGGCGGTGGTTGTGCGGTTGGCGAAGGGCGACCCGCCGCATACCCCCTCTCGGCATACTGGCCCCATTGCGACCACGGCAGACGGGTGGGAACTCCATGTCCACTGAGCGTGCTCTGCCCTCCTACTGGGCAGTGGTGCTGACCGCGTCCGGCGCGAACTTCCTCGCGATGCTGGACTCCACGGTCACCATGCTCGCCATGCCCGCGTTGCAGCGGGAGTGGTCCTCGGCCTCGTTGCCGGACCTCTCCTGGGTCATGAGCGCCTACGCCGTGCTGTTCGCCGCGTTGCTCGCGCCCTGCGGGCGGATCGCGGACACGTTGGGGCGCAAGCGGATCTTCCTCGGCGGGATCGTGTTGTTCACGTTCGCGTCGTTGTTGTGCGCGTTGTCGCCGTCCCTGCCGCTCCTCGTCGCGGCCAGAGCGCTGCAGGGTGCCGGTGCCGCGGTCATGGTGCCCGCCTCGCTTTCCGTGCTGCTCATGGACACGTCCCCGCAGCGGCGGGTCATGTCGATCTCGTTGCTCAGTGCCGCGGGCGGGGTGGCCGCCGCGATCGGGCCGGGGCTCGGTGGGTTGCTCGTCGAGGCGTTCAGCTGGCACGCCGTGTTCCTCATCAACATCCCGGTCGGGGCCGCGTTGGTGATCGCGGGTGTCCGGGTGTTGCGGACCGCGCCGGCCACCGGCGGGCTGCCCGACCTGGCGGGCACGGTCCTGCTCGCGTGCGGGATCGGTGGGCTCACCCTCGGTGTCACCAACGGCACCACCTGGGAGTGGGGGTCGGCGCGGACACTTGCCTGCCTTGTCGGTGGGGTGCTGTGCCTCGTGCTCGCGGTGCTGCGGTCGGTCCGGCATTCCTCGCCCGCCTTCGAGTTCTCGTTGTTCCGGGGCAACCGGATGTTCACCGCGGCCAACGTCGTCGCGCTCCTGTACGGCACCGTGATGTACGCGTGGCTGCTCGGTTCCGTGCTGTTCCTCACCGACATCTGGCGCTACAGCGAGCTGGAGGCGGGGCTCGCCCAGACCGTCGGGGCCGTGGTCGCCGCGGCAGGCGCCGTGGTGATGGGGAAGGTCATGGGCCGCTTCGGTGGGCCGCGTTTCGCAGCCGTCCTCGGAATGGCCGCGCACGCCGCCGTGCCTGCGCTGCTGCTGTTCTTCCTCACCGACCAGAGCGCGTTCCTCACGATCTGGTTGCCTGCCAGCGTGTTCGTCGGGTTCGGCATCGGCGCCACCATGATGGCCACGATGTCCGCTGCCGCGGAGTCCGCGCCCGCCACGAAGTTCGCCAGCGTCAGCGCGCTCAACAACACCGCCCGCCAGATCGGTGGTGCGCTCGGCGCCGCCGCCGTGGCCACCATCCTGCAGTCCGGCACGGACGCCGACGGGGCGCGCACCGTGTCGTCCTACCTGCACGTGTTCACGTTCTGTCTGATCCTGACAGTGATCGCCATCGTCGTCGCCGTCATCGGGCTGACGACGTCCGCTGCCAAGGGCGCCGCTCCCGCCGCGCGGCTGGAGTCCGTTCCGGTGGCGGACTGAACCAACTCGGAGGAAAGAACAATGGCGGACAAGTGCCCCATGCACGGCCACGACATGCCGTTCGACGAGGAGTACTGGCACGCACCGTTCGACAAGTACGCGAAGTTCCACGAGCAGGGGCCCGTGCACCGCGTGTGCCTGCCCGACGGCATCCCGGTGTGGCTGGTGACCGGCTACACCGAGGTCTACGACGCGTTGCGCGACCAGCGCCTTGCCAGGCACCGCAAGTACGCGAACGACGACTACACCAACAACCTCCCGCCGGAGGGGCTGCCGCAGTCGCGCCTGGTCATGGAGGACCCGCCGGAGCACACGAAGTCCCGGCGCCTGGTGAACTTCGGCTTCGTGCCCCGGCGGATGCGGCTGCTGAAGCCGAAGATCCACGAGCTGGTCGCCGGGCTGCTCGACGACATCGAGGCCAAGGGCTCCGGCGGCGGTGTCGTCGACCTGATGGACACGTTCTGCGCGCCGCTGCCGATCACCGTCATCTGCGACCTCGTCGGCATGCCGGAGGAGGAGCGGGTGCACGTCCGCGAGTGGGGTGAGCTGGTCTTCTCCGGGCAGCTCGTGAACCCGCAGGGCATCGGTGCCGCGATGGCCCGCGCACTGGTCGAGCGGCGGACCAACCCCAAGGACGACCTGCTCACCACGTGGGCCCAGGTGACCGACGACGACGGGAACCTGCTGCCGCCCGAGGACCTGTCGCACATGGCGCTGATCATGTTCGCCGCGGGCTACGACAGCACGATGGGCATGCTGTCGTGCAGCACGCTGGAGCTGATGGCGCGGCCCGACTACGCCGCGCGCCTCGCGACCGCCGACGAGGACGAGCTGCACAAGCTGATGGAAGAGATGTTCCGCATGTACAGCCCGACGCAGCGCGGGTTCCGCCGCTTCGCACGGGAGGACCTGGAGATCGGCGGGCAGAAGATCTCGGCGGGCGACACCGTGTTCCTGTCCATCGGCGCCGCCGACCGCGACCCGGACAGGTTCCCCAACGCCAACGAGCTGGACTTCGACCGGAGCGAGAACAAGCACCTGGTGTTCGGCCGCGGCCCGCACGCCTGCCCCGGCGCGGAACTGGCCCGCATCGAGAACGGCATCGCGCTCCAGGAGCTGTTCAGGCGATTCCCCGGCATGAAGCTCGCCGTGCCGGCGGAGGACATCAAGTGGCGCGAGTCCACGCTCATCCGGCTGCCGCTGACGCTGCCGGTCACCATCTCCTAGGGGACTGCCATGTTGAGAACCGACCTGATCCGGCCGCTGACCGAGCTGCTGCGCGAACACGCCACCCGCTCCGGGGACAAGACGGCGTTCGCCGACCCCGGCCGGAGCGTGACGTGGGCCGACCTGGACCGCCGCACGGCGCGGGTCGCCGGGCACCTCGCCGACATGGGTGTGCGGCAGTCCGACCGGGCGCTGCTGTTGGTGGACAACTGCGTCGAGGCGGTGGAGAGCCACCTCGCGGTGCTGCGCGCAGGCGCGATCAGCGCACCGATCCACATCGGACTCGAGGACGGCGAGCTCGCGGCGCTGCTCGCCGACAGCCGCGCCACGACCGTGTTCACCGACTCCGCGCACGCGGTCCAGGTGCACCGGATGCGGCACGACTTCCCGAACCTGACCATCGTGCTCGTCGACCGCGAGGGCGAGGAGCTGGACGACGAGCTGCCGCTGTACCCGCTGTTCTCCGAGCTGGCCGAGATCGAGCCGGAGTCCCCCGCGGAGGGCGACCTCGACCTCGACGACCTGTCGTTCCTGACCTACACGGCGGGTGTCACCGGCGCCCCGCGTGCCGTGCTGTTCAGCCAGCGCAACGTGATGTGGGCGATCGCCGCCTGCTACGCGCCGATCCTGGGGCTCGGCCCGGACGACCGGGTCGCCTGCCCGCTCCCGCTCGCGCACGGCATCACCCAGCAGGTCGCGGTGATCGGCGTGGTCGCCACCGGCGCCACCGGGTGGCTCGCCCCGACCGCGGCCGAGGACCTGTCCGACCTGATGGCGAACAAGACCGCGCTGCTGGCCGACCTCGCCGCGCAGCGGATCACGTTCGTCGCCGGTATCCCCAGCACCTACCAGGACCTGCTGTGGGCCGCCGAGAACCTCGACGTCGACCTGCCCGACCTGCGCATCGCGCTCGTCGCGGGCGCCTCCTCGGTGACCGCGCTGCGGACCCGGTTCGAGGAGCGGTTCGGCCGCGGGCTGCTCGACAGCTACATGACCACGGAGACCACCGGCCCGGTCGCGGTGACCTGGCCGGCGGACAGCAGGGTCGACGCCGCGTGCGGGCTGCCCATCCCGGGCGTCAACGTGCGGGTCATCGACCAGCGGACCGGCAAGGACGCCGGTGTCGGGCAGGAGGGCGAGCTGTGGGTCAGCGGCCCGAACGTGACCGCGGGCGGCTACCACAACCAGGCCGCCGCGATCATCGACGGCTGGTTCCACACCGGTGACCTGGCCACCCGCGACGCGCACGGCTACCTGACGATCACCGGCCGGGTGGCCGAGCTGATCACGCGTGGCGCCGAACCGGTCAACCCGCGCGAGATCGAGCACGTGCTGCTCGGCGTCGACGGGGTCGCCGCGGCCGTGGTCGTCGGTGAGCTGGACGAGGCGCTCGGCGAGGTGCCGGTCGCCTACCTGCAGACCGGGCCGGACGGGGTCGACCCGGCCGCGGTCTTCGCGGCGTGCCGTGCGCTGTCGCCCGCGAAGACGCCGGTCAAGCTGTACCGGGTGGCCGAGCTGCCCCGGGTGCGGGCAGGCAAGCCCGCGCGGCTCGCGCTGCGGGACCTCACGGCGGAGCTGATCGCCGTGCAGTCCGTCGAGAGCGGCACCCGGACCGACCCCCGCTGATCCCGGCTGAGCACCCCGATCGAGGAGACCGCAGTGGCGGACGAAGAGAAGTACCTGGCCTACCTCAAAAGGGCGACGGCCGAGCTGCGTGAGGCCCGCCGCCGCCTGACCGAGGTCGAGGACAAGGCCCGCGAGCCCATCGCGATCGTCGGCATGGGCTGCCGGTTCCCCGGCGGGGTGTCCACACCGGACGAACTGTGGGAGCTGGTGTCGGCCGGCCGGTCGGGGGTCACGGAGTTCCCGGCCGACCGCGGCTGGGACACCGACGGGCTGTACGACCCGGACCCGGAGGCGGCAGGCAAGACCTACACCCGCCACGGCGGTTTCCTGCACGACGCGGGGCGCTTCGACGCGGAGTTCTTCGGGATCAGCCCGCGCGAGGCGGCGACCATGGACCCCCAGCAGCGGCTGCTGCTGGAGACGTCCTGGGAGGCGCTCGAGCGCGGCGGCATCGACCCGGTCGCCCTGCACGGCAGCAAGACCGGGGTGTTCGTCGGCGTCATGTGCCACGACTACCTGCCCTCGCTCGCCGAGCTGCCCGATGGCACGGAAGGCTTCTGGGGCACCGGCACGGCAGCGAGTGTCGCGTCGGGACGGATCGCCTACCTGCTCGGTCTGGAAGGGCCCGCGGTCACGCTGGACACGGCGTGCTCGTCGTCGCTCGTCGCGCTGCACCTGGCGGTGCAGGCGCTGCGGAACGGCGAGTGCGACCTGGCGCTGGCCGGCGGCGCGACCGTGATGGCCAAGCCGGACACGTTCGTCGAGTTCTCCCGTCAGGGCGGGCTGTCCGCGGACGGGACGTGCAAGTCCTTCGCCGAGGCAGCGGACGGCACCGGCTGGGGCGAGGGCGCCGCGGTGCTCGCCGTCGAGCGGCTGTCGGACGCGCTTCGGCTCGGGCACCCGGTGCTGGCGGTGGTGCGCGGGTCGGCGGTGAACCAGGACGGCGCGTCGAACGGGCTGACCGCCCCGAACGGGCCCGCACAGCGCAGGGTGATCACGCAAGCGCTTGCGGCGGCCGGGCTCGCGGCGTCCGAGGTGGACGTCGTGGAGGCGCACGGCACCGGCACCCGGCTCGGTGACCCGATCGAGGCGGGTGCCCTCCTCCAGACCTACGGGCAGGGCAGGCCGGCCGACCGTCCACTGTGGCTCGGTTCGGTCAAGTCGAACCTCGGGCACACGCAGGCCGCGGCCGGTGCGGCCGGGGTGATGAAGCTCGTGCTGGCGATGCGGCACGGACAGCTGCCGCCGACGCTGAACGTCGACGCGCCGAGCTCGCGGATCGACTGGGACTCCGGGGCGGTGCGGCTGCTGACCGAGCCGCGGCCCTGGCCCACCGGGGACGCGCCGCGACGGGCCGGGGTGTCGTCGTTCGGGATCAGCGGCACGAACGCGCACGTGGTCATCGAGGAGGCCCCCGCCCTCGAGGTGATCGAGGAGGCCGTCGCGCCGCCGGTCGTGCCGTGGGTGCTGTCGGCGAAGACCGAGGACGCGCTGCGGGACCAGGTCGCGCGGCTGTCCGGGGTGGCCGCGTCACCGGTGGACGTCGGGTTCTCGCTGGCGACGACACGGGCACGGTTCGACCACCGGGCCGTGCTGGTGGACGGTGCCGAGGTCGCCGCGGGTGCCGTGGTGCCGGGCAAACTGGCCGTGTTGTTCACCGGTCAGGGTGCGCAGCGGGCCGGGATGGGGCAGCGGCTGTACGAGTCGTTCCCGGTGTTCGCGGCGGCGTTCGACGAGGTGCTGTCGCATTTCGACGCGGGTCTTCGGGACGTGATCGCCTCTGGTGAGGGTCTCGACGAGACCGGGAACACGCAGCCCGCGTTGTTCGCGTTCGAGGTGGCGTTGTTCCGGTTGCTGGAGTCGTGGGGTGTGAAGCCCGACTACCTGGCTGGGCATTCGATCGGTGAGTTGGCGGCGGCGCATGTCGCTGGGGTGTGGTCGCTTGCGGACGCGTGCAGGGTGGTGTCCGCGCGTGGTCGGTTGATGCAGGCGCTTCCGTGTGGTGGCGCGATGATCGCGATTCAGGCGACCGAGGAGGAGGTCACTCCGCACCTGACCGACGCTGTCGGGATCGCGGCGATCAACGGGCCGCGGTCGGTGGTGATCTCGGGTGAGGAAGCGGCGGCCGAGGCGGTTGCCGCGGTGTTCGCGGACCGCAAGACCAAGCGGTTGTCGGTGTCGCATGCGTTCCACTCGCCGCTGATGGATCCGATGCTGGACGAGTTCCGTGCGGTCGCGTCGGGTGTGACCTATCACGAGCCGACGATTCCGATCGTGGGTGCTGAGCGGACGGACCCGGAGTACTGGGTGCGGCACGTGCGTGGCACGGTCCGGTTCGCCGACAACGTGTCGACGTTGACCGAGCAGGGTGTGGCCACGTTCGTGGAGGTCGGCCCGGACGCGGTGCTCAGTGCGATGGGCTTGGACGGCACGTTCGTTCCCACGGTGCGCAAGGACCGCGACGAGGCACAGACCGTGGTCGCCGCAGTCGGCACGGCGTGGACACGCGGCGCCGACGTCGACTGGACCGCGCTGCTCCCGGGTGGCAGGCAGGTCGAGCTGCCCACCTACGCCTTCCAGCACAAGAACTACTGGCTCGTCCCCGCCACCGGCAGCGACGTCAGCTCCGCCGGGCTCAACCCCGCCCGCCACCCGCTGCTCGGCGCCGTCATCACGCTCGCCAACGGCGACGGGACCGCCATGACCGGCCGCCTGTCGCGGCACTCGCAGGCGTGGCTCGCCGACCACGCCGTCCGCGGCACCGTGCTCGTGCCGGGGACCGCGTTCGTCGAGCTGGCGCTGCGGGCCGGGCTCGAGGCGGGCTGTGAGCACCTCGACGACCTGACCATGGAAAGCCCGCTGCTGCTGCCGGAACAGGGCGCGGTGCGGCTGCACGTGATCGTGTCGCCCGCCGACGACACCGGCAGGCGCGCGGTCTCCATCCACTCCCAGCCCGACAGTGAGCTCGGCGAGGACACCGAGTGGACCCGGCACGCCACCGGCACCCTGTCGGCCACCCCCGTCGCGGTCGCGCGGCCCGGCACCGCGTGGCCACCGGCCGGGGCGGAACCCGTCGACCTGTCGACGTTCTACGAGACGCTGGCCGGGTCCGGCTACGACTACGGCCCGGTGTTCCAGGGACTGCGGGCCGCGTGGCGGTCCGGCGACCAGGTGTACGCCGAGGTCGAGCTGCCGGAGCAGGCCCGCGCCGACGCCGACCGGTTCGGCGTGCACCCGGCGCTGCTCGACGCGGCACTGCACGCCATCGCGCTCGGCGACTTCGTCGACGGCGATGGCACGCTGCCGTTCAGCTGGACCGACGTGTCGCTCACCGCGACCGGCGCCACCACCGCCCGCGTCCACATCGGACCCGCCGGGCAGGACACCGTCACGCTGACCGTGCTCGACGGCACCGGTGCGCCGATCGCGGCGATCGGGTCGCTGCTGCTGCGTCCCGTGTCCGCCGAACAGCTCACCGGCACCACGAACTCCCTGTACGGGCTGGACTGGGTCCGCGTCACCGGCGTGCGGCCGGCCGAGGACCTGCCCGCCGTGGCCCTCGCCCCGGCCGGTGCCACCGCGCTGGAAGCCGCGACCTGGGCACTCACCACGATCCAGGAGGCCGGCGAGCGGGCGGTGCTCGTCACCCGCGGCGCTGTCGACCCCGGCGGCGCGGTCACGGACGTGGCCGCCGCCGCGGTGTGGGGTCTCGTGCGTGCCGCCCAGACGGAGTACCCGGACCGGTTCGTCCTCGTCGACGTGGACGTGGACGTGGACGAGTCGGCGGTCCCGCTCGCGCTCGGTGCGGGCGAGCCGCAGGCGGTGGTCCGTGGCGGCGAGGTGTTCGTGCCGCGCCTGGCCAGGCTCGCGAGCCAGGGCGGCACGGTCGACCCGGCCGGCACCGTGCTGATCACCGGCGGCACCGGTGGCCTCGGTGGGCTGCTGGCCCGCCATCTCGTGACGGCACACGGTGTCCGGCGCCTCGTGCTGGCCAGCCGTCGCGGCGGTGCTGTCGAGGGCGCCACCGAGCTGGCCGCCGAACTCACCGAACTGGGTGCCACGGTCACGGTCGCCGCGTGCGACGTCGCCGACCGGGACGCGCTCGCCGCGCTGCTGTCCGGGATCCCGGACCTGACGGGTGTCGTGCACGCGGCCGGTGTGCTCGACGACGGCGTGCTCGAAACGCTGACCCCCGAACGGCTCGCCACCGTGCTGCGCGCCAAGGTGGACGCGGCGGTCAACCTGCACGAACTCACCTCCGGCCTGTCGCTGTTCGCGCTGTTCTCCTCCGCGGCGGGGGTCTTCGGCAGCGCGGGGCAGGCCAACTACGCCGCCGCGAACGCCGTGCTCGACGCGCTCGCGCAGCAGCGCCGCGCCGCCGGGCTGCCCGCCGTGTCGATGGCCTGGGGCCTGTGGGACAGCGGGATGCGCGACCAGCTCGACGCCGCCGACCTGGCGCGGCTGTCCCGCGCCGGCTTCGGCGCGCTGTCCGCTGAGGACGGTCTGGCGCTGTTCGACGCGGCCATCGGCGCGGACCGTGCGCTCACCGTGCCGGTCAAGCTCGACCTGGCCGGACTGCGCAGGTCCGGCGCCGACATCCCGCCGCTGCTGCGTGGCCTCGTGCGCGCACCGGCCCGGCGGGCCGCCGCCTCCGCCGGTGGTGACGGGCTCGCGCAGCGCCTCGCGCGGCTGGGTGAGCCAGAGCAGCGCGCGCTGCTGCTGGACGTCGTGCGCGAGCACGTGGCCGCGGTGCTCGGCCACAGCTCGTCCGACGCGATCACCGGTGCGCAGGCGTTCAAGGAACTGGGTTTCGACTCGCTGACCGCCGTCGAGCTGCGCAACCGGCTCAACACGGCGACCGGGCTGAGGCTGCCCGCCACGCTCGTGTTCGACTACCCGAGCCCGCTCGCGGTCGTCGACCACCTGCGTGCCGAGCTGGCTCCCTCCGGCGGCCCGCTCGCGGCCGCGACCGCGCCGGTCGTGGCCAGCACCGACGAACCCATCGCGATCGTCGGACTGGGCTGCCGGTTCCCCGGCGGGGTGTCCACACCGGACGAACTGTGGGACCTCGTCGCCACCGGCCGGTCCGGGGTGTCCGAGTTCCCCGCCGACCGCGGCTGGGACCTCGCGAACCTGTTCGACTCCGACCCCGACGCGCTCGGCAAGACCTACGCCCGCCACGGCGGGTTCGTCGACAAGCCCGACCTGTTCGACGCCGAGTTCTTCGGCATCAGCCGCCGCGAGGCCCTCGCGATGGACCCGCAGCAGCGGCTGCTGCTGGAAACCACCTGGGAGGCGCTCGAACGCGCCGGGATCGACCCGCACACGCTGCGCGGCAGCCGGACCGGGGTGTTCACCGGCCTCATGTACCGCGACTACGCGCCGAGCCTGGCCGGGTTGCCCGACGGGGTGGAAGGCTTCTGGGGCACCGGGATCGCCGCGAGTGTCGCGTCGGGCCGGATCTCCTACACCCTCGGGCTGGAAGGCCCGGCGGTCACGCTCGACACCGCGTGCTCGTCGTCGCTCGTCGCCATGCACCTGGCCGCGCAGGCACTGCGGTCAGGGGAGTGCTCGCTCGCGCTCGCCGGTGGCGTCACGGTCATGGCGAGCCCCGACACGTTCGTCGAGTTCTCCCGCCAGCGCGGCCTCGCCGCCGACGGCCGGTGCAAGGCGTTCGGCTCCGGTGCCGACGGCACGGTGTGGGGCGAGGGCGCGGGCATCATCGTGCTGGAGCGGCTGTCCGACGCGCGACGCAACGGGCACCCCGTGCTCGCGGTGGTCCGCGGGTCGGCCGTGAACCAGGACGGTGCCTCCAACGGGCTGACCGCGCCGAACGGGCCGTCGCAGCAGCGGGTCATCACGCAAGCGCTTGCGCAGGCCGGGCTCGGCACGTCCGACGTGGACGTCGTGGAGGCACACGGCACCGGCACCGCGCTCGGCGACCCGATCGAGGCGCAGGCCCTGATCGCCACGTACGGCCGGGAACGCGACCGTCCACTGTGGCTGGGTTCGGTCAAGTCGAACATCGGCCACACCCAGGCCGCCGCCGGTGCCGCCAGCGTGATCAAGATGGTCATGGCGTTGCGGCACGGTCGACTGCCCGCGACCCTGCACGTCGACGAGCCGACCCACCAGGTCGACTGGACCGCCGGTTCGGTCAGTCTCCTGGCCGAGCCGGTGGCGTGGGAGGCGGGCGGGCAGCCGCGCCGCGCAGGCATCTCGTCGTTCGGCATCAGCGGCACCAACGCGCACGTCGTCATCGAGGAACCACCGGCGCAGGAGCCGGTGTCGCGCACCGGCCTGCCCGCCGTGCCGTGGATCGTGTCCGCCAGGACCGAAACCGCGCTGCGGGAGCAGGTCACCCGGCTGTCGCGAGTGGACGGTGACCCGGCCGACGTCGGGTACACCCTTGCCACCCGGCGGGCCAGGTTCGACCACCGCGCCGTTCTGATCGACGGTGCCGAGGTCGCCACCGGCACCGTCGGCGGGCGCATGGCGTTCCTGTTCACGGGTCAGGGTGCGCAGCGGGCCGGGATGGGGCAGCGGCTGTACGAGTCGTTCCCGGTGTTCGCGGCGGTGTTCGACGAGGTGCTGTCGCATTTCGACGCGGGTCTTCGGGACGTGATCGCCTCTGGTGAGGGGCTTGACGACACGGGTAACACGCAGCCCGCGTTGTTCGCGTTCGAGGTGGCGTTGTTCCGGTTGCTGGAGTCGTGGGGTGTCAGGCCGGACTACCTGGCCGGGCATTCGATCGGTGAGCTGGCGGCCGCGCACGTGGCCGGGGTGTGGTCGCTGGAGGACGCGTGCACGGTCGTGGCCGCGCGGGGACGGTTGATGCAGGCGCTTCCTCGTGGTGGCTCGATGATCGCGATTCAGGCGACCGAGGAGGAGATCGCCCCGCACCTGACCCACGCTGTCGGGATCGCGGCGATCAACGGGCCACGGTCGGTCGTGATCTCCGGTGACGCGGAGGCGGCGGAAGCCATTGCGGCGCGGTTCGCGGACCGCAAGACCAAGCGGCTCACGGTGTCGCACGCGTTCCACTCGCCGCTGATGGACCCGATGCTGGACGAGTTCCGGGCCGTCGCGGAGAGCGTGACCTACCACGAGCCGACGATCCAGATCGTGGGTGCCGAGCCGACCGATCCCGAGTACTGGGTGCGGCACGTCCGTGGCACGGTCCGGTTCGCCGACAACGTGGCCGCGTTGACCGAGCAGGGTGTGGCCACGTTCGTGGAGGTCGGGCCGGACGCGGTGCTCAGTGCGATGGGCTTGGACGGCACGTTCGTTCCCACGCTGCGCAAGGACCGCGACGAGGCACAGACCGTGGTCGCCGCAGTCGGCACCGCGTGGACACGCGGCGCCGACGTCGACTGGACCGCGTTGTTCGGCGGCGGTGCGCACGTCGACCTGCCCACCTACCCGTTCCAGCGCGAGTCCTACTGGCTGCGCCCCACCGCGGGGAACGTCCTCGCCGCCGGGATCGACCCGGCCGGGCACCCGCTGCTCGGCGCCGCCGTGCCACTCGCCGACGGCGACGGCCTCATCCTCACCGGCCGCCTCTCCACCCAGACCCACCCGTGGCTCGCGGACCACGCCGTCATGGGCACCGTCCTCGTCCCCGGCACCGCCCTCGTCGAACTGGCACTGCAGGCCGGTGACCGCGTCGGCTGCGACGTCGTCGAGGAACTGACGCTCCAGGCGCCGCTGGTCCTGCCCGAGGGCGGCGCCGTCGTCATCCAGGTGACGGTCGGCGCCGACCGGGCCGTGGCGATCCACTCCCGCCCCGAGGGCGGCGACTGGACCCAGCACGCCACCGGCACCCTCGGCACCGGCGCCCGCACGTCCACAGTGGACCTGGCCGCCTGGCCACCTGCCGGGGCGGAACCCGTGTCCACCACCGACGTCTACGACAAGGCCGCGGAACTCGGCCTCGAGTACGGGCCGGTCTTCCAGGGGCTGCAGTCGGTCTGGCGACGCGGCACCGAGGTCTTCGCCGAGGTCGCGCTCGCCGACGAACAGCACGCCGACGCCGCGAAGTTCGGGCTGCACCCGGCCCTGCTCGACGCCGCGCTGCACGCCCTGTTCGCAGGCAGCACCGAGCAGCAGGCCCGCCTGCCGTTCGGGTGGCACACCGTCACCCTCGCCGCGCGCGGCGCGACGAGGCTCCGCATCCGGATCACCCCGGCGGGCGACGACGCCATCGGCATCGAAGCCGCCGACAACACCGGGACCCCGGTCGCGTCCGTCGGCAGGCTGTCACTGCTGCCGGTCACCAGGGACCAGATCAGGGTGAACCGCCCGAGGTTCGGCGTCGACTGGACCCCGGTGGCACTCGCCGCCGTCGACGACGTGGCCGTCACCGCCCAGCAGGTCGCCACCGCACACGACGCGCTCGCCGCCATCCAGTCCTGGCTCGCCGACGAACACCCCGAGAACGCACGGCTCGTGCTCGTCACCACCGGCGCCGTCGGGGTCACCCCGGCCGAACGCATCGGCAACCTCGACGCGGCCGCCGTCTGGGGCCTGGTCAGGTCCGCCCAGTCCGAGCACCCCGACCGGTTCGTGCTCCTCGACGGCGACGACAGCCTCGCGTCGGCGGTCGCGGCCTCCGGCGAGACGCAGATCGCCGTCCGCGACGGGCAGACCTACGCGCCCCGCCTGGTGCGCGTGCAGGACACGTCGGCACCGCCCACCCTCGACGGCACCGTCCTGGTCACCGGCGGCACCGGCGGCCTCGGCGCGCTGCTGGCCCGCCACCTCGTCACCACCCACGACGTCCGCCGCCTCGTGCTGGTGAGCCGCCGGGGCACGAAGGCGAACGGTGCCAAGGAACTGGCCGCCGAGCTGACCGAACTGGGTGCCGAGGTGCGCGTCGCCGCGTGCGACGTCACCAAGCGCGCGTCGGTCGCGAAGCTGCTGTCATCCGTTCCCGACCTCGTCGGCGTCGTGCACGCGGCCGGGGTCCTCGACGACGGCGTCATCACCGCGCTCACGCCGGAACGGCTCGACGCGGTGCTGGCACCCAAGGTCACCGCGGCCCGCCACCTGCACGAGCTGACCGGGAACCTGTCCCTGTTCGCGGTGTTCTCGTCCGCGGCCGGGGTGCTCGGCACGCCGGGCCAGGCCAACTACGCGGCCGCCAACAGCGCGCTCGACGCGCTCGCGCACGACCGGCGCGCCGCCGGGCTGCCCGCGGTCTCGATGGCGTGGGGCCTGTGGGACTCGGCCAGCGACATGACCGGCGAGCTGAGCGACACCGACCGCGCCCGGCTGAGCCGGGACGGTTTCGGCGCGCTGTCCACCGAGGACGGCCTGGCACTGTTCGACGCCGCCCTCACCGGGCGTGCGCTGGAGGTGCTGATCGACCTCGACCCGGCCGCGGTCGCCAAGGCCACCGGCACGGTCCCGCCGATCCTGCGTTCGCTCGTCCGCACCCCGGCCCGCCGCGCGGGCGGGCCGACGGGCGAGCTGGTGCGACAGCTCACCGGTCTCGCGGAGGCCGAGCAGCGGACGATCCTCCTCGACGCGGTCCGCGGGCACGTCGCCGGAGTGCTGGCGCACGGCTCACCCGAGTCGATCGCGCCCAGCCAGGCGTTCAAGGACCTCGGTTTCGACTCGCTCACCTCGGTCGAGCTGCGCAACCGCCTCAACGCCGCCACCGGCCTGCGGCTGCCCGCCACACTCGTGTTCGACCACCCGAACCCGGACAAGCTCGTCGACCACCTGCTCGCCGAGCTGGCGGGTGGCGCGAGCACCGCGGTCGTCACCACGACCACCGCGGTGTCCGACGAGCCGATCGCGATCGTCGGCATGGGCTGCCGCCTCCCCGGCGGCGTCGCCACCCCCGAGGACCTGTGGGACCTCATCGCGGGCGGGAAGTCCGGGATCTCCGAGTTCCCCGCCGACCGCGGCTGGGACCTCGCGAAGCTGTACGACCCCGACCCGGAGTCGTCGGGCACCTCGTACGTGCGGCGCGGCGGGTTCCTGCACGAGGCCGCCGAGTTCGACGCCGAGTTCTTCGGCATCAGCCCGCGCGAGGCGCTCGCGATGGACCCGCAGCAGCGGCTGCTCCTCGAAACCGCGTGGGAGGCGCTCGAACGCGCCGGGATCGACCCGCTGTCGCTGCGCGGCAGCCGGACCGGCGTGTTCGCAGGCATGATGGCGCAGGACTACGGCCGCGGCGTCGACGCGGGCCAGGCCGGGGTCGAGGGGTTCCTCGTCACCGGCATCGCCGGCAGCGTCCTGTGTGGACGGCTGTCCTACGTGCTCGGGCTGGAGGGGCCGTCCGTCACGATCGACACCGCGTGCTCGTCGTCGCTGGTGGCGTTGCACATGGCGGTCCAGGCGCTGCGGAAGGGTGAGTGCGACCTCGCGCTCGCCGGTGGCGTCACCGTGATGACCGGGCCGGAGACGTTCGTCGAGTTCTCCCGGCAGCGCGGCCTCGCGGCCGACGGGGAGATCAAGTCGTTCGCCGCCGGTGCCGACGGCACCGCGTGGGGTGAGGGCTCCGGCGTGCTCGCCGTCGAGCGGCTGTCCGACGCGCAACGCAACGGGCACCACGTGCTCGCGGTGATCCGCGGGTCCGCCGTGAACTCCGACGGCGCCTCCAACGGGCTGACCGCGCCCAACGGGCCGTCGCAGCAGCGGGTCATCGGTGCCGCGCTCGCCGCCGCCGGGCTCACCATGTCCGATGTGGACGCGGTCGAGGCGCACGGCACCGGCACCCCGCTCGGCGACCCGATCGAGGCGCAGGCCCTGATCGCCACCTACGGGCGGGACCGGGACCGGCCGCTGTGGCTGGGTTCGGTCAAGTCGAACCTCGGGCACACGCAGGCCGCGGCCGGTGCCGCCGGGGTGATCAAGATGGTGCTGGCGCTCCAGCACGGTGAGCTGCCCCCGACCAGGAACGTCGACGAGCCATCGCCCGAGGTGGACTGGGACGCGGGCACCGTGCGGCTGCTGACCGAACCCGTGCCCTGGCAGGCGAACGGGCACCCGCGCCGCGCGGGCATCTCCTCGTTCGGCATCGGCGGCACCAACGCGCACGTCGTCATCGAGGAACCACCGGCGGTGCCCGAGGCGCCGCGCACGGAGCTGCCGGTCGTGCCGTGGCTCGTGACCGCGAAGACCGAGGACGCGCTGCGCGACCAGGTCGCCCGGCTGTCCGATGTGGACGCCGACCCGCTCGACGTCGGCTACACGCTGGCCACCACGCGGGCCAGGTTCGACCACCGGTCGGTGCTGATCGACGGTGCGGAGGTCGCCACCGGCACGGTCGGCCCCGCGGGCGGGCGGCTCGCGTTCCTGTTCACGGGCCAGGGCGCGCAGCGGATCGCGATGGGCCAGGGGCTGTACGCGGCCTACCCCGCGTTCGCCGCCGCGTTCGACGAGGTCTGCGCGCACTTCGGTCCCGGGTTACGAGAGGTGATCACGTCCGGTGAGGGTTTGGATGAGACTGGGAACACGCAGCCGGCGCTCTTCGCGGTCGAGGTGGCGCTGGCTCGGTTACTGGCGTCGTGGGGTGTTCGGCCGGACGTCGTCGCCGGGCACTCGATCGGTGAGCTGGCGGCCGCCCACGTCGCGGGTGTCTGGTCGCTGGCGGACGCGGCTGCCCTCGTATCGGCGCGCGGACGACTGATGCAGGCCCTCCCGCCTGGTGGCGCGATGATCGCGATCCAGGCGACGGAGGACGAGGTGGCCCCCCTGCTCACCGACGGCGTCGGGATCGCCGCGATCAACGGGCCCAACGCCGTCGTGGTCTCCGGCGAGGAGGCCGAGGCCGAGGCCGTCGCCGCCCGTTTCGCCAAGACCAAGCGGCTCTCGGTGTCGCACGCGTTCCACTCGCCGCTGATGGAACCCATGCTGGCGGAGTTCCGTGCGGTCGCCCAGAGCGTGACCTACCACGAGCCCGTCGTCCCGATCGTCTCCTCGGACCCGACGAACCCCGAGTACTGGGTCGAGCACGTGCGTGGCACGGTCCGGTTCGCCGACGCCGTGACCGCGCTCACCGAACAGGGCGTGACGACGTTCGTCGAGCTGGGGCCGGACGGCGTGCTCACCGCCATGGGGCAGAACGTGACGCCGGAGGGTGTGTTCACGCCGACCCTGCGCAGGGACCGGGACGAGGTCCGGACACTGGGCGCCGCGCTCGGTGTGCTCGCCGTGCGCACCGACGCCGTCGACTGGGACGCGTTCTACGCGGGCACCGGCGCCAGGCGGGTGCCGTTGCCGACCTACGCCTTCCAGCACCGCACGTTCTGGCTGATGCCGGGGACCGGTGCGGGTGACGTGTCCGCCGCCGGGCTCGGTGCCGCCGGGCACCCGCTGCTCGGTGCCGTCGTGGACGTCGCAGGGGAACCGGGGCTGCTGCTGACCGGCAGGCTGTCCCGGCAGACCCACCCGTGGCTCGCCGACCACGCCGTCCTCGGCACCGTGCTCGTGCCGGGCACGGCACTGGTCGAGATGGCGCTGCACGCGGCCGGTCGTGCCGGCTGCGCCGGCATCGAGGAGCTGACGCTGCAGGCGCCGCTGGTCCTGCCGGAGCGCGACGCGGTGGTGGTCCAGGTGTCCGTGGGCGCCGAGACCGAGACCGGGCAGCGGGCGCTGACCGTCCACTCGCGACCGGAGAACGGTGGCCCGTGGACGTTGCACGGCACCGGCACGCTCGCCGAGGACGTGACGGCGGCCGAGGTGCCGCTCACCGAGTGGCCGCCGCCGGGTGCGTCCGAGGTGCCCGTCGACGGTGTCTACGACTCGCTGACCGACCTCGGGCTCGAGTACGGGCCGGTGTTCCAGGGGCTGCAGTCGGTGTGGCGGCGCGGGCGTGAGGTGTTCGCCGAGGTCGCGCTCGACGAGACCCAGGCGGAGCGGGCGGCCCGGTTCGGGATCCACCCCGCGCTGCTGGACTCCGCGTTGCACGCGCTCGTCGCAGCGGCGACCGGGGACGAGCGGCGCCTGGCGCTGCCCTTCTCGTGGCACGACGTGACGTTGGCCGCGGCGGGCGCCGCCGTGCTGCGGGTCCGGATCACCCCCGCCGGTGACGACGCGTACGCCATCCACCTCGCCGACCAGGCCGGGGCGCCGGTGGCGACCGTGGGATCGCTCGCGGTCCGGCCGGTCACCCCGGAGCAGCTCGCCGCGGCGACGCCGTCGGCGGCAGGACAGCACCTGTTCGCGCTGGACTGGGTGCCGGTCGAGGTGCCGGAGCTGCCTGCGGACGAGACCGGGGCGCGGCGGCAGCGGCGCGCCGAACGGCGCGACCGCCGGGACCGGTCGGACCGGCGGGACCGTCGGGACCGCTCCGAGCGGCGCGCGCTGCGTGCCGAACGGCGGGCCGAACGCCGCGAGACCGTGCGGCTGCCGGACAACGTGGTGGAGATCGACGCCGGTTCCGGATCGATCGCCACCGAGGCGCGGGACGTCGCGCACCGGGCGCTCGCGCTGGTGCAGGGCCGGCTGGCCGAGGGCCGGACCGAGCCGCTGGTGCTGGTCACCGAAGGTGCGGTCGCGGTGGGGGACGGCGATGTCGACCCGGCAGCCGCCGCGGTGTGGGGTCTGGTGCGTACCGCCCAGTCCGAGCACCCGGACCGGTTCGTGCTCGTCGACACCGACGACCTGCCGGAGTCCAGGGAGGTGCTCGCGGCCGCGGTCGCCACCGGGGAGACCCAGCTCGCCATCCGGGCGGGCGAGGTGTTCACGCCCCGGCTGGTCCGCGCGACGCCGGGATTCGTGCCCGCCGCGCTCGACGGCACGGTGCTGGTCACCGGTGGTACCAGCGGGCTCGGTGCCCTGGTCGCCCGGCATCTGGTGACCGCACGCGGCGTGCGGCACCTGCTGCTGCTGAGCAGGCGTGGCCCGGCCGCGGCCGGTGTCGAGGCGTTGACGGCGGAGCTGTCCGAGCTGGGCGCCACCGTGACGGTGAAGGCGTGTGACGTCACCGACCGGGCCGCTCTCGCCGAGGTGATCGGCGCGATCCCGGCCGAGCACCCGCTGACCGGGGTGGTGCACTCCGCCGGGGTGCTCGACGACGGGACCGTCGACGCGCTCACCCCGGAGCGGGTGGACCGGGTCATGCGCCCGAAGGTCGACGCGGCGGTGCACCTGCACGAGCTGACGACCGACCTGTCGTTGTTCGTGGTGTTCTCGTCGGTGGCCGGGGTGCTCGGCGGACCGGGGCAGGCGAACTACGCGGCGGCCAACGCGGTGCTGGACTCGCTCGCGCACCACCGGCGGGCACAGGGACTGCCTGCGCTGTCGCTCGCGTGGGGCCTGTGGGACCAGGCCAGCGACATGACCGGTGAGCTGTCGGAGACGGACCTCGCACGGCTCAACCGCAACGGGTTCGGTGCCCTGTCCACCGAGGAGGGCCTGGCACTGTTCGACGCGGCCTGCGGGCTGGACACCGCGGTCGCGGTGCCGGTGAAGTTGGACCCGGCCGGGTTGCGGCGCTCCGGCACCGACCTGCCGCTGCTGCGCGGGCTGGTGCGGGTGCCCGCCCGGCGCGCGGGACGGTCGGACGGTGCTGCCCTGGTCAGCAGGCTCGGCGGGTTGCCGGTCGAGGAGCGGCTGCCCGCGGTGCTCGACCTGGTGCGTGCCCAGGTGGCCACCGTGCTCGCGCACGGGTCGGCGGCCGCCGTCGCGCCGGGACAGGCGTTCAAGGAACTGGGCTTCGACTCGCTGACCGCGGTCGAGCTGCGGAACCGGATCAACACGGTGACCGGCCTGTCGTTGTCCGCCACGTTGGTGTTCGACTACCCGAACCCGGAGGCGCTCGCCGGGCACGTGCTCGCCGCCCTGCTGCCGGACCCGGACGCCGCCGCCCCGGAGATCGACGAGGACGCGTTGCGCCGGACACTTGCCTCCGTGCCGGTTTCCCGGTTCCGGGAGGCCGGGGTGCTCGACGCTCTGCTGAGCCTGGTGTCCTCCGTGGAGGAGCCGTCGGCCGAACCTGCCGAGGATCTGGACAGCCTGGACGTGGACGACCTGGTGAAGAGGGCCCTGGCCGGACGTTCGTCGCAACGCAAGGCCTCGTAGGCCTCGGGGTGGCTTGACTGCCCTGAAAGGCGCGTTTAGGGCGCTCCGCGCCCTAAACGCGCCTTTCAGGGCATTGAGCCGGGATCCAAGCAGCAACGGGAAAGGCCGGCAGGCGCGAAGCGCCTGCCGGCCTGATGTAAGGGCTGCCGGAGTCTCTGCTAGGCAGTGCTGACCTGCGCGTGTTCCTTCTCCGCGTGGGCCTTCAGGTTCAGCAGCTGCTTGCGCATCATGATCATGTCGATCAGGCCGAGCGGCCTGCCGATGAAGCCGGGCCCGTTGAACACCGCCCTGGCGATCAGGCGGGTGCCGTTGCCTTCCGGGCGGACCGCGTACGTCGTCGCGACGCGGGCGTTGCGGATGGTCACGTGGTTGTCGCGTTCGAAGGAGGCCAGGGTGAACAGGCGCATGAACTGCTGGCCCACCTCCAGGTCCACCAGTTCCGGTGTGCGGACCGGCGGGCTCTTCTTGCCGAAGTTGTCCAGATAGTCGTAACTGTAGGGCGCGAGCCTGATCTGGCACAGCCAGGCCCACATCAGCGACGGCGGTGCGTCGACGGACACGGCTCTGTCAGCCGCCAGCCCGTCCGGAAAAATCTCGTCACAGGGCAGCTTCGCGGCACGTTCCTCTGCCGTGGCGCCCCACACCTCTCCCGGGTACATGGCGTGAGTGTGACATTCTCCCTATATCACGTCATGGGGCCTCTTGTGTATTTCGGGTGTGCGGTTACCGGGTGGTTACCGGCTTGACTGGCCGGGTCGCATCGGTTACCCATTAGTGGCGGAGAAATGCGACACTACTCGTGTCGGCACAGGAGAACCGGAGGTGCGTCATGACGGGCGCGAAAAGCTGGTGGACCAGTCCGGCCCGGCATTTCATCCAGCACCTGCTGGAGATGACCGCCGCCATGTTCATCGGCATGGGGGTGCTCGCCATGCCCGCGCGCCTGCTGTGGGAGGCGCTCGGCTGGGACTTCATGATCGAGAACCTGGTGGCGCGGACGCTCGTCATGGCCACCAACATGACGATCGGCATGGTGCTGTGGATGCGGTTCCGCGGCCACCGGTGGTTGCCCATCGCCGAGATGAGCCTGGCCATGTACCTGCCGTTCGTGCTCATGTACCCGTTCTACTTCGGCGGGATGGTCGGCACGACCGGGGTCATGGTCGTCGGGCACGTGCTGATGGTGCCCGCCATGGCGGTGGTGATGCTCTTCCGCGTCGACGAGTACACCGTCGACCACAGCAGGCACAGGCGCCGGGGGCGCGACGAGCCGGCGGTCAAGGAGCTGGCTGTGCAGCCGGAGGGCTGAAACACCCCTGAACCCCGTGCCCGGCATTCGACGGAATGCCGGGCACGGTCGTGTCCGGGAATTGTTCAGAATGCGATCATGAACCATTAACGGGTCCCATGTGAAGAACTCATGTTCTGTCCGCGCACTGACTCACGAAAGAGTGACTGCACGTTGACTCTGCGATATCCCGGCTGGGAGCGTTGAGTCACCCACTCCCGAACTTCGTCAGGGGCGCAGCTGTCATGTTCACTGCCATTGGGCGCTTCGCCGCCACCCGCGCCCGCGGGATCCTTGTCGTGGCCCTGCTCGCACTGATCGCGGCCGGTGCGGTGGGTTTCACCGTCTTCAGCAAGCTGAAGCCGGACGGGTTCGCTGATCCCGCGGCCGAGTCGTCGAAGGTCCAGGAGGCCATCGACGACGAGTTCGGTGGGCAGGTCGACGTCGTCGTGATGGTGTCCACCAAGGCAGGCACGGTCGATGACGAGCTCGTGCGCGGCCCGGCCGCCGACCTGGCGGAGCGGATCGGCGACGATCCCGCCGTCACCGAGGCGGTGTCCTACTGGGGGACCGGCGCGCCCAGCCTGAAGTCGGAGGACGGCAAGCACGGCATGATCGCCATCAAGCTCGACGGCGACGACATCACCGCGACCGAGGAGTTCGCGGAACGGTACGCGGACGCCTCGACCGACGCCTACGACGTGCACTTCGGTGGCCCGAAGATGATGTCGGTCGACAGCCGCACCCAGGTCGGCAAGGACCTGGCGCTCGCGGAGGGCATCGCGGTGCCGATCATCCTGGTGCTGCTGGTGTTCGCGTTCGGCAGCCTCGTCGCGGCGAGCCTTCCGCTGCTGATCGGCGCGGCCACGGTGTTCGGCACGTTCGCCGTACTGGCCGGGATCGCGTCCGCCACCGACGTCTCGATCTACTCGATCAACCTGACCACCGCGCTGAGCCTGGGCCTCGCCGTCGACTACGCGCTGCTGATGGTCAGCCGGTTCCGCGAGGAGCTGACCTCCGGACGGTCCATCGAGGACTCGGTGGTGCGCACCGTGCAGACCGCCGGGCGCACGATCGTGTTCAGCGCGCTCACGGTCGCGGTCGCGCTGGCCGTGCTGACCATCTTCCCGCTGTTCTTCCTGCGTTCGTTCGCCTACTCCGGCATCGGCGTCGTGCTCATCGCGATGCTCACCTCGGTCGTGATACTGCCCGCGCTGCTGAAGGTGCTGGGCTACCGGGTCAACTCGGGCAAGCTGCCGTGGTTCAAGAAGACCCCGAGCGCCGTCTCGCCGTTCTGGCGCCGGGTGGCGTCCGCGGTCACCGCGCGGCCGATCCTGTGCGCGCTGCCCGTCATCGCGGTTCTGGTCCTCGGTGCGCTGCCGGTGCTGAAGTCCGAGTTCGGCACCCCGGACGACCGGGTGCTGCCGACCTCGACACAGACCAGGACGGTCGGCGACACGCTCCGCGAGCACTTCCCCGACGACAACAGCAGGGCGATCCAGGTCGTGGTGCCCGGTGCGGTGTCACCGGAACAGGTCACCGACTACGCGACGACGCTGTCGAACCTGCCCGACGTCGCCAGGGTCGAGTCCAGTGCCGGCGTCTTCGCCGACGGCGCCAACCAGGGTGTCCCGCCGACGGCCGCCGACATGGGCAGGACCGACGTGCAGCGGCTCGCGGTGATCACCGAGGACGACGCGCGGTCGGCGAACGCGCAGGAGCTGGTGCACACCATCCGCGACACCGCGGGCCCGACCGACGCCGACCCGCAGGTCGGTGGTTCGGCCGCGGTGCTCGTCGACAGCAAGAACGCGATCGGCAGCAGGCTCCCGCTCGCCGCCGGGCTGATCGCACTGTCCACGTTCATCCTGCTGTTCCTCTTCACCGGCAGCGTGCTGCAACCCATCAGGGCGCTGGTGTTCAACGTGCTCGGCCTGTCCGCGACGATCGGCGTGCTCGTGCTGATCTTCCAGGAGGGCTGGCTTTCGGACTTCCTCGGGTTCACACCGATGCCACTGGACACGAGCATGCTGATGCTGTTCTTCTGCATCGCGTTCGGGTTGTCCATGGACTACGAGGTGTTCGTGCTCAGCCGCATCAAGGAAGGGCACGACCTCGGGCTCGACCGGCGCGCCTCGGTGGTCGACGGGCTCTCGCACACCGGTCGCATCGTGTCGACGGCCGCCGTGCTGATCGCGGTGAACTTCTTCGCGTTCGGCACCGGCGGGGTGAGCTTCCTGCAGATGTTCGGCATCGGCGCGGGGCTCGCGATCATGATCGACGCGACGTTGATCCGGGGTGTGCTCGTGCCTGCCGGCATGCGATTGCTCGGCAGGGCCGCCTGGTGGTCGCCGAAACCGTTGCGAGCACTGCACGACAAGATCGGGCTCAGTGAGTCGGCGCCACCGGAGCCGCCCGCGCCGCGCGCGGAAACCCCGGTACGGCGCGAAAAGGAGCCCGTACTCGATTGACGCGGTAATTACCGGCAACTGGCTGCCCGCATACCCCTCGTCCGTAGTCTCGACGCGAGAGGTATGCGGGCAGCACTCATTCGACGCGCTTGGGGACGGGTATGGCCACGTCTGACGAATTGGTCGAGGCGCTGCGTTCCTCGCTGAAGGCGAACGACAACCTCCGGCGGGAGAACCAGGAACTTGCCGAGGCGGCACGGGAACCGATCGCGATCATCGGCATGGCGTGCCGGTACCCGGGCGGCATCGAGGATGCGGACTCCCTGTGGGCCGCGGTGGCCGAGGGCCGTGACGGCATCTCGCCCCTGCCCGCGGACCGCGGCTGGGGGGTGCTCGCGAAAGCGTTCGGCATGACCTCCGTCCTTTCCGGATCGGGTGGGTTCCTCGACCGGGCAACGGAGTTCGACGCCGGGTTCTTCGGCATCAGCCCGCGCGAGGCCACCGCGATGAGCCCGCAGCAGCGGGTGCTGCTCGAGACGTCGTGGGCCGCGCTCGAGCACGCCCGTGTCGACGCCGACAGCGCGCGCCGCGCCACGACCGGCGTGTTCGCCGGGTTGATGGGTGAGGACTACGGGATCCCGGTCCTGATGTCCGACGAGGACCTCGGCGGCTACATCAGCACCGGCACCACCCCGGCCGTCGCGTCCGGGCGGATCTCCTACGCGCTCGGGCTGACCGGGCCGTCGCTGACCGTCGACACCGCCTGCTCGTCGTCGCTGGTCGCGGTGCACCTCGCCGCGCAGGCCCTGCGCCGAGGCGACTGCACGCTGGCACTCGCGGGCGGCGTGAGCGTGATGTCGACCCCCGGCTCCTTCAACGAGTTCGCCCGGCAGGGCGGGCTCGCCGAGGGTGGCCGCTGCCGGTCGTTCGCCGCGGGCGCCGACGGCACGGCGTGGGCGGAGGGCGTCGGTGTGCTGGTGCTGGAGCGGCTGTCCGACGCGCGCCGCAACGGGCACCGGGTGCTGGCCGTGGTCCGCGGCTCCTCGGTCAACCAGGACGGCGCCTCCAACGGCCTCACCGCACCGAACGGGCCGTCGCAGGAGCGGGTCATCCGCGCCGCGCTCGCCGACGCCGGACTGTCCACGACCGACATCGACGCCGTCGAGGCGCACGGCACCGGCACCCGCCTCGGCGACCCGATCGAGGCGCAGGCGCTGCTGTCCACCTACGGCCGGGACCGCGCGACACCGCTGTGGCTCGGCTCGGTCAAGTCGAACTTCGGGCACGCGCAGGCAGCGGCCGGTGTCGCCGGGATCATCAAGGTGGTGCAGGCGCTGCGGCACGAGCTGCTGCCGCGCACCCTGCACGTGGACGAGCCGACCCCGCAGGTCGACTGGTCGGCGGGCACGGTCCGGCTGCTGACCGACGAGCAGCCGTGGCCGGACACCGGCCGGCCGCGCCGCGCCGCCGTGTCGTCGTTCGGGCTGTCCGGCACCAACAGCCACGTGATCATCGAGTCCGTGCCGCAGGAGGAGCCCGCCGAGAAGGGCGCGGCGCCTGCGGTGCCGTGGGTGCTCTCCGCCAGGACCCCGGGCGCGCTGCGCGCCCAGGCCGCCGCACTGCGGGACCACCTCGCCGCGCACCCCGGGCTGTCCGCCGTGGACGTCGGCTTCTCGCTCGCCACCACCCGCACGCACTTCGAGCACCGCGCCTTCGTCACCGGGGCCGCCGCGCTCGCCGACGTCGTGCCCGCGGCGCCCGCGGCAGGCAAGCTCGCGTTCCTGTTCTCCGGGCAGGGCGCGCAGAAGCTCGGCATGGGCCGGGACCTCGCGACGGCGTTCCCCGTGTTCGCGGCTGCGTTCGACGAGGTGCTCGCCGCACTCGACGAGCACCTCGACCGCCCGCTGCGCGACGTCCTGTGGGGCGAGGACGAGGACCTGCTCAACCAGACCACCTACACCCAGCCCGGCTTGTTCGCCGTCGAGGTCGCCCTGTACCGCCTGTTCCGGTCGTGGGGCGTCCGGCCCGACTACCTCACCGGTCACTCGGTCGGTGAGCTGGCGGCCGCACACGTCGCCGGTGTCCTGTCGCTCGCGGACGCGGCCCTGCTCGTCACCACCCGCGCGCGGCTGATGCAGGCGCTTCCCTCGGGCGGTGCGATGGTCGCCGTCCAGGCGCGGCCAGACGAGGTGACACCGACCGGCGAGGTCGGCATCGCCGCGGTCAACGGGCCGGACTCGGTCGTGCTCTCCGGGCCGGAACGCGACGTGCTGGCGCTCGCGGAGACGTTCGGGAGCCAGGGCCGCAAGACCAGCAGGCTCGCGGTGAGCCACGCGTTCCACTCGCCGCTGATGACGCCGATGCTGGCCGACTTCGCCCGCGTCGCCGCCGGGCTGTCCTACGCGGACCCGGTGGTCCCGGTCGTGTCGACGGTGACCGGCGACGTGGCCGACATGACCACGCCCGAGTACTGGATCCGCAACGTGGCGCAGACCGTCCGGTTCGCCGACGCGGTCACCGCGCTCGCGGCCGATGGCGTCGGCACGTTCGTCGAGCTGGGCCCGGACGCCGTGCTGTCCGCCATGGCCGCGGGCAGCGCCACCGGCACCTTCCTGGCCACCCAGCGCCGAGGGCACCCCGGGGACCGGGCCGCCGTCGAGGCACTCGCCGCGCTGCACTGCGAGGGCAGGACGGTAGACTGGACGGCGTTCTACGCCCCGCTCGGCGCGTCGGCCGTGGACCTGCCGACCTACGCCTTCGACCGGCAGCGCTACTGGGTCGAGCCCGCCGACCGGCGCACCGCCGACCCGGCAGCGGACGCGTTCTGGCGGCTCGTCGACGGCGGCGACGCGAACGCGCTCGCCGAGCGGCTGTCCGTCGACGCCGACGCCATCGCCGCGGTGTTACCCGGCCTGTCGGCGTGGCGGCGGGACGCGACCGACAGGTCCACTGTGGACTCCTGGCGGTACCGCATCGAGTGGGAACGCATCGACGCGCAGGGCACGCTCGACGGCCGCTGGCTGGTGGTCGGCGCCGGTGACGCGACCGCCGACACGCTCGCCGCCGCGCTGGCCGACCACGTCGAGGTCGTCCGCGGCGAGGTCGGTGCCCTCCCCGCCGACATCACCGACGACCTCACCGGCATCGTCTCCGCGCTCTCGCCGACGGACACGGTCACCCTCGTCCAGGAACTCGGGGCCCGTGGCGTCACCGCACCCCTGTGGTGCGTGACGGTCGACGCGACGACCGAGTCACCCGACCCCGAGCAGGCCGCCGTCTGGGGCCTTGGCACCGTGCTCGCGCTCGACCTGCCCGACCGGTGGGGCGGCCTCGTCGACCTGCCCGGCGCGGCCGCCGTGGACCGGCTCGTCGCCGCACTGTCCACACCGGCCGAGGACCAGCTCGCCGTGCGTGACGACGGGGTGTACGCCCGCCGCATGGTCCCCGCACCCGCCGGGCAGGTCACCCCGTGGCAGCCACGTGGCACGGTCCTCGTCACCGGCGGCACCGGCGGCATCGGCGCGCACCTGGCCCGCTGGCTCGCGGAGAACGGGGCGGAACACCTCGTGCTCACCAGCCGCCGCGGCGCCGACGCCCCCGGCGCGGCCGAGCTGCGCGACGAACTCGACGCACTCGGCGCGGCCGTCACGATCGCCGCCTGCGACGTCGCCGACCGCGCCGCGCTCGCCGCGCTCCTCGACGAGCACCCCGTGACCGCCGTGTTCCACGCGGCCAGCGCACTGCCCGTCCCCGTGCCGATCGGCGACACCACGGTCGAGGACTTCACCGCCACCGGCCGCGCCAAGATCGACGGCGCCCGCAACCTCGACGAACTCACCGGCGACCTGGACGCGTTCGTCCTGTTCTCCTCCGGTGCGGCGATCTGGGGGAGCGGACAGCAGGCCGCGTACGGCGCCGCGAACGCCTACGTCGACGCGCTGGCACAACGGCGCAAGGCGCGGGGCAAGCAGGCGACCTCGGTGGCCTGGGGCGCCTGGGCGGGCGAGACGATGGCCGCGGAAGGCGACCTCAGCCGCTACGGCCTGGAAGCCATGGAGCCGAGGCTCGCGCTGGCGGCGCTGGCGCAGGCGATCGGGGAGGGGCACGCCAACCTGGTCGTGTCCGCCATCGACTGGGCCCGCTTCGTGCCCACCTACACCCTTGCCCGCCCCCGCCCGCTGCTGCGTGGCGTGCCCGCCGCCGTCGCCGTGCTGGCCGCCGACGCCGCGGCCGAACCAGCGGCCGGGGCCTCGGACCTGGTGGCACACCTGGAGAAGCTGTCCCCGGCGGACCAGGAGCAGGAGCTGGTCGAGCTGGTCAGGGCCCGCGCCGCCGCGGTGCTGCGCCACGACTCGGCCGACGCGGTCGCCCCGCACGCCGCGTTCCGCGAACTGGGTTTCGACTCGCTCGCCGCGGTCGAGCTGCGCAACCAGCTCGTCGCCGCCACCGGGCTCACCCTGCCGGCCACCATGGTCTTCGACCACCCGAACCCGGCCGACCTCGCCGCGTTCCTGCACACGAGGCTCGGTCTCGGCGAGACCACCGGCGACCCCGTCCTGTCCAGTCTGGACGCACTGGAACAGGTGGTCGCAGTCCTTCCCGCACACGACATCGAACGCACCAGGATCGTCGCCCGGTTGCAGGCGCTCGTGGGTGCGTTGAACGACAAGGCGAACACCGGGACCGTCACCTCGGTCGAGGACAAGCTGAAGGCCGCGTCGGCCGACGACGTGTTCGCCTTCATCGACGACCTCGGTGTGGCGTGAGCGGAGCTTGCGGAGCGAACCACCAAGCACGTGACAAGTGAGGCACAGATGACCGACGACAAGCTCCTCGAGTACCTCAAGCGGGTCACCGCCGACCTGGCGCGCACCAAGGAGCAGCTGCGTGAGCTGCAGGCCAGGGAGCCGGAACCGATCGCCATCGTCGGCATGGGCTGTCGCTATCCGGCCGCGCACGGCCCGGAGGAGCTGTGGCGCCTGGTCGCCGACGGTGCCGACGCCACCGGCCCGTACCCGGCCGACCGCGGCTGGAACGCCCTGGCCGAACGGTTCGGACTCGACTCGACGGGGTCTGGCCGCGGCGGTTTCCTCGACGACGTCGCCGGGTTCGACGCCGCGTTCTTCGGCGTCAGCCCGAGGGAGGCGCTCGCGATGAGCCCGCAGCAGCGGCTGCTGCTGGAGACCTCGTGGGAGGCGCTCGAACACGCGGGCATCGACCCCCTTTCGTTGCGTGGCAGCCAGACCGGGGTGTTCGCCGGCATCAACGGCGACGACTACGGCACGCTGATGATGTCGAGCGACGAGGACCTTGGCGGCTACTACAACACCGGCGCGGCACCGGCGGCCGGGTCGGGCCGGATCTCCTACGTGCTCGGGCTCGTCGGCCCGACGGTCACCGTCGACACCGCGTGCTCCTCCTCGCTGGTCGCGCTGCACCAGGCCGCGCACGCACTCCGCAACGGCGAGTGCTCGCTCGCGCTCGCCGGTGGCGTGACGGTCATGTCGACACCGTCGGCGTTCTTCGACTTCGGCAGGCAGGGCGGGCTGTCCGCCGACGGGCGCTGCAAGTCCTTCGCCGCCGCCGCCGACGGCACCGGCTGGTGCGAGGGCGTCGGCATCCTCGTCGTCGAGAAGCTGTCCGACGCGATCCGCAACGGGCACACCGTGCACGCGGTCGTCCGCGGCAGCGCCGTGAACTCCGACGGCGCGTCCAACGGTCTTTCCGCACCGAACGGGCCATCGCAGGAGCGGGTCATCCGTGCCGCGCTCGCCGACGCCCGGCTGTCGGCCAAGGACGTCGACGCGGTGGAGGCGCACGGCACCGGCACCACGCTCGGCGACCCGATCGAGGCGCAGGCCCTGCTCGCCACCTACGGCCAGGACCGGGAACGGCCGCTGTGGCTGGGGTCGATCAAGTCGAACATGGGGCACGCGATCGCGGCGGCCGGTGTCGGCGGTGTGATCAAGATGGTGCAGGCCATCCGGCACGGGAAGCTGCCGAAGACGCTGCACGTCGACGAACCGACGCCAGAGGTGGACTGGTCCTCCGGTGGCGTGCGGCTGCTCACCGACGAACAGGAGTGGCCGGACACCGGGGCGCCGCGCCGGGCCGGGGTGTCCTCGTTCGGGGTGACCGGCACCAACGTGCACGTGATCGTCGAGCAGGCGCCGGAGCACGAGGACACGGCGACCGTGTCCGCGCTGCCCGCCGTCCCGTGGGTGCTGTCCGCGCGGTCCGAGGATGGCCTGCGCGACCAGGCGGACCGCCTGCGGTCCTTCGTTGCGGAGCACCCGGAGCTGTCGGTCACCGACATCGGCTTCTCGCTCGCCACGACCAGGGCCGCGCTGGAGCACCGCGCCGCCGTCGTCGGCACCGACCGGGAGACGCTGCTCGCCGCGCTGGCCGGGCCGCTCGACACCGGCTCGACCCGGCAGGGCGGCAGGACGGCCTGGCTGTTCACCGGGCAGGGCGCGCAGCGCATCGGCATGGGCAGGCAGCTGCACTCCGCGTTCGACGTGTTCGCCACCGCGTTCGACGCGGTCGCCGCCGAGCTGGACCCGCACCTGCCCCGGCCGCTGAAGGACGTGGTCTGGGGGCACGAGCCAGCGGTCCTCGAACAGACCGGGTTCACCCAGCCCGCGCTGTTCGCCGTCGAGGTGGCGCTGTTCCGCCTGTTCGAGTCGTGGGGGCTGCGGCCGGACCACGTGGCGGGGCACTCGATCGGTGAGCTGGCCGCCGCGCACGTCGCCGGTGTGCTGTCACTCGCCGACGCGTGCGCGCTGGTCGCCGCGCGGGGCAGGCTGATGCAGGCGCTGCCCTCCGGTGGCGCGATGGTCGCGGTCGGCGCCACCGAGGCCGAGGTCGCGGAGCTGCTGACCGACGAGGTCGGCATCGCGGGCGTGAACGGTCCGGCGGCCGTGGTGATCTCCGGGCCGGCCGAGGCCGTCGAGGGCGTCGCCGCGACGCTCGCCGGCCGGGGGCACCGGACCAAGCGGCTGGCTGTGAGCCACGCGTTCCACTCGGCACTCATGGACCCGATGCTGGCCGACTTCCGCGAGGTCGCGGCCGGGGTCACCTACTCAGAGCCCACCATCCCGCTGGTGTCCACGGTGACCGGTGAGCAGATCACCGCGATCGACGCGGACTACTGGGTGCGGCAGGCGCGCGGCGCGGTCCGGTTCGCCGACGCGGTGCGCACCCTCGCCGGGCTCGGTGTCACGCGCTACCTGGAGGTCGGCCCGGACGCGGTGCTCACCGGCATGGCGGGCCACACCCTCGAGACACCGGCCACGCTGGTACCCGCGCTGCGCAGGGACCACGGCGAGGTCGAGACCGTCGTGGCGGCCGTGGCCGCACTGCACGTCGCCGGCGTCAGCCCCGACTGGGCGGCGCTGTTCGGCGGCGGGCGGCGCGTCGACCTGCCCACGTACGCCTTCGCCCACCAGCGGTTCTGGCTGAAGCCCGGCGTCGGCGGCGACCCGTCCGGGATCGGGCTGGTCCCGGTGCGGCACAACATGCTCAGCGCCGTGGTGACGCTGCCGGAGTCCGAGGACGTCGTGCTCACCGGCAGGCTGTCGCTGCGCACCCACCCGTGGCTGATCGGCCACACGCTGCTGGGCCGGGTGATCGTGCCGGGCACCGGCTACGTCGAGATGGCGATCGAGGCTGGCAACCAGGTCGACTGCGACTTCCTCGAGGAGATGGTGCTCGAGACCCCGCTCGTGGTGCCCGACGAGGGCGGCTGCGCCGTCCGGTTCGTCGTCGGCAGGCCGGACCAGCTCGGCAACCGGCGCTTCACCGTGTACTCCCGGTTCGACGACGCACCAGCCGAGTGGGGCTGGACCCGCAACGCGAGCGGGGTGCTCGCCAACACCGCGAGCATGGCGAAACCGACCGTGGCACCCGAGCGCGCCGAGATGGCGCAGTGGCCGCCTGCCGGTGCGCGGGAGATCGAGCTCGGCGACCTCTACGACCGGTTCCTCAAGGAGGGCTACACGTTCGGGCCGCACTTCCGCGGGCTGAAGCACTCCTGGACGGTCGGCGAGGAGCTGTACTCCGAGGTGTGGCTGCCGGAGCAGTACGTGGAGGAGACCAAGGAGTTCAACCTCCACCCCGCGCTGCTCGACGCGGCCATGCACGTGCTGATCCTCGGCGCGTCCGAGTACCTCGACAACAGCGTCGCCGTCGGGTTCGCGTGGTCGGGGGTGCACCTGTACGCGACCGGCGCTACCGCGCTGCGGGTGCGGATGCTGCCCACCGACGAGTCGGCGGTGGAGATCCTGCTCGCCGACCAGCACGGCAGGCCGGTGGCGCACGTCCGTGCCATGGCGGGCCGCGCGATGACCCACGAGCAGGCCGACGCCGCCTACCACCGCGGCGTTGACGCGCTGCTCGGCGTGGAGTGGTCCCCGCTGCCCGCCGCGAAACCACCCCAGCTGACCGTCGCGGAGACCGAACTCGGCCGCATGTCCGAAGTGGACAGCGTGCCGGACGTGGTGGTGCTGAACGTCCGTGGCACCAGGGACGACGACGTCGCGGCGGCGACCAGGGCCGCCACCCACGCCGCGCTGGCCGACCTGCAGACGTGGTCGGCGGCGGAGCGGTTCGCCGCGTCCCGGCTCGTCGTGGTCACCGACGGCGCACTGGGCCTGACCGGTGAGGCGGTGACCGACCTGCCGGCCGCGGCCGTGGTCGGCATGGTCCGCTCCGCGCAGTCGGAGAACCCCGGCCGGATCACGCTGGTCGACATCGCCGACGCGGACCGGCACCTGCTGCCCGGTTTCCTCGCGAGCCAGGAACAGCAGATCGTGGTGCGCGACGGGACCGGCCACCTGGGACGGATGGCGCGGCTGCGGCCGGGCGAGAAGGCCGCGGTGTTCGCCCCGGACGGCACCGTCCTGATCACCGGTGGCACGGGTGCGCTCGGCGCGCTGACCGCCAGGCACCTGGTCACCGAACACGGTGTGCGGCACCTGCTGCTCACCAGCCGCCGCGGCGGCGACGCCCCGGGCGCCGAGGAACTGCGGGCGGAACTGGCCGGGCTGGGTGCGCAGGTCACCGTCGCGGCCTGCGACGCCGCCGACCGCGCCGCGCTCGCCGCGGTCCTCGCGGACGTGCCGGGCGACCACCCGCTCACCGCGGTGATCCACACCGCCGGTGTCACCGACGACGGCGTGCTCGCCTCGCTCACCCCTGAGCGGATGGACGCCGTGCTGCGGCCCAAGGTGGACGCGGTGTGGAACCTGCACGAGCTGACGAAGGACATGGACCTCAAGGCGTTCGTGCTGTTCTCCTCGCTCGCCGGGGTGCTCGGCAACCCGGGGCAGGCGAACTACGCGGCCGCCAACGCGTTCCTCGACGCCATCGCCGCGCACCGCCGCGCCGCCGGGCTCCCCGCGGTCTCCCTGGCATGGGGCCCGTGGGCCCTGTCTGCGGGCATGGCAGGCAAGCTCGGCGACGTCGAACGCTCGCGGATGGCCCGCTCCGGCTTCCTCACCCTGTCCGAGCAGGAAGGCATGGCGCGCCTCGACGCGGCGCTGCTGTCCGAACGGGACAGTGTGGTGCCGCTCAAGCTCGACACGACCGCCCTGGCCGCGCTCGGGTCCGCGTGCCCGCCGCTGTTCCGCTCGATGGTCCGCACCACCCGCCGCGACGCGGGGGAGCGGGTCACGTCGGCGAAGTCGTGGGCGGAGACGCTGGCCGGGGTCGACGACGACGCCCGCGAGGCGACGCTGCTGGAGCTGGTGAAGGCGGAGGTCGCGGCGTCGCTCGGGCACAGCACCGTCGACGACGTGGACGCCGCCCGCCGCTTCGACGAGATGGGCTTCGACTCGCTCGCCTCGGTCGAGCTGCGCAACCGGCTGTCGGCGGCGACCGAGCTGTCGCTGCCGCCGACGCTGGTGTTCGACCACCCGGACCTGGCCTCCATGGTGACCTACCTCGACACGAGACTGCCCGCCGTGCCCCACACCCTGGCGGGGTGAGAAAAATCGATCGCGAGTTTCTCCGGAAAAGAACCAGCGGACAATTACCGGGGGATTTCTCGAAAGTGCTCGAAAAGCATTTTCGGCGCTTAACCATTTGCCCGATTTTCGATAGCCTGACGCGGTCCGCCGGTTCTACTGGAGATGAACATGACTACTTCCGCTGAACAACTCGTCGAAGCTCTGCGTGAGTCGCTCAGGGAGAACGACCGTCTCCGGAAGGAGAACCACCGGCTGGTCAGCGACGCACGTGAACCGATCGCGATCGTCGGCATGGCCTGCCGGTTACCCGGCGGCGTCAGCTCGCCGACCGAGCTGTGGGACCTGCTGTCGGAAAAGCGCACCGGGGTGAGCGAGTTCCCGACCGACCGCGGCTGGGACATCGAGCGCGTGTACGACCCCACCCCGGGGCAGAAGGGCAAGACCTACGTCAACCGCGGCGGGTTCCTGCAGCACGCGGGTGATTTCGACCCCGAGTTCTTCGGCATCAGCCCCCGTGAGGCGCTCGCGATGGACCCGCAGCAGCGGCTGTTGCTGGAGACCTCGTGGGAGGCCATCGAGAACGCGCGCATCGACCCCGCCGCACTGCGCGGGTCCAAGACCTCGGTGTACGCGGGCTGCATGTACCACGACTACATCGGCGACTACTTCGACATGCCCGAGCAGCTGTCGGGGTTCCTCGTCACCGGCACCACCGGCAGCATCCTGTCCGGCCGCGTGTCCTACACGCTCGGCCTCGAGGGCAGTTCGATCGTGCTGGACTCCGCGTGCTCGTCGTCGCTGTCCGCGGTGCACCTCGCCACGCAGGCACTGCGGGACCGGGAGTGCTCGCTCGCGCTCGCCGGCGGGGTCACCGTGCTCGGCCAGCCCTACAGCTTCGTCGAGTTCTCCCAGCAGGGCGGCCTGTCCCCGGACGGTGTCTGCCGCTCGTTCGCGAAGGGCGCGGAGGGCACCGGCTGGGGTGAGGGCGTCGGGGTCGTCCTGCTGGAACGGCTCTCCGACGCGCAGCGCAACGGCCGCCGCATCCTCGCCGTCATCCGCGGCTCCGCGGTCAACCAGGACGGCGCGTCCAACGGTCTCACCGCCCCGAACGGGCCCGCGCAGCAGCGGGTCATCGCCGACGCGCTCGCCGATGCCGGCCTCCGGCCCGGTGACGTGGACGCGGTCGAGGCGCACGGCACCGCGACGTCCATCGGCGACCCGATCGAGGCGCAGGCCATGATGGCGAGCTACGGCTCGTCGCACTCGCCGGACCGGCCACTGTGGCTGGGCTCGGTCAAGTCCAACATCAGCCACGCGCAGGCGGGCGCCGGTGTCGCGGGCCTGATCAAGATGGTGCTCGCGTTGCAGCACGAGGAGCTGCCCGCGACCCTGCACGTCGACGAGCCCACCCCCGAGGTCGACTGGTCGGCGGGCACCGTCCGGCTGCTGACCGACCCGCAGCCGTGGCCGTCCCGCGAGACACCGCGCCGCGCGGCCGTTTCCTCCTTCGGCATCAGCGGCACCAACGCGCACCTGATCATCGAGGAGGCGCCGCACGACGAGGCCGACGAGACCGCCGCGCCCTACGAGGGCCCGGTCGCGTGGACGCTGTCCGCGAAGACCGCGGAGTCGTTGCGCCGCCAGGCCGCGCGGCTGCGGTCCCACGTGGCGAGCGACGAACGGCTGCGGCCGGCCGACGTCGGCATCTCGCTGGTCCGCACCAGGGGCACCTACGACCACCGCGCCGCCGTCGTCGGCACCACCCGCGAGGAGCTGCTCGCCGGGCTGGACGCGCTCGACGCGGGCACCGGTGGCATCACCGGCACGCCGGGCAACGGCAAGGTGGCCTTCCTGTTCACCGGCCAGGGCGCGCAGCGCGCCGGCATGGGAACCGAGCTGTACGAGCGTTTCCCGGCGTTCGCGGCGGCCTTCGACGAGGTGGCCGAGCACCTGGACCCGTTGCTGGAGCGGCCCATCCGGGACGTGATCGCCGACGGCGCCGGGCTCGACGAGACCCGCTACACCCAGCCCGCGCTGTTCGCGGTGGAGGTCGCGCTGTTCCGGCTGCTGGAGTCGTGGGGCATCACCCCGGACTTCGTCTGCGGGCACTCGATCGGCGAGCTGGCCGCGGCGCACGTCTCCGGGGTGCTGACCCTGACCGAGGCGTGCGTGGTCGTCGCCGCGCGCGGCGCGCTGATGCAGTCGCTGCCATCGGGCGGGGCGATGGTCGCGGTCGCGGCCACCGAGGAGGAGATCACGCCGCACCTGTCCGACCAGGTACAGATCGCGGCGATCAACGGCCCGTCGTCGGTGGTGATCTCGGGTGCCGAGACCGCGACGCTCGCGGTGGCCGCGCACTTCGAGGAGCTGGGCAGGCGCGTCAAGCGGCTGACCGTCAGCCACGCCTTCCACTCGACGCTGATGAACCCGATGCTGCCCGAGTTCCGCACGGTCACCGCCGGGGTCGCCTACCACGAGCCGGCCATCCCGGTGGTGTCGAACGTGACCGGCGGGATCGCCACGGCGGAGCAGCTCGCCTCCCCGGACTACTGGGTCGAGCACGTCCGCGCCGCGGTGCGGTTCTGCGACGGCGTGCGGACGCTGGCGCAGGCGGGCGTCACCACGTTCGTGGAGATCGGCCCGTCCGGGGTGCTGACCGGCATGGCGCAGGAGTGCCTCGACGAGGACGCGGTGACGCTCGTGCCCGCGCTGCGCAGGGACCGGCCGGAGCCGGGGACCGTGCTGACCGCGGCCGCCACGCTGTGGGCCCGAGGCGCGGCCGTCGACCGGACCGCCGCCTACGCGGGCACCGACGCGACGCTGGTCGACCTGCCGACGTACGCGTTCGAGCACAAGCACTACTGGGTCACCCGCACCGGCACCGGCGGAAACATCCGCTCGGCAGGCCTCGACGCCGCGCAGCACCCGGTCCTCGGTGCCGTCGTGTCCCCAGCGGACAGCGACAGCTTCGTGCTGACCGGCCGGATGAGCCCGTCGACCCACACGTGGCTCGCCGACCACACCGTGCAGGGCACCACCCTCGCGCCGGGCACGCTGTTCGTCGAGCTGGCGGTCAAGGCGGGTACCGTCGCCGGCGCGGCGCAGCTCGACGAGCTGATCATCGAGAACCCGCTCGTGCTGGCCGAGGGCCAGGCCACGCAGCTGCAGGTCAACGTGTCGGCACCGGACGAGGACGGGGTGCGGTCGGTGACCGTCCACTCGCGACCCGACGGCGGGGACGGCACGATCGCCGAGCCGTGGACCCGGCACGCCGCGGGCACGCTGTCGAACCAGACGCCCGCGCTGGTGCCGACGTTCGCCTCCTGGCCACCGCCCGGCTCCGTCGAGATCGACGTGACCGAGCTGTACCCGAACCTCGCCGACGCGGGCTACGACTACGGCCCGGCGTTCCAGGGCCTGCGTGCCGCCTGGCGCAACGGCGACGAGGTGCTCGGCGAGGTGACGCTGTCGGGCAAGCAGCGCGACGAGGCCGCGTCCTTCGGGCTGCACCCCGCGCTGCTCGACTCGGCACTGCACGCCATCGGCGCCGGTGCGCTGCTCGACGGCGCCGGGCACGTGCCGTTCCACTGGACCGGCGTCTCGCTGTACACGACCGGTGCGCGCACACTGCGGGTGCGGGTGTCCTCGACCGCTGAGGACACCGTCCGGCTCGACCTGCTCGACCAGAACGGCGCGCCGGTGGCGAAGGTCGAGTCGCTGCTGCTGCGGCCGATCTCCGCGGAACAGCTCGCCGCGCTGCGCAAGGGCAACAACGACGACCCGCTGTTCACAGTGGACTGGGTGGCCCCGGAGGAGAGCGGCGAGGAGCCCGGCTCGACCGAGGGCTGGGCCGTGCTCGGCGACGGCGACCTCGCGCGGTCGCTCGACGGGCTCACCCGGTACGACGACCTCGCGTCGATCACCGACGTGCCCGAGGTGGTCCTGCTGCCCGCGGCCGCCGGGGAGACGACCGATCTCCCCGCCACCGTGCACGCCGAGACCCTCCGCGTGCTCGGGGTGCTGCAGGAGTGGCTCGCCGACGAGCGGTTCGCCGAGGCCAGGCTGGTCGTGCTGACCCAGCGCGCGGTCGCGGTGAACGGCGGCGAGAAGGTCCGCGACCTGCCCTCGTCGGCCCTGTGGGGTCTGCTGCGCAGTGCGCAGACGGAGAACCCGGAGCGGTTCGCGCTCGTCGACGTCGGCGACAAGGACGTGCGCGCCGACGAGGTGGCCGCCGCACTCGCCACCGGCGAGGACCAGGCGGCCGTGCGGGCGGGCACCGTGCTGGTGCCGCGCCTGGCCCGGCGCACGCCCGGCCTCGAGGCACCGGACACGGACGTGTGGCGCCTGCACACCACCGGCCGCACCATCGCCGACCTGGAGCTGGTGCCGGACGACCGGTTCGACGGTGAGCTGGAGCCGACCAAGGTGCGGGTCTCGGTCCGCACGTGTGCGCTCAACTTCCGCGACGTGTTCAACGTGCTCGGCCTCGCGCCCATGCACAACGGGCTCGGCCAGGAGGGCGCGGGCATCGTCACCGAGGTCGGGTCGGCGGTGACGGGCCTGCGGCCCGGTGACCGCGTGATGGGCATGTTCCCCGGCTCGATCGGCCCGGTCACCATCACCGACCAGGAGATGCTGGCGCCGCTGCCCGAGGGCTGGACCTTCGCGGAGGGCGCGTCGATCCCGCTGGTGTTCACCACCGCCTACCACGGCCTGCTCAACCTCGCCGACATGAAGGCGGGCGAGCGGCTGCTGATCCACTCGGCGGCCGGTGGTGTCGGCCTGGCCGCGATCCAGCTCGCGCAGGCACGCGGTGTCGAGGTGTTCGGCACGGCCAGCAAGGGCAAGTGGGACGTCCTGCGCGCGCTGGGCCTCGACGACGACCACATCGGCGACTCCCGCACCACCGAGTTCGAGGAGCGCTTCCGCGCCGCCACGAACGGCGAGGGCGTCGACATCGTCCTGAACTCGCTGACCGGCGAGTTCATCGAGTCCTCGTTCCGGCTGCTGCGGGCGGGCGGGCGGTTCCTGGAGATGGGCATCGCGGACCTGCGCGACCCCGAGGACATCGCGAAGACCTACCCCGGCGTGCACTACCAGCCGTTCGAGCTGTTCGGCGCGCCGATCGCGGTCATCGCACCGGGCTGGTCGGCGGTCGCGGAGCTGGCGGCCCGCGGTGAGATCTCGCCGCTGCCGTTCACCGCGTGGGACGTGCGGCGCTCGCAGGAGTCGTTCCAGTTCTTCAGCCAGGCCAAGCAGATCGGCAAGGTCGTCATCACCGTGCCGCGTGCGGCCGACCAGGACGGCACCGCGCTGATCACCGGTGGCACCGGCACCCTCGGCGCCGCGGTGGCCAGGCACCTGGTCACCGAGCACGGCATCAGGCACCTGGTCCTCACCAGCCGCCGCGGTCTCGCCGCGAACGGCGCCGCCGAGCTGGTGGCCGAGCTGACCGGCCTTGGCGCGGACGTCCGCGTCGAGGCGTGCGACGCGGCCGACCGGGAAGCACTCGCCGCGCTGCTCGGCTCGCTCGAGCACCCGCTCACCTCCGTGGTCCACACCGCGGGCGTGCTGTCCGACGGCGTGCTGGCCTCCCAGGACGCCGACACGCTCGCGACGGTCATGCGGCCCAAGGTGGACGCGGCCTGGAACCTGCACGAGCTGACCAAGGACATGGACCTGTCCGCGTTCGTGCTGTTCTCCTCGGCCGCCGGGATCCTCGGCGGGCCGGGCCAGTCCAACTACGCGGCAGCGAACTCGTTCCTGGACGCGCTCGCACAGCACCGCAGGGACCAGGGCCTGCCGGCAACCTCGGTGGCGTGGGGCGTCTGGGCGGAGCGGTCGGGCATGACCGGTCACCTCGACGAGGCCGACCTCGCCAGGATGGCCCGCAGCGGCATGGAGCCGATCGAGCTGGGCCAGGGCATGACGATGTTCGACAACGCGGTCGCCGGTGACCACGCGATCCTGCTGGGTGTCGCGTTCGCCGCCGGTGCGCTGCGCAGGGGCGGTGTGGTGCCGCCGCTGTTCCGGGCACTCGCGGGTGGCAACGGCCGCCGGGCCGCGGCCGCGGGCATCGTGAAGGACAACACGCTCGTCGAGCGTCTCGCGGTGCTGCCCGTCGCGGAACGTGAGCGGACGCTGCTCGACCTGGTCCGCGCGCAGGTGGCCGCCGTGCTCGGCGTCGCGGACCCGGACACCGTCGAACCGGAGCGCCCGTTCAAGGAGATCGGGTTCGACTCGCTCACCGCGGTCGAGCTGCGCAACCGCGTCAACGGGATCACCGGTCTGAAGCTCGCACCCACGCTGGTGTTCGACTACCCGACACCGGTCGCGCTCGCCGAGCAACTCCGCGAAGAGCTGGTCACCGACGACGTGGCCGCGCCGGTGCCGGTCCTCGCCGACCTCGGCCGGCTGGCGCAGGCACTGGCCGGGGTCGCGGTCGACGACGAGGACGTCCGGTCCAGGGTCGACGCGGCGCTGCACGAGCTGGTCGCCGCCTGGCAGGCGCTGCAGCCGCAGCGCACCGACGGGCTCAAGGCCCGCCTGTCCACCGCCTCCTCGGCCGACGACCTGTTCGACCTGATCGACACGGAGCTTGGGAAGGCGAGCTGACATGAGCCTCCCCGCGCCGACTCCGGCTTTGAAAGCAGGCCGAGTGCTACGCAACCGCACCTCAGGGGAACGTGACGCGAACCAGCCACGAGCACGTGACCGGGCCGCACCCTCGGTCGCGAACGGAACCAGCACATCGAATTCCGGGGAGGCGGGACAGTGAGCGCCGACCAGACCAGGGAACAGAAGCTGGTCGAGTACCTCAAGCGGGTCACCGGCGACCTGGTCGAGGCGAAGGAGCGGCTGGCCGCGGTGGAGGCCGCGGCCGCCGAGCCACTCGCCGTGGTCGGGATGAGCTGCCGGCTCCCCGGCGGGGGCGACACCCCGGCCAGGTACTGGCAGGCGCTCCAGGACGGCGTCGACGCGATGGCCGAGGTGCCGCCCGACCGGTGGCGCGCGGCGGACTACCTCGACCCGGACCCGACCGCGCCGGGCAAGGCGTACACGCAGCGTGGCGGGTTCCTGCCCGACATCGCGGGCTGGGACGCGGCGTTCTTCGGCATCTCCCCGCAGGAGGCGCTGCGCATCGACCCGCAGCACCGGCTGCTGTTCGAGCTGGTCTGGGAGGCGCTCGAGGACGCGGGGATCCCCGCGGAGTCGTTGCGGGGCACCAGGACCGGGGTGTTCCTCGGCCTGGTCGACTCCCGGCAGTACCTGCAGCTGGAGGCCGAGGCCGAGGGCGCGGCCAGCATCGACGACCCGTACCTCACCATGGGCGGGTCGGCCAGCGCCGCCGCCGGGCGGCTGGCCTACCAGTTCGACCTGCGCGGCCCGGTCATGACCGTCGACACGGCGTGCTCGTCGTCGCTGGTGGCGCTGGACCTCGCGGTACAGAGCCTGCGCCGGGGCGAGATCGACCACGCCATCGTGTGCTCGAGCTCGGCGATCATCCACCCGGTCTACTTCGTCCAGTTCTCGAAGATGGGCATGCTCGCCCCGGACGGCAAAGCGAAGGTGTTCGACGAGGACGGCAACGGCTACACCCTCGGCGAGGGCGGTGGCGCGGTCATCCTCACCCGCGCGTCGGACGCGGGCGAGCGCCGGGTGCACGCGCTGATCCGCGGCTCCGCGGTGAACTCCGACGGCCGCAGCAACGGCCTGACCGCGCCGAACAAGGTGGCGCAGATCGCGGTGCTGCGGTCCGCGCTCGCCAACGCGGGCCTCAAACCGGACGACATCGACTTCCTGGAGGCGCAGGGCACCGGCAGCGCGCTCGGGGACGCCATCGAGTTCGGCGCGCTGCTGGAGGTCTTCGGTGACCGCTCCGCCGACCACCCGCTGCTGGTCGGCGCGGTGAAGGCCAACATAGGGCACCTGGTCGCGTCCTCCGGGCTCGCGAGCCTGATCAAGGCGATACAGGCGGTCAAGCACGGCGAGGTGCCGGGCAACCTGCACCTGACGAAGCCGAACCCGGTCGTCACGCTCGACGGGCCGGTGCGGCCCGTCCAGAGCAGCCAGCCGCTGCCCGGCGCCCCGCGCAGGGCCGGGGTCAGCGCGTTCGGCTGGTCGGGCACCAACGCGCACGTGATCGTCGAGCAGCCCCCCGCCGTGGCGCGGGAGTCCGCGCCGGAGCGGGAATGGCAACTGCTCCCGCTGTCCGCCGCGAGCGAGGCCGGGCTGGTCGCGCTGGCCGCGAAACTCGCCGACCACCTGGAGTCCACCCCGGGCGGCACGCTGGCCGACGTCGCGCACACCGTCCAAACGGGACGGTCCGCGCTGCGGGTGCGGAAGGCCCTGGTGTGCAGGGACATCGCGGACGCCGTCGCGCAGCTGCGTGCCGGGTTCACCGGTACGCAGGCACCGGTGAGCAAGCAGGCCCTGGGTTTCGTGCCGGACGGCGACGACTGGGCCGAGGCCCTCGCCGCCGTCGAGCCCGCCTTCGACGCCGGTGAACCGGTCGCCGCGCTGGGCAGGCTCCTGCCGATCGCCGCGTCCGGCAGTGCCGGGGAGCTGGCCGGGCGCGTCGACGTGGTCCTCGCGGTCGATCCCGGCGCCGGGCACGTCGCGCTGCGCACCGGCAGCAGGCCGGAGTGGCTCGCCGTGCTGGGGCGGCTGTGGGAGCTGGGCGTGCCGGTGGCGTGGCCCGGTGCCGGGCAGTTCGTCGACCTGCCGACCTATCCGTTCCAGCGCACCAGGTTCTGGCCCAACCACACGCCGACACCGTTCGCGCGGGAGGAGACGGTCACCACCGAGCGGTTCGCCCGCCCCGACCTGCGCACGCCGTTCCTGCCGGCGGGCACCCCGACCGAACGCATGGTCACCGAGGTGTGGCAGGAACACCTGGGCATCGAGGCCATCGGCGTCAACGACCCGTTCTTCGAGCTGGGTGGCACGTCGATGATCGGGGTCGCGGTGGTCAGCAGGCTGGCCAAGGAGTTCGACGTGGAGCTGTCCGCGGCCACCCTGTTCGAACGGCCCACCGCCGCCCAGTTCGCCGAGCTGCTCGACTCGCTCACCGCCGACGTCGCACCGCGTCCGGCCACCGTGGACGCGCAGGCGGCGAGGGGAGCGCGGCGCCGCGCCATCGCGCAGGCCAGGAAGGGCGCCGCATGACGAGCGAACGGGTCGCCGCCGACTCCGGCACCGACATCGCGATCGTCGGCATGGCCGGGCAGTTCCCCGGCAGCCGCGACGTCGACGAGCTGTGGCGCAACCTCCGTGACGGCACCGAGTGCGTCACCTGGTTCACCCGCGAGGAGCTGCTCGCCGCCGGTGAGGACCCGGAGCTGATCGCCGACCCCGCCTACGTCCCGGCGGCCGCGGTGCTCGACGACATCGAGCTGTTCGACGCGGGGTTCTTCGGCTACCCGGCGCACGAGGCCGCGCTGATGGACCCGCAGCAGCGGCTGTTCCTCGAGAACGCGTGGCACGCGCTGGAGGACGCCGGGATCGACCCGGACCGGGCACCCGGTCTCGTCGGCGTGTTCGCCGGCAGCCAGATGAGCACGTACATGATCTACAACCTGATCCAGCACAAGGAACTGGTCGCCGGTGCCGGGAAGCTCGCGATCGGGTTGTGCAACGACAAGGACTCGCTCACCAGCCGGGTGTCGCACACGCTGGGGCTGACCGGGCCGAGTGTCGGCGTGCAGGCCTACTGCGCCACGTCGCTCGTCGCGGTGTCCGTCGCCTGCAACAGCCTGCTGACCGGCGAGTGCGACGTCGCGCTCGCGGGCGGGGTCGCGATCGAGGTGCCGCACCGCGTCGGCTACCGGTACGAACCGGGCGGCACGTCGTCCCCGGACGGCCGGTGCCGCGCGTTCGACGAGGCAGGCGAGGGCACCCCGCACGGCACCGGCAACGGCCTCGGGATCGTGGTGCTGCGCAGGCTCGCCGACGCGGTCGCCGACGGGGACCGCGTGTACGGCGTGATCCGCGGCTGGGCGGTCAACCACGACGGCGCCGCCAAGGCCGCATGGGTCGCGCCAGGGGTGCGCGGCCAGTCCGGGGTGGTGGCCGAGGCACTGGCCGCCGCCGGGCTCGAACCCGACGACCTGGACTACCTCGAGGCGCACGGCACCGGCACCGCGCTCGGCGACACCATCGAGGTGTCCGCACTGCGGCAGGTGTTCGGCGACCACCGCCTCGCGCTCGGTTCGGTGAAGCCGAACCTCGGTCACCTCGACCGGGCCGCCGGGGTCGCCGGCCTGATGAAGGTCGCGCTGGCGCTCACACACGAGGAGATCCCGGCGACCATCAACCACACCACGCCCAACGCCGCGCTCGCACGCACCCGCATGGAGGTCGTCACCGAACCGCGCCCGTGGCGCCGGGGTGAGCGGCCACGCCGGGCCGGGGTGAGTGCCTTCGGCCTCGGTGGCGCGAACGCGCACGTGGTGGTGGAGGAGGCGCCGCGGCTGTCCCGTGCGGACCGGCTGCCGCCGCGTGAGCAGCAGGTCCTGGTGTGGTCGGCCCGGACCGACGCCGCGGCGGACGAGATCGGCGCGCGGCTGGCCGAACTGCTGGCCGCGCCCGACGTGGACCTCGCGGACGTGGCGTTCACGTTGCAGACCGGGCGGCGGGTGTTCCCGCACCGCAGGGCGGTGGTGGCGTCGTCGGCCGAGGACCTCGCCGCTGGCGTGCTCCGGCGCACCGACGCCCACCTCGGTCTTCCGGTCGCGTTCGAGTTCACGGGTGAACAGCCGGTGGCGGACGAGGTGCTGTACCGCACCGAACCGTTCTACCGAAACGCGTTCGACGAGTGCCTGGACCATGGGCGCGCGCTGGGCAGGTTGCTGGAGCATTGGGGTGTACGGCCGGGCGAGTCGTCCGACGTGGTCGTGACCCTGCCGGGCACCGAGAGCGCCGCCGAGATCCTCGCGCGGTTGTGGCTGGCCGGCGCGGACGTCGACTGGCGCGCCTACCACGAGGGGCGGAGCCCGAGGAAGGTCTCCGTGCCCAGATACAGCTTCCAGCGCACCCGTCACTGGATAGACCCGCCGACGGACGCGGCGGGCAGCCGAGCGATCTGACCCCGCACCCGGAAGGACAGGACAAGTGACTATCTCCATCAGCCGGAAGCCCTTGCTGCCAGAGGGGCTGACCAGGCAGCTCGCCGGCCAGCTCACGGGTACGGGCCCGACCGTGACCGCGTACGCGCCCTGGACCGGCGAACCGCTGGTCGACGTGGCCACCTCCACGGCAGCCGACGTCGACGCCGCGTTCGCCAAGGCACGTGGCGCGCAGGCGAGGTGGGCGGCCACCTCGCCGGCCGAGCGGGCCAAGGTTTTCCTGCGCTACTACAAGCTGGTGCTGCACAACAAGAAGCTGATGGACCTCATCCAGGCGCAGACCGGCAAGGCCCGGTTCACCGCGTTCGAGGAGACCATCGACGTCGCCGGCATGGCGCTGTACTACGCGCGCAACGCGCAGGCCTTCCTGGAGCCGCGGCGCCGCAAGGGCGGTATCCCGTTCGCGACCCGCGTGACGGAACTGCGGCACCCCAAGGGTGTCGTCGCGGTGATCGCACCGTTCAACTACCCGATCTCCGACGGCATCTGCGACGTCATCCCGGCGCTCATCGCGGGCAACGGCGTGGTGTTCAAGCCGGACACGCAGACGGCGCTGGCCCCGCTGCTCGCGCGGGAGCTGCTGATCAAGGCCGGGCTGCCCGCCGGGCTGTGGCAGATCGTCGTCGGTGAACCCGCCGACATCGGCCAGGCGATGATCGACGGTGCCGACCACGTGTGCTTCACCGGCGGCAACGAGGCGGGCAAGAAGATCGCGGAGCAGGCGGCCCGCCGCATGATCGGTGCGACGATGCAGCTCGGCGGCAAGAACCCGATGCTGGTGTTCGAGGACGCCGACCTCGACAAGGTGGTCCCGGCGGCGGCCCGCGCGAGCTTCGTGAGCGGTGGGCAGATGTGCCTGTGCTCCGAGCGGATCTACGTGCACGCGTCGCGCTACGAGTCCTTCCTGGAGAAGCTGGTCGAGCACACCAGGGGCCTGAAGCTGGGCCAGGGCTTCGACTTCGAGTACGACCTCGGCTCGCTGTCGCACCAGCGGCAGCTGGACAAGGTCGCCAGGCACGTCGACGACGCGGTGGCCCACGGCGCCAAGGTCGAGATCGGCGGCAAGGCCCGCCCGGACCTGGGCCCGTACTTCTACGAGCCCACGGTGCTGACCGGCGTGAACGCCGCGTGCGAGATCGCCACGGAGGAGACCTTCGGCCCGGTGGTGTCGGTGTACCCGTTCACCGACGAGGCCGAGGCGCTGCGCCTGGCGAACGCGACCGAGTACGGCCTGAACGCGAGCATCTGGACCAAGGACCTCGGCCGCGCCCACCGGCTGGCGGCACAGATCAAGTCGGGCGCGGTGAACATCAACGAGGGCTACGTTTCCACCCACATCTCCTACGACGCGCCCATGGGCGGCCGCAAGGCCTCCGGCTACGGCCGGCGCCACGGTGAGCAGGGCCTGCTCACCATGTGCGACGTGCAGATCGTGGCGAGCCAGCACGGGATCAGCTTCGACCCCAAGCCCGGCGTGACGCACGAGCAGCTGGCCAACCAGAACACGAGGATCTACCAGATCATGAAGGCGCTGCGCCTGAAGTGATCTCGAGCATGCCGAAGGGGTGGTGCCGCACGCGGCACCACCCCTTCGCATTGTCGGTCAGGTGAGCTTCACGAAGTTCTGGAAGCCGTGTCCGATCTGGGTTCCGCTGCCCGCGAAGGGGA
>NZ_JBHSIS010000008.1:0-38277 GCF_042653545.1 Actinophytocola glycyrrhizae
CAGACAAGATTTTCACCCCCAGCAGGACGTCCTCGCCAGAGGACACCGACGACTGAACGCGCCTTTCAGGGCCCCTGCCTGCGCAACCCTGACGGTGGCGCAGGCCCACCCCGCACCCGGACCGATCCGACCGCCCACGTACACAACTAGAGCGTGATCCGCAGGCGCCTGTCCACCGGCGCGTCCGGGTCCAGGATGTAGTGCGCGGCAACGGATGCGCGGTAAAGGCGCAGCCGGGCGTCGCCGGTCACCCGGTCGGCGCCCCACTCGCCGATCCCCTCCCGCACCGCCACGCGGGAGAAGACCCCGATCCCCTCCTCGACGGCGGCGCTGTCATCGACCCGTGCCGCAGTGCCCGTCATGTAGACGGCGTTCACGTTCCCCGGCCGCTGGGTGGAGTCGTAGACGACCACCGAGATCTCCGGCCGCACAGCGAGGTTTCGTGAGTGCTGCGCGTCGGGTGCCGAGACCCAGTACAGCGACCGGTGGTCCTCGGTCGCGAACCACACGGGCGTCGCCCACGGCACGCCGTCGGCGTCCGAGGTGGCCATCGTCATGAACGAGCTGCCGTCGAGAATCGCGCGCGCGATGTCGGATCCGGTCACCCGGCGCAGCGTAACGAGGTCGGCAGGACGACACGGCCCGCGAGCGGCGCGTCTCGGCCCTGGTGCCCGCGACGCGCCGCGGCCTAGACTGCTGCGCCCCTGCGAAGAGGAGGACCAGTGGTCAGGAAGTTCACGATCGCGGCAGGCGCCATGCTGATCGCCGCCGCGAGCCTGGTGGTGACGGCCCCGACCGGCGCCGCGACCACCGCCACCGGAGACGGGTCCACCCACGGCCCGTGCCAGTACACGACGACCCCGGACGAGCCGGCCGCCCGGCCGGTGCCGCTGCCACCCGATCCGGCACGCACCCCCGACCGCGGCAAGGTCCGGGTGGACGTGCGCACCAACCAGGGCGCGCTGCCGCTCACCCTGGACCGCGCGGCGGCGCCGTGCACCGTGCAGAGCTTCGTGCACCTGGCGAAGTGGCGCTTCTACGACCGGACGACGTGCCACCGGCTGACGACCTACCCCACGCTCGAGGTCCTGCAGTGCGGCGACCCGAGCGGCACCGGCTCCGGCGGGCCGGGCTACCGGTACGCCGACGAACTACCGGTCGACCTGGCACCCGCGCCGAACGACCCGACCGGCGAGCGGAAGGTCTACCCGCGCGGCACCCTGGCGATGGCGAACGCGGGCCCGGACACCAACGGCAGTCAGTTCTTCCTCGTCTACGGCAACGCCTACCTGCGCCCGAACTACACGATCTTCGGCACGATCGGCGCCGAGGGCCTCGCGACCCTGGACAAGGTCGCGGCCGAGGGCGTCGCGCCGACGCCGGAGGACCCGGCACCGGTCGACGGCGCACCGGCGCTGCGGACCGATCTGAAGAAGGTCAAGGCCCGCTGCTGACCCCTGCGCTACCGGGGGCCGGCCGCCGGCCCCCGGTAGCCAGCCTGCCACGGACCACCGACATTCCTCACGGCCGCGGACGGGGTGACCACCGGGTTGTCCACAGGTCACCCCGTTGTCCACAGCCCACCGCGATGACGTCCGCCGGTGTCGGTGCCCCGCACCACGCTGGAAACCGGGGGCCGGCGGCCGCCCCGGCGCGGCCGTTCAGCGGAAGTCCGCCGCGTGGTCGGTCGCCCACTGCGCGAACGTGCGCGCAGGCTTGCCGGTGACCTCCTCGACCGTGCCCGTCACCGTCTCCGGCTCGTCGACCAGCGACGCCCAGTAGGCGAGACCGCCATCGAGGAAGTCCTGGTCCCATCCCCGCGCCAGCATCGACGCCCGCGCCCGCGCCACCGGCAACTCCTCCCACCGCACGTCCCGCCCGACGGCGGCGCCCAGCGTGCGCACCTGCTCCACCTGCGTCAACGTCTCCGGTCCGGTCAGCTCGTAGGCCGCGCCGACGTGCGACGGCGAGGTCAGCGCGGTCACTGCCACGTCAGCGATGTCCCGCTCGTGGATCAGCGACCTGCCCGCGCCGCCGTACACCCAGCGCACCACCCCGGCACGCACCTGGTCCGCCCACTCCAGCGTGTTCGTCGCGAAGCCGCCCGCACGCAGGAACGTCCAGCCGACACCGCTGTCGCGCAGCAGCCTCTCGATCCGCGCGTGGAACAGCGGCGAGTCGTCGGACACGCCGCGCGCGGACAGGAACACGACGTGCGACACCCGCTCCGCGAGCGCGGACACGACCGGTGGCGCGTCGTCGGCGTTCGTGAACGGCCACAGCAGGAACACCCGGTCGACGCCGTCGAGCAGCTCGGGCACGTCCGTGATCCCGCCGGGCACCACCGGCACCCCACCGGGAACCCGGGACGGTGTGCGGGTAACCGCCCGCACGGGCTCTCCCGAGGCCACGAGTCCCGCCACCACATGCCTGCCGACGTTGCCGGTCGCGCCGGTCACCAGAATCGTCATGGTCAGCGACGGTATGACCTCCAGTTATGTCGAGGTCAAAGGTCTGGTCCACATGCTGGGAGCCAAGGAACCCCGAACGTGTCGTTGGACGAGCGGCCGAGGAGTCGGGGAAGGACAAGGAGCCCGCGCGCGCACAGCGGTTTCCCACGTCGTGGGAGCCGTTGTGCTGGGTGGCCGCGTGCTGGCAACCTTGTTGGCAGCACACGGTTTCACTGGCGAAGTGGCCGAGAGGACAGGCAGAGGCCTGCAAAGCCTTGTACACGGGTTCGAATCCCGTCTTCGTCTCTACAGTCCCTGGATCTGTTGCACGGTGGGGACTTCACGCGGCGGCGGCACGCCGTCGCGGACCGCTTCGACGGTCTCGAGCGCCGCGCCGAGCGCGGCTCGGAACAGCAGGGAGCCGGTGCTCACGCGCCGCACCCCGAGCCCGCGCGCGGTGCCGACCGACAGCCTGCCCGGCTGGTACAACAGGTTCACCGGCACACCCGCGGCCGCCACGAGTGCCTCGATCTCGGCGCCGTCGATCATGCCGGGCACGAACACCCCGTCCGCACCGGCGTCCACGTACGCGCGCACGCGGTCGAGCGTGCCTGCTCGTTCGGTGTCCAGCCAGTGGGTGTCGGTGCGGGCGTTGACGAACAGCCCGCTCTCCCCCATCGCCGCGACGAGCCGGGCGTGGTGCGCGGGGTCGGTCAGCCCGCGGTTCTCGCGCCCGTCCTCGATGTTGACCCCGGCGATGCCCAGCGCGGCCAGCTCGTGCCCCAGCTCCCGCACCGCACCGGGGTCGGCACCGAAACCGCCCTCGACGTCCACCGACACCGGTACCGGCAGTCCGGCGAGCCGGGCGGCGAGCGCCATCGTCGCCTCCCGCGACAGCCCCAGCCCGTCCCGCAGGCCGGCACCCGCGGCCACACCGAGGCTGGTGGTGCCGACCGCTGGGAAGCCGGCCCGCACCAGCGCGGCCGCCGACGCGACGTCCCATGCGTTCGGCAGAAGGAGGAAGTCGTCGTGGAGGGCACGGAACTCGTCGGCACGCGTCATGCGGCCCACCGTAGGGCGGTAACGATTCGGCGGCGGCCGAAGTGGGTACTCCCAGGTGAGAAGCCTGAAAGGAGTGGATGATGCCGCAGTCGTGGAGCAACAAGCGCGAACGTCAGTACGAGCACATCAAGGAAGGCCAGGAGGAGCAGGGCCGCAGTGCGGGCCGGGCCAAGGAGATCGCGGCGCGGACGGTGAACAAGAACCGCGCGCAGTCCGGCGAGTCGCGGTCGGCGAGCCGGTCGTCGGTGAAGGACAAGTCGCCGCAGAAGCGTGGTGGCGAGCGGTCCGGCAACCGCAAAGGACCGGGCGGGCCGACCAGGGACCAGCTCTACAACGAGGCCAAGAAGAAGAACATCAAAGGTCGTTCTTCCATGACCAAGAAAGAACTGCAGAACGCCCTGGGCCGGTGACCCGCCCGGTCCTCTGTGGATCCTCAGGCCTGCTCGAGGACCGCGAAGCTCAACTGCCCTTCGGCGTCCGGCTGGACGTCGAGGACCTTGTCCGACAGGTAGTTGGCCGCTTCCTGTTCAAGGAAGACGTGCGCGCCTTCGTTCGCCGTGACGACCTCGTCGCCCTCGGCGGGCGCGGGCGCCACCGAGAGCGCGAGCGCGGCCTGCGAGTCGGAACTCGCCTGCATGGCGAACCTGAGTCCGCCTTCCTGGTTGCCACCCTGAGCGGTCAGCGCACTGATCGCCTCGGCAGCCGCTTCCGTTACCGCCAACATGTGTTTGGCTCCCTCGTTTCGACGGCTTGCCAGCCCCACGTTATGCGGCCACACACCCGTGCGCCAAACGGGGTAGTCGGCGGGGTGTGTTGAGCAGGGCCGAAAGACCCGATACGGTGTTGACGCGCGGTCACGAAGCGGCCCGAACTCCTGTGTTTCTGCTCAAGATTGTGGGTACTCCGGGTACATGTTCGAGGGAACCGAGGACGGCAGTCCAGAAGAGATCGAGCTGCGAATCGGCGCCGTGCTCACCAACCTCCCGATCATCCGGTCGCTGGCCGCAAGCATCGCGATGCGCGCCGACTTCGACCTGGACTCGATCGCCGACCTGCGTCTCGCGGTCGATGAGGCGTGCTCGACGCTGATCACCCAGGGCGCGCCGCAAGCCGTCCTGACGTGCTGTTTCCGGGTCAGCGACGACGAGATCCGGTTCGTGGTGGCCGTTCCGTCCACAAGCGACGCGAAGCCGAGCAGCGACTCGTTCGGCTGGCGCGTGCTGTCCACGCTGACCGACCACACCGCCACGTGGGTCGATGGCCCTGACGACGCCGACACGCATCTGGTCCACATCGAGTTGGCCAAGCGCAGGACGGAAGGGCTTCCCGGGTGACCGGGACGCAGAGCTCACGCGCCAGAGACCAGCACAGTTCGGCCACCGGCTACGAACACCTGACCCCGAAGTTCGACGAGATGGCGGGGCTGCCGGAGGACGACCCAAGGCGCGCGGAACTACGGAACGAGCTGGTCACGGGCCACCTGCCCCTCGCGGAGCACATCGCCGCCCGGTTCTCCAACCGCGGCGTCCCCCGCGAGGATCTGGTGCAGGTGGCGACCCTGGGCCTGATCAACGCGGTCGACCGCTTCCAGCCCGATCGCGGCACCGACTTCCTGTCCTTCGCCGTGCCGACGGTGATGGGCGAGGTCCGTCGCCACTTCCGCGACGCGAGCTGGTCCATGCACGTGCCGAGGCGGCTCAAGGAGCTGAACCTCGCCATCAACGCGGCCAGCGCGGAGCTGTCGCAGCGCCTTGGCCGGGCACCGACGCCCAGTGAGCTGGGCAAGCACCTGGACCTGTCACCCGAGCAGGTGTACGAGGGTCTCGAGGCGGGCAACGCGTACCACTCGATGTCGCTGGACGAGGCCCTGTCCCCGGACTCGGACTCCGACCCGCTCGGCGACACACTCGGGCAACCCGACGAGGCCCTCACGGGCGTCGAGAACTACGAGTCCCTGCGACCGCTGATCGAGTCCCTGCCGGAACGCGAACGCCAGATCCTGACGTTGCGGTTCTTCCGGCACATGACGCAGACGCAGATCGCCGAGCGCATCGGCATCTCGCAGATGCACGTGTCGCGGCTCCTGTCGCGCACGCTCGAACAGCTACGCCAGGGCCTGCTGGCCGACCCGGAAGCCAGGTAACCGGCCCCTCTGGGCGTACGAACGGTCCATTCGTACGCCAGGGGGACCCCCGGTTTTCACACTACCGCCGAGCACCGACATTTCCGCCCGGCCCGCATGCCACCGGCTTCGCAGGCCCCTTCAGGGTGCCCGCCTCGCGGCAGGCGCGCGGGCCGCGAGGCGGGGCCGACGGGCACACCGGCGTGCCCTGCAAGGGCCCATCGGACGGTGTCGATGCCGTGGGAGTGCGGACAGGGACACCCCTGCCGCACTCCCACGACGTCGGCCAGGCCCTTCAGCTCTTGGTCGTCTCGCGGTTCTTCTTCGCGGCCTTGCGGGCGGTCTCCTTCGCCTGCTCAGCCGCCGCCTCCGCGGTGCGGGCCTCCTCGACGCGCTGGTGTGGCATCCGCTTGTCGGCGAGGGTCGTGCGCAGTGCGCTCAGCAGGTCGGCGGCGCCCTCGCGCTGCGACCCGGCGGCGGGCTGGACCAGTTCGTTGCCGTCGATCTTGGCCTGTACGAGTGCGCGCAGCGCCGCGCGGTAGCCGTCGGTGTAGTGGGCCGGGGTGAACTTCTCCGTCAGGCCCTCGACGAGGTCCGTCGCGGCGCGGATCTCGCGTTCGCTGACCTCGACGTCCTGGTACAGGAACGGGAAGTCCGGGGTGCGGACCTCTTCTGGCCACAGCATCGTCTCGAGCACCAGCACCTGGTCGCGGACCCGCACCACGCCGAGGCTCTCCCGCTGCCGCAGTGCGATCTTGACCACCGCCACGCGGCCGGACCGGCGCAGCGCCTCGGCCAGCAGCACGTACGACTTCACCCCGGCGGGCTCCGGCTCCAGGTGGTAGGTCCGCGCGAAGTAGATCGGGTCGATCTCCTCCACCTGCGCGAACGCCTGCACCTCCATCGCACGCGACGCCGAGAGCGGCAGGCCAGCCAGGTCGTCGTCGGTGAGCACCACCGTCTCGCCGCCCGGCAGCACGTAGCCGCGCGCCAGTTCGGACAGGTCCACCTCGGCGCCGTCGACCTCGCACACCCTGCGGTGCCGCACCCGCCCGCCGTCGGTCACGTGCACGTGGTGCAGGCCGGTCCCCCGCTCCTCCGTGGCGCCGTACGCCTTCACCGGGATGTTCGCGAGACCCAACCTGATCGTGCCGTTCCAGACGCTTCGCATAGGACGAACCTCCCAATCGCGGACTACCCTCATTCTAGTCCGCGAAAGTGGCCCTGACCAGCTAAAAGCGCGTTTCATTCGCAACGGATTCGAACAGTTGTCCACCCGCGTCGAGCGCGTCGGCGGCGTGTTCGGACGCGGCCGCGGCGGCCCGCAGGACCTCGACGAGCGCGGCCCGGTCCGCGGTCAGCGGGCCCCGCGCCAACCGGGTGGCGAGGCCGTCCAGCGCGGCGGAGATGTCACGCTGCGCGCCGACGAGGTGACCGGCGGTCTCCGGCAGGTCGGCGACGGGCGTTTCGGCCTCCGCGATGGCCCGCGCGCACGTGGCGAGGTGCGCGGTCACGACGGTGGCGGGCAACGCGGGCTCAGCCAACCCGACCACCTCCTCGCCGGGCATCGTGCCATCCCGTCCGGCCCACTCCGGACAGGACACTCCGGCGCACCGGGGAACCGGACATTCCGCAAACCAGCGCAAGCCTTTGCAAGTGTTGTCCTAGACTTGCAACCATGGCGCAACGACGTCTCTCCGAGGTAGCCAAGAAGGTCGGGGTCAGCGAGGCGACCGTGAGCCGCGTGCTCAACGGGAAACCGGGTGTCTCCGAGTCGACGCGGCAGGCCGTGCTCACCGCGCTGGACGTGCTCGGCTACGAGCGGCCGACGCAGCTGCGCGGCGAACGGGCGCGGCTCGTCGGGCTGGTGCTGCCCGAGCTGCAGAACCCGATCTTCCCGGCGCTCGCGGACGTGGTGGGCAGCGCGCTGGCACAGCAGGGGTTCACGCCGGTTCTGTGCACCTGCACGGGAGGCGTGTCCGAGCCGGACTACGTCGAGTTGCTGCTCGCGCAGCAGGTGTCCGGGGTGGTGTTCGCCGGCGGCAGCCACGCCGAGGACGACGCGAACCACGAGCACCACTACGAGCTGGTGCGACGCAAGCTGCCGGTGGTGCTGGTGAACGCGTCGATCGACCTGGACTACCCGGTCGTGTCGTGCGACGACGCGGTGGCTGTCGAGCAGGCGTTCGGGCACCTGGTCGCACTGGGCCACGAGCGGATCGGCATGGTGCTCGGCCCGCGTGACCACATCCCGTCGCGGCGGAAGCTGGCCGCGTTCCGGGCGTGCGCCGACCGGGTCGGGCTGACGGTCGACGAGCACACGATCGGCCACACCATGTTCTCCGTGGAGGGCGGCCAGGCGGTCGGGACCCGGTTGGTGCAGAACGGGATCACGGGGTTGATCTGCGCGAGCGACCCGCTGGCACTCGGCGTGATCCGCGCCGTGCGGCGGCTCGGGATGAACACGCCGGAGGACGTCTCGGTGATCGGGTACGACGACTCGGCGCTGATGACGTGCACCGACCCGCCGCTCACGACGGTCAGGCAGCCGATCGAGGCGATGGGCCGGGCCGCGGTCGAGTTGCTGGCGGCGCTGATCGCGGGCAACGAGGTCTCGATGGAGGAGTTGCTGTTCGAGCCGGAGCTGGTGGTCCGCGCGTCGGCGGCACCCGCCCGCACGAAGACCGCCGTGCGGTGACCACGGCGCGCTGACCACAGCGTGATGACCGAAAGGCGCTGACCGAAAGGCGCTGACCGAAAGCGCCGGGGCGGCCTCCGGCCCCCTCGAACCACGCTACCGGACGGCACCGACAGAACCGGGTTCGTCCGCGGCCGCCTGTGGACAACCCGTTGGGCTGTCGACAGGTCCGCCCCGATGTCGGCGCCTCGCTCTACGCTGGAAACCGGGGGCCGGCGGCCGCCCTCCCCCGCCTCGCCCACGAGCGCGACCACCCCTTTCTTGCCGAAACCGGCTCCGAAGCCGGGACCTCGCCGTGCCCATGACCGGTTCAGCGGCGTGAACGCAACCCCGCCGTCACCCATCCGAGACCCCACCACCAGTAGGCAGAGTCAGATTTTTTCAGATCTCTGTCGAACTATTGCAAGTATCAGTTCGGGAGACCTATGGTGTTGCTCACCAATTTCCTACGGGTCCCACCCCAGCTACCCGAGACACGGGCCGGTCCCCGACGGCGGCTCGTCGACGGAGGGTTACGACAACCATGAACACACTCACGCGCAGGGCGTTCGGCCTGGTGCTGGCCGCGGGCCTGGGCGTCAGCCTGGTCGCCTGCGGCGAGGACAGCGGCGAAGGCAGCGCGAACGGCAAGGTCACCATCACCGTGAACGGGCAGCCGCCGAAGACGCAGCCGTTCGAGCGGAAGATCTTCGACGAGGACGTCGCCGAGTTCGAGCGGACGCACGAGAACATCGACATCCAGCCCCGCGAGGGGTTCATGGACCCCAAGACCTTCAACTCGAAGCTCGCGGGCGGCCAGCTGGAGGACGTCTTCTACGTCTACCTCACCGACCCGGCGAACCTGATCGCGCGCCGCCAGGCCGCGGACATCTCCGCCTACGTCAAGGACGTGCCGCACTACGACGAGCTGCAGCCGGAGCTGAAGGAGATCTTCACCTCCGACGGCAAGGTCTACGGCCTGCCGACCGCCAACTACTCGATGGGCCTGCTGTACAACCGCAAGCTCTTCACCGAAGCCGGGCTGGACCCCGACCAGCCGCCCGCCACCTGGCCCGAGGTCAGGGCGGCCGCCAAGAAGATCACCGCGCTCGGCGACAACACGGTCGGCTTCGCCGAGTACAGCAAGAACAACCAGGGCGGCTGGCACTTCACCACCTGGATGTACTCCGCAGGCGGTGACATCGCCAGGCAGGACGGCGACAAGTGGGTCGCGGACTTCAACAACGCCAAGGGCAAGGAGGTCGCGCAGGCGCTGCACGACATGCGCTGGACCGACGACACCATGGGCGACAAGCAGCTGCTGGTGATCGAGGACGTCCAGCGGATGATGGGCGCGGGCCAGCTCGGCATGTACATCGCCGCGCCGGACAACGTGCCCGTGCTGGTCAACCAGTTCAAGGGCGACTACGCCGACTACGGCCTGGCCCCGCTGCCCGGCGGCAACGGAACCCTCGTCGGCGGCGAAGGGTACATGATCAACCCGAAGGCCACGCCGGAGAAGATCAGGGCCGGGCTGGAGTGGATCTCCTGGAAGTACCTGAACCCGGACCGCATGGAGGCCGACCTCAAGCGGTACGCCGAACAGGACCAGCCGATCGGCCTGCCGACCTCGCCGCCCGCCGGTTCCTCCGACGTCTGGACCGGCGACCTGCGTGAGCAGCAAGGCACCCTGCGCGCCGAGTACGCGACGATGCCGGTCGAGAACTACCAGCCCTACGTCGACGGCCTCACCGACCTCGACAAGAAGATCGAGCCGCCGAACGCGCAGCAGGTGTACGCGGCACTCGACAACGTGATGCAGGGCGTGCTCACCAACAAAGACGCCGACATCGACACGTTGTTGTCGGACGCGGAAAGCAAGGTCAACGCCGCGCTGGCGCAGGTCAAGTAACCGTGTCCAGCACCGCCGTGCTCGCGCCGGACGTCGAGAGGCGTCCGGCGCGAGCGCCGCGCCGCCCGGCACCGGCCCGCGTCCGCCGCCTGATCGGCGAGAACCTCACCGCGTACGGGTTCCTGTGCGGCGCGCTGGTGTGCTTCGCCCTCTTCTCGTGGTACCCGATCGTCCGCGGGGTCCTGCTCAGCTTCCAGCAGGTCAACTTCGTGACGCCAGCCGAGTGGGTCGGCTGGCAGAACTTCCAGACCCTGTTCGCCGACCCGCTGTTCGGCATCGCGTGGCGGAACACGCTGCTGTTCACCGGGCTGGCGCTGGTCGTCGGGTTCGCGGTGCCGTTCGCCGTGGCGATCGTGCTGAACGAGCTGCGGCACATGAAGGCGTACTTCCGGCTCGTGGTCTACCTGCCCGTGATGCTGCCGCCGGTGGTCGTCGCGATCCTCTGGAAGTGGTTCTACGACCCGGGTCCCGGGCTGTTCAACAGCATGCTGCGGATGGTCGGGCTGCCGCCGCTGGCGTGGCTCAACTCGGCCGACACGTCGATGCTGTCGCTCGTGCTCGTGGCGACGTGGGCGGCCATGGGCTCGGCGACCCTGATCTACCTCGCCGCGCTGCAGACGATCCCCGGTGAGCTGTACGAGGCGGCCGAGCTGGACGGCGCGAATTTGTGGCAGCGGCTGCGGCACGTCACGATCCCGCAGACCCGGTTCGTGCTGCTGATCATGATGCTGATGCAGATCGTGGCCACCATGCAGGTGTTCACCGAACCGTACGTGATGACCGGCGGCGGGCCGGAGGACTCCACGGTCACCGTGCTGCTCCTGCTGTACCGCTACGCCTTCACCTACAACGACTTCGGCACCGCCAGCGCGCTCAGCCTGCTGCTGTTCGTCGCGCTCGGCGCGTTCTCCGCGCTGTACCTGAGACTGACCAGGACGAAGGGGTGACCACAGTGGAGCGGACGCTGATCTCCCCGTGGGCGCTGAGGAAACGCCGGGGCAAACTCCTCTACTGGCTGGTGTTCGCGCTCGTGATCACGGTGTTCACGGTCGCGTTCGTGGTCCCGCTGCTCTGGATGGTGCTCGGCGCCATGAAGACCGCGCCGGAGCTGGCGCGCAACCCGCCGACGCTGCTGCCCGAGTCGTTCGGCGCGGAGGCGTACACCGAGGCGTGGACCTTCATGGACCTCGCCAAGTACTTCACGAACACGGTGATCGTCGCGGCGGGCGCGTGGCTGATCCAGCTCGCGGTGCAGGTGCCCGCCGCGTACGCGTTGTCGAAGTTGCGGCCGGCACTGGGGAAGTGGATCCTGGCGCTGATGCTGGCGACGTTGATGCTGCCCGCCTCCGCGCTGCTCGTGCCGACCTACCTGGCGATCACCGAGGTGCCGATCGTCGAGGTGAACCTGGTCAACTCGCCCGCCGCGATCTGGCTCCCCGCGGCGGCGAACGCGTTCAACATCTACCTGCTCAAACGGTTCTTCGACCAGATCCCGACCGAACTGCTCGACGCGGCGCGGATCGACGGCGCGGGCAGCGTCACCACCATGTGGCGGATCGTGCTGCCGCTGTCGCGGCCGATCATCGCCGTGGTGTCCATCTTCTCGATCGTGGCGGCGTGGAAGGACTTCATCTGGCCGCTCCTGGTCCTGCAGGACCCGGAGATCCAGACGCTGTCGGTCGCACTGCAACGGTTCGAGCCGGACACGCCGATCAACCTGATGCTGGCGGGCCTCGTGCTCGCGAGCATCCCGATGGTCGTCGCGTTCCTGATCTTCCAACGGCAAATCCTGGCCGGTCTCACGGCCGGCAGCATCAAGGGGTGAGTGAGTGAACGGAGCTTGCGGAGTGAACCATCGGACACAGGGCGAACGCGAGCGGCGCCACGGAGCCCGCGAGGGGGCGGCATGAGCGACAACTGGTGGCGGGGTGCCGCCATCTACCAGGTCTACGTGCGCAGCTTCGCGGACGGCGACGGCGACGGGACCGGTGACCTCGCCGGGGTGCGGTCCCGCCTGCCCTACCTCGCCGACCTCGGCATCGACGCGATCTGGTTCAACCCGTGGTATCCATCGCCGATGGACGACGGCGGCTACGACGTGTCGGACTACCGCGACATCGAGCCGGTGTTCGGGTCGCTCGCCGAGGCGGAGAAGCTGATCGAGGAGGCCCACGACCTGGGCATCCGGATCATCATCGACATCGTCCCGAACCACTGCTCGGACGTGCACCCGTGGTTCACCGCCGCGCTCGCCGCCGGGCCGGGGTCGCAGGAGCGGGAGCGGTTCTGGTTCCGCGACGGCCAGGGCGAGCACGGCGAACTGCCGCCGACCAACTGGCAGTCGCGGTTCGGCGGCCCGGCGTGGACGCGAATCACCGAACCCGACGGAACGCCAGGCCAGTGGTTCCTGCACCTGTACAGCTCGCGGCAGCCGGACCTGAACTGGACGAACCCGCAGGTGCACGCGGAGTTCGCCGACATCCTGCGGTTCTGGTTCGACCGCGGCGTCGACGGGTTCCGCATCGACGTGGCCGACGGCCTGGTCAAGGAGGACGGCCTGCCCGACGTCGACGACCCGGCGGGCCGCCTGCCGTACTCCGACCTGGACGGCGTGCACGAGATCTACCGGGAGTGGCGCAAGATCGCCGACTCCTACGACGACAGGCGCGTGTTCGTCGGCGAGATGTGGCTGCCGGATCCGCACCGGTTCGCCATGTACCTGCGGCCCGACGAGCTCCACTCCGCGTTCAACTTCGACTTCCTGTCCTGCCCGTGGGACGCGAAACGGCTGCGGGAGGTCGTCGACGCGACGCTCGCCGCGCACGCACCGGTCGACGCGCCCGCGACGTGGGTGCTGTCCAACCACGACGTGACCAGGCACGTCACCCGCTACGGCCGCGCCGACACGTCGTTCTCGTTCGCCGACCGGCAGCACCAGGCACCGACCGACCGCGAGCTGGGCCGGCGTCGGGCCCGTGCGGCCGCGCTCCTGACGCTCGCCTTGCCTGGTGGCGTGTACATCTACCAGGGCGAGGAGCTCGGTCTGTCCGAAGTGGAGGAGCTGGCCGACGAGGTGCGCCAGGACCCGGTGTTCCGGCGCACCAAGGGCGCCGACATCGGCCGCGACGGCTGCCGGGTGCCGCTGCCGTGGTCGGGCACCGAGTCGCCGTACGGGTTCAACACCACCGGCACCGCGCCGTGGCTGCCGCAGCCCGGCGACTGGGCGGCGTCCACTGTGGAGGCACAGGCGGGTGACCCGGTGTCGATGCTGGAGCTGTACCGGTCGGCGCTGAAGATCCGGCACACCGAGCCGGGCCTCGGCGACGGGCCGATGACCTGGCTCGACGTGCCGGAAGGCGTGCTGGCCTTCTCCCGTGACGACCGGTTCGCCTGTGTCGTCAACCTGGCCGGGTCGGCGGTGCCGCTGCCGCCGCACACCGAGGTCCTGCTCGCGAGCGGGCCGCTCGACGGGCCCGGACTGCCGACGGACACGGCGGTGTGGCTGCGGACGTAGGACTCACCAGGCGATGGGCCCGTCCTCGTCGTAGAAGCCCCCGGTGGGGCCGCCGTCGTCCAGGGTCGCCAGCGTCACCGCGGCGTTGGCGCCCTGGGCGGCGGTGCGGTACCCGCTGTGGTTGTTGAGGTCGGTGGCGCAGTAACCGGGGCAGGCCGCGTTGATCCTGATGTCCGGCTCGGCCTTGGCGTAGGAGAGGGTGACGGCGTTCAGAGCGGTCTTGGACGGCACGTAGGCCAGCGAGTTGGGCGTGTCGTTGGCGAGCATGCTGGCGAGCGACCCGACCATGCTGGACACGTTGACGATCCGGGCGTGCGCCGACTTCCGGAGCAGCGGCAGGAACGCCTCGGTCACGGTGATGACGCCGAAGACGTTTGTCTCGAACACGTCGCGGATCACGCCGAGGTCGGCCTCGCCCGGCGCGTTCATGCGCCCGCCGGTGATGCCCGCGTTGTTGACGAGCACGTCGAGCCGGTCGATGGTCTCGGCGGCCCGCCGAACGGACTCCGCGTCGGTCACGTCGAGCGCGACGAACCGCGCGCCGACGTCGGCGGCGGCCTTCTCCCCTTTCTCGGGGTCCCGCGCCCCGAGGTAGACGGTCATGCCCTCGGCGAGGAGCCGCTTCACGATCTCGAGGCCGATGCCCTTGTTGGCCCCGGTCACCAGTGCTGTGGTCATGACTCCAGAGTTCCCGCAGGTCAGGGCGCGGTCCAACACTCGTTGGGTGGGAATCGATACTCTGGCGGTATGGATTCGCGGGAGCTGCGTTACTTCGTCGCTGTCGCCGAGGAGCTGAACTTCGGGCGGGCGGCGACGAAGCTGGGGATCGCGCAGCCACCCCTGTCCCGGGCCGTCCAGCAGTTGGAGCGGAGGTTGGGGGTCACGCTGTTCGAACGCACCAGCCGTCAGGTCTCGCTGACCCCTGCGGGTGAGGTCCTCCTGCACGAGGGCCGCCGCGCACTGACCGCGTTGACCGCGGCGGAACGGCGTGCGCGGCGAGCGGGGACCCGCCTGGTCCTCGCGATGAAACCGGACAGCGACGGTGGCCTGATGGAGAAGATCCTGGCCGAGTACGCGGCGAGCCCGGAGCCCGTCGAGGTGGAGGTGCACATCTGCGGCATCGGCCAGCAGGCCCGCCTGCTCCGCGAGGGCGAGGCCGACGCGGCCCTGCTGCGCTTCCCGCACGACGACACCGAGGGCTTCGCGTACGAGGAGTTGCTGGGCGAGCAGGAGGTGGCCGTCCTACCCCGCACCCACCGCCTGGCCGACCGCCCGTCGCTGACACTCGCGGACCTGCGCGACGAGCAGTTCCCGCAGTGGCCGGGCAGCCCGCCGAACGGCGGCCCGCTGGTCCGCGACCCCGCGCAGCTGATGCAGCTCGTCGCGCTGGGCCGCACCATCGCGCTGCTGCCCGCGTCGGTCCGGCACCACCTGCGCAGCGACCTGGTGACCGTCCCCGTCACCGAAGCCCCGACCTCGACACTGGCGATCGCCTGGCAGGAGGACTCCCGCTCGAAACCCCTGGCCGCCCTCATCCAGGCGGCCACGAGATGCGCGGACGGCGGACGAGCCTGACGGACTACCCCGGCCGTCCACTCCGCGGCGACGCCGAAGTGTCCGCGGAACCGGGCCAGGAAACGGCCGGACGAGAACGGGGCGACCCGCACACCCGGCCGCCCCGTTCAGGAACCCAACGAGTTCGTTGCCCGCCGCGATACGGGTGAGTTCCACTCCGGTCGGTCGATGCCGCGCCAGGCGGACCGCACCCACCGTCCGGGCGGGGACGGTCCCGGTTCACCGTCCAGAACACCGGACGCCCGGTCGTGGTGAACGACGTGCCGCCCTTCGCCTCCATCACCGCCGGAGGCGAAGGTGGTTCGAACCCGGGGAACCGGACCCGGTGCCGACGAAACAGGCCCACCGCGCTGGAGGTGCCCTTCCCGAAGGGGCACCTCCAGGACGTTCAGTCGGCGGGTGTCAGTTCCGGGACCGGCTCGAACTCCTTGATCGCGTCCAGGGACGGGCCCATCGCGGCGTTGGCCTCGCGTTCCACCATGATCTCCACGAGCACCGGCACCGAAAGCCGCTCCGCCTCGGCGTCCGCCCACTCCAGCGCGGCCCGGATGTCACCCGGCTGCTCGACGCGCCGCGCCGGGCACCCGAAGGCGTCCATGAGCTTCACGTGGTCGATGCCGCCCTCGCCGTAGTGCAGGTCGACCGCGTAGTTCATGTCGTAGGGCAACTCGGCCTGGCGGATCAGCCCCAGGTACTCGTTGTTGACCATCACGATGACGAACGGGATCTCGTACTGCGCGGCGACCGCGATCTCCTCCATCAGGAACTGGAAGGAGTAGTCCCCGGCCACCGCCACCACGCGCCGGTCCGGGAACGCGCACTTCACGCCCATCGCGGCGGGGATCTCCCAGCCCAGCGGCCCCGCCTGCCCGCACACGAGGTAGCGCCTCGGCAGGTACGTGTGCTGGAACTGCCCGGACCAGATCTGGTACAGCCCGATGGCCGTGACGAACGTGGTGTCCTCGCCGTAGTGCTCGTTGATCTCCCGGTACACGCGCGGCGGCTTGATCGGCACGTCGTCGAAGTCGTCGCGGCGCAGCAGGGTCGACCGCAGCGACGCGACCCGCGAGGGCCACACCTCACCGTGGGGGGCGACGCCGAGCGACCTCGCGCACGACGTCAGCGCCGACAGCGTCGGCCGGGCGTGCCCGACGATCCCGAGTTCGGGCTCGAACACCTTGCCGATCTGCGTCGGCTCGATGTCGACGTGGATGAACTTGCGGTCACCCTGGTAGGTGTCGAGCTTGCCGGTGTGCCGGTCGCCGAACCGCGCGCCGACCGCGAGCACCACGTCGCTCTCCAGGAACGCCTGGTTGCCCCACCGCTGCTGGGTCTGGATACCGGCCATGCCGGCGAACAGCTCGTGGTTCTCGGGGAACGCGCCCTTGCCCATCAACGTCACCTGGACCGGCACGTTCAGCGCCTCGGCCAGCTCACGCAGCTCGTCGGCCGCGTCCGCGATGATGACGCCGCCACCGGCGAGGATCAGCGGCCGCCGCGCACCGGCCAGCAGGTCGACCGCGGCGCGGACCCGTGCGGGATGCGGCTCCGGCACCTCGATGGGCAGGGGCGCGTCGAGCTCGGGGTCGTAGTTGCACAGTCCTCTTTGGACGTCGATGGGCAGGTCGATCAGCACCGGGCCCGGCCGCCCGGACTGCGCGATGCGGAACGCCTCCCGGAACACCCACGGCGCCTGGCCCGGTTCCTTGAGCTGCACCGCCCACTTGGTCACCGGCTTGGCGATCTCCACGATGTCGACCGCCTGGAACGCCTCCTGGTGCAGCTTCGCGCGCTCCGCCTGGCCGGTGATGCAGATCATCGGGATGGAGTCGGCGAGCGCGGTGTACAGACCGGTGATCATGTTGGTGCCGGCAGGACCGGAGGTGCCGATGCACACTCCGACCTTGCCGGTGACTCGGGACCAGCCGTCCGCCGCGTGTGTGCCGCCTTCCTCGTGCCGGACGGTGATGTGCTTGATGCCGCTGTCGCGCATCGCCGCGTACAGCGGCAGGATCGCCGCTCCCGGGATGCCGAACACGGTGTCGACACCCTCGGACTCCATGACCGCGACCGCGGCCTCCATACAGGGCATGGTGCTCACGCTGCGTCTCCCTTGCCGGAGAGGTTTTCCGCCACCTTGAGCAGCGCGGAGTGGTCCAACTGCCCGTACCCCTGTGCCCTGGCCGACGCGATCAGCGCCGCCACCAGGTTGCCGACCGGGAGTGCCACACCGGCGTCCCGCGAGGCGTCCAGGATGATCCCCATGTCCTTGTGGTGCAGGTCGATCCGGAAGCCGGGCGCGAACTGGCGCTCCACCATGGACTTCCGCTTCAGCTCCAGGATCCGGCTGCCCGCGAGGCCACCCGCGAGCACGTCGAGCCCGACATTCGCGTCGATGCCGGACGCCTCCAGCAGCACGACGGCCTCGGCGACCAGCGCGTACGTGCCGCCGACCACGAGCTGGTTGGCGGCCTTCACCGTCTGCCCGGCACCCGCCGGCCCGACGTGGACGACGGTCTTGCCGAGCACGTCGAAGATCGGTGCCGCCGCTGCGAAGTCCTGGGCCGCACCGCCGACCATGATGGACAGCACGCCGTCGATCGCACCCTTCTCACCACCCGACACCGGCGCGTCCAGCACCCGGACACCGCGTTCGGCGCCGACCGCCGCGAGCTTGCGCGCGGTCTCCGGGCGGATCGAGGACATGTCGATGTAGAGCGAGCCCGGCTTGGCGCTGTCCAGCACGCCGCCCTCGCCGAGCGCCACCGCCTCCACCTGCGGGTGGTTCGGCAGCATCGTGATGACCACGTCGGACTCGGCCGCGGCCTGCGCGGCACTCACCGCATTGGTGCCGCCCTGCGCCGCCAGCCGTTCCAGGGCCGAGGGCACCACGTCGAACCCGATGACGTCGAAACCCGCCCTGAGCAGGTTCGACGCCATCGGGCCGCCCATGATGCCAAGCCCGATGATCCCGATTCTAGTCACGCAAAGCCTCCAACCAGCCAAAACTCTCGTCGCTTCGGCCAACCGGCTTGTACTCCAGACCGACGGGCCCGGTGTAGGGGCTCTCCGCCAGCTGCCGCAGGATCGCCGGGTAGTCCAGCTCTCCCGTCCCCGGTTGGCCGCGGCCGGGCACGTCCGCGATCTGCACGTGCCCGAACCGGTCCGCGTGGTTCGTGATCAGCGCGGGGATGTCCTCACCCATCCGCGCCAGGTGGTAGAAGTCCGCGAGGAACGCGGTGCCCGGTACCTGGTCGATCACCTGCAGTGCCGAGGTGGTCGAGGTGAGGGGGTACCGGGTGTTCTCGTAGGAGTTGAGCGCCTCCACGACGACGGTGGCACCGGTCCGGGCCGCCGACTTCGCCGCGCACGCCAGGTTCTCCAGCGCCAGCTCCACGTCGGAGTCGTCGGTCGTGTTGCCGTACAAGGCGTTCAGGGTCGGGCAGCCGAGCCGTTCCGCGAACCCGACGGTCACGTCGATGTTGTCGCGGAACCGGCTGCTGGTGGCCTTCGACGACAGCAGGCCCCGGTCACCCGATGGCATGTGTCCCGCGTCGAAGTTCAGTCCCACCAACGAGACGCCCGCGTCCCCGATGGCACGTTCGAGTGCGTCCAGCTCGGCGTCGGCGGGTACCGGACCGTCGAAGGGCCACCACATCTCGACCGCGTCGAACCCGGCCGCGGCGGCCGCGGCGGGACGCTCGAGCATCGGCAGCTCGGTGAACAGGATGGACAGGTTGACGTCGAAACGCATGAACACTCCCAATCGATGTTCGCTCCGCGGGCTCCGCTCAGCTCCGCGGGCTCCGCTCAGGAGCCGACGGTCTGGACCAGGCTCGCCCTGGCCAGTTCGGCGGTCTCGGAAGGAGTCTTGCCGACGCGGACACCCGCCGCTTCCAGTGCTTCCTTCTTCGCGGCCGCGGTGCCGGACGAACCGGACACGATCGCACCGGCGTGCCCCATCGTCCTGCCCTCCGGCGCGGTGAACCCCGCGACGTAGCCGACGACCGGCTTGGTCACGTTCTCGGCGATGAACGCCGCTGCCCGTTCCTCCGCGTCGCCACCGATCTCGCCGATCATCACGATCAGCTCGGTCTCCGGGTCGGCCTCGAACGCGGCCAGCGCGTCGATGTGGGTGGTGCCGATGATCGGGTCGCCGCCGATGCCCACGGCCGTCGAGAAACCGATGTCGCGCAGCTCGTACATCAGCTGGTAGGTCAGGGTTCCCGACTTGGAGACGAGCCCGATCCGGCCCGACGAGGTGATGTCCGCGGGGATGATGCCCGCGTTCGCCTTGCCGGGGCTGATCACGCCGGGGCAGTTCGGGCCGATGATCCTCGTGGTGTTGCCGGTGGCGCAGGCGTGCGCCCAGAACGCGGCGGTGTCGTGCACCGGGATGCCCTCGGTGATCACCACCGCGAGGCCGATGCCCGCGTCGACCGCCTCGTTCACCGCGCCCTTGGCGAACTTCGGCGGCACGAACACGACGGTGGTGTCGGCGCCGGTCCCGGCCATGGCCTCGGCGACGGAGTCGAACACCGGGAGCGTCGTGGACCCGATCTCCGCCTGCTGCCCGCCCTTGCCGGGGGTCACGCCACCGACCACGTTCGTGCCCGCGGCGAGCATGCGCGCGGTGTGCTTGCGGCCTTCCGCGCCGGTCATGCCCTGGACGATGATCCTGCTGTCCTCGTTGAGGAAGATAGCCATGCTTCAGGCCCCCTTGGAGGCAAGCTCGGCGGCGCTGCGGGCCGCGCTGTCCATGGTGTCGAGGCGCCGCAGGCCAGGGAGCGCTGCGTCGTCGAGGATCCGGCGGCCCTCGGCGGCGTTGTTGCCGTCCAGCCGCACCACGACCGGCTTGTTCACGTCGCCGAGCAGCCCGAACGCCTGCACGATCCCGTTGGCGACCGCGTCGCACGCGGTGATGCCGCCGAACACGTTGACGAACACCGACTTCACGTCCGGGTCGGAGAGGATGATCTCCAGCCCGTCGGCCATCACCTGTGCGGAGGCGCCACCGCCGATGTCGAGGAAGTTGGCGGGCCTCACGCCGCCGAACTCCTCGCCCGCGTACGCCACCACGTCCAAAGTGGACATGACGAGGCCCGCGCCGTTGCCGATGATGCCGACCTGGCCGTCGAGCTTGACGTAGTTGAGGTCCTTGGCCTTCGCGGCCGCTTCGAGGGGGTCCTCGGCCTCGGCGTCGACGAGGCCGGCGTGGCCGGGGTGGCGGAACGCCGCGTTCTCGTCGAGCGTCACCTTGCCGTCCAGCGCGACGACGTTGCCGTCGCCGTCCCGTACGAGCGGGTTGACCTCCACGAGCGTCGCGTCCTCGGACACGAACGTCTCCCACAGCTTGACGATCACCTCGGCGGCCGCGTCCCGCACCCCGGCAGGCAGGGCCGCGGCGATCTCCCTGGCCCGGTCCAGGTCCACCCCCGCGTTCGCGTCGACGGGGATCCGCGCCAGCGCCTCCGGCCGCTCGATCGCCAGCTGCTCGATGTCCATGCCGCCTTCGGCCGACACCATCGCGAGGAACGTCCGGTTCGTGCGGTCGAGGAGGAACGAGAAGTAGTACTCCTCCTCGATCGTCGACGCGGGCGTGACCAGCACGCGGCGCACCGTGTGTCCCTTGATGTCCAGGCCGAGGATGCTCTCCGCCTTCGCGAGCGCGTCACCGGCGTCGGTGGCGAGCTTGACGCCGCCCGCCTTGCCGCGGCCACCCGTCTTCACCTGCGCCTTGATGACGACCGGCACCCCGAACTCGGCGGCGGCGCTCGATGCCGCGGCCGCGTCGGTGACCACTCGCTGACCCGGGCCGACCGGCACGCCGTGTGCCGCGAACAGGTCCTTCGCTTGGTATTCGTACAGGTCCACTCGCGCCCAACCTTCCCTCTTTCGGGGCTGTGACCGACACCACCATATGTTGTAGACTGTATGCAGTATGGAACCCGTTGTCCAGAGAGGGGTCCGTGATGAGTACCTCTGTTGACTTCCTGGGGCGTCGCTTCCAGGTCGGCCCGTCGCCCGGTGAACTGGTCGGCCGCGACCGGTCCTGGGCGTTGCGCGCGTCCTGGGCCGCGATGGCCGCGATCGGCATCCTGCAGTACGGGTTCGGCTCGCTGGTGCCCTCGCTCGTGGACCGCGACTGGTCTCCACTCGACGTGTTCTGGTTGCTCGCGCTGTGGACGGTCTTCCAGGCCGGCGCCGGCTTCCCGGTCGCGTTCCTGCGCGAACGCGGCCGGATCGGGCCACGCACCGCGATGATCGCCGGGGCGGTGCTCCTCCCCCTCGGCCCGCTCTCGCTCGCGTTCGGGGACGCGTTCGCCGCCGTCATCGGGTACTCGGTGCTCAGCGGCACTGGCGCCGGCCTGGTCTACGCCACCTGCTCGTCGACGGTCGCCAAGTGGTACCCGGAACGGCAGGCGGCGAAGGTCAGCCTCGCGACCGGCGCCTTCGCGTACGGCTCGGTGCCGTTCGCGATCGCGTTCCTGTTCGCGCCGGTGGCCCCCGCGCTGACGATCACCGCCGTGGTGGTGTTCGTGGTGGTGCTGGCCGCCGGGACGCTCATGGTGGACCCGCCCGCGAACTGGTGGCCCGCTTCGGTCGACCCGCGCGAGTGGATGCTCGAACAGCGGGCGTCGGCGGTGCGGCAGTACTCACCGCGCGAGGCCATGCGCACCGGGGTCGCGCCCCTGATGTACCTGATCCTGTTCATCGCGAGCGCGGTGTCCCTGTTCGACATCACGTTCCTGGCCACACTGGGCGGCACGATCGACGCGCCGCTGGTCATGGTGGCGGTGGGCACCGGCGTACTGCTCGGCGCGAACGGCGCGGGCCGCGCCGCGGCGATCCGGGTGTCGGACCGCCTCGGCCGGACCCGCACGCTCGCCTGGGTGCTGGCGATCCTCGGCCTGGGACAACTGTTCCTCGCCTCGGCGGCCAGCACGGGCGCGACGGCGATGCTCGTGTTCGCGGCCCTGCTGGCAGGCATCGGCGGTGGCGCGTTCTACCCGCTGTTCGCCTCGCTGGTGCGGGAGTTCTTCGGCGACCAGAGCGCGGGCGCCAGGCGCACCCACGCCGCGGTGTACAGCGCGAAGGCGTTCGGCGGTGTGCTGGGTGTCGGCGTCGGCGCGGCGGTGGTCCCGTCGTGGGGCTACACACCGGTGCTGCTGCTGGCCTGCGCACTGGCGCTCGCGTCGGCGACCATGTGCGTGAAACTCCGCCAGCCGGGCCGTTTCCTGCCGGGCCTGCCCCCGCGGCGGGTGGCGACGGTTCCGCCGCCCCGGGCCTGAAGCCGGGTCACGTCGGTTTTCCCGCCCATGCCCGGAGGGTCGCGTAGTCGGCACCGGTGAGACCCGCGCGGGGGTCGACCCGGTGGAGAAGCGCAGGGCCTGGGTGGCGAGCGGCCACCCAGGCGCGGTCGGCGTGGGTGATCTCGTCGTCGACCCACGCGAACGGGTGGCCCGCCGCCCAGGCGACGAGCGTCCGGGTCTTCCAGTGCAGTCCGGCCCGTTCGTCCCGGACGTCCACATCGGACGGTTCCGGCCAGTCGACGACCGGCAGCTCGGGCAGCCCGAGGCGTGGCGAGAGCACCTCGTTGGCGTCGGCCGTCCAGGTCGTGGCCCAGACCAGGTCGAACGACAGCGCGGCCAACCGCGGGCCGTGCGCGGGATCCAGCCGGGCCAGCAAGGGGTTCGGGTCGTCACCGAAGGTCCGTGCGTCGCCGCCGAACGGGAGCAGTGTCCCGTCGACGTCCAGGAACAGCAGCGGGCGGGTCACCGGTGCTCCAGGCAGCAGTCGACGAAGTCCCGCACCACGGGGTGGTCGTCGTCGCCCGGCGCCCACGCGATGCCCACCTCGGTCGGGGGCACGCCGGTGACCGGGCGGTAGACGACACCGGGCCTGGCGTAGAAGCGGGCCGCGGACTCCGGTGCGAGTGCCACGCCGTACCCGTTGGCGATCGCGCTCAACCAGTCGTCCGGATGTTCGGTCACCGCGCCGATGCGGGGATCGCCCTGGCGCTGGTCGACGGCGAGCCAGAAGTCGCGCCACGGGCCGGTCTCGGCCGGGGCGGCGACGAACGGTTCGTCCGACAGCTCCCCGAACGCCACACGGTCGCGTGTGGACAGTCGATGGCCGCTCGGCAGTGCCACACACCGGGGTTCGGTCAGGAGCACCGCGACGCGCCACGCCTCCTGGCCGGGGAAGGGCAGGCGCAGCAGTGCCGCGTCGACCTCGCCGTCCGCGAGGCCCGCGGTCGGGTTCGACCACGCCGCCTGCCGCATGTCGACCCGCCAGCCCGGCCGCCGCGCACCGAACGCCGCGATGATCGCCGGGGTCGCCTCGTTCGCCGCGCTGGCGAGGAAACCGACGCGCAGGACCTGGCGCGCCGCACCTCTCGTCTCCCGCACGACACGGTCCCACTCGCCGAGCAGCGCGGGCACCCTGGCCGCCAGCGCACGGCCGGGTCCGGTCAGCGCCATGCCCGCGCGGGACCGGTCGAACAGGCGCACCCCCAGCCGGTCCTCCAACATCCTGACCTGCTTGGTCAGCGCGGGCTGCGACACGAACAGCCGCTCGGCGGCGCGGGTCAGGTTCCCCTCCTCCGCCACGGCGGCGAAGTACCGCAGCAGCCGCGTGTCGACATCCATGCCGTCAGGTTATCGACGCGGGTATTGGACGCGCGGCCGTCGTGCGCCGAGCCTGGAAGGCGTGTTCGTCACCATCACTCTCGTCACCGCCGCGCTCAACCTGTGGGCCGCCGTCGCCGACTTCCTGCGCGCGGGTTTCGTCCTCGGCAACGCGGCGAAACTCGACCTCCCACCCACCTGGCTCCCCGCGCTCGGCACGCTGAAGGCCGCGGGCGCGGCCGGGCTGTTGCTCGGGCTCGCCGGGGTGCCGCTGATCGGCACCGCCGCCGCGGCCGGGCTCGTCCTGTTCTTCCTCGGCGCGGTCGGCATCCACATGTGGAAGCGGGTCTTCCGCAACATCGCCTACCCGGCCGTGTTCCTCGTGCTCGCGGCCGCGCTGCTGGTGCTCGGCTGAGGAATCCGGCCGACCGGCACCCTGCCCTGTCCCAGGATTCTTCCTGCGAAAGCAGCGAGGTGCGCGCGCACCGATTGGCGGCGCGCCACGCGGGTAGACGTGGAGGGGCCGTTCCTCGGGCGGGGCTGTCCGCCGACGACCTGGCCGGGGAGCTCACGATGAAGCCGATGGACGCGCTGCTCGAGGTGCTGCGAACCGAGGGCGTCGAGAAGGTCTTCGGCAATCCCGGCACGACCGAGCTGCCGCTGATCGACGCGCTCGCGAAGGCGAGCGACTTCGAGTACGTGCTCGCCGTCCAGGAACACTCCGCGGTCGCCATGGCCGACGGGTACGCGCGCGGCACCCGCCGCACCGCGTTCGTCAGCCTGCACGTCGCGGCCGGGCTCGCCAACGGGCTCATCGGCATGCTCAACGCCAAGCGCTCCCGCACTCCCCTGGTGGTCACCGCGGGCCAGCAGGACCGCCGCCACCTCGCGCAGGACCCGCTGCTCGCGGGCGACCTGGTCGGGCTCGCGGCCGCGGCGGCCAAGAGCGCGACCGAGGTGCACCAGGCCAACGACCTGCCGGTCGTGCTGCGGCGGGCGTTCGCGCTCGCCGCGCAACCACCGGCTGGCCCGGTGTTCGTCTCGATCCCGATGGACCTGCTCGCCGAGGACGTCGACGTGCCGGTGCCCGACCGCTCCCCGCTCGCGCCGCTCGGGGCCGCCACCGGGCTGGACCAGGCCGCGTGGATCCTGGCGAGCGCCGACCACCCCGCGATCGTCGCGGGTGACGGCGTCGGCCGCGACGGCGCCGTCGCTCAGCTGGTGAACCTCGCCGAACGCCTGAACGCGACCGTCTACCACAACCCAATGCACGATCGGATGAACTTTCCTTTCACCCATCCGTTGCATGGCGGGATGTTGCCGTCACACAACGCGGCCGTGCGGGCGGCGCTGACCGGGCACGACGTCGTACTGGTCGTCGGCTGCCACGCGTTCTCCCCGCACCAGTACACGCCCGGCCCCAGCTTCCCGGAGCGGACCAGGGTCGTGCAGCTCGACGACGATCCGGCCGAGCTCGGCCGCAACTTCGCCGTCGAACTGGGGTTGACCGGCGGCATCCGCGCGTCGCTGACCGAGCTGGTCGCGCAGGTCGGCCGTCGCGCGCAGCCGGTGCGCGCCACCCGTCCGGCCGCGAACGGGACGCCACCGCCGACCCTCCGCGCGCCGCTCGACCCGGCGGTCGCGGCGAAGGCGATCGCCGACGGGCTGTCCACCGACGCGGTCGTCGTCGACGAGGCCATCACCCTCGGCAGCCACCTGCGGCCGCTGTTGCGGCTGACCCGCCCGAACTCGTTCGTGCACACCGCGGGCGGCGGCCTCGGCTGGGGCATCGGCGCGGCGATCGGCACCCGCATGGCCCGGCCCGACCGCCCCGTCGTCGCGGTGCTCGGCGACGGCTGCGCCCTGTTCGGCCTGCAGGGCCTGTGGAGCGCGGCGCGCTACCACGTGCCGGTGCTGTTCTGTGTCGCCAACAACGGCGAGTACCGCACGCTGAAGGACACGCTCACCGAGTCCTACGGTCCCGGCCCGCACCCTGGCCTCGACCTCGGTCGCATGGACTGGTCGAAGGCCGCGCTGTTCTTCGGCGTCGCGGCCCGCCGCGTGGACAGCGACACCGAACTGCGCGAGGCGGTCGCGTCGGCGGGCTCGCTCGTGGAACCGCTGCTCCTCGACGTGCCGGTGCGGTAGCGAATTCGATACAAGGTATCTATCGGCCCAAAATTACCGATCACTGACTGTGAACGCGCTCACGAGTCCCGTGAACAGCGGAACAGGGACTGTATGCTGTAGGCAGTCGACGAAGCACAAAACGACTACGTGCTGAACATACTCACTCCCCGTTGGAGACCACCATGCAGCCGACCGAGTTGCCAAAGGAACTGGCGGCTCGCCGGATCGATCGGCCGGTGCCCCTGCGCGAACACGTCTACCAGGCGATGCAGGAGCTGATCATCTCCCGGCGACTGGCCCCCGGCCAGCACCTCGTGGAGAGCGAACTGGCCCAGATGCTCGGGGTTTCCCGTCAGCCCGTGCGTGAGGCACTGCAGTGGCTGAACAACGAGGGGTGGGTGGACCTGCGGCCCGGCTACGGCGCGTTCGTGCACCAGCCGACCCCCGACGAGGCGGACCAGTTGCTCGCCGTGCGCTCGCTGCTCGAGAGCGAGTCGGCACGCCTGGCGGCGACCCACGCCGACGAGGAGGGCATCGCCCGCCTCCGCGAATTCAACAAACAGGGTCTCGAGGCGCTGGCAGCGGACGACGTCGACACGGCGGTGTCGATGAACGCCGCGGTACACCGCTGCGTGACCGAACTGTCGGGCAACAAGGTGCTGCTGGACTTCGCGACCCAGGTCGACCGCAGGGTCCGCTGGTACTACACGCCGATCGCCCGCCAGCGCGGCAAGCAGTCCTGGCAGGAGCACGCGAAGCTGATCGACGCGATCGAGAACAGGGACGCCGACACCGCCGCCCGGATCATGGCGGAACACACCGAGCGGACCCGGAAGTCCTACCTCGAACAGCGCGACGCGGACGGTGAGCAGGAAGAGCAGCTGATCGAGCTGCCGACCCGCCGCCGTCGCCGGTCACCCGCCAAGGGCTGACCACCACCCGTTCCACCGGCGGACGCCCTCGTGGCGTCCGCCGACCCGACCCTGGCCGCATCGCCGCGACCCCGGGTTTACGAATGCTGCCCGCAAGGAGGTGAAGTAGATGCGTAACTGGCTGCAGACGCTGCGCGGCTTCAACGCCGACGGCCGTTCCCTCGGTCTCGGCCTCGCCGTCGCGATGGAGAAGCAGCGCCAGGAGGCCGCCCGCGAGGTGGAGAACTTCCTGCGTGACCAGCCCGTCGCCGACCGCACGGCACGGGTGTGACGACGACCTCGGTGTAGCCCCCAGCGGTATGGGGAACCCGATGAATGTGGTTGAGAGAAGTGGAAATCGAGACGTGGTCCGTACGCCTCGGTTGCCCACCAGGAGGTGAGAAGAATGCGTAAGTGGCTGACGTCGCTCACGAAGTCTCCGCGAGGCTGGCCGGCCGACGGTCGTCGTCTCGGCCTGGGCCTCGCGACCGCCATGGAGAAGCAGCGCCAGGCCACCGCCAACAAGGCGGAGGAGTACCTGCGCGACCAGCCGGTGAAGACGAACGTCACCGTCTGACAAGTGGTAGGGACTGGGCCGCGGTCCGTGCGGCCCAGTCCCACCGAAAGCTCGGGTCGTGGTCCGTACGGCCCGAGCTTTTGTTTTACGATCACGCAACCTACTCCGGTCCGGCCCGGGACACATCCCGCGACGCGAGATTCCTACGAGGAACACCACAGCGTGCGGTGCGATGCTGGTCCGGGATGAGATCCTGTTCTTCGTCGGCCCGTACAGCCGACGAAGCGGGCTGGGCCGCGGTCCGTGCAGCCCAGCCCGCCACCTCGTTCCCCGCTCAGCGCCAACTGGCCGCGGCGGGTACGCCCTGAAAGGCGCGTTGACGGCACGGCGGGCGCCCCGAAAGGCACATTCACGGCGTTGAGCGCCCTGAACGGCCCGTTCACGGCACCGCAGGTGTCCCGAAAGCGCCGTTGATCAACGATCCGCGCGCAGCGCCGCATGGCGAAGCCCACAGGCGAAGCCGCCGTGAAGCGGGCAGTGCCCTGATGGGGCAACACCCCGCGTGGCCAGATGCGAGCACCCCGGCCTCCGGCCCCCGAGATCCAGCCTACCGGGAACCACCGACAAACCCGGGCCGCCGGACAAGCACCTGTGGACAAACCGACGGGCTGAGCCGTGGAGCGCGGCTCAGCCCGTCGACGCGTGGACTGGGCCCCGGTCCGTGGGGCCCAGTCCACTGGCTCAGGCAGGATCCGGATCGGAGACCGGCGTCTCGTCGGCCAACGAGTCCAGTTCCTTGTCGCGGTCACGGCGGACCTTCCACAGGCTCGCCACAGTGGTGATGACGAGCGTGCCGACGATGATTCCCAGCGACACGAGGATCGGGATCTCCGGCGCCCACGAGACCCCATCGTGGTGCAGCGCCTCGGAGATCAGCTTCAGGCCGATGAAGCCGAGCACGACGGACAGCCCGATCGACAGGTACACGAGCTTGTCGAGCAGTCCGCCGATGAGGAAGAACAGCTGCCGCAACCCCATCAGCGCGAAGGCGTTGGCCGTGAAGACCAGGTAGGGCTCCTTCGTCAACCCGAAGATGGCGGGGATCGAGTCCAGGGCGAACAGCAGGTCGGTGGTCCCGATCGCGACCATCACGATCAGCATCGGCGTGACCATCCGGCGGCCGTCGACCTTGACGGTCATCCGCGCGCCGGAGTACTTGTCCGTCGCCGGGACGAGCTTCTTGACGAAGCGGAGCATCGCGTTCTCTTTGAACTCGTCCTCCTCCTCTTCCTTGTGCGCCACCAGCTTCCACGCGGTGTACACGAGGAACGCGCCGAAGACGTAGAAGAGCCAGTCGAACCGGGTGATCGCCTCGTAGCCGATGAGGATGAACGCGCCACGCATGACGAGCGCGATCACGATGCCGATCGACAGGACCTTCTGGCGGTACTCCCTCGGCACGGCGAACGACGACATGATGATCACGAAGACGAAGAGGTTGTCGACCGACAACGAGTACTCGGTGATCCAGCCCGCGAAGAACTCGCCGCCGTACTGGGGTCCCTGGGTCAGGAGCACGCCGAGCCCGAACAGCGTGGCGAGGGTGACGTAGACCCCGATCCACGCGGAGCACTCGCGCATCGACGGGTCGCGGGGGTTGCGTGAGATCAGGTAGAAGTCGAGGCAGATGACGGTGATGAGACCGACTACGGTCACCACCCACAACCAGATCGGGACGTTCATCCAGAAACCTTTCGGCGCGCAGGAAGAACCCACCGGTGCACTTGACTGGCGCATCGGCAGGTTTCCCGGAAATTACCGGTGGGTCAGCGCACCGAGGTGCGCGCCCCGCGGGCGGCCTTGCGCCGCTCGCTCGCCTCGAAGATCGCACGCGCGTGCTCGGCGTACCGCAGGTACACGTCGCGCGCGGCCGGGTCGTGCGCGGCCAGCCGCTGCCAGTACCTCGGCGCGACCCGTTCGTGCAGCCACAGGAAGCCGATCGCGAACCCGGCGCTCACGATTCCCTGGTAGGCCAGGAAACCGAGCGGGTCGGGCGGCAGACCCGGCTGACCGGTGAGGATCAGCCTGGTGAGCACCTCGTGCAGCATCCGCGCGAGCGGGAAGGCGATCAGCCAGTAGGCCGCGGCCGGTGCGAACCCGCCGAGCCGGATCCTGCCGTTGATCAGGAGCATCGTGTAGCCCGCGCCGAACAGCCCGAGCGGCACGCCGAGGGTCAGCGCGGAGACCAGCGCCCACCCGGCGGGCTGGCCGACGATCGCGGCCAGCCCGCCGGCGAGCACGCCGGCGATGAACCCCACTGCGAGGCCGGGCATGGTGAGCCGGGCCAGTCGAAACAGGTGCATCGCACTCAGTCCTTAATCCAGTACCACACCGAACCTGACCAGGCTGTAGAACAGCATGCCCAGGTAGAACACCGCGCCGAACCCGATGATGGCGTTCGACCACCACTTCGGCCGGATCGGTTTCGGCAACATCCTGTTGTTGACCAGAAGAAGCGTCACACAGTAGGCACCCATGGCGAACGAGGAGAGGAACGCCAGGATGTCCAGGATCCCGCTGGGTCCGTCAGCGGGTCCGAACAACAGGATCATGATGCCGAAGGTGATGACGCCCCACAGGAATCCCGCGTACAGGTGCGACAGGCGGAACCGCTTGGCGCCCGGGATGTGGTTGTAGGTCATGTCGGCCTGGCCACGTGAGAACGAGTCGAACAGACCGAGGGTCGCGTTCAACCCGATCAGCGCGATGAATCCGAAGAAGACACCGCCGAGGACCGGACCACCCGCGGACGCGAACGCGTCCGACATGGCCCGCAGCGCCGCGTCGCGGTCACCGCCCTCGATGAGGCCCTTGACGTTCGGGTTCTCCCGCGCGGCCGACTGGGCGAGCACGGTGAACGAGATCGTCACCAGCATCGTGATGCCCCAGAACAGCAGGAAGGCGTCGAACGTCACCCACTTCCGCCAACCCCGCCACTTCGCCATCTCCTTGGGGTCGTCGGTGTCGAACATGAAGCCGCGCGAAGGCATCTGCTCTTCTTCCTTCGCGCTGCGCAGGCCGCGGATCTTGGGCACGTGCGCGCCCATGCCCGCGCCGCTGTCCCGCAGGTGCAGCGTGTACCACATCTGCTGCATACCCGAAGGGCCTGCGAAGGCGATCGACCCGACCACGATCGGGAACCACGTCGAGCTGAACATCTCCGACGGCAGGTACCCGAAGGCGAACATGCCGCCGAGCGTGCTGCCGAGGTCGCCCCAGCTGCCGACGATGGACGCGATGACCGCGGTGCCGAGCACGAGCACGCCGATGAGCACGGCGAGCACGTTCTCGAGCAGGTCGTAGATGACACTGGCCAGGCTGAACAGGATCCCGACCAGGATCAGGGCAACGCAGGCGGTCACGACCCACGGTATGCCCGTTATCTCCTCGAACGCGGACGCGCCCGCCGACAGGTGACCAGGCCAGATGTAGACCATGATCGCTGTCACGAAGAAGAACCACATCAGTGGTTTGAACACGCGCGCCGCGCCGGAGAAGATGCTCTCACCGGTGGCCATCGCGTAGCGCGCCATCTCGAGCATCACCACTGCCTGCAGGGTGACACCGATCAGGAACAACCACCTGATCTCCGGTCCGAAGACCAGGACCAGCCTCGGCCACATGTAGGACTCGCCCATCCCGACGCCGAGCGCGACCAGGAAGACGGTCGGCCCGAGGATGTGGATGGACGGTGGCGCCTCGGGAAGCGGGCGGATGGGCATCGGTTCGAGCCCGCCGGCTCGCCAGACGCGTTCTTCACCCGCTCCCGAATAAGTCGACCCGGTCGCGCCGCCGCCGGAAGGCAGCCCCGCGCCCGGGGGGTTGTGAGAATCCACCATTGGACCTCCAGAAATAACTGTGTGAAGCAGGGTTTCGCGGACGCCACACCCTCACGTCCGCGAACCCGCTTCCTGCCGCCTGCCTGTTGACCCCTGCTCGATCACCCATCTTGCGGGTCGGTCAGCCTTGGCCGGCCCCGTGGCCGCCGTTCCCGTAGCGGCCAAGCTCGTGTGGTTGGTTACCGGCCGTCGATCAGACCGGCGGCCCGCGCCCACCGGTACTTCGCACCCAGCACGGCGACGGGACGTTCCGTCGTGTACGGGTATGCGACGATCCGGTGGTCGAACAGGTAGTCGCACGCCTGCTCGACCTCGGTGTCCCCGGCGAGCGAGGCCACCACGGGCTTGTCGATGCCCTTGGCGCGGTACTCCGCCACCACCTTGGCGGTCAGCTCCGCGAAGACCATCGGCGGCGTCACGATCGTGTGCCAGTAGCCCAGGATCAGCGCGTGGATGCGCGGGTCCTCCAGGCCGAGGCGGATCGTGGCCTCGTAGGTCGACGGCGGCTCGCCACCGGTGATGTCGATCGGGTTGCCCGCCGCGCCGAAGGGCGGGATGAACTTGCGGAAACCCTCGTCAAGGTCCGGCGGGATGTCCATCAGGGACAGTCCCTCCGCGACACACGCGTCGGAGAGCAGCACACCGGAGCCACCGGCGCCGGTGATGATGACGACGTTCTCACCCTTCGGCGTCGGCAGCAGCGGAAGGCCGCGCGCGTACTCGAGCATCTCGTTGAGGCCGGGGGCGCGCACGACACCCGCCTGCCGCAGGATGTCGTCGTACACCTTGTCGTCGCCCGCGAGCGCGCCGGTGTGCGAGCTGGCGGCGCGGGCACCCATGTCGGTGCGGCCCGCCTTCAGCACGACGACCGGCTTCTTCCTGGTCATCCGCTTGGCGGTCTCGACGAACGCCCTGCCGTCCTTGAGGTCCTCGAGGTGCATGGCGACACACGTGGTGTTGTCGTCCTGCTCGAAGAACGTCAGCAGGTCGTCCTCGTCCACATCGGACTTGTTGCCGAGGCCGACGATCGCGGAAACGCCCATCTTGGTGGTGCGGGCGAAGCCGAGGATCGCCATGCCGATGCCGCCGGACTGCGACGTCAGCGCGACGCCGCCCTTCACGTCGTAGGGCGTGCAGAACGTCGCGCACAGGTTCTGCGGCGTGTAGTAGTAGCCGTAGATGTTCGGGCCGAGCATCCGCACCTTGTAGCGCGTCGCGATCTCGACGATCTCGTCCTGCAGCTCCTGGTTGCCGGTCTCGGCGAACCCGGACGGGATCATGACGACCGCGGTGACACCCTTCTCGCCGCACTCGGTCAGCGCCGATGGCACGAACTTGGCGGGCACCGCGAACACCGCGACGTCCACGTCGCCGGGCACGTCGCCGACCGACCTGTACGCCTTGCGGCCCATGATCTCGTCGGCCTTGGGGTTGATCGGGTGGATCTCGCCCGCGAAGCCGCCGTTGATCAGGTTCTTCATGACCGAGTTGCCGATCTTGCCAACCTGGTCGGAGGCGCCGATGACCGCGACGGAACGCGGGTTCATCATCGTGTTCATCGCACGCAGGATGTCCTCCTGCGTGTGCTGGACCGGCTTGGCGCGCTCCTCGGTCTCCAGGAGGATCCGCACGTCGGCCGCGACCGCGCCGCTCGCCGAGGCGAACACCGGGTTGAGGTCGAACTCGCTGATCTCGGGGAAGTCGTCGACCAGCCGCGAGACCCTGGCGATCACGTCGGCCAGCGCGTCGAGGTCGGCGGGCACCGCGCCGCGGGCGCCCTGGAGCACCTCGGCGGCCTTGATGCCGGTGACCATCGACTTCGCCTCGGCCTCGTCGACCGGCGCGAGCCGGAACGTGACGTCCTTGAGCACCTCGACCAGCACCCCGCCGAGGCCGAACGCGACGACCTTGCCGAACGTGCCGTCGGTGGTGGCGCCGACGATGACCTCGGTGCTGCCCGCGCCGCCGACCATCTCCTGGATCTGCACGCCGGTGATGTCGGCGTCGGCCTTGTACGCCTTGGCGTTGGCCAGGATCGTGTCGTAGGCCGCCCGTGCCGCGTCCGGGCCGTCGACGCCGACGAGCACGCCGCCGGCTTCGGTCTTGTGCAGGATGTCCGGGGAGACGATCTTCGCCACCACGGCCTTGCCGATCTCCCCGGCGAGCTTCGCCGCCTCGTCCGCTGTCGTGGCGAGACCCTCTCGTGGGGTCGGGATACCGTACGCGTCGCAGACCCGCTTGCCCTCGGGGGCGGTGAGCGAGTCCCGACCCGCGGCCCTGACCTCGTCAAGGACCTCGCGGACGGCCGCCTTGTCTACTTCGGACATTGCTTCAGATCACTCCACTCGCCTTGAGTTCGGCCATGTCGCTCTCGGACAGGCCCAGCTCGTTTCCGTAGATCTCCTGGTTGTGCTCCCCGAGAAGCGGGGAACGCCGCACCTCGGCAGGCGAGTCCGACAGCTTGATCGGCATGCCGACCGTGGTGAACTCGCCGCGCTCCGGGTGGTCGACCTTGACGACGATCTCGTTGTCGGCCAGCGACTCGTCCTCGATGATCTCCTTGGTCGACAGGATCGGTCCACACGGGATGTTGTGCTCGTTGAGCTTGGCGAGCACCTCCCACTTGTCGTGGTCGGCCGACCAGTCCTCGATCAGCTGGAACATCTTGTCCAGCTTGCCCAGGCGCACCTCCGGCGTCGCCCAGTCCGGGTCGTTGGCCAGCTCGGGGCGGCCGATCAGCTGCGTGATCGGGGCCCAGCCCACCGGCTGGACGATCACGTAGATGTAGTCGTTGGGCCCGCCGGGCGCGCACTTGATCGCCCAGCCCGGCTGTCCGCCGCCGGAGGCGTTGGCGGAGCGGGGAACCTCGTCCCCGAACTCCTTGTTCGGGTACTCGTTGAGCGGGCCGTGGGCCAGCCGCTGCTGGTCGCGCAGCTTGACCCGGCACAGGTTGAGCACCGCGTGCTGCATGGCGACCGTGACCCGCTGGCCCTGGCCGGTGTGCTCGCGCTGGTAGAGCGCGGCCAGGATGCCTGCCACCGCGTGCATGCCGGTGCCGGAGTCACCGATCTGCGCGCCGGTCGCGAGCGGCGGGCCGTCCGGGAAGCCGGTCGTGGACATCGAGCCGCCCATGGCCTGCGCGACCACCTCGTAGGCCTTGTAGAACTTGTACGGGCCGTCACCGAAGCCCTTGATCGACGCGTAGATCAGCTTCGGGTTGATCTCCTGCAGCTTCTCCCACGGGAAACCCATCCGGTCGACCGCGCCCGGCCCGAAGTTCTCCGCGAGGATGTCGAACTTCTTGACCAGGTCGACGAAGAGCTGCTTGCCCTTGTCCGACTTCATGTTCAGCGTGATGCTGCGCTTGTTGGAGTTCAGCATCGTGAAGTAGAGGCTGTCCACGTCCGGCAGGTCCCGCAGCTGCTTGCGGGTGATGTCGCCGGTGGTCGCCTCGAGCTTCACCACGTCCGCGCCGAGCCACGCCAGGATCTGCGTCGCGGATGGTCCGCTCTGGACGTGGGTCATGTCGAGGACCCGGACACCTTCGAGTGCCTTGCGCATGTGCAAGCCCCTTTACTTGTACATGGTCTGGTTCATCGTCCCCGGTGCGTAGACCTCGGGGTCGACCCAGACGTTGATCAGCGACGGCAGACCGCTCTCCCGCGCACGCTCCAGCGCGGGGCGGATGTCCCTGGGATCGCGGACCTCCTCGCCGTAGCCGCCGAGCATCCTGGCGAACTCGTCGTAGCGCACGTCGCCGAGCGTGTTGCCGACCCGGCCGCGGTCCGCGCCGTACTTCTGGATCTGGCCGTAGCGGATCTGGTTCATCGACGAGTTGTTGCCGACGATGCCGACGAACGGCAGGTTGAACCGCACCAGCGTCTCGAAGTCGAAGCCGGTCAGCGAGAAGGCGCCGTCGCCGAACAGTGCGACGACCTCCTTGTCGGGGCGGGCGTACTTCGCGGCCATCACGAACGGCACCCCGACGCCGAGCGTCCCGAGTGGACCGGGGTCCATCCAGTGGCCGGGCGACTTGGGCTGCACGACCTGGCCGGAGAAGGTGACGATGTCGCCGCCGTCGCCGATGTAGATCGAGTCCTCGGTGAGGAACTCGTTGATCTCGTGCACCAGGCGGTACGGGTCGATCGGCGAGGAGTCCGAGAGCTGACGGGGCAGGCGCTTCTCGTAGGCCTGGGTCTCGACCGCGCGCAGCTCCTCGAGCCACGACTTGCGCGCGACCGCGCCGTTGTCGACCCGGCCGGACGCGGCCTGGGTGACCGCGGCCAGCACCGCACCGGCGTCGCCGACGATGCCGAGGTCGACGTCGCGGTTCTTGCCGACCGTGCGGTAGTCGAGGTCGATCTGCACGACGGTGGCGTCCTGCGACAGCCGCTTGCCGTAGCCCATCCGGAAGTCGAACGGCGTGCCGACGATGATGATGAGGTCGGCGTTCTGGAACGCGTAGCGCCTGGCGAGCTGCAGGTGGTGCGGGTCCTTCGGGGGCAGCGTGCCGCGGCCGGAGCCGTTCATGAACGCCGGGACGTTCAGCGTGCGGACGAACTCGACGGCCGCGTCGGTGCCGCGGGTGGTCCACACCTGGCTGCCGAGCAGTACGCAGGGCTTCTCCGCGCCGACCACGAGGTCGGCCAGCCTCTCGATGGCCTCGGGGTCACCGGCCGACCTGGTCGAGGCGCGGTAGGCACCGGCCTTGGGAATCCGCGCCTTCTCCACCGGCACCGACGCGTCGAGCACGTCACGGGGGATCTCGAGGAACGACGGGCCGGGCGCACCGTGGAAGCACTCCCGGAAGGCCATCGACACCAGGTCGGCCGCGCGCTCGGTGCTGGGCACGGTCGCGGCGAACTTGGTGATCGGGCTCATCATGTCGACGTGCGGGAGGTCCTGCAGCGACCCCATCTTGTGCTGGGAGAGCGCTCCCTGACCGCCGATCAGCAGCATGGGGCTCTCGGCGCGCAGTGCGTTCGCCACACCGGTCACCGCGTCGGTGGTGCCGGGGCCCGCGGTGACGACGGCGCAGCCCGGCTTGCCGGTGATGCGTGCGTACCCGTCGGCCGCGTGCGCGGCCACCTGCTCGTGGCGTACGTCGATGACGTCGATGCCCTCGTCGACACAACCGTCGTAGATGTCGATGATGTGGCCGCCGCAGAGCGTGAAGATCACGTCCACGCCTTCGGCCTTGAGCGCCTTCGCCACCAGATGCCCGCCGGAGATCATCTCGGGGTTGCCCTCCGAGGAACCACCCGGCGTCGTCTGAGCCTGTGAAGCCATCTGTGTCGTCATCTCCTTAAAGGTGGACTTGGCGCATACTGCATACCGTATGACTCTAGTGAGGACGATCGTCCAGGTCCAGGGTTGCCCCGGGGCCTGGGGGATCGCTCCCCAGATATTTCAGTCGCGCCAGTCGCAGGTGGTGCCTGACCACTGTTTCGCCAGTTCGGTGAGCCGCGCGGCGGCCTCCCCGCGATCCGCGCCGCGACCGACCGCGACGCCGAGCAGGTGGACGGCCACGATCGCGGCGGGTTTCGCCACCGCGCGCTGCACGTCCCTCGCGAGGGCGAGCATCTCCGCGGTATCGGCCTGACCTGCGGCGACGTCGGCCGGAATGCCGAGCGCGTCGCAGGCTTTCGAGGTCCAGTCCGCGATGTCGTCCATGCTCACCACTTCTCGTTTCGCCTAACATCTCATACTGTATGCAGTAGACCCTTTGAATACAAGAACGGAGCTTGCGGTGAAAGTTGCTGTTCTTGGGGCAGGCGCCATCGGCGCGTACGTCGGTGCCGCACTGCACCGGGCGGGCGTCGAGGTCCACCTCATAGCCAGAGGTCCCCACCTGCAGAAGATCCGAGAATCAGGGGTTCGCGTGGTGAGCCCCCGAGGCGATTTCGAAGCCCGTCCCAACGCCACCGACGACCCGGCCGAGGTCGGTCCGGTGGACCATGTCTTCCTGGGCCTCAAGGCGAACCGTTACGCGGACGCCGGGCCGATGATCAAGCCGCTGCTCCACGACGAGACCACCATCATCGCGGCGCAGAACGGCATCCCGTGGTGGTACTTCCACGGCGTCGACACCAAGTACCGCGACCACCGCATCGACAGCGTCGACCCCGGCGGGGCCGTGAGCGCGGTGCTGCCGGTCGAACGGGCGATCGGCTGCGTCGTCTACGCGGCGACCGAGATCGCCGCACCCGGCGTCATCAAACACCTGGAGGGTACGAGATTCTCCATCGGCGAGCCGACCGGCGAGATCTCCCCGCGCTGCACGGAGTTCTCCCAGGCGATGATCGCGGGCGGGTTGAAGTGCCCCGTCGAGCCCGACCTGCGCAAGGACATCTGGCTCAAGCTGATGGGCAACATCGCGTTCAACCCGATCAGCGCGCTGACCCGCGCGACCATGAAAGGCATCTGCAGCCACCTCGACACGCGCGAGGTCGTGATCCGGATGATGCGGGAGACCCTCGACGTCGCGGCCCGGCTCGGCACCTACCCGGAGATCTCCATCGAGCGCCGCATGGCGGGCGCCGAACGGACCGGTGACCACAAGACCTCCACGCTCCAGGACCTGGAGAAGGGCAAGCCCATGGAGCTGGACGTGATCCTGAAGGCGGTCGTCGAACTGGCCGACCTGACGGGCGCGGAGGCCCCCACGCTGCGCGTGGTCTCCGCCCTGGCCGACCTGCTGAACGAACAGGTCACCACCATCACACCCTGACCCGACCCAGCCCCCACCACCCGAGGCGCGCACCCCCAGGTGCGCGCCTCGCCCCATCCCCACCCGCTCCAGAACCCGCGAGTCCCCCGTTCAGGACTCGCGAGTCCCGCGTTCAGGACCCGCGAGTCCCCCGTTCGGAACCCGCGAG
>NZ_JBHSIS010000008.1:38344-291974 GCF_042653545.1 Actinophytocola glycyrrhizae
CCCGTTCGGAACCCGCGAGTCCCCCGTTCGGAATCCGCGAGTCCCCCGTTCGGAACCCCTGAGTTTCCCGTTCGGAACCTTCGAGTCGACGGTTCGTCCCTACCGCCGTCAGACTCGAACAGCGAACTCGGCGGTCCTGAACGGGGAACTCGCGGGTCCTGAACGCGGGACTCGCGGGTCCTGAACGCGGGACTCGCGGGTTCTGAACGGGGGACTCGCGGGGTTTGGGGTGTGGGGTGTGGGGTGGGGTGGGGTGCTAGATCTGATCTAGCGGGGGGTCTCGCGCCTGTTGGGTGGCAGGTGGAGGAGGGGGCGATGCGGATCGCGGTGATCGTCGGCAGTACCCGGGAGGGGCGTGCCGGGGACTCGGTCGCGGCGTGGTTCGTGCGCGTCGCGAAGCAGCGGGACGATATCGACGTCGAGTTGCTCGATCTGGCCGAGTTCGACTTCCCGGCACGGTATCCGCAGGTCGTCACGGCCGAGATGGACAGGTTCACCTCGGCGATCGGGCGGGCGGACGGCTTCGTCGTCGTGACCCCCGAGTACAACCGCGGTTTCCCGGCGTCGCTCAAGCAGGCGATCGACTTCGCCTACGACGAGTGGCACGCGAAGCCCGTCGGGTTCGTCTCCTACGGCTGCCGGTCGCGGGGGTTCCACGCCGTCGCGGCGTTGCGGGTGGTGTTCGCCGACCTGCACACCCACGCGGTGCGCGACGAGGTGGCGCTGGACCTGATGGCGAACGAGCCAGGGCCAGCGCAGGAACCGGCCGCCGCCACGATGCTCGACCAGGTCGTCTGGTGGGGTGAAACGCTGCGCACGGCACGCGCGGCACGACCTTATGTCACATAGAGGGGAACGAGATGAGTGAGCTGGCGATCGAGACAGCCGGCCTCGTGAAGGTGTTCGGCGACAACCGGGCGGTCGACGGGATCGACCTCGCGGTGCCCGCGGGCACCGTGTACGGGGTGCTCGGACCGAACGGCGCGGGCAAGACCACGGCGGTGAGGATGCTCGCGACGCTGCTGCGCCCGGACGGCGGCGAGGCCCGCGTGTTCGGCCACGACGTGCTGCGCGAGGCGGACGCGGTGCGGCAGCGGGTGAGCCTGACCGGCCAGTACGCGTCGGTCGACGAGGACCTGACCGGCACCGAGAACCTGGTGCTGCTCGGCAGGCTGATCGGGCACCGCAAGCCCGCGGCCCGGGAGCGGTCCGCGCAGCTGCTGGCGGCGTTCGGGCTGACCGACGCCGCGGACCGGCAGGTGAAGCACTACTCCGGCGGCATGCGGCGGCGGCTCGACATCGCCGCGAGCATCCTGAAGACGCCGGACGTGCTGTTCCTCGACGAGCCGACCACCGGCCTGGACCCGCGCAGCCGCAACCAGGTGTGGGACATCGTGCGGATCATCGTGGCGCAGGGGACGACGGTCCTGCTCACCACGCAGTACCTGGACGAGGCCGATCAGCTGGCGTCGCGGATCGCGGTGATCGACCGGGGCAGGGTGATCGCCGAGGGCACGCCGGGTGAGCTGAAGGCTTCGGTCGGCGCCGGTGCCGTCCACGTCCGGCTCCGCGACGCCGCGCAGCGGCCCGCCGCGTTGTCGGTGCTGACGAGGATCCTCGGTACCACGGCGCAGCCCGAGGCGGACCCGGTCGCGCTGACCGCCCAGCTGTCCGGTGAGGACAGTGACCGCGTTGCGGCCGAGCAGGCGTCCCGCGTGCTGGCGGAGCTCGCGGCCGCCGGCATCACCGTCGACACCTTCGCACTCGGTCAGCCGACCCTCGACGAGGTGTTCCTCGCGCTGACCGACCACCCGGCGACCGAGAAGGAGGTCGCGGCATGACCGCCGCCACGGACGAGAAGACCGCCGTCTACACCCCGGCGGCCGAGAGCCTGAACGCGGTGCTCGCCACCGGGCAGGCACCGCCGAGACCGAGCGCGTGGTCGGCGTCGGTCACGTTCGGCTGGCGGGCACTGCTGAAGATCAAGCACGTGCCGGAGCAGCTGATCGACGTGACCGCGTTCCCGATCATGATGACGCTGATGTTCACGTACCTGTTCGGCGGCGCGCTCGCCGGGTCCGTGACCGAGTACCTGCAGTTCCTGCTGCCGGGCATCATGGTGCAGAGCGTCGTCATGATCACGATGTACACCGGGATCGGGATCAACACCGACATCGACAAGGGCGTGTTCGACCGGTTCCGCACGCTGCCGATCTGGCGACCCGCCGCACTGGTCGGCGCGCTGTTCGGCGACGTGCTGCGCTACGTCATGGCGGGCACGGTCATCCTGATCGTCGGCCTGATCCTGGGTTTCCGGCCCGACGGCGGCGTCGACGGCGTGCTGGTGGCGATGATGCTGCTGCTCGTGTTCTCGTTCGCGTTCTCCTGGATCTGGACGATGTTCGGCCTGCTGCTGCGGTCGGAGAAGTCGGTGATGGGCGTCAGCATGATGGTGCTGTTCCCGCTCACCTTCCTGTCCAACGTGTTCGTCTCGCCGGAGACGATGCCGGGCTGGCTGCGGGCGTTCGTCGAGGTCAACCCGATCACGCACCTGGTGGCGGCGATCCGCGGCCTCATGCAGGGCGTGCCGGACGCCGGTGAGATCACGTGGGTGCTGGTGTCCTCCGCCGTGCTGGTCGCCGTGTTCGGCACGCTGACGATGCGGCTCTACAACCGGAAGTGACGGCTCAGCCGTCGAGCGCCCAGTGGGCGCCGGTGCTCCAGCCGAGCCACCGGCGTCCACTGTGGACGTTCCCGTCGGCGTCGAACCGGTCGCCGGCCACGACGGCGGCGAGCCCGTCCAGCGCGGGTCCGAGCCGGGTGCCGCGCACCTGTGGGCGCAGCAGGTCGAGCGTGTCCCGCTGCGTCCGCGCGGCGCAGAAGCTGAGGAAGAAGATCCCCTGCCGCCACGCGTAGGCGGCGTTCTTGACCGCCACCAGCGCGGCGTGCCGGTGCGGGAAGGACCCGGCCATCCTGCGCACCGCCCAGCTCAGTGCCCGGTCCGCGAGGCCGGGCGCGACCGCGGCCAGCCGCTCGGCCAGCCCGAGCCGGTCGACCAGGACGGCCAGGTTGTGGGTGGTGAGGATCTGGCTCTGTTCCAGCACCGCACCGTTCGCCGCCACCCACGACGTCGTGTCCGTGATCCGCGCCCGCGCGGTGCACGCCTGCGCGAAGTCGTTCGCGACCTTGCGCCCCCACCAGGTCCCGGTCCGGCCGGACCACGACTCCGGCAGGTCGTAGTAGGTCGCGTACACGGTGCCGGCCATGACCCGGCTCGCGACCGCGGCCGCGTCCCGGAACCTGGTGGTGAACGTGCCCATGAAGATGTCCGCCGCGATCTCCTCCACCAGCGGCAGCGACAGGTCCGCCTGCCTTGCGAGCGCGCCGAACTCCTTCACCAGCGGGTTGGGCAGGATCGTGTGCGGGAACGCGGTCAACGCCAGCATCGTGGTCTGCGCGAGCGCCTGCCGCGCGGCCTTCGCGGTGTCCTGCCGGTGCGCGCGCAGCGGCTCGACCGCCGCCACCCACGGCAGCTCACCGAACCCGACCTGCGTGCGCAGGTCGAGCAGCAGCAGACTGCGCCTGCGCCGGAACGCCGCGTAGGTCTTGGCGTACAGCGCGGCCAGCACCGGGTCGTCGAGGTTCGCCGCGAGCAGGGCCGCGGTGATCTTGGGCAGCACGGTCGCGAGGACCTCGCCGGAGCCGATCACGCCCCGCGCGACCAGCTCGTCGACGGGTGCCGCCAGCGCCCGCGACACCTTCGCCACGATGCTTTCCGGCACGAAACGGCCGTCGACCTCCGCCGCGACCACGTCGACCGACGGCACGCCGCCCTCGTCCGGGTACGCGTCGAGCCGGTCCGCCACGACCGCGGCCATCGCGGCCCGGGTCGGTTGTGCCACCACGGAAAGCTCGTGCTCCCGCAGTGCCGTCCGCCGCGGTGACCCTGGCGCGCCGTGCCGAGTGATCGTGTTGGCGAGCGCCCGGCGGACCCACCCGACGTCACGGGCGGTCAGCGCGCTGCTGTCCGTCGCGCACGCGAGCAGCGCGGCCCGCAGCCGCGTGAAGTTGCCGCGCGGGTGCCGCGTGACGTCCTCGGAATCGGCGAGCAGCCGCGCCCGCCGCTCCGCCCAGTCGGCGGGCCACACCCGGCACGGCCACCCGCCGACGACCCGGCCGTCGTCGAGCACGGGCAGGTCGCCATCGACGGTGTCGCACCACAGGGCGACGATCCGGTCGTACAGCGGCTGTTCCGCCAGCCTGGTGCGCATCGTCTCGATGGCCTTGGGCGTGGTGACCGCGCGCAGGGCCGCCCTGACCTGCCCGACCGACGCGACGTGCACGACAGCGCCGGCGGGCGACGGCGGCTGCCCGAGGTACGGGGTCAGGCGCAGCCGGTGCATGAGTGGCCGCAGCTGCGCGACGACGTCGAGTGCCGCGGCGTGGTGGTCGTTCGCCAGCAGCCACACGACGGTCGGCAGCGCGGCGTGCTCCGGGATGTCGACCCGGTAGGTCCCGGCCGTGAGCGCGTCGCGCAGCACGTCCTGACCGGTGTCGGTGAGGTAGTACAGGTTGAGCCGCTCCCGGTCGGTCGTCCCCGGCGCGTCGGCGGGCAGGGACGCCACGACCTCCCGCTCGTCGTGCCGCAGCGGCGCCTCGGCGAGGTAGCGGCCGGTGGCGAACCCGCCGTGCAGCACCTCGAGCGTCACCCACGCCGGGGTGTCGGCGACCGGGGTGCGGGAACCGACGGTCAGCGTGCCGTCGGCCATCCCGTCGAGCACGGCCTGCCAGCGACCGGCACGCGCCGAGTCGGCACCCGCGTGCCGCAGCGCGCGCCGCAACTGCCAGAAGGCATACCCTGACGCTCCCCTGTCTGCCATGACCTGGAGGCGAGGGTCGAACTCGCGCCCTCCCGGTCCCGAGCCGGGCGTTCTGCCACTGAACTACCCCAGGTTGGACATGGAGGCGGGATTCGAACCCGCGCCCTCCCGGTGACAGCCGGGCGATCGGCCGCTGATCTTCTCCATGCTCGGGAGTGATGCTAGTCCGCCTCCCCGGATTTCTATGTGTGGGTTACGTCCCGGCGCAAGCGCGGCCACCGAAGTGGATTGTGGTTGAGTGCCGTCACGTTCCCCTGAGGTGACTGCTGGTCAGCCCAGACCCTCGCACAAAGATCCATGAGACATGGCCCTGGCGCGGATCCACATTCACAGGTGCCACACGGGTTCACGGTCCGGGCGGTAGCCGCACGTCGTGCCGGTGGTGACCGACGCGCGCAGGTGCTCGGCCAGTTCCGGGTGCCGGGTGTCCAGCTTGCGGAGGGTGTCGCGGATCCGGGCCGTGACGGTCTTGCGTGCGCGTTCGGCCTCGTCGCCGAGCCTGCGGGTGCGGCCGCCGAGACCGGTGGCGGTACGCAGTTCTTCCAGCAGCATCGCGCGTTCCGCGTCGTACTTGGCCGCCAGGTCGTCGTCGCCCCATTCCGCCGCCGCCGCGATCCGCTCGTCCAAAGTGGACAGCCGGGCGCGGTAGGCGGCCTTGGCCTCGTCGTCCAGCACCGCGTCGCCCGCGAGGCTCGCCGCCGCCACGACCTCCGCGCCACCAGCCGGGTTCAGCAGCCTGGTCGCCGGGATCTCCTTGCCGGGCGCGCGGAGCAGCACGTGCAGGTCCCGCAACCCCTTGCTGTCCGGCAGGTGCACGGTCCGCCCGGCCATCGACAGCGACCACGTCTCGCCGGTGAACCGGAACTCGTTGCCCGGCAGTTCGTCCACCTCGGACTCGGCGGCCGCCAGGTGCCGCATGCCGAGCGCGGCCGCCTCCCTGGCCACCGCGGCACGCAGCGCACCGCCCCGCTCGCCGAGCGCGGCCGCCAACCCGGCCCTGGCCTCCAGCGACCACGGCCGCGAGCCGAGCCGGTCGGCCTCCTCGCGCGCCGACTCGAAGTGCGACACCGCGAGCGCGGTCTCGCCCCGGGTGAGCGCGAGGTGCCCGAGCCACAGCGACACCGGACCGCTGATGTCGCACCCGTACATCGACACGAGCCACGTGCCAGCGTGCGGCGCCAGCGTCTCGTACAGAGACGCACTCCGCGCCACGTCGCCCGTCGCCACCGCCACCTGCGCGCGCAGCCGCATCAGCAACGCCTCGTACGCGCTGGACACCGGTTGCCGCGCCGACTCCAGCTCCACGAGGCACCGCAGCGCGGTGGCCGCGTCGCCGCTCGCTGCCGCGGTGATCCCGTCGAGTAGCCCGGGGAACGGGTGTTTCGCGGTGAGCGACCCGGCCCGCAGCCCGGTCAGCTCGTCGTACCGGCCGCGCAGCATCGCCATCGCCCACGTCAGGTGGTGGTCGATGTAGTCGTAGTGTTCGTGGGCCGTGGACACGTCGCGCGCGCTCCCGAGGTGGGCCTGCGCCTCGTCGAACCGGCCGTGGAAGGCCGCGATGATGTTCCTGTCCACGTAGGTGCCGATCGCCATCAGCGTCACCTCGCGCTTCTCCTCCGCAAGCGCGAGGAACTCCCTGAAGCGCTCCAGGTACCCGGGGTCGCCCAGTTCGAGCATCGCCACCCAGCCGAGCGAGACCGCGTACTGCTCCATCTCGTAGTCGCCGGTGCGCCGCGCGACCACGGCCAGTTCGTCGGTGAGCGCCTGCCGCTCCGCCGCGTGCCCGAGCCCCCAGAGCGTGTCGTGCTGGGTCCACAGACTGAACCCCAGCGCGTCGTCGTCCCCGCCGTCCCGCGCGATCGCGATCACCCGCATGATCACCTCCTGCGCGAGGCGGTCGAGCGAGCCGCCCGGCGGGTCGGTGCCGGGCACCAGCCGCTCGTACGCGGTGCGCAGCAGGTCGGCCTTGAGCGTCGCGCGCCCGTCGAGGCTGTAGATCGTCAGCGCGCAGCGGGTCAGCAGGTCGATGTCGTCGAGCGCCAGCGCGAGGCGCGCGACCTCGTCCAGCACCTGCCACGTCTCGGTGCGCTCACCGAAGTGGTGCAGCTGCACCCCCAGCTCCAGCCCGACCCGCGCGCGCCGGGGGTCGGCCGGGTCGAGTACCTCGACCGCGCGCCGGTAGTGGCCGGTCGACTCCTCGATCGCGAACCGCCGCCGCGCCTCCTTGCCCGCCGCCATCAGCAGGTCGGCCACGCGGCCGGGGTCCAGCACCGCGCGCCCGAGGTAGGCGTGCCGCGCGAGGTCGGCCGGGAAGATCCGTTCGGCCAGGGCGGGTGACCGGTCCAGCGCACGCACCACCGCCGCGTGCCGCTCCCCCATGTCGGCCTCGTCGATCCCCGCGTACAGGGTCTCGCGCACCAGGTCGTGGGCGAACGCGAACCGCCCGTCGCCGAGCGTGGTCACGAGCCGGGCGGCGACCGCCTGCGTCAGGAGCCGGTCGACCTGCGCGACCGGCGCGCTGACCGTCGCCGCCAGCACCTGCCGGTGGAACTCCCTGCCCAGCACGGCCGCGCCGGTGAGCAGCGCGGACACCGGCCCCGGCAGCAGCGACAACCTCCGGCGCACCGCTTCCCGCACCCCGGGCGCCACCGCCGTCACCGACGTGAGCGGTCCGCCGCTGTGCCACAGCCGGGCGGTCTCCTCGACGAAGAACGGGTTCCCGCCGGTGCGCAGGTGCACCTCGGTGACCAGGTCCGCGTCCGGCGCGACGCCGACCGTGCGGGCCATCAGCGCGCCGACCTCGTCGCGGCACAGGCCGGTGAGCGTGACCGTGGTGGCCTTGGCGAGCAACGGCGGCATCAGCGGCGCGAGCGGGTGGCCACCGGCGTCGACCTCGACGTCGCGGTACGTGGCGACCAGCAGCAGCCGCTCGAACCAGGTGTGCTGCGCGACGAACTCCAGCAGCCGCACCGAGGACGGGTCGGCCCAGTGCAGGTCGTCCACCACGACCACCACCGGCCGCCGCTGCGACACCGCCACCAGCGCGGACGTGACCGCGTCGTACATGCCGAAGCCGTCGGCCGGGTCGTCGTTGCCCGCCTCGCCGAGCAGGATCGCGAGCTGCCCGCCCGCCGCCTCCGTCGCGGCGGCCCACTCGCCGGGTTCCGCCTGGCGCCGCAGCCCCCGGATCACCTGCACCCACGGCCAGAACCCCGGTGCCGCCGAGGAGTCCCAGCACGAGCCGGACAGTACGAGCGCGCCCCGTTCGCGCGCGACCTCGATGACGTCGGTGACCAGCGTCGTCTTGCCGATCCCGGCCTCACCGGTGACCAGCACGAGACCACCGTGGCTGTCGGTGGCACGGCTGATCTCGGCGCGCAACACGCCCGCGGGATGGTCCCGCCCGATGAGTCCAGGTGCCATGCCGCCGATAGTAGGACGACGGTCCGACAAAACGCCTATTCCGCTGGTTCGGCGGGGATCTCCGACGAGAAGACGAACACCCGGACCGCGTGGCCGGTCGACGGGTGCACCTGCGCGAGGTAGGCGGTCACGGTCTCCCCCACGATGTTCTCGACCGCCTCGAGGAAGTCCTGCCGCGTCGCGTCGTGCAGCGCCTCGTGGTGCTTGATCACCGCGTCGCGGAGGCCGCGTTCGGACAGCACGGCGTCGGCGACGGTGAGCGTGTCGATCGACAGCACGATCAGGCTCACCGGCTCGTCGTCGGACACCGAGACCTGGACGTTGCGCGGGCCCCGGCCGTAGAACGCGCGTTCGAGGCTGGTGACCTTCTCGGCGACGGCGTTCCGCTGTGCCTTGGTTATCCGCATCGCGGGCACTACCCTCTCGACCAGAGCATGTCGCTCACCACCTGGAAACCATAGTGGCTGATCGGGCCGCGCCGCAGTGACTCGCCGAGCGCGAGGAGCGGCGGTGCGACTCGAGCGAGACACGGCTCGTGGTGGCCCCTGGCGAGGGCCGGTCGTCAAGACCGGTCGGCGCACGAGGAAACCGCGGGCAACAAGCGAAAGGGCTTGTCTCGTGAGTAATTCGCGTCAACTCGCCGTGCCCGCGTTACGCAACCTCGTGACGGAGATCGCGGCGGATCCTTCCCAATGGGCCGGTCAGGTCCGGTTCGACCTCGCGGAACGGTTCTACGTCCGCCTGCGCCGCACCGCCGACGTCGAGGTGTGGCTCATCTGCTGGGACATCGGCCAGGACACCCTCCTGCACGACCACGGCGGCAGCGCGGGCGCGTTCACCGTCGCACGCGGGTCACTGACGGAGGACTTCGGCGCCGTGGACCGGCCCGGCCTGCGGACCCGGCGGCACGCGGCGGGCGCCGCCGTCGGTTTCGGCGTCGACTACCTGCACAACCTCGTCAACGTCAGCACCGAGCCGACGGTGTCCATCCACGCGTACTCCCGCCCGCTGCGTGCGATGAACTTCTACTGCTGGCTGCCGACCGGCATGCACCACCTGCGCGAGGTCCGGTGCGAGACCCCGGAGCCGGACACCACGGCACTCGAGGCCGAGGCGGCGCTGCTGCGGGAGGTGGCGTCATGAGTGCCGTGGAAGCACTGCTCGACGACGCCAGGTCGCGCATCACCCGCTACGCCCCGCTGGAGGCGGCCGATGCCATGCGCCGCGGCGCGCTGCTCGTCGACCTGCGGCCGGTCGAGTACCGGTGGCGGTTCGGCGAGGTCCCCGGTGCCATCGCGGTGTCGCGGCACGTCCTGGAGTGGCGGCTCGACGTGACGAGCGAGCACCGGCTGACCCAGCTGCGGTTCGGCGACCGCGACCAGGAGATCGTCCTGATGTGCAACGAGGGCTACACGTCCAGCCTCGCCGCGCACCAGGTGATGCGCCAGCTGGGCCTGACCGCGGTGCGGGACGTGGCGGGCGGCTTCGCGGCGTGGCGGGCGGCCGGACTCCCGACGGTCACCAGGCTGACCGGGTAAGCTACTAGAACCTGTTCTACTTCAGTGGCCTGGGGCTCGCTCCCCAGTAGTCACCGCGGGAGGTTCACGTGGGACGGACGGCGCTGGTCACCGGGGGCGCGAGCGGCATCGGACAGGCCTGTGCCGAACTGCTCGCCTCGGAGGGACTCTCGGTGGTCACCGCCGACGTCGCCCCCGGCGCGGACCTGCGCCTCGACGTCACGTCGGCGGCGGCGGTCGAGGAGGCCGCCGCCGACCTGACGGTGGACGTGCTGGTCAACAGCGCGGGCATCATCGGCCCGAACAAACCGTTCACGGACGTGACCGACGACGAGTGGGCGGCGACGTTCGCCGTGAACGTCACCGGCGTGTTCCACATGTGCCGGGCGTTCGTGCCGGGGATGGTGGCGCGGGGCTGGGGCCGCGTGGTGAACGTCGCGAGCATCGCGGGCAAGGAGGGCAACCCGAACCTGGCGGCCTACTCGGCCAGCAAGGCGGCGGTGCTCGGGCTCACCAAGTCGCTGGGCAAGGAGCTCGCGACCACCGGCGTGCTGGTCAACGCGGTCGCCCCGGCGGTGATCGAGACCCCCATGAACGCGGCGACCGCCCCCGCGGTGCTGGAACGGCTGGTGAGCCTGATCCCCATGCGCCGCATGGGTTCCGCGCGCGAGGTGGCCGAACTGGTGGCGTGGCTCGCTTCGGAGCGCTGCAGCTTCTCGACGGGCGCCGTCCACGACATCAGCGGCGGCCGCGCCGGGTACTAGGCGATCGCCCTGGCCGGGTTGTGCAGCAGGCCGGGAACGTACTCGTCCGGCAGGGACAACAGCTTCGCCAGGACCACTGACGCGGGCCCCTGCTCCCGCCAGTGGACGCGCCGAGGGGCCAGCAGGTCCTGGTCGGACGGCATCCGCGTGGCGACGACGTCGTCCTCGCCGCGCAGCTCGACGACGTCGAGCACGTCGTCGTGGGCACGGACCCCCACGACAGCGAGGACCTCACCCTGCTCGTCGCGCGGGTCGACAAAGCGGAAGCCTTTGCCGACCAGCGCGCGCAACTGGAAGTCGACGCCGAGTGCGGCGACACCAGTGGTGGACATCAAGCACTCCGATCCTTGGCATCGACGACGAAGGAACGAAGCATGCGCGTGGGCACCACGAGCACGGGCCCGTGCGGGTCGCGGGAGTTGCGCACACCCGCCTGACTGTCGAACCAGCTCAGTTCCACGCAGTTGCCGACGGCACCGCTGTAGCTGCTCTTACGCCAGGCCACACCGGGGAGCTCATCCGCCGAAACGCCGTTGTGGATCGTGTCCATAAGGGGGACCCCACCTTTCCGACATCGCAAACAGTGGGTGCAGATGCACGTGCATTGACCGATTGCACGGTAACACGCGCAGGTGCAGCGGTAAATGCACGTGCATCTGTACGGGCGCACACAGGCGGCCCCGCTTTCACTACTGAGGGTGTACCCCACACCGGCAACCGGCGCAACGTTGTCACTGTCGGCAACACATCGCCGCAGCTTGACGTCTCGAACGAGACACACCAACGAACACATGCAGTCACACAGGTATGCGGAGCCGGAGATGGTAACGATTCGCCACGCGCGCCAAGCTCACCCGAATGCACCAACCGGGGCGGCAGAACAATGGAGAGGGAATGCGCGGTTACCTTCGGAAGAACCCGCTCCACCTGCGAAGAACCGTCGTCCGCCCGCTACGCGCCCCGAAAGACGCTTTCATGGCGTTGAGCGTCCCGAAAGCGTCGTTCAGGCACGGCACACGCCCCGCGCAGCGACCCCCGCTCGCGCAGCGCCCGGCGGACCCCGCGGGCCGGACCTGCGCCGTGGAAGGCGCGTTCACGGCGTGACGAGTGCCGTGAATGGGCCGTTCAGGGCGCCCAGCGCCCTGAACGCGCCTTTCAGGGCATTGCCAGCGCCGTCACCTGGCTGACGGTCCTGTCCCGGCCGTTGGGGTTGCGCGGACCGGGCGCGTAGCGCCCGGCTCTGGTGCTGTAGAGACACCCGAAAGCGGCGTCAGATCTCCTGCCGGAACTTCGACAGCATCTGCCGGCTCCGGTCCGGTGTCTCGGCGTCCACAGCCAGCCGGTCGATGACGCGCCCGTAGACCTCCAGCTCCTCGACCCGGTCCAGGTAGAGCGCACCACTGAGATGCTCGATGTACACGATGTCCGGCAACGAGGGCTCAGCGAACCGCAGGAGCGTGAACGCGCCCTCGGCCGCGTAGCCGCTCATGTGGTAGGGCAGGATCTGCAACGTCACGTTCGGCTGCTTCGTCAGCTCCAGCAGGTGCTCGATCTGTTCGCGCAGCACCCGCGGGCCGCCGATGGGCCGGTGCAGCACGGACTCGTCGACCACCGCCCACACGCGCGGCGCGCCCTGCCTGGTCAGCACCTTCTGCCGTTGCATGCGGAGCGCGACCCGGCGTTCGCCGTCCTGGCCGAGCAGCTCGGGCCTGCCGTGGCTGACGACGGCGCGGATGTAGTCCTCGGTCTGCAGGAGGCCGGGCACGAACTGCAGCTCGTAGCTCTGGATCAGGGACGCGGACTCCTCGAGCCCGACGTAGTCCTGGAACCAGTTCGGCATGGTGCCGGAGTAGCGGTGCCACCAGCCGCGCTCGTTGGACTTGCGCACCATCTCCAGGAAGACGTTGCGTTCGTCCTCGTCCGCGACGCCGTACATGGAAAGCAGGTCGGCGACGTCGCGTTCCTTGAAGCCGACGCGGCCGAGTTCCATGCGGCTGATCTTGGAGTCGGAGCCGCGGATGGCATAGCCGGCGTCGGCACGACTGATGTCAGCTGCCTCCCGGAGACGGCGAAGCTGCGCGCCGAGCACGATCCGTCGCGCCGTCGGTGCGCCGGACTGCTCGCCGCTGCCGAGCCTGGGAGACTCCTCACCGCGAGGGTCTTCCTGGGCCATCAGCCCTCCTGCCTCGAATCCACGGTTACCGCCAGACCACTCAGGGTACGCGCTCGAGCCGAACTTGAGGAGTCGGACCGCCGGATCGGCCGCGCATTGCGCCTTGTGGCGTAGCCGTCGCGGACCTCGGCGAACCGGGTTGACCTGGATCTTCCGGTACCGTTGACAGGTGTGAGCCAGGCGACTGGAGGGGACGCCGATCCGTTGGTCGGCCGTGCCGTTCGCCTGTTCGAGTTTCTCGGGCGCACGCAACAGCTCCGCAACCAGCCACCACGCACCGTCGACGGCTACCGGTCGGTCCTGTGGCTGGCCGACCTGCCCGACCACCCCGCGGTCAGCTCCGCGCACCGCGGGGACCCGGACCCGGACGCCGACATCCTCACCGTCGAGCGGGTCGTCCGACACGAACCACCGGCACCCGACGGGCTCGTCGACTGGCTCACCGCCGACTGGCGCGACCCCGCCACCACCCCCCAGCTCACCGACGACGCACCGGCCGAGCTGACCGAGCGGTACGTCTCGTGGCTGGTCGACTGGCAGGCCTGGGCCGCCCGCGAACGCGCCGACCGGCCCGTTCGCGCCGGCTACGCGCAGCTGTTCGCCGCGTACGTGGCCGCGGCGGGCAACCCGGAGGAGCTGGAGCTGGTCCTTGGCGTCGGATGCCTCGCGTGGGCCGGGCCGGGGGCGCGCAGGCACCTGGTCACCGCACCGGTCGGCATCCGGTTCGACGACGACAGCGGGCGGCTGACGGTGCACCGCGTCGAGTCGGTCGCGGCCGCGGACGTCGAGCTGGACATGCTCGATCCGGGGCTGGTGCCCAACCCGCGGCACGTCGGGGAGATCCGCGCGCTCGCCAGCGACCTCAAGACGCATCCCCTGCACCGCAAGGAAACCGCCGTGCTCGTGCGACGGCTCGTGCACGCGCTGGACCCGGACGGCGAGTACCGCGACGACGACGCGGCCCCCGTGCCCGCGCAGAACGCGGTGGCCGCGTACGCGCCCGCGGTCATCCTGCGCAGGCGTTCGCAGCAGGGGCTCGTCGAGATCTTCTCCACGATCGTCGCGCAGCTCGGCGAGGACGGTGTCGTGCCGGACGGGCTGGCGCCGCTCGTCGACCCCGACCACCGGCCCCGGCCGCACGCCGGTGACCCGCCGGAGGGCGCACTGGTCGAAGTGGACGGTCACCCGTTCCTTCCGTTGCCGGTCAACGACACCCAGCTGCGTATCGTCCGGCAGGTCGACACGCAGGCACAGACGCTCGTGCAGGGCCCACCGGGCACCGGCAAGACGCACACCGCGGCCGCGCTGTTGTCGCACCTACTGGCGCAGGGCAAGCGGGTCCTTGTCACCGCGCACACCGACCGCGCGCTGCGTGAGGTCCGCGACAAGCTGCCCGCCGGGATCAAGCCGCTGTCGGTGGCGGTGGTCGGCTCGTCGCGGGAGGACATGTCGGACCTGAAGGTCGCGGTCGAGCGGATCGCCGCCGCCGCGACCGACCACGACGACGACGTGGCGGCCGACACCGTCCGCCGCTGCCTCGCGCACGTCGAGCGGCTGGGGCTGCGGCGCGCTGAGCTGCACGACCAGCTCGTCGAGGCCCGCCGGGACGAGGTCCGCGAGCACGACCACGCCGGCTACCGCGGCACGCTCGCCGCGATCGCGCTCCAGCTGCGGCGCCAGGAACCGGCGTTCGGCTGGCTGCGCGACCACACCGACGTCGCACCGGACAGCACACCGCCGCTGGCCACCGGCGAGATCGTCGAGTGGCACGGGCTGCTGACCGACCCCGCGCTGCTCGCCGACGAGACCGAAGCGGCCGGGCGGCTCGTCGAGCTGGGCACGGCCCCGGCGCCGCAGGTGTTCACCGAGTTCGTCGACACCGAACGGGCCGCGGCGCAGACCGAGGCCAGGCACGCCGAACTCAAGCAGCACCCCGCTTTCGAGGCGGTACGCGGCATCGAGCCCGGCGCCCGCGCGCAACTGCGCAGACGGTTGTCGGAGCTGGCCGACGAGGCCGACGACCTCGCACGGCGCAGGGAGAGCTGGATGCGGGAGGCACTCGCCGACATCCAGACCGGCCGGGCGCGCCTGTGGCACTCGCGTGCTGAGCAGATCGGGCAGCTCGTCGCGCAGGCGAGCGGGCTGGTCTCCCAGCTCGGCCCGCTCACCGAGGTCGAGGTGTCGGGCAGTCCGGCGATGCTCGTCCCGGCTGCGAAGCAGCTCCACGCGCACCTCGCGGGCGGGTCGTTGAGGACCGGCCCGAGCGGGCTGCCAAAAATCGGTGCGCTCACCCCGAAACCGGTCAAGCAGGCGCAGCAGCTGTTCGAGCAGGTGCTGGTGGACGGGCTGCCGCCGACGTCGGCGGCGCAGGTCGGCGCGTTCATCCTGTGGGCGGAGGCGACGCGGGTGCTCGCGGCGCTGGACCGGTCGTGGCCAGGTGGTGTGCCGCTGCTGCCGACCGACCCGCTCAACGAGCGCGTGCGGTGGCACGGCACGGAACTGGACCAGCTGCACCGGGTGCTGCGGCTCGGCGAGGCGCTCGACGCCGAGCAGCACCGGTTCGCCGAGGCCGGGCTGCCGCGCCCGGACTGGACGGACCTGGACTCGGTCCGCCGCTACGCGAACCTGGTCGACGTGGCGGCCGCCGTCGACGCGCACGCCACGGCCACGCTCCCGTTGCGCCGCCTGGCGGCCGCGGTCGCCGCGGTGGCCGGACGGGCGGACGCGGCGCCGTGCGTGGCCGCGCTGCTCGCGGCCGTGCGGGAGCGCGACCCGGCCGCGTACGCGACGGCCTACCAGCGCCTGAGCAGGCTGGTCACGGTCCGGGCGATGCTGGCCCGCCGCGACGAGCTGGGGTCCCTGGTGCCGCCGGGGCTGCGTGCCGCGGTCACGGCCGACCCGGCGCTGTGGGGCGAGAAGCTCGCCACGTTCGGCGCCGCGTGGTCGTGGGCCGCGGCGGGGGCGTGGGTGGCGGCGCGCGGCGCGGCGGACGTCAACGCCGTGCAGGCGGAGATCGCGCTGACCGAGGAACGGATCCGGCGCGAGGTCGAAAGCCTTGCCGCGACCCGGGCCTGGCGGCACGCGGTGTCGCCGGACCGGCTCACCGGGCAGGCGCGGGCCAACCTGGAGCACTACGCCTACCTGGTGCGCAGGCTCGGCAAGGGCACCGGCAAGTACGCGGCGCAGCGGCGTGCCGAGGTGCGGACCGCGATGGACCGCTGCCGGTCCGCGGTGCCGGTGTGGATCATGCCGGTGTACCGGATCGCGGAGCAGTTGCAGATCCGCCGCGACATGTTCGACGTGGTGATCGTGGACGAGGCGTCGCAGGCCGGGCTGGAGGCGACGTTCCTGCAGTACCTGGCGCCGCGGATGGTCGTGATCGGCGACGACAAGCAGGTGTCGCCGACCGCGGTCGGCGTCGACCAGCAGCAGTTGCGTGACCTCGCGGGCCAGTACCTCGCCGACGACCCCTACCGGTCCGCGTGGCAGGACCCGCAGCGCAGCCTGTTCGACGAGGCCAAGATGCGCTACCGGGGGCTGCTGACGCTCACCGAGCACCGCCGCTGCGTCCCGGAGATCATCGGGTTCTCCAACCGGGTGGCGTACGAACCGGACGGGATCAGGCTGGTGCCGGTGCGGCAGTACGGCGCAGACCGGCTGCCGCCGATCCGCGCGGTCGACGTGGGCGGCACGGTGGCGGGCAGCACGAACAAGGTCAACGCGGCCGAGGTCGAGGCCGTGGTGGAGCAGCTGGAGAAATGCCTCGCCGACCCACGGTACGACAGCAGGACGTTCGGCGTGATCTCGCTTCTCGGTGCGGCGCAGGCGAAGGCGATCGAACGCAGGCTGCTGGACCGGATCCCGCCGGAGGACTGGGCGGCGCGCAGGCTGCAGTGCGGCGACTCGGCCGACTTCCAGGGCGCCGAGCGGGATGTGATGTTCCTGTCGATGGTGGCGGGCGCCGCGGACCGGCTCATGCCGCTGACGCGGGAGATGTACGTGCAGCGGTACAACGTGGCGGCGTCGCGGGCGCGCGACCAGATGTGGGTGTTCCACTCGGTGCCGCTCTCGGCGCTGGGGAACCCGGAGGACATGCGGTTCCAGCTCCTGGACCACTGCTACGGCGTGCTGGCGGCACAGGGCGACGCGGGCACGCTGACGGCGCCGGTGCCCGCCGACGTGCGGGTGGAGCCGTTCGACTCGCTGTTCGAGCAGCGGGTGGCTAACCGGCTGGTCACGCTGGGGTACGGGGTGATCCCGGCGCACCTGGCGGAACGGCTGCGGCTGGACCTCGTCGTGGTAGGCGCCCAGTCCCGCCTGGCCGTGCTGTGCGAGGGCGACACGTGGCAGGGCGCACCGGCGTACGAACGGGACCTCGCCACCCAGCGTGACCTGGAACGTTGCGGCTGGCACCTGCACCGGATCCGCGAGTCGGCGTTCTACGCCGACGAGCCCGGCGCGATGGCCGCGCTGCTGTCCCGGCTGCGTGCGCTGGACATCCTCCCCGCCCCTAAGGGGGACCCCGGTCTTTACCCGGAAAGGGCTGTTCTGCCTGGTTGACGTGCTTGCGCGGGCGCACCATGGAGTCATGACCCACGAGTTGAGCCGTTCCCAGGTGCTGGCCATCGCCGGCGACCGGGACCGGCGGTTTCACGTAGCGGCCGAGATCTCGGTCGTCGTCCACGACCTGGACGCACTGCGCACCGCGGCGCGGCGGGCCTTCGACCACGGCCGCTTCGCGAGCGAACAGGAACGCGCCAGGGCGTGGGCGGCCATCGAGAACGACCCGGCGAGCCTCATCGGCCAGGTGCTCGACTTCGCCCGCCTCACCGAGGACGTCCCCGGCCTGCTCCCCCACACCGCGGAATGGACGGTCGGCAAGGCCGGCTGAGCTAGACGACGGTGAGCACCGCGCCGGTCACCGCGCTCACCAGCAGGACCGTGCCCATGACCGGGCCCGCCACGCGGCTCGTCGTCGTGTCGGTGGCACGCAGGCGGGGCACCGCCGCCCCGAGCGCGGCAAGCTGCACGACGCCCGCGACGCCGACCCCGGCGTCCGCCAGCAGCACGGCCAGCGGCAGGAAGTGCGCGGCCACCACCACCGCGACCCACCAGGCCAGCCACCGGGACGCCCCCCGCCTGGCCAGCAGCAGGCAACCGAGACCCGCGACAACGACCTCGGCCGCGACCAGGACACCGAACCAGCCGTACCTGCCCGCCAGCGCCGACGGCTGGTCCCAGTTCGTGGCGGTCAGCACGCCGAACCAGACGGCGAACCCGATGCCGAGCACCGACCCCGCGCCCAGCCATGGCCGCCACCGCTTCGGCGGGTCCTCCTGCGACCAGCCGAACCACACGAAGGCCATCAGCCCGAACCAGGCCGTCGTGAAGTAGTGGTCACGCACGAACTCGGTCAGCATGGGACAACTCGTTCCGGGGTAATGGTGATCAGCAACCGCCGATACTACGGACGCAGGGACCCCGGGGATGTCCGTTTCGCGGTACAGGCCGGACCAGTGCCCTGAAAGGCGCGTTCAGGGCGCCCAGTGCCCTGAACGCGCCTTTCAGGGCATCAGCCGCGGCGGCGCGGGCCCGGGATGTCGGCCTCGATGTGGGCGGCGGCCTTCAGCAGCGGGGGCAGCAGGTCGCGGCGCATGGACTCCAGTGACGTGCGGCTCGCGTGGGCGGACACGTTGACCGCGGCGACGACCTTGCCGGTGCGGTCGCGGACCGGGGCGGCCAGCGCGCGCAGGCCCTCCTCCAGTTCCTGGTTGACCAGCGACCAGCCCTGGGTGCGCACCTTCGCGATCTCCGTGCGCAGGGCGGCCACCGAGGTCAGGGTCCGTGCGGTCAGCGGCGCCATCGTCACCGCGGACAGGTACTCGTCCAGCTCCTCGGGGGGCAGTCCGGCCAGCAGCACCCGGCCCATCGACGTCGCGTACGCCGGGAAGCGGGTGCCCACGCTGATCGACACCGTCATGATCCGGGAGACCGGCACCCTGGCCACGTAGACCACGTCGTGGCCGTCGAGCACCGACACCGACGACGACTCGTTCACCTCCGCGACGAGCGCCTCCAGGTGCGACTCCGCGACCTCCGGCAGCGACAGCGACGACAGGTACGCGTACCCCAGCTCCAGCACCCGCGCGGTCAACGAGAAGAACCGGCCGTCGTTGCGCACGTAACCCAGCGTCGCCAGTGTGAGGAGGAACCGGCGGGCCACGGCGCGGGTCACGCCGGTGCGGGCGGCCACCTCGGACAGTGTCAGCTCCGGGTGTTCGTGGTCGAACGCGCGGATCACCGCGAGGCCGCGTTCCAGTGACTGCACGAAGTCCGCACCCCGACCGGCCACACGACCACTCCCGTACGCAATGCGAACGCCAGTTCTCCAGTCGCACGATAGTACTCAGGCAACTGTTGACCTCACAATCACCGCGCTCTAGGTTCACCTGGAGAACGAGCGTGCGGTACCCGAACATCGGAGTTGCGCCCATGCGACGTCATCTCGCTGCGTTCCTGCTCGCCACCTCCCTCTTCGCCACGGCCTGCGGCTCCGGCGGCAACGAGGCGGCGGCACCTGGGCAACCGGACAAGGTCACGGTCGGTGTCATCCCGATCCTCGACGTGGCACCGATCTACCTCGGTCTCGAGAAGGGTTTCTTCGACGAACGCGACATCGACCTCGAACTTGCGCAGGCGGAGGGCGGCGCGGCGATCGTGCCCGCGGTCGTCAGCGAGCAGTACCAGTTCGGGTTCAGCAACGTGGTCTCGTTGCTGCTCGCGCAGTCCGAGGGGCTGCCGGTCAAGGTCGTCAGCAACGGCAACAACTCCACCGGCGTGGACGGCGAGGACTTCGCCGGGCTGATGGTGAAGGGCGACAGCCCGATCAGGACCGCGAAGGACCTGGAGGGCAGGACGGTCGCGGCGAACACGCTGTCCAACATCGTCGACACCAGCGTCCGCGCGTCGGTGCGCAAGGCGGGCGGTGACCCGTCGAAGGTCGAGTTCGTGGCGCTGCCGTTCCCCGAACAGCCCGCCGCGCTGGCAGGCGGTCAGGTGGACGCCGTGTTCGTGGTCGAGCCGTTCCAGCAGGCGGTGCTCGCGGAGGGCGGGCGCAGGATCGCCTCCAGCTACGTCGACGCCGCCGACGACCTGACCGTGGCGGCCTACTTCACCTCCCAGCAGCTGCTGTCGGAGAACCCCGACCTGGTGCTCAGGTTCACCGAGGCCATGCAGGAGTCACTGTCCTATGCGGACAGTCACCCGGACGAGGCACGGGCGGTCATCGGCACCTACACCAAGATCGCGCCCGAGGTGATCGAGAAGGTCACGCTGCCGAAGTGGCCTGCCGAGGTCAACCGGGACTCCCTCCAGACCATGGCCGACCTCGCCGTCGAGGACGGACTGATCGAGGCGGCCCCCGACCTGGACGCGCTTCTCCCGTGAAGGTGCTCCTCGGCCTCGCCGGGCTGGTCGGTTTCGGTGTCCTGCTGGAGATCGCGCCCCGGATCGGGCTCGTTCCCGCCAGGTACGCACCACCGACCAGCGACATCCTCGGCACGCTCGGGGAACAGGCGCGGCGCGGGGAGTTCTGGGGCGCGGTCGGGGACACGCTCGGCACCTGGCTGCTCGGTCTGGTGATCGCGGTCGTGCTGGGCGTCGTGACCGGGGTGGCGATCGGGTCGGTGCCGGTGCTGCGCGCGGCGACCGCGTCCACGATCGAGTTCCTGCGGCCGATCCCGTCGGTCGCGCTGATCCCGCTCGTGGTGGTGCTGTACGGGTCGACGGTCGAGGCGACGCTGATCCTCGTGGTGTACGCGGCGTTCTGGCAGGTGCTGATCCAGACGCTCGCCGGGGTCGCGGACATCGACCCGGTCGCCGCCGACACGGCACGGTCCTACCACCTGAACCGGTGGGCGCGGGTCCGCTGGTTGGTCTGGCCGACCGCGCTCCCCTACGTCGTCACCGGCATCCGGCTCGCCGCGACCGTCGCGCTGATCCTGACGATCACCGGTGAGCTGGTCATCGGCTCGCCGGGACTCGGGCAGGAGATCGCGAACGCACGCACGTCCGGTGCGGTGCCGGTGATGTACGCGCTGATCGTGGTGACCGGCCTGTTCGGTGTCGCGGCGAACGTGCTCACCCGGGCGGCCGAGCGCAGGGCGCTGGCGTGGCACCCGTCGGTGCGGACGGAGGTGCCCGCGTGATCAGGCGGATCGCACTGGCCGTCGCACTGCCGGTCGTGCTCGTCGCTGCGTGGTGGTTCGCGAGCGCGGGCAGCACCGACTTCTACTTCCCGCCGCTGAAGCGGATCCTCGAGGTCTTCCCGGAGACGTGGTTCGGGCCGCGCATGGTCGACGACGTGCTGCCGAGCCTCGCCCGGCTCGGCATCGGCTACGCGGCCGCGCTGGTGGCCGGCATCGGCCTCGGCATGCTCATCGGCGCGAACCGCACGCTGCGGGCGGTGGTCGAGCCGCTGCTGGAGTTCCTGCGCGCGGTGCCGCCGCCGGTGCTGGTGCCGATCCTGATGCTGATGGCCGGTATCGGCGACCTGATGAAGGTGCTGGTCATCCTCAGCGGTTGTCTCTGGCCGATCCTGCTGAACACGGTCGAGGGCGTGCGCGCGGTCGACGAGGTGCTCAAGGACACCTGCCGCAGCTACAAGATCCGCGGCCGCCTGCGGCTCCTGCACCTGACGGTCCGGTCGGCGAGCCCGCAGATCGTGGCCGGTGCCCGGCAGGCGCTGTCCATCGGCATTATCTTGATGGTCATCAGCGAGATGTTCGCGGCGTCGAGCGGCATCGGGTTCACGGTCATCCAGTTCAAGGACGGCTTCCGGATTCCGCAGATGTGGAGCGGTGTGCTCCTGCTCGGGCTGCTGGGTGTGCTGCTGGCGTGGGCGTTCCGGCTCGTCGAGCGGCGCGTCCTCGGCTGGTACCTCGGTATGCGGGCGGGCATACAGGGCGTACGGAAGGAGCGTTGATGCTCACCGTCAATGGCCTGTCCAAGACCTACGACGCCAAGGGGCGCCACGTCGAGGCGATCGGCGACGTGTCGTTCTCCGTCGCGGACGGCGAGTTCGTGTGCGTGGTCGGCCCGTCCGGCTGCGGCAAGACCACGCTGCTGCGCTGCATCGCCGGACTGCTCCCACCGACCTCGGGTGAGATCGTGGTGGAGGGCAAGGTGGTCGACGGCCCGCCGGACGGGCTCGCGGTGGTGTTCCAGGAGTACGGCCGCAGCCTGTTCCCGTGGCTGCGGGTGCGGGACAACGTGGACCTGCCGCTGCGTGCCGCGGGCACGGGAAAGGCGAAGCGGCGCGAGCTGGTGACCGGGGCACTCGACGCGGTCGGGCTGTCCGACGCGCACGCCGCGTACCCGTGGCAGCTCTCCGGCGGCATGCAGCAGCGCGTCGCCATCGCCCGCGCGATCGCCTACCAGCCACGGGTGCTGCTGATGGACGAGCCGTTCGCGGCGGTCGACGCGCAGACCCGCGCCGACCTCGAGGACCTGCTCCGGTCGGTGTGGCAGCGGCTCGGGGTCACGCTGCTGTTCGTCACGCACGACATCGACGAGTCGGTCTACCTTGGACAGCGGGTGGTGATGCTGTCCTCGTCGCCGACCACGGTAGCCGAGGACCTCGCGATCGACCTGCCCGCCGAGCGCGACCAGCTCGGCACCCGCGCCGACCCGAGGTTCACCGAGCTGCGCGGCCAGGTGTACGCCCAGATCCAGAAAGCCAAGCAGGAGCGCACATGACCACGTGGTTCGAACCGGGCACCCTCTACAGCGGCGGCTGGGTTGCCGCGCACGGCGGCGACACCGCGATCGTCGAGCCCGCGACCGGCAACGAGCTGGGCCGCACCGGTGTCGCCGACGCGTCCGATGTGGACGCCGCGTGCGCGCGGGCCGCGGCGGCGCAGAAGGAGTGGGCCGCCGCGTCCTTCTCCGACCGGGCCGCGGTGCTGCGCAAGGCCGGTGCGGCGATCGAGGCGAGCTTCGCCGACCTCCAGGACTGGGTGGTCCGCGAGACCGGCGCGGTGCCGGACATGGCCGCGTTCGCGGTCGGGGTGGCCGCGCAGGAGTGCTACGAGGCGGCCGCGCTCGCGTCCCAGCCACCCGGTCAGCTCCTGCCGACGTCCGAGCCGCGGCTGTCGATGCTGCGCCGCGTGCCGGTCGGTGTGGTCGGTGTGATCTCGCCGTTCAACGTGCCGCTGATCCTGTCGATCCGCTCGGTCGCGCCCGCGCTCGCGCTCGGCAACGCGGTGGTGCTCAAGCCGGACCTGCGCACCCCGGTCAGCGGCGGCTTCGCGATCGCGCGGGCGTTCGCCGACGCCGGGCTGCCCGACGGGCTCCTGCAAGTGCTGCCCGGCGGCGCGGACGCGGGCACGGCGCTGGTCGAGGACCCGCGCGTGAAGGTCGTCTCGTTCACCGGCTCCACCGCGGCCGGCCGCAAGGTCGGTGAGCTGGCCGCGAAGCACCTCAAGCGGGCACACCTGGAGCTGGGCGGAAACTCAGCGCTGATCGTGCTGGACGACGCGGACGTCGAGCGGGCGGTGTCGGCCGGTTCGTGGGGTTCTTTCCTGCACCAGGGCCAGATCTGCATGACCACCGGCCGGCACCTGGTGCACGAGCGGGTCGCGGAGTCCTATGTGGAGGCGCTGGCCGCGCACGCGGCCGCGCTGCCGGTCGGCGACCCGGCCACCGGGAAGGTCGCGCTCGGCCCGCTGATCGACGACGGCCAGCTCGGCAAGGTCCACGACCTCGTCACGGCCACCGTGGACGCCGGTGCGCGGCTCGCGTCCGGCGGCACCCACGACGGCCTGTTCTACCGGCCGACCGTGCTCGACCGCGTGGCCACCGACATGCCCGCCTACGCCAACGAGGTGTTCGGGCCGGTCGCGCCGGTGGTCCGGTTCGGCAGCGACGACGAGGCCGCGGCGCTCGCGGCGGACAGCGAGTACGGGCTGTCGCTGTCGATCCTCACCGGCGACGCCATGCGTGGCCTCGCGCTCGCCGAGCGCATCCCCACCGGCATCGCGCACATCAACGACCAGACCGTGAACGACGAGGCGGTCGCGCCGTTCGGCGGGGTCGCCGCGTCGGGCACCGGCGCGCGGTTCGGCGGTCTCGCGAACCTGGACGCGTTCACCGAGTCGCGGTGGATCACCGTGCGCGGGCAGATTCCCGCCTACCCGTTCTGAGGAGGAACACCATGGCCGGTTCATCGAAACTGCCTCCGTTCCGGGCCGACCACGTCGGCAGCCTGCTGCGCCCGGCTGCGCTGCTGACCGCACGCGACGACCACGCGAACGGGAGACTGTCGGCACAGGAGCTGCGGACGGTGGAGGACGAGGCGGTCCGGCACGTGGTCGCGATGCAGTCCGAGGCCGGGCTGAATTCGGCCACCGACGGCGAGTTCCGCCGCACGTCGTGGCACATGGACTTCATCTACCGGCTCGGCGGCATCTCCTCCGCGCCGGACGACGCGATCAAGGTGCGGTTCGAGAATCCGGGCGGGGTCATCGAGTTCACCACCGCCGCGTTGCACGTGGACGGTCCGGTGCGGTTGCGGGAGACCGTCTTCGCCGACGACTTCACGTTCCTGAGGGACGTGGCTGGCGGCGCGGTGACGCCGAAGCTCACCATCCCCTCGCCGAGCATGGTCCACTACCGGGGTGGGCCCGCCGCGCTCGATCCGGCGGTGTACCCGGACGAGGAGCAGTTCTGGGCGGACCTGTCGGCGGCGTACTCCGACCAGGTGCGCGGTGTGTACGAGCTGGGCTGCCGGTACCTGCAGCTCGACGACACCTCGCTGGCCTACCTCAACGACCCGGCGCAGCGGGCGGAGCTCTCCGCGCGCGGTGACGACGCGGAGCACCAGCACCTGCGTTACATCAGGCAGATCAACGCGGCCATCGCGGACCGGCCGTCGGATCTCCGGGTCACCACGCACATGTGCCGGGGCAACTTCCGCTCGTCGTGGGCCGCGTCCGGTGGCTACGACTTCGTGGCCGAGGCGCTGTTCTCCGAGCTGGCCGTCGACGGGTTCTTCCTGGAGTACGACGACGAGCGGTCCGGTGGGTTCGCGCCGCTGCGGTTCGTGCCGCCTGGCAAGAACGTCGTGCTGGGGCTCGTGACCACCAAGCGTGGTGCGCTGGAGTCCAAGGACGAGTTGAAGCGGCGGATCGACGAGGCCGCGCGGTACGTGCCGCTGGACCAGCTGTGCCTGTCGCCGCAGTGCGGGTTCTCCTCCACGGTCGAGGGCAACGCGCTGACCTACGACGAGCAGGTCGCGAAGCTCGCGCTCATCGTGGAGACGGCGGCGGAGGTGTGGGGCGACTGAGCCTGGCTCCACTGGGTGTCCTGCCTGGTTGCCGGTCTCACACGACCGGTCGTGCTATTGTCGCGGACATGCGCAAGGGTGAGGCCACCCGTGAGGCGATCCTGGACACGGCCAGCCGCCTGGCGCGGTCGGTCGGGCTGGGTGGCATCACCATCGGCACGCTCGCGACGAGCGCGGAGCTGTCGAAGAGTGGCCTGTACGCGCACTTCCGGTCCAAGGAGTCGCTGCAGGTCTCGATACTGGAGCACACGCGGGCGCGGTTCGTGGCCGAGGTGGTCGCGCCCGCGCTGACCGAACCGCGTGGTGAGCCGCGCGTGCGCGCGCTGTTCGAGAACTGGCTGACGTGGGACGGCCAGCCCGGCGGGTGCCTGTTCGTCGCCGCGTCCTCCGAGCTGGACGACCAGCCGGGGCCGGTGCGGGACCGGCTCGTGCGCTACCAGCAGGACTGGCTGGACTCGCTCGCGGAGGTCTTCCGCACCGGCCTGTCCGAGGGTCATTTCCGGGCGGACGCCGAGCCGGAGCAGTTCGCGTTCGAGGTCGACGGCGTGATGCTGTCGCGCCACATGTCGGGCCGCCTGCTCGGTGACCCGACCGCGGAGTCCCGTGCCCGCGCCGCGTTCGAGGCCCTTCTGGACCGGGCCCGCCCCTGACTTCTCCTCTGCTGAAAGGTCGCCTTCGTGTCATCACAAAAGCACGATCGTTCGTCTTAAAACGACCACCATTCGTACCCATCCCCTGCAAATCCCCCGTTCAACCCCGCGAGTCCCCCGTTCGGAACCCGCGAGTCCCCGGTTCAGAACCCGCGAGTTCCCCGTTCGGAACCCGCGAGTCCCCGGTTCGGAACCCGCGAGTTCCCCGTTCGGAACCAGCGAGTCAGCGGTTCGAGGCGCGAGTGACATGCGCGAACCGCCAACTCACCGGTCTCGAACGGGAGACTCGCGGGTTCCGAACGCGGACTCGCGGGGTTGGTGGGTGGGCGGGTCCGAGGCGGGTTGTCCTGGGTGGATGCTCAGAGGCGGTGCAGACGGGCGGCGTTGCCGCCGAGGATGCCGTAGGCCAGCCGTTCCGCGTCGGCGGTGGTGAGGGCTTCCTCGGTGAGCCACGAGTCGGTGAGGGTGTTCACCGCTCTGCGCCACAGTGCCGCGCCGAGGTAGTGCAGTTCCGGCAGCACGCTGCCGTCCGAGGAGTACAGGACCGAGTCGAACGGGGCGATCTCCAGCACCTCGGCGAGCACCGCCGCGGACCGCACGCCGACGAACGGGATCGTCAGCCCGAGGTCGACGTGCACGTGGTCGTACACGTGCGCCAGGTACGCGGCGTTGCGGTGGAAGGGATAGCAATGCAGCAACACGACCTGGCACCGCACGGCACGCAGGAACTCGGTCAGCAGCACCGGATCCGTGGCCGACAGCCGCAGGTCGGCGTCACCGAATCCGGTGTGGAACTGCAGCGGGAGACCCCGCTCGGCGCCGACCCGCGCGGCCTCGTGCACCAGCCACGCGAGCAGCACCGGGTCGGTGAGGTCGCTGTCCTTGGCACGTAACCAGGACGCGGCGGCCCGCACCGCCTCGGCGCGGGCGGGTTGCGCGCCAGGCAGCTCCAGCCCGTACCGGTAGGCGACGATCGACTTGAACGCGATCGCGGGTGCCACGTGCAGCGCCGCCCTGATCTTGTCGAGCAACCCCTCCGGTGACGTCGCGGTCTTCTGCACCGCCTCCGCGACGGCCTCGATCCGCACCACCTCGTGCCCGGTGCCGCCACCGAGCTCCGCGAGACCCGACGGCGAGGTCACCGGCCCCGGCACGTAACCGGTGTCGACGAACCAGTGCCGCACCCCGGCCGCCGTGAGCAGGCGTTTGGACACCTCGAGCCAGCCCAGCTCGGCGCGCCGCCACAGGTACTCCTCCGCCGGGGCCAGCGTCGGCATCCCGAGCACCGGCGCACACCAGCGTCGCACCGAGAGGCCGAGCAGCGACCGGAACGGGTGCCGCCTCGCGTTTTTTGCCTCGGACAGCCACTCCCGGGGATCGACCTCCCCGGTCGCCACCCCGTGGCAGTGCTGGTCGACGAGGGGTACGACATCAGCGACGCCCAAGGCTCACCTCCGCGGAACGCTCACCAGCGCCAGAGAACGGCTGAGGTTAGCGTCCGTGGGTCGAGGCCCGAACAGCGCTCCGCCTCAGCGCGCCGCAAGATGACGTTCGCACCGTGCAACTCGGGCCCGAGCGCTACCCCAGCACAGCCGAAACCTCCAGTGCCGCGCAACCAAACTCGCGAGTCTCCCGTTCGGAACCCGCGAGTTCCCCGTTCGGAACCCGCGAGTCTCCCGTTCGGGACGACCGAGTCGACGGTTCGCGACAGCAGCGCCGACGGCGAGAGGGAACTAGCGAATCCCGACAGCGAACTCGCCGGTTCCGAACCCGGGACTCGCCGGTCCTAAACCGGGGACTCGCGGGTTCCGAACCGGGGACTCGCGGGTTCCGAACCGGGGACTCGCCGGTCCTGAACCCGGGACTCGCGGGTTCCGAACCGGGGACTCGCGGGTTCTGAACGGGGGACTCGCGGGTTTGGGTGTGGTGGGGGGTTGTCTCGGTGGGGGCGTGCCTTTAGGTGGTGGCTTCTTGGGGTGGGGTTTTCAGCCAGGTGTGCAAGGTGGTGGCGTCTTGCAGGAACGTCGTTGGTGAGTCGGCGCGTACGAACTCCAGCAGTGCGTGCCGGTCGGCGGGCAGTGCGGCGAGCACCGGGCGCCACAGCGGCTCCCGCGCGGCGAGTGGGAGCCGCGTGCCGTCGTCGGTCCAGCTGAACACGTGCACCGCGACCGGGTCCAGCGCCGGGACGGCCGCCAGCGCGTCGTCGACGGTGGCGCCGACCGGCGGCTGCCAGTACGACTTCAGCGCGGGCACCTCCTCGAACAGGGCCAGCGCCGAGTCGAGGGTGTCGGTCAGCGTGTCCGCGTGGTACTCGACCGCGACCTCCACACCCTCGCCGCCTGCGAGCGCCGCGACCGCGCGCAGGTCCTCGACGACGGCCGCGCGGTCCGGTTGCCCTGCGGAGCCCTTCGTCCCGGCCCACACGCGGATCCGTGGCGCGCCGAGGGCGAGCGCGGTCGCGAGCACCGGCCCGAAGTCGCCGTCCGCGCGGTAGTAGGAGCCGTACGCCTCGATCGCGATCCCGTTGTCGGCGCAGCGGGCGCGCACGTCGCGTGCGGTGCGGAAGTCGCCGGCCGGGACGTGGACGTCACCGCCCCACTCGATGGCTTCGAGCCCGGCGTCGACCACCAGCGACACGATCTCGGCCGGTGACAGCTGCCGGAACGTCACCGACACCAGGCCCGGGATCACGTCACGTCCTCCGGCGTCCAGCCCAGTTCGCGGCGTGCCTTCTCGATGCTCATGGTGCGGCCGGTGGCGTCACCGCTGATCGCGTAGACGTCGAAGCCGTGGCCGCGCCGGTGCAGCGCGGCCTCGACCGCGGCGGCGACGTCCCGCGCTGACGTGCTGATCGCGCGTTTCATCGGGGTGTCGCCGCGCGGCCACTCGTCGTCGGCGGCTGGGAAGCACAGCCGCAGGCACACGGCGTCCATGTCCCAGCGGTCGGTCGCGGTGCGGCAGACCTCCTCGCCGAGGCGCTTCGCGAGGCCGTAGAAGTCGGTGGCCGACGGCGGCACCGACTCGTCGGGGAACGTGATCATGCCGGTCAGTTCCTCGTACGGGTACACCGACATGCTGCTGGTGTAGACCATGTGCCGCACCCCGGACCGCGCCGCGCCGGTGAGCGCCAGGTACAGCCCGGACACGGCGACGTCGAAGTGCTGCCGCGCGTTCTCCGGGCTCCCCCAGCCCGCCATCGGGCCCATCGCCATGAACACCAGCGAGTCCACTCCGGACGTCAGGGACGCGACCAGGTCCACGTCGTGCAGGCTGCCCGTGTGGTAGGCCACCCCAGGCACCGCCTCGCGGGGTTCCTTCAGGTCCAGCACGCGGACCTCGTGGGTGCGGGCCAGCACCGGCACCACCATCGACCCGACGAGACCGCAGCCGCCGATCACCAGCAGGCGCATCGTGCTCCTCTCACACCTTCACGTGCGCGTCCCGGCCCGCACGCAACCCGATCAGGGTGTGCGCGGCCGCGACGCCGACGAGCACCCCCAGCGGCACCCGCCAGCCGCCCGTCGCGTCGTGCAGCGCGCCGAACAGCGTCGGCCCGACCGCCGCGACGAGGTAGCCGATCGACTGTCCCATACCGGACAGCGCCGCGGACGAACGCGGGTCGGCGGCACGCAGGCTGAAGAACGCGAGCGCGAGGAAGAACAACGCGCCTGCGCCGACACCGGTGGTCAGCACCCACAGCACCGCGAGTTCCGGCGCGATCAGCAACCCGAGGTAGCCGATCATCGCCAGCAGCGACGAGACGGCCGCGACCGCGCGCTGGTCGGCCAGCCGGGTCAGCAGCAGCGGCACCACGAGGCTCATGAGCACACCGATCATCTGGTAGGCGAACAGCAGCCACCCCGCGGCCACCTCGCTCGTGCCGTAGCTGACCAGAATGGACGGATACCAGGACAGGACGGTGTAGAAACCGGTCGCCGACAGCGCCATGAAGGCCGCGCACTCCCACGCGAGCAGCGACCGCCACGGCGTCGCGGCCCGGCCCTCGTCGGGCAGCGGGGGCTGGTTGCGGCGGGACAGCCGCGGTGTCCACACGGCCAGCGCGATCAGCACGAACCCGGCCCAGCACCCCAGCGCCGTGCGCCACCCGCCGGGCAGCGCCCCGGCCAGCGGGACCGCGATCCCGGCCGCCGTCGACGCGACGATCCCGATGACCGCCGTGTACACCCCGGTGACCGCGCTCACATGGTCCGGGAAGTCCCGTTTGATCAGGCTCGGCAGCAGCACGTTGCCCGCGGCGATCGCCGCGCCGAGCGCGACGGTGCCTGCCCACAGCAGCCCGGTGACCGGCAGCGACCGCAGCACGATGCCCGTCGCGAGCAGGACGAGCGCCAGCCACAGCAGCCGGTCGGTGCCGACGCGCCGCGCGAGCCTGGGCACCTGCGGCGACACGGCGGCGAACGTGAGCAGCGGCAGCGTGCCGATGAACCCGGCCTCACCCGCCGTGAGCCCGATGTCCGCGCGGATCGTCTCCAGCAGCGGGCCGACCGACGTCAGAGCCGCCCGCAGGTTGGCGGCGAGCAGCAGGAACCCCGCGATCATCAGGACCCGGCGAGCAGCACCCTCGTTGGCAGTCCTCACGACCGTCACGGTGGCCAACCTCTCACACGGCCGAGCCCACCGGCAATGATGAGATGGCAGGGTGCGCTGGATAGAGCTACAGAACGCAGTCAACGTCCGTGACCTCGGCGGACTTCCCGCCGACAACGGAACCCGCATCAGGACCGGGCAACTCATCCGGTCCGACAACCTGCAGGACCTCTCGCCGACGGACGTGACCCGGCTCGTCGACGAGATCGGCGTCACCACCGTCGTCGACCTGCGCAGCACCGGGGAGGTCGACGCGGAGGGCCCCGGCCCGCTGAAGGCGGTCGCCTCCGTGGAACACCGCCACCTGTCCCTGTTGCCCGAATTCGGCGAGATGACCGACGTGGCGAAGGACGCGCTCGCGCTGAACCGGGAACGCGCCATCAAACGCGACCCGCGGAACGTGGCCGACGCGTTCTACTACGGCTACCTGGAGGACCGGCCGGACAGCGTGGTCGGCGCGCTGCGGGCCATCGCGACCGCGCCGGGCGCCGCGCTGGTGCACTGCGCGGCGGGCAAGGACCGGACCGGTGTCGTCGTGGCGATGGCGCTGTCCGTGGTCGGTGTGCCCGCGGAGGCGATCGTCGCCGACTACGAGGCGACCGGTGAGCGCATCGTGCAGATCCTCGACCGGCTGCGCTCCTCGCCGACCTACGCCGCGGACATCGACAACGTGCCGGCCCACGAGCACGACCCCCGGCCCGACATCATGCGCCGGTTCCTCGGCAGGCTCGACGCCGACTTCGGCGGCCCGCTCGGGTGGCTGCACGAGCACGGCTTCGACAAGGTGGACGCACAACGGCTGCGCACCAAACTGACAGAGGAGTGAGCATGACCGACTCGGTGCTGATCACCGGTGGTACCGGCGGCCTCGGCACGGCGGTGACCGCCGCGTTCACCGAGGCGGGCTGGCGGGTGGTGGTGCCGTACCGGTCGCACGCGCCGTCCGGTGTCGTGGGGGTCAGGGCGGATCTGACGGACCCGGCCCAGGTCGCGGCGGCGGTCGAGGTGGCCGCCGAGGAGGGCCCGCTCAGGGCGGTGGTGAACCTGGCAGGTGGCTTCGCGATGGGCGGCCGCGTGCACGAGACGCCGGTCGAGGAGTTCGAGGCGCAGTTCCACACCAACCTGCGCCCGACCTACCTCGTGTGCGCGGCCGCGCTCCCCCACCTGATCGCGGCGGGCGGCGGGTCGATCGTCTGCGTGTCGTCGAAGGCGGCGGTGGCCCCGTTCTCGGGCGCCGCCGGTTACGTGACGTCGAAGGCGGCGGTGCTGGCGTTCGTGGCCGCGCTGGACGCCGAGTACCGCGCCGACGGCGTCCGTGTGAACGCGGTCCTGCCCGGCGTGATCGACACCCCGGCCAACCGCGAGTCGATGCCCGGCAGCCGCGCGGGCTGGGTGGACCCCGCCGACATCGCGAGGACGATCCTGTTCCTGGCAAGCGAGGCCGCCAGCACGATCAGCGGTGCGCACATCCCGGTGGACCGGGCCTGATCGGTGCCCTGCCCTGAAAGGCGCTTTCGGGACGCTCCACGTCCCGAAAGCGCCTTTCAGGGCATCGGCGAACATCAGGGTCGCCTCAGGGTATGAGCCGGATGTCATGAGCGGTGCCGTACCAATACGTTGGGTGGGTGCCACTCATCGAGACCACCGCGCTGCAGAAGCGCTACGACAACAAGGTGACCGCGCTGGCGGACCTCACCGTCGCGATCGAGCCGGGGGTGGTGGGCCTGGTCGGGGTGAACGGCGCAGGCAAGAGCACCCTCATCAAACTTGCCCTGGGGCTGCTCGAACCGACCAGCGGTCAGATCCGCGTGCTGGGCCTCGACCCGGTCGCCGACGGGGACCGGGTCCGTGCCCGGGTCGGCTACATGCCCGAACACGACTGCCTGCCACCCGACATGATCGCCGCCGAGTTCGTCACGCACATGGCCCGCGTCAGCGGTCTGCCCAAGGCGATGGCCCGCGAGAGAGCCTCCGAGACGCTGCGCCACGTCGGCCTGTACGAGGAGCGCTACCGCCGCATCGGTGGCTACTCCACCGGCATGAAGCAGCGCGTCAAGCTCGCGCAGGCCCTGGTGCACGACCCGGAGCTGCTGCTGCTCGACGAGCCGACCAACGGCCTCGACCCGGCGGGCCGCAGGGCGATGCTGGACCTGGTCCACCGCATCGGCACCGACTTCGGCATCTCCGTGGTGGTGTGCTCGCACCTGCTCGGCGAGATCGAGCGGATCTGCACCTCGCTGGTCGCCATCGACGCGGGCCGTCTGCTGCGGTCGGCCACCCTCGACTCGATGACGCAGGCCCGTGACCTGCTGATGGTCGAGGTCGACGAGGACGCGGAGGCGCTCACCCAGCTCCTGGTCAGCCAGGGCCTGGAAGTCCGCGCCGACAAGCGGGTCCTCTACGTCCGCATCGAGCAGGACGAGGTCTACGACCGCATCCGCGACGCCGTCGCCGACCTCGACCTGTCCCTGCACCGCATCGAACGTCAGCGCCACCAGGTGGCCGACCTGTTCCGGGAGGTGGCCAGTGCCTGACACCGGCGTCATCCACGACATCGGCTACCAGCGCTACGACGGTCCGCGGCTGGGCCGCGGCTACGCGGCCCGCTCCCTGTACGCCCACGGCGTCCGCTCCGCGTACGGTCTCGGCCGCAGCGCGTGGGCGAAGGTCCTGCCGATGGGCGTGCTGGCCTTCGCGAGCATGGCGTCGCTGATCCTGGTCGTGGTCAACACCCAGCTGCCGACCCAGGTCATCGACTACGTCGGCATCGCGTCCACGTTCACCTACGCGGCGACGGTGTTCGTCGCGGTCGTCGCGCCGGAGCTGGTGTCGGTCGACCTGCGCAGCAACCTGTTGCAGCTGTACCTTTCCCGGCCGCTGCGCAAGAGCGACTACGCGCTGACGAAGCTCGCTTCCCTTGCCACGGCGACGTTCCTGCTGTTCGCCATCCCGATGCTGATCATGTTCCTCGGCATGGCGTTCAACACCGACGCGGGCATCGGCGGGGTGTTCGACGAGGTCGGCGGGCTCGCCAAGGGCCTGGTCGCCGCCGCGATCCACGCCGCGCTGCTGTCCGCGCTGGGCCTGCCGCTCGCGTCGCTGACCGGCCGCCGCGTGTTCGCCTCCGGCATGATCATCGCGTTGTTCCTGCTCACCGCGCCGGTCTCCGCCGCGCTGCAGGAGTTCGGCAGTGGCGCGCTGGAGAACCTCGGCGGCCTGCTCGACCCGTCGAGCCTGCTCAACGGCGTCGACCAGTGGCTGTTCGGCCCTGGCATCGGCATCGTCCAGACCGGTGACTACGGGGTCGTGTACGGCCTGGTCACCGCGGCCCTGATCGCGCTGGGCACCGCGCTCGCGGTGCTGCGCTACAAGAAGGTGAAGTCGTGAGTGCGATCGAACTGAACGGCGTCTCCCGCTGGTACGGCAACGTCGTCGCGGTCAACGACGTCACGCTCACCATCGGGCCCGGCCTGACCGGGCTGCTCGGCCCCAACGGCGCGGGCAAGACCACGGTCCTGCACCTGATGGCGGGGCTGATGGCCCCTTCGCAGGGTGAGGTCACCGTCGGCGGCCAGTCCGCGTGGCGCAACCCGGAGATGTACCGCACGCTGGGCCTGGTCACCGAACGCGAGAGCGTGCCCGGTTTCCTCACGGCATGGGAGTTCGTGCTGTCGAGCGCGAAGCTGCACAAGCTGCCGAACCCGGAGGAGGCGGCGCGCAAGGCACTCGCGATCGTCGAACTGGAGGACGCGCAGGACCGCCGCATCTCGACGTACTCCAAGGGCATGCGGCAGCGCAGCCGGGTCGCGGCGGCGCTGGTGCACGACCCGAAGGTCCTGCTGCTGGACGAGCCGTTCAACGGCATGGACCCCCGGCAGCGGCTCCACATGATGGACCTGCTGAACCGCATGGCCGACGAGGGCCGGACGCTCCTGTTCAGCTCGCACATCCTCGAAGAGGTGGAGCAGCTGTCGGGCACCGTGCAGGTGATCGTCGCGGGCAGGCTCGCCGCGTCCGGCGACTACCGGCACATCCGCCGCCTGATGACCACCCGGCCCCACCAGTTCACGATCTCCTCCTCGGACGACCGCCTGCTCGCCACCGTCCTCATGGGACAGCCGTCGGTGTCGGGCGTGAGCCTGGAGCCGGTCGGGGTGCTGGTGCAGGCCAACGACTACGGCACGTTCACCCGTGCGCTCGCCAAGCTCGCCCGCGAGCACAAGATCCGCATCACGCAGCTCCTCCCCTCGGACGAGTCGCTCGAAAAAGTCTTCTCCTACCTGGTGGCGACATGAACCTGACGATCATGAGCCTCACCGCGCGCGCCATGCTGGGCCGCAAGCGCGTGCTGATGCTCCTCCCGATGCCGATCATGCTCGTCGGGCTCACGCTCATCGGCGTGCTGTCCGGGTCGAGCGACGCCGAGTGGGGTCCGGTGGTGTTCTCGTCGCTGGGCATCAGCGTCATCCTGCCGCTGACCGCGCTGATCATCGGCAGCAGCGCGCTCGGCCTGGAGATCGACGACGGAACGATCACCCACCTGCTCACGAAACCGTTGCCGCGCAGCGAGATCGTGCTGTCGAAGCTGGCCGTCGCGTGGCTGGTGACGACGGTGGCCACCGGTGTTCCCCTTGCCGCCGCGGCACTGATCGCGGGCTCGGGCACCCTCGCGGTCGGCCTGGTGATCGGCGCGGCGATCGGCGGGCTCGCCTACAGCGCACTGTTCCTCGCGCTGTCGGTGATGACGAAACGGCCGGTCGCGGTCGGGCTCGTGTACATCGTGCTGTGGGAGAACATCCTGGTCAGCTACGTCAGCGGGGCGCGGATCTTCAGCGTGCGCCAGCACGCGACCGCGATCGCCGACTCCATCGGCAACACGCAGCTCATCGACGCCTCGGTGACGGTGACGACGGCGCTGGTCATGTCGGTGATCTTCATCGTGGTGGGGACCGTGGGCGCGACCCAGCGCCTGCGTTCCTTCGCGCTGACCGGAGAAGCCAACTAGGCGCCGGAATTCGGCGAACCTGCCTGCCATCCGTTGTGGGTTGTCCTCGCCGGACGGGCAGGTCTCCGGGGTGGCGGGGACGTTGAGTGGCTGCGGTTTGGGCGGTCTGTCTGCGGGGTGGGCTTGCGCCACCATCGGGGGTTGCGTGGGGGTGCTGCCCGCTTCGCGGGCAGTTCTCGCTTCGCGGGCCGGGCACGTAGCGCTGTTCCTGTGGGTGCCCGCCGGGTGCTGCGTGCCCGGCGGGTTGGGTGTGCGTGTCGGTATGTCAGGGTTGGCTGCGGCTTTCGTTGTGGGTTTGTCCTCGCCGGACGGGCAGGTCTCGGGGGTGGCGGAGGGGTTGTTCGGTGGCGGTTGGGTTCGGGTCTGCCTGCCATCCCGTCGACCTCCCTACGGGCTATCACACCGCGCCAAGGGGGGCCTTTTCCGCGTGTTGTGATTCGGGCTTTTGGCCCCCCTTGACGCGGTGTGATCGGGCTTCGCCAGGTCGACGGGATGGCAGGGAGCCCCTTGGTGGTGGGCTTGCGCCACCGTCGGGGTTGCGTGGGGTTGCGGGCCCGCTTCGCGGGGCCCGGGCGCGTAGCGCCCGGGGCTTTGGTGCTGTGAAAGGCGCGTTCACGGCAGCCGTGATGCCGTCAATGGGCCATTCACGGCGCTCAACGCCGTCAATGGGCCATTGACGGCACCGGTTGTGCCGTGAACGCGCCTTTCACGGCATCGGCCCCGCCCCGTCTCGGGGCGACCGCAGGGGTGTGGGTGTGGGGGTTGTGCTGATGGCGGGTTCGTACGCCAAGGCCACTTCGGGTGATCTTCACGGAAGCAGTCCTCTAGGACGCGTGCAGGTGGTGGCGGCCGGGCACGCTGTGCTCGGCCGCCGTTTCCTGTGCGTAGCGGGCGTCCATCTCGGCCACGACCGCTGCGGACAGTTCCGCCATCGCCCGCATCGCTGGTGAGTCGAACACCAGCTCGCAGATGGTGTTGCCGCTGCCGATCAGCACGTGCGCCACGTCGCTGCCACTCACGCTGTAGCTCAGCGGGGTGCCTCGGCTAAGGTCCATCCACGTGCTCATGGCCATGTCGTGTGCCATCGTCCCGTCCTTCCGCTGGTAGCTTTGCCTTGTCGCATTGGCAGGCTATGGACAAGTCGGCAATGGACCTACTCGGTTGCGTACCCGCAACGGGTGACGTTCGCCGGCGCCCGGTGACGCTATGCTGTTACCGGCCGACAACCACGGAGATTCACGATGGCCCGGACTCCGAAGGCCCAAGCCCTCGGTGCGGCACTCCGGCAGGCACGCGAGGACAGGAAGCTGCTCCTGCGTGAACTGGCGGCGATGATCAAGAGGGATATCGGGGTGGTGTCCCGCTGGGAGACCGGCGACCGGACGCCCAAGCCAGAGCAGGTGGCCCAGATCCTGACGAAGCTCGAAGTCGACGGCGAACGCTACGACGAGATCATGACCCTCGCCTACGGCACCAACGAGTCCCAGTGGGTCGCCACCACCCTGGGCGAACAACGCCAGCAACTGGCCGCCCTGGTCGACTGGGAAGACAGGGCGACCCGGATCGTGGAAGTGGCCCCGCTCCTGGTTCCGGGCATCCTCCAGACGAGTGACTACATCCGCGGGATCATGACGGCGGCGGGTGTCCCCGAGGACGAGATCGCCCTGCGAGTCGCCTCCCGCCTCGGCCGCGCGGATGCCATCACGAAGCGGAAGCCCGCGAACCTCCTGGTGCTCATCGGCCATGCCGCGCTGCACCAGGACATCGGCGGCCGGACCGCGATGCTCGGGCAGCTCGACCACCTCCTGGAGATGGCCGCCCGCCCGAACATCGAACTGCGCGTCGTGCCCGACCACCGCGGCTGGCATCCCGGGCTGGAAGGCCACTTCATCCTCATCGACGCTGCCCGGCCCGCTTCCGCCCGGCGGGCAGCCGTCACGTCCGGCTCGATCGTGTTCATCGCCATGCGCCGGTCGGATCTCATGCTCCACGAGGAGCAGGACGTGGCCGCCTACCGGCAAGCGCTCGACCGGGTTCTGGCCGTGTCCCTGGCGCCGGAGCAGTCCGCGCAGTTCATCTCGGAAGTGCGCAAAAGAATGGAGAAGAAGTGATGTGGCGAAAGTCGAGCCGTAGCGAGAACAGCAGTAACTGCGTCGAGGTGCGGAACACGCTCACCGAGTTGCGGGACTCCAAGAGCACTTCCGCGACCCTGCGCGGGGACGTCCGTCGTCTGGCGCAGGCCGTCAAGGAAGGCCGCCTGTGAGCGAACCCCGCGGCGCCCGAGGCTGGTTGACCGTCCTGTTCGGACTGCTGTTCGTCGTCGCGATCGCCGGGTGGTCGATCACCGGGTGGCGGGCCTTCGTCTTCGCGACCGTGGCGGCCGGGGTGGCGCTCGTGGTGGTGGGGGTGGCGACCGCGATCGTCGAGCACCAGCCCGGCATCGTCCTGGTCTCGGCCGCGTACGCCGGGGTCGGCGCGTTGCTCACGGCGACCGTGTTCGGGTTCGCCTACCTGGAGGAGTCGTGGACCTACGTCCGCGGCGCGCCCGCCGAGGCCCAGGTCGTGAGCTGCGAGGACGACGGCGAGTGCGAGTCCAGATGGGACGGCCGGACGGGCGAGGTGGAACTCGCGTTCGACATCGAGCCCGGCGACACGGTCCCCGTCCGGGTGCTCGACGACGAGGCCGTGCGCGAGGGTGGGCTCACCGTGCTGGTCGTGGCCAGCAGCGGGGTGGCGCTCGTGTCCCCGCTGCTGGTCATCGGCACGATCGTGTACGTGCGGCGTCAGGCCACGGCACGCCACCAGCCATCCGGCGGCGACGCCTCGTCGACGTCCAGCGCCTGACCCGGCTTCGGAATCGTGACCCGCAGGTCGCCGGCCGCCTTGAGCAGCCGCTCGACCGGCTCCGACCACGAGTGCATGGCGAGGTTGAACGTGGCCCAGTGCACCGGCACGAGCAACTCCCCGCGCACGGCCCGGTGGGTCTCGACGCCCTCTTCCGGTGTCATGTGGATGTCCGGCCAGTACGGGGAGTAGGCGCCGACCTGGATGAACGTGACATCGAACGGGCCGTACTCGTCACCGATCCGGCGATAGCCGTCGAAGTAGCCGGAGTCGCCGGTGTAGAACACGCTGCGGTCGCGGCCCTTGATCACCCAGGACGCCCACAGCGTGCCGTTGCCGCCGGGCCGGAGCCGGCCGGAGAAGTGCTGCGCGGCGGTGGCGACCACGTCGACGTGGTCGAGCGAGACCCGCTCGTCCCAGTCCAGTTCGACGATGCGGTCGGCGGGCACCCGCCAGCGCTCGAGGTGCGCACCGACACCGAGCGGCACGACGAACCGCAGCGACGGCTGCCGGGCGGCGAGCCGCCGGATGGTCGTCATGTCGAGGTGGTCGTAGTGGTCGTGGGAGATCACGACGGCGTCCAGGTCCGGCAGGTCGTCCAGCGCCCAGGGCACCGGGTGCAGCCGCTTGGGCCCGAGCACGGGCGACGGCGAGACCCGGTCGCTCCACACCGGGTCGAAGAGGACGCGCTTGCCCTCGATCTCGACCAGCACGGTGGCGTGCCCCAGCCAGGACACCCGCAGCCCGTCGACCCCGGCGAAGTCGGGCGCACCGACAAGCGGCACCGGCTGCCGGGGGCGGCGCACCTCCTTGCCGAGGACGAGGTCCCGCATGGCCCCGGACGGCGGCGGCCCGGCCACGGCCGTGGCCACGTCGTTGTGGAACCGCCCGTCCCGGAAATGCGGCGAACGCCGCATCCGGGCGAGCCGCGCCCCCGTCGGTCGGCCACCGATGGCGGCGGGCACCTGCCAGCCGGCGCCGACCAGCGCGCCGACCGGCACCAGCAGCGCCGATCGGCGCATGAGGTCTCTGATCACGTACTCATAGTGCCCGTGTTTTGCTGAGAGTGTGATCGAAGCATTTCAGGAACAGCGAACACTGGTCGGCGAGCGGGTGCGCCTGGTCCCACTTGGCCCGGAACACTTCGCGGGCGAGTGGGCGATGCTGCAGGACGAGGAGTCGCGGCGGCTGACGGGCACCCACCAGACGTTCACGGAGAAACAGATCCGCGAGTGGCTGACGAAGGTACGCCGAGCCACCGACCGGGCCGACTGGGCGATCCTCCACGACGGCGCTTTCGTCGGCGAGGTGGTGCTGAACGACCTGGACGAGGACAACCGTTCGGCAGGCTTCCGGATCGTGCTGGCCGCGCACGCGATCGGCAGGGGCTACGGCACGGAGGCGACACTGCTCGCGGTCCGCTACGCGTTCGAGGACGCCGGTCTCCACCGGGTCTGGCTGGAGGTGTTCGAGCACAACCCGCGCGCCCGGCACGTGTACGAGAAGTGCGGTTTCCGGCTGGAGGGCGAACACCGCGATGCCCTGCTGTGGGACGGCGAGTGGCACAACACGCACACGATGGCGATCCTGTCGACAGACCGGATGAGCTGACATCCGACACCCGGCGTCCGAGTGCGCCGGGCGCGCAGCGCCCGCAGGGTGGGCTGCCGTGGCGCTTTCACGGCATTGGCCACGCCGTCACGCGGCACCAAAGCCGGGCGCTACGCGCCCGCCCCGCGAAGCGGGAACCTGCCCGTCCGGCGAGGACGAACCACCAACAGAGGACCGCCTGAGTCCGGTGTCACCGGGTCAGGGCACGTTTCATGATCTTGCCCATGTCGTTGCGGGGCAGGCTTTCCCGGTAGCGGACGACCCTCGGGCGTTTGTGCGGCGCCAGCAGCCGCGCCACGTGGTCCGCCAGTTCCGCCGGGTCCGGGGGCGCGCCGTTGGGCACCACCCACGCGACGATGCGTTCGCCCAGGTCCTCGTCCGGTTCGCCGGTCACCGCCACCTCCGCCACCGCGGGGTGGTCCAGCAACGCGTTCTCGATCTCGCCCGCGCCGATCTTGTAGCCGCCACTCTTGATCAGGTCCGTCGCGCGGCGGCCGACGATGCGGACATAGCCGTCCGGGTCGCGGACCGCCATGTCACCGGTGCGGAACCAGCCCTCGTGCAGCACGGCCGCCGTCGCGTCCGGACGGTTCAGGTAGCCGAGGAACAGGTTCTCGCCCCGGACCTCGATCTCGCCGACGGTGTCGCCGTCCCGTGCCGTCAGTTCCGCGCCAGCGTCGTCCACCAGACGCAGGTCCACGCCCGGCAGCGGCAGGCCCACCGCACCCGGCCTGCGGTCGCCCGACGCGCGGACGCTGCAGTTCATCAGCGTCTCCGTCATGCCGTAGCGCTCGACGACCCGTTGGCCCGTGGTCGCCGCGAGGCGTTCGTGGTCGGCGGCGGGCAACGCCGCCGAGCCCGACACCAGCAGCCGCGCGCCGCCGATCGCCTTCGCCAGCGCCGGATCGGCCGCGCAGTCCAGTGCCAGGCGGTGGTACATGGTCGGGACGCCGAACATCATCGTCGCCGCGCCGGACAGTTCACCGGCCGCCGCCTGTGACGAGAAGCGGCCCAGGTGGTGCAGGGTGCCGCCGCGGCGCAGCGGGCCGACCACGCCGACGATCAGCCCGTGCACGTGGAACAGCGGCAGCCCGTGCACCAGCACGTCGTCGCCGGTCCACTCCCACACCGCCGCCAGCGCGTCGAGGTTGGACGTCACCGCCCGGCGCGGCAGGACCACACCCTTCGGCGGGCCCGTCGTGCCGGACGTGTAGACGACGAACGCCGGGGTCTCCTGGCCCGGTTCGGGAACGGGTGCCAGCCCCAGGTCTCGCGGTTGCCGCGGGACCGGCAGGCGTGGCAGCGCCCGCAAGCCCGCGGGCAGCTCCGCGTCGGCCGCGGCCAGCAGCAGGTCCGGACTGCTGTCGGTGACGATGTGGGTCAGCTCGCGCTCGCCGACCTTCGGGTTGACCGGCACCACCGGCACGCCCGCGACCAGTGCGCCGACCACCGCGACACACGTGTCCATCGTGTTCGTCGCCCACACCGCCACCCGGGTCCGCCCGCGCAGGCCCTCCGCCAGTTCCGCCGCGAGGAGCGACAGCTCACGGTAGGTAAGCACATTCGCACCGAAGCGCAACGCCACGCGGTCGTTACTGGTCACCAAGTCCGGAAACATGCCTCTCCTAGCCCCTGCCGGGAACGACGAACATGCCACCACTATCACGCCGCGGGTGAACCACCACCGTCCCTGAGTCCACCAGGCGTCCACGGAACCTGCCCGGACGTCCAAACCCGTACTCTGTCACGGTTGTGGCGGCGTAGCGTGCGCCCCATGGTGCTCCTGACCCTCGTCGTCGCGTCATTGAACCTCGTCCTGCTCGGCGCGGTGTACGGCGTCTTCTTCACGTACTCGAACTCGATCGTGCCCGGGCTCGACCGGATCGACGCCGAGAGGGCCGTCGCCGCGATGCGCAGCTTCAACGTCGTGATCATCAACCCGAGGTTCCTCGCGACGTTCCTCGGGCCGCTGCTGACCTCCGCCGCGACCGGGTTCCTGCTGCTCGGCCTGGACGAGACGACGCCCGCGCTGCTGTTCTTCGCCGCCGCCGTCGTCTACCTGGCCGGCTGCCTCGCCGTCACCGGCCGGGTCAACGTGCCGCTGAACAACGCGCTGGAGAACAGCACCGCCACCGACTGGGAGCGGCGGTGGGCCGAGTTCTCGCCGCGCTGGCGCCGGTGGAACACCGTGCGCACGGTGTCGAGCATGGTCGCGCTGGTGCTGTGCGGCATCGGCATGTACCTCCCGCAGTGGTAGGCGGCCGCCACCGGAACACAACCGCGGGACGACGACCACGCGGCGGGTGCCGCCGTACCTTCCGGTGCGAGACCAGGAAGGGGACCACCACATGCGCACACATCTGACCGCCATCGCCGCCGCCGTACTGCTGACCGCGTCCGCGTCGCTGCCGGCACAGGCCGGGCCGCCCCGCGACGACGCGCTCGCCGCCTTCGCGCAGATCCGCGACCGGCAGGCCGACGCGTGGTACCGGGAGGACGGCGCCGCGTTCGCCGCGACCTTCACCGAGGACGCCGACGTCGTCGCGTTCAACGGCGACCACCTGCGGACCCGCGACGGCATCGCCGACGGCATGCAGTACTACTTCGACACCTACATCGACCACACACGGCTGCACACCATCGACGAGCACATCCGCTTCGCGGGGCCCAACCTCGCGGTCATCGTGCGGACCGGGTGCCAGCTCGTGCCGCCGTCGACGGAGTGCCGGCCGGACTCGTTGTCGCGCAACACCAACGTGATGGTGAAACGCCACGGCCGGTGGCTGCAGGAGTCCTTCCAGAACACCCGGGTGATGGCGCTCCCCTGAGGCGCGTTGACGGCGAATGCCCTGAAAGGCGCGTTCAGGGCGCTCAGCGCCCTGAACGGCCCATTCACGGCACCGGTCCGCCCTGCGGATGTCCCGCGGGCTCACTTCACATGATCATCTAGTCCCAGCGGACCGGGAGCGTCGGCGGCTTGCGGAACACCAGCCCGGACGGGGTGACGGGTTCCGCGAGCCGCAGCCGGGGCAGGCGGTCCAGCAGCGCGGTCATCGCGATCTCCGCCTCCACGCGGGCGAGCCGGGCGCCGAGGCAGAAGTGCGGGCCCAGCGCGAACGCGAGGTTGGCGCGGGCGTTGCCGCGGTGGAGGTCGAAGACGTCCGGGTCGGCGAACACCCCGGGGTCGCGGTTGGCGCCCGCGATGGACACGCGGACCAGGTCGCCCTTCGCGATGTCCGCGCCCGCGAGGGTCACGTCGCGGGTCGCGTAGCGGTCGACCACCGACGCCGCCGGTTCCACGCGCATCGACTCCTCGATCGCGTTCGGCAGCAGCGTGCGGTCGGCGCGGATCTCGGCCAGGGCCGCCGGGTGCGACAGCAGGTGCAGCACCAGGTTCGCGATCATGCTCTCGGTCGTGTCGATGCCGCCGAACATCAGGACCGCCGCGTTCGACACCGCCTCGCCGGTGGTCAGGCCGTGGCCGTGCACGACGTCGACCAGCAGCGAGTCCGCCGCCGGGTCGGCGATCGTGCTCGCCACGCGCTCCCCCAGCTCGCGGAACGCCGCAGCGCCCGCCTCGGTCGGCGCGCCGCCGGAGGTCACGGCCGACACCGAGTCGACCAGCGCCGCATACCACGTGCGGACCGCCGCGGCGTCCACGCCGGTCAGGCCCAGCGCGTCCGCGACCACCGACAGCGCGAGCGGGCCCGCGAAGTCCGCGCGCAGCTCGGCGGCACCGCGCGGCAGGAGCGCGTCGATCAAGCGCTCTGTCGACTTGGCGACGAACGCCGCGTAACGATCCCGCACCGGCGCCGGGCGGAACGGCGGGACGAACGGGTCGCGGTGGCGGGCGTGCACGGGACCGTCGAGGGAGAGCATGCTCGGGCCGACGACCGTCGCGGTCGAGAACCTCGGATCGTCCACAGTGAACGTCGCCGCGTCACGCATCACCTGCTGCGCCGTCGCGTAGCCGGTCACCAGCCAGCCGTCCAGCACCGGCACCCACGCCACCGGTGCCGAGCCGCGCAGCCGGGCCAGCACCGGGTGGGGGTCGGTGGTCAGCTCGTCGAGTGTGATGGGCACGCGGCCGAGTCTAGGCAGCTGCGCGGACCGCGGTTGAAACGTGCCAATTCCGTTGTCTTGACGCGTTCGCCGACCCTCGGCTACGTTCGCTGAGCAACAGGGATGAAACGTTTCATGACCCGTGCAGGCGGTGAGCGCGTGACGGCAAAGGTGCCCCCGCTGCTCGAGCTGCGCGATGTCCACAAGTCGTTCGCCGCGGTGCACGCGTTGCGGGGCGTGTCCCTGGAACTGCACGCCGGCGAGGTCCACGGACTCGCGGGCGAGAACGGAGCGGGCAAGTCCACCGTGGTGCGGGTGATCGGTGGTGAGCACCGGCCCGACGCCGGGGCGGTGCTCGTCGACGGGACACCCGCCGGGTTCGCGGGGCCGCGCGACGCGCAGCGCCACGGCATCGCGGTGATCCACCAGGAACCGAGCCAGTTCCCGGACCTCACGGTCGCGGAGAACGTGTTCATGGGCCGCCAGCCGCTGCGGTCGTTCCGGCGCATCGACCGGGCGGGCATGCACGCGCGCGCTGCGCAGCTGTTCGAGTCGCTCGGCGTGCCGATCGAACCGGGGCGCGTCACCCGTGGACTGTCGATCGCGGACCAGCAGATCATCGAGATCGGCAAGGCGCTCTCGGCGGACGCGCGGATCATCGTGATGGACGAACCGACCGCCGCACTGTCCACTGTGGAGGCGCAGCGGTTGTTCCTGGTCGCGAAGCGGCTCGCGGAGGGCGGCGCGGCACTGCTGTTCATCTCGCACCGGCTGGAGGAGATGTACGAGATCTGCCACCGGGTGACCGTGCTGCGCGACGGGTCGCTGGTGACGACCTCCCCCATGGCCGACATCGACCGCGATGCCCTGGTGCGCAGCATGGTCGGGCGTTCGGTGGAGCAGCTGTACCCGTCGCAGGACACGGCGACCGGCGACGAGGCACTGGCGGTGGCCGGGCTGACGCGGGCCGGGGTGTTCGCGGACGTCTCGTTCTCGGTGCGGCGCGGCGAGATCGTGGGGCTCGCCGGGCTGGTCGGGTCGGGCCGCTCCGAGGTCGCGCGTGCGATCTTCGGGGTCGACCCGCTCGACGCCGGGCAGGTTCTCGTGGGTGGCAAGCGTTTGCCGCCCGGTGATCCGCGGGCCGCGATCCGGGCCGGGGTGGCGATGGTGCCGGAGGACCGGCGGGAGCAGGGACTGATCCTGGACCTGTCGATCGAGCGGAACGCGACACTGCCCCGGTTGCGCGCGGTGTCGCGGTGGGGCCTGGTCAGCCGGTCGAAGGAGCGGGCGCTCGCCGCGACGTGGGCCGACCGGCTCGGGGTGAAGCGGCGGCGCCTGGCCGACCCGGTGGCGACGCTGTCGGGCGGGAACCAGCAGAAGGTCGTGCTCGGCAAGTGGCTCGCGACCGAGCCGGACGTGCTGATCGTGGACGAGCCGACGCGCGGGATCGACATCGGCGCGAAGGTCGAGGTGCACGCGCTGCTCGCGGAGCTGGCGGCGGCCGGGATCGCGGTGCTGATGATCTCCTCCGAGCTGCCGGAGGTGCTGGGGATGGCCGACCGGGTGCTGGTGATGCACGAGGGCAGGCTGACCGCGGAGCTGTCGAAGGCGGAGGCCACGGAGGAGACCGTGCTGCGGGCCGCGACGGGAGGTGCCGCGTGACCGGACAGCGGCAGTGCCCTGAAAGGCGCGTTCAGGGCGCTGAGTGTCCCGAAAGCGCCTTTCAGGGCACTGCGGCCGCCGGAGGTGGGTGGTGATCAAGCCTTCCGGGCGCGAGTCCGCCTTCGCCGGGCGTGAGCTGGGCATCGTCGTCGCGCTCGTCGCCGTCGTCGTCGCGGCCACCATCGCCCGGCCCAGTTTCCTTTCCGGGCAGGGGATCCACGACCTGTTCCTCAACGCGTCGATCATCGGGCTGCTCGCCATCGGGCAGGCGCTGCTGGTCATCACCCGCAACATCGACCTGTCCGTCGGGTCGGTCATGGGGCTCACCGCGTACCTGTCCGGGCAGTTGTTCCTCGTGGACAAGGACCTGCCGGTCATCGTCGTGGTGCTCGCCGGGATCGGGATGGGCGCGCTGTGCGGGGCGATCAACGGCGCGCTCGTCGCGATCGCCAAGGTGCCCGCGCTCGTGGTCACACTCGGCACGCTGTACGTGTTCCGCGGCATCGACTACGCGTGGGCGTCGGCCACCGACACCACCCAGATCAACGCCTACCAGATGCCGCAGGGCTTCCTGGACCTCGGCAGCGGCGCGGTCCTCGGCATCCCGAACCTCACGCTGATCACGCTGGTCGTCCTCGGCCTCACCGCCTACGCACTGCACAACTTCCGCGCGGGCCGCGAACTGTACGCGATCGGGTCCAACCCGGACGCCGCGCGCCTGGCCGGCATCCCGACCGGGCGGCGGGTGTTCTCCGCGTTCGTCGTCTCCGGCGCGCTGGTCGGGCTCGCCGGGGTCATGCACGCCGCGTACTTCGGCACCATCAACGCCTCCGTCGGCACCGGCCGCGAACTGGCCGTCGTCGCAGCGGTGGTGGTCGGCGGGGTCGCGATCTTCGGCGGCAGCGGCACCGTGGTCGGTGCCGTGCTCGGGGCACTGCTGCTGACCACGGTCACCAGCGCGCTGCCGATCCTCGGGGTGCCCGCGTTCTGGCAGCGCGCGGTCGACGGCGCCGCGCTGCTCGTGGCCATCTCGCTGGACCGGGCGTTCATGGTGCGCCTCGCAGAACGACTACGGGCCGAGAGGGCGGTGCGACGTGCTTGACCGGGTGCTCGACAGGTTCCTCCGGTGGGAAACCGTGCTCCTCGTGCTGTGCGTGGGGGTGTTCGCGGTCGGGTCGGCCAACAGTTCCGAGGGCGCAGGGTTCGCCGGGCAGGGCAACATCAGCTTCCTGCTGCTGGACTACAGCGAGGTCGCGCTGCTCGCGTTCGCGCTGCTGCCGATCGTGCTGACCGGTGAGATCGACCTGTCCGTCGCGTCCACGCTCGGGTTCTGCTCCGCGCTGACCGGCACGCTGTGGGACGCGGGTACGGGCTTCGAGACGATCGTGCCGATCGTGATCCTCGCCGGGGTCGCGCTCGGGTCGGTCAACGCGGTGCTGGTGGTCCGGTTCGGGCTGCCCTCGCTCGCGGTCACCATCGGCACGCTGGGGCTGTACCGCGGCCTGGCGTACGTGCTGCTCGGCGACCGCGCGGTGACCGGGTTCCCGGAGAACTACCGTCCGCTCGCGACGGACCCGATCGCGGGCACGTTCCTGCCGTACGCGACGGTGCTGGTGCTGTTCGTCGGCGCGGCGGTCGCGGTGCTGGTGCACAGGACCACCACCGGGCGGTCGCTGTACGCCATCGGGCTCGGCGCGCAGACCGCGCGGTTCTCCGGCATCCGGGTCGACCGCGTCAAGTTCGCGCTGTTCATGCTGTCCGGCGGGCTGGCGGCGGTCGCGTCGCTGATCTACACGCTCCGCTACAACAGCGCCCGCGCCGACAACGCGAGCGGCATGGAGCTGGTCGCGGTCGCCGCGGTGCTGCTCGGCGGGGTGTCGATCTTCGGTGGCCGCGGCACCGTGCTCGGGGTCGCGACCGCGCTGCTGGCCATGGCGGGCCTGCGCAACGTGTTGTTCCTCGACGATGTCAGCAACGAGATCCAGAACGTCATCACGGGACTGCTACTGATCCTCTCCGTGCTCGTCCCGGTCGTGTTCAAACCGAGGAGGACCAAAGATGCTCCGCTCGAACCGTCTGATGCAGACACTGAGCGCCGCGCTGGCGCTGACTCTGGTGGCGAGCTGCGGCGGAACCACCAAGGGGTCTGAACAGGCCCAGGGCGACGGCGGCAACGCGACCGAACGCGAGGCCGACCCGAACGCCGAGATCAAGGAGGGCCTGAAGATCGCGTTCCTGCCCAAGGAGATCGACAACCCGTACGAGGTGCTGGTCGACGAGGGCGGCATCGAGGCGGTCGAGGAGCTGAAGGGCGAGGGCAAGGAGGTCGGCCCCTCCGACGCGTCCGCGTCGTCGCAGGTGTCCTACATCAACACGCTGATCCAGCAGCGGCAGGACGCGATCGTCATCGCGGCGAACGACCCGAACGCTGTGGCGCCCGCGCTGAAGGACGCGATGAGCAAGGGCATCGCGGTGGTGACCTACGACTCGGACGCGGCGCCCGACGCGCGGCAGATCTTCGTCAACCAGGCCGACTCCGAGGAGATCGGGCGGTCGCAGGTGAAGCTGATGTCCGACCAGATCGGCGGCAGCGGCAAGATCGCGATCCTGTCGGCCACCCCGAACGCGACGAACCAGAACACCTGGATCGAGTTCATGAAGGACGAGCTGACCAAGCCCGAGTACGCGAACGTCGAGCTGGTGAAGGTCGCCTACGGGGACGACGACGACCAGAAGTCGTTCCAGGAGGCGCAGGGCCTGCTGCAGTCCATTCCGGACCTGAAGGGCATCATCTCGCCGACCACCGTGGGGATCTCGGCGGCCGCGCGGTACATCTCGTCGTCGCCGTACAAGGGCAAGGTGAAGCTGACCGGGCTCGGCACGCCGAACCAGATGCGGCAGTTCGTCAAGGACGGCACCGTGACCGAGTTCGCGCTGTGGAACCCGGTGGAGCTGGGTTACCTGGCCGGGTACGCGGCGGCGGCGCTCGCGTCCGGGCAGATCAGCGGCAAGGAAGGCGAGACGTTCGAGGCGGGCAAGCTCGGTGAGCGGACGATCGGCGAGAACGGCGAGATCATCCTCGGCCCGCCGACGACGTTCAACGCCGACAACATCGATGACTTCAACTTCTGATGCCCTGGTCTGCGCGGCAATGCCCTGAAAGGCGCGTTTAGGGCGCCGAGTGCCCTGAACGCGCCTTTCAGGGCAGCCGGGAGGACGGGAGGCGGCTGATGCGACGGGTTTGTTTTCTGCTCAAGGTCCGGGAGGACCGGGCCGAGGAGTACCAGCGGCGGCACGCCGAGGTGTGGCCGGACATGCTGGCCGCGCTGCGGGAGACGGGCTGGCGGAACTACTCGTTGTTCCTCCGCCCGGACGGGTTGCTCGTCGGGTACTTCGAGACCGACGACCTCGACGCGGCGCTCGCCGGGATGGCGGCGCGCGATGTGAACACCAGGTGGCAGACCGAGATGGCGCCGTTCTTCGAAGGGCTCGACGGTGGCGCGCCCGACGCGGGGATCACGCCGCTCACCGAGGTCTTCCACCTCGACCAGGAGAACCGATGACCGACCAGTCAGCCGTCAAGGCGGCGCTCCGTGCCCAGCACATCGAGACCCCCTCGTGGGCGTACGGCAACTCCGGCACCCGCTTCAAGGTGTTCGCGCAGGAGGGGGTGCCGCGCGACGCCTACGAGAAGGTCGACGACGCGGCGACCGTGCACCGGTTCACCGGCGTCGCGCCGACGGTGGCGCTGCACATCCCGTGGGACCGGGTCGACGACTACGGCGACCTCGCCAGGCACGCGAAGGAGCGGGGTATCGGGCTGGGCGCGATCAACCCGAACGTGTTCCAGGAGGACGACTACCGGCTCGGCAGCGTCTGCAACCCGGACGAGGCGGTGCGCCGCAAGGCGCTCGACCACCTCCTGGAGTGCGTCGAGATCATGAACGTGACCGGGTCGCGGGACCTGTCGCTGTGGTTCGCCGACGGGACCAACTACCCGGGGCAGGACTCCGTCCGGGCTCGGCAGGAACGGCTTTCCGAGGCACTGCGCACCGTGCGCGACCGGCTCAGCGGCGACCAGCGGATGCTGTTGGAGTACAAGCTGTTCGAGCCCGCGTTCTACACCATGGACGTGCCGGACTGGGGCACCAGCTACGCGCACTGCGTGGACCTCGGGGACCGGGCGAAGGTGCTCGTCGACACCGGGCACCACGCGCCGGGGGTGAACATCGAGTTCATCGTCGCGTTCCTGCTGCACCGGGACAAGCTCGGCGGGTTCCACTTCAACTCGCGGTTCTACGCCGACGACGACCTGATGGTGGGTGCGGCCGATCCGTACCAGCTGTTCCGGATCATGGTGGAGATCGTGCTGGGTGGCGGGCTCGACGCGAGCGCGGGCGTCGCGTTCATGCTCGACCAGTGCCACAACATCGAGCCGAAGATCCCGGCGCTGATCCGGTCGGTCCTCAACGTCCAGGAGGCGACGGCGAAGGCGCTGCTCGTCGACCAGGACGCGCTCCGCGCAGCGCAGCAGAACGGCGACGTGCTCGAGGCCAACGCGGCGCTGACCGACGCGTTCGCCACCGACGTGCGGCCGCTGCTGGCCGAACTGCGCGAGGACATGGGCATCGACCCGGACCCGTTGAGCGCGTACCGGCGGTCCGGGCACTTCGAGACGATCCGCGACGCGCGCGCGGGCGGCGCCGCGGCGGGATGGGGAGCATGAGATGAAGAGACTGGGTGTCCTGCTCGCGACCCTGCTGATCACCGGGTCCACAGTGGTCAGCCCCGTTGTCACCGCGGAACCGGCGGCAGACCCCGCGGTGCGGTTACTGCGGGACACCCAGCTCGACCCGGCCGCGCTGTACTTCGTGTCCTACGACGGTCTGGTCAACAACGAGTCGTTCCAGCAGGACGCGATCCGCACCCACGGCGCGTACCAGTACGCGGCGTGGTACACGGCCGACCGGAGCGCGGTCGTCGCGCGCCGCCGCACGGGAGCCACCACGTGGCAGAAGGTGGTGCTCCCCCACAAGCTGTCCGCCAACGACTCGCACAACGTGATCTCGCTCGGCATCTCGCCCCGCGACGGCCGCCTGCACGTCGCGATGGACACCCACAACACGCCCGTGCACTACGTGAAGACCGTGGCGAACGCAGTGGACAGTCCACAGTGGTCCATCGAGCGGTTCGGTCCCGTGCAGCGGACCCTGGACGGCGTCGACCTCGGCGGCATCAGCTACCCGCGGTTCGTCGTCACGCCCGACCGGCACCTGCAGCTGAGCTTCCGCACCGGCGGCTCCGGCAACGGCACGAACGAGCTGGCCGAGTACGACGGCACCTGGCGCAGACTCGGCAGATGGACCTCCGCGACCGGGCCATGGACCGGGCCGAACGGTGTGGTCAGCACCACCCGCAACATGTACCTGCACGGCCTCACCTACGGCCCCGGCGGGCGTCTGCACGCGGCGTTCACCTGGCGCGAGGGCGACACCGGGGTCCTGTGCGCACCCGGCGGGCTCACCAACCACGACACCGGCTACGTCTACAGCGACGACCAGGGCCGCACCTGGCGCCGCGACGACGGCACGCGGGTCACCACCCCGGTCGCCGTCGACCCCGGTCTGGTCGTCGACCCGCTCGGCCCCGACCACGGCCTGATGAACCAGGAAAGCCAGGCCGTCGACTCGGCCGGCACCCCGCACATCGTGATCAGCTACGTGCCTGGCCGGTTCACCCAGTGCGTCACCAGCTACGCCGCCGACCGCACCCGCTGGGCCCGCACGTTCCACCTGACCAGGAAGAACGGCGACTGGACCAAGCACGAGGTCCCGGTCCCGCCCAACGCCACCGGCCGCACCCGGATCGTGTTCGACGGCGAGGACAACGCCTACCTCGTGATGCCGTACGGCCGGATCGTGGCCGCGTCCAGGGCGAGCGGCTGGACGGACTGGACCGTGCTGTTCGACCGGCCGGGCATGAACTCCTTCGGCGAGGTGAACGTCGACCTCGCGGGCGGTGTGCTTTCCGTGCTGTACCAGCAACGTTCGACCGGCACCACGCCGTCGCCGATCCGTGTCGCGGACTTCCGGATCGGCTGAGGGGACACCATGACCGACAAGAGACGGCCGAGGATCGGCCTCGTCGCGGGCGGGCTCGGCGCGTACTGGCCCCAGTTCCCGGACCTCCTGCCGACGCTGCGGGAGTCGTCGCGGTACGTCAGCGAGCGGATCAAGGGCCACGACGCCGACGTCGTCGACGTCGGGTTCATCTCCGACGCCCAGGAAGGCGCGCGGGCCGCGGAGGAGCTGCGCGAGGCGGGCTGCGACCTGATCGTCGGGTTCCTCACCACGTACCTGACCGCGACCATGCTCATGCCGGTCGCGCAGCGCAGTGGCGCGCCGGTGCTGCTGATCAACCTGCAGCCCACCGAGTCCATGGACCACGCGACGTTCGACACCGGGCAGTGGCTCGCCTACTGCGGCGCGTGCCCGCTGCCGGAGATGGCGAACGCGTTCACCCGCGCGGGCATCGACTTCCGCAGCGTGTCCGGCCACCTGCGGGACGAGCGGGCGTGGGCGAAGATCGGTGCGTGGATCCGCGCCGCCGGGGTGCGGAAGGTGCTGCGGCACGGCAGGCACGGGCTCATGGGACACCTCTACCCCGGCATGTACGACGTGTCGACCGACCTCGCGATGGTCAACGCGCACTTCGGCGGACACGTCGAGGTGCTGGAGTTCGACGACCTGCTGGTGCGGGTCGAGGCCGTCACCGAGTCCGAAGTGGACAGGCGGCTGGCGGCGGCCAGCGAGGTGTTCGAGGTGACCGAGTCGGTCGACCGGGAGGACTTCGCCTGGGGCGCCCGGGTTTCCGTCGGCCTCGACCGGCTCGTCGCCGACTTCGACCTCGACAGCCTCGCCTACTACCACCGCGGCCTGAACGGCGAGCAGCACGAGCGGCTCGGCGCGGGCATGATCCTCGGCGCGAGCCTGCTCACCGCCCGCGGTGTCCCGGCGGCCGGTGAGTACGAGCTGCGCACCAGCCTCGCCATGCTGATCATGGACGTGCTCGGCGCCGGCGGGTCGTTCACCGAGTTCCAGGCGCTCGACTTCACGCGCGGGCACGTCGAGATGGGCCACGACGGGCCCGCGCACCTGGCGATCTCGGCGAAGAAGCCGCTGCTGCGCGGGCTCGGCGTGTTCCACGGCAAGCGCGGGTGGGGCGTGTCGGTCGAGTTCGACGTGGCCACCGGCCCGGTCACGCTGCTGGGGGTCGGCCAGACCCGCGACGGCCGGTACACGCTGGTCGCCGCGGAGGGCATGGTCGCCGACGGGCCGCACCTGAGGATCGGCAACACCACGAGCCGCGTCGACTTCGGCCGGGACCCCGGCGAGTGGACCGACGACTGGTCCGCGAGCGGTGTCGGGCACCACTGGGCGCTGGGCACCGGGCACCGGCTGGCGGAGCTGAAGGCGGTCGCGAGCCTCCTCGACGTGGAGCTGACCACGGTAACGTGAGGCGGTGACGCGCCTCATCATCGACACTGACCCCGGCATCGACGACGCCATGGCGTTGTTCGCCGCACTGGCCTCCCCCGAGCTGGACGTGGCCGGGCTGACCACCGTGTTCGGCAACGTCACGGTCGAGGTCGCGACCCGCAACGCACTGGCGCTGCTGGACATCGCGGGCCGCGCCGACATCCCGGTCGCGCGTGGTGCCACCGCGCCGCTCGCCATGGACTACCTCGGCGCGATCCCGCACATCCACGGCGAGGACGGGCTCGGCGACGGCGGTGACCTGGCCGAACCGTCCCGTCCGGCCCTGGACGTGAGCGCGGCCGAGTTCCTGTGCCGGGAGGCGCCGGGCGCGACGATCCTCGCGATCGGGCCGCTGACCAACCTCGCGCTGGCGCTGCGGTTGCGCCCCGACCTCGACACGCTGGTCGAGCAGGTCGTCGTGATGGGCGGCAACGCGCTCGGCCCCGGCAACGCGACCCCGGCGGCCGAGGCGAACATGTGGAACGACCCGGAAGCGGCGGACGTCGTGTTCGGCGCCCGGTGGCCGGTGACGATGGTCGGGCTGGACGTGACGCACCAGGTGCTGCTGCCCGGTGACCGCGTCGACGCGGTCACCTCGGGGGACACGCCGACCGCGCGGCTGCTCGCGCGGGCGATCCCGCTGTACCGGGCGTTCCTGACCAAGGCCAGCGGCCAGGACGGCATCTACCTGCACGACCCGAGCGCGGTCGCGTACCTCCTCGCCCCCGGCCTGTTCCGCACGAAGCGGTGGCCGGTCCGCGTGGAGACGCAGGGCATCAGCCGGGGCAAGACCTGGCCCAACCTCGGCGGCACCGACGACCCGGCGCCCCCCGCGTGGCAGGGGCGGCCGCTCGTGAACGTGTGCGTGGAGGTGGACGCGCCAGGGGTACTCGACCTGATCACCGCACGCCTTCCCTGATGTACCAACGGGTCGCGGACGCCGCGTGGCGGTGGGTGCTGTCGCAGGTGCGGTGGGCTGACGAGCTGTCGATCCCCGAGACACCGGGCACCGACCTGCCGCCGGAGCACCGCGACGGGATGAACTCCGGGGTGGGCGGGCTCGCCTACGTGCTGGCCGAGATCCGGCTGTCGCGGCCGTGGACCACGGAGGAATCGCTGCTCGCCGAGCGCATCGTGACACAGCTGAACGCCGAGGTGCCCCACGCGACCGAGTACGACTTCTTCGACGGGCTGGTCAGCGCGGTCGGGGTGCTGACCGCGCTCGGCGCGGACCCGTCGCCCGCCGTGGACCGGTTGCTCGCACTGGCGACGCCGGACGGCTGGCCGCAGACGGCGTTCGAGCCGCCCCGTTTCCTTCCCGGCACCCGGGTGACCGACGTGGTGCTGGGCACGGCCGGGGTGCTGCTGGCCGCGGTGTGGACGAACGCACGCGAACTGGGCGCGTTGGCGGCGGAGGTGCTGCTCGCCGAGGCGGAGGAGGTGCCGGCCGGGCTCGACTGGGCGTACGTGCCGACGCGGTTCCGCACCGACGAGACGGTGCGGCTGCCGAACTTCTCGCACGGTGTCGCGGGGATCGCGGCCGCGCTCGCGGTGGCCGGTGCCCGGTTCGATCGCCGGGACCTGGTGACCGCCGCGACCAGAGGCGCGTCGCACCTGCTGTCGCTCGGCGACGGATACGTCGTGCCACGACGGATTCCGCCAGGAGACGAGCCCGTCGCGCACGGGTGGTGTCACGGCGGGTCCGGCACGTCGCTGCTGTACCTGGCGCTGGCGCGGGCCGGGGTGGCGGAGGTCGCGGGGGCCGCGCCGATGGAATGGCACCGGCGTGCGCTGGCGGGGGTGCGCACCTCGGGTCTGCCCGAGCGGCTGCGGCCCGGGTTCTGGGACAACGACGGCCGGTGCTGCGGGACCGCCGGTGTCGGGGACACGTTCCTCGACTCGTGGTGCCGTGGCGGTGACCCCGACGACCTGGCGTTCGCGGTGCGGCTGGCGGACGCGCTGGTGGCACGCGCGGTGACCGACGGCCCGCACGCGTACTGGCGGTTCGTCGAGCACCGGGACGTGGAGCCGCTGCTGCCGCCCGGCGTCGGCTGGCTGCAGGGGGCGGCCGGGATCGCGGCGTTCCTGTTCCGGGTCAGCCGGGCACTGCGGGCTTCGACGGAGCCGGTGCCGCGGCTGGACTCGTGGTGGGCACTCCCCTGAAGCGTGCCAGGACGCGGGTCCGCAGCAGGTCGTACTCCTCGCGGCAGCGCTTCGGCGGCCCGTCCGGGCGCTGGACCACCTGTGCGCCGACGACGTCCTCGTCCGGCCGGAACTGGCCGCGGGTGAGGTCCACCTCCAGTCCCGTGCCGAAGCGGTTCCAGTAGTGCACGCCGGTCCGCTCTCCCGCGACCCGGACCTCGCCGAGCACCAACTCACCGCCGAACAGGTCGTGCAGCACCAGCGCGGTCACCCCGCACTGGCCGCGAGCGGGGTTGCCGGGATCCCAGTCGGGGCGGTCTGCCGGGTCGCAGGTGTCGGCGCCCCAGCTCGCCCGCACGGCACGCTCCACGTCGGCGAGGGTCCACATGGCCCACATTGTGCCGGGGCTCAGGTGCGCAGGTTGGCGAGGCCGCGCAGCACGCGTTGCATCAGCGCGATGTCCGGGCGGGCGTCCGGTGCCGTCTCGTTGTGGTGGACGGTGACCAGGCCCAGCCCGGCCATGTCGTCGAGCAGGACGCGGACCACGCCGATCGGCAGGCAGAGCAGTGCACCGATCTCCGCGACCGACCTCGTCTGCCTGCACAGCCGCGCCACCGACTGGTGCTCGACCCGCATGGTGGTGAACAGCTCCTCGGCGCGGGGCGCGGTCGCGATCAGCGTCTCGATCTCCAGCCTGCCGCTCGACCTGGTGCGGCCCGCGGTCCAGGCGTACGCGCGGACGCTCGCCGCGTTCTCCTCGGCGGGCGGTGGCTCGTCGGCGGGCGCTTCTTGTTGCGGGGCACGGGATTCCTGGGCCGGTCCCGGGTCTGGCGAGCGTTTGCGTGGCCTGCCCATGGTGAGGCCGTTGAGCACGTCGGCGAAGGTCGACTCGGGTCTGTCATCAGTCATGACAGCTCCTCGCGCGGGATCAGCCCGCGGCCAGTGCGGCCCGCAGCTGCGGGGTGAGGATCTGGCCGACCCGGTCCACGAGCACCGTCATCTCGTAGGCGACCTGCGCGATGTCGCAGTCGCGGGCCGCGAGCACCGCGAGGCACGAGCCGTCCTTGATCGACGTCAGCAGCAGTGCGCCGCCGTCCATCTCCACGACCGCGCGCACCACCGACTCCGCGCCGAGCGCCTTCGCGGCACCGAGGTTGAGGCTCACGATGCCTGCCGCGATCGCGGCGAGCTGACCGGCGCGTTCCTCCGGCAGACGCGCGGACGCGGTGAGCATCAGCCCGTCGACCGACACCACCACGGCGTGCGCCACCCCGGGGGTGTTGTCGACGAAGTTGTTGACCAGCCACCCGAACTGTCCCATCTGCTGCCGGTCGGCCGGCTCGTGCGTGGCGGTCATGACTCCGCCTCCCCTCTGCGCTTCTCACTCTGCCGGATGCCCGACTGGAAACCGCTCAGGAACCCGCGTGCCCGTGCGGCGTCGCGTTTGGCGTTGGTGGACGGCTGCGGCCGCGCGGGCGGCGCGAGCAACTGCCCCTTCGGCACCCGTTTCGGCAACCCGTCCGGACCCGCCTCGACGACCGGCGCGGACCGGGGGCCTGCCTGCGCCGCACCGCTCGCCGGGGTGCCCAGCCAGGCGAAGCCGGTGACGGCGTGGTATGGGCGCTGCTCGTCGGCCGCGAACAGGATCGACGCCGGTGTGCTCGCCGACGGCAGGTCCGGCAGGGTCACGGTGATCCCGGCCGACTCGAGCCTGCCCGCCACCGCACCGGTCGGCACGGCCGCCGCGACCGGCACGAGCTCGGACCCGTCCACGCCGACCAGCGCTGCCGGAACCAGCACCGACGCGCACAGACCGCCATCGGCACGCTTGGACAGCCGCACCCGGATGCCGTGCCGCGCCGTGAGCCTGCCGACCACGAACAGGCCCATCTGCCGGGAGACCGGCACGTCCACCCCGCCGCCGCCCGTGACGCGGTGGTTGGCCTCGCGCAGTTCCTCGTCCCCCATGCCGACCCCGTCGTCGAGCACGTCGACCATCACCGAGCCGTCCCCGCGCAGCCTGCTCTCGACGACGACCACCGAGTCCGGCGGGGAGAACGCGGTCGCGTTCTCGATCAGCTCGGACACCGACCGGATCAGGTCGCCCGCCGCGTAGCCGACGACCCGGATGTCCGGCGCGGACCGCACGATCGCGCGTTCGTAGTGCTCGACCTCGGAGATCGCCGCGCGCAGCACGTCGGGCAGCGGCACCGGCTCGGTGAACCGCCGCAGCGCGCCGGTGCCCGACAACACCATCAGGTTCTCGTTGTTGCGGCGCATGCGGGTCGCCAGGTGGTCGATCCTGAACAGGTCGGCGAGCTGGTCCGGGTCGTCGGTCTTCTGCTCCAGCTGTTCCATCAGCCGCAGCTGCCGCTCGACCAGCCCCTGGCTGCGGCGGGAGAGGTTGGTGAAGATGTTGGCGAGGTTGCTGCGCAGGCCCGCCTCCTCGGCGGCGGACCGCAGCGCCTGGTCGTGCACAGCGTCGAACGCGCGCGCGAGCTGGCCGAACTCCTCCGTGGTGCGCAGCGGCACCGGTTCGATCGCGACCTTCGCCCCGTCACCGGCCCGGATGCTCGCGACCGCGGCGGGCAGCTCCTGGTGCGCGACGTCGAGCGCGGCGCGGCGCAGCAGCCCGACCGAACGCAGCAGGTAGCGGCCGAGACCACCACCGACTCCGGCGGCGAGCAGCAGCATCACCAGCAGCAGCACCGACTCCAGGCCCGCGCGGTCGCTGACGCGCTCCGCCAGCTCGTCCGAGCCAGCGCGCAGGTCGGCCGCCGCCAGCTGCGTGACCTCGGTGAGCTGGCTGGTCGTGGTGTCGGAGACGGTGTTCCACTGCTCGGCGGTGAACCGGGCCTGTGCCGGGCCCATCGTGCGGGCCGCGTCCACCATCTGCTGGCGCGCGGTCACGTCCTGACCGGTGACGGTCGTGTCGTAGCGCTCGCGCAGCGCGGGCGGGGCCACCGAACGGAAGTCGCCGAGCTGGTCCTCCAGCCGCACGGCCGCCTCGATCATCAGCTGCCGCCCCGCGTCGGACAGCGCGTTGTCGCGCAGCGCGAGGCTGCCGATCGCCTGTTGCAGCGCGACCTGTTCCCGCACGGACTGCAGCTCGCCGAGCGCGATCGACGTGTTGGTCAGGTTCTGGTCGGGGAACCGGCCGACGAGCGAGCGGTCGAACTCGAGCACGGCGCCGGTCACCGCGTTGTAGCCGCTGAGCACCACCAGCCCGTCGCCGTCCGCCGCCCGCTGCCCGCGGGCCGCGACGAGGGAGCCGAGCGCGCCGACCAGCTCGCGGTAGTCCGACTCGCCCGCGATCCTGGCCTGGTCACCCGAGGTCGCCCCGATCACGTCGGTCACGTCGGCGATGGCCGCGTCGGTCGCGGTGATGGCCCTCGGCAGCCCGGCGCCGTCCCCGACGGCCTCGTTCCGTTCGTGCTGGAGCGCCGAGAGCACCCGCACGAGCTGCACGCGCACGGCGGCGACCCGTTCGACGCTCGCGTAGGAGTCGGCGAGCTCGACGTCGGCCCGCACCCGCAGGACACCGAGCACGAGCGCGCCGACCACCGGTACGACGAGCACCACGCCGAGCTTGACCAGCAGCGGCCAGTTGCGCCACTGCACGGCGGCGGACCACCACGCGGCACCGCTCGCGGGTCTTTCGTGGGGCGAGCTCACGGGTGCACCCTCTCCCCCCAGGGAAATTCGAGTATCCGGGTCAACCTAGGGAAAACGTGACGCATTGTTCAAGCACCGATTACGCCACCGACCGAGCACACTCCGTTGTGTAAGCGCTGCCAGGCGGACATTTTCGCGGCAGCGATTCTTTCGGAAACTTCCGCACGAGGGGCTTGACCCGGTGGTTACGCTTTCGATCGCCGCCTCCCCGGGCGCCCGCCATGCCGCGAAAGGGAATCCCATGACCCACGCATCGTCGTTCACGCGTGCGCCGGAACCGGGAGATCATGTCGCGTTCGAACCCGCCGAAAACGATTTCCCGGCCGGTCCGCACGCGGCACCGGGCGGGCCGCCGGACTTCGCGGCCATTCGCGAGCACCCGGACTTCGTGGCCGTGCGCGGGCGGCTGACCAGGTTCGTCCTCCCGGTGAGCGCGCTGTTCCTGGCGTGGTATCTGACCTATGTGCTGCTGGCGGCATACGCCCCCGGTTTCATGGCGCACCGGGTGACCGGCAGCGTCACGGCCGGACTGCTGCTCGGACTGTCCCAGTTCGTGAGCACCGTCGCCATCATGCTCTGGTACGCCCGTTTCACCAGGAGAAATATCGATCCGAAGATCGCGGAACTGCGCGCGGCGGCGGGAGAAACCGATCATGACCGGTGAGTCCGCGCTCAACATCACGATATTCCTGATCATCGTCGGAGTGACCCTTTTCGTGGTCTACCGGGTGAGCAGCAGGAACACCACGACCGCCGACTACTACGCAGCGGGCGGCGGTTTCACCGGTCTCCAGAACGGCGTCGCCCTGTCCGGCGACTACCTTTCCGCCGCATCGTTCCTCGGCGTCGCCGGCGCCATCGCCGTGCACGGTTACGACGGCTTTCTCTATTCGATCGGATTTCTCGTCGCGTGGCTGGTCCCGCTGCTGCTGATCGCGGAGCGGTTCCGCAACGTCGGCCGCTTCACGATGGGCGACGTGGTCAGCTTCCGGATGCGGCAGCGCCCGGTGCGGGCGGCCGCCGCCAACGCCACGCTCGTGATCTCGGCGTTCTACCTGCTGGCACAGATGGCCGGCGCCGGCGTACTGGTGTCGCTGCTGCTCGACGTGCACTCCAGCGGTGGGCAGGCGCTGGTCATCACCGGCGTCGGCGCGATCATGATCTTCTACGTGCTGGTCGGCGGCATGAAGGGCACCACGTGGGTGCAGATCATCAAGGCCGGCCTGCTGTTGTGCTGTGTGCTGATGCTGACCGTGTTCCTGCTCGGCAAGTTCGGTTACAGCCTGACCAACCTGCTCGACAGCGCCGCACGCAACAACGCGCTCGGCGACGAGGTGCTGCGACCCGGTGCGCTGTACGGGAAGACGGAGACGGCGAAGCTCGACTTCGTGTCGCTGTCGATCGCGCTGGTGCTCGGCGCGGGCGCACTGCCGCACGTGCTGATGCGGTTCTACACCGTGCCGGACGCCTACCAGGCCCGCAGGTCGGTGCTGTCGGCGACGTGGGCGATGGTGCTGTTCTACCTGTGCACGCTGGTCATCGGCTACGGCGCGAGCGCGATCGTCGGGTCGCGGGAGATCCTCGCCGCGCCGGGCGCGGAGAACTCGGCGGTCCCGCTGCTCGCGTTCGAGATCGGCGGGCCGGTGCTGCTCGCGATCGTCGCGGCGGTCGCGTTCACCACGATCCTCGCGGTGGTGGCCGGGCTGACGCTCACCGCGTCCGCGTCGTTCGCGCACGACGTGTACGCCAACGTGATCAAACACGGCCGCCCCGAGCCGGGCGCCGAGGTGCGGGTCGCGCGGATCACCGCGGTCGTCATCGGCTGCCTGTCGATCGTGGGCGGCTACCTCGCGATCGGGCAGAACGTCGCGGCGCTCGTGGCACTCGCGTTCGCGATCGCCGCGTCCGCGAACCTGCCGACGATCCTGTACACGTTGTTCTGGCGGCGGTTCAACACGACCGGCTCGCTGTTCTCCATCTACGGCGGGCTCGGGTCCTGCCTGCTGCTGATCGTGTTCTCGCCGGTGTTCTCCGGCGGCCAGAACTCGATCATCAAGGGCGTGGACTTCCACCTGTTCCCGCTGAGCAACCCCGGTCTGGTGTCGATCCCGCTGTCGTTCCTGCTCGGCTACCTCGGCACCGTGCTGAGCAGCGACCGCGCCGACGCCGATCGCTCCGACGAACTCGAGGTCCGCTCGGTGACCGGCATCGGCGCGGGCCGCACTACGTGACCGGCTGGTCCGGCCTGCGCCGGACGCCGCGGGGCAGCAGCCCGCCCAGTGCGAGCAGGACCACCAGCGGCGGGCCGTAGAAGATCAGCGCCTGCACCGTGTCGTTGGGCCGGAACGAGTTCAACGACCCCATGACCAGCTCGATCAACGTGGTCATGACCGGCACCAGCAGCACCAGCGCGGCCCGGCGGCCCGCACGCGACCCGGCCCCGGCAGCCGTCACCGCGCCGACGACCAGCACGAGCAGGGCCGTCGTCTCGGCAACCACTTCCCGGTAGCCCAGGACCCCGATCAGCACGGCCACCACGACCGCCGCGCTCATCACGCGGACCGGCGCCCTGCCTGCCAGCTCACGTCCGCGCGCGGGACCCGGCGACAGGGTGAGCGCGACGGCGGTCAACGCGCCCAGCAGCACCCACCCGGAGTCCGCGTGCGCCCACAACCAAGTACGTTCGGAAACGGTGGCGACCAGGACGAGGCCGATCGCGCCCACCCAGGCGCCGACCGCGGCGGCGACCCGCTGCCGGAACAGGACGAGCACGACCACCACCAGCCAGACGACCCACACAGGGGCATCCGGGCTCCGTTCCCACAACTGCATGTCCCGCAACGGCATGTCCCACAACGCGACCGCCCGCACCCACCACACGAACTCGTGCAGGCTCTCGGTGGCACCGGCCAGGATCGCGATCGGCCCGAGCAGGCTCACGATCGCGAGCACGTCACGCGGGTCGACCCCGCCCGCCACCATGCGGCGCAGGTGCAGCCGGAACGCGCCCCACACCAGGTCGGCGACGTCCTTCCAGCCGGGCCGGGCCCTGTCGCCCGCGGCCACCAGGACGCCGAGCATCTCCTCGCCGTGCTGTTCGCGGTGGTCACGGGGGTAGAGGGCGATCAGCCGCCGGTACCGCCGCTCGAGTTCGTTCACGTGGTCCCTCCGATTGGCCGTGCGCGGAGCCGTTGTTCCGCCACACGGGTGTTCGCCCGCATCCGTTCCACTTCGGTCGCGAGCCTGGCCGCCCCCAGGTCGGTCAGGCGGTAGTAGCGACGGAGCCTGCTGTCCACGACCTCTTCCCGGTCGATCACCACCCACGCGTCGGACGACAGCCGGTCGAGCGCGGTGTAGAGCGTGCCCGCCCGCAGCCGGACCCGGCCGCCGGAGATCTCCTCCACGTCGCGCAGGATGCCGTAGCCGTGCCGAGGCCGGGCGGCCAACGCCGTGAGTATCAGAAAGGTCGGTTCTCGCAGCGCATCCGTCACCGGAACGGTATATACCGATCACCGACCCATCCGCAACTCCCAAACCCGCGAGTCCCCCGTTCAGAACCCGCGAGTCCCCGGTTCAGGAACCGCGAGTCCCCCGTTCAGGACCCGCGAGTCCCGGCTTCGGAACCCGCGAGTCCCGCGTTCAGAACCCGCGAGTTCCCGGTTCAGAACCCCCGAACTCGCGGTTCGGGTCGAGCGGCGGGGGGACCGGAACGGCGACTAGTGAGTCCTGAACCGCCAACTCGCCGGTTCCGAACCGGGGACTCGCGGGTTCTGAACCGGGGACTCGCGGGTTCTGAACCGGGGACTCGCGGGTTCTGGGACGGGGACTCGCGGGGTGGGGTGGTTGTGTGGGGTCGTACTTTTGGGTGGTTTGGGGGTTGGGGTCTGCTCGTACGATGAGCCGGTGTATGAGCTTCTCCGGTCGGTGTGGCGGGAACCGGCGCCCGCGCCGCCGCCGTCGCGGGTGTGGCGGGACTGGGTGCTCGTGGCCGTGATCGTGGCCGTCGCGGTGCTCGAAGGGGTGCTCCGGCCTGGGCTCGGGCTGCGGCCGCTGTCCGTGCTGATCTGCGTCGGGGTCGCGTTCAGCCTGCCGTGGCGGCGGTCCCGGCCGCTGCTCGTGCTCGTGCTCACGTTCGGGGTGTGCGAGCTTGCGTCGCTGCTCGTCGGCGGTGTCTTCCCGGAGCAGGACGTCCTCGTCTTCCTCGTGCTGCTGCCGTTCTCGTTGTTCCGGTGGGGCTCCGGGCGCGAGGCGGTGCTCGGCGCCGGGGTCCTGTTCGCGAAGATGGCCACCGACACGGCACTCGGGTTCCACACGCCGGGCGACGCCATCGGCGGCAGCGCCGTGCTGGTCTCGGTCATGGCGGCCGGCGCGGCGTTCCGCTACCGGGCCAGGGCCCGCGTCCGCGAACTGGACCAGGTGAAGCTCCTCGAACGCGAACGGCTCGCGCGTGACCTGCACGACACGGTCGCCCACCACGTGTCGGCGATGGCGATCCGCGCACAGGCCGGGATCGCGACCGCGGCGACCCACCCGGACGCGGCGGTCGACGCGCTGCGGATCATCGACGCGGAGGCGGCACGGGCACTGGACGAGATGCGTGGCATGGTGCGGCTCCTGCGCACCGACGGGCCCGTGGACTTCTCCCCCGGCCACCGGATCACCGACCTCGCCCGGCTCGGCCCGCCGGTCGAGGTGACGTTCACCGGCGACGTCGACGCTCTTCCCGCGCAGGTGAGCGCCGGGATCTACCGCCTCGCACAGGAAGCGGTCACCAACGCCAAACGGCACGCACGGCACGCCACGCGCGTCGAGGTGCGGGTGGAAGCCGACGACCACACGGTGCGCCTTTCCGTGCTCGACGACGGCGACCCGCCCGGCCGCCCGGACACCGGCACCGGGTTCGGGCTCGTCGGCATGGCCGAACGCGCGGAACTCCTCGGCGGCACCTGCGAGGCGGGCCCCGCGCCCGGCCGCGGCTGGGCCGTGACCGCCGTCCTGCCGAGGACGGCAGGGTGAGCCTGCGCGTCGTCGTCGCCGACGACCAGGAGATCGTCCGCACCGGGCTCGCAATGATCCTCGACGCGCAGCCGGGCATCGAGGTCGTCGGCGTGGCGGCCGACGGGCGGGAGGCCGTCGACGTCGCGCGGCGGCTGCGGCCCGACGTGTGCCTGTTCGACATCCGGATGCCGGAGCTGGACGGCATCGAGGCCACCCGCCGCCTCGCGGGCCCGGACGTCGCCGACCCCATGGCTGTCGTCGTGATCACCACGTTCGACCTCGACGAGTACGTCCACGCCGCGCTGCGGGCGGGCGCGCGTGGGTTCCTGCTGAAGAACGCGGGCGCCGCGATGCTGTCACAGGCCGTCCACGCGGCCGCGAACGGCGACGCACTGATCGCCCCCAGCGTCACCGCGCGCCTGCTCGCCACGTTCGCGGGCAGCGCGCCGTCGGCCTCGCCCGCCCAGCCCGTCGACCCCCTCACCGAACGGGAGGAACAGATCCTCGCCGCCGTCGCCCGCGGGCGCACCAACAACGAGATCGGCGCCGAGTTCCACATCACGCTCAGCACCGTCAAGTCACACGTCACGAGCCTCATGAACAAGCTCGGCGCCCGCAACCGCGTCGAGATCGCGATGTGGGCGTACGAGACCGGCCGGGCCCGCAGGTAGCCGAAAGTACGACGCCACAACGGAACCATCGCCCGATGAGCGTGGCGCCGCCAACCGCCACGATCGTCGTATGACGACGACACTCACCCGGCGGAAATGGCGGGTGCCGACGGCTCTGCTCGTGCTCACCGCCGTCCCGGTCCTCGCGGGCGCCGCCCGGCTCACCGAACTCGGCTCCGGCCCGGAGGCCACGGCGGACAACGCCCGGTTCCTCGCCGCGCCGGTGCCGATCGTGCTGCACATCGTCGGCGCGAGCCTGTACTGCGTGCTGGGTGCGTTCCAGTTCCTCCGTGGCCCGCGGCACCGCGTGTTTGGCCGGGCGATCGTCCTGTGTGGACTGGCCGGGGCGCTGTCCGGGATCTGGATGGCCCTCGTGTACCCGCTACCGGCACACGACAGCGCACTGAGCGTGGCGCTGCGGGTGGGGTTCGGCACGGCCATGGCCGTCGCGCTCGTGCTCGGGTTCCTCGCGGTGCGTTGGCGGGACTTCGCCGCGCACCGCGCCTGGATGATCCGCGGCTACGCGATCGGGCAGGGCGCGGGCAGCCAGGCCGTGGTCTTCGGGCTGTGGGCAGCGTTCGCCGGTGCGGCGACGGACCAGCTCACCTTCGCGCTGCTGCTCGGCGCGGGCTGGGTGCTCAACCTCGTCGTCGCGGAATGGATCATTCGAGGGAGGGAGACCAGATGAAGGCGATCGTGCAGGAGCGTTACGGCCCACCGGACGTGCTCGAGTTCCGGGACGTGCCGGTACCGGTGGCGGGCGCCGACGAGGTGCTCGTGGCGGTGCGTGCCGCCGCGGTGAACGCCTGGGACTGGCACATGATGCGGGGCGACCCGTACCTGTCGCGGCTGACGACGGGGTCGTTGCGGCGTCCGAAGAGGACGGTCCGGGGCCGGGACTTCGCGGGGGTGGTGGCCGCGGTCGGCGGGAACGTGACGGACCTGCGGCCCGGTGCCGAGGTGTACGGGGACCTCGGGAGCGCGGAGGGCGCGTTCGCCGAGTACGCGTGCGTGCCCCGCGGCCAGGTGGCGCGCAAGCCGGCGAACCTGACGTTCGAGCAGGCGGCCGCGGTGCCACTGGCCGCGAACACCGCGCTCATGGGGCTGCGGGACGTGGCGGATGTGCGGGCGGGGCAACGGGTTCTGGTCAACGGCGCGTCCGGTGGCGTCGGCACGTTCGCCGTGCAGCTCGCGAAGTCCTTCGGCGCGCACGTGACCGGCGTGTGCCGCACCCGCAACGTCGGGCTGGTCCGGGAACTCGGCGCGGACGAGGTCGTCGACTACACCCGTGAGGACTTCACCCGGCAGCGGTACGACGTGGTGTTCGACCTCGTCGGCAACCGGTCGCTGACGGCCCTGCGGCGCGCACTCGTCCCGCGCGGGACGCTGGTCCTGTCCGGCGGTGGCGTGTACCGCGGCGGCAGCGTCGTCGGCCCGATGGGGCTGATCATCCGGTCGCAGCTCGTGCGCCCGTTCGTCCGGCAGCGGGTGGTGGTGCTGATCGAGGTGCCGGGCTCGGCCAACCTGGACACGCTGCGGGCGCTGATCGAGGCGGGCGAGGTGACGCCCGCCGTCGACCGCACCTACCCGCTCTGCGAGGCCGCGGCCGCGATCCGGTACGTCGAGGAGGAACACGCCCGCGCGAAGGTCGTCCTCACCGGGTGAGGCGCCAGAACTCCCTCAGCCACCCGGACGGCACCGGCGAGTCCGCGCTCACCTGCGTGAACAGGAGCGCGACGGTGCCGGTGGCGAGGTCGACGTGCGCGGAGGTCCCGGTGGCGCCGACCCAGCCGTACCGCGTGCCGTCGACCGAACCGCCCATGCCCCAGCCGTCCCCTTCGAGGAACAGCGCCCCGATCTCGCGGTGGGCGGGGGTGGTGTGGTCGGTGGTCATCAGCCGCACGGACGCGGCCGACAGCACCGGGTCGCCGTCGGCGAGCAGCATCCGGCCGAACGCCAGCCAGTCGTCGACGGTCCCGGTCAGGCCACCGGACCCCAGCGGGAACGCGGGTTCGGTGGCCCACTGCCCGTCCGGGGCGTCGGCCAGGGTCAGCCCGCCGGGGCCCTGTTCGTAGCAGCTGGTGAACCGGTCCTGTTTGGACGGCGGCACCGAGAACCCGGTGTCGGTCATGCCCAGCGGCGCGAACAGCCGCTCCGCGAGGAAGTCCGGCAGCGAGGTGCCGGCGGCGCGGGCCACCAGCACACCCTGGATCGCCGAGCACGTGTCGTACAGCCACGCCTCGCCCGGCTGGTACAGCAGCGGCACGCCGGCCAGCGCCGCGACCCACTCGTCGGCGGGCGGGAAGCTCCGCACCTCGCGGCCGTCCTTCTGCACACCGAGCAGCGCCCGCACCGCGGGCAGGCCGAAGCCGGCCGCGAAACCCCAGCCCGCCTGGCTCGTCAGCACGTCGAACACGGTGATGGGCCGCCGCACCGGGACCACGTCGTCGACCGGGCTCGCCGGGGTGCGCACCACCACCGGCCCGGCCAGCTCCGGCAGCCACCGCTCGATCGGGTCGTCCAGCGCGACGACACCGTCGTCGACGAGCACCAGCAGCGCGGCGGCCGTGACCGGCTTGGTGACCGACGCGAGGCGGAAGATCGATTCCCTGGTCATCGGCGCGGTGCCGGCGAGGTCGACGGACCCGGCGGCCACGACCTCGACGTCGTCGCCCCGCGCCACGGCGGCCACCGCGCCCGGCAGCGAGCCGTCAGCCACGTGGCGCCGGAGCAGTCCGCTCAGTTCGGTCATGGCCGGTTGGACCGGCGGCGGGCGCGGAACTCATCGGTGGCTCGCCACCCGCGACGAACGCGTCGCGCGGGTGCTGCACCGACGCGAGCGACAGGACGTCCCGCCCGAACAGCGCCTGGGCCAGCCAGATCGCGAGCACCCGGACCTTGCGTTCCCAGCTGGGCACGGCCAGCACGTGGTAGCCGCGGTGCATCAGCCACGCGAGCGGCCCGGTGATCACGACGCGGCGGTACTGGAAGATGCCGCGCCCGAGCCCGAGCGTCGCGATGGCGCCGAGGCTGTGGTGGAGGTACTCCTTCGGCTCCTTGCCACGCAGGGTGGCGACGATGTTGCCGGCCAGGCGCTTGCCCTGGCGGTAGGCGTGCTGGGCGTTCGGGACGGTCCGCCTGCCCGGCACGGCGAGGTCGGGCACCGCGGCGGCATCACCGGCCGCCCACGCGTCGGGCACCGGTGCGGCGTCGGTGCCGACCCGCAGGTCGGGCCGGACCACGACGTAGCCGCGCGCGTCGACCGGGAGGTCGGTGTGGTTGCCGACGACCGGGTTGGCTCCGTTGCCCGCGGTCCACACGATCAGGTCCGAGTCGAACTCCTCGCCCGTCGAGAGCACGACGTGCCCGCCGACCGCCGAGACGACCTGCGTGTCCAGGTGGACGCGGGCGCCCCGCTCCTCAAGCGACCGCACCACCCAGCGACCCGGCCTGTCGGTGACCTCGGGCAGGATGCGGCCGCTCGCCTCGACGAGGTGGAACCGCAGCTCGTCGCGGGCGATCTCGGGGTAGCGCCTCAGCAGTGCGGTCGCGAGCGACAGCAGCTCACCGAAGCCCTCGACACCGGAGAACCCGCCGCCGACGAACGTCACCGTGAGCAGCCTGGCGCGCAGCGGCCCGGCGGGAAGCGTCGCGGCCCGGTCGAACGCGGTCAGCAGCCGGTCCCGGATCGCGACGGCCTCCTCGACGTGCTTGAGGCCGATCGCCTGCTCACCGATGCCGGGCACCGGGAACTTCCGCGTGACCGCACCCGCGGTCACCACGACGATGTCGTAGTCCAGCTCGAACGTCTCGCCGTCGGCGGGCCGCACGGTGACCACCCGGTGCCCGTGGTCGATGGCGGTGACCGCCCCCGCGACGACCCGGGTGCGGCGCAGGTGGCGGCGCAGCGACACCCCGGCGTGCCGCGCCTCGACCGAACCGGCCACCACCTCGGGCAGGAACGGCTGGTAGGTCAGGTAGGGACGGGGATCGACGATCGTGACCTCGGCCTCCCCGCGCCGGAGCCGCCGCTCCAGTTTCCACGCGGTGTAGAAGCCGGCATAACCGCCACCCACGATCAGGATCTTGCGCATGCTGACCCCTTTCTCGGATCACCAGGTGGACGGTGCCGACCCGCCCGACGTGACAGTCCCGGCACGTGCCGCCGGTCACGCGGCTGGCCGCGCGATCCCCAGAACCGACCTCGGACCTGCCGTGATTCCGCTACCGTGGTGGTCAGAGACATGGGTGACCTACACATTCGACGAGCCCGCCCCGCCGATCTCGAAACCCTCGTTCAGGAGCTAGGCCAGCGGCGGTTCTTCGAGGACCGCTTTTCGCGGCAGAGCAGGAAACTGGGCATGCTGCTGACCGCGTGGCGGGCAGGCGTCCCCATCGGGGTCCTCTATCTGTGGCTCGAGGACGCGGAGGAGAAGGAGCTCCGCGACCATCTGCCCGGCACCCCGATCCTCAATCACCTCGAGATCCACCCCGACCACCGCGGCGGCGGCGTGGGCTCCACGCTGATCGACGAAGCGGAGCGGCGACTGCGCAAACTCCTCCTCGGCCAGGTCGCGCTCGCTGTGGAGGACAGCAACGAACGAGCGGCACGCCTGTACAAACGGCTCGGCTACGAGGAATGGCCGCACTCGCCGATCCGGTGCTACTCACTGACCGACGGGGATGGAGTACGGCAGGTCGAGATCTGTCAGATCATGGTCAAGGCGCTCCTGCGGGAGATGTAGGTGCGCCGCCCGGTCGGGAAGGTCGAGCGACCTGAACATCGCCCGGACGCCCGCGAGGGAGCGGCGTTCCCGCCGGTCCTTCTTCTTCCTGGTCACGAGCGCGCGGTGGGTCTCCTCGACGTGCAGGCGCCAGCTGAGGCGGTCCGCTCGCCACGCATCCACGTACTTCACGCACAGCTCGGGCCTGATGTACTGGCACCGCCCGCGGGCGGCCTTCAACGCCAGCAACATCCGACGACGCTGCCCCGGATCGCCGCCCATGCGTTCGACCATGTGAATCACGTCGGTGATGAACTCGGCACGTTCCCGCAGAAAGCCCTGCCAGTGCTCGACTGTCGCGTCCCGCGGCGACCGACCGCTGTCGAGCAGCCAGAACAGCCCCTCGGCAAGGCAGTCCCCGAGCTCCTCCATCCTGGCGCGGTGCTCGTGGTAGGGGTCGTAGGTCCGCTGGATCGCCCGGCCCGTCGTGGTCGTGGGACGTAGCCCGTCCTCGTCGAGGAGGAAGAACCAGTCCTCGTTGTAGATGTTGGGGAAGAACGAGGTCATGGCCTTGGCACCGACCGCGAGCGCACCACCGCCGATGAACATGTCCTGCGCGCCCCCCGCCGCGCGGAACGCGTGGCAGACCACGGAGTTGTCCGGCATGCCGTCGACCTCGTCGATCGCCAGCCCGACTCCCGCATAGACATCGGTCAGGCCAACGGCTTCCATGAGGTCCGTCGGCTCCGGGATCTCGATGTCGTCGTCGAGGAAGACAATCCGCTGCCACCCGATCAGCCGGGCGAGGAGCAGCCCGAGGTTCCGCTTGAGGCTGGTGTCGGTCCACCGCTCGAACCTGGTGCCCTCGAGGACCCGGCATGACTCGAACGCGGGGACCACTCCGCGCGGCAGTTCGTCGACGTCGACGGCGATGAGCTTGACGCCCCTGCCCCGCACGTACGCGGCGACCCGGTCCGCCGAGGACCACCTGCTGCACAGGGCAACGAGCGTGCACCCCAGCTTGGCGGCCAGCTCGACCGCCGAGCCGAGAGTGGCCACGTGCCGGGCGGTCGGCACGATGATCGCGTCCACCTCCATGGGGAAGTGGATGGCCGGGCGGCTGCTCAACAGCTGACGGTGCGAACCGTGGTGATGTTCGGAACGCCTCCCGGCAGGAGCCGGGTTGACTGACCTGCTCACGCGACGCGCACCGGCCACTCGTGCAGCACGTCCTCGGAACTGCTCCAGTCCGGCGTGACCGTCTTACCGAGGAACACCTTGACCCTGCTGACGATGCTGAACGCCTTCTCGCCGGCGAATCGCGTGCGCAGGTAGGTCTCGTTGCCGTCGCGGAACTTCGCGTCCGTGAGCGCGCGCACGATGCCATGGGTGCCTCGCGCGTACATGCCGTTGCAGATGGTGACCGTCCGCGTGTCATGGAGCGGGCTGGGGGCACGGGAGAAATGCGCGACGTCCTTGACCAGGATCTCGCGGTCGCCTTCCCTGCGCAGTTCCGGCGCGTACAGCCGTTCGTCCTCGCCCTCGCCGACCACGAAGCCGCCCGCCTCGGCCTCGTTCTCCCTCGGCAGTTGCCGCACGGGAACGTCGAGGCGATGCAGGAACTCGGCGGTGATCGAGTTCCAGTCGACACCGCCGAGGAGCACCAGGTGAGTGCCGTAGTCGTCCGTCTCGACCTTGTCGGGAGTGCGGACGCGTACGTCACTGTGCGGGTTCGCCGCGCGCAGGTGCCCGAACAGCTCGAGCAACGCGTCCAGGTCCGCGTACTTGTACAGCTCCACGTAGTCGGGAGCGTTCGGATCCGTGTATGGCATCGGCTCGAGGTAGTCGGGGGGCAGCGCCGAACACACGATCGTGATGTCCTCGCCGGCCGGGAAATGCCAGTGACCGTGGGTGAACGCGTTCGCAGCAGCAGGTCCGGGCTTGTGACCCTTCACCTCGTTCCACAGGCTGGTCAGCTCGTGGAGCAACTCGTCGCGGCGAGCCCGTTCCGTGCTTGTCAGCTGAGCCACCGGAAGCACCCGAAAAGGCTGCTGTGCCACCGAGCGCTCGGTGGCGAAAAAACTACAGTAGGAAGCAAGGCGGGCATGCGGCGGGGCCTTCGGCTTACTGGAACTCTCCCACGAGGAGATGAGCGGCCCGCTCGCACCGATCGCAGCCCCGAGTTCACGCTGGGTGATCGACGTGCCAGCCAAGCCCTCGATGCGCAGCTGTCGCAGCTTCTGCGCGAGCCGGAGCGCCGGGTCCACCACTCATCACTTCCTTCGGCAAATTTCAGTGTCAAGTGCCGAAAGACTGAAGTCTACATTGGCGAATGCCATCGGCCGGTACAAAATCGAGTTTGACACGAAAGAGTTACGACCGGATGGCAAGCAGGGGTCTATCACTGAATCGTGGACCATAGAGCCATTCGACCGCTTGCCGCACCGCTCACCTTCGGCTTACGCTTGGACTTCCTCGAAGGTCTGCCAACTTTGCTGAAGTTTACTGAAGTTGGGGACTGTCTGGAGGGACCATGAGTGAGGTGACCAGACTCCAGCCACGTCAGCGCATCATCGTCGCCTGCGATGTCGAAGGGTCCACCAGCAGGACGAACCCTGCCAAGGCGACTCTCCGTGCCGACATGTACGAGCTGCTCGAGGCGACGCTGCTCGAGTGCGAGATCACCGAGGAGGTGCGCGAGCCGTTCTACGACTACGGCGACGGCGTCATGGTGTTGCTGCGCCCGGTCGACGGCGTGCCCAAGACGCTCCTCCTGCACACGTTCGTGCCGGTGCTGAGCACGCGACTCACCGCGCACGCGATCAGGCATCCGGACCGGATGTTCCGGCTGCGCGTCGCGATCCACTCCGGTGAGGTGCACTTCGACCGGCAGGGCGTGTTCGGCGAGGACCTCGACATCACGTTCCGGCTCCTCGACTCCCCCGAGTTGAAGAGCCGGTTGCAGCAGACCGACGCGCCCCTCGTCCTCGCGGTCTCCGGGGACATCCACCGGTCGGTCATCCGGCACGGCTACGACGGGATCGACGGGCGGACGTTCGATCCCGCGATCTGTCTCGAGGTGGCCGAGCAGCGGCACGTCGGCTGGGTGCACGTCCCCGGCCAGGGGGTGCCGCCGGTCGACCTGTACTCGGCCTAGCTCGCGCTGATCGGGTACGCGCGGGTCGCCGTGCCCGCGAACACCTCGGCTCGCTCCGGTTGTGACAGGCCGTTCGTGCACGCGCGGGCCACGTCGTGGACCTGGTCGTAGGTGGCCGCCAGTTCGCAGACCGGCCAGTCGGAGCCGAACATGACGCGTTCTGGGCCGAAGGACTCCAGTACGTGCGCCGCGTACGGGCGCAGGTGGTCGACCGTCCACTTCGTCCAGTCGGCTTCCGTCACCAGGCCGGACAGTTTGCAGAACACGTTCGGGCGCGCCGCGAGGGCGGTCAGGAACGTGGCCCACGGTTCGTAGCCACCGGAGGCGATCGCCGGTTTGCCCGCGTGGTCGAGCACCAGCCGGGCGCCCGGCACCGCGTCGGCCAGTGCGATCGCGGCCTGGTGCTGTGGGGGCAGGACGAGGATGTCGTACGTCAGGCCCGCTTCGGCGACCGCCTTGACGCCGCGGACGACCTCCCGGCGGGTCAGCCAGTCCGGGTCCGCCTCGCCCTGCGCCGGGTGGCGGATTCCCACGAGCGTCCGGCCGCCGGGGGCCTCGCGCAGCGCGGCCAGCCGGTCCGCCACGTCCGGGGCCGTCAGGTCGGCCCAGCCGACCACGCCTGCGATCAGCGGTGTGGCCGCGGCGGTCGACAGGAACTCCTCGGTCTCCTCGACCGTGGGTACCGTCTGCACCAGCACCGTGCGGTCCGCGCGGGTCACCGCGGCCAGGTCCGCCACTGTGTACGGTCGGCGGATCGGGTCGAGGTCCGCGAGCCAGTCGTAGTCGCGGCGGGTCAGGTCCTCCCACAGGTGGTGGTGGGCGTCGATGATCACCTCAGCAGTCCTTCCCCGATCAGGGTTTCCCACAGGGCGGTCGGTATCGGCGCCGCGGCGCGGGCGGCGTTCGACTCCACCTGCCGGACGGAGCTGGCGCCCAGCACGACGGCCTCGACGGCCGGGTGCCTGGCGGGCATCGCGATCGCGGCGGCGGGCAGTTCGACGCCGAACCGCGCGCACACGCCGGCGATCCGCCGCGCCCGCTCGACCAGCTCGGCGGGCGCCTCCTGGTAGTCGTACTTCCCGCCAGGGACCGGGCTGGCCAGGATGCCGCTGTTGAACACGCCGGCCGCCATCACCCGGACACCGCGTCCCTCGCACAGCGGCAGCAGCTCGTCCAGCGCGGGCTGTTCGAGCAGCGTGTACCGGCCCGCCACCATGACGGTGTCCACATCGGACCGGCGGACGAACTCGGCGAGTGCCCGGTCGAAGTTCATGCCGAGCCCGACGCCGCGCAGCACGCCCTGGTCACGCAGCTCGACCAGGGCCGGGATCGCACCCGCGAGCGCCTCCTCGACGTGGTGTTCCGCGTCGTGCACGAACGCGATGTCGATCCGGTCGAGCCCGAGGCGCTCCATGCTCGACTCCAGCGACCGCAGCACCCCGTCACGGGAGTAGTCGCGCCGCCGCACCAGCGTCGCGGGCACGTCGAAGCCGTCGGTGTCCCGCTCCCCCGCGTACGCCGGGTTCTCCGCCAGCAGCCTGCCGACCTTGGTGGACACCACGTACTCGTCCCTCGGCCTGCCGCGCAGCGCGGCACCCAGGCGCTGCTCCGAAAGGCCGAGCCCGTAGTGCGGCGCGGTGTCGAAGTACCGGATGCCCGCCGCCCACGCGGCGTCGACGATCGCGGTCGCCGTCTCGTCGGTCATCGCGCGGTACAGGTTGCCCAGCTGCGCGCAGCCCAGACCCACCCTCACGGCAGCTCCCGACCGGGCCCGGGGCCGGAGTCGTTCGCCGGGTGGTCGCGCAGCGCGACCCGCAGGTCACGCGGAATCACCGCGTGCGGTACTGCCCGCATCCGTTCACCTTTCGTGGCACTCTTGGGGACAAACATCCGAGGTCTTGAGAGGTCTGAATGCCCGTTACCGACGAAGCGATCGACAAGATCAAGGGCATGATCATCTCCGGTGAGCTCGCGCCAGGCGACCGGCTCCCCAAGGAGGCCGACCTGGCACAGCACCTCGGCCTGTCGCGCAGCTCGCTGCGGGAGGCCGTGAAGGCGCTGTGCCTGATCCGCGTGCTCGACGTCCGGCAGGGCGACGGCACCTACGTCACCAGCCTCGAACCGAAGCTGCTGCTCGACGCGATGACGTTCGTCGTGGACTTCCACCGCGACGACACCGTGCTCGACTTCCTCGCCGTGCGCAGGATCCTGGAGCCCGCGGCGACCGCGATCGCGGCCACCACCATGTCCGAAGAGGACATCGCCGAGCTGGCGAAGCTCCTGGAAGGACTCGAGGAGTCGCCGACCGTCGAGGCGCTCGTCGCGAACGACCTGGAGTTCCACCGCCGCATCGCCCTGGGCACCGGCAACCCCGTGCTGTGCTCGCTGATCGACTCGCTGTCGGGCCCGACGACCCGCGCGCGGATCTGGCGCGGCCTCACCCAGGAGGGCGCGGTCGCGAAGACCCGCGAACAGCACCGCGCGATCTACGACGCCATCGCCGCCCGCGAGCCGGAGCTGGCCCGCTCGTGGGCGACCGTGCACATCTCGGGTGTGGAGCAGTGGCTGAAGAAGACCCTCGGCGACCACGAGCAGTCCTAGGTCTGCGGCTTGCCGCCGGTGAACCTGGCCAGCATCAGCGAGACCAGGATGATCGCGCCGTACACCGCCTGGATCCAGAACGACGGGACCTGCGCGAGTGTCAGCAGGTTCTCCACCACCGCGAGCAGCAGCACACCGGTGAGCGCGCCGAACATCGTGCCCCGGCCGCCGTCGAGCGAGATGCCGCCGATGACCGCGGCCGCGAACACGGTGAAGATCATGCCGTCGCCCTGGTTGGCGTTGATCGCGCCGACGTAGCCGGTGAGCACGAGCCCGCCGATCGCGGCCAGCACACCGGCGACGACGAACACCAGCCACGAGATGCGGTCGGTGTTGATGCCCGCCGCCCGCGCGGCCTCCCGGTTGCCGCCGATCGCGTACAGCGAGCGGCCGACCCGGTGGTAACGCAGCACGAAACCGGTGACGCCGTACAGGACCAGCGCGAGCCACACCGATACCGGCAACCCGGCGAAGGTGGCCGTGGCGAGCGTGAAGAACGCCTCCGGCATGTCGAACAGCGTCCTGCCCTCGGTGGCGCCGACCAGGAGTCCTCTGAGGACGATCAGCATGGCGAGCGTCACGATGAAGGCGTTCAGCTTGAGCTTCACGATGAGGAAGCCGTTGAACGTGCCGATCACCGCACCCACCACGAGGATCACCGCGATCCCGGCCGCGGCCGGCCACTGCGTGCCGAAGCCGGTCTCGATCACCAGCAGCGCGCCGACCGCGGGCGCGATGCCCACGGTGGACTCCAGCGACAGGTCGAACTTGCCGGAGATCAGCACGAGCGACTCGCCGAGCACGACCAGCGCCAGCGCCGCGGACGCGCCCAGGATGCTGACCAGGTTGCCGGTGGTGAGGAAGCTGTCGTTGAGGATGGCGCCGATGATCAACAGCACCACGAGCACGGGCAGCAGGGCCAGCTCCCGCAACCGCGGCAACCGCCCGATGCCCTGAAAGGCGCGTTGCGGGCGCCCAGTGCCCGCAACGCGCCTTTCAGGGCTTCGCACCTCAGTCATGCGTGACCCCTTCGATGTCGGCCACCAGGTCGCCAACGGACCAGCCAGCCTCGTGCTCCGCCACCAGGGCGCCCGACCGCAGCACCAGCACCCGGTCACACGGCCGCAGGTCGTCCAGCTCGTCGCTGACGATCAGCACCGCCCTGCCCTCCGCACGCACCCGCTCGACCTGGCCGAGCAGTGCCTCCTTGGACTTCACGTCGACACCGGCCGTCGGGTTGATCAGCACCAGCACGTCCGGGTCGCTCGCGAGTGCCCGCGCGAGGACCACCTTCTGCTGGTTGCCGCCCGACAGCGCGTCGGCGGGCTGCTCGGGCCCGGCCGCGACGATGCCGTGGTCGCCGATCGCCTTCTTCGCCACCGCGGTCCGCGAACCGGGCGACGCGAGTCCGCCCGCGCCCATCCGGTCCAGAACGGACATCGAAGCGTTGTCGGCGATCGACATGCCGAGCACCAGGCCCTGGTGGTGCCGATCCCGTGGCACACAACCGATCCCGGCCCGCAGCGCGGCCTTCACGTCACCGCGCGGCAGCGGGCGGCCGTTCATCGCCACCACCCCGCGGGCCGGCGGGCGCAGCCCGTAGACGGTCTCCGCGACCTGGTGCTTGCCGCTGGCGTTCGACCCGGCGATGCCGAGCACCTCACCGCGCCGCAGCCCGAACGAGACGTCGGCGAACGCGTCCCCGGTCAGCCCGTCGACGGTCAGCACGTCCGCCGCGCCGGTGGCCACGGCGTCCCGCTCGGCCGCGTCGGCCACCGTCAGCCCGCCGGTCTCGCCGGTCATCGCGTCGACCAGCTGCGCGCGGGTGAGGTCGGTGACCGGTGCGGTCACCACGTGCCGCGCGTCCCGCAGCACCGTCACCGCCTGGCAGACCTCGTGCACCTCCTGCAGATGGTGCGAGATGAACAGGAACGTGACCCCCGCGTCCTGCAGCTCCCGCATCCGCACGAACAGCCGCGCGATCGCGTCGGAGTCGAGCTGGGCGGTCGGCTCGTCGAGCACGATGAACCGCGCGCCGTAGGACAGGGCCCGCGCGATCTCCACCAGCTGACGGTCCTCGACGGACAGCTCACCCGCCGGGAGGTCCACGTCGACGTCGACGCGCCACGAGTCCAGCAGCGCACGCGAGTCCCCGCGCAGCCGCGACCACGAGATCACCCCGCGCCGGATCGGCTGCCGGTTGATGAACAGGTTCTCCGCGACGCTCAGGTGCGGGATCACCGTCGAGTGCTGGTAGACGCAGGCGACCTTGCTCCGCCACGCCTCCCGGTCACCGAGCGGCGGCGCGGGTTCCCCGTCGAACGCGACCGTCCCGGTGTCCGGTTTGGACAGACCGGTGAGGATGGACACGAGCGTGGACTTCCCCGCCCCGTTGCGGCCGACGAGCGCGTGCGACTCGCCCGCCGCGACGGTGAGACTGACGTCCGCGAGCGCCACGGTCGGCCCGTAGCGCTTGCCGACACCGAGTGCCTCGACGACGTTCACAGGTTGTTGCCCCACAGGGAGTCGTCGTCCACGTTCTCCTTCGTGACGACCGGTGCGGGCAGTTGGTCCTCCAGGATGCCCGGCATCGTCTCGACGACCGTGCTGCCGTGGTCGGTCGGGCCCGCGGCGAAGGTCTCGCCCGCCATGGCCTTCTTCAGCCAGTACATGCCGTACTTGGCGTAGTCGTCCGCGGGCTGCGACACGGTCGCGTCCAGCTCGCCGCTACGGATCGCGTCCAGTTCCTGCGGGATGCCGTCGTTGGACACCAGTACGATGTGCTTCGGGTCGCCGACCGGGAACTTGAGGTTCTTGCGCTCCAGCGCCTGCAGCGTCGGCGCCAGGTAGACACCGCCCGCCTGCAGGTAGATGCCCTTGACGTCCGGGTTCGCGGTCAGCAGGCCCTCGAGACCCGACGCGGCCTTCTCCGCCTGCCAGTCCGCGGGGATCTCCAGCACGGTGAGCTTCGGGTACCTGGTCCTCACGCACTCGCGGAACGCCTCGGACCGGTCGCGGCCGTTGACCGACGCGAGGTCACCCATGATCTGGATGACCTTGCCCGCCGAGACCCGTTCCCCGATCACGTCACACGCCTTGGTGCCGTAGGCGCGGTTGTCGGCCCGCACGACCATCGCAACCTTGCCGGACTCCGGCGCCACGTCGACCGACACGACCGGCACCCCCCTGCGCTCGGCCTGGTCGAGACCCGCGACGATCGCGGCGGAGTCGAGCGGCGTCACCACCAGGCCCCGGACGCCCTGGTTGAGCAGGTTGTTGATGTCGGTGATCTGCTTCTGGGTGTCGTTGTCGGCGTTTACGGTCGGCAGGACATCAAGGCCCGCCTCCTCCGCCATCCCCGGCACATAGTTGTTGTACGCCTGCCAGAACGGCGAGGTCAACAGCGGCACCGTGGCCCCGATCCTGCCGTCCCCGCCACCACCACCCGCTGTGTCCTTTGTGGACCCGCAACCGCTCACCGCTGCGGCCAGCGCGGCGACCGCCGCGACCGCGCCGATGGTTCTGCGCATCGCATCCTCCTTGATGCCGAAGGGGTGTCATGCCCGCGGTCGTGGACGCAGGCCGTACATGCCGCCGTCGACCGCGAGCGCGGTCCCGGTGGTCGATCCGGACAGCGGGCTCGCCAGGTAGGCGATCGCGTGCGCCACCTCGTCCGCGGTGACGAGCCTGCCCATCGGCTGGCGGGCGGCGAGCGCGGCCCGCTCGGCGGCCGGGTCCGCCGACGCGTCGAGCAGCCTGCCGACCCACGGGGTGTCCGCGGTGCCGGGGCACACGCAGTTGACCCGGATGTCGTCGTCGAGGTGGTCGGTCGCCATGGCCAGCGTCAGCGCGAGCACCGCGCCCTTGCTGGCCGAGTACAGGGCCCGGTTCGGCAGGCCCTGCCACGCCGCGATCGAGCAGGTGTTGACGACCGCGGCCTTCTCGCTCTTCCTCAGGTGCGGCAACGCGGCCCTGGTCACGCGGGCCATGCCGACCACGTTCACGTCCAGTACCCGGTGCCACTGCGCGTCGTCGTTGGCGGCCACGTCGCCCGCCGCGCCGATGCCCGCGTTGTTGACCAGCACGTCGATACCGCCGAACCGCGCGACGACCGCGTCGATCGCGGCACGGACCGCTCCGTCGTCGGAGACGTCGCAGCGGATGCCGTCCTCGCCGGGGTTCACGTCGAGGACGGCGACCGTGGCGCCGCGTGCGGTGAGAGTTCTCGCGACCGCCGCACCGATTCCTGACGCGCCACCGGTGACAACCGCACTCAGGCCGTCGAACTCAAGTTTCACGGCCGTGTTCGTCTGGTTCGCTTCGCAAGCTCCGCTCACGTGATCCTCCACTCAGGACCGTCGGGGAAGGCGTACCGGGCGAGCGCCTCGTCGTTGATCCGCGCGGAGAAACCCGGGGCCGTGGGCGCGAGGTAGCGTCCGTCGCGCACGATAGCGGGGTCGGCGAAGTGCTCGTGCAGCTGATCCACCCACTCGATCGCGCGGTCGGCGCGGGTGCCGGAGATCGCGACGTGGTCGAACATGGCGAGGTGGCGCACCAGCTCGCACAGGCCGACCCCGCCCGCGTGCGGGCACACCGGCACCCCGAACTTCGCGGCGAGCAGCAGGATCGCGATGTTCTCGTTGACCCCGCCGACCCGCGCCGCGTCGAGCTGCAGCACCGACAACGCGCCTGCCTGCAGGAACTGCTTGAACATCACCCGGTTCTGCACGTGCTCGCCGGTCGCGACCCGGATCGGCGCGATGGCCGCCGCGATCGCCCGGTGCGCGAGCACGTCGTCCGGCGAGGTCGGCTCCTCGATCCAGTACGGGTCGAACCCGGCCAGCGCCCGCATCCACCTGATCGCGGGCTCGACGTCCCACCGCTGGTTCGCGTCGACCGCGATCCGGATGTCCGGCCCGACGGCCTCCCGCGCGAGCCGCATCCGCCGGATGTCGTCGTCGAGGCTGCCGCCGACCTTGAGCTTGAGCATCGTGAACCCGTCGGCGACGGCCTGTTTCGCGAGGCGGACCATCTTCTCGTCGGAGTAACCGAGCCAGCCCGCGCCGGTGCTGTAGGCGGGGTAGCCCTGCTGTTCGATCTCCGCGATCCGCGCCTCGCGCCCCGGCCTGCGCAGGATGTCGAGCGCCTCTTCCTCGGTGAGCGCGTCGGAGAGGTACCGGAAGTCGACCTGCTCGACCAGCTCCTCCGGCGACAGCCCGGACAGGAACCTCCACAGTGGACGTCCCGCCCGGCGCGCCGCGAGGTCCCACGCCGCGTTGACCACGGCCCCGACCGCCATGTGCGCGACCCCCTTCTCCGGGCCGAGCCAGCGGAGCTGCGAGTCGCCGACCAGTTCCCTGCTGAGGGCGGCCAGTTCGAACGCGGTCTCCGGCACGGACCGCCCGACGACCATGTGGTCGAGCGCCTTGATGGCCGCGGCCTGCACGTCGTTGCCCCGGCCGATGGTGAACGCGAGCCCGTACCCGTCCGGCCCGTCGTCGGTGCGCAGGACCAGGTAGGCGGCGGAGTAGTCCGGGTCGGGGTTCATCGCGTCGGACCCGTCCAGCTCCCGCGAGGTGGGGAAACGGATGTCGAGCACATCCATGCCGATGATCCGCGCCATGTGAGCCGCCGGTCCTTCCACCTCGAATGATACATCCGATGTATACCGGAGACGGTTCCCGAAATCCAGATCAACCTCAATCCTGGCGAGAGATTGATCCGATCAGTGCCCGGCGAGCACCCGCTGGGCGAGCCGCCGTGAAAGGCGCGTTCACGGCACAACAAGTGCCGTCAATGGGCCATTCACGGCGCCCAGCCTGGATCCACCGATGGTTGTACTGCTGGTTCCTGGTGTGGCCGGGCGGCGGCCCTGCCGCGAGCAACGACTCACCTTGCGGTGCGCGGGCTCGTTCCGTGTCCGAAAGACGCGTTCGGTTCGGTCGCGATAGCCGTGAGTGTGCCGATAGTGACACTGCGCGTCCCTATCGGCACACTCACAACGCCAGCCATGCCCCCGAAAGCGCCTTTCGGAGCAGCTGCGCGGGGCCGGGCGCGCAGCGCCCTCGCAACTGCTGTGAAAGGCGCGTTGACGGCATCCGCCACGCCGTGAATGGCCCTTTCACGGCGCCCAGCGCCGTCAACGCGCCTTTCACAGCACTGCCAACGCCGTCAACGCGCCTTTCACAGCACAAGCCAGGGCGCTACGCGCCCAGGGCCCGCGAAGCGGGCCCTGGGCGGCAAGCCCCGCGAAGCGGGCCAACGCCCCCACGCAACCCTGACGGTGGCGCAAGCCCACCCCAAGGGGCTCCCTGCCATCCCGTCGACCTGGCAGCGCCCGATCACGCCGTGTCAAGGGGGGCCAAAACGACCGAATCACAACACGCCAAAGCTGGCCCCCCTTGGCGCGGTGTGATAGCCCGTAGGGAGGTCGACGGGATGGCAGGCAGACCCGAACCCAACCGCAGCCGACCTCCCCCTCCGCCACCCCCGAGACCTGCCCGTCCGGCGAGGACAAACCACCAACGGTCAGCAGGTAAACCCACCCAAACGTCCGGCGAGGACAAAGCCCACTCGCAAGGTCAGGGCGAAGCCGTCGGTGGCGGCGGCCGCTCGTCAGCCGACGATCAGGACTTCCAGGGTGCGGGGGCCGTGCACGCCCTCCACGCGGTCCAGTTCGATGTCGCTGGTCGCCGACGGGCCCGAGATGAACGTCAGCGGGCGGGTGGAGTCCAGCCGTGTCAACGCTTCCGGCACCGTCGCCACCACCTGGTCCGCGCGCACCACGCACAGGTGGTAGTCCGGCAGCAGTGTCAGCACGCGCCTGCCCTGCGCGAACCCGGCGTCGAGCACGATCGTGCCGGTCTGGGCGATCGCGACCGCGCACCCGGTCAGCACGCCGTCCGCGCGGTCGAGTGCCGCGTTCGGCAGCGGCCACATCGGGGCGTCCAGCGACCACACGAACTCGCCCACCCGCCACCACGCGGGCACGTCCGCCGGGGTCACCATCACCCGCACGCCGCGCGCCGCCAGCGACGACCCGATCTCGTCCGGCAGCGCCGCCTCCGGCACCCGCCGCACGACCGCGCGGTAGTCGGCCACCTGCTTCTCGAACAACGTCAGCACGTCGCCGAGATCGCGGGTCCGGTCGTACTCGCGCGGCACCGTCACCGGGCCTGGGCGGTCCGACAGCGCCGCCCGGATCCGGCCGAGGATCTCCGCACGTGCGCCGCTAGCCACGGGTCCTCCGCCACCACGCCGAGAACGTCTCCGCCGGGGGTGCCGGGAGGTCCCGCGAGTCCGTCCACTTGGAACCCGGCCACGGCAGCCGCTTCACCCGCCCGCGTCTGGCGACCAGCCGCAGCACCGACGCCGCCCGCTGCGCCAGCCGGAACCGGGCCGGCGACCGCATCATCCACGACGCCGCCGCCATCGCCACCGACTCCGGCGTGTGCGTGCCCTCGACCGCCTTGCCGCGCAGGTGCACCAGCACCGTCGGGATGTCGATCCGCACCGGGCACACCTCGTAGCACGCGCCGCACAGCGACGACGCGAACGGCAGCGACTTCAGCAGCGCGGCCGTCTCGGGGTCGTCCGTGCCCGCGCCGAGCTGCGGGGTGAGGATCGCGCCGATCGGACCCGGGTACACCGAGCCGTACGCCTGGCCACCGGTCCGCTCGTACACCGGGCACACGTTCAGGCAGGCGGAGCACCGGATGCACCGCAGCGCCTGCCGCCCGACCCGGTCCGCCAGCGTCTTCGTCCTGCCGTTGTCCAGCAGCACCAGGTGGAACCTCTGCGGCCCGTCGCCCGGCGTGACCCCCGTCCACACCGACGTGTACGGGTTCATCCGTTCCGCCGTGGACGACCGGGGCAGCAGTTGCAGGAAGACCTCGAGGTCCGACCACGTCGGCACGAGCTTCTCGATGCCCATCACCGTGATCAGCGTCTCCGGCAGCGTGAGGCACATGCGCCCGTTGCCCTCGGACTCCACCACCACGACCGAACCGGTGTCGGCGACCGCGAAGTTGGCGCCGGAGACGGCGACCTTCGCGGACAGGAACTTGCGCCGCAGGTGCGCCCGCGCCGCCTCCGCCAGGTCGGCGGGCCGGTCCGACAGCCCGTCCACATCGGACATGCGGCCGCGGAAGATGTCGCGGATCTCCGAGCGGTTGCGGTGGATCGCGGGGACCAGGATGTGGGACGGGCGGTCGTCGCCGAGCTGGACGATCAGCTCCGCGAGGTCGGTCTCGATGGCCGAGACGCCACCCGCCGCGAGTGCCTCGTTGAGCCCGATCTCCGCGGTCGCCATGGACTTGACCTTGACGACCTCGGACGCGCCGGCCTCCTGCACCAGGCGCAGCACGATCTCGTTGGCCTCCGCCGCGTCCCGCGCCCAGTGCACGACCCCGCCACGTGCGGTGACGGCGGCTTCGAGGCGTTCGAGGTAGCCGTCCAGGTTGGACAGCACGTCGTCCTTGATGGCCGCGCCTGCGAGACGAAGGTGCTCCCAGTCCGGCAGCTCCTCGACCGCGGCGGTGCGTTTGGTACGGATCGTCGAGGTGGCGTGGGCGAGGTTGCCGCGCAGCTGCATGTCGCCAAGGGCGTCGCGCGCGGCGCTCGGGAAGGCCGGGCTGCCCAGCCACGTCACGGGGTTGCGGCCCATGGCTCCTCCTCCGTGCTCGCCAGGATCTCCGCGAGGTGCAGCGACCGTACCCCGGTCTTCAGCCGCGACAGCCCCCCACCGATGTGCATGAGGCACGAGTTGTCACCCGCGGTGACGACCTGGGCACGGGTCTCCAGCACGTGCGTCATCTTGTCGGCGAGCATCGCGGTCGACGTCTCGGCGTTCTTGAGCGCGAACGTGCCACCGAACCCGCAGCACGATTCGGCGTCGGGCAGCTCGACCAGGTCCAGCCCGCGGACGTGCCGCAGCAGTTCGAGTGGCTTCGCGCCGACGCCGAGCATGCGCAGCGAGTGACAGGTCGGGTGGTAGGTGACGCGGTGCGGGAAGTACGCGCCGACGTCGGTCACGCCGAGCACGTCCACGAGGAACTCGGACAGCTCGTAGGTCCGCTGGGCCATTGCTCCCGCCCGCCGGTGCAGGTCGGGGTACACCTCGCGGACCATGCCCGCGCACGACCCGGACGGCGCGACCACCGCGTCGTAGCCGTCGAACGCCTTCGCGTGCCGCTTCGCCAGCTTCACCGCGTGCGCGCGGTAGCCGGTGTTGTGGTGCATCTGGCCGCAGCAGGTCTGCGCCGCGGGGAAGTCGACCTCGCAGCCGAGGCGCTCCAGCAGGCGGACCACCGCGCGTGCGGTGTCGGGGAAGAACGTGTCGGTGAGACACGTGGCGAACAACGCGACCCGCGTGCCCAACTCGGCTCCCCCTCTCCCGGCTGACGGGCTCAGCCCTTGACGACCACCTGGCGCTGGCGGCCGAGCCCGTCGATCTCGATCTCCACGACGTCGTCGACCGAAAGGTATGGGAAGCGGCCCGATAGCGCGACCCCCTGCGGTGTGCCGCTGTTCACGAGGTCACCCGGCTCCAGGACGGTGTACTGGCTGAGGTCGTGGACCAGGGTCGCCACCGTGAACAGCATGTCGGCGGTGTTGGAGTCCTGCCGGACCTCGCCGTTGACCCACGACCGCAGGCCAAGCCCCTGCGGGTTGCCGACCTCGTCGGCGGGGACGAGCCACGGGCCGAGCGGGTTGAACGTCTCGCACGACTTGCCCTTCGACCACTGGCCGCCGGAGACCTCCAGCTGGAGCGCCCGCTCGGACACGTCGTTCGACAGCACGTAACCGGCGATGTACGCGAAGGCGTCGTCCGGCGACGACAGGTAGCGGGCGCGCCTGCCGATCACGATGCCCAGTTCGACCTCCCAGTCGACCTTGGCGGCACCCCTCGGGAGGACCACGTCGTCGTTCGGTCCCACCACAGTGTTCGGATGTTTGTAGAAGACCACCGGGTGCTCGGGGGGTGCGGCACCGGACTCGGCGGCGTGTGCGGCGTAGTTCATACCAACGCAGACAACGGCGGGCGGGCGTGCTATCGGGGCACCGATCCGCTTCCCGGCCACGTCAGCGATGGGAAGCTCACCCGCCGCGAGGGCCGCACGGGCGCGCCCGATGCCGTCGGCGGCCAGGAACGCCCCGTCGATGTCGTTCGCCATACCGGACAGGTCGAACGCGCGGCCGCCGTCGTCCAGGACGACCGGGCGTTCCGCGCCGAGGGCGCCCACTCGCATGAGCCGCAAGGCAAACCTCCGTGGTCAACAGGTGGTCAACAGGCTGGTGGCGTATGCGGAGCCTAGCAGCCGCCTACGCGTGCACGAAGCAGTCGATCACTTAGACATCCGACCTTTGTGCACTTTATTGACATCCGTGCTCGGATGGGTCGGTGGAGAGTTTCGTTCTCGGCGACGTGCTCAGGTCTCGTGCCGACAGTCATGGGACCGAGCCCTTTCTACGCTTTCGTGACGGCGATCTCACCTTCCGCGACGTGGACACCGAGGCCAACCGGGTCGCGCAGGGACTGATCGGGCTGGGCATCGGCAAGGGCGACCACGTCGCCGTCATGCTGCCGAACTGCCCGGAACTGGTGTCGGTGATCTTCGCGCTCGCCCGGCTCGGTGCGGTGGCGGTGCCGATCAACTCGGCGAACCGCGGCGAGATCCTGCGACACGTGCTGTTCAGCTCCGACTCGACGACACTGGTCATCGACGAGGAGTACGTGGACAGACTGCAGCTCGAACGGCTGCCGGGCCTGACCCGGCTGGTGGTCCGGGGAACACCACCAGCGGGCGCGGTGAGCTTCGAGCACCTGCGCGGCCGCGACGCCACCGAACCACGTGCCGGTGTCGTCTTCTCCGACCTGCAGGCGATCATGTACACGTCCGGCACCACCGGCCCGTCCAAGGGTGCGATGGTGTCCCACTCGCTCGCGCTGACCTGCGCGTACGACTCGCTGAACTACCTCGACCGGTGGGGCAAGACGACCTACTGCCCACTGCCGCTGTTCCACGCGGCCGGGTTGTGGGACGGCGTGTTCTCCGCACTGCTGTCCGGCGCGCCGATCGCGGTGGTGGACCGCTTCAGCGCGTCCAGGTTCTGGGACGACGTGCGGCACTTCGACGCACAGCTCGCGCTGAGCGTGTTCTCGATGATCCCGATCCTGATGAGCGCGCCGCCGACCGACCGTGACAAGGACCACCCGCTCGAGATGTTCTACATGGGCAAGTCCGCGCTGGACGCGCCGCTGCGGGAACGGTTCGGCGTACGGTCCGTGGAGACCTACACCTCGACCGAGGCGGGCATCGCCACCGGCAGCCCGTACGGCGAGTGGCGGGTCGGCTCGTGCGGCACCGTCCACTCGGAACGGTTCGACGCCGCGGTCGTCGACGAGCACGACCGCGAGTTACCCGCCGGTGAGCCCGGCGAGCTGGTGCTGCGGCCCAAACAGCCGTACGTGATCACCAGCGGGTACTACGGGACACCGGAGGCGACGGCCGACACGTTCCGCAACCTGTGGTTCCACACCGGTGACCGGATGTGGCGCGACGAGGACGGGTACTTCTACTTCCTGGATCGGATGAAGGACTCGATCCGCCGCCGCGGCGAGAACATCTCGGCGTTCGACCTCGAGATCGAGGTCAACACGCACCCGTCGATCCTCGAGTGCGCTGCCATCGGGGTGCCCTCGGAGCTGGAGGACGAGGATGTGAAGCTCGTGGTGGTGCTGCGGCCGGGGAAGAAGCTCCGCCACGAGGAACTGGTGGAGTTCTGCGGGGAGCGGCTGCCGAAGTTCATGGTGCCGCGCTACGTCGAGTTCGCCGAGACGCTCCCCCGCACCCCGACCGACAAGGTCGCCAAGTACAAGCTGCGCGAGCAGGGCGACCACGGCATCACAGACGCGACGTGGGACGGTGAGGCAACGCGGTGAACTGGGAAGACACGCCAGAGGAGACCGAGTTCCGGGACGAGGTGCGCTCGTTCGTGACCACGCACTTCCCCTCGGCGTACCGGCGAGACCCCGAGGCGGAGCACAGCCTGGAGCCCGAGGACGTGTGGGGCTACAACTGGGCCGCGGACCGGCTCTCGCCCGACCCGGCGCGGCGGGACGGCGCGCTCGCCTGGGCCGCCGCGCTGGCGGAACGCGGTTGGATCACCCCGCACTGGCCGGTCGAGTACGGCGGCGCCGGGCTGTCCGCGCGGCAGGAGTTCATCCTGCAGGAGGAGATGATGCGGGCCCGCGTGCCGACGGTGAACGGGATCGGCGCGTTCCTGCTCGGCCCGACGATCCTCGAACTGGGCACCGACGAGCAGAAGGCCGAGCACCTGCCACGCATCGCGCGCGGGGAAACCACGTGGGCGCAGGGGTTCTCCGAGCCGGGCTCCGGGTCGGACCTGGCGTCGCTGCGGACCAGGGCGGTGCGCGACGGCGACCACTACGTCGTCAACGGGCAGAAGGTGTGGACGTCGCTTGGTGCGCAGGCCGACTGGCTGTTCGTGCTCGTGCGCACCGACCAGGACGCGCCCAAGCACAAGGGCATCACGTTCCTGCTGGTGGACACGAAGACACCGGGGGTGACGGTTCGGCCCATCACCGACATCCGCGGCGACACCCCGTTCGCGGAGGTGTTCTTCGACGACGCCCGCGTGCCGGTCGCGAACCGGGTCGGTGAGGAGAACCGCGGCTGGTACGTCGCGATGGCCGCGCTCGGCTTCGAGCGGGCGGGCATCGGCGCGACCGTCAAGTTCGAGCAGGCACTGTCCACCCTGGTCGAGTACCTGAAGTCCGACGAGGGACGTGCTACGGCGCGGCCCGACATGGCCGGGCTGCGGCTGGAGATCGCGCGCCGGTACGCGGAGGTCCGCGTGCTGTACAACCTCGCGCGGCACTCGGCCTCCTCCGGGGACTACGCGGGCTCGGTGAGCCAGCTGTTCGGTGCCGAGCTGCACCAGCGGCTCGCGCGCACCGGTGCGAAGGCGTTCGGCAGACTGGCCGAGTTGTGGCAACGTGAGGACGCGCCGCTCGGTGCCGCGTTCACGCACCTGCGGCTGGACTCGGTAGCCGCTACCTTTCTCGGTGGCACCACCGAGATCCAGCGCAACGTGATCGCGACCCGAGGGCTCGGACTGCCCAGAAGCTAGGAAACCGTTGTCGGGGAAGGGAAACATGACATACGAAACGCTGGATGTCCGGATCGAGGACCGGGTCGCGTGGCTAACGCTGAACCGGCCGGAGAAGCTGAACGCGCTGACGCCGGAGTCGATGACCGAGCTGCGGCGGTTCTGCACGGAGACCGACGACGACGAGAACGTGCACGCCGTCGTGCTGCGCGGCGCCGGTGAGCGGGCGTTCTGCGCAGGCATGGACCTGAAGTGGTCCGAGGGCCTGACGAAGAGGGAACGCATCGAGCAGGGCAGGCTCGGCGAGAAGACCTTCTCCATGCTGGAGCGGCTCTCGGTGCCGGTGATCGCGGCCGTGCACGGCTACGCGGTCGGTGGCGGGCTCGAACTGGCGCTGGCGGCGGACTTCATCGTGTGCGCGGACAACGCGAAGATGGGCCTGGTCGAGATCACCCTGTCGGCGCGGCCGCCGTACCAGCCCAAGTACATGAAAGGTGAGCCGGACCCGGACCAGCCGGAGGTCGGCGGTTCCGCACCCGGGTGGGGCGGGGTGAAGCGGCTGCCCAAGCGCGTGGGCAAGGCGCGGGCGAAGGAGATGCTGTTCACCGGCATCCAGCTCGACGCGGCCCGCGCGCTGGAACTGGGCCTGGTGAACAGCGTGTTCCCGGCCGACGAGTTCGACAAGCAGGTCGCGGCTCTGGCCGAGCGGATCGGCGCCATGAACCGCTACAACCTGCGGCTGGTCAAGGAACTGGTCGACAACGAGTACGACTGGATCGAGCCGCACCCGAGCTGAAACGACGTTCGCTCCGCAAGCTACGCTCAGTAAGGAGCCGCGCAATGCAGATCTACCGGATAGACCATGTCGCACAGGCGGTTCCCGCGCTGGAGCCCCAGGTGGCGTTGCTGGAGAAGCTGTTCGGCTTCCGCGCGACGCACAAGTGGGACAACCCGGCGGCCGGTGTCCGCGGCGCCCGGCTGGAGATCCCCGGCACGTGGGGCCACACCTGGCAGGTGCTGGCCCCCTCGGGTGACGACTCGCCGATCCAGCGCTGGCTGGACGACCACGGCGGCCGCCCCGGCCTGCACCACATCGGCGCCGAGGTCCCCGACCTGGACGCCGCGATGTCCGAACTGGACGAACGCGGCATCAAGGTCACCGACGGCGTGCCCGGCAAGTGGGTGGAGGCGTCGCTGTCCCCGCCGGCACACGGCCCCGGCGTGCTGTTCCGCCTCCGCGGCCCCGGCACCCTGACCATGACCGGTGACGAGGCCGCCGTCGCGGTGCCCGCGTCCCCCGTGGACGGACCGACGCTCGGCATCGTGAACCTGGACCACGTCTGCCAGGCGTTCCCGGACCGCGACGAGCTGTCCGCGTGGTACCGGGACCTGCTCGGCGCGGTGGAGGTGTGGCGCACCGCCGACGACGAGCACCCGGACATGGCCGACCTGGTGCTGAACGTGCCGGGCTCCAGCATCTGCCTCGAGGTGATCACGTCGAGGGGTGAGGAGTCGTTCATCGACAAGTTCCTCTCCCGCAACGGTCCCGCCGCCCACCACGTGACCTTCCAGGTCGCCGACTGGGACGCGGCGCTGAACGCCTGCCGCCACCACGACATCCCCACGTTCGACGACGAGGAGGGGGTCACCGACGGCGCGCGGTGGAAGCACACCTTCGTCCACCCGAAGCAGACCGGCGGTGTGCTGGTGCAGCTGTTCTGGGAGGAGCGCCCCGGCGTGTGGGTCCGCTCGGACAAGATCCCCGGCAGGCGCTGATGGACCTGACGCTCACCGAGGACCAGCAGATGGTCCAGCGGACGGCCCGCGAGTTCCTCGCGGGCCGCGCGGGCCAGGACGTGTGGAAGGAGATCACCGACCTCGGCTGGCAGGCACTGCCCTTCGAGGACTTCGGTTTCCTCGAGGCGTGCCTGATCGCGGAGGAACTGGGCCGGGCGCGGGTTCCGGTGCCGTACCTGTCCTCGTTGATCTGCGGCATGGCGGTCCCGTCGCTGCGTCCCCGGGTCGGCACCGGCGAGGTGTTCGCGTACGTGCCGTTCAGCGGCGCACTGGTCCCGTGGGCGGCCGAGGCGGCGGCGCTGCTGGTGGCGACGCCGTCTGGCCTGGTGCTGACCTCGGAGGCGGAACACACCCCGGTGACGGTGGTGGGCCCGGCCCCGACGTACCGCGTGACGTACGGCTCCGTCTCCGGAGAACCGGTCGTCGCGGGCCCCATCGAGGCCTACGGGGCGGCGGCGACGTGCGCCGAGATGGTGGGCGGCGCGCAGGCGGTGCTCGACAGGACGGTCGAGTACGCCAAGGAACGCGAGCAGTTCGGCAAACCGATCGGCGCTTTCCAGGCGGTGCAACACCACTGCGCGAACATGGCGATCGACGTGATGAGCGCCCGGTTCATCGCCTACGAGGCCATCTGGCGGCTGTCGCGTGAGCTGGACGCGTCGGTGGAGGTGTCGGTGGCGAAGTCGTGGGTGAGCGAGGCCTACGAACGTGTCTGCGCCCTGGGCCACCAGGTCCACGGCGCGATCGGCTTCACCGCGGAACACGACCTGCACCACTACACCCGGCACGCCATGTCATCGGCCCTGGCCTTCGGCGACGCGGACACCCACACGGACCGGCTGGCCACACACCTGGGCATCTGACCACGGCACCGGGTCACAGCGGGCGGGCCATCACGAGCGAGTGTGTGTACGCCTCTGTCTCGGTGAAGCCCATTCGCTTGTAGAAGCCGATCGCGCGTTCGTTGGCGCGGGCCACGCCGAGGTGGATGCCCGGTGCGCCTGCCGAGGCGAGGCCGTCCAACAGCGCGGTCAGCAGGCGCCTGCCGTCGCCCCTGCCCTGGAGGCGGGGCAGCAGGTCGATGTGGAGGTGGGCGGGGAAGCGTTCGACCACGTCCGGGCTCGCGGTCGGCGGGTGGTGGATCAGGCGCACGATCCGGTCGTCAGGGGACTCGGCCGGGAACGTGCCGAGCGGGTAGCGGGTCCGCAGCGCGGGCCACCACGACTGCTCGCACCACAGTTCGAACGCCACGGTGTCCGGGACGCCGAGCACATAGCCCGCCACGCCGTCCTCGTCGCCGACCAGGGCCAGCGCGGCCGGGAAGCGCAGGTACGGGCCCACGTACACCTCGCCGAGCAGCCTCGGGTCCCGGTAGAGGTCCGTCGCGTCCTCGCCGCTGTCGCCGGTCCGCAGGCAGATGTCGTACAACACCTGCTCGTCGGCCCGCTGGTAGGTCCTGATCGTCGCGTTCACCCGGTCATTATCAGGTGGACGAGCCACGCCTGTTCCGGCATCAGCACCGGCGGGCGGATTCCCACCTCGGACAGGACGCGGCCGGACAGGACCCGTGTCCCGGTGGTCGGCGCCGGGACCTGCTGTGTGCGCGGCGCGCCGCCAGGGGTCACCGGTGTCACCGCGTACCGGCGCGCCGGGTCCAGGCCCGGCAGCCGGACCGGTGGCGGCACCGTGGCGGCCGACGACGTGAGCTGCGCGTAGCAGTACAGCGCCTCCGCGTCGGACACGACACCGGTCAGCGTCGCCGACGGGTCCGCCAGGTCGCCGCGCACGAGCGTGCCGGTGTGCAGCAGCCCGCGCACCGACTTGTAGAACGCCGCCGCCTCCGCCAGTGCCTCCTGCTCGGCGGGGGACGCCGACGCGATGTCCCACTCGATGCCGAAGTGCCCGAACAACGCGGTCGCCACCCGGAAGGACAGGTCCTGGGTGCGGCCGGTCGTGTGCGACCGCGGCGGGCCGACGTGCGCGCCGATCAGTTCCAGCGGCAGCAGCAACGCCGTCCACCGCTGGATGGTCTGCCGTTCCAGCGCGTCGTTGCAGTCGCTGGCCCACACGCGGTCCGTGCGCGCCAGGATCTCCAGGTCGGTCCGGCCGCCGCCGCTGGAGCAGCTCTCGATCTCCACCCCGGGGTGCCGGGTCCGCAGCTCGTCGAGCAACCGGTACGCCGCAAGCGTTTGCTCGTGTGCCCTGGCACCGATGATGTCGCGGTTGTGGTCCCACTTCACGAACCGCACGTCGTTGTCCCGCAGCAGTTCGTCGAGCCGGTCCAGGAGGTACGCGTACGCCGCCCGGTTCGCGAGGTCCAGCACCTGCTGGTTGCGCGAGGTCGGCGGCAGCGTGCCGTCGCCGGGTGCCAGCACCCAGTCCGGGTGCGCGCGGAACAGGTCGGAGTCCGGGTTGACCATCTCCGGTTCCACCCAGATGCCGAACTCCATGCCCAGCCCGGTGACGTGGGAGATCAGCGGCGCCAGCCCGTCGGGCCACACGCCGTCGTCGACGTACCAGTCGCCGAGGCCCGCCGTGTCGTCCCTGCGGTGTGAGAACCAGCCGTCGTCCAGCACGAACCGTTCGACGCCGATCCGCGCGGCCACGTCCGCGAGCCCCTTGAGCCGGGTCAGGTCGTGGTCGAAGTACACGGCCTCCCAGGTGTTCAGCACGACCGGCCGCGGCCGCACCGGGTGGGACGGCCGAGCACGCAGCCACTGGTGGAACGCCGAGGTGATCCCGTCGATCCCGGCGCCGGAGTACGCGGCGTACAGCCACGGCGACGTGTGGGTCTCCCCCGGCGCGAGGGCCACCTCGCCGCTGGTCAGCAGCTCACCGCCGCCCAGCACGCCGCGGCCCTCGTGGACCCGCTCCGCGTAGGTGACGTGGTTGCCGCTCCACGCGACGTGCACGGCCCACACCTCGCCCGTGCGGAAGCCGAAACCGCTGGTGCCGGCCAGGATCGCGGGAGTCGCGTCGTGCCCGGTGCGGCCGCGGCGGCTCTCCCGCACCCACGAGCCGAGGTCGAAGTGCCTGCGCTGTGGGTGCTTCTCGCGGATCCACCGGCCGTGGAAGTCCATCAGCTCGCTTGCCTGCGCGGGCACCGGCAGCGCGGTCTCGACGCCGTCCAGGGTGTAGGCGTGGGACCCGTCGTTCCTGATCTCGTGCCGGACCCGCAGCACCCCCGAGGGCGCCAGTTCCACCGTGGACCGCACGGCGAGCCCGCCGCCCTCGGTGTCGATCACGGCTCCCGACGCCGACCGGGCGACCGACGTGCGGGTGAGCGAGGGCAGCCAGTCGCCGCCCGCGCGGTGTCCCCGCAGGCCCGGCCGTCCCGGGTAGCCCTGGCGGGCCGAGGGCAGCAGCCCGATCGGGATGGGCACGTCCGGTGCGTTGTTCGGGATGGGCGAGACGGCCTCGTCCGCCAGCGCGAGCAGGTCCTCCTCGGACAGGTCGGGCAGCGGCGCGCCCCAGTGGACGATCGAGGGCAGGCCGCGTGCGTCGACGACCACGCTGACCGTGTCGGCGCGCAGGTGGACGATCATCCCTTGGTGGCTCCCAGAGTGAGACCGGCACGCAGGTGCCGCTGCAGCAGGAAGAAGATCACGAGCGTGGGGATGGCGACGATCACCGAGCCCGCGGACAGCAGGTTGTAGTCGGTGAAGAACTGGCCGCGCAGGTTCTGCAGCGACGACGTCACCGGGAACTTGTCGCCGGTCCGCATGAACGCGACGGCCCAGAAGAAGTCGTTGTAGACCCACGTGATCTGCAGGGTCGCCAGCGCCGCGAGCGCTGGGCGGCACAGCGGCAGCACGACCTGCCAGAACTGGCGGAACACGCCCGCGCCGTCGACCAGGGCGGCCTCCGTCATCTCCTTCGGGATGGTCTTCATGTAGTTGCTCAGCACGAACGTGCAGAACCCGGTCTGGAACGCGATGTTCACCGCGATGACCGCGTAGTACGTGTCGTAGAGCGAGCCGGAGTCGCTGAACCAGAACGGCACCTCGACGTTGAGGAACATCCGGAACAGTGGCACGAGCAATGCCTGCTGCGGCAACAGGTTCGCGGCCGTGAACAACGCGAGCAGCGCGAGGTTGAACCTGAAGCTGTAGCGTGCGAGCACGTACGCGGCGGACGAGGCGAGCAGCAGCGTGATGACCACCGACGGAATCGTGATGATCATCGAGTTGTAGAAGGTCTGCCCGAAGTTGCCGCGCGACCAGGCGTTGACGTAGTTGTCGAACGTGAAGCCACCGAACGAGAAGTACCCGTGCGTCGACGTGAAGTCGTAGTCCCGCAACGAGTTGTAGAACGCCCACGCCACGGGGAAGAGCCAGCCGACCGCCATGACCGTCAGGAACACCCGCAACACGACGCGTCCGGGCCTGCGCCGCCGTCCCACCGCCGCCGTCATCGCTGCTCCCGCATGACCTGGATCAGGTAGATCACGATGAACACGGTCGAGATCGCGATCATGATCGTGGCGAGCGCGGACCCGAAGCCCACGCGGCTCGCCTCACCGATCACGTTCTGCGTCACCAGTGTGGAGATCAGCTCCAGCCCGTTGCGGCCCTTGTTGATCACCCAGACGATGTCGAACGCGCGGAGCGACTCGATCACCGTGATCACCAGGATCACGATGTTGACCGGGCGCATCACCGGCCAGATGACCTGGAAGAACGTGCGCACCTCGCCCGCCCCGTCGACGGCGGCGGCCTCCCGCAGCGCCGGGTCGACCGCCTTGAGACCCGCCAGGTACAGCAGCATGATGTACCCGGTGTGGCGCCACCCGGCCGCGACGAGCACGGCCCACAGGTTGATGTCCGGGTCGCCGAACCAGTCGGTCTGGGTGCCGAGCACGGTGTTGAGCAGACCCTGGTCGCGCGAGTAGATCAGCTGCCAGATGAAGCCGATCAGCGCGAGCGACAGCACGACCGGCAGGAAGAAGATGCTCTGGTAGATCCGGCTGCCGCGGATCTCCCGGTCGAGCAGCGCGGCGAGGAAGATCCCCAGCAGGGTGGGCCCGAGGAAGAACACCACCAGCCAGATGAGGTTGTGCTCCATCGCGGGGCCGAACGGCGGGTAGTTCGTCGTGACGTCGACGTAGTTCTGCGTGCCGACGAAGTTCATGTCGGCGATGTTGCCGATGCCGTTCCAGTCGGTGAACGAGAGCACGATCGTCGAGATCGCGGGGAACCACACCAGGGACACGACGATGAGCGCCGGGACCGCGACCATCAGCACGACGGTCAGCTTGTCCATCGTGGACAGGGTGCGCGCGTGCTTCGACCGGGGCGCACCGGACCTGGTCCGTGTGCGCCCCGGCCTGGTCATCAGGTCAGCCACCGAAGATCGACTTCTTCTGGTCCTCGATGCTGTTCGTCAGCCCGTCGACGTCGTCGGGGTTCTTGATGAACTCCTGCAGCGACGGGATCATCACCGTGGAGGCGAAGTCGGGCCGGGTGTCGCGGTCGAGGAACTGCGAGATCGACTTGGCTCCGCTGACGAGCTGCTCGCCCTTCTGCTGCAGGGCGTTGTAGCCGCTCTTGTCCGCGTCGTTGTGCGCGCCGATGTTGTTCGGGTCGGACTCGAGGTAGATGTCCTCCGCCTTCGCGGTGCCGAGGTAGGAGAGCAGTTCCTTCGCGCCGTCGGGGTTGCGCGGGCGGGCCGCCATCATGAAGCCGTCGATCGGCGCCTCGACCACGTCGGAGCCGATCGCGGGGTCGATCTCGGGGAACGGGAAGAAGTCGAGGTCGTCGCGCTCGGCGCCCTCCGGGAACTGCTGGCCGACGAACATGCCCAGGGTGTACATCCCGGACTCCTTGTTCAGCAGCGACTGCGCCGCCTCCTGCCAGGTGCGGCCGAGCGCGTCGGGCTGGTGGAAGGGCAGGATCTCGCGCCACGCGTCGAAGACGGCCTTGACCTCACCCGAGTTCCACGGCTTCTCGCCCGCCATCAGCTCGCGGTGGAAGTCGTAGCCGTTGATGCGGAGGTTCAGGTAGTCGAAGGTGCCCATCGCGGGCCAGCCGTCGGAGTCGCCGAACGCGATCGGGTTGAGACCGTCGGACTTCATCTTCGTGGCGAGCGCGACGAACTCGTCCATGGTCTTCGGCGTCTCGTAGCCCTTCTCGGCGAAGACGCTCTTCCGGTAGAACACGGCCCACGGGTAGTAGTACAGCGGCACGAAGTACTGCTTGCCGTCCGCGCCGGTGGACTGCTGCTTCATGGCGTCGGAGAAACCGCTGCCGATCTCGGCCCACACGTCACTGATGTCGCCGACCAGGTTCTGCTCGGCGAAGAACTGCATGCGGTAGCCGGCGAACCAGCCGAACACGTCGTCCGGGCCGCCCTGCAGGTAGTTGTTGATGTTCTCCTGGAAGGAGTTGTGGTCGATGGTGTTGATCTTGACGCCACCGCCGGTGAAGCCCTTCACCACGTCCGCGATGGCCTTCTTCGGCACGTCGTCGGACCAGTTCGAGCCGAGCGTGACATCGCCGCCACCACCGCCGCCGTCGCCACCGCCGCATGCGGAGAGGCCCGCGAGCGCCCCTGCGCCGAGCATCCCCTTCAACAGCGTGCGCCGTCCGACGTTGATGGCGGAGACGCCGCCTGCACCGAACGTACGAGGGCTCATCATTGTGCGCCTCCTCAGGGAGCGGCCAGAAACCAACACTTGTGAACGGGACCTCTCAGAATCGAAACCCTTGCGGGCCGCCCACGCGCCTGTCAAGAGGCCGAAGCCAAACCGGTGGTACTTTCGTGACCTGGCCCGTTCATCGGACCGACACCTGCCTCACCCTCCGTAGACATCCCATCTCCGAACGCCCTTGCCGCCGGGGAACGGGCGGAGATATGGTCTGGACCATTACCGACCACTGTCGCCTTGGCCGGGCGACGGGGCTTCGGTCCCGGTGTTCACCGCACATCGGGACCGGCCGGTGCGGTGGGGGACGGGGTCACCGCCTTCGTCCTCCACCGCGTCCGGCCGGGCGCGCGATCTTCCCACTTCCCGCACGTGCGCACATATGTCAACATGGACTACGCACGGTATCGACACGAACGTCGGATCAACAGGCGCGCGGCACGGATCAGTACGAGGATTGCCCCAGGAAGCGACCGGTGGGGTCGACAGACCGGGGGTGTGCATGCCGGCGTCTGCGCCTGTGCGAATGAGTCGGTTTATGATTGGGTCGGCGACCGACTCGGGGGGTGCCCTACCGGTTGGGAGAGGCAATGCTGGCAGCGGAGAGGCAAGCCCGGATCGTCGAGGAGATCCACAGGCGGGGCGCGGTCCGGGTCATCGAGTTCGCGCAGATGCTCGGCGTCTCCGACATGACGATCCGCAGGGACCTGGACGCACTCGCCCAGCAGGGGCTGCTGGACAAGGTGCACGGCGGCGCGACCCGCGCCAGGGCCGCGAGCACCGAGGAGCCCGGCTTCGAGGCGAAGTCGTTGCGGCAGCAGCCGGAGAAGGAGGCGATCGCGCGCGCCGCGGTCGAACTGGTCTCCCCCGGCACCGCGGTCGGGCTGTCCGCGGGCACCACGACGTGGGCGCTCGCGCACGCGCTGCGCGCGGTCGACGGGCTCACGATCGTCACGAACTCCCTGCGCGTCGCGGACGTGCTGCACGCGCCACCACGCACCGACCAGAACGTGGTGGTGGTCGGCGGGGTGCGCACGCCGTCGGACGCGCTGGTCGGCCCGATCGCGGTGTCCGCGCTCGCGCAACTGCACCTGGACATCGTGTTCCTCGGGGTGCACGGCATGGCGGAGACGGCCGGGTTCACCACCCCGAACCTCCTCGAGGCCGACACCGACCGCGCGCTGGTCGCCGCGGGGCGCAGGCTCGTCGTGCTCGCCGACCACACCAAGTGGGGCACGGTCGGCCTTTCGACGATCGCCCGGCTCTCCGACGCCGACATCGTGATCACCGACGACGGCCTGCCGAACGACGGCCGCGAGGCGCTTGCCGAACTGGTCGAGGACCTGCGCATCGTCGACGTCGAGGCGGCCCGGTGAGCGGAGCCCGCGCAGCGAACCATCGGACACCGCGACGCCACGCAGCGGGGGAAGGGGCGTCATCGTGAAGCGCACCACGGCACACCTGGCCGACGGCAGGGAGATCATCTACTTCGACCACGACACCGCACCGGCCAGGGAGCAGCACGACCCGCGCAAGCTGGACCCGGTGTCGACGGCCTCGCAGATGCGGCACGACCCGGTGCTCGACGAGTGGGTGATCCTGGCCGCGCACCGGCAGAGCCGGACCTACCACCCACCGGCCAACAGTTGTCCACTGTGTCCGTCCACTCCCGACCGGCACACGGAGATCCCGTCGCCGGACTACGACGTGGTGGTGTTCGAGAACCGCTTCCCCTCGCTGTCCACCCACGCGGTCGGCGGCGCGGGACCGGACCTGCCGCCGCTGGTCACGCAGCGCCCAGGCGTGGGCCGCTGCGAGGTGGTGTGCTTCACGAGCGACCACGACGCCGCGTTCGCCACGCTCAAGCCGGAACACGCCCGGCTGGTGGTGGACACGTGGGCGGACCGCACCAGCGCGCTTGCCGCGGTGCCCGGCGTGGAGCAGGTGTTCCCGTTCGAGAACCGCGGCGAGGCGATCGGGGTGACGCTCGGGCACCCGCACGGGCAGATCTACGCGTACCCGTTCGTCACCCCGAAGAGCCGCCAGATGCTGGGCAACGCCGCTCGTTTCGCGGACCGCACCGGCCGCAACCTGTTCACCGACCTCCTTGCGGGAGAACGCGATTCGGGCATCCGCGTGGTGGCGACCACCACCCACTGGACCGCGTTCGTGCCTGCGGCCGCCCGGTGGCCGGTCGAGGTCCACGTCTACCCGCACCGCCGCGTACCCGACATCCCGTCCCTGACCGGCGAGGAACGCGACGACTTCGCCGTGCTGTACCTGGACGTGCTGCGCAGGCTCGACGGCCTGTACGCCCAGCCACTCCCGTACGTGGCGGCGTGGCACCAGGCCCCGGTGTCCGACCCGCTGCGCGAACACGCCTACCTGCACCTGCAGGTGTCGTCGATCCAGCGCGCCGAGGACAAGCTGAAGTACCTGGCAGGGTCGGAAACCGGCATGGGCGCGTTCATCACCGACGTGCTCCCCGAGGACGTCGCGTCCCGCCTGCGCGCGGTGGTCGTCTAACCGGTCAGCAACGGCACGAGCTGCTCGGCGAGCCCGACCGAGTCCGGGGAGGACACGTACAGGGCGACGTCGGTGTCGTCGCGGAGCAGGACCGTCGCCACGGGTGGGTCCGCGGGCGTCCACGCGGGGCGCCCCGCGATCCGGTTCGTGAAGTCGCCGGAACGACTGGCCGCTTGTGCCTCGACGGCCACCGGCCCCTGAGCTGTCGAGAGAGTGCACCTGCCGGTCGCGTCCACGCGGACGTGCTCTGCCTGGATGCCCAGCTGCTCCTGCAGGACGGTGCACAGCTGCAGTGCCTGCACCGGCGTCGGCAGGTCGACGAACTCGTCGGCCGTCAACGGTGTTCCCGCGTACGCGAGGTTCCCCTGATCGTCGATCTCGGGCAGTGGTTCCCCGTCCTTCGTGAGCAACGGGACGATCTCGTCGAGGACGCGCGTGCCGACGTCCTGTCCCGGCCCGTCGTCGTAGGCGACCATCTCCAGCCGCAGGAGCGGCCTTGGGGTGTCGTCCGCGATCACCAGGGTGAACACGGACATGCCGAAGCTGTTCTGTTCCACCGTGGCCGGCCGGTCCGCGACGGTCGCCGACGGTGCGAACGCGGCGTTCTCGCCCCGGAACGACAGGTCGACCATGCCGTGTCCGGTGGTTATCCGGCACCCCGCGCCGGGAGACGGTCGCCGACCCACCGGGCCTGACAGCAGCTGTTCCCACTGCTGCCTGCCAAGAACCTGGCACAGGATCTGGGACGCCGTGTCGTCCTGGACGTAGCCCAGTGCGCGGCCACCGGTCATCCGCACCGGCCGCAGGCCTTCGTCGGCGGCCGGGGTGGCCGCCGTGCTCGTGGTGGGAGGCGGTGCCTCCGATGAGCCGCACCCGCCGAGCACGACACCCAGCAGCACTGCCAGCAAGGCGGTCGTCCCGCGGGCCCGGGTCACCGGGGTCCCCGCCTTCGGACGACGGAACGCTCCTCGTAGGACGCCTCTTCCTCCGGTTTCCCGGGCCGCTGGGGTGCTTCCGTCTGCGGTGCCGGCAGCAGCACCGGCACGCCCCGCACGATCCCCTCGTCGCGCAGCCGGTCGTACGTGTCCCGCACGCTCGACCTGGCATCAGCGGCGGCCCGCTGGGTCACCGTGGTCACGAGGCGGGCGAGCTCGCCAGGACCGGACCGCAGTGCCTTGTCGGTGAGCACGAGTTCGGTCAGCATGCCGCCGGCGTCCACCCTGGCTCGCACGGAACCGTCGTGGGAAGCCGCCTCGCCGCTGACCTTCAGTGCGCGCGCCTCGGCTGCCCGCAGGGCTTCCTTCCGGCGCCTGGTCACGCTGTACACGTGCGCGGCCTCGTCACTCAACCGGCGTGCGCGGTCGTTCAACGCGCCGACGCTGTGTTCGTCGCTCATGCCGGCCCCTGCTCGACGTAGCGATCGTGTGATTCGCCGTCGGCGCCGGTGGTGCGGTCGAACTGACCGTCCGGCTTCCTCTCCGGCTCCGGCACCAGGTCGGAGGTGTCGGTGGGCAGCGGGTGCCCGGCCTGGTCGTCCTCCTCCATGCCGAACGCGCCGGGCTGGAAGTCGGGCGCGGTGATCACGTCCGGCCGGTCCGGGCGCACCCACACCAGTTGATCACTGGTGATCGACGCGGCGAGTTCCCGGAACGCCTTCTCGATCCGCAGCCGTTCGATGTCGATCGCGTCGAGCATGCCCTCGGCGGAGTCGACGAACCGGACCATCACACCGAGCTCGTCGGCGGCCTCGTTCACCGCCACGGCGACTCCTGGCGCACCGGCCGCCATGTTCATCGCGATCGTGCCGAGCACGGCCCAGGCAGGCAGCACACCGACCGAGCCCGCGACACCCGCGGCGAAACCGGCGACGGCCCCGGCGACCGTCATGCCGACCTCCCAGCCGTCCGTCTCCGCGGCGGCGACGCCGTCCAGTGTCTTCTGAACGAGGTCCAGCACGTCCGCGCGCATGTTCACCACGAGGGTGTTGTGCGCCTGGAGGATCATCAGCAGGGTGTCGATCCGGTCGGTCATCACGTTGACACCGCCCTCGAGCTGGTTCACCCAGTCGAGGAACTGGTCGGCCGCGGCACCCTGCCAGCCTTCCATGTCCCTGTGTATGCCGTTGAAGTTCTCTTCCTTCTCCTTGGCCAGCTCCCCCTTGGCGAGGCCAAGGCTGCTGATCATTTTCTCGGCCGCGAAGCCCTCGCCGCAGCTGAAAAGGTTGAAGGCCCGGTCGATGCGGTGGTAAAGCCGCGCCGAATCACCGATGCCGTCCTCGTCGTGTTCCCGGAGAATCGCCTGGAAGTTCTCGTTCAGGTCGGCCATCCGGCCGGCCCAGTCGGGATCCATGCATATCCCCCCGTCACGCCTGGCCGTCGGCCTGGCGGTACCGGAGAGCCATCTCCCGTACCGCCTGCGCGGCGAGTTCGACGTTCTCGCGGTTGTCGTCGACGATCCGCCGCATGAAGTCCATGGCGTAGAAGCACTCGTTCCCCGGCCGCCAGAACAGGTACGACTGGTAGGGCTGCTCCGCGTCCCACCGCCCCTGGTCGTACGACCGCCCCTCGGTGTCGAAGGTGCGCGTGATCCAGCCGATGGCCTCTTCGAGCCGCGCACCGGCGGCTGTCATCGACGCGGCGATACCGGGCAACCGGGTCTTCCCGATATCGTCGAGACGATCCAGTTGCACATAGAACTGATCCATTCCCGCCCCCCTTTGTTCGCTGCGCTACGACGTAGCTTAACCGGACGGGGGGCGATATATCGGCGTTTCGAGTAAACCTTTGGGTGATCGTTTTCGGGTGGTCGCTTCGCCCTGGTTCCGCGATGCCGTCAATGGGCCGTTCACGGCGCTCAGCGCCGTCAATGTGCCTTTCACGGCGCTGGTTGTGCCGTGAAAGCGCACGGCGGAGGCTCTGTTCCTGGCGCTCGCTGGTTGACTGACGGCAGCACACCGGCGACCCCGAGGAGCACACATGGCCTTCCCGTCCGATCTGGAGATCGCGCGTGGCGCGAAGCTCAAGCCCATCGACGACATCGCCGCCGACATGGGGTTGCCACCGCACCTGCTGGAGCCCTACGGGCGGGACGTGATGAAGGTCGGGCTCGGCGCGATCGAGGAGCTGCGCGACGCGCCGAGAGCCAAGTACGTGCTGGTCAGCGCCATCACTCCGACGCCGCTCGGGGAGGGGAAGACCACCACCACCGTGGGGCTTGGCCAGGGGTTCTCCCACGTCGGGAAGCGGGCGACCATCGCGGTGCGGCAGCCGTCGATGGGGCCGACGCTGGGCATCAAGGGCGGCGCGGCGGGCGGCGGGTACAGCCAGGTCGTGCCGATGGAGCTGCTGAACCTGCACCTCACCGGCGACATGCACGCCGTAACGGCCGCGCACAACCTGCTCGCCGCGATGGTCGACAACCACCTCCACCAGGGCAACGCGCTCGGGCTCGACCCGGGGGAGATCACCTGGCGGCGGGTGATCGACATGAACGACCGGGCGCTGCGCAACGTCGTGGTCGGGCTCGGCGCCAAGGCCGACGGGGTGACCAGGCAGACCGGGTTCGACATCACCGCCGCGTCCGAGGTGATGGCGGCGCTCGCGCTGACCACCGGGCTGGCCGACCTCCGGGCGCGGCTCGGGCGGATCGTCGTCGGGTACACCGCCGACGGGGAACCGGTGACCGCGGAGCAGCTGGACACCGCGGGCGCGATGACCGTCCTGCTCCGGGAGGCGATCAAGCCGAACCTCATGCAGACCGTGGAGAACACGCCCGTGCTGGTCCACTGCGGACCGTTCGGGAACATCGCGACCGGCAACTCGTCCGTCGTCGCCGACCTGATCGGGCTGCGCACCGGCGACTACCTCATCACCGAGGCCGGGTTCGGCGCCGACATGGGTGCCGAGCGCTTCTTCAACATCAAGTGCCGGGTCTCCGGCGAGGCACCCGACGCGGCCGTGCTGGTCGCGACGGTACGTGCGCTCAAGGCCCACTCGGGCAAGTTCCGCATCGTCGCGGGCAAGCCGCTGCCGGAGGACCTGCTCAAGGAGAATCCCGACGACGTGCACGCGGGCGCGGCGAACCTGCGCAAGCAGATCGAGAACATCCGCATGCACGGTGTCTCCCCGGTCGTCGCGATCAACGCGTTCCCCGGCGACTTCGCCTCCGAGCACGCCGTGATCCGCGAGATCGCCGAGGAGATGGGCGCGAAGGTCGCGGTGTCCACCCATTTCTCCGACGGCGGCGCCGGCGCGGTCGAGCTGGCCGAGGCGGTCGCGGCGGCCGCCGACGAGCCGAGCGAGTTCCAGCTGCTGTACCCGTCGGCGGCGCCGCTGCGGGAGAAGATCGAGACGATCGCGACACGCGTGTACGGCGCGGACGGCGTCAGCTACTCCCCCGCCGCGCGCAGGCAGCTGGACCGCTTCGAGCGCAACGGTTACGGCGAGCTGCCGGTCTGCATGGCGAAGACGCACCTGTCGATCTCGTCGGACCCCAAGCTGCTCGGCGCGCCGACCGGGTGGACGCTGCCGGTCCGCGAGGTGCGGGCGTCGGTCGGCGCCGGGTTCGTGTACCCGATCTGCGGCGACATGCGGACCATGCCGGGCCTCGGCGCGGCACCGGCGGCGACGAGGATCGACCTGGACGCCGACGGCGAGATCGTCGGGCTGTCGTGAAGTCCTTCCTGGCGGCGGTCGCGGCCCGCACGGCGGCACCCGGCGGTGGGGCGGTGGCGGCGACGACCGCCGCCTCGGCCGCCGCGCTGGTGGCGATGGCCGCGCGGTTCAGCGCCGACGAGCCGCTGGCCGCGACCGCGGACGAACTGCGCGCCGACCTGCTGCGGCTGGCCGACGCCGACGCCGACGCCTACACGGCGTACCTGGCGGCGAAGGGCGAGGCGAGGAAAGCCGCACTGCGCGCGGCGACCGAGGTGCCGAAGGACATCGCGGCCGTGGCGGGCCGGGTGGCGGAGCTGGCGCGCGGGCTCGTCGCGGACGGCAACCCGAACCTGACCGGCGACGCCCGTGTCGCCGAGCTGCTGGCCCATGCGGCGGCGGAGGCGGCAACCGTCCTGGTGGAGATAAACACCGGGTCCTCAACGCCCTGAAAGGCGCGTTCAGGGCGCCCAGCGCCCTGAACGCGCCTTTCAGGGCAGTCCAGCCCTGCCGGTGGGCGCGGGGTAATTCGGTCGTCCGATCGGCGTAGGCTGGTTAGCCTGGCCGGGTGGGGTATGAACAGCCGCTTTCTTACGTTCTGGGGATGGAAGGGCTCGCGCTGCTGCGGGCCTTCGGCGGGGAACACGACCGGGAGTTCGTCGAGGCGCGGATCGAGGAGATCCGCAAGCTGCTCGACGACCCGGCGCTGACCGAGGGCGTGACGTCCACACCGGTCACCACCGTCGACGGGTACGGGCTGTGGGCACCGACGTACGACGGTCCGAACTCGGCGTTCGACGTGGACGAACCGGTGCTCGCGGAGATCCTGGCGGAGCTGCCGCCGGGCCCGGCCGTCGACGCCGCGTGCGGCACCGGCCGGTACGCGGCGCTGCTCACCGCGCGCGGGCACCAGGTGATCGGGGTCGACGCGTCGCCGGACATGCTCGGTCACGCCCGCACCCGCCTGCCCGCGGGTGACTTCCGGGTCGGGGACGTGACCGCGCTGCCGGTCGCCGACTCCGCCGTGGACCTCGTGACGTGCGGGCTCGCGCTCACACACGTGCCCTCGCTCGGTCCCGTGCTGGCCGAGTTCGCGCGTGTGCTGCGGCCGGGCGGGCACGTGGTGATCGCCGACATGCACCCCGAGCGGGTGCTGCGCGGCGCGGTCCCGCCGCTGCGGGACGCCGAGGGCAGACCGGTCCGCGTGCCCGCGCACCGGCACCTGGTCGGCGACTACGTGCGTGCCGCGCTCGCCGCCGGGTTCCGGGTGCGGCGGTGCGTCGAGCCGCTGCTCGACCCGCCCGCCGGGGAGCGCGCGACCGACCCCGGCCCGTGGGACGTGTGGCCGTGGTCGCTGGCGGCGCTGGTGCCGGAGGCGACGGCCGCCGCCGACGCGGGCATCCCGGTGATGGTCGTATGGCACTTCCAGCTCTGACGCTCCGCCCACCGGTGATCGCCGACGAGCAGGAGTTCCGCCGCGCACACGCACTGCTCGCCGACGAGGGCCACGTGTTCGGGCTCGGGCTATCCGGGCTGTCGTGGCGGTACTACCTGCGCAGACTGGCCGAGATCGAGGCGGGCGACCGGTCGTTCGGCCGGGTGCCCGCGTCGTTCCTGCTCGCCGAGGTCGACGGCGAGCTGGTGGGCCGCACGTCGGTCCGCTTCGAGCTGAACGCCGAGCTGGCGGCGGTCGGCGGCCACATCGGCTACTGCGTGCTGCCCGCCCACCGCCGCCGCGGTTACGCGACGGAGATCCTGCGGCAGAGCCTCACGGTGGCCCGCGCACACGGCGTGCCCCGCGCGCTGCTCACGTGCGACCGCACGAACAAGCCGTCCCGGCGCGTGATCGAGAAGTGCGGCGGTGCGCTGGAGAACGTCGTCGCGGGCACGTGCCGCTACTGGATCGGCTAGATGATTGATTCCGTGAAGTCGGTGTGAGTAGGTCGTCGTGTGCTGGCTGCGGTTGGTGTTGTGGGGTTTTGTCCTCGCCGGACGGGCAGGTCTCCGGGGTGGCGGAGGGGCGGGTCGGCGGCGGTTGGGTTCGGGATGGCAGGGAGCCCCTTGCTGGTGGGCTTGCGCCACCGTCAGGGTTGCGCAGGCAGGGCCCGCTGCGCGGGCCCGGGGCGCGTAGCGCCCGGGCTGGTGCTGTGAAAGGCGCGTTGACGGCGCGGTAATGCCCTGAAAGGCGCGTTCAGGGCGCTGGGCGCCCTGAATGGCCCATTGACGGCACTCGTTGTGCCGTGAACACGCCTTTCACGGCATCGGCCCTGATGACGGGTCCGTACGCCGGGCCACTTCACATGATCTTCACGGAATCAATCGTCTAGTGTGCCGCGCGTGTCGCCGGACAACCGGCGGAAGTGGGGTGCTCAAGCCAAGCAAGCAGCCGCCGCCATCGCCCTGATCAGCGGCTGGCGCGTCGACGGGGCAAGGCCGAGGTGGTAGATCGCCAGGCCGGTCGCACCCGCTTCCACCACGCGACGGGCATGGTCGGTGAGGCCGTCCTCGGACCCCAGGACCGTCACGTACGCGTCGACCGGGCGGCCGGTCCCGGCGGCGGCCTTCACCACCGGAGCGCTGTCCACCGGCCACGCGGGCACGACCAGCGCCGACACGTCCTCGCCGGTCGTCGGGGTGCGGCCGGGTGACGCGCCCGTCACCCAGGGGTCGGGGTGCGCGTGGAGGGTCACCGGCACCTCGATGCGGGCCAGGACCTCGGCGCGCAGCAGGTCGGTCGCCGCGTGGCGGGTGGCCAGCAGCTCGTCCGCGAACGGCACCTCCGCCGGGGTGCGCACGGCCTCCCGCAGCGTCGACAGCACCCACACCGGGTCGAGGCCGCGTTCGGACCAGCCCTTCTGGCACTCCTTGCAGCAGCACACCGACAGCCACCGCTGGGCGGTCGCCGTCCACGCGTTGTCGGTCTTCTCGTGGTGGGAACCGTGGGTCAGGCCGAGCTGGCCGCACGCCTCGAGCGACACCTCGTCGGCGCCCTTCGACGCCTCCGCCGCGAGCGTGGCCGCATAGGTCCGCACCTCCTCGTGGGACGGGCAGAGCGCGTACGGGTACCGGTCGCCGAAGCAGTTGACCACCGCCACGTCCGGGAACTCCGTGCCCAGCCTCGTGTTGTGCGTCAGCACGACCCACGCCGACACCCGCAGCCCCTCGGCGCGCAGCACCTCGGCGGCGCGGTCCCACGAGTCGGGTGTGGACATCCACTCCGGCTCCCTGGGGCGCAGGCGCCGTCCCCGCCACACGTCCGGCCGCACCGGCCGGTACAGCGCGGCGTAGGACGCGTTCACCAGCTGGTGCTTCGGGTGCAGCGGGGTCGCGGCCCTGACCGAGTGGTAGGCGGCTGCCAGTGCCACCGTCGCCACGCCCTCCGCGCGGGCCGGGAAACCCGGGTCGCCCAGCACGTCCCACGGGTACGCGTGGCCGGTCAGCCGCATGCCTACTCCTTCAGCCTGGTGACGAGCTGCGTCGGGTTCACGAACCGTAGCGCGATCACCAGGAGGACGAGCATGGATCCGGTGTAGATCACGGCCATGGCGTCCACGGCCTGCTGCGCGCGGATGCCCGCCGAGAACATGGCCTCGTACAACGACACCACGAGCGTCTGGCTGCCCGGCCCCGCGGTGAGGAACGTCAGCTCGAACATGCCGACCGTGCGGACCAGCACGAGGATCGACGCGGCCAGGATGCCCGGCACCAGCAGCGGCGCGAGCACCCGGCCGAACACCGCGGCCGTGTTCGCACCGCACATGCGTGCGGCGGACTCGATCTTCTGGTCGATCTGCTCGATGAACGGGGTCATCGTCAGCACCACGAACGGCACCGACGGCACCAGGTTCGCGATCACCACGCCCGCGATGCCGCCCGCGAGGTCGAACTTGTACAGCACGGTCGCGAGGGGGATGCCGTAGGTCATGGGCGGCATCAGGATCGGCAGCAGGAACAGCACGGTCACGAGCTTCTTGCCGGGGAAGGTGCGTCTGGCCAGCGCGTACGCGGTCGGCACGCCGATCACCACCGACAGCACCACGACGGCCACGGCGACCTGCAACGTCACGAGGAGCACGTCGAGCAGGTTCATCTCGGCCCACGCCGTCGAGTACCACGACGTGGTCAGCCCGGCGGGCCACCACGTGCCGAACCACTGCGTGGCGAACGAGTTCACCACGACCGAGGCGACCAGCCCGAACAGGTTGATCAGGAAGAACGCGACCGCGCCCCACACCAGCCACGCGCCGACGGTGAGCTTCATCCCTTGCCTCCCGTCGCGCCGCGGTAGAGCCGGGCCCGCCACAGCAGCACCAGCCCGATCACCGCGAGCATCACGGCCGCCATGATCATCGCGATGGCGGAGCCGAGTGGGTAGTCACTGTCCCGGAACGCCGCTTCGTAGGCGGCGATGGAGATCACGCGGGTCTCCCCCTGCGGCAGCCCGACCAGGTACGCCGACGGGAACACCGAGAACGCGAGGACGAACGTCAGGCAGAACGTGATCGCGAGGCCGGGGGCGAGCAGCGGCAGCGTGATGTAACGGAAACGGTGCCACCAGTCCGCGCCCAGGGTCGCCGCTGCCTGCTCCAGCGTCGGGTCGATGCCGGACAGGTACGACAGCGTCAGCAGGAACGCGAACGGGAACCCGGTGATGATCAGCGAGAACAGCACGCCCCAGTAGTTGTGCACGAGCCGCGCGGGCTCGTCCGCGCCGAACAGGGCGAGGATCTTGTTGAACCAGCCGACCGGGTCGAGGTAGCGGATCAGGCCCTCGGCGGTGAGCACGGTGCCGAGCGTGATCGGGACGACCAGGATCGTGGTGAGCAGCCGTTTGCCGCGGAACCGCCCCCGCATCCGGTACGCGATCGGGATCGACGCGAACACGTTGATCAGCGCGGCGGGGAGCGCGAGCCGCAGGGTGATCCAGATCGTGTCGAACAGGTAGGGATCGGAGAAGAACCTGGCGTAGTTGGCGAACGGGCCGCCGCCCTCGGCCGGCTGGAACGACAGCTGGAGCCCGTACAGGACCGGGTAGGCGAACAGGAGCACCACGAACAGCACGCCGGGCACGAGCAGCAGCAGGGTCCGGTCGACCCCGCGTTCGGCCAGGCGGTGTCTCACACTCGGTTTCCCCTGCGCCTTCTCCGGTGCGGTCACGGTCACGGCGCGAACACCAGGACCCGCTCGCGTGGCACGTGGAACAGCACCTCGTCGCCGGGCGCGAGACGGCTCTCGGTGCGCACGTGCAGTGGTTCGCCGCCGGGCAGCCGCGCCTCGACGGCCTGCTCGCGGCCGTGGTACTCCACGATCTCCACCGCCGCCCGCACGGTGTTCTCGCCGTCGGCGTCGGCCACGGTCACGTCCGTTGGCCGGAACGCGGCGACCGCGCCACCTTCGGTGAGACCGTCGCGGTTGATCCCGGCGAGCGTGAAACCGTTGCCCACCACGGTGTCCTGTGTGGACATGGTGACCGGAAGCAGGTTGCGGTAGCCCATGAACCCGGCCACGTACCGGTTCGCGGGGTGCGCGTACACCTCCTCCGGCGAGCCGATCTGCTGGACGAGGCCGTCCCGCAGCACGACCAGCCGGTCGGCGAGCGCGAGCGCCTCCTCCTGGTCGTGCGTCACGTACACCGTGGTGAGGCCGAGCGTCTGGTGGAGTCTCCTGATCTCCGAGCGCATCTCCAGGCGCAGCGCGGCGTCCAGGTTGGACAGTGGCTCGTCCATCAGCACGAGCCGCGGTTCCAGCACGATGGCGCGCGCGATCGCGACCCGCTGCTGCTGCCCGCCGGACAGCTGCGCGGGGAACTTCGTCGCGTGGTCGGTGAGCTGCACGAGCCGCAGCGCCTCGTCGACCCGCCGTTCCCGCTCCGCGCGGGCGACCTTGCGCATGGACAGTCCGAACGCGACGTTCCGCCGCACCGACATGTGCGGGAAGAGCGCGTAGTTCTGGAACACCATGCCGAAGCCGCGTTTCTCCGGCGGCAGCGTGTCGATCCGCCTGCCGTCCAGGAGGATCTGTCCGCCGGTCAGCGGCAGCAGCCCGGCGAGGCAGTTGAGCGCGGTCGACTTGCCGCAGCCGGAGGGCCCCAGCAGCGCGACGAACTCGCCGCCCTTGATCGTCAACTCCAGGTCCCGCAGGGCGATGTGCTCACCGAACGCCCTGCTGACCCGGTCGATGTGGAGTTCGGCGAAGCTCATTTCGTCTTACCACTGCCGATCTCCCGGTCCCAGCGCTGGAACGCCGCCACCTGCTGCTCGGCCGGGAGCGAGGTCTCCTGCGGGTTGTCCTCGATGAGCCGGTCGTACTCGGGCCGCCCGAACTTCTCGATCGCGTCCCGCGACTCCTGCGGCGCCATGTCCAGCGTCACGTCCTTCACCGCGGGTCCCGGGTAGAAGTAGCCCTTGTCGTAGGCCTTCGCCTGCTGTTCCGGTTGCAACATCCACTCGATCAGCGCGAGGGTCGCCGAGAGCACGTCCTCCGACACCCCGCGTGGCACGACCGCGTAGTGCGCGTCGGTGACCCAGTGGAAACCGTCCAGAGTGGTCGTCTTCATGTGTGCGGGCACGGTCCCGAGCACGCGCGGGTTGATGTCCCAGCCGGTGGTGGTGGCGACGACGTCGACCGTGCCGTTGGCCAGGTTCTTCATGGTGTCGGTGGTGCCGGTCGGGTAGTAGTCGACGTACTTGCCCAGCTCCGCCAGGTACGCCCACGTCTTGTCCCACCCGTCGACCGGGTCCTTGGGGTCCTCGTCGCCGAGCAGGTAGGGCAGCCCCATCAGGAACGTGCGGCCGGGGCCGGAGTTGGCGGGCTGCGCGTACTGGAACTTGCCGGGGTTGGCCTTCGCCCAGTCGAGCAGCTCGCCGGTGCTCGACGGCGGGTCCGCGACGGCGTTCGGGTCGTACTCCAGCAGCGGGCCCGACGGGTAGAACGTGACCGTGATCCCCTGCCCCTGCGCCAGCTCCTGCATGTCCGCCGCCGCGGGCAGGTAGTTCTCGGTCAGGTCCGGGAAGCGGGACTCGAAGTCCGGGAACAGCTCCAGCACCAGCTCCTGCTCGATCACCGACGCGAGCCCGTCGGTGCCGGTGAGCACGAGATGTGTCTGCGACGACCCGCCGCGCTGCTCGGCCTGCAACTTGCCGGGCATCTCCGGCGCGGTCGACTTCGTGTAGTTGACCGCGCTGACGATGTTCGGGTGCTCGGCCACGAACTCGTCGATCATGCCCTGCGTCAGCTGCAGGTTGCCCGCCACGTCGAGAATGCTCAGCTCGACCGGTGCCGACGGCTTGTCCGGCACCGAGCTCGGCGCGTTCGCCGGTGCCGTCGTCTCCGGCGCGCCGCACGCCAGCGCGACGGCCAGCACCGCCGTCACCGCGAAGGCCGACCTCGTTGTCCTACGCATCGCAACGCTCCTATGTCGTGCCACGCAACCGGTGGCGCAGCTGGGCTTCGTACAGGTTCACCGGCAGTACCGCCTCGTCGAGCGCGTCGACGACCGAGGACAGCTCGCCGGTGAAGTCCTCCGGGTGGTCGGTCGGCCCGGCGGTGCCGCGCACCCCCACCACCGCGCTGTACGGGGCGTGCTCCTCCAGCCGGACACCGTGCGACCGGCCGCCGAGCACGTCGACGTTCCAGTGGCAGAACCGCGCGCCCCAGCGCGGCCCGGCGTCGCCCGCGCCGCCGGTGGTGCCGTTGTTGGTGACCGTGATCGCGGTGCGCACGCTCTCGAACGGCAGCGCGCGGTGCGAGTCGAACGTGCCCTCCATGGTGCCGTTCGACCACACGTTGCCCGACGAGAAGCCCTCGGTGTTGATGCCGTGGTGTGCGGCGCCCGGGGCGAGCGGGGTGGTGGCCCGCCGGATCTCGAAGCGGTCGACCAGCAGGTCATGGGTCTGCACGCGGCAGACGAACGTGTGGTGGCGGGCGCGGCCGCCGACGCGCACACCGGTCATCGTGACGCCCTTGGTGGTCGTCGAGCCGAAGCCGTTGTCGCTGTGCCACAGGTCGACGTCGCGCACCCAGCAGTTCAGCGCGGCCTGGAAGTGCGGGCCGTTGAAGCCGGGGTCGAGGTGGTGCGCGGTCTGCGGCACCTGCCGCATCTCGATCGCGAGGTCCTCGATGCCGGACTCGGTGACCACCGGGCCGAGCGTGGCGAACCGGGGCGACCAGCCGGTGCGCAGGTCGGTCTTCAGCGGCTGCGCGAGCACGACCGCGTCCCGTTCGACCCGGTGGACCTGCACGGGGAACCGGTACCGCGCGAAGTTGACGGCGAGCGGCCACGTGGTCAGCTCCGGTCGCAGGCGCTTCGCCGCGGTCTCCCACGGGTAGGTCGCGGCGCCGGGGACGTCGCCCGCGAGGTGCGCGAGCAGCGTGTTGTCGGGGGTGTTGTCGGCGAGCAGCAGCACGTGCTCGCCGGTCCGGAACGCCGACGGGTCGGACACCGGGACGCGGCGGCGGCCACGCGGCACGTCGGCGGTGACGGTCGCCAGGTCCCGGTTGTCCAGCCAGCCCTCGTTGCCGGTGAACCCGCTCACCTCCAGCGCGGCCCGCAGCTCGCGCGGGATGAACCAGACCAGGCCGCCGGACCACGACCACTCGTTGCGCGCCGCCGGGCGGTAGCACTCGGTCAGCGACCGGTCGAAGTACAGGCGGGTGCGGTGCTGCCCGGCGCCGCGGATCGCGACCCGGCTGTGGTGCACCCACACGACGCCGGTGAGCAGGTAGGTCCCCGGCGGGACGTAGACGGTGCCGCCGCCGTCGGCGCCGACCCGCTCGACCGCGGCGTTGAACGCGGCCGTGCAGTCGGTGACGCCGTCGCCTGCCGCGCCGAACGCGGTCACGCTCGCCCGCACACCGGGCCGGGGCAACGGCAGTTCGCCGCGCCGGTAACCGGCGTAGGAGACATTGGGGATGCGCGGGTGGGCGTCGGGGTTCGACAGGTAGGCGCGCCAGTGTTCGCTCCACTGTGGACGATCAGTCGCGACGGCGGCGCCTGCCGTCGCGGCCAGCAGGTAACCGCTTGCCGCCGTGGTTCCGGCAGACCGCAGGAAGTCGCGCCGATCCATGACTCGGAGCGTAGCGTCAGTTTTTCCCAAGGAAAAGGCTTTCCTACCCCCAGCACCCACCCCCGAAACTTTCGCCACCCCCACCCACCCACCAAAAGACCCCACCACCCCGCGAGTCCCCCGTTCAGAACCCGCGAGTCCCCGGTTCAGGACCGGTGAGTCTCCCGTTCAGGACCGCCGAGCCGACGGCCCCCACGCAGACCCGAACCGCCAACTCGACGGTCCTGAACGGGAGACTCGCGGGTCCCGAACGGGAGACTCGCGGGTTCTGAACCGGGGACTCGCGGGTCCCGAAACCGGGACTCGCGGGTTCTGAACCGGGGACTCGCGGGTTTGGGTGGGGTTTGTGGGTTGTGGGGTTAGGGGGCGTTGCCTGGGGGGAGGTTGCGGATTTGCTGGAACGGGAGTTGGGGGGCGCCGTGGGCTTCGCCTGCTGCTGCCGGGGCCAGGAGGAAGCCCTCGTGGTCGCCGGTGTCGTGGCGGGACAGGACGGTGCCGACGAACCACTGGTCGCAGTCCGCCAGCAGTGGCACCCCTTCCGGGCCCGGCCGCCACTCGACCTGCGCGAACTTGTCCCGCTCGCGGCCGGTCACGCCACCGAACAGCTCCGCCAGCGCGTGGTCCCTGGCCCTCGGCACGTGCACCGCCAGGGTGCGCGCGGAGCAGGCGACCTCGTAGGTCTCGTTCTTCTTCGACAGCCAGACCATGAACCGCGGCGGGTCGATGCCGCACTGCGACCCGAACCCGACCAGGCACCCCGCCCTGCGGTCCCCGGCGGCGGCCGTGACGATGTACATCGGGTAGTCCAGCCCGCTGACCAGCGCGTCGAACCTCGATCCCGCCGTCACCGGCCCTGCCCGCCGTTCTTGTCCGCCTTCTCCTCCGCCTTGGCCGCCTCGCGCTCCGCCTTCGCGGCGTCCTTCTCCGCCTTGCGCTCCGCCTTCGCCGCGTCCTTCCCGGCCTTGCGTTCCGCGTTGGTCTCGGCCTGTTCGGTGGCCCGGTCGGCGGCGTTCGAACTGCCCTTCGCCTGCTCGGCCCGGTCGGCGGCCTGCTCGGGCAAGGCGCCACCGCCCGGCTTCGCCGCCGGAGCAGCCGGGACCGCCGGGGCGGCCGGAACCACAGGAGCGGTCGAGGTCGCCGGTGGCTCCACGGGCGCCAGCACCATCGTCGGCCGCCCGGACGGCACCGGCCCCTGGATCGTCATCTCCCGCTCCGACACCGGATCGGCCAGCGCGGGCACCGGGGCCAGCGGATCGCACGCGGCGACCTCCGGCGACGACGCCACGGTGGTCACGGCCGTCGCGGCGATCACGATCAACGCGGCCGCCTTGGCGACCAACGTCTTCGCGACCGTCGCGGGCGCGGCGGCAGGCAGGTAGGCGGCGGCCAGGGACGCGCCGAGCAGCAGCGGCGCCACCGACGACCGCAGCTCGGCGTTGACCGTGGCGAGCGTGTCGGCTCGGGCACGGCAGTCGGAGCACCGCGCGAGATGCCTGCTGATCTTGCGGCTGAGCGGGTCCGGCACGCTGCTGCGCACCCACCCGGCGAGCTTCGACACCGTCGCACGGCACTCGCGGCTCTCGACGTCCGGAAGGTGCGCGCGCAGGTACGCCTGCCGAAGCCCTTCCCGCGCGCGGTACGCGAGCGCGGCGACGCCGTTGGGCCGCAGCCCGAGCAGCGGGGCGATCTCGGCGGGCGACTCGTCCTCGATCTCGGTGTGCCACAGCACGGTCCGCCACCGCTCCGGCAGGCTCGCGAACGCGCTCGCGGCGGCGTTCGCGTCCCACCGGCTCAGCACCGGATCGCCACCCGGCCGGGGGAGGTAGGTCTCGGGCACATCGGCGTACAGCGACACGTTCGCGCCCCGCGACCCGCTGATGGCGGCGTTGCGCAGCGTGACGAGAAGGTAGGCGCGGAACTCCTCCGCCGGGCCGCCGCCGTCGCGCAGCACCCGGAGCACGCGGGTGAACGCGTCCGCGACCAGGTCCTCCCTTTCCGCGGCCGTGCTGGACAGACACGCCGCGGCCCGTTTCGCGGCGTGCAGGTGCCGCTCGTAGAGCTCGCCGTATGCCGCTGAGTCACCGCGCCGCACGGCGGCGATGAGATCAGCGTCAGACCTCCGGTCCTCGGTCACCGAACCTGCCTACTCCGTTGTGGACTCGGTCGTCAACGACAACGTCGGTCAACGCCAGTCCACGACCTCGCGCATCATCCCGGGATGCCGTCGCCGTACATATGCGGCATATTCCGTCATGTGCTCGCGCATCAGTTCCTCCGCCCGGTCGACGTCCCCGTCGATGATCGCGCGTGCGATGCCGCAGTGCACATTCAGCACCCCGGGACGCCGCGACTTGGGAAACAGCGGCGGGGAAAGCCGGTCCCGGACAATGTCGGTGAGCGACTGCCCGAACAGGCTCATGACCGGGTTGCCCGCCATGGCGGCGACGAGCCGGTGGAAGTCGGCCGCGTGGCGCGTGTACTCCTCGTCGTCCACCCGGGCCGGGCGGGTGAACCGGGACATCTCCGCGACGAGCTGGGCGTCGTGCCGCTGCGCCGCGAGGCCGGCGAGCGTGGGCTCCATGATCACCAGCGCTTCGACGAGGTCGCCGAAGGTCACCCCGTCCATCTGGAAGAACAGCGTGGCCATGCGGCCGAAGTTCTCGGTGTGGACCTGGTCCACGGTCGGCCCGCCCCGCGGACCGGGCTTGATCGAGATCAGCCCGTGCACCTCGAGAATGCGCAACGCCTCCCGCAACGAACCCCGGCCGACACGGTACTCCTCGAGCATCTTGGCCTCTGGTGGCAGCTGCGTTCCCGGACTGAGCTCCTCTGCCCCGATTCGGCGGACGATATCTCGCGCGATCGCCTCTGACACCTTGTCGCTGCGTCTGACCGGCCTCCTGGGCGTCCCCGCGCCTGTTGCTGCCACCCGCACATGTTAGCGACATTGGCCAGAATGTCTCCCATTTCGGTCAGGCTTTTTCCAAAGGCAACGGGAGGATTCCGCCACACCGGCCGGATATTCCCGAGAGCGATGGATTACCCAGGCCGGGTCGAGTGGATACAACATCGCTTCCCAGGCCACGCCCGTTACACGTTCGCCTACTGTTGTCACAGACACACTGAAAACGTCACCGTCGGCCGGGGTCACCGACATTTCCACGGCCGCCCCGGCCGCCGCGTGGCACCGGACGGATTGGACGCAAGCCGCGCGCGCCACCGCACCGAATGACGGGCATGACTACCGAGAGGGTTGCCGTCATCGGGGCCGGGGTGGCTGGTCTGACCGCCGCCTACCTGCTGCAACGCCGCTACGACGTGCTGCTGTTCGAGGCCGCCCCCCGGCTCGGCGGCCACGCGCACACCCATGACGTGCCGTCGCCGGAAGGCACGGTCACCGTCGACAGCGGGTTCATCGTGCACAACGAGCGCACCTACCCGAACCTGCTGCGGCTGTTCGGTGAGCTGGGGGTGCGCACACGCGAGTCGGAGATGTCGATGAGCGTGCGCTGCCTCGGCTGTGGACTGGAGTACGCGGGCGCACGCGGGCTGCCCGGCCTGTTCGCGCGGCCACGCACCGCGCTGCGGCCCCGCTACCTGCGGATGCTTGCCGAGGTCACCCGCTTCCACCGGCACGCGCGGCGGGTACTGGCCGACGGCGGGGCGGAGGTCACGCTCGGCGAGTTCGCCGCCTGCTACTCCCGCTACTTCACCGAGCACTTCCTGCTGCCGATGGTGTCCGCGGTGTGGTCGGCGCCGGAGCGGGTCAGCCGCGCCTACCCCGCGCGGTACCTGTTCGGCTTCCTCGCCCACCACGGGCTGCTGTCCATCGGTGGCTCGCCGACCTGGCGGACCGTCGTCGGCGGGTCCCGCGAGTACGTAGAGCGCGCCGCGAAGGGGCTGACCGCGGTGCACGTCGGCACCCCGGTGCGGGCGGTCCAGCGCACGCCGGACGGTGTCGAGGTCCGGGACGACGGCGACCAGACCCACACCGTGGACCGGGTGGTCGTGGCGACGCACGCCGACGACGCGCTCACGCTGCTCGCGGACCCCACACCGGAGGAGAAGCGGGTCCTCGGCGCGTTCACCTACTCCCGCAACGAGACCTGGCTGCACTCCGACGACTCGCTGCTGCCGGTGGCGCGGGCGGCGCGCGCGTCGTGGAACTACCTGAAGCCCAACTGCGCGGGCGCCGACGAGGTGCTGGTGAGCTACGACATGAACCGGCTGATGCGGCTGGGCGGACCGGTGCCCTACGTGGTGACGCTGAACGCGACCGACCGGGTGGCCCCGGGCACCGTGCTCGCGCGGATGACCTACGAGCACCCCGTGTACACCCGGGAGTCCGTTGCGGCGCAACGGCTCCTGCCCGCGCTCGCCACGGACCGGACGGTGTACGCGGGCGCCTACCACGGCTGGGGGTTCCACGAGGACGGCTGCGCGTCGGGGGTGGCTGCGGCCGCCGCGTTCGGGGTGGGCTGGTGATCCTGTACACGGCGACGCTGACGCACGTCCGGCACCGGGCCCTGTACCGGCGGTTCACCCACCGCGTGCGGCTGTGGCTGGTGGACCTCGACGACCTGCCCGTGTCCCGGCTCGTGTCGTTCCGCGCGGCCGACCACCTCGGCGCACCGGACCGGCCGATCCGCGCGAACCTCACGGCGTGGCTCGCCACGCGGGGGATCCCCGCGCCGGGGCGCGTCCTGATGCTGGCGGCGCCCCGGTCGCTGGGTTACGTGTTCAACCCGCTGACCGTCTACTGGTGCGAGGACGCGGCGGGGGCGCCGATGTGCGTGGTCGCCGAGGTGCACAACACCTACGGGGAACGGCACTGCTACCTGCTGCGCCCGGACGAGCGGTGGCAGGCGGCGGCGGACAAGGCGTTCTACGTGTCCCCGTTCCTCGACGTGTCCGGCCGCTACCGGATGCGGCTGCCATCACCGGACGCGCGGCTGTCGCTGACGATCGCGCTGCGCCAGGACGACGAGCCGGCGTTCACGGCGACGCTCACCGGCCGCCGCGTCGGCCCCGCCACCGCGGCGCGACTGCTCGGCTACACCTTTTCCCTTGTGCCGCAACGGGTGCGGTTCCTCATTCAGCGACACGGCGTCGCACTGTGGCTGCGGCGGCTGCCCGTGGTGCCGCGTGCGCCCCACGTACCCCAGGAGGGTGTGCAGTGACCACGACGACGACCGGGACGACCGGGACGGCGCTGTCCGCCCCGCCCCACGCACCGCTGCGCGCGTGGGTCGCGGAACGCCTCTTCCGCCACGCGGCGAGGGACCTGCCCGTCACGGTGTCCTTCCCGGACGGGTCGACGGTCGGCCGGGGCGGCCCGGAGCTGCGGATCGTGCGGCCCTCGGCGTTCTTCCACCGGCTCGGCGCGCAGGCCAACATCGGGTTCGGCGAGGCCTACATGGCGGGCGACTGGACGAGCCCCGACCCGGCGGCGGCGCTGACGCCGTTCGCCGCACGGATGGCGACGCTGGTGCCCGCGCCCCTGCAGGTGCTGCGCGGGTGGGTGGACGCGCGCCGCCCGGCAACCGAGCTGAACACACCGGACGGTGCGCGGGAGAACATCCACCGCCACTACGACCTGTCGAACGAGCTGTTCGAGGCGTTCCTGGACGAGTCGATGACGTACTCGGCCGCGTGGTTCGCGCCCGGCGACGACCTGCACACCGCGCAACTGCGCAAGATCGACGGGATCCTCGACCACGCGGGCGTCACCGCGGGCAGCCGGGTGCTGGAGATCGGCACGGGCTGGGGCGCGCTGGCGATCCGCGCGGCACGGCGCGACGCGACGGTGACGTCGCTGACGATCTCGGTCGAACAGCGGCGGCTGGCGCGGGAGCGGGTGGCGGCGGCCGGGCTGACCGGCCGCGTCTCGGTGGAGCTGCTGGACTACCGGGCGGCGTCCGGCACGTACGACGCGGTCGTTTCGGTGGAGATGATCGAGGCGGTCGGCGCGGAGTTCTGGCCGGAGTACTTCGCGACGCTGGCGCGGGTGCTGGCGCCGGGCGGCCGGGTCGGGCTGCAGGCGATCACGATGCCGCACGACCGGCTGCTGGCCACGAGGCACTCGCACAACTGGATCCAGAAGTACGTCTTCCCCGGCGGGCTGGTGCTGTCGGTGCCCGCCATCGAGCAGCAGGCCGCGCGGGCGGGACTGGCGGTCGTGGAGCGCCGCAGCCTCGGCCCGCACTACGCGCGGACGCTGGCGCAGTGGCGGGCCCGGTTCCTGGCTTCGCGGGACCGGGTGGCGGCACTGGGTTTCGACGAGGTTCGAACGGCTGTGGGAGTTCTACCTGGCGTACTCGGAGGCCGGGTTCCGGTCGCGGTATCTGGACGTGTGGCAGTTCGGCCTACGCTCGGCCGGGTGAACACGCGGTCGGTCGGTGAGATGACGGTGACGGCGCTGCGCGACGCCCGCGGCCCGTACGTGACGTGGGAGGCGGCGTTCCCCGGCGCCTCGGCGCGGGACTGGGGCCTGGCGAGGAGCGCGGACCCGGCCGCGTTCGGGCCGGACGGCCGGTGGCTGCTGGACTTCCGCGCGTTCCTCGTCCGGTCGACGGCGGGCGTGACGCTGGTGGACACGGGCATCGGCCCGGTCGGCGCGCCAGCGCAGGGCTGGGCGCCGGTGCCCGGTGTGCTGCCCGAAGCCCTGGCCGCCGCGGATGTCGCACCGTCCGATGTGGACACTGTGGTACTGACCCACCTGCACTCCGACCACTGCGGGTGGGCGGTGACGCCCGAGCGCGCCCCGCTGTTCCCGAACGCGCGCTACGTGCTGCACCGCGACGAGGTCGCGTGGGTGACAGAACCGGTGGCGTCGTACGTCGTGGCACCGTTGCGCGCGGCGGGGGTCCTGCAGGTGGTGGCGGGCGAGACCGTGCTGTCCGCCCTGCCCTCCGGTGAGCGGGTGACGGTGATCCCGACCCCCGGCCACACGCCCGGCCACCAGTCGGTGGTGGTCGAGGGCGGCGGCGCGCAGGTCGTGGTGACCGGCGACGTGCTGGTGCACGCGGTGCAACTGGTGTCGCCCTCGGTGTCCTACCGGTACGAGGAGGACCCGGAGCTGGCCCGTGCCACCCGGATGGCGCTGCTGGCACGGGACGCGGAGCTGGCGACCCCGCACCTGACGGAGCCGTTCGTCAGAGCACTACCAACAGGAGACCCAGCGCACCGACCGTGACCACGGCGAGCGTGAGCACGAGCGCCGGCACGGCGAAGTCGACGGCCCGCTCCTGCCGCAGCCTGCGGTCCGCGCGCACGTAGCGGTCGTGCGACCAGCCGAGCACCCCGACGGCGAGCACCGCGGCCGCGAGCGCGGCGCCGAGGGCCCAGCCCTCGCCACGCACGACCGCGAGCCGCCCGGCGAGCAGCGCGCAGACGACGAGGCCGAGCGCGGTCCGCACCCACGCGAGGGACGTCCGCTCGTTCTGCACCCCGGGTGGCTCGGTCACCGCAGGTTCGCCACCACCAGCAGCACGAACAACACGAGCGCGACGGCCGCGATCCCGTACGACAGCCACGGCGCGACCCGCGGCGCGGGCAACGGCCGCCGCTCCCGCAGCGCCTCCTCGCTCCGCAGCCAGCGCCGGAACGCCATCGCGCTGAGCCCCACGCCGGCCAGCACGAGCACCGCCGCGAGCACCTGCCGCAGACCCGGCACCGCGAGTGGCGGCGCGAACGCCTCCAGCCCGATCCCGGCCGCCAGCAACGCGAGCGCGGTCCGGATCCACGCGAGGAAGGTCCGTTCGTTCGCGAAGCTGAACCTCGGGTCCGGGTCCTCGCCGCGCGCACGCAGCCGCGACGGCCAGGTCAACCCGCCCACTCCCCCGGCGCCAGCCCCGCCACCCCGGGCTCGACCGCGAACAGCGACCCCGCCAGCGGCTGGTCGGTGAAGTCCCGCAACCCGGTCCGGGCGGTGGTGACGTACAGCGTCGACAACGCCGGCCCGCCGAACGCGCACGACGTCACGCGTTGCGCCGGCACCTCGACGGTCGTCAGCAGCCGCCCGTCCGGGGCGTACCTGCGCAGCCCCCAGCCGTCCCACAACGCGACCCACAGGCAGCCGTCCGCGTCGACCGTCATGCCGTCGGGCCAGCCGCGGTCGACGTCGACGACCCGGCGGCGCCCGGACAGCGCACCGGTGGACGGGTCGTGGTCGAACGCGTCGATCCCGCCGGTCCGCGTGTCGATGTAGTACATGGTCGTGCCCTCCGGCGACCAGCCGAGACCGTTCGAACAGGACACCCCGGTCGCCACCGTGTGCAGCGAGTGGTCCGGGTCCAGGCGGTACAGCGCGCACGCGCCGGGCGGGTCGTCCAGCATGGTGCCCGCCCACAGCCGGCCCCACGGGTCGGCCTTACCGTCGTTGAACCGGCCGCCGGGCGGGTCGGTGTCCACGGCGTGCAGCAGCGTCGCCCGCCCGCCGCCCTCCGGACACGTGTACAGACCGGACGTGGTGGCGATGACCAGCCCACCCGCCGCGCGCACCGCGACCGTGCCGACGTCCTCGCCGACCTCGAAGAAGGTGTCCGTCCCCGATGCCGGGTCGAACCGGTGGACCTGTCCCCGCTGGATGTCCACCCATCGCAGGCACGAGCTGCGCGGATCCCAGACCGGCCCCTCTGCCAGCCGTGCCTGTCCCGCCAGCGCCACATCGACGATCACAGCAGGACCGTACCCCGGAGCACGTGTCGGCGACTTGTCGGCGACTTGTCGGCGGCCTCGCCGGTCAGGACGTCGGAGCGGGTCTGGGTGAACGTATCCTGACCCGCATGCGCGTGACGATCGCCGAGGTCGCCAAAAGGGCGAGGGTCAGCAAGACGACGGTGTCGCGCGTGCTCAACAACAAGGGCGACGTGGACGCGGCCACCGCCATCCGGGTCCGCGAGGTGATCGCCGCGACCGGCTACACGCCGAGCGCCGGCGCGGTCGGGCTGGCCAGGGGCCGCACCCAGACCGTCGGCATGCTGGTGCCCGGCCTGACGTGGCCGTGGATGGGCGACGTGCTGCAGGGTGTCGCGGACGTGCTGGAGGCCAGGGGCTACGGGCTGCTGCTGCACACGGTCAACCGCGGCGAGCAGTCCCTCACCCAGTTCCAGCGGCACGTGTCGGCCAACGCGTTCGACGGTCTCCTGCTGGTCGAACCGCCCGACACCCTGTCCTACATCACGAGCCTGCACGAGCAGGGCCTTCCCGTGGTCATGATCGACGACCGCGGCCACCACCCCGGCTTCCCCTCGGTCGCGACGAGCAACGACAAGGGCGCCGCCGACGCGGCGGCCCACCTGCGCGCCATCGGCCGCACCCGCCTCGCGATGGTGACCGGCCCGGCGGCGTTCGGCTGCACCCGCGACCGCACGTCGGGTTTCCTCGGCGCGGCGGGCGACGCCTTCGACCCGGCACTGGCGGTGGAGGGCGACTTCACGCGGGGCGGTGGGCAGGCGGCGATCGAGGAGCTGCTGGCCAGGGGCGTGCCGTTCGACGGCGTGTTCGCCCACAACGACCTGATGGCGGTCGGCGTCCTCGACGGTTTGCGGGCCGCGGGCCGGGCCGTCCCCGCCGACGTCGCGGTCATCGGCTTCGACGACATCTCCGTGGCGGAGCACACGCAGCCCGCGCTCACGACGGTCCGCCAGCCGTCGCGGGAGATGGGTGAGGCCGCGGCGACCATGCTCCTGGCCCACCTGGCCGGGGAGACCCCGCCGACGCGACCGCTGGTGGTCCCGACCTCGCTCGTGATCCGGGACAGCGCGCCCGCCAGCTGAACGGCCGTGCGGCCATTCGCACCCTTGACGGCCCCCAGTGGCTGCTTGTTGAATGCATCACAGGTCCGGAACCGGTTCCGGTACCGGTTCCGGACCCAATGACGATCCATCCCCTGCACCTTTCTGGATCGAAACAGGTAGGCCTATGAAACGCATCCTCGCCGCCGCGACAACGGTGTTCGCGGCCGCGGCCCTCCTCACCATCCCGCAGGCACAGGCGGCGCCGCTCGCCTGCGGGACCACCAACGTGGCACAGGGCAAGCCCACGACCGCGTCCTCCGCCGAGAACGCGGGCACGCCCGCGAGCGCCGCCGTCGACGGGAACGCGGGCACGCGCTGGTCCAGCGCGTTCTCCGACCCGCAGTGGCTGCGGGTCGACCTCGGGTCGGCACAGCAGATCTGCCGGGTCGGCCTGAACTGGGAGGCCGCGTACGGGCGGGCGTTCCAGCTCCAGGTCTCCGCCGACGCGAGCACGTGGACCACGATCTACTCGACGACCACCGGAACCGGCGGCAACCAGTCGCTCGACGTCACCGGCACCGGCCGCTACCTGCGGGTCAACGGCACCGCGCGCGCCACGCAGTACGGCTACTCGCTGTGGGAGCTGTCCGTGTACGCCGAAGGCGGCACCGGCGGCCCGGTGATCCCGCCGACCGACCCGCGCAACCCCAACCTGGGCCCGAACACGTTCGTCTTCGACCCGTCGACGCCGCAGAGCACGATCCAGTCGCGGCTGAACACGATCGCGGCGCAGATGAGGACCAACCAGTTCGGCACGCAGCGGTACGCGGTGCTGTTCAAACCGGGGTCCTACAACGCCGACGTCGACCTCCGCTTCTACACCCACGTCGCCGGGCTCGGGCTGCTGCCAGACCAGGTGAACATCAACGGCCACGTGCGCGTCGAGGCCGACTGGCTCCAGCAGGGCGACAACCCGGACAACCTCGGCAACGCCACCCAGAACTTCTGGCGGGCGGCGGAGAACATGTCCGTGACCCTCCCGAGTGGACAGATCGAGCGCTGGGCGGTCTCGCAGGCCGCGCCGTACCGGCGGATGCACCTGCGCGGCCAGGTCCAGCTGTGGAACGGTGGCGACGGCTGGGCTTCCGGCGGCCTGATTGCCGACTCGCGGATCGACGGGGTCGCGGTGTCCGGTTCGCAGCAGCAGTTCTTCACCCGCAACAGCGACCTGCGCGGCGGCTGGAACGGTTCGGTGTGGAACATGGTGTTCACCGGCACCACCGGTGCGCCCGCGCAGCAGTTCCCGAACCCGTCGCACACGGTCGTCGACACCACGCCGAAGATCCGGGAGAAGCCGTTCCTGTACGTCGACGGCACCGGCGAGTACCGCGTGTTCGTGCCCGCGCTGCGGGAGAACACCCGGGGCACGTCGTGGGCGAGCGGCAACCCGGCTGGCACGTCGATCTCGCTGGCGGACTTCTACGTCGTGCAGGAGGGCACCCCGGCGGCGACGATCAACGCGGCGCTGGCGCAGGGCAGGCACCTGCTGTTCACGCCGGGCATCCACCACCTGAACGACACGATCCGGGTGACGAACCCGAACACGGTCGTGCTGGGCCTCGGCCTGGCGACACTCACCCCGGACACCGGCCTCCCCGCCATCACGGTGGCCGATGTGGACGGGGTGAAGCTCGCGGGGCTGCTGATCGACGCGGGACCGCAGAACTCACCGGTGCTCGCGGAGATCGGCCCGGCAGGCTCGTCGGCGAGCCACGCGGCGAACCCGACGTCACTGCACGACGTGTTCTTCCGTGTCGGCGGTCAGCACGCCGGCAAGGCGACGGTCTCGTTGCGGATCAACTCGAACGACGTGATCGGTGACCACATGTGGCTGTGGCGCGGCGATCACGGCACCGGCATCGGGTGGAACACGAACACCGCGCAGAACGGCCTGGTGGTCAACGGCGACAACGTGATCATGTACGGCCTGTTCGTCGAGCACTACCAGCAGTACCAGACGATCTGGAACGGCGACAACGGCCGGACGTACTTCTACCAGAACGAGATGCCCTACGACCCGCCGAGCAACGCGGCATGGGGTTCGAGCGGTGGCGGCGCCCAGGGCTGGGCGTCGTACAAGGTGGCCGACTCGGTGACCAACCACGAGGCGTGGGGTGTCGGGGTGTACTGCTTCTTCAACACCAACCCGTCGGTGGTCGCGAGCCGCGGCTTCGAGGTGCCGAACAAGCCGGGCGTCCGCTTCCACGGCCTGGTGACGGTGTCACTCGGCGGCGTCGGCACGATCAACCGCGTCATCAACGACACCGGAGAGGTGGCGAACCAGGCGCACCAGGTGAGTTACGTGACCAACTATCCGTGAGTGGCACCTGACTTGGTGCCCTGAAAGGCGCGTTCAGGGCGTTGGGCGCCCTGAACGCGCCTTTCAGGACACTCCGGTGGTTACAGGGCTGGGGTCTTCGGGCGGATTCTCGGGTCCGAGCCCAGGCTCAGCAGTGCCTCCACCGGGAGTGTCGCCGCCCCGACGGCCACCGCGTCCGGGCCCAGTTCGCACAGCACGATCGACGTCTGTTCGTAGGCGTGCCGCAGTGCGTGGGCCGCTGTCGCGGTGCGGATCTCCGGGAGCAGGCGGGAACCGAGTGCCATCCCCGCCCATCCGCCGAGCACGATGCGTTCCGGGTTGAACAGGTTCACCAGGTTCGCGATGCCCGCGCCCAGGTACCCGACCGTCTCCGCCACCACCGCCGCCGCGGTCTCGGACCGTTCCGTGGACGCCAGCAGGAAGTCCAGTTGCGACTGTTCGTCCACGCGGGGAATCGCCCTGCCGCCGCGGGCCTTCCGGAAGCGGTCGAGGATGCCCTCCGCGCCGACGTACGCCTCCAGGCAGCCCAGCGCGCCGCACCGGCACACGCGCCCGCCGTAGGACAGCGTGGTGTGGCCCCACTCCCCCGCGCTGCTCGTCGCGCCCCGGTACGTGGTGCCGTCGGTGACCACCGTGGCGCCGATCCCGGAGCCGATCAACGCGATGACCGCGTGCCTGGCGCCCCGGCCCGCGCCGAACCACATCTCCGCCTGACCCTGTGTCTTCGCGCCGTTCTCGACGAACACCGGGACCGTGATCCCGTTGGCGCGCAACAGGTCCGGGAGGGCCACCCCGTCCCAGCCGATCGTCTGCGCGTGCACCCGGACCGTCGCGCCCTGCTCGACCGTGCCGGGCACCCCGATGCCGACGCCCAGCAGCGACGACTCCGCCACCCCCGCCGACGCCAGCAGGGTGCCGAAGCCGGCCGCGATGATCTCGCCGACGAGCGCGACGTCGGGCTGCGGGGTCGCCAGCGGGCGGTCGACCTGCGCGAGGCGGGTCATCGCCAGGTCGAACAGCTCCATGGTCACGCCGGTCTCGCCGACGTCGATGCCGACGACGTGGCCGTACGTCGGGTCCACGCGGAGCAGCACGCGCGGGCGGCCGCCGTCCGACTCGACCTGGCCTGCCTCGATCACGAGGCCGTCGTCGATCATCTCGCCGACCACGTTGCTCACCGTCGCCGCCGAGAGGCCGGTCCGGCCGCCGAGTTCGTGGCGGGAGAGCGGGCCGTCGAAGAAGAGCGTGGACAGCAGCGTCGACCGGTTGCGCCTGCGCAGGTCACGGACCGTCGCGCGTCTCTGCTCCATGAGCACCGTCCTTTCCCGACCTGGTCGGCGTCAGCCTAGCCAGCCGGGACGATAGTTCATGCGCCGACTTTATTCGCGTCTTTAAATAAGGCTAAGTTCGTTACCCGGCCGTTATTGACGTGACCGGGCTCACCTAGTTGACTCCGACCCAACAGGCAGCGTGCACGCTCGCGATCCCTTTCCCCGACAAAGGAGTCCGGTCCATGCGACTCAGGCGAAAGGCCGTGGCGGTCGCCGCGGCGTTACTCCTCACCGCTTCACTGGCGGCCTGTGGCGATGGCACCACGGGTGGCGCGGGCAACCCGAACGGCGTGCTCAACATCGGCATGCCGAACGGCCCGCAGACCGAGAACCACAACCCGTTCCTCCCGTCCAGCTCGAGCAACTCGCTCGGCTACCGGTGGGCGCTCTACGAGCCGCTCGTGATGACCAACCAGGTCAAGCCCGACGAGGAGGGCAAGCCCTGGCTCGCCACCGAGTGGACCTGGTCGGACAACTTCCGCGAGCTCGACCTGACGATCCGCGACAACGCGACCTGGTCCGACGGCAAGCCGGTGACGGCACAGGACATCGCGTACACGTTCACGCTGCTGAAGAACACCCCGGCGCTGAACATCAACGCCATCCCCTACGCCGAGGCCGTCGCCGAGGACGACAAGGTGACCGTGACGTTCACGTCGTCCCAGTTCGTGAACCAGATGGACATCCTCACGCAGACGCCGATGGTGCCAGAGCACATCTGGTCGAAGATCACCGATCCGGCCACCGACACGGTGAAGAACCCGGTCGGCTCCGGCCCGTACACGCTGAAGACGTTCACGCCGCAGACGGTCACGCTGACCGTGCGGGACAGCGGCTACTGGCAGGACCTGCCGCAGGTCAAGGAGCTGCGCTACACGTCGTACAACGACAACAACGCGCAGACCACGGCGCTCGCGAACGGCTCGTCGGAGTGGGCGTTCACGTTCATCTCGAACTACAAGGCGGTCTACGTCGACAAGGACCCCGAGCACCACAAGCTGTGGTTCCCGCCGGTGCTCGGCGTGCACGGCCTGTTCCTCAACACCGAGCTGAAGCCGTTCGACGACCCGGTGCTGCGCCGCGCGATGAACATGGTCATCAACCGCAACGACGTGTTCATGCAGGGTGAGGCGGGCTACTTCTACCCCGAGGTCAAGAACGTCACGGGCATCCCGACGCCCGCCGGTGAGTCGTTCCTCGCCGACGAGTTCAAGGGCGAGGAGTTCGAGGTCGACGTCGACGGCGCCAGGAAACTGCTGACCGACAGCGGCTACACCTACTCCGGCGACACGCTGCTCGACAAGACCGGCAAGCCGGTGCAGCTCACGCTGTCGAACCCGGCGGGCTGGTCGGACTACATCACCACGCTCGAGATCCTGAAGGACAACTTCTCGGACCTCGGCATCGCGGCGACCGTCGACAAGGCCAACCAGGACACCTGGACCAGCGACGTCGACACCGGCCAGTTCGAGGCCGCCATGCACTGGACCAACAACGGCGCGACCCCGTACGACCTGTACCAGTCCATCATGGACGGTGCGCTGTACAAGCCGGTCGGCACCGCGGGCGTCAACGGCAACTGGGGCCGGTTCCGCAACGCGGACGCCACCGAGGCACTGCACCAGTACGCGAACGCCGCCGACGACACCGTCCGCCAGGAGGCGATGGACGAGCTGCAGCGGATCTACGTCGAGCAGGCGCCGGTGCTGATCACCGGTGCGGCCAACGCGGGCGGCGAGTACAGCACGAAGAACTGGGTCGGCTGGCCCGACGAGGACAACCAGTACGCGCCGGCGCAGCCGACGCAGCCGAACGCGCTCGACATCATCCTGCGCCTGAAGCCGGCCTCGTAGTCCTCATGACGGCGAGCACCGAACCCGCCGCCCCCGGCACCACGGACGTGGTGCTGGAGGCGGTGGGCCTCACCAAGCACTTCCCGATCCGCCGCCGCCTGCGCACGCTGTTCGCCGCGCAGCGGGCGGTCCACGCCGTCGAGCAGGTCGACCTGGCGCTGCGTAAGGGCCGGGTCACGGCCATGGTCGGCGAGTCGGGGTCCGGCAAGTCGACCGTCGCCCGGCTGATGGCGCAGCTCGTTCGGCAGACCGACGGCCAGGTCCTGCTGCACGGCGAACCCGTCCGCACGGGCGGCCGCCGGTTCCGCGCCTACTGCAGGCGGGTGCAGATGGTCTTCCAGGACCCGTTCGCGTCGCTGAACCCGATCCACACCGTTCGCTACCACCTCACGCGGGCGCTGAGGATCCACCGCAGCGAGACCAGCGCGGAGGAGTTGCTCACCCGGGTGGCGCTGACCCCGCCGGAACGGTTCCTGTCGAAGTTCCCGCACGAACTGTCCGGCGGGCAGCGGCAACGCGTCGCGATCGCCAGGGCGCTGGCCGCGGGCCCGGAGGCGCTGCTCGCCGACGAGCCGGTGTCCATGCTGGACGTTTCGATCCGGCTGGGTGTGCTGAACCTGTTGCGGGACCTGCGCGACCGGCTCGACCTGGCGATCCTGTACATCACGCACGACATCGCGTCGGCGCGGTACTTCGCCGACGAGGTGCTGGTGCTGTACGCGGGCCAGGTCGTCGAGGGCGGCAGCGGCGAGGCGGTGACGCAGCGCGCCGCGCACCCGTACACGAGGTTGCTGATCGCGTCCGCACCCGACCCGGACCGCATCGCGGGCACGGAGGCCGAGGTCACCGACGCGGGCGGTGGCGAACCGCCGAGCCTGATCGAGCCACCGGCGGGCTGCCGGTTCCACCCGCGCTGCCCGCACGCGATGGCCCGCTGCGAGTTGGAAGCGCCGCCGCGGTTGCCCGTCGAGTCCAACGGCGACGGCCCCCACTGGGCTGCGTGCTGGCTGTACGACGCGAACACCGTGGAGGCGGGCTGACCATGGGCTACCTCCTGCGGCGCGTCGGGTTCTACGTGTTCACCGCGTGGGCGGCGATCACCATCAACTTCTTCCTCCCCCGCCTCATCCCCGGTGACCCGGTCCAGTCGCTGATCGCCCGCTCACAAGGCCGGCTGGACACCTCGGCGATCGAGTCGCTGTACATCCTCTTCGGGCTCGACACGGACAAGGGCATCGTCGAACAGTACGGCGACTACCTCGGGCAGTTGTTCCGCGGCGACCTCGGTCTGTCGTTCACGTTCTTCCCGACGCCCGTGTCCGAGGTGCTGGCCGACTCGCTGCCCTGGACGCTCGGGCTCGTCGGGATCACCACGGTGATCAGCTTCCTGCTCGGCACGTTCATGGGGGTCCTCGCGGGCTGGTGGCGCGGCTCATGGGCGGACATGCTGATGCCGGTGACGACGTTCCTGTCGTCCATCCCGTACTTCTGGCTCGGCCTCATCGCCATCACGCTGCTCGCCGACCGGGGTGGCGCGTTCCCGTCGTCGGGTGGCTACGACCCCGGCGTGGTGCCGAGCTGGGACATGGACTTCGTGTGGAGCGCGGTACACCACAGCCTGCTGCCCGCGATCACGATCCTGATCTCGTCGATGAGCGGCTGGGTGCTGTCGATGCGCAACATGATGCTCACGGTGTCCTCTGAGGACTACATCACGGTCGCGCACGCCAAGGGTCTGTCGGAGCGCCGGGTGATGGTCGGCTACGCGGCGCGGAACGCGTTGCTGCCCAACGTGTCCGGGTTCGCGTTGTCGCTCGGGCTGATCGTCGGCGGCACGCTGCTCGTCGAGATCGTGTTCTCCTACCCCGGTGTCGGGTTCCAGCTGTTCCAGGCGGTCGGCGCGAAGGACTACCCGCTCGTGCAGGGCATCTTCCTGATCATCACGCTGTCGGTGCTGGTCGCGAACCTGTTCGCGGACCTCGTCTACCTCCTGCTCGACCCGCGCACCAGGAAGGAGGGCTGAGCCGTGGCACTGCCCACCGCGGACGTCATGCCGGTGACCGCGCCGGTGAAACGCCGCCGCAGGTCGCGGTTGCTCGCCAACCGCAAGGCCACGATCGGCCTGGTCATCTTCGGGTTCTTCTGCCTGCTGGCGGTCCTCGGGCCGGTGCTGGCACCCTACGACCCCGGCGAGCGTGGCGACCAGCTGCTGGTCGGGCCGACGGCCGACCACTGGTTCGGCACCACGCACCTCGGTCAGGACCTGTTCAGCCAGATGCTCGACGGTTCCCGCAGCGTCATGCTCGTGGGGCTCGTCGCCGGTGTCGTGGCGACGGTGCTCGGGGTGCTGGTCGGGGTGACCTCCGGCTACCTGTCCGGTCTTGGGTCGGAGGGCCTTTCCGCGCTGTCCAACGTGTTCCTGGTGATCCCGGCGCTGCCGCTGATCCTCATCATCACGCTGTCGCTGCCCGAGACCGACGACATGACGATCGCGCTGGTGATCGGCTGCACGTCGTGGGCGTGGGGCGCGCGGGTGCTGCGGGCGCAGACGCTGTCGTTGCGGCGCAGGGACTACGTCGAGGCAGCGAGGGCGACCGGGGAGTCGACGTGGCGCATCATCGGGTTCGAGATCCTGCCGAACCTGACCGCGGTGATCGCGGCGAGCTTCATCGGCACGGTGATCTTCGCGGTACTGTCGGAGATCACACTCGCGTTCATCGGGGTGCCAGGGGTCTCCGAGTGGAACTGGGGTGCGATCCTGTTCTGGGCGCAGAGCCAGCAGGCGCTTGCGCAGGGCGCGTGGTGGTGGTTCGTGCCGCCCGGGATCGCGATCGCGTTGCTGGGCACGGGGTTGGCGCTGCTGAACTTCGGCATCGACGAGTACGTCAACCCGCGGCTGCGCAGCAGCACGAAGGTGCGCGGGGTCAGGATGCGGGTCGGCTTCACGCCGGTGCTGAGGGGGAGCGGACATGGTCACGACTGAGCCGGTACTGGAGATCCGCGACCTGAACGTGAACTACGGCCTCGGTGACGACGCCGTGCACGCGGTCCGGGACGTCAGCCTGACGCTCAACCGCGGCGAGGTGCTCGGCCTGGCCGGGGAAAGCGGCAGCGGCAAGTCCACGCTGGCATACGGGATGCTGCGGCTGCTGCCACCACCAGGCGTCATCACCGGTGGCCAGGTGCTGTACCACCCCCGGGACAGCGAGCCCATCGACCTGATGACGCTGTCGACCGCGAAGCTCCGCCGGTTCCGCTGGTCGGAGATCGCGATCGTGTTCCAGGGCGCGATGAACTCGCTCAACCCGGTGCACACCATCGCGGCACAGCTGTGCGACGTGATCGCCGCGCACGAGCCGAGGACCAGCCGGGCCGCGCAACGGTCCCGCGCGAAGGACCTGCTCGAACTGGTCGGCATCAACGCCGACCGGCTGGGCAGCTACCCGCACCAGCTGTCGGGGGGCATGCGGCAGCGCGTGATGATCGCGATGGCGCTCGCGCTGGAGCCGCGCGTGGTGGTGATGGACGAGCCGACGACCGCGCTGGACGTGGTGATGCAGCGGCAGATCCTCGCCCAGCTGGTGGAGCTGCGGGAGCGGGTCGGGTTCTCGGTCCTGTTCATCACGCACGACCTGTCACTGCTGGTGGAGTTCTCCGACCGGATCGCGATCATGTACGGCGGGCGGATCGTCGAGTCCGCGCCCGCCGCCGAGCTGTACCGGGAGTCGCTGCACCCCTACAGCGACGGCCTGCTGCACTCGTTCCCGGCGTTGCGGGGGCCGCGCCGGGAGCTGACCGGCATCCCGGGATCGCCGCCGGACCTGCGTGCGATGCCGTCGGGGTGCGCGTTCCATCCCCGCTGCCCCAGGGCGTTCGAGCCGTGCGCCGACGAATCGCCTGTCCTGGCCGCGCCGCCCGGCAGCGACGAACGGCCGGGCGAACGGACCGTGGCCTGCTGGCTGCACGCGGTCGAGCGGGTCAAGAGCTGACCCGGCCGCCGAGTTACGGAGGATGGATCTCTTGGATACCACAGTTGCACCGGCGTCCGAGGCGGAGCTGATCGCGAGCCTGCCGACGGACTTCCGGTGGGGGGTGGCCACCTCGGCCTACCAGATCGAAGGGGCGTACCAGGAGGACGGCCGCGGAGTGTCCATCTGGGACACCTACTGCCGCACGCCGGGCATGGTCGATGGTGGTGAGAACGGTGACGTGGCGTGCGACCACTACCACCGGATGCCGAAGGACGTGGCGCTGATCTCCTCGCTCGGCGTCGACGTGTACCGGTTCTCCGTCGCGTGGCCGCGGATCCAGGCCGACGGCACCGGCCCGGCGAACGAGAAGGGGCTCGCGTTCTACGACCGGCTCGTCGACGAGCTGCTGCGCGCTGGCGTCGACCCGTGGGTCACGCTGTACCACTGGGACCTGCCGCAGGCGCTGGAGGACAGGGGTGGCTGGCCGGAGCGGGACACGGCGTACCGGTTCGCCGACTACGCGATGCTGGTGTTCGACCGGCTGGCCGACCGGGTGCGCACGTGGACCACGCTGAACGAGCCGTGGTGCTCTGCGATGCTCGGCTACTACGAGGGCAGGCAGGCCCCGGGGCGGCGGAACTTCGCCGACGCCATGGACGCGGTGCACCACCTGCTGCTCGGCCACGGTCTCGCCGCACAGCGAATGCGGGCCGCGGCGACCGAGCCGATCGAGCTGGGCATCACGCTGAACATGGGCACCGCCATGGCCGCCTCGGAGAGCCTCGCCGACCAGGAGGCGGCGCGGCGGGCCGACGGTCTCGGCGCCCGGATCTACCTCGACCCGCTGCTGCGCGGCCAGTACCCGGGCGACATCGTGGACGACCTGTCGGTGCGCGGCATCAAGATGCCCGTGGTCGACGGTGACCTGAAGATCATCAGCGAACCGATCGACGTGCTCGGCGTCAACTACTACTCCAGCCACCGCTTCACCGGGGTGGACGCGACCGGCCGCACCGAGGACGAGGACGGCAACCCGATCACGGTCAACGTGCCGCTCGGCCGGCCGGTGACCGCGATGGACTGGGAGATCGTGCCGGAGGGCTTCACCGAGCTGCTCGTGCGGCTGTCCCGCGAGTACCCGGGCACCGCCATGGTGATCACCGAGAACGGTGCCGCGTTCGACGACCGGCCCGACCCGTCGGGGTACGTCGCCGACCACGACCGCACCGCCTACCTGTCGGCGCACATCGCGGCGGTGGCGGCGGCCCGGCAGCAGGGGGCCGACGTGCGCGGTTACTTCGCGTGGTCACTGATGGACAACTTCGAGTGGTCCTACGGGTACGCGAAGCGCTTCGGGCTGGTGCACGTGGACTACGACACGCAGGTCCGCACCCCCAAGCAGAGCGCGCTCTGGTACCGGGACACGATCCGCCGCGTCCGCGGCCGGTGACTCACCGTCGGCGGCGGCCCTCCGGTCGCCGCCGACGGGAAGGTCCCGTCCCGTCCATGTCGTCCAGGTTGACCCGGGGTGAACGACAGGTGCCGTTACCACACCTTTAATGTGCTCCGGGGACACGAGGAGGGCGCATGGCTGTGGACACCGAGACGACTGTCGTCATGTCGCCGCCGTCGAGACCGGTGCGGGTGCGCCGGGCCGGGTGGTGGTTGCTGGGGGTGAGCGTCACGCTCTCCGTGCTCAGCATGGCCATCCCCGCACTGATCGACCACCCGCTCACCACGGAGCGCGGCGAGGTGCGCGTCTACTTCGACGTGTTCTCCGAAGGCAACCTGCCCACCTGGTGGAGCGTCGGCCTGCTGGTGCTGACCGCGGTCGCGCACGCGATCACCGGCATGCTCGCGCCGCGGTTCCGGTTCGCGTGGTTCGTCTCCGCCGCCGTGCTCGCCGCGCTGTCCCTCGACGACCACACCTCGCTGCACGAACGCCTCGAACGCGTCGGCCAGAGCTGGGTGACCTTCGAACGCTTCCCCGGCTACTGGCTCGTGCCCGGCATCTTCGCCGGTCTCGCCGTCGCGGCCGCGCTCGGGCTGCTCGCCGTGAAGCTCCACGGCGTGACCCGCTGGTGCATGATCGGCGGCCTCGCGCTGCTGCTCGGCTCCGCCATGGGCATGGAGTTCGTGCAGGGCCTGCTTGTCGCCAATGGCGAGAGCGGCCCGCTGTACGTGCTGGTGCTGCACGCGGAGGAACTGGGCGAGAACCTCGGCGTCCTGCTCATGCTGACCGCGGCGATCCGGTCGCTGGACATCACCAGGGACGCGGGCGGCCGGCTGTCGGTCGGCTACCTCACGCAGCCCTGAAACCCCGCAGCCGCAAGCTGTTCGTCACCACGAACACCGAGCTGGCGGCCATCGTCAGGCCGGCGAGCATCGGGTTCAGCAGCCCGGCGGCGGCCAGCGGGATCGCCGCCACGTTGTAGGCGAACGCCCAGAACAGGTTGCCCTTGATCACCGCGAGCGTGCGGCGGGACAGGCGGATCGCGTCCCCGGCGGCACGCAGGTCACCGCGCACCAGCGTCAGGTCGCTCGCCTCGATCGCCACGTCCGTGCCAGTGCCCATCGCCAGCCCGAGGTCGGCCTGTGCGAGCGCGGCCGCGTCGTTCACGCCGTCGCCGACCATCGCGACGACCCGGCCCTCGTCCTGCAGCCGCTTGACCACGTCGACCTTGTCGGCGGGCAGGACACCGGCGACCACCTCGTCGACGCCGACCTCCGCCGCCACCGACCGGGCCACCGCCTCGTGGTCACCGGTCACCATGACCGGGGTGAGCCCCAGCGCCCGCAGCTGACGCACCGCGGCCGCACTGGTCGGTTTCACCGCGTCGGCCACCACCAGCAGCCCGCGGACCGCACCGTCCCACGCGACCGTGACCGTCGTCCTGCCCTGCGCCTGCGCGGCGTCCTTGGCCTCGGTCAGCTCGTCGGGCAGCGCGGGCAACCAGGCGTCGCCGTCGACCACCCGGCCCGCCGCGACCTCGCGGCCCTCGACCGTGCCCCGCACCCCGAGCCCCTCACGGGCGGCGAACCCGGTGACCGGCGGCAACGTGCCGACCCGCTCCCGCGCGCCGTCCGCGAGCGCCTTCGCGATCGGGTGCTCCGACGCGTCCTCCAGCGCACCCGCGTACCGCAGCAGCTCGTCCTCGGTGACACCGCCCGCCGGCAGCACGTCCACCAGCGTCATCTGCCCGGTCGTCACGGTGCCGGTCTTGTCCAGCACCACGGTGTCGACCCGCCGCGTGGACTCCAGCACCTCGGGGCCCTTGATGAGAATCCCCAGCTGCGCGCCCCGGCCGGTGCCGACCAGCAGCGCGGTCGGCGTCGCCAGTCCCAGCGCGCACGGGCACGCGATGATCAGCACCGCGACCGCCGCGGTGAACGCCGCCGACGGGGTGGCGTCCGTGCCGAACCAGAAGCCCAGCGTGCCGAACGCCAGCACGATCACGGCGGGCACGAACACCGCCGACACCCGGTCGGCGAGCCGCTGGACCCGCGCCTTGCCGGTCTGCGCCTGCTCGACCAGCCGCGCCATCTGCGCGAGCTGCGTGTCCGCGCCGACCCGGGTGGCCCGCACGACCAGCCGTCCGCCCGCGTTCACCGTCGCACCGACCACGGCCGACCCCGGCGACACCTCGACGGGCACCGACTCGCCGGTCAGCATGCTCTCGTCGACGGCCGACGTGCCGTCCTCGACGACCCCGTCCGTCGCGACCTTCTCCCCCGGCCGCACCACGAACCGGTCGCCGACCGCGAGCCGGTCGACCGGCACCCGCGTCTCCCGGCCGTCCCGCAGCACCGCGACGTCCTTGACCCCCAACGACAGCAGCGCTCGCAGCGCCGCCCCGGCCCGGCTCTTGGCGCGTGCCTCGAAGTACCGGCCCGCGAGGAGGAAGGTCGTGACGCCCGCGGCGACCTCCAGGTAGATGTCACCGGTGCCGCCGGTGCGCTCGATGGTGATCCGGAACGGGTGCTCCATGCCCGGAATGCCTGCCGTGCCGAGGAAAAGCGCGTACAGGGACCACCCGAACGCGGCCAGGGTGCCCATGGACACCAGCGTGTCCATGGTCGCCGCGCCGTGCCGCGCGTTCAGGAACGCGGCACGGTGGAACGGCCACGCACCCCAGACGACGACCGGCGCGGTGAGCGTCAGCGCCGCCCACTGCCAGTACTCGAACTGGAACGCCTGCACCATCGACATGGCCACGACCGGCAGCGCCAGCACGGCGCTCACCAGCAGCCTGGTGCGCAGCGACCGCACCTGCGCGTCGTGCGGCTCCTCGGGCGCCGCCGGCTCCTCGGGTGCGGGGACCGCGGCGGTGTAACCCATCTTCTCGACGGTGGCGATCAGGTCCGCCGTCGCCACCGTGCCGTTGACCAGCGCCTTCTCGGTCGCGTAGTTGACGGTGGCCGCGACGCCGTCCATGCGGTTGAGCTTCTTCTCGATCCTGGCCGCGCACGACGCACAGGTCATGCCGCCGATCACCAGTTCTACCCGGTCGGTGGCCATGCTCGCCTCCTAGTGCCCGTGCCCGCCCGCGACGGTCGTGAACTCGGCGGTGCGGACCACGTCGCCGTGCTTGAAGTCCAGGTACAGCCGGTAGGTGCCCGCGGTCGGCACCTCGGCGTAGAACACGATGTTCGGTCCCGGCTTCGTCGTCCCGTCGCCGGGCTCGCCGTCCGGGTGCACGTGCAGGTAGGCGAGGTCGCCCTGCCGCAGCGCGATCAGGTGGCCGTACGCCGCCAGGTAGGGCTGCAGGTCGGTGACCGGCACACCGCCCCTGTCGACCGAGAGGGTCAGCTTGCTCGTGGTGCCCGGCGTGAGCTTCCCGCTCAGCGTGACCCGGTACTCCCCGGCCGTCGCGGTCAGCGCCGGAGGCGGCAGCGGAACCGGCGCGTAGGCACCCGCGACCGGGACGTCGATGCCGAGCGTGTGCCCCTCGTCCGCGCCCTTGCGCTGGAAGTCCGCGAACACCCGGAAGTCACCGGCCGAGCCGAACGTGAGCGGGACCCGCCACGTGCCGTCGGCGGCCATCTCGGGGTGCACGTGCCGGAACCCGGACAGGTCGCGGCGCGCGACGATCAGGTGCATCAGCTTGTCGTGCGTCGGCTGGAAGTCGGTGACCGCGTGGCCGTCCTCGTCGAGGACACGGAACGCGAACTCGGCCTGCCGCCCCGCGGTGAGCCCGTGACTCAGCACGTCGAGCGTGACGCCACCCTCGCTGACCTGCAGTCCCTTGGGCACCCCGGGGGCGGCACCGTGGCTGTCGCCGTGCCCGCCGCCCTCCTGCGCCGCGCCCATCCCCTCGTGTTCGGCCGCCACGGGCTCGGACTCCGCCGCGACGGGCCCCACGACCTTGCCGATGCCGTAGGCGGCACCGAAGGCCACCACCACGACCAGGACAAGGCCGCCGAGCCGTACCGCCGCGGTGTTCATCGCTAGCTCGCCAGCTCGTAGCCGGCCTCGTCGACCGACGCGCGGATGGTCTCGACGTCGATGGGCTCGTCGCTGGTCACCGTGACCTGCCCGCTCGAGAGGTCGACCTGGACGTCGTTGACGCCCGGGATCTGGGACACCTCGCCACGCACCGCGCCGACGCAGTGCTCGCAGGTCATCCCGGTCACCGTGTACGTGTTCGTAGCCACCAGTCACTCCTCGTGTCCATAAGCGGCTTCCCCGGCCGCCCTGCCGTCAAACCTACTATACCCCCGCACGGTATGTCCCGCGGTCGTGTGGCCGGAAATCATGCGCCGCTCCAGCGAGCCATGAGAATCTCACGACATGACCCGTGAGGACCTGGCAGACGAGATCGCCCGCGTCGCCGGAGTGTCCCATGAGGACGTTCACGGAGCGCTGCACATGTCCTCCGTCGACGTCATGCGTGTCGTGAACCTGCTGCGGGTGCGCGGAGTGCCGGTAACCTACCGAGACCTGGCCGAGGAGCAGACGCTGGACGCCTGGTGGACGCGGCTCAGCCAGGCGCTGCGCGCGAATCCCCATCTGGCGGCGTGAGAATCTCACGGCCGGATCGCTCACGGGCACACTGGCTCAGCCACCGTGACGCCGCTCACACTGAACGCATGACCATGCTGGAAGAGATGGGCCACGTGATGCGGACCGCACCCGGCCCCGCCGCCGATGCCCACGAGGTCGCCGACTGGTACCACCGCAAGGCGCAACTCCTCGACCACCTCGCCACCGGCAGCCAGTCCACGGAGGCCGCCCACATGCACGCACTGGCCGCCCTCGCTCGCGAACACGCCGCCGAGTTGCGCACGCTGACCTGACTCTGTCCTCAGTGGACCCGTGGGTTGTCCTCGCCGGACGGGCAGGTCTCCGGGGGTGGCGGGGACTGTCGGTGCCGGTTGGATTCGGGTCTGCCTGGCTGTGTCCCTGCTTCGCAGGGCCCGCTTCGCGGGCCTGGGCGCTGCGCGCCTGGCTTTGTGCCGTGAAAGGCGCGTTGACGGCGTTTGCGTTGCCGTGAATGGGCCGTCCACGGCGCTCAGCGCCGTCAATGCGCCATTCACGGCACCGGTTGTGCCGTCAACGCGCCATTGACGGCGGCTCGCCTGCGGCTGCCGCGAGCGCTGCGTGCCTGGCGTCCGCTGCCCGGGGGCGGAGTGCCATGCCCTGAACGGCCCTTTCACGCATCCGCGGTCAGAACAGGGTGGGTGGGCTTGCCGCTTCGAAGGCGTCGCAGGTGTCCAGACGGGTGCCCGCGTCGCAGGAGAAGCGCAGTGACAGTCCCGAGTGGTCGGTGAGGCGGATGGTCCTCGGCTCGTGCACGTACTCGCACTCGACGAGTTCCTCGGCCAGTTCCTTGCTGCAGTGCGCGTGGTCGTAGCGGTAGCCGTCGCCGGTGCGGCCGATCCAGCTGTGTTCCACCCGCTCCGGGTTCAGGTGGCGGTACGCGTCGACCAGGCCGTGCTTGTCGGTGAGGCCGCGGTAGAAGTCGTACTCGAACCAGCGGAACGACGTGTACGCGGGCTCGTGGTCCGGTTCGATCACGTTGAGGTCGCCGAGCACCACGGTCTGCGCGCCCGCGGCGGCCATGCCCGCCGCGCCCAGTGCGGAGGAGAACTCCGACAGCCAGCGCCGCTTGCGTTCGGTCTTGTCGGCGGTCGCGTCTCGTGTCGGAACGTAGGTGCCCAGAACGCGAATCAGACCCATCTGGGTGGAAATCATCGCGCCTGTCACCCGATTGGGTAGGTACGTCAGCATTTTCCCGATGGGGTCGGCCTGGACCGGCAGCCTGCTGACGACCATCACGCCGTACTCGGTGGGTGCGGGCTTGGGGTAGAGCACGGCGTAACCGGCCGTGCGGAACGCGTCAGCGAGGTGTTTGCAGCCGTCGCTGGTCCTGGTCTCCGTCAGCACCAGCACGTCCTCGTCCCTGGTCGCGAGCCACGCCAGCTGGCGGTGGGCGCGCTCTTCTGACGGGCTGCCGATGTTGAGGGTCAGCATGCTGAGACCGGACATGAGAAGTGATGGTAGAGAGCGGATCCTTGCGGAAGAATCCCGCCCGTGATTGACGCGCCGGTCAGGACCAGGTCCCCCTTCGCCGCGGCGCCGGTCACGCTGGTCGCCACCATCCTGTTCGGCGCGCTCATGGCGGTCAGCACCCGGTACGGCTATCACCGGGACGAGTTGTACTTCCGCCTGCTTGGTGCACAGCCCGCGACCGGGTACTTCGACACGCCGCCGCTCACGCCGATGGTCGCGAAACTCTCGATCGCCCTGTTCGGTGACAACGTGGTCGCCCTGCGGGTGGTGCCGGCACTGGCTGTCGCGGGAACGGTCGTCCTGCTGGCGCTGGTGTGCCGGGAGCTGGGTGGCACGCACGGCGCGCAGGTGCTGGCCGCGGTCGCGGTCGCGGTGTCGTCGATCACGTTGATCGCCGGTCACCTCCTGCTCACGCTCACCCTCGACCTGCCGCTGTGGGCGGCGGCCATCCTGTTCATGTGCAAGGCGATCGGGGTGGACGACACCGGCGACGACCGGTGGTGGCTCGCGTTCGGCGCGACGGTCGGAGTGGCGACCTACAACCGGCAGCTGATCGCGTTGCTCGTGCTCGGGATCGCCGTCGGCATCCTCATCGCGGGGCCCCGGTCGGTGCTGGCCTCGAAGTGGCTGTGGTTCGGCGCGATGCTGGCGCTGGTGCTCGCGCTGCCGAACCTGCTCTACCAGTCCACCCACGACTGGCCGCAGGCGCAGATGGCCGAGGCGCTCGACCTCGACGACGGGGACGAGAACCGGATCATGTTCGGGCCGCTGCAGTTCGGGTTGCTCGGGTTCGGGTCGGTGCTGGCGATCGCCGGGCTGGTGTCGCTGTGGCGGCGCCGCACGTTCCGGTTCTTCGTGCTCGCCTACCCGGTGGCGTGCGGGGTGACGGTGTACTCGGGCGGGCGCGCGGACTACGTCGCCGGGTTCCTGCTGGCGCTGTGCGCGGCCGGGTCCGTGCCGGTGGCCGGATGGATGACCACGGTCACGCGCAGGACGGTGGTGGTGCTCGGGCTCGTGGCCACCGCGGTCGTGTCCGTGCCGCTCGGCCTGCCCGTGCTGCCGGTGTCCGCCTTCGACGACCTGCCGATCGGCGAGCTGAACGAGACCGCCCCGGAGTCGGTGGGGTGGGAGCGGTTCGCGGAGCAGATCGGCGACGTGGCGAGCACGATCCCGACGGCGGACCGGGTGCACGCCGTCGTGCTCGCCGAGAACTACGGCCAGGCGGGCGCAGTGGACCGGTGGTCGGAACAGTTCGACCTGCCGCCGGTGTACAGCGGGCACAACGAGCTGTGGTGGCGTGCCATGCCGGACGAGCACATCACCGCGGTGATCATGGCAACGGACTCACCACGCGCACAGCGCCTGTTCCGCACCTGCGAGCGCCACGCCACAGTGGACGACGGCGTCGGCTCGTGGAACGAGGAGCAGGGCAAGCCGATCCTGCTGTGCTCCGGCCCGGTGCGGACGTGGGCCGAGCTGTGGCCGGAGCTGCGGCACTACAGCTGACCCGCTTCGCAGTCACCTACTTCTCGGTCATGGCCAGCAGTTTCGTCACCGTGTTCCAGTTGCGGACGGTCGTGATCTGGCCGGGTCTGGCCGGGAACGCCGCGAGCACCTTGGAGTTCTGGGTGCCCTCAGGCACCCAGAAGTACGCCTCACGCTCGGCGAGGTGCACCCGCTCCGGCTCGTAGGCGCCCGGGTCGATCGCGGGCCACTCCCCTGCCACGTCGGCGAAGGACACGAAGTACCGGGACGGGTTGGTGGCCACGGCGCCAAGCGGGTCGGCCGCGACCACCGCGCGTAACTCGTCGGCCGTGCGCAGCACACAGTCGATGTGGAACCCCGCGCCCTGCTCCAGCACGGCCTCCACCTCCTTGCGCACGCTCGCGGCCTTCTTCCTCGTGCGGAACACCGCGTTGCCGCTCTGCAGCAGTGTCCGCACGTCGTCGTACCCGAGGCCGGTCAGCCACGCGCGCAGATCGGCCATCGCCACCCGCCGCCTCGCGGCGAGGTTGATGGCCCGCAACAGGGCGATGTACACCATGGCGCGCACGATAACGCGCGGGACCGACAATTCCCGGGCGGTCCCGCGCGTCGACGAGCTCGGCACAGCGGCCGGGACGCGCCCCAACTAGACGGTTAGTCAGGTATTTTTGGAGCCATGGCAGGAGACGCGGAGGCGACCAGACGGCGTCTGCTCGACGCCGCGGCGGAGGAGTTCGCCCAGCACGGCATCGCGGGCGCGCGGGTCGACCGGATCGCCGCGGCGGCGCGGAGCAACAAGGCGCAGATCTACCACTACTTCACCAACAAGGACGGCCTGTTCGACGCGGTCATGCGGGAGCTGGCCGGGCACACCGTGCGCGAGGCGCCGATCGACGCGACCGACCTGCCGGAGTACGCGGGCAGGCTCTACGACCGGTTCGCCGCCGACCCGGTGATGGCGCGGCTCGCCAACTGGTACCGGCTGGAGGGCGCCGGCTACGCGGCCGTCGAGCTGGTGGTGGCAAGCACCGGGGACAAGCTCGCCGCGGTCACGAAGGCCCAGGAGGACGGCCTGATCCCGGACCGCTTCACACCGGTGGAGGTGCTCGCGCTGGTGGCGCACCTGTCGTCACTGTGGTTCGCCGTGACCCCCGAGATCGGCGCGCTGACCGAGGACATCCCGCACGAGCGGCGGCGGGCGGTCGTGGTCGCCGCCGTCGCGGCCCTGCTCAGGGATTGACGGCCAGGAAGAGGAACGCCGCCAGCAGGACCAGGTGCACGCCGCCCTGCAGGCGGGTGGCCCGGCCGGGCACGATCGTGAGCACGCTGACCACGACGGTCAGGATCAGGAGCACGAGCTGGGTGGGACCGAGCCCCAGGACCAGCGGACCGTCGAGCCAGATCGACGCGACCGCGATGGTGGGGATCGTGAGCCCGATGCTCGCCATCGCGGAGCCGTAGGCGAGGTTGAGGCTGGTCTGGATCCGGCCGCGCCTCGCCGCGCGCGCGGCGGCCAGCGTCTCGGGTGCCAGCACCAGCATCGCGATCACCACACCGACGAACGAGGGCGGGAACCCGGCCGCGGCGACGGCGTCCTCGATGGCGGGCGACTCGACCTTCGCCAGTCCCACGACCGCGACCAGCGCCACGAGCAGCAGCGCGAGGCTGACCAGCGCCTCCCGGTTACCCGGCGGGGCGGCGTGCTCGTCGGAGTCCCCCTGCTGGCCCGCCTGTGCGACGGGGAGGAAGAAGTCGCGGTGCCGCACGGTCTGCGTGACCACGAACATCGCGTACAGCGCGAGGGAGGCCAGCGCGGCGAAGGCGAGCTGGGAGGACGAGAACTCCGGGCCCGGCTCGCTCGTGGTGAAGGTGGGGAGGACGAGGCTGAGCGCGGCGAGGGTCGCGACGGTCGAGAGCGCGGCCCCGGAGCCTTCCGCGTTGAAGAGGGTGACGTGGAACCGCCGTGCGCCGACCATGAGCGACAGCCCGACGATGCCCGTGGTGGTGATCATGAGCGCCGCGAAGACGGTGTCCCTGGCCAGGGTCGCGGTCTCGGGTCCGCCGGAGATCATGAGCGTCACGATGAGCGCGACCTCGATGACGGTCACGGCCACCGCGAGCACGAGCGACCCGAACGGCTCCCCCACCCGGTGCGCGACGACCTCGGCGTGGTGCACAGCCGCCAGGACCGACCCCGCCAGCACGACGGCGAGCAGGACGACCACGACGACGCCCGGCGTGCGCCCCCAGGTGAGCACCAGTGAGATCACCGCGAGGACCGGAACGGCACGTGTCCACGACAACCACGCGGCTCGCCTGTCCACTCCCACGTTTCCGACCCTAGCCAGCCCGTTCGGCGCCACGTCGTTCGACTGCCCGAATAGTCCGATTGATCACACCGGCCCGGCGGGTGACCGGGGCTGGAGCGTGACTCGACCGGGCCCGCCTACCGTCGCGGTATGGACCTCCTTTTCCTCAGCAGGCCCGCTCCGGGACACCGGTACCCGACGCTGCGGCTCGCCGAGGAGCTCGGCGCTCGTGGCCACCGCGTCACGTTCGCGTCCGGGGAGCACGTCGGGTCCGCCGGGCCCGGTGTGCGGCCGATCCGGTTCGGCAGGAGCGAGCGGAGCCTGCTCGAGGTGCCCGCGCTCGCCACGGTCGACGCCGTCGTCGCCGACCCGAGGGCCGCGGCCGTCGCGGCCGACCTGGCCAGGGCGTGGGACGTGCCGCTGGTCGTGGCCGGCGAGAACCTGCCGCCCTCACCGCACGGCTGGCCGTTCGAGCAGGAACACGACCCGTACGTGTTCAGCCTGCCCGGCACGCGCGGTGCGGTGCACAACCCGTGGCGCCGCCTGGGCCTGCGGCCGGTGCTGCTGGTCGACGGCCCGCCGATCGGGCCGGTGGTGCGCGCGTTCGGCGAGACCGACTGGCAGGTCGTGGTCAGCGACACGGAACTGCCGCACGCCGATGTCCTGCTCACCGACGGCCGCCTCGGCGCGGTCAGCGCGGGACTGCGTGCCGGGGTGCCGATGCTGCTCGCCCCGACGTCCGTGCGAGAGGCCGCGCACGCAGACCGGATCGCCGCGCTCGGTGCCGGCACGGTCGTCGCCGCGCTCGCCGAGACACACGCCGCGACGCTGCGCGGGCTCGTCGAACGACTGCGGGCCGACGAGGTCACCGCCGCCTCGGCGCGCCGGGTCCGCGGGCTGGTCACCGCCGCGGGTGCACCCGCGGCCGCCGCGGACCGGGTGGCCGACCTCCTCGCCGGGCCACCGCTCGCGCGGGCCGCCTGAACTCAACGCGCCTGTGAGGCCGGGCTCACGTCGTCCGCGCCCCGGTCCGCGAGACCGAGCTCGATGAGCGCGTCCTCGAACGTGCCGTCCTCGTGCGCGTCCACCAGCGTGGCCGCGAGGTCGCGCAGCTTCCGGTTGTTGTTCTGCGAGGTCCGCTTCAGCAACTCGAACGCCCGGTCCGAGTCGTAGCCGAAGTGCCGCATCAGCATCCCCTGCGCCTGCCCGACCAGTGACCGGGTGCGCAGCGCGGCCCGCAGCTGGATCACCAGCTCCTGCGAGTCGTGGAACAGCGACGCGTTGTCGAACGTGACCCCGGCGTGCAACGTCAGCAGCAGCACCGGGTCGTACGCGGCCTCGCCGAACCGGTCGGGCTCGGTGGACAGCAGGGTCAGCACCGCGGAGTTCTCCCCGGCCGTGGACACCGGGAGGCAGAGCAGGCTGCGGTAGCCGGCGTTGACGAACTGCGTGCCGAACGAGGGCCAGCGCTGGTCGTTCGCCACGTCGTCGAGCCTGCGCGGCTCGCCGAACGTCACCGCCTCGACGATCGGCCCCGGCACGAGCGGGTCGAAGCCGAGGTCACGGCTGGAATGCACGGTCTCGACGCCGGCAGCCGACCGCACCGTGATGATCGCGTCGTCACAGCCGGGCACCGTGCGCACGATCCGGGTGACGAAACGGGCCATCGTGGCGCCGAAATCGTCGTCGGCGACCAAGCGCGTCATCTCCACGAGCTCGCTCGCCACACTCAGGATGTCGTCAGGCACGGAGGGAGTCTGAGTGGTCCGGGCGGTGAAGGCAACTCCCCCGGGGTTGGTAGTGTGGTGCTGAAGTTCACGGTTACGAAGTCAGCCGTGGTTCCTCTTCCCCAGGAGGCCACATTGGCTGGCACGTCACCGCTCCACGTCCGTCACAGAGCCGTCGTGAGCGGCGTCTCCGTCGTTCACGTCGCAGGCGAGGTCGACCTCGCCACCGCCGTCACGTTCCGCGACAGCCTGTCGCCGTACCTGTCCGATCCCACGACGGCACTGCTCGTGTGCGACCTGTCGCAGGTGCGGTTCCTCGCGTGCAGCGGGTTGTCCATCCTCCTCGACGCGCAGGCGGCACTGAACGCCCGCGGCGCGTCGCTGTCCGTGGTCGCGAACAGCCCGTCGGTGCTGCGACCGGTCATGGTGACCGGGCTGCGGGACGCGCTGCGGGTGCGCTCGAGCCTGTCGGCCGCCGTCAGTCAATCCACTGTGGACTAGGCGTCGCCGCGCCTGGCCGGGCCCGGTAGCCGACCATGATCACCGGCCGGCTCCGCCAGGTGGCATGGTGGACACATGGACGCGGCCAACGACGGAGTCATCGACCGCATCGCGGCGCGCGGTGCCCAGGCACGACAGGAACAGATCGTCGCCGTGCTGGTGGCCGCGTTCGACGAGCTGATGAGCGCGGACCCGCTGGCGTTCCGCAGGAAGTTCCGGAAGATGGCGGCGGCGCCGTTCGCGTTCTACCGCGGCAGCGCGTGCCTGTTCTACGCGGACATGGCCGACGACACCGACCCGTGGGCCGACGAGCGCACCAGCAGGGTGTGGATCCAGGGCGACCTGCACGCGGAGAACTTCGGCACCTACATGGACTCGTCCGGCATGCTGGTGTTCGACGTCAACGACTTCGACGAGGCCTACCTCGGCTGTTTCACGTGGGACCTGAAACGGCTGGCGGCGAGCATGGCGCTGATGGCGTGGAGCAAGGCCATCTCCGACGACGACATCGCGCACCTGATCGGGACGTACCTGCGAGCGTACGTGCGGCAGGTGCGCTCGTTCGCCGACAACCCCGGCGACGAGGGGGTGCGGCTGCAGCTCGACAGCACCGAGGGCACGCTGCACCAGGTGCTGCTGCGGGCACGCCTGCGCACCCGCACGGCCCTGCTGTCGACGATGACGAAGGTGGAGGACTACGAGCGCCAGTTCTCCCGGGGGCCGGGCGTGCGGGAACTGTCCGAGGCCGAACGGTCGGTGGCGGCGGCGGCGTTCGAGTCCTACCTGGACAGCATCCCGGCAGGCAAACGGTTCCCCCCGGCCACCTACCGCGTGAAGGACCTGGTGGGCCGCAGCGGTTTCGGCATCGGGTCGGCCGGGCTGCCCGCGTACAGCGTGCTCGTCGAGGGACACACACAGGCGCTGGAGAACGACGTCGTGCTGTCGATGAAGCAGGGCAACGTGCCAGCGCCGAGCCGCATCGTCACCCCCATCCAGGGCTACTTCGAGAACGAGGGCCACCGGACGGCCGTGTCACAGCGGGCACTGCAGGCACACGCGGACCCGTGGCTGGGCCACACCGCGATCGACGGCAAGGGGTTCGTGGTCTCGGAGCTGTCCCCGTACTCCTGCGACCTGGACTGGTCGGAACTGACCGAGCCCGCCGACATCGCCCCGGTCCTCGCCTACCTCGGCCGCGCGACCGCCAAGATGCACTGCGTCTCCGACTCCGACTCGGAACAGACCCTGGTCGGCTTCCAGAGCGAGGAAGCCATCGCCGCCGTGATCGACGACGAAAAGGTGTTCACCGACACACTGACCAGGTTCGCGATCGCGTACGCGGCCCAGACGCGCGAGGACCACAGCCTGTTCGTGAACGCCTTCCGCCACGGTCAGATCCCCGGCATCTAGATCATTGATTCCGTGAAGTGCTTGCGCGTTGACGGCGTGTCAATGCCCTGAAAGGCGCGTTCAGGGCGCTGGGCGCCCTGAACGGCCCATTCACGGCACTCGTTGTGCGGGGTGCCCGGCCCGGTGCTGCGCGTCCGGCGTTCGCTGCGCGGGCCGGTCAGTGAAGTCATTCGCATCCGGTAGTGACGTGGAGGCGCGGAGCGTTTACAATCCGCAACTCCGAGTATGCAACTTGCATATTCGCCCGCCGATCACCCCGAGACGAGAGATGATCGATCCGCCCGAGTTGATGCTCGCCACGCCGACCGATCGCCGTTTCTCCGACGACGACTGGTTGTTCGAACGGAAGCTGGACGGAGTGCGTGCCCTGTCCCTGCGCGACGGGTGGCGCCCGCAGCTGTGGTCGCGCAACCACAAGCGCATCGACGAGGGCTATCCCGAGCTGGTGGAGGTGCTGAGCGACGTGGGTCCCGGCCGCTTCGTCGGCGACGGGGAGATCGTCCGCGAGGGCGACGCGGTCCACTACTACCTGTTCGACCTGCTGTCCTTCGAGGGCACCGACCTCACCGAGCGGCCTTTGCGCGAGCGCAAGGAGATCCTGCGCACCGCGTTCCGCTTCGACGGGCCGCTGCGTTACTCCGAGCACCTCGACGCCGACGGCGAGGCCTACTACCAGCACGCGTGTGACAGCGGCTGGGAAGGACTGATCGCCAAGCGTGCCGACTCCCCCTACGTCGGCGGGCGGTCCACCGACTGGCTCAAGTTCAAGTGCGTGCGCGGCCAGGAGTTCGTGGTCGGCGGGTTCACCGAGCCGCAGGGCTCACGGGCCGGGTTCGGCGCGTTGATCGTCGGCTACCACGAGAACGGCGCGCTGCGGTACGCGGGCAAGGTCGGCACCGGCTACGACCACGCGACACTGCGTGCGCTGCGGGTCCGCATGGACGGCATGGCGCAGGAGGCGTCGCCGTTCGCCGATCCGGTGCCGGAGCCGACCGCGCACTGGATCCGGCCGGAACTGGTGGTGCACGTCGGGTTCAGCGAGTGGACCAGGGACGGCCGGCTGCGGCACCCCCGTTTCGGCGGGCTGCGCACCGACAAGCCACCCGCCGAGGTCGTCCGCGAAACGCGCTGAACCACGTTTGCCGACGTCGGCGGGCGGTATCCCTCCCGAGAGGTGATTTTGGTGCGCGAGTTCGACAAGGAAGGCCCTCGTGCGGAGGGCGCACCCGTCGTGTGGGCGGGCCGGGAGAGCGGTCCGGCACTGGTGGTGGTCGACCCGGCAGGTGCCGCGCGGCACGACGAACTGCCCCCGACGTGGGACCGGCTCGCCGACCACTTCCAGGTGGCCTGGTGCCGGATCCCGGCGAGCAAACGGACCATCGAGGACGTCGAGGACGTGTTCGAGACGCTCGCGGAGCGGCGCGCGCCCGCGACGCTGGTGGCGAGCGGGCAGGCCTGTGAGTCGGCACTCGCGCTGGCAGGCCAGTTCAGTGACGCCGTCACGTCCGTGCTGCTCGTCGACCCGCCGGCAGGTTCGGAAACGCTCGCGGACTCCGACATCGAGGTGCGGGTCGTGGCCCGCAGCCACCCCGGTCCCACCGACCGGATCGACGCGCCGCTGCCACTCGGTCACCCCGAGGTGGTCGCCGGCCTGATGACCGCGCTCGCGGGGATGAAGTGACTTACCACCCGGAGTTCCTGGCATCCGCGCGTTGAACCCGGCACCGGGTGGGTACCCCAAGGCCATGGACATGACGAGACCCGGTCCTGTGCAGTGGGTCCGTTACGCATACGGCGCCAGGCTGCCCGACCGGTACCGCGAATGGGTACTGCACGACGCGACCGACCGCGGTTGGCTGGCGCGCTTCGCGCTCCGGGTGGCCGCGCAGACGCTGCCATGGCTGGTCGCCGTCTTCGTCGTGCTCGTGCTGTTCACGCCGCTGCCCGTCGGCTGGGTGCTTGGCGCGATCGCGATGGCGCTGGGGCTGAGCCTGTACTTCACGGTCACCAGCGCGGACGAGCTGACCGAGGCGCGGCTGGTCAAGCACGGCTACGCCCCGGGCACCGGCAAGAAACGCCGCAAGGACAAGCACGTTTCGCAGTGGTAGGACGTGGAACGTCTTTCCATGACGCGATCGAAGGAGGAGAAACAGTGACCACCATCGAAAAGTCGGTGGATGTGCAGGCTCCCGTGCGGACCGCGTACAACCAGTGGACGCAGTTCGAGTCGTTCCCGGAGTTCATGGAGGGCGTGGACCGGATCGACCAGACCACGCCGACGAGAACCCACTGGAAGACCACGATCGGCGGCGTCTCCCGTGAGTTCGACGCCGAGATCACCGAGCAGCACCCGGACGAGCGGGTGGCATGGCGATCGGTCAGCGGCCCTGGCCACTCCGGCGTCGTGACGTTCCACCGCCTCGACGACAACACCACCCGGGTGCACCTGCAGATGGAGTACGAACCCGAGAGCCTGACCGAGAAGGCGGGCGCCGCGCTCGGCGTGGTCGGCCACCGCGTCCAGGGCGACCTCGGCCGGTTCAAGGAGTTCATCGAGCACCGCGGCGGCGAGACCGGCGCGTGGCGCGGTGAGGTCGACCGGTCGCCGCAGCAGGGTGACACGCGCATGGCCCCCAGGGGCGGCAGCCCCGCCCAGAGCGTGCCGCCGCAGGGCGACCCGGACTTCGCCGCCGAGCACACGAGTCCGACGTTCGCGGACGAGCCCGCGCCGGAAGCCCCGGACGAGTCGGTGCCGAACAACCCGGCCGGCATGGACCGCACCCGCCGCAACCCGCTCTGAGGCGACAGCGAACCCCGCACGGCGGCGCGATGAGTTTCGCGCCGCCGTGCGGTCTGTCCAGGTATGAACCTGCCGAGGATCGTGCACCGCGAGGAGTGGCTCGAAGCCCGCAAGGAGCTCCTGGCCAGGGAGAAGGCGCTGACGAAGGCCCGCGACGAGCTGTCCGCGGCGCGGCGGCGGCTGCCGATGGTGCCGGTCGAGAAGGAGTACGTGTTCGCGGGCCCGGACGGGTCCGCGACGCTGCTCGACCTGTTCGACGGCCGTCGTCAGCTGATCGTCGACCACATGATGTGGGCCTACGACATCGCCGAGGACGGCACCGAGGTGCCGCGCGACACGGGCTGCCCGAGCTGCTCGGCACATGCCGACAACATCGGCCACCTCGTGCACCTGCACCAGCGGGACACGTCGTTCGCCGCGGTGTCGCGGGCGCCCTACGCGAAGATCGGCCCGTTCCGGGAGCGGATGGGGTGGACGTTCCCGTGGTACTCGTCGCACGGCAGCGACTTCAACCACGACTTCCACGTGACGGTGGACGAACGCGTCCGGCCGGTGCTGCTGAACTACCGGACCGTCGACGAGCTGGCGGCGCACGGTTTCGAGTGGTCACCCGCCCGGCGCGGCGACTACCCGGGGATGTCGGCGTTCCTGCGCGACGGTGACCGGGTGTTCCACACGTACTCGACGTTCGCGCGCGGGCTGGAACAGGTCGGCGGCACCCTCTACTACCTCGACCTGACGGCGCTGGGCCGGCAGGAACCGTGGGAGGAACCGGAAGGCCGGGCCACCGCGTTCGGCGCGAAGGCGGGCAGCCCCGACCTCCGCTTCCACGATGAGTACTGAGCGGGGAATCAGCCGCGGCACTCCTTGCGCAGGTAGTGGCTGAGCTGAGCGGCCGCGTCGAGCATGGCGAGGCCCTGCGCGGTGAGCTTCCGCTGCCAGTCCTCGAGCGCGCCGACCAGTGCGCCGGTGCCGCCGGCCGTCCTGATCTGCCGGACCACGGTGGCGATGTGGTCCAGCAGGTAGCCGCCGCGGCGGAGGAGGTGGGCGAGTTCCGCGTCGCGGAGGTCGCTCGCGTCGTAGACGCGGTAGCCGGTGGCGGGGTCGCGTGCGGGGGTGAGGATGCCGACGTCCTCCCACTTGCGCAGGGTGGCCGCGGTGACCCGGAGCCGGCGTGCGAGCTCGCCGATGGTCCGGGTGCCCGCCGGCTCCTCCCGCGCGCCGTCCGCCTCCGCCGTCAGGTGGCCCACCGCTTCGCGCACCGCGTCGAGGGTGCCCCGGTCGCGGAGCAACTGGCCGTGGCCGCGGTCGACGACCAGCAGGGCGTCGTCGAGCCGGTCGTCGTGGACCGCGGTCATGATCCGGCCGCCCGCCTTGTACCCGTGGGCCGACACGAGGGCAAGGTAGGCGCGGAGCGCTGCCGCGTGCACCTCGGTGTAGACCCGGTAGCCGCTCGGGGTGCGCACGGCGGGCGGGATGAACCCCTCCCGCTCGTAGTTGCGGACCGCCTGGGTCGAGATGCCGTGCTCGCGCGCGAGGTCAGCTGTACGCATCGGTTGAGACTTTACCGCGCCCCACCACCGGAATCGACGTCGAAGTCCACATCGATCCTTCAACGATACGATTCATGCACATGAGTCAGGACATTCACGATCTCGTCACCCCGTCATGTCACCTGCTGGCCTTCGGTGAGCCGACCCACCTGGACCCGGCGTTCGCCTGGATCCGCAACGACCTGTTCGGCCGGCTGGTCGAGCACGGCTTCCGGTCGATCGCCATCGAGAGCGACCGGGTGGCCGCGCTCGCCGTGAACGACTTCGTCCAGGAGGGCGTCGGCACCCTCGACGCCGCGATGGGCCACGGCTTCTCCCACGGCTTCGGCGACCACGACGCCAACCGGCGACTGGTCACCTGGATGCGTGAGCACAACGAGAGCAGGCCACCGGAGGACCGGCTGTCGTTCCACGGCTTCGACGGCGCCATGGAGACGATGAGCGCCCCCAGCCCGCGGCCCTACCTCGAACACGCGGCCACCTACCTGGCGGTCGATGCCGGCTTCGCGGGCCTCGCCGGCGATGACGAACAGTGGAGCCGCACCGAGGCGGTCATGGACCCGGCGAAGTCGGTCGGCGCCACGGCTGAGGCCGAACGGCTGCGCGCGGTCGCCGACGACATGCTCACCTCGCTCTACGCCCGCGCACCGGAACTGGTCGCCGCGACCTCACGTGCCGAATGGCTCAGGGCCAGGACACACCTCACCACCGGTCTCGGCCTGCTGCGCTACCACAGGCAGGCGGCACAGGACCTCGCGCCGGGTGCCCGGTGGACCCGCATGTGCGCCACCAGGGATTCGCTCATGGCACAGAACCTCCTCGACATCCGCGCCACCGAGGACCGCCGCGGCGCGACACTGGTGTTCGCGCACAACGCCCACCTGCAGCGAAACCGGAGCCACCTGCGGATGGGAGACATGGACATCGACTGGTTCTCCGCGGGCGCCATCGTGGCGTCCCTGGTCGGCGACCGGTACACCTTCGTCGCCGGCAGCCTCCGCGAACCAGAAGCAGACACCCGCGAAGACCGGATCACCGGCTGGGACCTGACCACCGACCGCACCCACGCCGACCCCACCCTCGCCGACGCGGACGCGGTCCTGCACGTCAGCGCCGACGTCGCGCAAGCCGGTTCGCCGTCGCGATGAGCACCGCGACGGTAACCGGGAACCGGCGGATGGTTGTTCCTTTCACGGCAAGCGGTTGAGGGAGAGGAGGGCCGCGGGCTCGGCCGGGTCGGCAGGCAGCCGGATCTCGGTGAGCGCCGCGTTCTCCAGCAGGGGAAACACATGGCGGTAGCGGGCCACCGGGAGTCCCATGAGGACACACAGGCCGATGCGGAACAGGCTGCTGTGCGCGACGACGAGGACCGTGCCGTCGTGCTCCGCGTCGACCTCGCGCAGAGCTGCCGCGCACCGCTCCCCCGCGGACCGCAGCGGTTCGGCGTTCGGGAACCGGTTCGCCTCGGGATCCTCGCGGAAGCAGCGGACCGCCTCGGGGTCCATTTCGGACAGCGTGTGGCCCTCGAGGTCACCGAAGTCGACCTCACGCAGATCCGGCCGCAGGCGCAGCGGCAGCCCCAGTGCCGCCGCGGCGGGCGTGGCCGTGGTGACGGCACGCCGCTGCGGCGAGCTGACCACGACGCCGACCCCCAGCCCGACCGCCGCCTTGCCGAGTTGCTCGGCCTGCCGCAGCCCCAGGTCGGTCAGCTCGGGCTCGCTGCGCCCGCCTGCGTAGCGGTTTTCCCCGTGCCACACGGTTTCCGCGTGGCGGGCGAGTAACAGACGACTCACGACCGCTCCTCGCAGACGCCAGGTGGCCGCTCGCGGCCGCCCTGTTTCCGATCGTTCGCTCCGCGGGCTCTGCTCACGACAACACCTCGGGATTCGCAGTGTGGGGTGGTCCGCCGGCCGGCGGGCGGACCGCTTCCACGCCGACCATACGGGCGGCGACAGCCCGGCTCGCGCGGGTACGGTAACGGCCATGGCCTGGTTGCCCGACGACTTCTCGCACCCCACCTGTGTGCCGGTGTTCGACGGTTTCCACCTGCGGCCGATCCGGGCGTCCGACACCGAGATCGACTACCCGGCGGTGATGGGCTCGCAGCAACGCCTGTGGGACATCTTCGGCCCGGCGTGGGGCTGGCCGCCGACCACGATGACCATCGAGGAGGACCAGACCGACCTGGCCAGGCACGAACGCGAGATCGAGGCGCACCAGTCGTTCAACTACGCCCTGCTGAACCTCGACGAGACCGCGCTGTTCGGGTGCGTCTACATCGACCCGCCGGAGCGGGCCGGAGCGGACGCGGAGATCAGCTGGTGGGTGGTCGACGAGAAGGTGGGCACACCGCTGGAGGACGCGCTCGACCTGCTGGTGCCGAGATGGATCGCGCGGGTCTGGCCGTTCGAGAGGCCCAGGTACCCCGGCCGGGACCTCAGTTGGCAGGAGTGGCTGGCCCTACCCGGGGCCTGACCCCTTACCCGGGGGCGGCGAGCCCCCTCAGCGGCCGAGGTAAGGGCTGTTGGTACGTGATCGTCCGATGCCGGGGTCCCGGCCTCAGGACGAAGTTCTCCTTGTCACCGAAACAAGGAGAAACGACATGTTCACCACGCAGGAAGCCATCTCCGCCGAGATCAGCTACCGCATGGAGCTGGCAGGCGACGCGGCACTGCGGGCGCGGGTCCGGCGCCCGTCGCTGCTGCGCCGCCTGCTGACGAAGGCGCCGGGGGCGCCGAAGGTGGTCGCGCGGGCAACGCCGCTGTCCGTGTGACCACCCGCTATCGTCGCCCGGGTGCTGGTTCCGTCGACGGTCGAGGAGGCCGTCACGCTGCAGTCCACGCTGGCGGCCGCCGTGGTCCGCACCCCGCCGCCGGGCTTCGCGCCCCGCACGGCGGCCGGCCTGGACGTGGCGTACGCGGTCGGCTCCGAGCTGGTCGCGGCCGCCGTCGTGACGGTCGACATCGCGACGGGCGAGGTGCTGGAGTCGGCGACCGAGGTCGGTACGGCGGCCTTCCCGTACGTGCCCGGCCTGTTCGCGTTCCGTGAGCTGCCCGCGCTGCTCACCGCGCTGGGCCGCCTGCGCACGACACCCGACCTGCTGGTCGCGGACGGCCACGGCCTCGCCCACCCCCGCCGCTTCGGCCTCGCCTGCCACCTCGGGGTGGCGACCGGTCTCCCCACGATCGGCGTTGCGAAGACCCCGATGGCCGACTACCCGCCACCGGCCGACACCCGGGGCGCGACCAGCCCGCTGCGCGACGGCGACGACGAGGTGGGCGCGGCGCTGCGCACCCGGCCGGGGGTGAAACCGGTTTTCGTCTCGGTCGGCCACCGGATCGACCTGGCCACGGCGTGCGCACAGGTGCTGGCGCTGGCCAGGCGCTACCGCCTCCCCGAAACCACCCGCCAGGCCGACCACCTGTCCCGCCAGGTCCTGAAGGACTCGCGGGGTGAACTGCGTTAACTCTTTGTGTCTCCCGTCATTCCTTCGGGTTCCGGGTCTGTGTTCTCGGGTTCAAGAGTGCGAGGATCGGGGCACTCAGGGTTCGCCGCGGGACTGCAGGAGCCCCCGGCGACGCCTGACCAGCTGGAGGGTCGCGGTGACCAAGCAACAGTTGTCCGTGCAGTCCCCAAGACATGTCCCACCCGTCAGGAAACGCCCGACGCCGGTCCCCGGGGAGCGCCTGCGGCGTGCCGTGGACGTCGTGCTCACCGGGCTCAACGCGGGCGACGCCGACCTCGTCCGCCTCGACGACGTCCTGCGCACCGCGCTGGCGTGGACCGCGGCAGCGGGTGACACCTGCCGGATCGCACCCGCCGTGCGCCAGGTGCGGGACGCCCGCATCGGCCTGCGCCACGGCGACGCCGAACATGCCAGGTCGGCGCTGGCCGCCGCCCGCGACGGCATGCACGTCGTGCCGAGACAGCGCATGCGCTGACATCCTTACCGGATGGATCAACAGCTGAGTGCGCTCGCCAGCGCGCACGGAGTTGCCACCTGGTACGAGAACGCCGACCGCCACCGCGTCGAGGTGGCGGACGACGTCGTGCGCGCCGTGCTCGCCGAGATGGGGGTGGTCGAGCACACGCCGCCACCACCCAAGGTGCGGGTGGTGCGCGAAGGCCCGGACACTCCCCCACTCGGGTATCACCGGCTCGATGACGGTCAGGAGCTGATCGTCACGCCACGTCGCCTGCCGCCGGTCGAGCCGGCGTGGGGCTGGATGCTGCAGCTCTACGCGCTCCACTCGCCCGGCTCGTGGGGCATCGGCGACTACGCCGACCTGCGCGACTTCGCGAGCAAGTCCGGCGCGGGCGTGGTCCTCGTCAACCCGGTCCAGGCCATCACCCCCGCCCTGCCGGTGCAGCGCTCCCCGTACTCGCCGTCGAGCCGCCGCTTCGCCAACCCCATCTACCTGCGCGTCACCGAGACCGACGAGTTCCACCGCGCCGACCCGGCCACGAAACAGGCCGTGGCCGCCCTCGCCCCACCCCACACGGACCTGATCGACTACGACGCGGTGTGGACCGCCAAGCAACGCGCACTCGAACTCCTGTGGCCGGGCACGGCCGACCCCATGCCGGACGACCTGCGTGACTTCGCCACCTTCTGCGCCCTCGCCGAACGCCACGGCCCCGACTGGCGCCGATGGCCCGCCGACCTGCGCAGGCCCGGCCACCCGGCGGTCGCGGCGGCGCGCGCGGAGCTGGCCGGCCGGGTCGCCTTCCACGCCTGGCTGCAGCGGCTGTGCGAACGCCAGCTCACCGCCGCCCGCACGGCCAGCACCGCGAAGATCGTCCACGACCTGCCGGTCGGCGTGGACCCGGCAGGCGCCGACGCGTGGGCGCTGCAGGACGTGCTGGCCTCCGACGTCACGGTCGGCGCGCCGCCCGACGCGTTCAGCCAGCAGGGCCAGGACTGGAACCTGCCGCCGTGGCGCCCCGACAAGCTCGCCGAGCAGGGCTACCGGCCCTTCCGCGACGTGATCCGCAGCGTGCTGCGGCACGCGGACGGCATCCGCGTCGACCACGTCGCCGGCCTGTTCCGCCTGTGGTGGATCCCGCCGGGCCGCCCGGCGAGCGAGGGCACGTACGTGTACTACGACGCCGACGCGATGCTCGGCATCCTCGCCCTCGAGGGGCACCTGGCCGGCGCGATGGTCGTCGGCGAGGACCTCGGCACCGTCCCCGACGAGGTCACCGAAGCCATGCACGACCGGGGTGTGCTCAGCTCGTCGGTGCTGTACTTCGAACGCGACCCGGACGTGGCCCCGGGGACGGCCGAGCCGTTGCTGCCGCCGAAACGGTGGCCCGTCGACGCGATGGCCAGCATCTCCACCCACGACCTGCCCACCACGGCGGGCTTCCTGCGCGCCGAGAACGCGCGGGTCCGCGCCGAGCTGGGCCTGCTCGACGACCCGGACGGCGAGCGCGCCCGCGCCGAGGCCGCGAAGCGGGAGATGCTGGCGGCACTGGACGCGCACGGCCTGCTGCCTGCCGACGCGTCGGAGCAGGAGCTGGTCGTCGCCCTCCACCGGCTGCTGGCGACCGCCGCGAGCCGCCTCCTGCTCACGTCCCCGCAGGACGCGCTCGGCGAACCACGTCAACCCAACCTGCCCGGTACGGTCGACGAGTACCCGAACTGGCGAATCCCCCTACCCGTTCCGATCGACGTCCTGCTGGCCGACCCGACCTTGCGCTCTTCGGTCGCTGCACTGCGTGACGCGCGCCCCGACGGGGTATCACCCGGCTGACAGTCCGTTGGCGGTAGCGCCCCGACCCCGGCGCTCTACGGTGGTAGGGCGCACAGAATCGATTCTTCATGAGGAGCACGCGTGCAGCCCTGGCCAGGTTCCCCCTACCCGCTCGGTGCCACCTACGACGGTGCGGGCACCAACTTCGCGCTGTTCTCGGAGGTCGCGGAGCGGGTCGAGCTGTGCCTGTTCGATGAGAGCGGCAACGAGACCCGCGTCCGCCTTCCGGAGGTCGACGGGTTCGTCCACCACGGCTACCTGCTGAACGTCAACCCTGGTCAGCGGTACGGCTACCGGGTCCACGGTCCGTACGACCCGGCGCGGGGCCTGCGGTGCAACCCGAGCAAGCTGCTGCTCGACCCGTACGCGAAGGCCGTCACCAGCGCGGTCGACTGGGACCAGGCGGTGTTCGGCTACGACTTCGGTGCGCCGGAGAGCCGCAACGACGAGGACTCGGCGGGGCACACGATGCTCGGCGTGGTGGTCAACCCGTTCTTCGACTGGGCCAACGACCGGCTGCCGAACATCCCCTACAACGAGACCGTCATCTACGAGGCGCACGTCCGCGGCCTGACGATGCGCCACCCGGAGATCCCCGAGGAGCTGCGCGGCACCTACGCCGGGCTCGCGCACCCGGTGATGATCGACTACCTGAACACGCTCGGGGTCACGGCGATCGAGCTGATGCCGGTGCACCAGTTCCTCCACGACCACGGCCTGACCGAGAAGGGCCTGCGCAACTACTGGGGCTACAACACGATCGCGTACTTCGCGCCGCACGACGAGTACGCGACGCACTCCGAGGCCGGCAACCAGGTCCAGGAGTTCAAGGCCATGGTGCGGGCCCTGCACGAGGCAGGCATCGAGGTGATCCTCGACGTGGTCTACAACCACACCGCCGAGGGCAACCAGCTCGGCCCGACGCTGTCCATGCGCGGCATCGACAACGAGGCGTACTACCGGCTCGTCGAGGACGACAAGCGGTACTACATGGACTACACGGGCACCGGGAACTCGCTGAACGTGCGCAACCCGCACACGCTGCAGCTGATCATGGACTCGCTGCGGTACTGGGTGAACGACATGCACGTGGACGGCTTCCGCTTCGACCTCGCCGCGACGCTGGCCCGCGAGTTCTACGACGTGGACCGGCTGTCCACGTTCTTCGACCTGGTGCAGCAGGACCCGGTGATCAGCCAGGTGAAGCTGATCGCCGAGCCGTGGGACGTCGGCCCCGGCGGCTACCAGGTCGGCAACTTCCCGCCGCTGTGGACGGAGTGGAACGGCCAGTTCCGGGACACGGTGCGGGATTTCTGGCGCGGCGAAGCGGCGACGCTCGGCGAGTTCGCGTCCCGCATCACCGGTTCCTCCGACCTGTACCAGAACGACGGCCGCCGCCCGTACGCGTCGATCAACTTCGTGACCGCGCACGACGGCTTCACGCTCAACGACCTGGTGTCCTACAACGACAAGCACAACGAGGCCAACGGCGAGGACAACCGCGACGGCGCAGGCGACAACCGGTCGTGGAACCACGGCCACGAGGGCCCGACGGACGACGACAAGGTCAACGAGCTGCGTGCGCGGCAGCGGAGGAACCTGATCGCGACGCTGTTGCTGTCGCAGGGCGTGCCGATGCTGCTGCACGGTGACGAGATCGGCCGCACGCAGGACGGCAACAACAACGCCTACTGCCAGGACAACGAGCTGTCCTGGGTGGACTGGTCGCTGCTGGAACGCAACGGCGACCTGGTCGACTTCACCGCGGCGGTCGTGGACCTGCGGCACAGCCACCCGGTCTTCCGCCGCCGCAGGTTCTTCGCGGGCAGGCCGATCCGCAAGGGCGAGGAGCTGCGGGACATCGCGTGGTTCACCCCGTCGGGCGAGGAGATGTCCGAGCAGGACTGGGAGTCGGGCTTCGGCCGCTCGATCGTGGTGTTCCTGAACGGCGACGGCATCCCCGACCTGGACCGCAGAGGCGGCCGGGTGACCGACGACTCGTTCCTGCTGTGCTTCAACGCCCACGACGAGGAGATCGATACCACGCTGCCGGGCGGCAGCTACGGCACGACGTGGGCGGTCGTCGTGGACACGTTCACCGGTGAGGTGCTCGAACCGAACGGCGGCAACCTGTCCGACGTCAGGGAGGTCGAGGCGGGCACGGTGCTGCCGGTGCCTGCCCGGTCCCTGATCGTGCTGCAACGCACGGGGACGAACGAATGATCACGTCGACCTACCGCCTGCAGATCAGCCCGGCGTTCCCGTTGGACGCCGCCGTGGCCGTCGTGGACTACCTGGCCCGCCTCGGTGTGGGTGCGGTGTACACGTCGCCGTTGCTGACCGCCGCCCCCGGTTCGGCCCACGGCTACGACGTGGTCGACCCGACCCGGACGTCGCGGGAGCTGGGCGGCGAGGAGGCCCGCCTGCGCCTGACGTCGGCGGCGAAGGCGGCCGGCCTGTCCGTGGTGGTCGACATCGTGCCGAACCACATGTCGGTGGCGGTCCCGTCGACGAACCCGTGGTGGTGGGACGTCCTGCGCAACGGCCCGGCTTCCGAGTACGCGACGTACTTCGACGTCGACTGGTCCCGCGGCCCGATCCTGCTGCCGGTGCTGGGTTCGGACTCCCTCGACGACCTGGCCGTCCACGACGACCGCCTCGTGTACTTCGAACACGAGTTCCCGCTGGCGCCGGACACGGCGGGGGGCAGCCCGCAGGAGGTGCACGAACGACAGCACTACCGGCTGGTGAACTGGCGCCGGGGCAACGCGGAGCTCACGTACCGCAGGTTCTTCGACATCACCACGCTGGCCGGGGTGCGGGTGGAGGACCCTGCGGTGTTCGAGGCCACCCACGGCGAGGTACTGCGCTGGGTGCAGGCCGGGGAGGTGGCGGGCCTGCGGGTGGACCACCCGGACGGCCTCGCCGACCCGGGCGGCTACCTGCGCAGGCTGCGCGCGGAGGCGCCGGACGCGTGGCTGGTGGTGGAGAAGATCCTGGCGGTGGACGAAACCCTGCCCGCGTCCTGGCCGGTGGACGGCACAACGGGCTACGACGCACTGCGCGAGATCTGCGGCCTGTTCGTGGACCCGGCGGGCGAGGCCCCACTGACCACGCTGGCGGCGGACCTCGGCCACCGGCCCCCGGACAACGGCCCGGTCGCCACCGAAACCGCCGCACACGAGGCCAACCTCGCGGCGGACCGTGGCCTCCGGCCCCCCGAGATCCAGCGTACCGGCGACCACCGACAAAACCCGCCCGTGGCAACCGAGGCTGTGGACAACCCCCCGGAACCGTCATCCCCTTCCGGTAGCGTGGAAACCGGGGGCCGGAGGCCGACCCTCCACGAGGTCGAGACCGAATGCCGCCGTCTCATCACGCGCACGTCCCTCGTCGCCGAGATGCGCCGCATCGCCGCGCTCGCGAACGTCGCGCCCGAGGCCGTCGCGGAGATCATGGTCGCCTTCCCCGTCTACCGGTCCTACCTCCCCGAGGGCCTCGACCACTGGACCGCGGCCGTCGCCGCCGCCCGGCGCGCCAACCCGCACCTCGTCGCCGACATCGACACCGTCGACGACGCCGTCCGCAAGGACCCGCGCGGTGAGCTGGCCACCCGTGTCCAGCAGACCTCCGGCATGGTCGTCGCCAAGGGGGTCGAGGACACCGCCTTCTACCGGTGGACCCGCTTCACCGCGCTCAACGAGGTCGGCGGCGCACCCGACCGCTTCGGCGTCACCCCGGCCGAGTTCCACACCCGCGCGACCGCACGCGCCGCCGGCTGGCCGGGCACCATGACCGCACTGTCCACTCACGACACCAAACGTGCCGAGGACGTCCGGGCACGGCTCGCGGTGCTTTCCGAGCTTCCCGGCGAGTGGGCGGAAACGGTCAAGCGCTGGTCGGCCGAACACGGCATCGACGAACCTGCGCTGAACAACCTGGCGTGGCAGTCGCTCGTCGGTGCCTGGCCGATCACCGCCGACCGGCTTCGCGCCTACCTCGACAAGGCCGCCAAGGAAGCCAAGGTCCGCACCTCCTGGGTCGACCACGACGAGGCCTTCGAGAAGAAGGTGAACGAGTGGCCCGGCAAGGTCATCGCCGAACTCGGCGCGGAGATCGGGGCGTTCGTCGAGCGCATCGCCGGTCCCGGCTGGTCCAACGCGCTCGGGCAGAAGATCGTCCAGCTCGCCGGGCCGGGCGTCCCGGACGTCTACCAGGGCACCGACCTCTTCGACCTGTCCCTTGTGGACCCCGACAACCGCCGCCCGGTCGACTTCGCGCAGCGGCAGGAGTTCCTGAGCCGTCTCGAGGACGGCTGGCTCCCCGACGTCGACGCCACCGGCGCCGCAAAGCTGCACGTCGTCCGCCAGGTGCTGCACCTGCGCCGCGACCGCCCGGACCTGTTCACCGGCTACCGCCCGCTCACCACGCAGGGCCCGGCCGCCGAGCACGCGTTCGCGTTCAGCCGCGCGCCGGAGCTGGTCGTCGTCGCCACCCGGCTGCCGGTCAAGCTGGCCGGGAGCGGGTGGGCCGACACCGTTCTCCCGCTCCCCGGCGGCCCCGGCAACTGGCACGACCTGCTCACCGGCAAACCGGTCGACACCGGCCAGGAGCCGCGCCGCGCCGTACTCGGCGACCTGCTGTCCCACTACCCCGTCGCCCTGCTGCTGCGAGGAAACAGGTGAACCCCGAGCACTTCTCCGTGTGGGCCCCGGAACGCGACCGCGTCCGCCTCGCCATCGGCCCCGCCGTCCACGACATGACCCGCGACGACCAGGGCTGGTGGCACGCCGAGGTCCCCGGCACCGGCGAGGGCACCGACTACGCGTTCCTCCTCGACGACGACGAGAGGGCGCTCCCCGACCCGCGTTCCGCCTGGCAGCCCGCGGGCGTGCACGGCCCGTCGCGCCGGTACTCGCACGACGCGTTCGGCTGGACGGACGAACGCTGGACCGGCCGCCCGCTCGCGGGCAGCGTCATCTACGAGCTGCACGTGGGCACGTTCACCGAGCAGGGCACGTTCAACGCCGCGCTCGAACACCTCGACCACCTGGTCGAACTGGGCGTCGACTTCGTGGAAGTGTTGCCGGTCAACGCTTTCGACGGCACCGCTGGCTGGGGCTACGACGGGGTGGCGTGGGGCGCGGTGCACGAACCGTACGGCGGCCCGGACGCGTTCAAGCGGTTCGTCGACGCCTGCCACAACCGAGGCTTGGGCGTGCTGCTCGACGTCGTGTACAACCACCTCGGGCCCTCCGGCGCCTACCTCGACCGCTTCGGCCCGTACTTCGCGGGCCGCACCATCTGGGGCCCGGCGCTCAACCTCGACGGAGCGCTCTCCGACGAGGTCCGCCGGTACGTCATCGACAACGCGCTGAGCTGGCTGCGCGACTACCACCTCGACGGGTTGCGCCTCGACGCCGTGCACGCGCTGGTGGACAAGGGCGCCACGCACCTCCTCGAGGAGCTCGCCGCCGAGGTGGACGCGCTGGCCGCCGCCGTTCGGCGACCGCTCTCCCTGATCGCCGAGTCGGACCTCAACGACGCCAGGCTCGTGACCTCCCGCGACGCGGGTGGCCACGGGCTGGCCGCCCAGTGGTGCGACGACATCCACCACGCACTGCACGTGGCGCTCACCGGCGAGGTCGACGGCTACTACGCCGACTTCGGCGCCCCTGGCGCGCTGGAGAAGACGCTGACGCACGCGTTCTTCCACACCGGCACGTGGTCGTCGTTCCGGCAGCGCACGCACGGCCGCCCGTTCGACCAGAGCCGCGTCTCCGGGCACCGTTTCCTCGCCTACCTGCAGAACCACGACCAGATCGGCAACCGCGCACAGGGTGACCGCCTCACCGCGACCATCACCCCGGCCCGTCAGCTGTGCGGCGCCGCGATCGTGCTGACGTCGCCGTACACGCCGATGCTGTTCATGGGCGAGGAGTGGGCGGCCGGCTCGCCGTGGCAGTTCTTCGCGTCGTTCGAGGACGAGGAACTGGCCACAGCCGTCCGCGACGGGCGGCGCAAGGAGTTCGCCGAGCACGGCTGGGGCGAGTCGGAGGTCCCGGACCCGATGGACGTGGCCACCGTCGTCCGCTCGACGCTGCACTGGGGCGAGCTGACCGACCCGGCGCACCGGTCCGTGTACGACACCTACCGCGCGCTCATCGCGTTGCGCCGCACGCATCCCGAGCTGTCGGACCCGCGCCTCGACCGGTACCACGTGGAGATCGTGGACGGTGCGCTCGTGCTGCACCGCGGCTCGCTGCGGGTGCTCGTCAACCTGGGCACGGCGACCGCACGGATCACAGTGGACAGTCGCGAGGTCCTTCTGGGACGACCGGAGGTCCGGGACGGGTGCGTTGCCCTCGCCCCGGACACGTTCGCCGTCGTCCGCGTGTGACCGCGCACCCAGGACACGACGAAGGCGCCCGCGGCCGCGGGCGCCTTCGTCGTGGCGGTGCCGTGTTCCCGATCAGGTCGGGGACTTGACCTTCACCGGTTCCATCTGGGGTTTGGTGTCGATGCCGGGGATGCCGTCACCCCGGATGGAGCACGCCCGCGTCTCCGGCACGAACCACAGCGCGATCGCGCCGACCACGCACGCCGCCATCAGGTAGTAGGCGGGCATCAGCTTGTCGCCCGTGGAGTTGATCAGTGCCTGGTTCACCGCGGGCGCGGTGCCACCGAACAGCGAGGTGGACACATTGTAGGCGATGGCGAAACCCGCGTACCGCACCTTCGTCGGGAACATGGCCGGGAACATCGCCGAGATCGTGGAGAGCTGCGGCACGTAGAGCAGCCCGAGGATCGCGAACGCGATGATGGCTCCCGTGAACCCGGTGCCCATCAGTTTGAACAGTGGTATCGACAGCACGAACAACCCGATGATGCTGACCCACCACATGGGCTTGCGTCCGACCCGGTCCGACAACGCACCGGAGAACGGCACCACGATCATCATCGCGGTCTGCCCGATGATGATCAGGATCAGCGACGCCCGCGACGTGAGACCGATCTCCCCTTCGAGGTAGGTGGGCATGTAGGCGAGCAGCGTGTAGTTGGCGATGTTCAACGTGACCACGAGCCCCATCAGCAGGAGCAGTGGCTTCCAGTACTTGAACAGGTCACGCAGGTGGTTCTTGGCCTCGTGGTCGATCTTGCCCTCGGCCTCGGCCTCCCGGAACACGGGCGTGTCCTCGAGCCTGCTGCGCAGGTAGAGCCCGACGAGCCCCATCGGCGCGGCGACGAGGAACGGCAGCCGCCAGCCCCAGTCGGCCATGTTCTCGGGCCCGACGACGAGTTCGGTGACGAGCACCAGGACCGCACCGAGCGTGAACCCGGCGAGCGTCCCGAACTCGAGGAACGACCCGAACCGCCCACGCTTCCGGTCGGGCGCGTACTCGGCCATGAAGGTGGCGGCGCCGCCGTACTCCCCGCCGGTGGAGAAGCCCTGGATCATCCGGAGCAGGATGAGCCCGATCGGCGCGAGAATGCCGATGGTGACGTACCCGGGCAGAATGCCGACACCGAAGGTGGCGGCGGCCATCAGGAGGATCGTGGTGGCAAGCACCTGCCGCCGGCCGAGCCGGTCACCGAGCGGCCCCCAGACCATGCCGCCGAGCGGCCGGATGAGGAACGACACGGCGAAGACGAGGAGACTGCCCAGAGTGGAGGCTGTCTCGTTCTCGCTGGGGAAGAACGCGTCGCCGATGTAGACGGCGGTGTACGCGTAGACCCCGTAGTCGAACCATTCGGTCATATTGCCGATAGCGGACGCGGAAATCGCGCGCCGCAATGTCTTGGCATCGGGTTCCGCCACCCGACCAGCAGAACCCTCCGCACGAGCAGACGTCATGTTGTCCCCTCCGACCTGGGCAAACACCTGTCCCCACCAAGCACAGGCGTAGCTGACCGAACGGGTCTACCCACAACTGAGGAGTTGAAACCCTCCGAAGTGGATCCCCTACCCGTTGCGACTATCCCGGCCACCATGATCAACGCGGCCTCCGGCCCCGGAATCGGGCCTAACGGTGACCACCGACAACTCCGGTCCTCGGACCAGCGCCGATGGACACTCGGACGAAGATCCCCTAAGGGTGCGGGCAAGGGCCTTCCCCTGATGCGGTGGCCCCCGGCCGGTGCCACGGTTCCCCCACAGTCGAAATCCAAGGGGAGAACCACCAATGGTCCGCACCGCCTTCTTCGCCGCTCCGCTGTTCCTCCTGCTGGGCGTGCTTGGCATGAAGCTCGGCTGGAAACCCAACCCCGACCTGGACTGGACCGTGGCACTCCCCCTGTGGACCGCCGCCCACCTCGCCTACATCATCGGCAACCTCGCCATGCTCGTCGTCCTCGCGACGTTGTGGACGTGGACCAAGGACGCGGCACGGCACACCGCGGAGCGGGCCGCCGTCGCCGTGGTCGCACTGGCGGGGCTCGTCGGGACCGTGGCGATGACCGGTCAGATGGTGATCGACCTGATTGTCGGGTTCCGGGCGGGCGCACGCAGTGAGATGTCGGCCATCTCCCGCTCCATCCAGGAGCTGCCCGGCGTCGAGACGTTCTTCTACGGTGCCGTTCCCGCGCTCGGGCTGGCGGGGGTATCGGTGCTGGCACTGATCGCCGCGGCGCGGCGGCAAATGCCGGTGTGGCCCGCGGCGACCTTCCTCGTGGCCAGTCTCGCGATCGGGTCCGGGATCACCGCGCTCATGGTCATCGGCGGCGTGACCTCGTGCGTTGCGCTCCCGGCGATGGTGCGACGGGTGCCGCTCACGTCGCTATCAGCTGCCGGTCGAGCCGTGGTCGCATCCTGATCCAGTTACCCTGGTGAATTGTGTCGGCTATTGCCGGTGCCTTTTTGACGCATTTGACAATTGCCCCGCGCACTTGCATCGGCACTCGCGAACACGGAATGTCACAATGTTATCCTGATGCCCGCCGTACGGGTGACATCACTCGCGACGGCGATCCGAATGTCGCATCATGAGACACACATTCCGCCGATTCTTCAGGAGAACGCGATGTCCGAACCCTCGCACCGCGCGATATCGGGCTACGTGAACGACGACTGCATCTGGACCTACTCCGTGTACGACGGGAACCGCCGGGAGTGGCGCGATGTCAGCGTGAACCGGCACGAGGCCGAGCAGTACGCCGCCCACCTTCCCGAACCGCGCCGTGGCGACTAATCCATAGTCGACGTGGCACAGGACAGGCGATTCACGTCAACGTGATGTGCGTCTCGTTCCAACGTATGGGAAAACGCTGATGGCCGGCTCGGCAATTCACCGTTTTCCCATTTGTTCACCGCAACCGGAATACGAAGATCCGCTCGGGATACTTCGACAGTCCGTCGCCGTCGGCATCGCCGACGGCGACGATGCGGTTCAGGTACCCAAGCCACGATAGTCACCGCAGCGTGAGTACTCCCTCACAGAGAGAACGATACGCTGTGTCCGAGTGTGGTACGGACCACTTCGACAATCGCAATGGCTACTCCGCGTGATACACACGCGGATGGTTTTCGATTGTTAGTGGGTGATCACGTGGGGCTCCGGCGTCTGGAACGGTCCGCGCGACGTGCGCTGGACCGCCTGAACGAGCAACTGGGCACGGCTGGGCTGGTGGCGGTGGCGACCGTGCCCGGGCTGGCGGCGGTGGTCGACCAGCACGCGGCGGCGGTCCGCGACATCCTGACGACGGGCGTGGAGTCCGGCGCCGCGGTGGCCGGGACGGTGCTGCTGGCGGGCTACGCGCAGGGCATCCAGGACCATCTGCGGGAACGCGGCATGGCACTCCCCATCCTGGGCGACGCCACCGAGTGGAGCACGGCGAGCTGGTTCCACGTGCGACTGCTGGCCGTCTGCTCACTGGCGCGAAACATGCTGCCCGGCCACCCGGTGGCGAGGACCGACGACCTGCCGTCCCTGGCCTGACCTTGGTGCCCTGAAAGGCCAGTCCAACCTGGGCACCCGGCCGCCGTCGCTGTCGGTTACTGCTGCGGTCGTCCCGGCGGGTAGTTGCCCTGCTGGGGGTAGCCGGGGTTCTGCGGGTACTGCTCGTAGCCCTGCGGCATGCGCTGGTGCTGTTGCGTGCCCTGGGCGCCGGTCGGCATCTGGCTGGGCGCCGAGTGGGCGCCGCCCGCAGGCGCCATGTGTTCCGCGCGGGTCGGGGCGCCCGTGCGGCTCGCGTCCTCCTGGCCACGCTGGTACGCCTCGGCAGCCGCCTTGGCCTGGGGGATCTCGCTCTCCGCGCGGTGCAGCCAGTCTTCCCAGCGCTGCTGCATGGGCCGGACCAGCCCGCCGCCGACGCCGATGATCGCGATACCGCCGATGGTGGCCAGCACCGTGATCAGCACCGGGGTCGTCACCGCGGTCGCGACGCCGATCTGGTTCAGCGCGGCGATGATGCCAAGACCCCAGATGAACACCGACGCGAGCGTGCCGAGCAGCGAACCGTACGACAGGCCGCCGAGCGCGTTCGTGATCACGTCCTTGACCGCACGGGCCACCGCGCCCGCCACGACGATGATGACGATCGCCACGACCGCCCTCGGGAGGAACGCGACGATGCCGGTCAGCATGGTGCTCACCGGGTTCGAGCCGAACACGCCGAACGCCATCTGCAGCGCGATCAGCAGCACGGCGTAGTACACGAGCTTCGCGATGATGTCCGAGGCGTCGTACTTGCTCTTCGACATCATGCGGTTGATGCCGCCGCGCTCCACCACGCGGTCGAACCCGACCCGTTCGAGGACCTTGTCGACGACCTTGCTGAGCGCCTTCGCGATCAGCCAGCCGATGAACAGGATCAGCAAGAACCCGAGCAACTTGGGCACGAACGTCGCAATCGCGCTCCACGCGTTCGAGATCCCTTGACCGAAATCGACGGCCGCGAGATTGGAACTCTGCAACGCCACCGCCCCCTTCCAGGCGAGACGGGCACGCCCCTCGTGGACGCGCATTGGAGAAAGCCTGTACCCGGAAGGTGACTTGACACACTTCGGAGCTCGTGATCTCACCTGGTCGGGTGAGGTGGGAAATGCCGAATCGGCGGTGATTCCGGCTTGTTCTCGCAGGTCAGATCACAAAGTCACGTCCGGCGAGCAACGATGGGAACTCTTCCCGCCCGTTCCGTGAATCCATCACTGGCACAGGAGACCCGCACCTGGAAACGTCGTACGGTACGGGTGTTGTCAGATCGCGGCCTCGACGGCCGCCGTACCCAGGGGGTCGACATGCCATTCGACGTCGACGGTCCTGTCACCACAGTCGCCGTGTCGGACGTGCGCGGAGGTCACTCGCCGAGGCAGGGCGGGGAGAGCCTCGAACACGTCCAGACACTCGCCGACACGATCGGCGAACTGCCGCCCATCATCGTCCGGCGCGATGACATGCGGGTCGTGGACGGCATGCACCGGCTGCGCGCGGCCCGGCTGCGCGGTGACGAGCGGATCGCGGCCCGGTACTTCGAGGGCGGTGACGAAGAGGCGTTCGTGCTCGCCGTCCGCACGAACGTGACACACGGACTGCCACTGTCACTGACCGATCGCAAGGCGGCAGCGGCACGCATCATCGCGTCCCACACGCACTGGTCGGACCGCATGATCGCCACGGTCGCCGGGTTGTCGGCGGCGACGGTCGCCAGGATCCGCAGGTCGCGGCCGGAGTCGGCGCCGGAGGTGCGGCTGGGGAACGACGGCAAGCTGCGGCCCGTCAACGGCCTGGAGCGGCGGCGGGTGGCGCGGGCGATCCTGATGACCGAGCCCGACCTGTCGTTGCGGGAGGTGGCGCGGCGGGCGGGCATCTCCCCGGAGACCGCGCGGTCGGTGCGCAGGAAGCTCGCGGAGGCGGGTCCCGCACCGAGCCCGGACCCTGCGGCGCTGGTGATGCGGCTGCGCTCCGATCCGACGCTCCGGTTCTCGGAGACGGGTCGTGCCCTGCTGCGCCTGCTGGAGGCGCGGTCGGTGTCGCCGGAGAAATGGGCGGCGATCGCGGCGAACGTGCCACCGCACTGGCGCGACACCGTGGCCAGGATGGCCATCGAATGCTCGGACGCGTGGCGCGGCTTCGCGGAAACGCTCCTCGCCCCCGGAAACACCAAAGCGGGCTGAATCCCGCCCGACACGAAAACGCACCCACCACGGATCCCGAACGGGGAACTCACCGGTCCCGAACGGAGAACTCGCGGGTTCTGAACGCGGGACTCGCGGGTTCTGGATGGGGGACTCGCGGGGGGTGGTGGTTGTCAGGGGGGTGGGGGTTGGTGGCGGCTCAGTTTTGCCGGCCACCAGATTCGTTTGCCTATGTCGATGGTCAGGGCCGGTACCAGCAGGGAACGGACGACGATCGTGTCCAGCAGTACGCCGAACGCGACGATGAACGCGATCTGGGCCAGGAACAGCACCGGGATCACCGACAGCGCCGCGAACGTCGCCGCGAGCACCACCCCGGCCGACGTGATCACGCCGCCGGTCACCGCGAGGCCGCGCAGCGTGCCCTTGCGGGTGCCGGAGGTGAGCGCCTCCTCGCGCACCCGGGTCATCAGGAAGATGTTGTAGTCGATCCCCAGCGCCACCAGGAAGATGAACCCGAACAGCGGGATCGCCGGGTCCGCGCCGGGGAAGCCGAACACGTTGTTGAAGACCAGCGCCGACACGCCCATGGTCGCCCCGAACGACAGCACCACCGTCGCGATCAGCAGCAGTGGCGCCGCGAGCGCCCGCAGCAGCAACGCCAGCACCAGGAAGATCACCACGAGCACGATCGGGATGATCAGGTTGCGGTCGTGGCGGGACGCGGTCTGCACGTCCAGCTGGATCGCGGTCTGCCCGCCGACGCGTGCCTCGGCGCCCGGCACGGCGTGCACCGCGTCGCGCACGCGTGCCACGGTCGACAGCGCGGCCTCGGAGTCGGCGGCGTCCTCCAGGGTCGCCTGCAGCAGCGTCAGGCCGTTCTTCTCCCCCGCGGGCCGCACCTGCGCGACCCCGTCGACGTCGGCGGCCCGCGCGACCCGCTCCGCCTGCGGCGACCTGGCGATGATCACCGTCGGCGAGCCGGAGCCGCCGGGGAAGTGCGCGGACAGCACGTCCTGGCCCCGGCCGGAGTCCACCTCGGTCAGGAAGATGTCGGACTGGGCGGTGCCGTTCGCCTTGAGCTGCGGCACGAACGCGACACCCGCGAGCAGCACGAGCGCGGTCACGATCCAGATCAGCCTCGGCCGCGCGCCGACGTGCCGCGCGATCCAGCCCCACATGCCGCGGTGCTCCGGCTTCTCCGAGCCGTGTTTGGGGAGGAACGGCCAGAACGCGGCCCTGCCGACGAGCGCGAGCGCGGCGGGCAGGAACGTGAGCGACGCGAGCAGCGCCGCGCCGATGCCGATCGCGGCGACCGGTCCGAGGCCCTGGTTGGAACGCAGGTCGCTGAACAGCAGGCACAGCAGGCCGAGCACGACCGTGCCCGCGGACGCGGCGATCGGCTCGACCGTCGCACGCCACGCCCTGCGGACCGCGGTGAACCGGTCGTCGACGTCCCGCAGCTCCTCGCGGAACCGGGACACCAGCAGCAGCGCGTAGTCCGTGGCCGCGCCGAAGACGAGGATGAACAGGATGCCCTGGCTCTGACCGTTGAGCGTCAGCACGTCGTGGTCGGCCAGCTGGTACACGACGAACGCGGCGACCCCGAGCGCGAACACCGCCGACAGCACGACGATCAGCGGCAGCAGCGGACTGCGGTACACCACGATGAGGATCAGCACCACGACCAGGCCCGCGACCAGGAGCAGCAGCCCGTCGATGCCGCCGAACGCGACGACCAGGTCGGCGATCTGCCCGGCGGGGCCGGTGACCAGCACGGTCAGCCCGTCCGGCGCGCCCTTCGCGACCTCGGCGCGGACCTCGGCAACGACCTTGTCCGGCTCGCCGCCGTCCGCGGCGATCGGCACCACGAACTGCGCCGCCGCCCCGTCCTCGGACCGCTGCGGCGGCGTCGGCGACCCGGCGACGCCGTCGATCCGCGCGACGGCAGCGCCCCGCTCGGCGAGGAAGCGCAGGTCGTCCTCGGTGATGCCGGCCGCGCGCTCCGCGACGACCACGGCGGGCAGCACCTGCTCGTCGCTGAACTGGCGCTGCAGGCGCTCCACCTCGGTCGCTTCCGCGGACTCCGGCAGGAACGAGGCGTTGTCGTTCGTCGCAACGTCGGAGAGCTTGCCCGCGAACGGTCCGCCGATCCCGCCGATGGCGAGCCAGAGCACGACGAGCAGTGCGGGTAACCCCCACCGGAATCGACGCATGCGGGCAGCCTAGATGGCTTGTTGGCAGCATGCTCATTAGTTGAGTGACTCCGGGCACATCAAGTTGTGCACAACTCAATTGTGCGTAACGTAAGGGTCGTGACGGCCGACGACCTGAAGCTCGAGAAGCAGGTGTGCTTCGCGCTGTACGCGGCGTCCAGGGCGGTCACCGGCCTCTACCGGCCCGCGCTCGACGCGCTCGGCCTCACCTATCCGCAGTACCTCGTGCTGCTCGTGCTCTGGGAACGTGGCCCCGTGCTGGTCAAGGAACTCGGCCAGGCACTGGACCTCGACTCGGGCACCCTGTCGCCGCTGCTGAAACGCCTTGAGGCCGCCGGTCTCGTGCGCCGTGCGCGGTGCGCGGAGGACGAGCGGGCGGTCCGGATTCACCTGACCGACGACGGCGCCGCGCTGCGGGACCGCGCGACCAGCGTGCCGCGCAAGCTCTCCGGCGCGACCGGCATGGCACGCGAGGACCTCGAGGCACTGCGGCAGAACCTCGTACGACTGACCGAAGAGATCACCGCACAGCAGGACCGGACGAGAAGGGGATCAGCACCGTGAACACCCTCTACACGACCAACGCCACGTCCACCGGGGCGGGCCGCAACGGCCACGTCGCGTCCTCGGACGGCGTGCTCGCGCACGACCTGTCCATCCCGAAGGAGATGGGTGGGCCCGGCGGCGCGGGCACCAACCCCGAGCAGCTGTTCGCCGCGGGCTACGCGGCGTGTTTCCACAGCGCGCTGCAGGGCGTCGCGCGGCGGGAGAAGGTGTCGGTGCGGGACTCGTCGGTGACCGCGGAGGTCGGCATCGGCAAGGAAGGCGAGGTGTACGGGCTGTCCGTCGACCTGCTCGTGTCGCTGCCGGGCCTCGACGAGGAGACGAGCAGGAAGCTGGTCGACGCCGCGCACCAGCTGTGCCCGTACTCGAACGCGACCCGCGGCAACATCGACGTGCAGCTGCGGGTGGCCTGATGTCGGTCACCGCACGGGAGATCCGCCTCGCGTCCCGCCCGGACGGCTGGCCCACCGAAGAGAACTTCGCGTTCGCGGACGTCGAGCTGCCATCGCCGTCGGCGGGAGAACTGCTGGTGCGCAACACGTTCATGTCCGTCGACCCGTACATGCGCGGCCGGATGAACGACGTGAAGTCCTACACGCCGCCCTACGAGCTGGGCAAGGCGCTGGAGGGTGGCGCCGTAGGCACGGTCGTCGAGTCCGGTGTGGATGGCGTGGCGCCCGGCGCGCTGGTACTGCACAACGCCGGCTGGCGGTCACACGCGCTGGTGTCGCAGTACACGCCGCTGACGCCGGTCGAGGGTGTCTCGCCGTCGCACTTCCTCGGCGCGCTGGGGATGCCCGCGCTGACCGCGTACGTCGGGCTGCTCGACATCGCGTCGTTCGAGCCGGGCGAGACGGTGTTCGTGTCCGGCGCCGCGGGCGCGGTCGGCAGCCTGGCCGGCCAGTTCGCGCGGCTGAAGGGCGCGGGCCGGGTGGTCGGCAGCGCGGGGTCGGCCGGGAAGGTCGCGCACCTGACCGGCAAGCTGGGCTTCGACGCGGCGTTCAACTACCGCGACGGTGCCGTCGCGGACCTGCTGGCGCGGGCCGCGCCCGCGGGCATCGACGTGTACTTCGACAACGTCGGCGGCGACCACCTCGAGGCGGCGATCGGCGCGCTGAACAACGACGGCCGCGTCGCCGTCTGCGGGTCGATCTCCATGTACAACGAGAAGCAGCCGCCGCCGGGGCCGCGCAACCTGCACCTGCTGGTCGGCAAACGGTTGCGGCTGCGGGGTTTCCTCGTACTCGACCACTACGACCGGTTCGGCGCCATGGCCGCCGAGGTCGGGCAGTGGCTGGCAGGCGGGAAACTGGTGGCGGAGGAGACCTTCGTGGACGGTCTCGACAACGCGCCCGCCGCGTTCCTCGGCATGCTGCGCGGCGAGAACACCGGCAAGATGGTCGTCCGCCTGTAACCCCTCGACGGTGCCCTTCGGGAGGTCCCGAAGGGCACCGTCGTGGCATCACCACGGCACGCGGCCGCCGACCGAGCTGACGTCCTCGCCGTGGAAACCGCCCGTGCCGCCGTCGCCGAGCGCGAGGCGGACCGGCACCTCGGCGCCCTGCGCCACCGTGCCGACGCCCTCCCCCGGGGGGAAACCGTTGAGATCGGTGGCGATCAGGCCGGGATTCACGGCGTTGACCCTGATCGGCGCCAACGCCCGCGCGTACACCAGCGTCAGCGCGTTCAGCGCGGCCTTCGACGAGCTGTACGCGAGCAGCTGCGGCTCCGCGATCGGGCTGTCGAAGTCGCTGAGCAGCGTCAGCGAGCCGAGCGGGCTCGACAGGTTCACGATCCGCCCCGCCTGCGCGCGGCGCAGCAGCGGCACGCACGCCCTCGTCACCGTCACGACGCCGAACACGTTGACCTCGAACGCCTCCCGCATCAGGGCCGCGCTCAGGTCGGCGGCCTCGACGCCCCAGTCGACGGCCACCCCCGCGTTGTTCACGAGCACGTCGAGCGAGGAGAGGCCGGCCACCGCCTCGGCGACGGACTCCTCGTCGGTCACGTCGAGCCGAACGAACCGCGCGCCGACCGCTTCCGCGGCCTCCTTGCCGCGCACCTCGTCCCGTGCACCGAGATACACGGTCATCCCCTCGGCGACGAGCCGCCGCGCGATCTCCCTGCCGATCCCCTTGTTCGCTCCGGTAACCAGTGCTGTTTCCATGCCACCAGCCCACCAGCGCGGCCGCGCGGTGAGAAGGACCGCTTCGGTCTGGCGTTATACCTTGGGGGTATGAACGACCTCGAGATCCGGGAGCTGCGGTACTTCCGCGCGGTCGCGGAGGAGCTCAACTTCTCCCGCGCCGCGCAGCGGCTCGGCATCGCGCAACCACCGCTGTCGCGGGCCATCGGCGCGCTGGAACGCAAGCTGGCGGTGCGGTTGTTCACCCGTGACACCCGCCGGGTGGCGCTGACCGAGGCTGGCGAGACGCTGCTGGCCGAGGCGGTGCCGATCCTCGACGCGGTGACCGCGGCCGCGCTGCGTACCCGCCGCGCGAACGGGCCGGTCGTGGTGACGGCGAAACCGGGGGTCGCGTCCGTGCTGCTGAAGGAGGTCGTGGCGGACTGCCCCGGCCCGGTGGAGGTGCTGGTGAGCGGGTACGGCGAGCAGGCGGCGCTGGTGCGGACCGGTCGCGCCGACGCGGCGCTGATGGGTTCCCCGCACGTCTGGCCGGATCTGGAGGCCGAGCCGCTCGTGACCGAACCGAGGGTGGCGGCGCTGCCTGCCGGGCACCCGCTCGCGGCGGCCAGGTCGCTCGTGGTGGCCGACCTCGCCGGGCACCCGATGCCGCGCTGGTCCCGTGAGCTGCCCGCCGAACGCGAGTACTGGACCGGTCAGTCCTCGCCGGTGTCCGGGCCGGAGGTGGCGGACAGCTCGCAGCTGCTGGAGGTCGTCGCGCTGGGGCAGGCGGTGGCGCTGGTGCCCACGTCGCTCGCCGACAGCTACCGGCGCGCGGACCTGGTCTACCGGCCGGTCACGGACGCGAGCCCGTACACCCTGTCGGTGGTCTGGGCCGCGGGCAGGCGGGACAGGGAGCTCGCGGCGTTCGTGCGCACCGCGGTCGAGGTGGCGGCGCGGCGGCAGGCGGCCTGACCCGGTTCAGCCTGCCGACAGCAGCAGTTCGCGGACCTCGTCCGCCGACTCGGTGTCGCCCACCTCGTGGAACAACGCGTGTGCCTGGCGCAGGCGGTCGCCCGGCTCGTGGCCCAGCACGGCGAGGCGGGTCAGCAGCTTCGCCGCGAGCCAGCGGTCGCCCGCCGCGAAGCTCGCCGTGACGCCCTTGTCGTACCACTCGCGCGCGTCGGCGGGCCTGCCCGCGTCCCAGTACAGGTCGGCGAGGTGGGCGTAGGTGTAGCGCAGGCCGTCGACCTCGCCCACCTCGGTCTGCAAGGCCAGTGCCAGCAACAGGTTCGTCTCCGCGGCCGCGTACTCGCCGCGCTGCCGGTACACGTCGCCGAGGTTGTTGAGGCTGTAGCCGACACCGCGCTGGTCGCCGACCGAGCGGAACAGGTCGAGCGCCTTGTGGTGGGCGGCGGCGGCCTCGTCGAAACGCCCGAGCCGGTCGTACACCACCCCGAGGTTGTTGAGGTTCCACGCGGAGCAGTGCGGCGCGTCCACCCGCGCGTACAGCTCCTCGGCGCCGACGTGGCAGGCGACCGCCTCGTCGTCGTGCGCGAGGTCGTCGTGGACGACGCCGAGACCGTTGAGCACGAGGGCCTCCCCCAGCTCACTGCCCACCCGCCGGGCCGCCGCGAGCGCGGCCTCGTGCGTGGTGAGCCAGTCGCCCCAGTGCTTGCCGATGTTGAAGTACGTCAGCAGCATGGCGGCGAGCCGCCACGCGAGGTCGTCGTCCCGCCCGGAGGTCACCAGCGCCACCAGCACCGGCCGTTCCGCGTCGAACCACGCGAGCGCGGCCGCCGCGTCGGGGAACGAGCTCCCGCCCTCCGGCACCCCGGTCATCGGGATCTCCGGTGACTGCGGGATGAGCGCGAACCGCGCGGCGGCCGCGGACCGCACGTACCACGCGAACAACCGCCGCACCGCGCCGGCGTCCGGCTCCTGCTGCTCGGCCGCGTACGCGCGCAGCAGGTCGTGCATGCCGAACCGGCCGCCCGCCGACTCCTCGACGAGGTGCGCCCGCGCGAGCGACGCCAGCGCGCGCCGGGTGGTCCTGCCGTCGAAGCCCGCGAGCGCGCCGAGCGCGTCCGGTGGCGCGTCCCACGGGTGGCGGCCCATGAGGCGGAACAGGCGGGCGGCGTCGTCGTCGAGGTGGCGGTGGGACCACGAGAACACGGCGCGGATGTCGGTGCCGGGGTCGCCGGTCGCGTCGAGCACGTCCAGGTCGAGGTCGGCGACCACGTCGGTGACCCGCAGCCCGGCGCGGATGCCGACGGCCTCCGCCGCGATCCGCAACGCGAGCGGCAGCCGCGCGCACCGGTCGACCAGCTCGCCGACCGCGGTGTGCTCGGCGTCCGCGCGGGCGCCGACCAGGCGGCGCACCAGGTCCGACGCCTCGGCGGGCGGCAGCCGGTCCAGGTCCACCCGAGCCGCGCCGTCGCGGGCGACGAGCCCGGCGAGCGAGTCGCGGCTGGTGACCACCACGAAGCAGTCCGGCCCGGCGGGCAGCAGCGGCCGCACCTGCGCCACCGAGTGCGCGTTGTCCAGCAGGACCAGGACCTTCCTGTCGTGCACGAGCGACCGGAACCGCGCGGCCAGCTCGACCGGGTCGGTCGGCGCGGCGGCCCCGGGCACCCCGAGCGCCCGGAGGAACCCGGCCAGCACGTCCGCTGGCACGAGCGGACGGCCCGGCCCGAACCCGTGCAGGTCCACGTACAGCTGGCCGTCCGGGAAGGACTCCCTGTTGCGGTGTGCCCAGCGCACGGCGAGCGCGGTCTTGCCGACCCCGGCGGTGCCCGCGACGACCAGCGGCCCCGCCCGGCGCGCCCACGCCGCGGCCATGGCCGCCATCGCGTCGTCCCTGCCGACGAACGCGGGCACGTCCTTGGGCAGCTGCGCGGGCCCCGCCCACCCGGTGACCGGATCGCCGGCCAGGACACGTGCCTCGAGCGCACGCAGCTCGAACCCCGGCTCGACGCCCAGCTCGACCACCAGCGCGTCGCGTGCGCAGCGGTAGGCGCGCAGCGCGTCGGCCCGCCTGCCCGCCTCGTACAGGGCGGTGACGTGCAGCAGGTGCGCCCGCTCCCGCAACGGGTGGGCGCGGACCAGCTCGGCGAGGTCGGTCACGACCGAGGTGGCCCGGCCGGCGGCCAGCTCGGCGGCGTAGCGGTCCTCCTCCGCTGCGAGCCGCCGCTCGGTGAGCCTGGCGGCCTCGTCGGTGAGCAGCGGCACGTCCAGCCCCTGGTACGGCTCGCCCTGCCACAGCCGCAGCGCCTCCCGCAGCGACTCCGGCCGCCCGTCGTGGACCAGCAGCTCGAACCGGGTCGCGTCCAGCTCGTCGGCGTCGGCCCGCAGCCGGTAGGCGTCGCGGTGGAAGGTGAGCCGGTCCGGGTCGTCGAGCACGCGGCGCAGGCGGTGCACGTGGAGCTGCAGCCGCTGCGCGCTGCGCGGGTCCGGCGCACCCCACATGGCCTCGATCAGGACGTCCACCGGGACGGCGCCGTTCACGCGGGCGAGGAGCACCCCCAGCAGGATCGACTGCATGCGCCCCGCGGCGGGCGCGAGCCGCGTCCCCCTGCGCAGCCGCACCGGTCCCAGCACCCCGAACATGATTGCCATCGGCGAACAAGAGCATGCCACCGCGCCGCAGATACGAGCGGTACCGGGCGAACCGGGAGGAAAGCGACGCCGGACCGCTCCGCGTGCCCGGAACGTCCGAGGCGTCTTTCCTGCCTCGATGTCCCCCGGCCGGGTGGGGCACGTCGCCCGGCGTCGTCGGTCGGCGCGGGTAGGGTGACCGACCATGGCATCGGACCCTCCCGCCGACCTGGCGGCGGACGAGGCGCGCCGGCTCAAGCTGTACGCCTACCTGGACGCGCGCGAGCACCGGCGCACCTACCTGTGGATCATGCGGCTGTTCGCGTCGACGCTGCTCGCGGACCTGTCCGCGGGTGAGGTGTCGGCCGCGCTGAGCGCCGCGGAACGGCGTGGTGACATCGCGCCCGGCGAGTCCCGCGTGGAGAACGTGATCACCCGGCTCAAGCAGCTCGTCGAGTGGGGCAACCTGGTCGCGGGCCGCCGCGAGGTGGTCGCCTCCTCGATCGCCGAGTTCCAGCACGGCAGCGTCCGCTACCAGGTCAGCAAGCTCGGCGTGCGTGTCCAGCGGGACGTCGACGAGCTGCTGCGCACCACCGAGGGCGCACGCGAGGTCTCCCGCGAGCTGCTGCCCGCCATCGCCGCCGGCCTCGACGAGCTGCTCGTCCGGCTGTCCCGCGCCAGCCACGAGCACGCCCGCGCACCCGGCTCCGACACCGCGCAGCGGGCCGTCGAACGGATGGCGGAGCAGGTCACCACGCTCTTCCTGCAGCACGGAGAGCTGGCGGCGACGGTCCGCGACTTCTACGCCTACCTCGGTCAGGTCGTCACCCGCTACCACCTGGCCTCCGACGAGATCTCCGGGTTCCGCAACCTGCTGGTCGAGTACATCCAGATGGTCGTCGAGGACGTGCTGCGGTACACGCCCGCGATCGCCGAGATCCTCACCCGCGACGAGTTCGCCGACGCCACCCGCCACCTGCTGCGCCTGCTCACCCCGTCCGGTTCGCTGGGCCGCGACGTGGAACGGGCCCGGGGTCGCGCGGCCGCCGACTGGCGGGAGCTGACCGACTGGTTCGTCGACCGGCCGGGCCGCCCTTCGCAGGTCACGGCGCTGCGGGAGGCCACGGCCCGCGCCATCGGCACGCTGCTGGCCACCGTCAAGCGCGCCACGTCCGGCGGCGGTCCCGAGCCGGGCCGCCGCGCCGAGCTGCTGACGCTCGCGAAGTGGTTCGACGAGTCGACCCCCGACCAGGCGCACACGCTCGCGGCCGCCGCGTTCGGGCTGCACTCGGCCCGCCACGTCTCCCCCGCGCCGGAGCACGACGGCGACGACGAGCAGACCCCGTGGGCCGACGGTCCGGTCGTCGACGTGCTGGTCACCGTCCGCGGCCGGGGTGAGCGCACCCGCGGCCGCACGTCCCGCATCCTCGACAACCCGCTGGGCCGCGAGCAGCTGCTCGCCGAGGCCCGCAACGCCGACGCCCGGCACACGGCCGCGGTCGCCGAGCTGGCTTCGGCCGGCGGGCGGCTGGACCACGTGACCCTGTCCGCCGACGCGCTCGGCACGCTGTGCGGCCTGCTCACCGACGCCATGGCGCAACGCGAACGCACCACCGACCCCGGCGAGGCCGTCGACCCGGTCGGCGGGCTGACGCTGCGCCTGCGCCCCGAGTCGGGCGGCACGGCCGTCATCCACACCGCGGGTGGCGTGCTCGAACTGCAGGACACCGCCGTCGAGTTCAGTACCGGCACGAAATGAACACCGTGAGCGGGAGCGAAGGAGCGTGCGCCGTCTGGACCGAGGAGCGCGCGCAGGCGCGAGGAACGAGCGCCGAGCACGTGACGAGGGAAGACGGCGTGCTAGCGGATGAGCGAAGCGAACCATGAACACCGTGAGCGGGAGTGAAGGAGCGTGCGCCGTCTGGACCGAGGAGCGCGCGCCGGGCACGCGACGAGGGAAGACGGCGTGCTGGCGGACGAGCGAAGCGAACCAGGTACACCGTGAGCGAAGCGAACCATGAACACCGAGGTCCTCGACCGGCTCAGTGAGATCGACCAGGCCGACGCGGTGCGGTGTGCCCGGGTCCTCCTGCGCCGCCCGCTGCTGCGCACCGGCGGGCAGGAGAGCGAGCTGCTGCCGCTGGTCTACCGGCATCGCGCGGTGCTGTCCGAGCTGTTCGCGGGTGTGCTCGGCTACCGGCTCGTCGTGGAACGGCGGTTCGCGCGCCTGTACAAGTCCGGTCCCGGTCACGACCCGACCCGGGGCGAGGCCACGCTGACCCCGCGCGGCTACGCCTACCTGGCCCTCACGCTCGCCTCGCTCACCGGCGTCGGCCAGCAGACGCTGCTGTCCCGCCTGGTCACCGACATCCGCTCGGCCGCGGGCGACGCCGGCATCGAGGTGTCCGACGACCTCGGCGAGCTGCGCGCGATCGCGTCGGCGCTGCGGTACCTGGTGTCGCTCGGTGTGCTCACCGAGATCGAGGGCACGGTCACCGGCGACGACGAGGCGCTCCTCACGATCGACACCACGCTGCTCGGCCAGCTCGTGGCGGGGCCGATCGGTGTCGCGGCCACGCCGACCGAGCTGGTCACGCTCGCCGCCCGCCCCGGCCCGCGCGGCGTCGAGCACGCGCTGCGGCGCAGGCTGGTGGAGAACCCGGTGACCCACTACGCCGACCTCACCGACGACGAGGCCGCCTGGCTGCGCAGGCGCGCCCGGCAGGAGTCACGGCTGATCGAACGCTGCTTCGGGCTGGTCGCCGAGGTCCGGCGGGAGGGCATCGCGGTCACCGACCCCGAGGACTACCTCACCGACGTCTCGTTCCCCGGCCAGTCGACGGTCGCGCGGGTGGCGTTGCTCGCGCTGCCGGACCTGCTTTCGTCGGGCGCGGTGCGGGATGGTTGGGTTGCGGTACCGGTCGAGCGCGTCACCACGGTGTGCGACGAGCTGGTCGACGCCTACCCCGCCGCGTGGTCGAAGCTGATGGTGGCGAGCATCCCGAAGCTGGTGGACGACGTCCTGCAGCTGTTGCTGTCGCTGGGGTTGGCCAGGCAGGCAGAGGACGATGTCTGGCTGCTCAGCCCCGCCGCGCACCGGTGGGCGCCGGAGCCGGACGGGGCGCCCAAGCAGGACGAGGAACCAGTGCCCGCGCCCGAACCCGGCTGGTCGCTCTTTGATCACGAGGGGGAGACCCGATGACCGCACCGCAGGGGAACGTGACGCAGCTCGGCCACGAGCACGTGACCGGACAGGACCCTCCGCTCCCCGGCGCGACCGGCACGTCCGTTTCCGGGGAGGCGGGCCAGTCCACCCGCTGGAAGCTGCACCGCGGCGGCATCGTGAACGTGTGGCAGTACGCGGTCGAGGAGTTCGACCTGTCCGGCGGCCGGGTGATCTTCCAGGGCACCAACGGCTCCGGCAAGTCCCGCACGCTGGAGCTGCTGCTGCCGCTGTGCCTCGACGGCGACCTGCGGCAGATCGGCTCGAAGGGCTACGACACGGTCAGCATGCGGCGCCTCATGCTCGACGACTACACCGGTGGCCCCAACCGCATCGGGTACGCGTGGATCGAGCTGCGCCGCACGGTCGGCGGGCGCGAGGAGTTCCTCACCAGCGGCGTCGGCATCAAGGCCTCCGCGAACTCGCAGCAGATCGGCGACTCGTGGCGGTTCGTCACCGACCGCCGCGTCGGCGGTGCCGCCGGCGACTTCCAGCTCGTGTTCGACGGCACCCCGGTCGGCCCGACCCAGCTGCGTGACCTGCTGGGCGCCGACTGCCTGCACGACGAGGAGCCGTTCCGCGCGAAGATCGCCGAGCTGGTGTACGGCATCCCGGCCGCCCGCTACGCGGATCTGCTGCACCTGCAACGAACCCTGCGCAACCCGGACGTCGGCCTGAAGGTCCTCGAAGGGCAGCTGGAGCAGATCCTGTCCGACTCGCTGCCACCGCTGGACCCCGCGGTGGTCGAGCAACTGGCGCGGTCGTTCGAGGACCTGGAGTCGATCCGCGACAACATCCGCACCCTGGGTGCCGCGGACACCGCGCTGCAACGGTTCCTGTCGAGCTACGCTGGCTACGCGTACAGCTCGCTGCGGTCGGCGGGCAAGCGCGGTGTGGACGCGTCGAAGGAGCTGGCCACCGCACGCAACGAGATCACGAAGCTGATGGCGCGGCTGGCCGACGAGGAGTCCGCCGCCGAGAAGGCCGAGGTCGAGGTCGCGCAGCTGGAGGAGCAGGAGCTGACGCTCGAGTCGAAGATCGACTCGCTGAAGAGCAGCCCAGCCTACGACAGCGTGCGGGACCTGGCCGACCGCAAACGGGTCGTGTCGGCCGCGCGGCAGGCGGCGGTGAGCGCGCTCAAGCAGCTGCGCACCCAGCGGGAGCACACCGAGCAGCTCGTCGACTCGGTCGTGTCCGAGCTGGCCCGGTTCGTCGACGACACCAACCAGGCGGCCGACCTGGCCGACGCCGTGCGGTCCCGGATGCGGGAGGCGGGCCTGGACCCGCGCCTGTGCCCGCAGGTCCCCGCGGTGCCGGAGGCGGCGGCGACCGAGGTGCACGAGTTCGTCCGCCTGTCGCTGGACCCCGAGGCCGAGCCGCAGGAGGCGACCCGCCGCACCCCGCCGGACCTGCAGCCGCACTCGCTGCGTGCCGCGCTGGAAGCTGCCGGGGTGCAGGCCGGCGAGGCGGTCGCGGCGCTGCGGGAGCGGTGCGCGGTCACGCTGACGCTGCTGGAACGGGCCCGTGAGCTGGACTCCGAGCGGTCCGAGGTGGAGCGGTTGCAGCGGGAGGCCCGCGAGGCGCAGCTGGAGGCGACCGAGTCGGTCGGGCGGCGCAACGAGGCGGCGCAGCGCCTCGAGGACGTGGCGGCGACCTGGCACACGGCGGTGCTGCAGTGGTCGGCGGCCGGTCCGCTCGCCACGCTGGAGCGTGCGGCCGAGCTGGTGCCGCCGCACCTGGCGGACCTCACGGCGGACGTGGACGCGGCCCGCGGTGCCACCGAGCGGGCGGCGGCGTGGCTGCGCGGCAGGCTGCCGGTGCTGCACGCGGACGTGGACCGGGCCGGCCGCGGCGTCGAAGAGCTGGACCGGCGGATGGCCGGGTCCGAGGACGAGCTGAACGCGCTGCGGGCCGGTGTCGACCCCGAGCCCGCGCTTCCGGTGTCCGCTGTGGACCGCGATCAGGCGGCGGGTGCCGCGTTCTACCGCCTGGTGGACTTCGCGCCGTCGCTGTCGCAGGAGGAGCGGGCCGGGTGTGAGGCGGCGCTGGAGTCCTCCGGCCTGCTGAACGCGTGGGTGACGGCGGAGGGCACGCTGACCGACGCGGCGTCGCGGGACCTGACGGCGGTCGTGGCGGGCCCGGCGGTGTCGCCGTCGCTGTCGGACGTGCTGGTGCCCGCGGTGCCGCCGGGCTCACCGGTGTCGGCGGACCTGGTGACCCAGGTGCTGACCCGCGTCGGCCTCGGCACCGACGCCGGTCTGTCGGTCTCCCTGGACGGCCGCTGGCGGGCCGGTGTGCTGACGGGTGCGATGACCAAGCCGGCGGCGGAGTTCGTCGGCGCGGGCGCGCGGGAGACGACGCGGCACAAGCGGATCAGCGACCTGTCCTCGGAGCTGGCGCGGCTGGCGGACGAGCGCGAGCTGGCAGTGAAGGCGCTGGCGATGGCGCAGGAGAACGTGGCCGCGTGGGAGCGGCACACCGACGAGTACCCGGACGACCGCGAGGTGCTGGCCGCGCACGTGACGCTGCGGGCGGCGGCCGCGTCGGCGGACGACGCGAGCAAGAAGGCGTTCTCGTTGCGGGACAAGCACTCCGGTACGGGCGACCGCTACCGGGCCCGCCAGGACGCGCTGCTCACCGACGCCCGCGCGGCGGGCCTCGACGCGACGGCCGAGTCGCTGCAGCTGGCGCGGGCGTCGGCACTGGAGGCCCGCACCACGGCCGAACAGCTGGCCACGGCGTTGACGAAACGCTGCCTCGGCGGCGTGGACAGCCTCACCAGGTCGCTGGACAGCCACGCCCGCGTCGACGCGGAACTGGCCGACGTGCAGGCGGGCGCGGACCGCGCGTGCCTGGACTACCTGAACGAGCAGGCGGGCTACGAGGAGCGGGTCCGTGCCATCGGCGGCGCGGCGGAGCAACTGGAACGTGAGCTGTCGGCGGCCGAGGAGGAGCGCGCGGCGGTCCGCCAGCGCCTGCCCGAGGTCCGGCAGGAAGCGACGGCGGCGCGGGTGAAGGCCGGCAAGACACAGACGCAGATCGACACGAAACAGTCGAAGATCACCGAGCTGACCGAGCGCGAAGCGCTGGCACGGCAACGTTTCCGCGACGCCCTGGCGGCGGACGGCGTGTGGTCGGCGGCGGTCGAGCCGCCGCTGCCGGAGGACCTGGGCGAGGCGTACCAGGTCCTGACGGCGCACCCGAGGGACGGCGTCAGCGAGGACACCGTCCTCGGCAACCTGCAGACGCTGCAGTCCACCCTCGCGGGCAGCCACGACGTGATCGCGCAACGCGCCGCGGACATCCTGACGGTCACGGTGACCGGAGCGCAGGGCCCGCAACCGGTCGCGGTCGCGGCCCGCGAGGTGGCGCAACGCCTCACCGCGCAACGGGACCTGCTGTCCGAGGAGTACCAGCAGATCTTCGACGCGTTCATGCTGCGTGACCTCGCGGACAAGCTGGCCACCCAGATCGGGGTGGCGGACGACCTGTGCCGCCGCATGAACGACACCCTCGACGTGGCCCGCTCCAGCCAGGGCGTGCACGTGCAGCTGGACTGGCAGCCCGCGCCGGACCTGGACGAGGACATGCGCCAGGCCATGCAACTGATCCGCACCCCGTTCGCCAAGCGCGGCGAGGGCCAGGACGAGGCGCTGCGCACCGCGCTGACCGAACGCATCACGGCGGAACGCGACGGCCACTCCGGCGACTACGCGGAGGTGCTCGCCCGCGCACTGGACTACCGCACGTGGTACCGCTTCACGGTGCGGGTCAAGGACCTCGGCCCGGACGGCAGCCCGAGAACCCGCCGCATGCGCCAGCTCTCGTCGGGTGAGACCCGCCTGATCTCGTACGTGACGCTGTTCGCGGCGGCGTCGGCGTTCTACGACGCGGTCGGCACCGCGGCCGACCAGCCGCCGGTCCGCCTGGTCCTGCTGGACGAGGCGTTCGAACGGCTGGACGAGCCGACGATCGCGCGGATGCTCGGCCTGCTGGTGGACCTGGACATGGACTGGATCATCACGTGGCCGAGCGGCTGGGGCCTCTCGGAGAAGATCCCGCGCATGCACATCTACGACGTGTTGCGCCCCAAGGGCGGCAGCGGCATCGCGTGCACGCACGCGATCTGGACCGGCAAGTCCCTGACCGACGACCCGAGGTGAGCCCGTGACCCCCAGCCCCCCGGCCCCCGACCTGTCCGCGTTCACCGAACTCGTGCCACTCGACCACGGGCTGTGCGTGGTGAGCACGCTGCGCCAGGACGGGAGCGTGCACTCCTCGGTCGTCAACGCCGGCGTGCTGCCGCACCCGCAGACCGGCGAACCGGTCGTCGGGCTGGTGGCCATGGGCGGTTCCCGCAAACTGCGCCACCTGCGCGCCGACCCCCGCACCACGGTCGTCGCCCGCGCGGGCTGGCAGTGGGCGGCCGTCGAGGGCACCGCCGAGATCATCGGCCCCGACGACCCGCACCCGGACGTCGACGACGCGGCCACGAAGACGTTGCTGCGTGCCGTCTTCCAGGCCGCGGGCGGCACCCACGACGACTGGGACACCTACGACCGCGTGATGGCCGAGGACCGGCGGGCCGCCGTGCTGGTCACGCCGCGCCGGGTCTACACCAACCCGAAGCGCGGTTGAGGCGTCGCCCGGCCCGCGCGGCGATGACTATGGTGGACCGATGGTGTCGGTCAAGCAGTTCCAGGTCACCTTCGACTGCGCGGAACCCGAGCGGCTCGCCCGGTTCTGGTGCGAGGTGCTGGGATACGTCGTGCCGACGCCACCGGAGGGCTTCGCCACCTGGGACGACTTCGATCGCTCGCTGCCGCCCGGGAAACGGGGTTCCGCGTTCGCCTGCGGCGATCCAGCCGGTGTCGGCCCGCGGCTGTTCTTCCAGCGCGTTCCAGAAGGCAAGGTCGTCAAGAACCGGGTGCATCTGTGCGTGCGGGCGGGCACCGGCCTCGTGGGTGCGGAGCGCCTCGCCACCCTCGAGGCCGAGTGCGCGCGACTGGTCGCGCTCGGCGCGCAACGCGTGCGGCTACTGCTCGCCGACGACGACAACGAGTCGTGCATCGTGCTGCAGGACATCGAGGGCAACGAGTTCTGCCTCGACTGAGGGCTAGCCGCTCTGCGGGGGCTCCTGCCCTGGCGGCTGGGTCGGGTCGGACCAAGCTTGGCCTGCCGCGGTCTGCTGTGGCTGGACCGGCAACCGGATCGGCCCCGTGGGGTCGTCCGGCCTGCCGACCGTGGCGGTCATCCGGTCCAGGTGCAACGCCTGGAGGGCGGCCAGGGCCACGAACCCGAGCACGACGGCCACCAGCGGGGTCGCCGACGCCACGGAGTAGTCCAGTCCGGTCAGGGTCGAGTGCGCGGTGAACAACAGCATCGGCGTGGTGCCGTTCTCCACCGACGGTGCGGTGAGCATGCCCCAGAACAGGTCCTGGGCGTTGAGGAACGCCGTCACCACGAAGAGGAGCGCCGCTACGGGCAGGGTGGGCAGCACGACCGTGCGGAAGAACGAGGCCGCCGCGGGTGCGCCCGCCGCGATCTGCTGCTGCCAGCGCTCCGCCTGCCCCCGGCACAGCACGGCGAGGACCAGCAGCGCGACGAGGCTGACCAGGATCGGCGGGAACACGGTGCCGTCATCGAGTTCGCCCTCGTCCCGCAACGACGTGTACAGCGCGATGCCCAGCGGCGTCGCGCCGACGAACAGCCACGGCGCGAACGGCATCAGCAGCCACTCGCTGTGCCTGCCGAGCGGACGCAGCCCGCTGATCCCCAGCGCACCGAGGTACGCGACCCCCACCGACACGAGCGCCGCGAGCAGGGCCGGGGGCCAGGTGCGGCCGCCCGCCCCGGAGGGCACCTCCGGGTCCGGCCCGCCCAGCGCGTCGAACCAGGGCCCCGTGGCGAGCACGGCGACGACCACCACCGCGACCAATGCCAGCAGAGCCAGCACGATCGCGCCTGGGTTCACCGGCGACCGCGGACCCGGTGACCGCCACGGCCGCACGCCGACCCGCAACCGGGTCAGTACGACGACGAGGACGGCGGCCACGCCGAGGACGGCCAGCAGCACCAGGAGCAGCGCCGACACGGCGGCCCCCTCGCCGAACCGGCCGTTGCCGAACGCGGTCGTGAACAACATCCCGGGCAGTGTCATGGTCTCGTTCGCCGGTCCGAACCGCGTCACCACGAACGGCACCGAGAACTGCTGCAGCCCGATCGCGAGCATGCCGAGCACGAGCAGGCCGGCGACGGTGAACAGCGTCGGCCACAGCTTGCGCCGTGCGCGGAAGGCGGGCAGGAAGACCATCAGGCCGACCGCGCACACCACACCGAACGTCATCAGCGCCACGCTGGTCCGCAGCGTGCCGCCTGCCAGGTCGGCGAGCAGTTCGGGTTCCTCCCGCAGCGCACGGGTCCACGCGATGGACAACGCCACGGGTGCGAACACCACGATCGCGAGCGACAGCACCACCCGCGCGGTCACCCGCGCCCAGCCACCCGCCCAGTCGAACGCCGCGGCGATGAGCGGCGCGACGACGACGGCGACGACGATCGGCAGCAGCACGAGCGACACCGAGAACCACAGCGCCGGCCCGAACACGCCGTCGCCGAGCACGGCGTCGTAGTTGTCGAACCCGACGTACTCGGCCTCGCCCCTGGCGAGGAAGGTCTCGGCCCGCAAGCTGATCCCGACCGTCCGCACCGTCGGGACGACGAGCGTGACGACGGTGAGCACGGCCGCGGGCAGGAGCAGGAGCACACCGGCCACCCTGGCGACCGCACCCCCGCCCGCGGAACTCGGCGGCTGCCGGGTGAGCACCTGTGGCTGCATCGCGATGCTCCTTCGCTCCGGGGGTGGCCAACCGATGACGCGGCGGCCGATCCCCTGGTTCCCCAAGCCTCGGTGGGACCGGAACTTTCCGGCGACGCGGTCGGTGTTAGTGGGTCGTCGTGTGCTGGTCGGATCGGTCCGGTTTGGGTCGGGTGTGCTGGCTGCGGTTGGTGTTGTGGGTTTGTCCTCGCCGGACGGGCAGGTCTCGGGGGTGGCGGAGGGGCGGGTCGGCGGCGGTTGGGTTCGGGTCTGCCTGCCATCCCGTCGACCTCCCTACGGGCTATCACACCGCGCCAAGGGGGGCCGATTCGTGCGTGTTGTGATTCGGGTGTTTGGCCCCCCTTGACGCGGCGTGATCGGGCGCTGCCAGGTCGACGGGATGGCAGGGAGCCCCTTGCTGGTGGGCTTGCGCCACCGTCAGGGTTGCGCGGGCAGGGGGCCCGCTACGCGGCCTGGGCCCGCTTCGCGGGTCCGGGGCGTGGAGCGCCCCGGCTTTTGGTGCCGTGAAAGGCGCGTTCACGGCATTCGGGATGCCGTCAATGGGCCGTTCACGGCGCTCAACGCCGTCAATGTGCCATTGACGGCGCCGGTTGTGCCGTGAACGCGCCTTTCACGGCATCGGCCCCACCCCGGCTCGGGCGCCTACGTGAGTGTGGGGTCGTGCCTGATGACGGATTCGTGCCCACAAGCCACTTGAGCTTCACGGAATTGGTCGTCTCAGGCGGGAGTGGTGGCCGGCGCGGGGCGCCTGCTCGCCCGGAACAGGTCACGCATGAGCACGACCTCCGCGCCGTAGTGGATGACCTCGCGGTTCACGTGGAGGATGAGGGTGGTGAACGAGTTCTCGTCCGAGGGCTGGTGGGCGCGCACGCCGCGACGCCAGTGCTCGTAGTGGGTCGCCAGTGCGCGCAACGCCTCGGCCGCGGTACGCGGCCAGCGGACCGTCTCGACCGTCAGCGACCCGTCACCGAACAGGGCGCTGGCCCTGATGCCCAGCGTCTGTATGCCCATGTGTGCCAGCCGCCAGGCGATCGTCGTCACCGGGGGCGGCGCAGGCGCAGGCCACTCCCAGTCCATCGACCACGTGTCGTCGTCGCGCCTGCGCACGGACCAGCAACCAGGGACGGGTTCCCAGAAGTACTCCTCGTCCGTGAGCCCGCGCAGCCGCGGCCACAGGTTGTGATCCCAGTAGAACTCCAGCTGTGCCAACAGCTCGTCACGGTCACTCACGGCGGAGACGGTAGTACCACCGTGGCTTCGGCTCCACCGTCGGTCGCGTTCGCGAGCGTCAGCTCGGCCGACAGGACGCGTGCCTGGGCCAACGCGATGGTCAGGCCGAGCCCGTGACCGTCGGACCGGTTGGGGTCGGCGGTGCGGAACCGGCTCGGCCCCTCCCGCAGGATCTCGGCCGGAAAGCCGGGACCGTGGTCCCGCACGCGGATCGTCGTGGCCTCGACCGTCACCTCGACCGGCGGCGCACCGTGCCGTTCCGCGTTCTCGATCAGGTTCACCAGCACGCGTTCGAGCCGCCGGGGATCCGTGCGGACCGTCTCCGCGGCCGTGACCACGGCCGATGGCACCCGGCGCGACACGAACCCGCCGAGCGGCACGTCCACCAGCTCCGCGCGTTCGGTCGCCGCGTCGAGCCTTGCCACCTCCAGGATGTCCTCGACCAGCGACCGCAGCACCGTCACGCGGTCGGTCACCAGCTCGGCGGGCCGCGACGGTGGCAGCAGCTCCGCCGCCGTCACCAGGCCCGTCACCGGGGTGCGCAGCTCGTGCGCGATGTCGGCGGTCACCCGCCGCTCGGCCACCAGCCGCGCCCGCAGCGCCGCGGCCATTGCGTCGACGGCCTGTGCCAGCTCGGTCGTCTCGTCCCGAGGCCGGTCGCCGATCTCCTCCCCGACCGACAGGGTCGCGTCGCCGTCGGCCACCCGCCGCGCGGCGACCGCGGCGCGCCGCAGCCGTTTCGACAGCCGGCCACCCAGGACGATCCCGAGCACCGTCGCCAGCACCAGCACCGCGGCCGAACCGAGGATCAGCACGTTGTCCAGCTGCCGCAACGCCTCGTCGCGGTCGGCGTACGGGCTGCGCAACGACAGGACGCGTCCGTCGGTCTCGGCCGCCGCCCAGATCCACGCACCGGCGGGCGTCCGCTCCAGGTAGGTGGCGCGGCGGCCGCCGCGGACCGCGTCCAGCAGCTCCTCCGGCACGTCTGGCGCGTCCAGCCTGCTGCCGAGCGCCGCGCGGCCGGTCAGCCCGTAGTCCCGGACGACCAGCTGGATCCGCTCGTCCTGCACCCGCCGCGCGTCGGCGAGCTGCACCCGGCTGAACTCCGAGCGCACGAGCAGCGACAACGCCACCGCGAGCACCACGCTGACGAGCACGATCACCGCCGACAGCCGCCACCGCAACGACTGCGGGAAGAACCTCATGCGCCGTGCTTGAGCTTGTACCCGAAGCCCCGCACGGTCTCGATCAGGTCCTGGCCGATCTTCGTGCGCAGCCGCTGCACGTGGACGTCGACGACGCGCGAGTCGCCGCCCCACTGGTAGTCCCACACCTGTTCCAGCAGCACGTCCCTGGTCAGCACGGTGCCCGGCGAGTCGGCGAAGCACAGCAGCAGCCGCAGCTCGGTCGGCGTCAGCTCGACCGGCCTGCCCTTCAACCGCACCTCCAGCGCGTCCCGGTCGACCACCAGGTCACCGAAGGTGTCCCCGGCCGCCGCTGGCACCGCCGCACGGCTCATCCGCCGCACAACGGCACGGATCCGCGCGACCAGCACGGTGCTGTCGAACGGTTTCGTCACGTAGTCGTCGGCGCCTGCCTCCAGGCCGAGCACGACGTCGACGGGGTCCGCGCGGGCCGACATCATCAGCACCGGGGTGGGGCTCTCCTCGCGGATCTGGCGGCACAGGGACACCCCGTTCATGCCGGGCAGCATGATGTCGAGCAGCGCCACGTCCGGTCGCCGCGCACGGAACGCGGCCAGCCCGGTGAGCCCGTCGGCGGCCACCTCGACGGTGAACCCGTTGCGTTCCAACGCGAGCTGCGTCGCCTCCCGGATCACGTCGTCGTCCTCGACCAGCAGCACTCGCGGACGCCCCCTCGCAGGCTCCGGGGCGCCGCTCGCGGTCGCCCTGTGCTCATGGTTCGCTCCGCAAGCTCCGCTCACTTCGGCACCTCGACGAGCCGCGTGCCGTTCCACCGGTACAGCACCAGCGACTGGTCCGACGGGCAGCACGGGTCGTCCCGCGCCGACCAGGCGCTGCGGATCAGCACCAGCTCGTTGCCCTTGCCGTTGGCCGGCACGAGGTCGATGGCCGGTCCCTCGACGCCGAGCAGGCGCGTCGGCGGTTCCGTCGTCAGGTCGTACACGAAGGCCGCGTAGCCCGCGTAGGCCACCAGCCCGGACGGCTCGGGCAGAATCATCGGCTTGGCGTACTCGTGGCGGGGGCAGGTGAGCAGCAGGACGACCAGCTCGGACTTGCCGTCGCCGGTGAGGTCGACGTACCGGTCGTCGGTCGGGTACTGGCCACCGTCGCACGGCACCAGGCCGTCCTTGATCCTGGGCTCGACCTGCGGGTCCGCCCGCAGGATCGCGACCGGGTCGGCGGAGGCCGGGGTGCCGCTGGGCAGCGTCGGCGCCGACGGCGGCGGGCTGACCTGGCTCGCGCGGCCTGCCACCTCGACACCGCCCTGCGTGGCACAGCCCGCGGCGCAGAGCATGGCGAGGCCGCACAACAGGGCCCGCCCGATCACCTTTCCGCGCACGAGCACAGGAGACCATGCCGCGGGCGCCTCGGCCACCGGGGTCCCCGCCGCTGTTACGTGGCCGCGAACGGGTCGCCGGGCGGCTGTTACAGAACCGCGGCACGACGGGTGCAATCGGTCCATAACGTCGGAACCATGCTGGTGTGGGCGGGGAGGACCCTGGTGGCGCTCGTGTCGGCCGCCGTCGTGGCGGCCGTCGGTTTCGGGTGGTACACCTACCGCACCGCCGAGGACAACGTGGTCCGCGACGACGTGATCGCGGACCGCCCCGACGACCCGTCGTCGGTGCGCGACCTGCCCCGCACCGCGTCGACCATCCTGCTGGTTGGCCTCGACTCCCGCACCGACGCGCAGGGCAACCCGCTGCCGCGGGACGTGCTGGACGCACTGCGCGCAGGCGAGGCGGACGGCGAGCAGAACACCGACACCATGATGCTGGTGCACGTGCCGGCCGACCCGGAGAAGAAGGCGTTCGCCCTGTCCCTCCCCCGCGATTCCTATGTGGACATCGCAGGCGGGTTCGGCAGGCACAAGCTGAACTCCGCGTACGCACGGGCGAAGAACGCGGCCGCGAACCAGCTGCGCGACGAGGGCGCCGACGACGCGACGGTCGACCGCGAGTCCACCACCGAGGGCAGGAGAAACCTGATCGCGACGGTGTCCGCGCTGACCGGCCTGCACATCGACCACTACGCGGAGATCGGCCTGCACGGCTTCAGCGAGATCACGAAGGCCGTCGGCGGCGTCCCGGTGTGCCTGAACGAGCCGGTGCACGACTCCTACTCGGGTGCGGATTTCCCGGCGGGCGAGCAGATCCTGCAGGGCGTCGACGCGCTGAAGTTCGTCCGGCAGCGCCACGGCCTCCCGGGCGGCGACCTCGACCGCGTGCGCAGACAGCAGGCCTTCCTGGCCGGGGTGGCGCACCGGCTGTTCAGCTCGGGCACCCTCACCTCACCCGCGGGCGTGCGCACCCTGGTCGACGCGCTGACCAGGACGGTGGTGCTGGACAAGAACTGGGACCTGCTGTCCTTCGCGACCCAGGCCGCCACCCTGACCGGCGACCACATCGAGTTCTCCACCATCCCCACCGGCAGCATCGACCTGCGTACCCCCTCCGACGGCAGCGCGGTCGAGGTCGACCCGGCGCAGGTGCGGGCGTACGTACAGAGCCTGTTGAACGGTCCCCCGCCAAGCACCCCGGCCCGCAACACCACGAACCAGAGGAAACCGCAGGCAGACCCGGAAACGGTGATCGTGCAGAACCTCGCCCGGCAGACCCCGGACGAGCCGATGACCGCCGACGGCATTCCCTGCGTCAACTGACAAAAACAGGACAACCTCGCCCGCACCCGTTCCACATTCACGCAAGCAACGGGGAATCCCGTTGTCAGCAGGTACCATCAGTGCAAACTGGGTGAAGATCGGGGAGGGTGCATGGCGAACCTCACAGAAGCCGACCTCGGCTCGGAACTGGTGGACCTGACCGCGATCCCTTTGACAGAACTGCGCGACCTCACGACATCAGAGCTGGTCGCGGCCCTGGAACACACCTACGCGACCGCAGCGTACGTCACCGGGAATGAACTGCAGGAACAGGAAAACGGGGTTGGACGCTGTCCAGGCACCGCTTGACACGGACCGAGTTCGACCAGGTGTGCGCCGGTCCCATCAGCGGCGACACCATGGCGTTGCTCGAGAACGCACAGCACAGCCAACGGCGACTGGCCTTCCGGGCACTGGTCGATCAGCTGCGGCGCGCTCCGCAAACGATCGGGCGTCTCGTCGACCCGGAAGGGGCGTGGCGGATCATCGCCGCCGCCGAACAGCGGGATCCGGGCGCGGTGGCGGATCTTCTGATGTATCCGACGGTCGGCGTGTGGTTGACCCGCGCCCTGCACTACACGAGGCCGGGCACCACGGCCGTGTGGCCGGAACTCGGCTACCTCCACCTGATCGCGGCGGCCGCCGCGATCAGAACCGGCCACCGCTGCGCTGTCCGGGTCCCGGTGTGGCGCGGTGTGGTGTCGCTCCCCACCGTCGGCCACGTGCGGGTCCCCGGGACGTTCCCCGTGGGATCGGCTGAGGTGAGCTGCGCCGGGCACGCGTCCCGGCTCCGCCTCGGCCGAACGGTCTCGATGCCCTTGGACGGCAGCGACTCCGCGTTCACCCCGGCACGGCAGCACACCACCACCGCCAACGGCAGCACGCTGCGCGCGTGGGTCGACGACCACGACCCCTATCACGGCTTCGCCGAACCGCGCCCGCCCGCCGACCTCACCGACGTCATGCTCTCGGAGTGGCACAAGCTCCTCGACGAGGCGTGGGACGTCCTCGTGCACCACCACCCCGCCTACGCACGGGAACTGACGTCCGGTCTGCGCGCGCTCATGCCCATCGGGCCGGGCGGGGACACCGTCGGCGCGTCGTCGCCCGCCGCGTTCGGCGGGATCCGGCTGTCGGCCGACGGCACCGCGACCGAGTTCGCCGAGGCGATGGTGCACGAGATGCAGCACTCGAAGCTGAACGCGCTGATGACCATGGTGCGACTCGGCAACGGCGACAACGAGCGCCGCTATCTGGCGCCATGGCGGGATGACCCCCGTCCTCTGGTCGGGCTCATCCACGGCGTGTACGCGTTCACCTGCGGAGTGGAGTTCTGGCTGTCGCAAAGCTCGGTCGTCGCCGAGAACGAGGCCCGCACCATCGACTTCGACATGGTCCGCAGGCGGCTTCAGGTCCGGCGAGCCCTGGACACGATCACGGCAAGCGGGCTGCTCACCGCGCCCGGGCAGGCGCTCGTGGACGTGGTCTCGGCCCGGTTGGCCGTCTGCGAGGAAGTGCCCGTGCACCCAGCCCTGTCCGCCACCGTCACCGCGGTCGTCGACGACCACCAGGCACTGTGGCGGCTGCGTCACACCCGGCCGGACGCGCGTGCCGTCAGCGAGCTCGTCACCGCGTGGCTCGGCGGTGCGGCGCCACCCGCCTGGCCCGGCGGGGCCGCGGTCGGCACCGACGACGAACGGCGGCTGCCCGCGAACCGCAGGAACCTTCTGCGCGCCAAGGCGACCGACCCCGAGCTGTTCCGGTCACTCGTGCGCTCGCCGACGGCGTTACCTGGCACAACGCCACGTGCGGACGCGGCGTTGTGCACCGGCGACTTCGCCGGTGCGGCGCACGGCTACGAGGACCGCCTGCGCGCCGACGCCGACGACGTCACCGCGTGGGCAGGGCTCGGGCTCGCCCTGCGGGCACAGGGAAACGAGGCGGCCTCGCTGCTCGAGCAACCGGAGGTCACGTTCGCCGTGTACCGCGGGATCCGGGCACGCGGCAGTCCTCTCCCTGCTGCTTCCGAACTCGCCACGTGGGTGAACCAGGCGCTGTAGCCGCACAGTTTCGGGGTTTGGTGCTTGCCCCGCCGGGACATGTTTCCCCCGCGTTCCAACGCGATCTCCGCGCTGCCGCCTCGCCCGGCCGTCGCGATCCCAGCAGCCGGAGGTCACGATCGTCATGTACCGCGATCTCCGGCCTTCGGTGGGCCCTTCTCCTGCTGGTTCCGCTCTCGCCAGGTGGGGTGACCCGGGCGCTACAGCTGCATGGTGTCGGTGTCGCAGTTCGCGCGGACGTTGTGGCTCGCCGCCAGTGTCGCCGGGTGGTTCTCACCGAGGACCTTGCGGAAGCTCGCCGACGTCTGCGTGTGCAGGATCGCCGCCTCGTCGGCATTGCCGAGCAGGTTCAGGTCCATGGAGAGGTTGTGCGAGAGGGCGAGACTCATGGGGTGCTCCTCGCCGAGGATCCGCTTGCTGCGCTCGAGGTTCTCGACATCGAGCTGACGGGCCTTCTCGACCTCACCCAACTCCGCGAGATCGCTCGCCAGGTTGGCCCTGGCGACCAGGACATAGGGGTGGTCGTCGTGCAGGCGCTCGAGCAGCCCCGCGACCGCCCGCTCGTTCAGCTTGCGCGCCTCGTCGACATCGCCGACGAGACGGCGGGTGACCGCCAGGTTCGTCGCGGCGATCATGGCGAACGGGTGTTCCGGGTAGTAGATCTCCTCGAAGCCCGTGACGCTGCGGAGACCGAACTCGAGAGACCTCTGGAGGTCACCCATGTGCCGCAGCTCGGAGGTCATGTCCATCAAGCCGGTCACCGTGTCGAGGTGCCCCTCACCGTGCCGCAGGCGGTAGCGGTTGTAGCAGTCCTCGGTGAGTTCCATCGCCTTCTCGTGCAGGCCTGCCATGCGGCGGGCCACCGCGAGACACCGGTCACCGCCGATGGTCGTCGGGTGATCTCGGCCGAGAATCTCGGTGGTCAGCTGGCTCGTCACTTCCTGCATCTCACAGGCTTCGACGTACTGACCGCATTCGCGGACGTCCATGGCAAGACAACTGCGGGTGTTCAGAGTCGCCCCGTGGTTGTCCCCCAGCATCGCGGTCCTGCGCCGAAGGATCTGCTCGTCCAGGTCCCGCGCCTTGAAGTAGTCGCCGGCGAGACGAAGCCGCGATGCGAAGGTGTTGGCGTAACGCCATGTCGCCGGGTCGTCCTCGCCGAGTACCTTGCGGGCACCCTTGAGGTTGCCCTCTGCCTTTTCCTTCTCCTCATAGAACCGCCCCGCCGCGCGGTCTTCGACAAGCAGGACGTCGGACATGGCGATCGTCGCCTCGTGTTCCTCGCCGAGGTGCTCGCGCATGAGCGTGTGGACCTCGTTGCTGACCTCACGCGCGTCGGTGACGCGGCCGACGCGGCGCAGCACGTTGCCGATGTGGCGGCCCATGTTCAGGGTGTCGACGTGGTTCGGGCCGAGGGCCACGGTCCACGAGTCGCGTGCGGACTCGGCGAGGTTCAGTGCGCCGTGGTAATCACCGGAGGCGATGAGGTAGCTGACCAGGTGCGTGACGAGGCGGCGGACCCAACTGTCCTCGCATTCCACGGCCCTGGAGTTGATGGCATGGGGAAGCAGGTCGGCGTATACCGGCCAGTTGACGGCGTTGTCCGGGTCTCCGGGATCGCCGTTCACGAGCATGAGGTGAACAGAGTGACGCATGTTGTCCCACTGGGTGCGGTCCAGTTGATCTCTCAGAACAGCCTGGACGAGTCTGTGAAGCTGGAGCGTGTTCCGGCTGTGGTCGATCTTCGCCAGGCTGTAGCGGTTGATCTCCCGGATCGCGTGGTTCAGCTTGATCGGGTCGGCGAAAGCCTCTGCCAGCGCGTCCGGAACCGGGGCGCCGCGCACGCCTGTGAACAGGCTGCGGGCAATGGGTTCCGGGCTGAAAAACGCACACACCTGAAGTAGCTCCAGCGCACCCCTGCGTTGGTCCTTGAGCCGGTTGAGCGGCACGTTCCACGCGGCGGCGACCGGGAGTTCGTACTCGCTCGTCCCGCCCGCCTTCAGCAACTCGGCACTGTTCTTCTCGAGCAGCCCGACGTACTCGGCGACGGGCATGCCCGTCTGCGCCCGCCACGAGGCGGCCTGCTCGACCGCGAGCGGGAGGTCGCCCAGCGCCTCGGCCAGGCGGTCGGCGTCGTCGTCGGTGATGTTGCCGCCACCGCGGCGGCGGAGGAGTTCCTTGCTCTCCGCGCGGGTGAACAGATCGACCTCGACGGTGCGCGCGACGGCCTGCCACTCGGAGTTCCGCGACGTCACCACGACGTGGCCGAGGCCTCTCGGCAGGAACTGGCGCACGACCGCGGGATCCTCCGCGTTGTCGAACACCAGGATCCACCTGCGGTCGGGCATCCCGGTCCGCAACGTCTCGAGCACCGCGGGCACCGCGGTCTCCGCACTGCCCGCCGCGATCCCGAGCCGTTTGGCCAGATCGACGAAACTCGACCGGATCTGCGTGGTGTGTTCCGATGGAATCCACCACACGATGTCGTATTCCGTCGCGTGCCGGTAAATGTATTCGACGACGGTCTGGGATTTCCCGACGCCACCCATCCCGTGCAGGGCTTCCGGCAGAACAGCGGTCGCCTCACCCGGTTCCATGAGGCGCCGTCGCAGTTGTTCGAGCAGTTCGTCCCGGCCGACGAAATCAGGATTCCGCAGCGGCACCGAACCCCAGATCTGAGGTTGTCGCCCCAGCGCCCGGCCAGTGCCTTCCGAATGACTCAACCCGGACGCGGTCATCTGGCCTCCTTCGGACATGGGTCGGGATTCCACGGTCGGTGCGTCGTACTGTGGCTGGAGCGGTGTGGGCTCGGTGATCGTACTGGCGGCCGTGGGCGTCGCGCCGGTGCCCGGCACAACTCCGCTTCTCCCCAGCTTGAGGCGGAGGCGCCGGGCGCGCGGTGCGTACCTTCCCGACAAAGCCCGGAAGACGGCCTCCTGCACACGCAGGTAGGGTCGCGACTCCGGGGTCGGCTCCGGTTCGGGCGTGCTGTCCGGATCGGACAACGCGTCCCGAAAATTACGCACGATCGGATTACGCGCGCCCAGGTGATCCCCGACCAGGCGAGCTACTCGCACAGTGTCACCGCGGCGCCCGCCTGCCAGCAGTTCCTCACGTACTCCGCTGTGGAACTCGTAGTCGACACCGTCGCCGGCATCCGGTCGAAGCGACATTTTCCGAAGCAGTCCGCCGAGCAGCACCTCGGCGATCGCGGAAATGTCCGCGCTCGGCAGGAGCACCCGTTGCACGAGTTTTATCGTGGGCAGAGAAAGCGGCACGGCGGCGAGGAGCATCGCCAACTGGAAAGCGGGCACGGACGCGAACGTGCGGAATCGCAGAACGCGTTCCTTGGGCGGTATTTCCTCGGGTTCGTCATCCGGCTTGACCGGTGCTTCCGCCACGACCGCGTCGGGTTCCACGAAGATCGTGGTGCTGTCCACCCAGCCCGCCCCCGGCACCGCCAGCAGCTTCGCCCAGCTCGCCCACCACTCCGGCGCAAGGCCCAGCACGGGAATCGGAACCGCCGACTCGCCGTTGAGCGCCAGCCCGGCCTCCGTACGTACCCGCAACCCCACGTTGGGCACGCCGGGACTCTCGGCACGCAGCCGCACCCGCCTCGGCAGGAGGCTGCTCCAGTGCCAGAGCCGGTCCGGCAGCAGGTTCACCAACGCGGTGGGCGCGTGCCGGGCCCACGACGCCACCACCCTGGTCGCCACGCCGGTGCGCCATCCCGCACCGATGCCGTCGGTCAGCACGAGGAACAGGCTGCGGCCGGTCGGGTCGATCTCGTCCCGCCAGCCGCGGACCGCGCCGTCGGGCCCACCGGTGCGCAGCACGATGTCGCCGCCCGCCTTGTCCGCGCCGTCTAGCAGGAGCACGCGGACGTTGCGGAACGCGCCCTGGCGGCGGAACAGGTCGCACAGCTCGTTGACCATCTGCTGCCACACGTCCGCCGCGCCCGCCGTGTCGACCACGACGACCAGTTCGAACTCGTGCCAGGTCGCGGGCCGGAACTCGGGCAGCCACATCCGGTCCAGCGCCGCACGCTCCGCGGTGGCTTCCTCGTCGAGTTCCCTGCCCCACGGCGACGGGGTGCGCCGGGACAGGACCCGCAACGCCCTGGCGATCCGGAGCCGGTTCTGCAACGCCGGCGTGGTCGGCCAGACCAGCGGCGCGGTCTCCCCCGCCGCGTGCCGGTCGTACACGGCGGTGCGCACGGGATGCGGCCGCCCGACCGACCAGTCCTGCGCTTCCTGTTCATCGCCGGGCGCGGGCTCGGGCTCCTCGGCGACCGGCGGCGGCTCGGGCTCCGCCGGTGGCGGGGACGGCGGTGGCGGTGACTCGGTTCGCGGTGCCGGCGGGTCGGGTGGCACCGCCTTCGGTGGCTGCTGTGCCGGGCCTGGATGGATCGCGCGGGCCAGCCACAACGCGTCGCGGACCTCGCGCCACTCCAGGTCGCCGGTGCCAAGGGCCGGCTCGCAGTGCGCCTCTCGGACGTCCAGGTGCGGAAACACCCCGGAGTCGAGCCCCGGGCCGCCAGGCGGGTCGTCGAGAGGCAGTCCGCTCACGGCCGGTCACCCCTCCGTCGACGAGAGCGGGTGCCAGATGGCGGTGAGCAGTTCCTGCCAGTCGCCGTCCGGCTGGTAGGCGCCCGACGTCGACAGTTGCATGGCCAGGTGCACGGCGTTGAGCAACTGGTCGGACGCGAGGCCGCCGGTCGCCTCGCTGCGTTCCACGAAGTCCGTGATCAGCCGGGAGATGTCGACCCCATCGGTCTCCCCGAACTGCGCCGCCACCATCGCACCGAGCTGCGCGAAGGTGGGCGGGTCGACGTGCAGCTTCAGGCACCGGCGCAGGAAGGGAGCAGGGAACTCCCGTTCACCGTTCGACGTGATGATCACCAGCGGGAACGACCGGCACCGCACCCGGCCCCTGCGCACCACGGCGGAACCGTCGCGGTCGTCGGTCAGCACCGTCACCTCGGGATGACGCGCCGCGAGCCGGGAGAGCTCCGGGATCTCGAACTCGCCGTCCTCGAAGACGTTCAGCAGATCGTTGGGCAGATCGATGTCGCTCTTGTCCAACTCGTCGATCAGCAACACCCGCGGGCGCTCGTAGGGCAACAACGCCGTGCCGAGCGGACCGAGGTGCACGAACTCCCCGATGTCGGGCTCCTCACCCCGCCGCGCGTTGATCTCCTGCACCCGCCCGATCGCGTCGTACAGGTACAACCCGTCCTTCAACGTGGTGCGGCTGGTGACGGGCCACCGCAGCACCGGCCCAAGCCCCAGCTCCCGCGCGACCAGGTAGGCCAGACTCGACTTCCCGGTACCCGGCCTGCCCGTCACCAGCAGCGGACGCCGCAGGTACAGCGCGGCGTTGACCATCGAAACCTCGTGCGGGCTCGGCACCCAGCCCGTGCCCCGCACACCGCCGATCCTGCGGTCGGCCTCACCGCTGTCGTCGGCGGGCGCCTCGCACACCGGTTCGCCGGCGAACCGGCGCCACGGCGGTGGATCCGGCAGTTTCTCCGCGACGCCGGGAAGTCCTGTCCCCTGATACACGTGCCAGTCGGCGCGTGACTGCTCACCCGGCACCGCACTCGTCCCGCTGCTCACGCCACATTCGCCTCCCTCGGCGGTCCGAGGTCGGGCGGGACGACCAGTCGGTGCGGGTCGTCCCAGAGCATGGCGAGGCGGTGTCCGACGTGCTCGGCGTGCGACTGGTACGCGGTCGTCCGCACCTGTTTGATCCGCTGGAGAACGGTGCCAGGACCATCGCCGTGCAACAACTCGCGTGCGGCCGCCAAGAACGCCTCCGAATCGCAATCCTCGCGATGCCAGACCATGACCGGCACACCGGCCCGCAACCCGACCGCGACTTCGTCCCCGCCGTTCGCCGAGCCGTCGGGCGGGGCACTCAGCGTGAGCGATACCAGTTTCGCGTTGTTCTCGAAATCTGCGACCAGCCTACGGATGTCGTCACCCCCCTCGCCACCCCGAGCCGACTCCGGATCCACCGCTCCGTACTGCTGCAGCTGACCAGTGAGAACAGTCCATCGCGCGTGCCACGAACGATGCCACTTACCGGTCTGCATTCGATCCAGTGAGCGAATTGCGAATGAGTAACGACATCCGATCGGCACCGGCAGCGTGCTTTCCACTTCCCACGGCCACTGATCGACGTCGAGGTTCAATAATTCACCCGAAAGAACTACTTCGATGCGGATGTCCGGCTGATACTTCGCCCATTTCGTCTCCACTTCCTCGATCAACACCGCTACCTGGCGTTTGACACCTTCAAGGGTGCCGAAGAAGTCGTCGCCCCGCTCGGGGTACCAGCCCTCGGAAAGGTCGATCTGCATCCAGTGGCACAGCTGGTACCGGTCACCGGCGAGCCCGACGCGCCGCAGCATCAGCACCAGGTACGCGGGCTCGTTCGGGGCCGGACCCGGTGGCGGTGCGTGGAAAGCGCGCCGGAGCGCCTGCAGTTCGGTGATCAGCTCCAGCCTGCTGGCCTGCCGGTCGGACCACCGGCGCAGTTCCGTGGACAACTCGGGACGCCGCCCGTGCGCGAGGTGTTCGACGAACACGATCGGCTTGGGCAGACCGGTCGCGTCCGCGTTCAGTGTCTCCAAGGTGAAGAACACCTCGCGATACGTTGTCTCGGCGGGCAGTGCCGGCGCGTTGACACCGGCAACTTCGTGGTACAGCTCGACGAGGTCCTTGAAGATCATCCCCGACAGCAGGCCGAACAGCCGGGCGCGTTCGCCCTCCGGCCACATCTCGTCCGCGTCCCGCTCCGCGACGATCCTCCTGACCTCAGGCAAGTAAATCGTTCCCTCGTCGAGAACGCCTAGAACCTCGGTCAACGCGGGCAGTCCGTCCGGGCGGCGTTGCAGTGCCTCGACGATGTTGATCAGGTGCTGTTCTATCCGCGGGCTCTCCTCGATGGGCAAATGCCCCAGGCGGTCGGTGAGCAACCGGACGACGAGGTTCCTGTCCTGCACCGAAGACAGGCACGGCAGTTCCCGCAACGCACCGATCAGCGGCCACAGCGCACCGCCCGCGTTGCCAGACGCCACGAGCTTCTCCTTTCCGGACCCAGGAGGTCCGCATCGGCGAGGCGGGGCGTTACGCCGCCCCGGTCAACAGTGTCATCAAATGGTTCAGCGGCACCGACCCACTCGGTTCCTGACCAGAAATCGCGGTGACCAGTTCCACGACGCCGCCCTCGAAATCGAGGCAGGTGCGCAGGATGCTCATCACGTGCGCCCTCCGGTTGGGGAAGTACCGGATCGCGCCAGAGAACCGCAGTTGTTCCACCACCAACGACCGGGTGTGCTCGCCCTGCATGCAGGGAACCGCCTCGATCGCGTCGAGGACCTGGAAGAACTCCGGTGTGGCGGGCCGCACCACCGGAGTGACGAGCACCGATCCGTTGCCGGCGGACGCGACCGCGGACCGTCGTTTCTCGACCTCGCGTGACTCCCGGGGCACGCGGCGCTCCCCGTCCGGCAGCCGGATCCAGCCGAACCCGTTGGTCTCCTTGACCTCCACGGCGACCTCCTCGTACTGGTCCGGCGCGTACTCCCGGTGGTGCCGGATGACCTCGTCGTAGAACCAGACCGAGGCCATGACGGCGAGGACACCGGTGGACTCGCGCAGCGCCTCCTTGAGCGCGGGCGACTCGAGCAACCGGAAGGCGTGGATGATCGCCGGTCCGGTCACACCGCGCCCGTCCCGGGTGATCTCCCCCGCGTGCAACACCAGCCGCATCTGGATCCGTTCCTCCGGCGGATGCGCCTCGTTGTGCGCCTGAAGTGCGGAGACCAGCGCCACGGGCAGTCTGTCGGCGAACGCGCCCTTCTTGACGGTCGCCGGGGCGAGCGCGAGGATGCCGTCGCCCGCGCCCTCCTGGTAACAGTCCTCCCACGGAATTCCCGACCGCAGGAACGCCTGTTCAACCGAGGAGTACATCCCTTCACGCAACGCCACGTAGTTCGGGCGTGTGCGGGGCATGCCACCGAACCCGGCGATGTCGACCGCGCAGATCGTCGTGTGCTCGTCATCCATACCGCTCACCCCCAACTCGCTTCCGTTCAGGATGCCTACGGCAATTGACGCGGGCAAGCCGCGAACCGGCCTTGCGGCGGCGGCTACGCGGATGTGTCCATGATTTGTCCGGTGCGGTCGCCGGAACGCCCGGTCGCCCGGAACGCCGGTCAGCGGACGCGGAACACCGGGCCCTTCGGTGTGAACGGGAGCCGCGCACCGGCCGGGACCAGGAACGCGTGCTCGCGGCTGACCCGCACCACGTCGCACTCACCGTCGGTGATCACCAGGATCGGGCCGTCCGCCGGGAAGTCCCCCGCGTGCTCGATCAGCCGCACGCCCGGCTGCAGCACGGTACCGCCCCTGCCGCGGACCGTCACCCGGCCCGCGATGTCCGACGGCGCGAGGTAACCGGCGTCGTGGGCGACCGCGTCGCAGAACACGACGCGCGCGGCAGGCACGTCCCGGGCGGTCGCGTACGACGCGATCGCGCCGAGCGCCTTGCCGAGCAGTTCGGTGCCCATCGACCCGGACGTGTCCAGCACGACCCCGAACGTGTGCTGTCGCGTCAGCTCGTCCGGGCGCGCCTTGCCCGGCCGGGGGACGTCGGGGGTCGCGGCCTGGCGACGGGAGGGCCGCGCGTAGGTGCGCCTGGGCTCCTGCGCCGGGACGTGCTCGTCGAACCAGCGCGCGAGCCGCGCGTCCCACGGCAGCGGCGGGTGCTCCAGCGCCCGGATCTCCTCCTCCAGCCCGCCGGGCACCAGACCCCGGCCGCTGGTGCGGTGGTACTCGAGACCCTGCGTCAGCGCGCGGCGGTAGAAGTCGTCCAGGTCGACCTGTTTCGTGCGGTCCCACGGCATCGGCCTGCCCACCGCGCGCCGGGAGCCGCGGCGCGCGACCGCCTCCGGCTCGGACAGCCAGTCACCGAGCACGTCACCCGACGGGGTGCCCAGCGTGCGCAGCTTGCGGGCCCGGCGCAGGTCGGTGACGAGCGTGTCGTACACGGACTCGGCGGACAGGCCGGTCAGCCGCGGGTCGTGCAGGACGCCCTCCGGGATGTGCCCGACGGCCATCGCGACCAGCCAGCCGTTGATCACGAAGTCGCAGGCCACGTTCCACAGGTGCGGTTCGCGGCCCTGCGCGCGGCGGTCGTGGCCGAGCGCGGCGTGCAGCATCTCGTGTGCCAGCACGAACCGCCACTCCTCCGCGGTGAGCGCGGCGTGCGGGTTGACGTAGACCTCGCCGTGCTCGGCAGACACCGCGGCGAGGCTGATGTCCCACGCCCGCGCGACCTCGACGTCCGCCACGATCGTGAACCCGGCCGCGACCGCACCGAGCAGCGGGAAGGACGAGGTGAACCACGACAGCGCGCGGTCCCACTCGCGGCGCGGGCGCTGGTGCGCGGTCTGCCCACGGGACTCGGCGGCCCGCGTGATCGCCGCGGTCGCGGCGTCGGTCAGCCCGAGCGCGAACAACTGGTCCCAGTCGGGTCTGCGCACCGGGTGGCAGTCGCCGGCCCGAGACGGCGCCAGGCAGGGGCGGCTGCCGTTCGTGCCGAGCGTCGCGTACTCCGGTGGCACACCGGTCTCCCGCCAGCGCCTGGCCAGCGCGTCCTCGTTGTCGCCGGGCAGCTCGGGCACCAGCACCAGTGCCCGGCCGACGCGCAGGGTCTGCGCGAACCGGTTGACCGCGACACAGCAGGCGGCCACACGGACGCGGTCGAGCCGGTCGTCCTCGTCGGTGTGGCCGAGTCCCAGGTGCAGCAGGAGGTGCGCGAACACCCACGCCCACTCGGCCGGTTCGCCGTCGCGTTCGGCGTTGACCGTGAGCATGCCGTGCCCGTCGACGACGGCCCACGCGTCGGTGCCGGTGAGGCTTTCGCCGGCCCGGCCCCGAACCGCTTCGCGGAGCCGGCCAAGGACCGGGTTGGCACCGACGATCGCCCAGCCCGCGACCCGCGCCTTCTCCCTGCGCGCACGACGCTCGGCGTCGGCGGTCCTGCTCATGACCGTGCGTCGACGAGCCGGGGCATGTCCCTGGCGGCCTCGACGAGGAACCACGCGGGCAGCGGCGTGCCCTGTTCGTCCTCCGCGATGACGAGCTGCGCCATCTCCAGTGCGATCTCGGCCAGCTCCACCAGCAGCGTCTTGGCGCGGAAGGCGAACTGCCGGACGCCGCCGGACGCGTGCCGCCGGTCGGCTGGCAGCTCCTTGCCGAGCCGCGCACGGAAGGTCTCGGCGAGGAAGTAGAGCAGGTCGCGGTCCTCCGGCGCGTCCGGCCACCGCCGGTCACCCTTGATGATCGCGTCCAGGTCGTAGGCGTGGCGGGCGACCTTGAGGTAGGAGCGGAACGCACCCGCGTGCCGCGGGCTGAGCGTGCCGTGCGCGAGCAGTGCGACGGTGTCGTCGTCGAGTGCGTCGTCGCCGTAGGAGTGCAGCACGTCGGACAGCATGTGCCAGGCCCTCGGCGTGGAGAACGGCTCCTCGGTCTTGGGCGGCGCGCTCCACAGGTGGTCCGGGCGCTGGGTGAGGTACTCGACGATCCACGGGTGGATGCCGTTGTCGACCGCCCACGTGAGCCAGTCCGCGGCCGAGGCGCGCAGGTGGACGTGGACGAGCCGGTTGACGAGTGCCGACGCCATCGGCCGGGCGAGTGCCTGGTCGGTGGCGCGGTTGCCGGCCCCGAGCACGACCGACCCGGCGGGCAGCTCGTAGGACCCGATGCGGCGGTCGAGGATCAGCGAGTAGAACGCCTTCTGAACGTCGGGCGCTGCCGCGTTCAGCTCGTCGAGGAACAGCACGTACGGGGTGTCCCGCGCGATCTGCTCGGGCGGGCAGAACTGGCTGCGCCCGTCGACGATCCTCGGCACGCCCATCAGGTCCTCCGGCGCGAGCTGCGTGCCAAGCAGGGACACGCAGTCCAGCCCGAGTGCCGCGGCGAACTGCCGCACCAGCGACGACTTGCCGATGCCGGGCGCACCCCACAGGAACACCGGACGCACGACGGCGACGTTCAGCAGCACCTCGGGCAACTGCGCTGGCGTGACCGTCCGGCCGGCGTGCACGTGGAACCTCCTGTGGCGTCAGGACATCCCGTGTGCGACGCCCCCTTTCCGTGGGAGATGATCGCGCGTTCCCCGTTCCCGCGCACCGGGTTTTCGCGGACACGGCGGCGGCACGGGCCACCGGCAAAGGGGTGTGCCGGGGCACCCCCAGGGCCCCGGCACACCGGGGCTGATGATCGGGCACGCGGCTAAGTCCTGACTACATTCCGGACCTTCCGCAGGTCAGCGCCCTGGTCAACCGACGACGAGCAGCCCGGTCGCCGCCGCGCCCGCCACGAGACCGGCGATCTGGGCGCGTGCCAGCCGCTCGCGGAGCAGGGTGATTCCCAGCAGCACGGGGATGACCGGGTACAGCGACGACAGCACGACGGCGACGGTCACCAGCTGCTGCCAGGTGGCCAGCAGGTAGCAGGTCAGCGCGACCGCGGCGGTGGCCCCGCAGGCGGCGGCCGGGACCACGGCGGTCACGGGTCCGCGCACGGCGGGCAGCACCACGAGCGCGGCCGCCACCCGCCCCGCGACGACCGCCCACAGCCCGGCGTCGGACTGCGCGAGCGCGAGGTACTGCACGGCGATGCCGACGCTGGCGAGCAGCGCGTCGGTGACCCCGTCCGGTTTCGCTGGGCCGCTGGTGTGCGCGACCAGCCACAGCGCGGGCACCGCCACCGCGATCCCCGCCCACGCGAGCGCAGAGGGCCGGTCGCCCAGCAGGGCAACGCCGACGACGACCGGGATCGCGACCCCGCCAACCGCGCTGACCGGCACCACGACGCTCATCGCGCCGCGGCTGATGCCCCGGTACAGGAACAACATGCCGAAGCCGGTGCCGACACCGGAGAGCGCGCCCCAGGCCAGCCCCTGCGGGCTCACATGGGCGGGCACGAACGGCGCCACCGCCAGCGCGAGCACCAGCCCGCCGACCTGGCCGACGAACGCGACGTTGCCGAAGTGCGCGCGGCGGGACAGCACCCCGCCGACGTAGTCCGCCACCCCGTACGCGACCGCGGAGGCCAGGGCGAGCAACGCACCCACGTCAGCCTCGCCCGCGGTCCCGTTCCGCCTGGCCCACCGGGCACACCGCGCCCGACGTGCAGGCGGACCGGTCGCACAGGCGGCACATCAGCTCCGCGCTGCCGATGTCGTCGTACAGCCGGGCGAGGAGCTTCTCCAGCAGCCCGCCCAGCCGCGCCCGTTCGTCGTCGGGCAGGACCGACAGCACGCCCGCCAGCGCCTCCGCCCGCGCCGCGAGCAGCTCGTCGGCCACCCAGCGGCCGGACTCGGTGAGGCTCACCAGCACCGACCGGCCCGCCCGCGAGGAACGCGCCGCCAGCCCGGCGGCCACCAGCGAGTCCACCAGCCTGGTCGCCGCGGACTGCGTCAGCCCGACCCGCCTGCCCAGCTCGGTGCCGCCGACCGGGCCGGCGGCCAGCACCACGACCGCGGCGGCACTGCTCGGGTTCAGCCCCGCCGTGACGTCGCGCACGCGGTCGGCGACAGCCAGACCGCACGCACCGAGCAGGTTCGCCAGCCGTAATTCATGCATGCCTCATGCATTCCACGGGCGCGCCTCCGTCAAACGCCGCCAGTACGCCGGGTACACCTCCTCGACCCGCGCGCACCGGGCCCGCTCCCGCTCCAGCAGCAGCCCGTAGGTGAAGCCGTTCTCCCCCGCCATGTGGGCCTGCATGCCCAGGTCACGCAGGACCGGCTGGGCGACCGTCCCGTCCTGGTGCTCGCCGAGCACCTTCGTGAGGTCCTTCGCCCGCTTCCGCGCCTCCTTGGCCGCCCTGCCGAGCGCGGGTTCGGCGGCCTCGAGTGCGTACCGGTACCGCTTCGCCGCCTTCCGCGCCCGGTGCGGCGTGTCGTCCGACAGTCGGCGCTTCGTCTTCCGGTAGGCCCGCCGCAGGTGCTTCGGCAGCTCCTTCGCCGCCCGCTTGGCCGCACGCGGTCCCAGGTCGGGCTCGGCGAGCAACCCGGCCAGGTCGTCGAGCATCCCGCGATACCGCTGGTCGGCCAGCGTGTCCGTCACGACCTCCCGGGCTGCGGCGGCCGCGGGCGAGAAGTGCCTGGTCAGCCGCCCGGACACCGGTCCGACGACCAGTTCCGACGGCAGCGCGGCCACCGCGGCGCGCAGGTGCTCCTCCAGCACCTCCAGGTCCCGCGCGTCCGCCAGCCGCCGCCCGAGCCACCGCAGGTCGGTGCTCATCCGTTCGGTCCCCGGCAGGAGCCGCCGGTACACCCGCAGCACGGCCCGCAGCCGCCGCGCCGCCACCCGCATCTGGTGCACCGCGTCCGGCGCGTCCCTGCGCACCAGCAGGTCCTGCGCGACGAGCTCGGCGAACTGCGCGCCGACGTACGCGAGCACCGCGTCACCCGCGGTGCCGTCGGCGGCCGGCACCGCCACGGCGGGCGGCGGCACCACCCGCGCCACCTTGGAGCTGTGCGCGGCCCGCCGGATGCCCGCCTTGCGCAGCACCTTCTCCGCGCCCGCCAGGACCCCGGCCGCGCCGGGACCGGCCACCTCGACCTCCAGCTCCCGCCATTCCTCCACGTTGGACGAGCCGTCGAGCCTGGTCGCGCTCACCCGGTCGTCGGTCACCTCGGCGACCGGCCCCCCGTCGTCCCCGGCCAGCTCCCACACCCGACGGGACGTCTTGAGCTGGGCGATCGGGCGGAGCACCGCGCCGCGGGTCATCGCGAGCGTCAGGCCGACCAGCTCCTCCGGCGGCGCGTTCGTGGCGCCGGAGGGGTCGTCGTCGAGCGGCAGCCGCAGCTCGGTGCGCGAGTCCTCGCCCGCTGGCACCTTGAGGTGCCAGCCGGCGTCCTCGCCGCCCGTTCGCCTGCGCAGCGTCGCGCCGTACCGGGCGAGCCGCTGGTCGGCGGTGTCGAAGTAGACGGCCGAGAGGTGTTCCGACCGTGGCCCGTGCACGTCCGCGACGCCCGGGATGTCCGACCACTTCGGCAGCTTGGTGTCCGCCGCGGCCTCGTACTTGCGTTCGGTCTCGGCATGGGAGGTGACAGCCATGCCTCCATGATTACCCAATCAGGACACGAACACCCGCTCCCACGTACGCAGGTACACCTCGGCGCCGCGGCTCATGTCCCCGACGACCTCCTGCCCGTCCGGCCCGGCGACGATGCGCAGGTCCTCCAGCCAGTCCGGCAGCAGACCGTAGTGGGCGAGCCCGTCGGTGTTCACGTCGAACACCCGCTCCCCGGTCCGCTGACGATCCACAGTGGACCCGCCGTCGAACGTCGGGAACGGGTACCGGACGGTCGACCCGGCCCTCGGCGGTGGCTGGTGACCGAACCCGCCGGTGTCGAAGCCCGCGCCGAAACCGAAGTCGGCGCCCGGTCCGGCAGCGGCCTTCATCGAACGCCACTCGCCGAGGAACTGCTCGGTGCCGTGGCCGTAGGGGACCGCCATGCCGCCCAGCGCGTAGATCCTCGGGTAGAAGGTCGGATCGACCCACGAGTGGCTGGACACGACCCCCGGGTAGTTCCGCGCCTCCAGCAGGTCCAGTGCCTGGCCGGTCGCCTTCACGCTCATGTGGTCGATGTCGATGAGCATCCCGCGGTCCATCATGCCCCGCATGGCGTACGCGCCGAGGTCGGTGAGCCCGTTCACGTTGCAGTGCGGCGCGCTCGGGTACACGGGGAGCGTCACGCCCGGCGGCAGCAGTGCCCCCAACGGGCCGGAGAGCAGGTCGGCTTGGAACTGGATCGTGTTGTCGTGCGCGGCGGTCGCGCACTTCTCGACCTGCCAGAACCGGCCGGTCGAGGCGAAGTTCGCGGCGTTGATGATCGTGCCCGCGACACCTTCGTCGAACCGCACGCCGCACAACGCGTTGTCGAACTTGTGGCACACGAACATCCGCCGCACACCGAGGTCGTACAGCTCGTCGAGCCCGGCGTCGATGTCGGCGCGGTCGCACAGCGGGGTCCCGTTGCGGATCCCGCACCCGAACGGCTGCGACACCTCGACGCCGAGCACCACCGCGAGCTTGCCCTGTTCGATCACCGCCCGCGCCTGCGCCGGGTCACGCACGATCCGGAACCAGCCCCGGCCCGGCCCGCCGTGCTGGTCGTCGATGAAGTCCTCCAGCTCGTGGATCCGCTGTGCCTGCAGGCGGATCGACGCCATGTCGTCGCACGGGTTGGACTTGACCGGGTAGATCTCGCACAGGGCCTCGTTGTTCACGAACAGGTTCGTGTACACGCGCAGCCCGCCGCGCCACGCCCGTTCCAGCCAGCGGTAGTACATGGCCTCGTGCGTCCACGAGTTGTGCTTGGGCCAGTCGGCGAACGTGGGCCAGCCCTTGGTGTCGTGGGTGAAGGTCGGGTAGCCGCCACCCGCGAGGTTCTCCCACCAGGCGCCGAGGCCGTGCGGTTCGTGGTCGGGGCAGTCGACGAGCGCCGCGGTGATGCCGTACTGGCTGAACGGCGCGCCGCAGTGGATGTCGCCGCCGATGAACTCGTACGCGGTCAGGTGGCTGTGCAGGTCGGCGAGCCCGCGGACCTCGCCGTCGACGGTGCCGGTGAACGGCTCGCCGGCGACGTTCAGCTCGGCCTCCGGCGCGGTCGCGCAGCCCGATGACGGCACGAGCGTGAACGGAGTCGCGGTGGCCCGCAGCGCGAGCGTCCTCAGCAGCGGGTCGACGGCGAGCTGCCGGTTCGCGGCGACGGCCGTGACCGTGACCGCGTCACCGGCGGCGGTCAGCCGCCAGTTCGTGTCGGCGCTCGCGGCCCGGGCGGCCAGCACACCGAGCGTGCCGAGACCCTGCCCGAGGAAGTCGTCGCCGGTGCCGTACATCAGGTAGGTCGCGGCGCCGGTCTCCTGCAGGCGGAACGGCTGCGTCGCGGCGCCGCCGGTGGCCTGGTAGCCGCCGAGCGCGTTGCGTACCACGAACTTCCCGCTCGGCGCCCTGAGCGCGACGCACGCGCCGTCGAGCGCGGCGACGTCCGGTGGCGCGGCCTGCGCGGCGGGCACCGGCATGCCGAGCGCGGCGACGGTGAGCACCGCGGCGAGTGATCCGAGCAGGCGACGACGGCGCATGGCGACCTCCGTTGGTCCGGCCGCTCCAGATCTACCCGCCAGTAGGGAACAGGTCAATCCGCCGAATGACGGGCAGTCGCCACGCCGGTGACGATCGTGCGGCGCTGAACGAAGTCCGCCGGGCCCAGTTGCGCCAGCCGGGCGCGCGCGGCGGCCACGAACTCGTCGCGTGCCGCCCGCTCCAGCCCGGCGTACCGGCGCGCGGTGTACCCGAGCCCGGTGTACCGCACGACGAACTCGTCGACCGTCGGCCGGTACTCCCAGTCGACCGGCCGCATGTCCGCGTCCGCGAACCCGGCCGCCGTGACCAGTTCGGCGAGCTTGTCCGGCGAGTCGACGACCTCGTGGTTGGCGAGCAGCGACTCCTCCTGCGGCGCGCCGTGCCGGTCCAGTTCCTCGTTCCAGACGTCGACGGCCTTCATCGGCTGGTCCGGCCCCCACGTCGCGAGACCGAGGACACCGCCGTCGGCGAGCACCCGGTGCGCCTCCCGCAGCCCGGCGGGCGGGTCGGGCAGGTGGAACAGCATGAACGCGGCGACGGCGACGTCGAACGCGCCGTCCAGGAACGGCAGGCGGGTCGCGTCGGTGAGCACACGCGGGAAGTCACGGGGCGCCCTGGCGAGCATGCCCGGCGCGCGGTCGATCCCGGCCACGAGCGCGGCGGGGGCGGCGGTGCGCAGCGCGGGCAGCAGTGTGCCCACACCGGTGCCGACGTCGAGGACGCGGCGTGCGCCCGCGAGCGGCAGCCGCTCCATCAGCCCGCGGCTGACCGGGTGGAGGGCACCGGCCCACGTGCGTTCGTAGGTGTCCGCGGCGTCGGAGTAGTGCTGGGCGAGGGCGCGAACGGCGTCGGTCACGATGGCCACAGTAGCCAATCACTTGCACCTGCATCGTTGTCGCGTGCGTACATGAGCACATATCATCGAGCCATGGGACACGGTCACGGGCACACGCACACGTTGCCGTCGAGCAAGCGCGGCCTGCGTGCGCTGTGGGTGTCGTTCGCGGCGCTCGCGGCGACCGCACTGGTGCAGGCGCTGCTGCTCGGCGTGACCGGCTCGGTCGCACTGCTCGGCGACACGCTGCACAACGTCACCGACGCGCTCACCGCCGTGCCGCTGGGCATCGCGTTCCTGCTCGGTAGGCGCGCGGCGACCCGTCGGTTCACCTACGGGCTCGGCCGCGCCGAGGACCTGGCCGGGCTGGTGATCCTCGCGGTGATCGCCGGTTCCGCCGTGCTGGCCGGGTGGCAGGCGATCGACCGGCTCCTGTCACCGCGCCCGGTGACCGGTGTGCTGTGGCTGGCGCTCGCGGGCGTCGTCGGGTTCGGGGGCAACGAGGCGGTGGCGCGGTACCGGATCCGCGTGGGCCGCGAGATCGGGTCGGCGGCGCTGGTCGCGGACGGCCTGCACGCGCGCACCGACGGGTTCACGAGCCTCGCGGTCGTCGCGGCGGCGGGTGGCGCGGCGCTCGGCTGGTCGTGGGTGGACCCGGTGGCCGGCCTCGCCATCGCGGTCGCGATCGGGTGGGTCCTGGTCGGCGCGGCCCGCGAGGTGTTCGGCAGGCTGCTGGACGCCGTCGACCCGAAACTGGTGGACGACGCGGAGGCGGCACTGCGCTCGACCAGCGGCGTGCGTGCGGTGGACCGGCTGCGGCTGCGGTGGATCGGCCACCGGGTCACCGCAGAGGCGACGGTCGCCGTCGACCCGGAACTGACCCTGGCCGCGGCCCACGACATCGCCCACGACGCAGAACACGCACTACGGCACGCGGTCCCGCAACTGGTGGACGCGACGATCCACGCCCACCCCGGCCAGTCCCCGCCCTAGATGACTGATTCCGTGAAGATCATGTGAAGTGGCTTGGCGCAAGAACCCGTCATCAGGCACGACACCCATACCAACGTGGGCGCCCGACGGGGCGGGCCGATGCCGTGAAAGGCGCATTCACGGCACAACCGGTGCCGTCGATGGCACATTGACGGCGCTGAGCGCTGTGAACGGCCCATTGACGGCATTGCGGATGCCGTGAACGCGCCTTTCACAGCACCAAACCCCGGGCGCTACGCTCCCGGGCCCGCGAAGCGGGCCCGGGCCAGCGCCGAGACCGGCCCGTCCGGCGAGGACAAACCCACCACAACGTGAACCGGAGCCACGCGACCAGCACACGACAACCGACCACCGCCTCTCGCCGACTTCACGGAATCAATCATCTAGTCCCCGTCCGGGACGTTCGACACCCGGTGGTGCGCGGCGGCGACGGCCTCGCCGAGCATGCGTTTCACGTGCCCGCCGGTGGCCCGGTAGACCGCGCGGCGCCCGTCCCTGCGGGTGGCGACGAGCCCGGCGATCCGCAGCTTGGCGAGGTGCTGCGACACGGCGGGCCGCGCGATCCCGACGGCGGCGGCGAGCGTGGTCACGTCGTACTCGTCGCCGCACAGCAGCCACAGCATCCGCAACCGCGTCGGATCGGCGAGCATCCGCAACGCTTCGACGGCCGCGGCGACGGTGTCGTCGGGCGGGAGCTCCCGCCACTGCGTGAGCTCCACGGGTGCGTGCATACGCACACGATGTCACATGTCGAGTGCGGCGCCACCCGTTCGTCCTCGGCACATGGAGCTGTACACACAAGCACAGGACGAGTTCGACAAGATGCTGGCCGCGGTCCCCCCGGCCGGCTGGACCACGCCGTCGATGTGCCGCGACTGGACGGTCCGCGACGTCGCGGGGCACGCGATCTGGGGCCAGCGGCAGCTGCACTCGTGGGCGACGGGCGCCCCCGACCCGGCCCCGGACGGCGCCCCTGGCATGCCGACCCCGGCGGTCATGGCGGGCGAGGACCCGCTGACCACATGGCGCGCGGCCCGCACGGTCCCGTCCGGCGAGGAGCTGAAAAGGACGGTGACGATCACCGGCATGGGCGAGATCCCGGTCGCGGCACTGCTGTCGCTGCTGGTCACCGACCTCTCCGCGCACACGTGGGACATCGGGCACGCACTGGGCCTGCCGGTCCGCCTGCCACCGGAACTGGTGACGGCGTCGTTCGACTGGGCCCGCGACCACGTGGTGCGCAGGCCGGGATTCTTCGACCAGGAGGTGCCCGTCGCCCAGGACGCCGACGCGCAGACCCGCATGCTGGCCTTCCTCGGCCGGACCACCTAGTCCGCCTCCTCGAAACCTGGGTGCTCCCTTGGGCTGGGGGTTTGTCCTAGCCGGACGGGCAGGTCTCGGGGTGGCGGAGGGCTGTTGGGCTGCGGCTGGGTTCGGGTCTGCCTGCCAGGTCGACGGGATGGCAGGGAGCCCCTTTGGGGTGGGCTTACGCCACCATCGGGGTTGCGCGGGCAGGCGCCCGCTTCGCGGGCAGCGCCCGCTTCGCGGGCAGGCGCCCGCTTCGCGGGCAGGGCGGTAGCGGGCTGGTTCGGCGCTCTGAAGGCTGACGGCGTTGGCGATGCCCTGAAAGGCGCGTTCAGGGCGCTGGGCGCCCTGAAAGGCCCATTGACGGCACTCGTTGTGCCGTCAACGCGCCTTACGGCACCGGCCCACGCCTGCGGGACGGCACTTCACATGATCTTCACGGAATCATCGTCTGGTCGGCGTCGTAGTCCTTCAGGGCGGCGCCGACCGCGGCGGCCACCGTCACCTCGAACACCTCGTCCTCCGAGTGCGCCGCCAGCAGCCGGGCGATGTCCGCGTCCGTGATCCGGTAGGACGCGTCGCGGACCATCGCCGTGTACGACCGCCACGGTTCGTCCGGCTGGCCGGCGGCCGCGGCCGCACGCAGTTCCCGGTCGGTCACCGCAGGGGCCGCGAACACCGCGTGCCGCAGGTTCTCCACGGGATCGTCGTGCCCGGCGTCCTTCCCGCCCGCCAGCAGGAAACCGGGGAACCGGTACCCGAACCGGTGCAGTGCCCGCGTCCCGGTGTGCACCTGGTCGCCGCGCAACGCGAAGCCGAACGCGTTCCCCAGCCGGTTCACGACGTCCCACACCAGCGTCACCCGCGCCGCGTCGCGGACCGCGTGCGCCGGCGCGTCCTCGACCGCCCTGGTCTCGGCCGGGTCGTGCGCCGCGAGCCGGGTCATCTCGGCGTGCGAGTCGAAGCAGAACGCGCACCGGTGCCGTTCGGCGACGCGGCGGGCCATGTCCTCCCGCTCACCCACCGTCCAGTACGACGGCCCACGCATCGCGGTCACGGTCAGCGCCAGCAGCGGCCGCGCGAAGAACTCCGGGCGGTACAACAACATCCGCACCACGTCGGGCGCGTCGCGCGAGGTCATGCGCAGGAACAGGCGACCACGCAGCCGGTGCCCGTCGTCCAGACAAGAAAGCCTCATGAGGTCTCCAGTAGTCGTCCGGTCAGGAAGCGGCGGTCGGCCGGATCCGTCGCCAGGTCGTGCGCCCGCCGGTACGCTTCGGCGGCCTCGCCGCGGCGGTCCAGTCTCCGCAGCAGGTCCGCGGGGGTCGCGTGCCACAGGTGGTACCCGGTCAGCCCGTCGATGCGCTCGACCAGCGCCAGCCCGTCGGCGGGCCCCGCCGTCTCGGCCACCGCCACCGCGTGGTTCAGCGCCACCACCGGTGTCGGCGCCACCACCAGCAGCGCCTCGTACAGCGCCGCGATCCGCGTCCAGTCCGCCGGTGCCCGCGTGTGCTGCACCGCGATCATCGCCTGCAGCTGGTACTGGCCGACCGTGCCGTGGCGCAGTGCCCGGTCCAGCACCCCGACCGCCTCGGCGATCAGCGCACCGTCCCACCGCGCCCGGTCCTGGTCGGCGAGCAGCACGAGGTCACCGTCGCGCGTGCGGCGGGCGGCCGACCGCGACTCGTGCAGCAGCAGCAACGCGACCAGCCCCATCGCCTCCGGCTCGTCCGGCATGAGCGCGGCGACCAGCTTCGCCAGCCGGACCGCCTCGGCACGCAGATCGTCGTCGGCCGGGTAGCCGTGCGTGTAGATCAGGTACACGACCGCGAGCACGCCGGCCAGCCGCTCGGGCAGCAGGTGGTCCGGCGGCACGGCGAGCGAGATGCCCGCGTCGCGGATCTTGCGCTTCGCCCGCACCAGCCGCTGCGCGAGCGTGGCCTCGCCGACCAGGAACATCCGCGCGATCTGCCCGGCGGTCAGTCCGACGACGGCCTGCAACGTCAACGCGACCCGCGCCTGTTCGGCGAGCGCGGGATGGCAGCAGGTGAAGATCAGGCTCAGCCGCTCGTCACCCACGCTGACCAGGCGTTCTCCCGTGGGGAGGTCGGCGGTGGGCACCTGTGCCTCCTTCTCCCGGCCGCGGCGCGCACGGCGCAGCCGGTCGACGGCCCGGTTGCGGGCCACGGTCAGCAGCCACGCGACCGGGTCGTCCGGCACGCCGTCGGCCCACCTGCGCAGCGCGAGGGCGCACGCGTCCTGCAGCACGTCCTCGGCCAGCTCGAAGTCACCGACCGCGCGCAGGAGTGCCGCCAGCATGCGCGCCCGGTGGCCGCGGTAGACCCGCTCGACCTCAGCGGCTGTGGTCGACACCGGGCACGCGCACGACCGGCCGGACCTCGATCGACCCCACGGCCGCCAGCGGGCACATGGCGGCCAGCTCGAGCGCCTCGTCCAGGTCGCGGCAGTCGAGGACGTAATAGCCGCCGAGATGCTCGTGGGTCTCCACGTACGGCCCATCGGTGATCATGGTCCGGCCGTCCCGGACGGCCACCGTGGTCGCGGCGCCCTCCTTGGTCAGCGGGTCGCCCGCCACGAACACACCCCGCCGACGGCACTCGTCGGCGAACGCGTTCACCCTGGCCAGCGCGTCGGCGAAGCCGGGGTCATCCGGCTCCGGCCGGTCACAGTCGTAGATCAGCAGCAGGTACTGCACGTCTCCTCCTCGCGGGTGTGCACTGAGGATGACGAACAAGCATGCCGCAACTCGACAGGGGTCAGCGAGATTTCCGCACCGGCGGGATCGCGACGACGACGCTGTCCTGGCCGACCTGCCGCACCTCGGGGTGCTCGGTCTCGTTGCACCAGTGGCCGCCCTCGCCGAGGTAGCGGAACCGCACGTGGGCGCCGTCCGGGACGGTCACGGCCACCGAGCGGGTGCCGTTGCTGCGCGGCCGCAGCTCGTGCGCGCCGGGCCGCCACTCGTTGAAGTCACCGACGACGCTCACCCGGCCGTTGGGCGTGTTCGGTCGCAGGACAAAGGTGACGCGCACGTCTCCGGAGCGGTCGCGGTCGATCTTCAGCATGACTCTCCACAGTCGATCTCGTCGGGGATGCGGAGGACATCATGGCCCTGTTCGCCGGGGTTCGCCCGCAGGACAACGCTTCCGGGTGACGCCCCTGGGCGAACCCGCTTCGATCAGTGGGCCCGTGTTCACCTGGCGACCACTCGTACGGACTTCAGCTCGGCGTCCACCGGGTCCGGGACCCGCATCCCGGCGGCGAGCCCGCTGCGCACGTAGTCCAGCACCGCGCTGATGATCACCTCACCGGGCAGCACCGCGGGCGCACCGGGCGGGTACGGCGTGATCATCTGCGCGCTGACCCGCCCCGGCGCGTCGTCGACGCCGACCTGTTCGGTTCTCGCCGAAGAACGCGTCCCTCGGCAGCATCGCGGTCTCCAGCTCGAGGTCCCTCGGCGACGGCAGGTCCACGGGGTGCGGCACGGGCAGGTCGGCCAGGCGCATCGCGCTCACCGCCCGCACCAGCGCCGCGACGGGGGTCGACACCCCGGCCCCTGCCGGTGCCCCGGTGGGTTGAACGGCGTGAACCTGCGGTCACGGAATGCCTGGAGAGCCTCCAGGACAGGCGCACGGCTGTGCTCCATGGTGCTTGTGTGCCCAAGCGGTCAACGGGCGAAACCGCGGGGCGTCCAAGCCCGCCCATTCCTGCTCATGCGCGAACGGCTCGGAGTCGATGTCCTGGCGCCATGCCTCGAAAAGGGCGATGAGCTGGGATTCCGTCGGCTCCACGATCCGGTACGTCGCCTTTTCGAGCATTGCTGTTACCGCCGTTCAGCGTCACCGGCCAGGATCGAGGTCTGCCACCACCCCGAAGTGGTCACTGGGCCATACCCCGTCGACGGGTTCGTCAAACGTGCGTGTGCAGTAGGTCACTCCCAATGACGGCCCGGCACGGCCGCAGCGGATGAGGACGTAGTCGATCCTGCGGTCGAGATCGCTCCGCCAGTGCTTCTCCATGATCGGGGTCAGCGACGGCGCGAACGTGGGGCCCGGCTCGCTGCCGTGCGTCAGCTCCCACGCGTCGCGGTAGCTGACGCTGGTGCCGTCGAGCGCCTGCACGCCGCGCCAGAACCGGATGCTGTCGGTGTCCGGCATGGCGTCCATGTCCCCGGCGAGGACCACGTGCTGGCCGGTCCGCTCGACCAGCTCCTCGACGAAGCCCGCGGTGAGCACCGCCTGCCTGCCGCGCTCGTACTCGAGGTTGGTCGCCCACGACGGTTTGTGGTTGACCAGCAGCAGCGGCACGTCGCTGTAGGGCCAGTGGATGTCGGCGATCAGCGCGCTCGCGGGGAAGTCGGCCGTGCGCGGGCCGACCTGCAGGTCCAGCTCCCGGACCACGCCGATCGGCCAGCGGCTCGCGATGGAGATGCCGGAGCCGTCCGGTTCGCGCAGCGGGTGGTGGGTGACGTGGTAACCGTCCCCGAGCACCTCGGTAACCTGGTCGTAGCCGGCGGTCGCGACGGCTTCCTGCAGCGTCACCACGTCCGCGTCGAGCCGCCGGAACCAGCTCGCGGCCGCGGGCAGGCGGCGTGGCCAGTCCATGTGATGGCCGAGCAGGTTCTGTGTGACCACGCGCATGTCTTCGAGTCTGGCGCGGGGCTTCCCCGTTCGCATGACGATGACGCTTGGACCACGCGCGGCCGGGGTATGTCCTATCTGTCGGGAAGGGTGGCGTTCTGATGCGGGAGACGTTCCACAGCGAGCTCGCCGAACTGCGGGCACTGCTGGCCAGGATGTGCGAGCAGGCGGCGACCGCGATGCGCCTCGCGACCGGGGCGATGCTGTCCGCCGACCTCGACGCGGCCAAGGGTGTCCTCGCCGCGGACGCCGCGATCGACGAGATGCGCGACCAGTGCGAGGAGATGGCGCAGCAGATGCTCGCGCTGCAGGCCCCGGTGGCGGGTGACCTGCGCCTGGTGCTGTCCGCGATCTACTGCGCGGAGCGGGTCGAGCGCATGGGCGACCTGGCGGAACACATCGCGAACACCACGTGCCGCGTCCACCCCGACCAGGTCGTGCCCACCGAGCTGCGCGACACGTTCGACCGCCTGGGTGCGATCACGTCCGACATGTCCGCGCGCCTGGTCGAACACGTGGCCGCGCCCCGCGCCGGCGCGTTCGCCGAACTCGACGCCATCGACCAGGAGGTCGACGACCTGCACGCGGACGTACTGCACAAGATCACCGCGAAGGACTGGCCGCACGGCGTCCCGATGGCGACGACCCTGGCACTGGTGGCCCGCTTCTACGAGCGCTACGCCGACCAGGCCGTGTCGGCAGCGAAGCGGGTCGAGTTCGTGTGCACCGGCGAGACACCCACTCTCCCGGCCTGAGCACCCGAACACCGTGACGTTCCCGGTCTCCGTCAAGGGCGTGGTGCTGCACGAGGACAAGGTCCTCCTGCTGAAGAACCCCCGCGACGAGTGGGAACTCCCGGGCGGCAGGCTGGAGATCGGCGAAACCCCGGAACAGTGCGTGGCCCGCGAGATCGCGGAGGAGACGGGCTGGCGGGTGCACGTGGGCCCGGTGCTGGACACCTGGCTCTACCACGTGGAATCCGTACACCGCCACGTGTTCGTCGTGACCTACGGCTGCCACCCGAACGCCCCGGCCGAGGTGGTGCTGTCCACCGAGCACGTGAGCGCAAACCTGTTCCACCAAGCCGAAATCTCCGCCCTGAACCTCCCGCGCGGCTACCACCGCGCGATCGACCTCTGGTTCAGTCACCCAGAACGCTCACGTAGGCAGCCCCCACCCGAACCCGGGGGGCGGCCCAGGTCCAGTCTACCGGCGGACACCGACAACCGGCCGTAGTCGATCTTGCCTGTGGACAACCTGGCGTGCTGTGGACAACGACACACCGACACAACATATGGGCGCTACTCCTGAACTAGCCCCTATGTATAGTGATCACCGAGCTGGTTCGACCACCATGCCATGGTGGTCGTCGCAAGAGGGAACCCGGTGGGAGTCCGGGACTGCCCCGCAGCGGTGAACGGGAACGAACGCCGTCACGAAGCACTGGACGCGAGTCCGGGAAGCGACGGTCAGTAGGCGTCTGCCCGTGAGTCCGAAGACCTGCCCGCTCCCCCGGCCGCGCCGCTGCCGGGTGCATCCGCTTGCCCCGAGGGAGGGCGCGCGGGGACGACCCACCTGTCGGGGTTCTCTCGCGCGCCCGAAAAAGCGAGGAGAACCTTGACCACGATCCAGGACACGATGCGCGTCCGGAAACGCAGTGGGGAAACCGAACCGGTCGACATCGACAAGATCATCCGCGCGGTCGCCCGCTGCGCCACCGGACTCCCGGCGGTGGCACCGCAACGGGTCGCCACCAGGACGATCAACGGGCTCTACGACGGCGCCACCACAGAAGAGCTCGACCGCCTCTCCATACGGACCGCCGCCGAACTGGTCGCCGAGGAGCCGGAGTACTCCCGGCTCGCGGCCCGCCTGCTCGCCACCTACATCGACAAGGAGGTCCGCGGTCACGGCGTCCACTCGTTCAGCCAGTCCATCGGCACGGCCCACGAACTCGGCCTGATCGGCGACGACACCGCCACGTTCGTCGCCACGCACGCCCGCAAGCTCGACGACGCCATCGACCACGACGCCGACCGCCGCTTCGAGTACTTCGGTCTGCGCACCGTCCACGACCGCTACCTGCTCCGCCACCCGAACAGCCGCACCGCGCTGGAACGCCCGCAGTACTGGCTCCTCCGTGTCGCGTGTGGACTGTCGAACACCCCGGCCGAGGCGGTCCGCTTCTACCGGCTGATGTCGTCACTGGCGTATCTGCCCAGCTCACCCACCTTGTTCAACTCCGGCACCCGGCACACGCAGATGTCCTCCTGCTACCTGCTGGACTCACCGCGCGACGAGCTCGAGTCGATCTACGAGCGCTACGGCCAGGTCGCGCGGCTGTCGAAGTTCGCGGGTGGCATCGGCATCCAGTGGTCCCGCGTCCGCTCCCGCGGCGCGTTGATCCGCGGCACCAACGGCCACTCCAACGGCGTCGTCCCGTGGCTGCGCACGCTCGACTCGTCGGTTGCCGCCGTCAACCAGGGCGGCAGGCGCAAGGGCGCGGCCTGCGTCTACCTGGAGACGTGGCACCCGGACATCGAGGAGTTCCTCGAACTGCGCGACAACACGGGCGAGGACGCACGCCGCACACACAACCTCAACATCGCCAACTGGATCCCGGACGAGTTCATGCGCCGGGTCGAGGCCGACGCCGACTGGTCGCTGTTCGACCCGGACGAACTGCCGGAACTGCCGGACCTGTGGGGTGAGGCGTTCGACCGGGCGTACCGGGCCGCGGAGCAGGCCGGGCGGGCGGTGCGCACGGTCAGGGCCCGCGACCTGTACGCGAAGATGATGCGCACGCTCGCCCAGACCGGCAACGGCTGGATGACGTTCAAGGACACCGCGAACCGCACCTGCAACCAGACCGCGGCGCCCGGCAACGTCGTGCACCTTTCCAACCTGTGCACGGAGATCCTCGAGGTCACGTCCGACGAGGAGACCGCCGTCTGCAACCTCGGCTCGGTCAACCTCGGCGCGCACGTCACCGGCGGCGAGATCGACTGGGCGCGGCTGCGGGAGACCGTGCGCACCGCCGTCACGTTCCTCGACCGCGTGATCGACATCAACTACTACCCCACCGAGGAGGCAGGCCGCAGCAACCCGCGCTGGCGTCCCGTCGGGCTCGGCGTGATGGGCCTGCAGGACGTGTTCTTCAAGCTGCGCCTGCCTTTCGACGGCGACGAGGCCCGCGAGCTGTCGACACGGCTCGCCGAGGAGGTCTACCTCACGGCGCTGGAGACGTCCGCCGACCTGGCCGCGTCCGCAGGCGCGCACCCGGCGTACGCGCAGACCCGCGCCGCGCGCGGGGACCTGCAGCCGGACCTGTGGGGCGTCACGCCGAAGCAGTCCGACCGGTGGGCGGCGCTGCGGACCAGGGTCGCCGAACACGGCCTGCGCAACTCGCTGCTGATCGCGATCGCGCCGACCGCCACGATCGCGTCGATCGCGGGCTGCTTCGAGTGCATCGAGCCGCAGGTGTCCAACGTGTTCAAGCGCGAGACCCTGTCCGGCGAGTTCCTGCAGGTCAACGCATACCTGGTGGCAGAGCTGAAGAAACACGGGCTCTGGACCGCCACCACACGCGACCAGGTCAAGCGCGACGACGGCTCCGTGCAGGGCCTGAGCGCGCTGCCCGCGGAGTCACGCGAACTGTTCCGCACCGCCTGGGAACTGCCGCAGCGCGCACTGATCGACCTCGCCGCCGCACGTGGCCCGTACGTCGACCAGAGCCAGTCGCTGAACCTGTTCGTGGCCTCGCCCACCATCGGGAAGCTGTCGTCGATGTACCGCTACGCGTGGGCGAGCGGCCTGAAGACCACGTACTACCTGCGGTCCCGCCCGGCGACCCGCATCCAGCAGGCGACGGTCAGTGCCACCGTCGGTGCCGACGACGCCGCGGTCGCCTGCTCCCTGGAGAACCCCGAGTCATGTGAGGCATGCCAGTGACCAGCACCCAGAACACCAGCCTGCAGGACAGCTCCCGCAAGCAGGCGCTGCTCGACCCGGGCATGGACCTGACGCTCCGCCCGATGCGCTACCCGCTGTTCTACGAACGCTTCCGCGACGCGATCAGGAACACGTGGACGGTCGAGGAGGTCGACCTGCACTCCGACCTCGCCGACCTGAACAAGCTGACCGACGCCGAACGGCACCTGGTCAACCGGCTCGTCGCGTTCTTCGCCACCGGCGACACGATCGTCGCGAACAACCTGGTGCTCAACCTGTATGAGCACGTCAACGCGCCGGAGGCACGCCTGTACCTCTCCCGGCAGCTCTTCGAGGAGGCCGTGCACGTCCAGTTCTACCTGACGCTGCTCGACACCTACCTTCCCGACGACGAGGATCGCGCGGCCGCGTTCGCCGCGGTGGAGAACATCCCGTCCATCCGGGACAAGGCCGAGTTCTGTTTCAGGTGGATCGACTCGATCGAGCACCTGAACCGGCTCGAGACCCGGGCGGACCGGCGCGCGTTCCTGTTGAACCTGATCTGCTTCGCGGCGTGCATCGAGGGCCTGTTCTTCTACGGTGCCTTCGCGTACGTGTACTTCCTCCGTTCCCGCGGGCTGCTCAACGGCCTCGCGTCCGGCACGAACTGGGTGTTCCGCGACGAGTCCATGCACATGGCGTTCGCGTTCGACGTGGTCGACACCGTCCGCCGCGAGGAGCCGGACCTGTTCGACGACGAACTCGACGCCCAGGTCCGCCAGATGCTCCGCGAAGCCGTCGACGCCGAGGTCCAGTTCGCCGAGGACCTGCTAACCGGCGGTGTCGCTGGGCTCACGCTCACCGACATGCGGGAGTACCTGCGGCACGTCGCCGACCGGCGCCTCGCCGCGCTCGGCCTCGAACCCGAGTACGGGTCGACGAACCCGTTCGCGTTCATGGAGCTGCAGGACGTCCAGGAACTGTCGAACTTCTTCGAGCGCCGTGTGTCCGCGTACCAGGTGGCGGTGACGGGCACCGTCAACTTCGACGAAGATTTTTAGCACCGACTTCCAGCACTATGTCCTCATGGCTCTGCTTCTGCGTGATGTGACGATCGGGTTCACCGGGCGACGCGCCGACGTGCGTGTGGAGGGGCGTCGCCTGGTGGCCGTCGAACCACCCGGTCTGCCCGCCGACGGCGCCGAGGTCGTCGACGGCAACGGCGGCACGCTGCTGCCCGGCCTGGTCGACGCCCACGCACACCTGCTGCAGTGGGCCAGCTCCCGCCAACGCGTCTCGCTCGCCGGTGCCACCTCCGCCGCGCACGCCGCGGAGCTGATCGCGGCCGCGGGCCCGAAACCCGGCGAGTTGTTGCAGGGCGCGGGTTTCCACGCCGCGCTCTGGCCCGACCGCCCGCACAGGACGCTGCTGGACCACGTGCTCCCGGACCAGCCGGTCGCACTGTTCAGCAACGACCTGCACACGCTGTGGCTCAGTTCGGCGGCCATGCGCATGATGAACGTCGACCACCCGACCGGTGTGTTCATCGAGGACGAGTGCATGGCGCTCACCGCCGCCCTGCCCTCGCCGTCGACGGACATCACCGACCGCTGGGTGCTCGCCGCCACCGAGGCGGCCGCCGCACGCGGCATCACGACGATCGCCGACTACGAGTACACCGACACCATCGCCGACTGGCGGCGCCGCGGCACCCCGGCGACGCGGATCCGGTGCGTCATCGCCAAGTTCCTGCTCGACGAGACGATCGAACGCGGCCTGAGGACCGGCGCTCCGGCAGGTGACCTCCTCACCGTCGGCCCGCTGAAGATCTTCATGGACGGCTCGCTCAACACCCGCACCGCCTACTGCCACGACCACTACCCCGACGGCACCTACCACGGTGAACTGCTCGAACCTCTCGACCAACTCCTTCCCGTTCTCCGCAAGGCCGTCGACAACGGCATCGGCCTAGCACTGCACGCGATCGGCGACCGCGCCAACACCCTCGCGCTCGACGCGTTCGACCACCTCGGCGTCGGTGGCCGCATCGAGCACGCCCAGCTCCTCGACCCGGCCGACGTGCCGAGGTTCGCCGCGCTGGGCGTGGTCGCCGGTGTCCAGCCGGCACACCAGCCCGACGACCGCGACGCCGCCGACCGCCACTGGGCGGGCCGCACCGACCGCGCCTACGCCTTCGGGTCGCTGCACCGGGCAGGCGCCACCCTCGAGTTCGGCTCCGACGCGCCGGTCGCCACGCTCGACCCGTGGGAGGCCATCTCCGCCGCGGTCACCCGCACCGACGACGACCGGCCCGGCTGGCACCCCGAGCAGAGCCTGCCGCTGGCGGTCGCGGTCGCGGCGAGCACCGGCGGCCGCGGCACGTCTGTCGCGGCGGGCGACCCGGCCGACCTGGTGCTGGCAGGCCGGGACCTCACCGGCCTGCCCCCGAGCGAGCTAAGAGACCTCCCGATCCAGGCCACCGTCCTCGACGGCAGGCTCACGCACCGGGCGTGACACCAGCGAAAACAGCTCACCGGCGAGCAGCAGGTACGTGGCGGCATGCCAGATCGAGTCGGTACCGCACGCGCTCGCCGACCCGGTGCGACTGCGGATCGTCCGCGAACTCGCACGAATCGGCCGCGACGGTGTCGCCCGCGGTGCGATCGACCTACCGGTCACGAAGTCGACCGCACCCATCACCTGGCGACAGCACGGTTTCCGGGTCGGTCGGCACGAGCGACTGCAGGCCGGACTAACGTGCAGGGCATCGCCGCGGCCGCCAAGGACAGGCTGTTCCCGCACCTGGAACTCGCGCCGGTTCTCCGGCTCCACCACCGCCGCGCGGTCGCCAGCGCGTTCCGCGGACACGCGGGGCCAGGAGCGCGACCAGCACGTCGTTCGCGGGACTAGGGCTGCGACAGCGTGACGGCACGGGCGACCGCTCTCGCCTCCTCGACCGTCGGGCTCAACCGGTTGAGCGCCGCCACCAGCTTCTTCTCCTCGTAGACGAGGTGCGTTTCCAGTAGCGCGGCGAGGGTTTCCAGTTCACGTCCGGCATCGACGACATCCATCGTGGACACCGCTTTCAGCCGATCGAGCACCTCGGCGACCTGGCGATGATCATGCATCAGCTCGGTCAGCACCGGCCCCAGCTCCGGGAAGTGTTTGGCCAGCACGGGAAATCCCTGTTCGTCCTCGGCAGAGTGGTGCGCGGCGAGCACCGAGCAGAAGGTCAGACAGTGGGTCGCCAAGTCGATTTCCGCGTACGTCCCGTCACGGAGCTCGTCCAGCAGTTCCCTCAAACGTATGTGCGAAACGATGAGTTGGTTACCGAAAGCGGTCAGGCGGTCGTTCATCGCGGCCATCAGAACACAAAAGCGGCGGACGCTGTCGGTTGCCTCGTGTTTACTCGGCGGCATGTTCCTCAGCGTCACGACCACGCACACCCCGGCGACCGACCTCGGGTACCTGCTGCACAAGCACCCGGACCGCACGCAGCGGTTCGACGTGTCGACCGGCACCGCCCACGTCTTCTACCCGGAAGCGACGCCGGAACGCACCACCGCCGCACTGTTACTGGAGATCGACCCGATCGGTCTCGTCCGTAAGGGCGGCGACACCCTCGGCCAGTACGTCAACGACCGGCCGTACGCGGCGTCGTCCTTACTGGCGGTCGCCATGGGCAAGGTGTTCGGCACCGCGATGCGTGGCCGTTGCGACGCACGCCCGGAACTCGCCGCGACCCCGATCCCTTTGGAGATCCACCTCCCGGCGTGCCCCGGCGCACTCGCCGAGCGGCTGTTCACGCCTCTCGGCTGGACCGTGGCGGCGACCCGTGTGCCGCTCGATCCCGCGTTCCCCGACTGGGGCGACAGTCCGTACGCGGACCTTCGGCTGAGCGGCACGCTCCGCCTCGCCGACGCGCTGACCCAGCTGTACGTCCTGCTGCCGGTCCTCGACGACGCCAAGCACTACTGGGTCGCGGCCGACGAGGTCGACAAGCTGTTGCGGGCGGGCAGGAGCTGGCTCGTGACGCACCCCGACCGCGAACTGATCACCACCCGCTACCTGGCGCACAAGCGCCGGTACACCGTCGAAGCCCTCGATCGCCTGACCGAACTGGACGACCGGCCCGCCGAGGACGCCGACGAGCCGGAGCAGCCGGAACGCGAGCCGTCGCTGGCGCAGCTGCGGCGGGAGGCCATCGTGGGCGAGCTGCGCTCGCTCGGTGTGCGGCGCGTCGTGGACATGGGTTGCGGTGAGGGCAGGTTGTTGCGGGAACTGGTGACGGAGCCGGCGTTCACCGAGATCGTCGGCGTCGAGGTCGCCGCGCGGCCACTGCGCACGGCGGCCCGCCGCGTCGACCGGTTCGCTGAGCGGCAACGTGAGCGCGTCACGTTGCACCAGGGCTCGGTCACCTACGCCGATCCGCGGGTCGCGGGGTTCGACGCGATCGTGCTGTCCGAGGTGGTCGAGCACGTGGACCCACCGCGGCTGCCCGCGCTCGCGGCGACCGTGTTCGGCGCGGCGAAACCGCGGCACGTGCTGATGACGACACCCAACGCCGAGTACAACGTGCGTTGGGAGACGTTGCCCGCTGGCGACTTCCGGCACGCGGACCACCGTTTCGAGTGGACCCGGGCCGAGATGACCGCGTGGGCGGACGGTGTGTGCTCGGCGCACGGCTACGACGTCCGGCATGTGCCCGTCGGCCCGGTCGACCCGGAGGTGGGTTCGCCGACGCAGCTCGCGGTGTTCTCGAGGAGGACGGCATGACGCGCACCATCGCAGTGCCCGAACTGAGCCTGGTGGCACTCGTCGGGGTCACCGGCTCGGGCAAGTCCTCCTTCGCGCGTGGCCACTTCGCCGCGACACAGGTGTTGTCGTCCGACATGTTCCGCGCCATGGTCGCCGACGACGAGAACGACCAGTCGGCGACCAACGACGCGTTCGACGCCCTGCACTACGTGGCCGGCAAACGCTTGCGAGCCGGGCGGCTCACCGTCGTCGACGCGACGCACGTGCAGCGCGAGGACCGCGCGAAGCTCGTCGCGCTCGCCCGCGACCACGACGTGCTGCCGGTCGCGATCGTGTTCGACGTGCCACTCGCGACGCTGCGCGAGCGCAACCAGGGCCATCGCGACCTGCCGGACCATGTGCTCCGCCGCCAGCACGACGCGTTGCGGCGGTCCGTGCGGCACCTGGCGAAGGAGGGCTTCCGCAAGGTCCACGTGCTGTCCCCCGACGACCTGTCCGCCGACGACGACGTGTCGATCGAGTACGAGAAGGCGTACAACGACAAGCGTGAGCTGACCGGGCCGTTCGACATCATCGGCGACGTGCACGGCTGCCACGCGGAGCTCGTGACCATGTTGACCCGGCTGGGATACGTGGTCAGCGCCGACGGCGCGTACCACCCGGAAGGCCGCACAGCGGTGTTCGTCGGCGACCTCGTCGACCGCGGTCCGGACACTCCAGGGGTGCTGCGGCTCGTCATGGGCATGGTCGCGGCGGGCACGGCGCTGTGCGTGTCCGGCAACCACGAGAGCAAGCTCGTCCGAGCGTTGGACGGGCGGGAGGTCCGTGTCTCCCATGGACTCGCGGAGTCACTCGCGCAGCTTTCCGAGGAGCCCGAGGAGTTCCGCAAGGGCGCACGCGAGTTCATGTACGGACTGGTGAGCCACTACCGGCTGGACGGCGGCCGCCTGGTGGTCGCGCATGCCGGCCTCAAGGAGGAGTACCAGGGCCGGTCCTCCGGGAGGGTGCGTTCGTTCTGCCTGTACGGGGAGACGACGGGCGAGACAGACGAGTACGGGCTGCCGGTGCGGTACCCGTGGGCGAACGACTACCGGGGCAGTGCGACGGTCGTGTACGGGCACACGCCGGTGCCGAGGGCGGAGTGGGTCAACAACACCATCTGCCTCGACACGGGCTGTGTGTTCGGTGGTGAGCTGACCGCGCTGCGGTGGCCGTCGAAGGAACTGGTGTCGGTGCCCGCCGAGCGCGTGCACTACGAGCCCGCCAGGCCGCTCGACGCGCCGACCCGTGCACCGGACGTGCTGCGGATCGACGACGTCCTCGGCACCCGGCACGTCGAGGCGCGGTTGATGGGCAGGCTCAAGGTCCGCGAGGAGAACGCGGCGGGCGCGCTGGAGGTGATGAGCCGGTTCGCGATCGCGCCGCAGTGGCTGCCCTACCTGCCGCCGACCATGGCACCGTGCGCGACCTCCGCTGTGGACGGCGTGCTGGAGCACCCACTCGAGGCGTTCGACGCGTACCGGTCGGACGGTGTTCGAGAGGTCGTGTGCGAGGAGAAGCACATGGGTTCGAGAGCGGTCGTGGTGCTGTGCCGGGACGCGTCGGTGGGCGAGCGCCGTTTCGGAGCACCCGACGGTGCGGCAGGCGCGGTCTACACGCGGACGGGCCGGTCGTTCTTCCCGGACCCGACGGCGTTCCTTGAGCGGTTACGCACGGCCGCTACCGCGGCCGACCTGTGGTCCACGTTGGACAGCGACTGGGTCGTGCTCGACGCGGAGTTACTGCCGTGGTCGGCGAAGGCGCACCAGTTGCTGCGACGGCAGTACGCACCGGTGGGCGCGGCGGCGACAGCGGCGTTACCCGCGGCGGTGACCGCGCTGGAGCAGGCGGCGGCCCGAGGCGCGGACGTGTCCGGTCTCCTGGCACGACAGCAGGCACGGCTGTCGAACGCGCGCGGCTTCGTCGAGGCCTACGGCCGGTACTGCTGGCCGGTCGACGGTTTGGACGGCGTGTCACTGGCACCGTTCACCGTGCTGGCGGCGGAAGGGCACGTGCACGCGACAAGGCCGAGATCCTGGCACATCGACGTGCTCGACCGGTTGGTGGCGGCGGACCCGGACCTGTTGCGCCCAACGCGACGACTGGTCGTGAACCTGACGGAGGACACGTCGACAGCTACCGGTGTCGACTGGTGGACGTCGCTGACCGACGCGGGCGGCGAGGGCATGGTGGTGAAGCCCGCCGACCCGTCGGAAACCGGAAAGCTGGTGCAGCCAGGCGTGAAGTGCCGTGGCCGGGAGTACCTGCGGATCATCTACGGCCCCGACTACACGGAACCAGAGCACCTGCGACGACTGCGGCAACGAACGCTGGGCCGAAAGCGATCGCTGGCACTGCGCGAGTACGCACTGGGCATCGAGTCGTTGACAAGGTTCGTGGAGAAGGAGCCGTTGTGGCGGGTGCATGAGCCGGTGTTCGCAGTGCTGGCACTGGAGTCGGAGCCAGTGGACCCACGCCTGTGACAACCACCCGACACGTGCGCCCCCGCACCACAACCGACCTCGCCGAACCATCCGCCTGCGCCGCCGTACCCGGAATCGCGCTGCCGGTGGGCACCCGCTGGTGGGCCGTCAGACAGGCGGCCTCCGGCGGTGCCTGCCCGGCAGGGGCCCGCCGGGCAGCGGTGATCACCACGCGAACCTCCGGACCACTTGGGTGTGTCCTCATCGACCGATCCGATCAGGGGAACTACATGGAAAGTCGTAACGGCTGACAGTCTGCGGACGACGCGGTCACCGGGCCTTCGCTGCCCGCATTCGCGGCAGCACCCCTCCCGAAAGGATCACCCGTGACCCAGTACGCCCCGAACCCGCCGCAGCAGCCCGTCACGAGACCGAGCAATGGCCTCGGAACCAGTGGTTTCGTGCTCGGCGTCATCGGGCTCGTGTTCTCCTTCATCCCGCTGATCGGGGTCGTGGCCTGGCCGCTCGTGATCCTCGGGATCATCTTCTCCGCCGTCGGCATCGGCAAGGCGACCAACGGCCGTGCCACCAACAAGGGTCTCGCCATCGCCGGGCTCGTCGTGTCCGTCGTCGGGCTCGTCGTCTGCGTCCTCTGGGTGGCCGTGTGGAGCGAGGCCGTCGACGACGTCAACGAGGAAGCGAACCGCGAAGCCGTGATCCGGTACGAGGTCACCGGCGACGCGCCGTCCGCGGACGTCACCTACTCGACCTACGGCGACGAGATGACCACCAACCAGGAGACCGTCACACAACTGCCGTGGCACAAGGAAGTCACGACCACCGGCATCGTCAAGGACGGTCAGCTGATCGTGACGACCGGACCCGACGGCGGCAGCGTGACCTGCAAGCTCACCGTCGACGGCGAGGTGGTCAAGACCGCGACCGCGTCCGGCGTGTTCGCCATGGCGACCTGCGACAGCATCTAGTGCCCCGAGGGGGCCGGCGGACCACCGGCTCCCTCGAACACCGTCTCCAGCACGACGATCGTCTGCGTGCCGCTCACCCCCTCGATCGCGAACAGTCTGCGCAGCACGTCCTGCAGCGCCTCCGTGGTCCCCGTGCGGATCTTCACCAGCAACGACGCGGAGCCCGCGATGACGTGCGCCTCCTCCAACTCCGGGATCGCCCGCAGCGCGGCGTGCACCGGCTCCTCCCCCATCCACGCGTTCGCCTCGATGAGCACGAACGACAGCACCGGCCTGCCGACCGCGGCCGGGTCGACGTCGATGGTGGTGCGGCGGATGACACCACGTTCCCGCAGCTTGCGCACCCGCTCGTGCGCCGCCCCGGCAGAAAGACCGGCCAGCCTCCCGAGCGCGGCGTACGACTGGGTCGCGTCCTCCCGGAGGGCCATCAACAGAATCTGATCCAGCTCATCCACTTGTTCACCGTATCGCATTCAGTACTATGGCCACTATGCTGAACACCATCTCGTCTGAGTTCACGCTCATCGACCAGCGGTTCGCCCGTCTCGACGGCGACTTCGTGGTACAGCGGCTGCACACCGGCGCCCGCAAGTCCGAGGGCCCGGTCTACTTCCCCGCCGGCCGTTATCTGGTGTGGAGCGACATCCCGAACGAGCGGCTGCTGCGGTGGGACGAGACCTCGGGCGCGGTCGGCGTGTTCCGCGAGAACAGCGGCCACGCCAACGGGAACACGATCGACCGGCAGGGCAGGCTCGTCACCTGCGAGCAGGGCGCCCGGCGCGTGACCCGCACCGAACACGACGGCAGCATCACCGTGCTCGCCACCCACTGGGACGGGAAACGGCTCAACAGCCCCAACGACGTCGTCGTCCGCGCGGACGGCACGATCTGGTTCACCGACCCGGCGTACGGCATCGCCGACGACTACGAGGGTCACCGCGCGGAGAGCGAGATCGGCGCGTGCCACGTCTACCGCATCGACCCCGACGGCACCGTCACCGCCGTGGCGACGGACTTCTGCCGCCCCAACGGTCTCGCGTTCGCCCCCGACGAGAGCCGCCTGTACATCGTGGACACCCGCCAGGAACCCAGCCACATCAGGGCGTTCGACGTGCTCGCCGACAACACTCTCGAGGGCGGCGAGATCTTCGCGGAGTGCGACTTCGGCCGCTTCGACGGCATCCGCCTCGACGACGAGGGCAGGGTGTGGGCCGCGGCGTGGGACGGTGTGCACTGCTTCCACCCGGACGGCACACTGCTCGGCAAACTCCTCCTGCCGGAACCGGCGTCGAACCTCGCGTTCGGCGGGCCGCGGCGCAACGACCTGTTCATCACCGCGGGCGGTTCCCTGTACAGCCTGAAGGTCACCTTTACCGGCGCTCGCTACTGACGCCGGGCACCCGGCCACGGCCCTGCGACTCCGGCACCGGCGCGTCGGTGGTCTCCGCACCTACGGCGTCAGGCCACCCGCCTGGTAGTTCGCCGGCGCCGCCGGGCCGTAGCGCGCGCATCAGGGTACGACCTCCACGACCTCACCCGGCTGGAGCGCGTTGAAGTACGTCTTCGCCGCCGCGTTCGACAGGTGGATGCAGCCGTGCGACTGCTCGGACAGGCTGCCCTCGTGGAACGCGATCCCGCTCGTGGTGAAGAACACCGAGTACGGCATCGGCGCGTCGTATGCCCTGCTCCAGTGGTCGATGTTCTTGAAGGTCACCTGGAACGAGCCGGGCGGTGTCTCGTAGCCCGGCATGCCCGAGGTGATCGGCACGCCGCCGTAGGTCACGGCGCCGTTGTCCATCAACCAGGACGTGTTGGCGCTCAGGTCGATGCACGCGGCTGCCCGTTCGCTACACGGTGCCGAGGGCGCTGCCTGTGCGGTGGCGGGCAGTGCGAGCACCGCCGCCATACCCAACGCCGCCGAGCCCGCGGTCATCGCGAGTTTCCTCCACGGCTTTCCCATGACCAGACCTCCCATCTGTCCTAAAAGGACTCGTGTTCGGTTCTGCGGTTGCGGCGTACCCCCGTGGAACCGGCCGGAAACGCCTGGAGCTGTCGCAGGCGGACCGCATGCGCGGGCTAGGTTGGCAGCCATGACAACTGTTGCACTGCTCGGCACCGGGATCATGGGCGCGGGCATGGCCCGCAGCCTCGCGCGCGCCGGGCTCGACGTCACCGTGTGGAACCGGTCCGCAGACAAGGCCATGGCGCTCGGCCTGCCCGTAGCCGACGATGTGGCCGATGCCGTGCGTGACAAGGACGTCGTGGTCACGATGCTGTTCGACGCCGGGTCCGTCGCCGCCGTGATGCGGGACGCGTTGCCCGCGATGGGTGCGCACGCCGTGTGGGTGCAGACCAGCACCGTGGGGCTCGACGGGACCGAGGAGCTTGCCGGGCTGGCGGCCGAGCACGGCGTCGCCTACGTGGACGCGCCCGTGCTGGGCACGCGGCAACCGGCCGAGAACGGGCAGCTCACCGTGCTGGCCGCCGGTCCGGCGGCGGTCCGCGAGCGGATCGCGCCGGTGCTGGACGGGATCAGCGCGAGGACCGTGTGGGCCGGCGCGGAACCGGGTGCCGGGCACCGGCTGAAACTCGTCGCCAACGCGTGGGTGCTGTCGCTCGTGGCCGGGACGGCACAGAGCGTCGCGCTCGCCGAGGGGCTCGGGATCGACCCCCGGCAGTTCCTCGGGCTGATCGAGGGCGGGCCGCTGGACTCCGGGTACGCACAGCTCAAGGGCAACGCGATGCTGTCCGGCGACTTCACGACCGCGTTCGCGCTGAGTGGTGCCACCAAGGACGCGGGCCTGATCCGGGCAGCCGCGGCGAGCGCCGGGGTGGCCACCGAACTGGTGGCGGTCATGGAGAGGCTGTTCGCGAGGGCCGGTGACCAGGACGACGACATGGCGGCGGTGATCCGCGCGATCCGTCCCGCTTGAGCCGCGGCGCGATCCTCTTGTGCGGGATGACCGGACCGCCCGTCGCGCCGCGAACGCGAATTCGCCTTACGATCAAGAGGTGACCACGGTCTCGCGGGGCGAAGGGGTTCTGCTGGTCGCGATCGTCGTCGCGGCGCTGGGGTGGTCGGCGATCGGTGCGAAGAGCATCGGCACGTGGGCGCTCGAGGTGGTCTGGATCTTCCTCGGCGCACCGCTGGTGCTGGTGTTCCGGCGGCGGTTCCCACTGTCCCGCCTGGTGTGCTGGCTGCTCGTGCTGCACGCGGTCGTGCTCTGTTACGGCGGCCACTACACCTACGCCGAGACACCGCTCGGTGACTGGTTCCGCGACCGGTTCGACCTGTCCCGCAACCACTACGACCGGTTCGCGCACGTCCTGCAGGGCGTCGTGCCCGCCATGCTGGTGCGGGAACTGTTGCTGCGGCTCAGCCCGTTGCGGCGCGGCGGCTGGACGTTCACGCTCACGACCGCGGTGTGCCTGTCGGTGTCCGCGTGCTTCGAGCTCGTCGAGTGGGCGTCGGCGGTGATCCTCGGCGCTGGCGCCGACGAGTTCCTTGCCACACAAGGGGATGTGTGGGACACGCAGTGGGACATGTTCCTTGCGCTGTGCGGTGCCGTGCTCGCGCAACTGGTGCTGCGCCGCGTGCACGACCGTCAGCTCGCGGGAGCGCGTACGCGCTCCGCGGTGTCGTAGGCGGGTTCCCGCTGGACGACCGCGATCAGCGCAGCGGCTGGAGGCCTACCCCTGGAAGTGGTCGGCGAGGTCGAGGGTGGCGGGGTCGGTCCAGGCGAAGTCGTCGTGCTCATCCTCGTTGAGCACCACGTCCCGGCGGCCGTCCTCGTGGACGTCGAACACACGCGCGTGGATGCGGAGGTCCCTGCCCTCGACGTCCATCCACGTGTGCCTGCCGCGTTCGCCCGCGATCCGGACGGCGAGCCCGGTCTCCTCCGCGACCTCCCGCACCGCGGCGGTCTCGTGCGACTCGCCGGGCTCGACCGTGCCACCGGGCAGTTCCCACTGCCCCGCCCGGAACACCCCTGACGACCGGCGCAGGAACAACACGGCCCCGTCCCGCACGAGGCGGCAGTAGACGAGGTGCTTCTCGGCGGTGTCAGTCATGGTGTGCTCCCGTCCGCGAGCGTCATGGCCCCGCATCATGCCCGGTCGCCGCTTGCTTGACCGGTCCACCTCGGGCCATCACTCACCGCGACGACTTGACTGCGTAACAAATATGGTCTAAACCATATATGTGGTCTAGACCACATCTCCGGAAACACCCCTGCGTCGGGAGATTGGTATGAGCCTGAAACGAAAACTGGTCATGTTCGCGTCGGCGGCGACCATCGCGCCCCTGGGACTCGTGGCGCTGCCCGCGGCCACCGCGAACGCACACGGTTACATCTCCACCCCGCCGTCAAGGCAGGCGCAGTGCGCCCAGGGCACCGTGTCCTGTGGTGACATCAAGTGGGAGCCGCAGTCCGTCGAAGGTCCCAAGGGCCTGCGGAACTGCCACGGCAACGTCGGCAGGTTCGCCGAGCTGAGCGACGACAGCAAACCGTGGCGGGCGACATCGGTCGGGCAGACGGTCACGTTCACGTGGACGTTCACCGCCCGGCACTCGACGAGCAACTGGGAGTACTACCTGGGCAACACCCGGGTCGCGACGTTCTCCGGCAACAACCAGCAGCCGCCGCCCTCCCTGTCGCACACGGTGAACCTCGGTGGCGCGACCGGCAGGCAGAAGCTGCTGGCGGTGTGGAACATCGCGGACACGCCCAACGCGTTCTACTCCTGCGTCGACCTGCAGGTCGGCGGCCGGGCAGCCGAAGCGCCCGCGCCGCAGCCCCCGGCGGATCAGCCCGCGAGCGGCACCTGGGCGAGCGGCACCTCCTACCCGGCCGGGTCGGAGGTGACCCACGACGGCACGACGTACCGATCCCTGCAGAGCCACACGGCGCTGCCGGGCTGGGAGCCTGCGAGTACCCCTGCTCTCTGGCAGGCCGAGTGACCCGGTAGCCGAGCCGGCCGGCCCACCGCCCGGGCCGGCCGGTGCCACTGGAGGCATCCACCATGAAACGCTGGCTCCTCGCCATCCTGCTGCTCACGCTCACCGGCTGCGGGGTGGGCGTCACGGAGACGACCGGGGCCTCGCTCTCCGCGCCACCGCCGGACGGCTCGTACAACGACACCGACGTGATGTTCCTGCAGATGGCCGTGCCACAACACGAACAGGGCATCGAAATGGCCCGGCTGGCCGAGGAACGCGCGACCCGCGCGGACGTCCGCGACCTGGCCGCCGCCATCGCCGCCACCCAGTCCGACGAACTCACCGAGATGAAGGACTGGCTGGCCGAGTGGAACCAGCCCGTCGCCTACGACCCCGACCCGAACGCGCACGCGGGCCACGGCGGCATGCACGGCTCCGACCCCGAGGTCCTCGAGGTGCTGCGGAACACCCCGGCGGGCCCCGACTTCGACGTGCGGTTCCTGAACCTCCTCACCGGCCACCAGCACGGCGCCGTCGAACTGGCACGCATGGCGGAGAAGGACGGCCGCCACCCCGACGCGAAGGCACTCGCGGGCCGCATCATCAAGTCGCGGACCGCGCAGATCCAGCAGATGGGCAAGTACCTGAACTCCTGACCTCGCGCCGCGAACGGAGACACCCGCCGGTGCGCTGAAGACTGTCCACTCCCGACGCTCGGAGGTCACTCGTCGAAGTCGCGGGCCGCCAGGTCCTGGAAGGTCCGTACCGCTTCGTCCGCCTGCGGGCCGGCCGCCGAGACGTGCACCTCGTCGCCGCCCCTGGCGCCCAGCGCCATCAGTGCCAGCACGCTGCGGCCGTCGGCGGTGGCCTCGCCGAAGCGCACCGTGACGCGCGCGTCGAACCGGGTCATGGCGCGAGCGACCATCGCGGCCGGGCGGGCGTGGAGACCGATCTCGTTGGTCAGCGGCACGGTCACCTCGACGGGCGCGGCGGGAGCAGCGGCGGCGGCGATGCTCTGGCTGCCCATGATGTCGATGTCGAGGCCGGCCAGGCCCTCCGCCGCGCCCGGGCCGCCCGGCATGCCGACCGCCTCCGCCGCGGCGTTGGCCACGTCGTCGAGGTCCGCGCCGCCCTGTGCGGCGACCGCGGCCGCGACCGTGCCCTCCACCAGCGGCGCGTCCACGAGCCGCGCGTCGTCGGCGACCTCGACGGCCATCTCGGCGACCATGCGTGCGCTGCCGAGGTCGTAGAGCAGCACCACCCCGGCGCCGCTCTCCGCGCGTTCGAGCGCACTGGTCACGGCGTCGAAGTCGGTGCCGATGCCGCCGTCCGCCGTACCACCGGCGGGCACGACGACGACGTCCGGCGCCATCTGCGCCGCCACCTCCACCACACCCGCGGCCAGGCCCGCGCTGTGGGAGACGACCACCAGTCCGACCCGGCTCACCGCGCGGCCACCTCCGCGAACGCACGCAGCAGCAGCGACGTCGACCGCGCACCGGGGTCCATGTGCCCGGCGCTGCGCTCACCCAGGTAGGACGCGCGGCCCTTGCGTGCGACGAGCGGGACGGTGGTGTCGGCACCGGCCGCCGCCGCGTCCGCCGCCGCGGCGAGCAACTCCGCGACCGTGTCGCCCTTCGCGGCCTGCACCGCCGGGTCGAGCGCGTCGACCATCGTCTTGTCGCCCGGCTCGGCCTTGCCCCTGGCGACGACGCCGCCGAGCGCGGCCGTGAGTGCCTCGGCGAGGTCCGCGGGCGTCAGCTCGGCGCGGTCCTTCACGGCGGTCGACGCACGCAGGAACGCCGTGCCGTACAGCGGGCCCGCCGCACCGCCGACCTTGGAGATCAGCGTGGTGGCGACCAGTTTCAGCGCCGAGGCCGGGGTGTCCGGCGGGTTCGCGTCCAGTGCGGCGATCACCGCCGTGAAGCCGCGGTCCATGTTCTCGCCGTGGTCGCCGTCGCCGATGGCGCGGTCGAGCTGGATCAGTTCGACGCGGTGTTCCCTGATCGTCGCCGCGGCCGCCCGCAGTGCCGCGACCAGGTCGCTCGCGGTGCAGCCCACGTCAGTTCCCCCACCGCAGCGCGGCCGTGTGCACCGGCGCGTCCCACAGCTCCAGCAGCTCGTCGTCCAGTCTCAGCAGTGTGAGGCTCATGCCCTGCATCTCCAGGCTCGTGACGTACGGCCCGACGAGCCGTCGTTCCACCACGATGCCCCGGTCGGCGAGCATCCGCTCGGCGATGCCGTGCGCGAGGTACAGCTCGAGCAGCGGCGTCGCGCCCATCGAGTTGGTGAACAGCAGCACCCGGTCGCCCTCGGCGAACGGCAGGTCCTCGAGGATCGGCTCCAGCAGGCGGGCCACGACACCGTCGGCGTTCTCGACGGGCACGCGTGCGCGGCCGGGCTCGCCGTGGATGCCGATGCCGACCTCCATCTCGTCGTCGGCGAGGTCGAAGCTGGGTTCGCCGACGTGCGGCACGGTGGGCGCGGTGAGGGCCATGCCCATGGACCGCACGTTGGCGACGACCCGCTCCGCGACGGCGTGCACGGCGGCGAGGTCGTCCCCGCGGGCCGCCGCGGCGCCGGTGATCTTCTCCAGCGGCACGGTCCCGCCGACGCCGCGGCGGCCCGCGGTGAAGGTGGAGTCCTTCACGGCGACGTCGTCGTCGATGACGATCGTGCGCACCTCGGTCTCGGCCAGCTCGGCGGCGGTCTCGAAGTTCAGCACGTCACCGGTGTAGTTCTTGACGATCAGCAGCGCGCCCGCGCCGCCGTCGGTCTTCTCGATCGCGGTGGTGACCTGGTCGGGCGTCGGCGAGGTGAACACCGCGCCGGGGCAGGCGGCGTCGAGCATGCCGGGACCGACGAGGCCGCCGTGCATGGGTTCGTGCCCGGAACCGCCGCCGGAGATGATCGCGACCTTGCCCGGCACCGGCGCGTCGACCCGCACGATGACCGCGGGGTCGTGGATGACGGTGAGGAGGTCGCCGTGCGCGAGCTCGAGCCCCGTGAGGGACCCGGCGACCACGGTGGACGGCTCGTTGATGATCTTCTTCACTGAAACCACCGTCCTGACCTGCGGTTACACTGATGGTGATCTTGTCAGGCCGTCATCGGGCCCGCCGGACGCAGCTTGCCACGATCCACGCCACGTTGGCCACCCACGTCACACCGGCGGCACGAACCCGGGAACCCAGCCGGGATCCTCGGAGTCGCCGCACTCCGGGCACGGCACCTCCACCATGACCCCGGGGGACTTCTCCGCGAACACGACACCGGAACCGGGAAGGATCATCGGGCGGATGACCGCGTCGTCACCCCGGTACTGGGTGAGCTGGCGGCAGCCGTGGCAGACGGTGCGGCCGACGATCCCCGCGACACCGGTCGGTTCCGTCGGCTCGCTCACGACTCGATGTTAGAGGTGTCCGGGGCTCCTCGCGCGGCGTCTTGGCCTGATCAGCGACCACCTCATGGATCGCCACCGACCGCCCGCGGTCCGCCGATGTCGCTGGACCGGGACCGGGACTGTCGGTTTCGGTCGGGTGTGCTGGCTGCGGTTCGCGTTGTGGGTTGTCCTCGCCGGACGGGCAGGTCTCCGGGGTAATGCCCTGAAAGGCGCGTTCAGGGCGCTGAGCGCCCTGAACGGCCCATTCACGGCACCGGACCAGCCCCGTCGGACGACCGCAGAGGTGGGGGTCGTGCCTGATGACGGATTCGTACGCCAAAACCACTTCACATGATCGTCACGGAATCGATCGGCTAGTTTCTCGAGCATGACGCAGACTCGGCAGCGGCCCAGGGTCGCGCGGCGCGGGATCTTCGCGGCCGTGGTGGTCGTCGCGCTGCTGCTGTTGTTCGGGGTGCCGTGGGCCACGCTGGTGCTGCCGTGGCAGGCGCCGGTCGTCGCGGCCGGCACGGTCGTGTTCGCGGTGGCGGCGGCCGCGTTCCCGTTCCTCATGTTCCTCGGGCACGCCCGGGGCCGGGACTGGGCCGCCCGCACCGGCGACACGTTGCTCGGAGTCGTGTGGGTGCTGTTCGCGTGGTCGCTGCTCGGGCTGGTGGCCCGGCTCGCGCAGGCGCCGTCGCGGGTGGTGGCGGTGGCGGTCGTCGCGGTGAGCGCGGTGCTGGTGGCGTGGGGCGTGCACGAGGCGATGCGGGTGCCGAGGGTGCGGCGCACGGAGATCACGCTGCCGCGGCTGGGTCCTGGGCTCGACGGCACGACGGTCGTGGTGCTCGCCGACACCCACTACGGCCCGATCGACCGGACCCGCTGGTCGGCGCGCACGGCGGCGGCGGTCAACGCGCTGGCGCCGGACATCGTGTGCCACGCGGGCGACATCGCCGACGGCACGGTCGCGCAGCGGCGGACGCAGGCGGCGCCGCTGGGCACGATCACCGCGCGGTACGTCCGCGGGTACGTCACGGGCAACCACGAGTACTTCGGCGAGGCGCAGGAGTGGCTCGACCACATGGCGTCCCTCGGGTGGGAGGCACTGCACAACCGCCACGTGGTCGTCGAACGCGACGGCGACCGGCTGGTGCTGGCCGGCGTCGACGACGTCACCGCGAAGGCGTCCGGTCTCGACGGGCACGGCGCACAGCTGGCCGCCGCGCTGGCCGGTGCCCCCGCCGACGCGCCGGTGCTGCTGGTGGCGCACCAGCCCCGGCAGGTGGCGCAGTCGGTGGGGAAGGTCGACCTGCAGGTGTCCGGCCACACCCACGGCGGGCAGATCTGGCCGTTCCACTTCCTCGTGCGGGTCGACCAGCCCTCCGTGCACGGCCTGTCCCAGCACGGGCCGACGCAGCTGTACACCTCACGCGGCGCCGGGTTCTGGGGCCCGCCGATGCGGGTGTTCGCACCTAGTGAGATCACGTTGCTGACGCTGCGCTCCCCCGGCGCGTAGCCCGGCCGTCAGCGGAGGACGAGCAGCTGGCTGGTCTCGTACTGGGGCCCGTCGTCGAGGGTGGGGAGCGCTGCCTCGATTCTGGCGAAACCCGCTTCGGCGGTCTCCTCGCCCAGGTGCTCGAAGACCGAGACGGCACGCAGCTTCAGCCGCTCGACGTCCTCGGCCAGGCTCGCCGAGCGCTGCCAGGTGACTTCCTCACGAGCGGCGGGCGTCCACCCGGCGGCGGTGAAGTCCCCGGTCACGGCTTCCTCGGACCGGAACTGCGCCCGGTCGGCCGCCAGCCATCCGGGCAGGACGCGGAACCACCAGACATCGGGCATCCGGTCGCAGAAGTTCGCCTGCACGAAGAGCGTGCCGCCCGGCCTGACGACCCGGCGCACCTCGCGAGCGGCGGCCGCGTGGTCGACCACGTGGTGCCAGACGAAGAACAGCAGGGCCGCGTCGCACGACGCGTCCGGCAACGGGATGTGCTCGGCGGACCCGGCCGCGTAGGTGACGGCGGGATGGGCCGCGTCGGCAAGGGCCTGGGCACGCATCCGGTCCGACGGCTCGACCCCGTGCACTGGGCCGCCGAAGGCACCCGCCAACGAGGGGGTCATGCGGCCGGTACCGGAACCCAGGTCGAGCCAGACCAGCGGCCGGGTCGCCGGCAGGTGGCTGGCGAACACGTCCATCCAGGTTCGCAGCGCGCCGGGCGACATCCGGCGCCCGGCGGCGTAGACCGCGTGCAGGCGTGCGTCGTAGTCGACCTTCTCCATGTCGCCTCCCCAGGACCGGACGGTGCTCCGCTGCGATTCAAGCATCCCGCAGGCGCAGCGCCAGCGCACCGGCCACCAGAGCGGCCGCCGCCCACAGGGCCAGCACGCCGAGGCCGGGCCACGGGGCGATCGGCTGCGCCGCGACATCCACAGTGGACTGGATGGCGAGGCCAGCGGTCATCGGGCTCAGCTTGCGGAAGCGGTCCTGCCACGTGGGGTCCGCGACGAGCGTGGTGACGACCGGGGTCAGGTACAGCAGGCCGAGCACCACCCCGGTGGCCGCCGCCGCGTCGCGGACCAGTGCCGCGACGCCCACGCTGAGCACCGCGACCAACCCCAGGTACAGCACCGAACCGGCCGCTGCCCGCACGACCGGGCCGGTCGGGGTCAGCCCGTCCGGCAGCAGCAGGTGGCCCGCCAGCACCGAGCAGGCCACCGCGACCGAACCCGCCGACAGCACGAGCCCGGCGCTCACGAAACCCTTGGCCGCCAGCACTTCCAGCCGGTGCGGCAGCGCCGTGAACGTCGTGGCGATCATGCCGGTGCCGAACTCGCCCGCGATCGTGGTCACCCCCAGGACGACCACGATCGCCTGCCCGGCCACCACCCCGGTGAGCGCCGACTTCGCGGGGTCGCCACCCACGGGCAGCGCGCCCGCCGCCAGGGCACCGAGCGCCACCGTCAGCGCGACGACCCCGGCCAGGAGCCACACCGTGCCCGGCATGGTCCTGACCTTCGTCCACTCCGCGTGCAGCGTGGTCACGCGTCCCTCCTGCGCAGCGCGACCACCGCGAGCACGACCGCGGCCACCGCGTACGCGCACAGCACCGCGAACCCACCAGCGGGCGACAGCGGGAAGTACCCGTCCGCGGGCGTGTAGCTCGCGCTGACCTGCGGGTACTCGACCACCGTCTGCTGGACCGCGAACGCGGCCGCCGGAGTGACCGTCGTCAGCCACTCCGCGGGACCGGCGGGCAGCACCGACGCGACCGCGAGCAGGTAGGGCAGCACGGTCCCCGCGACCACGGCCGTCACCGTGCCCGCGCCGCGGCGCGACAACATCCCGACAGCGAGCGCGAACACGGCGCCGACCGCGAACAGCAGCCCCGTGCCGACGACCACGCGCACCTCGGTCCACGCCGACGACGGGAACAGGAACATGCCCTTCGACAGCTCCACCTGCTCGACGAGCGGGATCGCGAGCGCGGCCGACACCACCCCGATCCCGAACGACACACCACCGATCACGATCGCCTTGGCCGCGAACAGCCGTCCTCGGCGCGGGCTCGCGGCGAGGCTCGTGCGGAGCAGGCCGCGCCGGTGCTCGGACGTCACGAACAGCGTCGCCACCACCAGCACCGCGATCAGCCCGGCGAACGCGCCGACCAGCGCGTTCTCCACGGACCGGCCCCTGCCGCCCTGGTCGGCCGCGATCGGCGCGATGTCGCCGTGGCCGGTGATGGTGAACGCACCGCCGGACTCCTCGTGTCCGGTGTCCATTCCGGACTCGCCGCCGACTTCCGTGCCCCGCCAGCCGGTCGACCAGTCACCGCCGACCGACACCTCGTCGAACGTGGTGGTGGCCATGGTCGGGCCGCCAGCCACATCCACGCTGCCGAAGCCGCGGGTGATCTCGACGTGCTCCGGCGAGGTCACGAACATGCCCGCCGCGACGGCGTTCCCGAGCCCGTCGAGCCGCGCGGTGCCGATCGTGGTCCAGCGCTCGCCGTCGGCGGACGTCGCGCCGGTGAGCGTGTTGCCATCGCGGGACAACCGGACCCACTGGTGGTCCGAAGTGGACTCCGGCCCGGCGGTGTCCTCGGTGAAGTCGTGCTGCATGCGCACCCCGTGCGCGCCGGTCAGGAGTACGGCCGCGTACGTGGACCCGACCTCGGTGCCCTGCTTGACGAGCACGCCGGCCTTGGCCCAAGGTTCCGCGTCGGTCAACGCCGCGACGCGGGCGGTGATGGTGCCGTCGCCGGTGAGGGTGCGGTGCAGGAAGTAGAAGCTGTCGTGGATCGACTCGCCCCCCGGCCCGGTCGGCGGCGCGTCGTTCCCGCACGCCTGCCCGTCCGGGCCCGTGCAGCTCATCTGGCTGCCCAGCGGGCCGAGGAGTCCCACCAGGACGGTCAGCGGGATCGCGACGAGCATGCCGGTCACCCAGCCGCGCACGGTGCGGAACTTGGTCCATTCCGCGTGGACGAGGTGCCTCATGACCGGCCGGCCTGGAACTCGACGGCTTCGCGCGTCAGCTCCATGTACGCCTCTTCGAGCGAGGCGCGGTGGGCCGAGATCTCCGTGAACGGGACGGCGTTGTCGGTGAGCAGTCCGACGACCGCGGCCGAGGTGAGCCCGCCGACCGTGACGATGTCGCCACCGGTCGCGGCGACCGTGCCACCCGCCCCGCCGAGCACGGTCATGGCCCGCGTGCGGTCCGTGGTGCGCAGCGTGACGCGGTCGCCGGAGGCGGCGGCGATCAGCTCGGCGACACTCGTGTCGGCGATGACCTTGCCCCGGCCCACGACGACGACGTGGTCGGCGGTGTCCTCCAGCTCGCTCATCAGGTGGCTGGACACGAGCACCGCGCGGCCTTCACCGGCCTTGTCCCGCAGGAAGGTCCGCATCCAGACGATGCCTTCCGGGTCCATGCCGTTGAACGGCTCGTCGAGCATGAGCACCGGCGGGTCGCCGAGCAGCGCGGCGGCGATCCCGAGGCGTTGCCGCATGCCGAGCGAGTAGCCGCCCGCCTTGCGTTTCGCGGCCGGGCCGAGGCCGGTGACGGCGATGACCTCGTCGACCCGCGCCGCGGGCAGGCCCTGCGAGTGGGCGAGCCAGAGCAGGTGGTTGCGTCCCGAGCGGGACGGCTGCAGCGCGCCGGCGTCGAGCAGCGACCCGACGTGGTGCAGCGGACGGCGCAGCTCCCGGTAGGGACGGCCGCCCACGAGGGCGTGCCCGGCGTCTGCGGCGTCGAGCCCGAGCACGACCCGCATGGTGGTGGACTTCCCGGCCCCGTTGGGTCCGACGAATCCGGTGACCTGCCCGGCGCCGACGGTGAACGTCATCCCGTCGAGCGCGGTCGTTCCCCCGAAGCGCTTGCGCAGCCCGGCGACCTCGATGGTGGCTTCCATGCCGGCAAAGGCTAGGGAGAGCGGTTTCCCGTGTCGTCACGGTGACGAGCGATCCGGGCGTCCCTCGTGAGAGTGACGCCACGGCCGGGCCGAGCGATGACAATGATCGCCATGCCCCTTGTCTGGAGCGCGGTCGCCGCGGCCGCGGCGACCGGTGAGGTGCTGGTGCGCGCGGTCGGCGCCGGGGTCAGCGTCGAGTACGGGCTCGTGCTGCTCCTGCTCGCGCTCGCCGGGACGCTCGCCGCGCTGCTGCCCGCCACCCCGGCCGCGCTCATCGTGGCCGCCGCGGGCCTGCTGTCCCTCGCGTTGCTGCACGTGCTGACCGCGGCCGCGGCGGTGGTGCTGGTGGTCGCGCTGGTGCGGGTCGGTGCGGTGTGGACAGTCGCGCTCGCCGTCCCGTTCGTGGTGCTCGCGGTCGGGTGGCCGTCGCCGGTCGCGGTGCTGGTGGCCGCCGCCGCGCCGGCCGCCGGATGGGCGGGGGTCGCGTGGCGCGCGGACAAGGAGGCACGCGTGCACCGGGCTGCCCGGCAGGCGGTCGCGACCACGCTCGTCGAGCACACGGCCAGGGGTGAGCGGACCAGGATCGCGCGTGAGCTGCACGACGTGGTCGCCCACCACATCTCCATGATCGCCGTGCAGGCCGAGACCGCCCGGCTCACCACGCCCGGCCTGGGAACCCTCGGCGCGCAACGGTTCGCCGAGATCGGCGACCGCGCCCGGGCGGGCCTCACCGAGATGCGGCGGCTGCTCGGCGTGCTCCGCGAGGACACCGACGGTGCCGACCTGCAACCACAGCCAGGTCTCGCGCAGCTGGTCGACCTGCTGGACGACGCACGCCAGTCCGCGGGGGCGCGGCTCATCGTGACCGGCGCGCCGGTGCCGCTGGACCCCGGGGTCGAACTGGCGGCGTACCGGATCGTGCAGGAGGCGCTCACCAACGCACGCAGGCACGCGCCGGGCGCCGCCGTCGACGTGGAACTGCGCTACGGCACCGAGTTGCGGGTGCGGATCCGCGACAACGGCCCCGGCCCCGGCAACCCGGCCGGGCACGGGCTCGCCGGGATGCGTGAGCGTGCGGCGGCGGTCGGTGGCACGCTGCGCACCGGGACCACGGCGGTCGGCGGGTTCCTCGTCGAGGCCACCCTTCCCGTGGAGGAACCGTGATCAGCATCGTCGTCGCCGACGACCACGAGGTCGTGCGGACCGGGTACGCGGCACTGCTGGACACGCAGCCCGACTTCACCGTCGCGGGCACCGCCGCGGACGGGGGCGCGGCCGTGCGGCTGTGCGGAGAGCGCTCTCCAGACGTGGTGCTGATGGACGTCCGCATGCCCGGCATGGACGGCATCGAGGCCACGCGCAGGCTCGCGGGCGGCCCCCGGGTGCTGATACTGACGACGTTCGACCTCGACGAGTACGTCTACGACGCCCTGCGGGCGGGGGCGAGCGGTTTCCTGCTGAAGGACGTCACCGCGGAACGGCTCTTCGAGGCGGTGCGGGTGATCGCGTCGGGTGAGGCGCTGCTCGCGCCGACGGTGACGCGGCGGCTGATCGGCGAGTTCACCCGGCAGCGACCGCGATCCCGGCCGCCGGAGCTGACCGGCCTCACCCCGCGCGAGACCGAGGTGCTGGTGCTGGTCGCGGAGGGCCTGTCGAACACGGAGATCGCGGCCCGTCTCGTGGTCACCGAGGAGACGGTGAAGACGCACGTGTCCCGCATGCTCGCCAAACTCGGCCTCCGCGACCGCACCCAGGCGGTGGTGGCGGCCTACGAGTCGGGCCTGGTCGTGCCGGGCGTGTCATAGGCCGGGCAGCACTCCGCCGTCGACGGGGATCATCGCACCGGTCAGGTAGGACGCCGCAGGGGAAAGGACGAACGCGGCCACCCGGCCGAACTCCGCGGGGTCGCCGTACCTGCCGAGCGGGATCGCCGCCAGCGACGCGGCCCGCTGCTCCGGTGTGGAACGCTCGTCCAGGTAGGTCATCCGGTCGGTCGCGACGCGGCCCGGCAGCAGGCCGTTGACCCGCACCCCGCGCGGCCCCAACTCGTTCGCCATCGACTTGGCGACCATCGCAAGGCCCGGACGCAGTCCGTTGGAGATGCCGAGCGCGCCGATCGGCACCCGCACCGACGACGACAGCACGAACGCGATCGAGCCGCCCGCACCCAGCTCGGCGGCCACCTCGCGCGCCAGCCGGACCGCGCCGAGGAACACCGACTCGAACGCGTCCCGCCACTGCTCGTCGGTGGCCGCCGTGACCGACCCGGCAGGCGGGCCGCCCACGCTCACCAGCAGCCCGTCGACCCGCCCGTACCGCTCCCGCGCCTCGGCGAGCAGGCGGCCCGGCGTGGCCGGGTCGGCGTTGTCGCACGCGATCCCGGCCGCACCGAGCTCGGTGGCCGATGCCGCCACCGTCTCCTCCGTGCGGCCAGTGATCACCACCCGCGCCCCCTCGGCGACCAGGGCGGCCGCGGTCGCGTGGCCGAGCCCCCTGCTCCCGCCGGTCACCAGGTACACGCGGTCGGTCAGCCCAAGGTCCATGCCCCCAAGGCTAGGCGTGAAACAGGCGGAAGGCCGTCGAAACCGCTGTGAAACCGCGCTGATCCGGCTCGGGAACACGCTCTCCCCGTCACCGGCGAACGACAAGGGGAATCGAGACCTCAGCTCGGCCGTCGTCACGCGCGACGGCCAGCCCGACCGGCATGATGGGCCGATGACAAGGCGCGCGCTTGTGCTCGGTGGCGGTGGCATCACCGGGATCGCATGGGAATGGGGCATTCTCGCGGGCTTGGCGGAGGCCGGGATCGCGCTCTCCGACGCCGACCTCGTGGTCGGCACGTCCGCGGGTTCGGTCGTCGGCGCACAGGTGGCGAACGGCCTCGACCCCTCCGCCCGGTACGAGGCGCAGCTGGCGCCGCCGGACGGCGAGCTGGCCGGCACGTTCGGCACCGGCACGATCCTCCGGTACGGCCTGGCGATGCTGGCCGGTTCCCGCGCTCCCCGGAAGGTGCGGCAGCGGATCGGCCGCCTGGCGTTGCGGGTGGACGGCGACGCGTCCGCTCGCGTCAGGGTGATCGACTCGCGGCTGCCGGTGAAGGACTGGCCTTCGGAAACCGCTCTCCGGATCACCGCGGTGAACGCGGAGACCGGGGAGTTCCGCGTGTTCGACCGCGAGTCCGGGGTGCCGCTGGTGCACGCGGTCGCGGCGAGCTGTGCCGTGCCGGGGGTGTGGCCGCCGGTGACGATCGACGGCGGCCGGTACATGGACGGCGGCGCCCGGTCCGCCACGAACGCGGACGTGGCCGACGGGTACGACAAGGTGGTCCTGCTGGCCCCGATCACCCGCGGCATCGGCCCGATGCCGGGCGCGGGCGCGCACGTCGAGCGGCTGCGGCGCCGGTCGGCGGTGGCGCTGGTGAGCCCGGATCCCGACGCACTGCGGGCGTTCGGCCGCAACGTGCTCGACCCGGCGAAACGCGCGGACGCGGCCCGTGCGGGGCGGCGGCAGGCAGGCGCCGTCGCGGCGGCGGTCCGTGCCGTGTGGAGTGACTAGCCGTTAACAGAATCCTGTTATCGTCGAGTACATGGACACCCGCGAACGCATCGTCGAGGCCGCGGCCGCGCTGCTCACCGAGGGCGGCCGGGAAGCGGTTTCCACCCGCGCGGTGAGCACGGCGGCGGGCGTCCAGGCCCCGACGATCTACCGGCTCTTCGGCGACAAGCAGGGCCTGCTCGACGCGGTCGCGGCGCACGGTTTCCAGTCCTACCTCGACCAGAAGACCGGGCTCACCCTCACCGACGACCCGGTCGGGGACCTGCGCACCGGCTGGGACACGCACGTCGGCTTCGGCCTGGCGAACCCGGCCCTGTACGCGCTGATCTACGGCGAGCCGCGGCCGGGGCGGCCGAACCCGGCGGCGACCGAGGCCACCGCGATCCTGGCGAAGCTGGTCCGCCGGGTCGCGGCGGCCGGGCGCCTGCGGGTCGGCGAGGAACGAGCGGCACAGGTCGTGCACGCCGCGGGCTGCGGCACGACGCTGACGCTGATCGCCCAACCACCGGACCGGCGCGACCTGACGGTGTCCACACTGGCCCGCGACGCCGTACTCGCGGCGGTCACCACCGACGACCCGGTCACGGCACCAGGTCCCGGCCCGGCGGCGGTCGCCCTCCGCGCCGCGCTGCCCGGCACCTCGGCACTGACGGCGCACGAGCGGGCGCTGCTGACGGAGTGGCTGGACCGGATCGCGGACTAGATGCTTGATTCCGTGAAGTTGATGTGAGTCGTCGTGTGCTGGCCGGATCGGTCCGGTTTGGGTCGGGTGGGTTGGCTGCGGTTGGCGTTGTGGGTTTGTCCTCGCCGGACGGGCAGGTCTCCGGGGTGGCGGAGGGGTGGGTTGGCTGCGGTTTGGGCGGGTCTGCCTGCCATCCCGTCGGGGTTGCGTGGGCAGGGCCCCGCTGCGCGGGCTGGCGCGGAGCGCCTGGCTTTGGTGCTGTGAAAGGCGCGTTGACGGCATCCGCGATGCCGTCAATGGCACATTCACGGCGCTCAGCGCCCTGAGCGCGCCTTTCACGGCACTGGTTGTGCCGTCAACGCGTCTTTCACGGCGCCGGGCCGTCCTGCGGATGTCCTGCCGGGCCGCTGCGCGCCGGGCGCTTCAGATGACCTTCACGGAATGAATCATCTAGTGGGGCGGCCACCAACGTTCGCCAGGTTAGCGGCGGCCCAGCGACGTCGGTGGCCGCTAGGTGAGCAGCCAGACGTGCCCGTCGGGATCGGCGACCGCGGCGGTGTAGGCCCACGGTTTCTGCTCCGGTTCGGCGACGACGTCCGCCCCGGCGGCAACCGCCCTGGCGAAGGCCGCGTCGACGCTGTCCACGCTGATCGACAACGCGACCTCGCTGACCCCCCGCTCGGCGACGGGCCTGCCGACCGTCCACCCGAATCCGCCGAGGGGAATGAGCATCAGGGTGAGGTCGTCCCCGAGCCGGAACTGGAGCGGCTCGGGCACCCCGTCGTCTGCTGGCTCTCCGAACGCCGCGAAGCCGAATGCCTCCCGGTAGAAGGCGTGCGCGGCGACCCGGTCGGCGGTGGGCAGGGCGATGATCACAATCGTGCTCCTTTCGTTTCCCCACCGACGAACGACGTTGATCCGTTTCGACATATGCTTACTTGGTGGAAGTAAACAGTTCGGTGGTGCTACAACTGATGGCCGCACTGCGGGAGTGTGCCAAGCACGTGCAGCGCGGGGTGGCGGACCAGCCACTGGACGAGGTGGACGTGGGCCTGCTGACGCTGGCGGGCACGGAGAAGGGCGGCCTGAAACCGTCCCAGGCGGCGGCGATGCTCGAGGTGGCGTTCCCGTCGGTCACCCGGCACGTCCGCGCGCTGCAGGACAAGGGCCTGATCACCATCGCCCCGGACACCGACGACGGCCGGAGCTACGCGATCAGTCTGTCCCCTACAGGCGAGCAGGCACTACGCGCCTACCGCGACAACCTCGTGGCCAGGTTCACGCCGGCTGTCACCGACTGGTCGGCAGCGGAACTCGCCGCACTGACGACACAGGTGACCCGCCTGGCCGAGTCGATGTCCTCGGCCCAGTCGACCGCCACCACCCGCCGCACCCCCACGGCAGCCATCTGGTGGCGCACCAACTGAGTTGTCCACAGGCAAGATCCACAACCCCCGTTCCGTCACCCCCACCGGGTAGACTGGCAAGCGGGGCGCCCCCGGGAAGGGTGGGGGTTTCGGTAGCGTCCCGGGGAAGCGGGCAGCAGCGCTCTGACCTGGGGGTTTGCCTCGTTCCGGTCCTGGTGGACGTGGTGTTCGCGGCGCGTGTGGGGCGGATTTCAGGCGCGGAGGTCGTTTTCCGCTGCCTCCCAGTCGAACTCCGGGTGACGGGGTGCGCCGCCGACGGCGCGCTTCATCAGGCCGTGCGCCTTGCGGTTGCCGGGGTCGGCGACCAGCACGACCCCCAGATGGGTGACGGCGTCATCTCCCTTGCCCGCGCCCACCAGTAGTTCCGCGAGGTGGAGTCGCAGTTCGACATCGTCGGGCGCGGCCTCGACGGCTCTTCGCATGCTGGCGATCAGTGCGTTGGTCATGGCGTCCCTGTCGGTGAGAACAGGCGAATGGTAAGGACGCTGACCGAGCCGGACAACCGCCTTCCGGCTCAGCCGGCCCACCGCCGCGGTTGCTCCGGCGGGCCGGCCAACCGTTAGCGTGCCCGTCATGCCGAGAAGAGCCGGACTGTTCGGCGACGAGGGCGACCGCCGGTTCCGGAACCCGACGACCGGCGACGAACGCACCGTGCTGACCGGGGTTCTGGCGGCACAGCGCGCAACGCTGGCGGCAAAGTGCGCGGGCCTGGCCGCCGCCGCGCTCGCGGACCGGCCGGTGCCGCCGTCGACCCTGTCGCTGCTCGGGCTGGTCCGTCACCTCGCCGACGTGGAACGCCGCTGGTTCCGCCAGGTGCTGGCGAAGGAGGACGCCCCACCCCGCTTCTCGTCGGACACCGACCCGGACGGCGACTTCGACGGCGCCACCTCCGGCCCGGCCGCCGCCAGGGAGGCGTGGGCGGCCTGGCAGGAGGAGGTGGCGTTCGCGGAGACGCTGACGGGGGCCGCCCCGGACCTGGACCTCACCGGCGAGGACGGCTGGCGCGGCACGGTGTCGCTGCGCTGGGTGCTGGTCCACATGATCGAGGAGTACGCCCGCCACAACGGCCACGCCGACCTGCTGCGCGAACGCATCGACGGCGCGGTGGGCGTCTGAAGCACCCGGCATTCCCCGGTGCCGCCCGATCCCGATCGTGCCCTCGCCAGGCGCTCGACTCGTCCACATTGGACCGGTCGGCGCGCGGACCTCACCACATGTTCTCGAACCGGGAACCCAGCATCACGCGGGCCATCGTCACCTTGATCACCCTGCGCAGTTCGGTCGGACTGTGCAACTCCGGCAGCGTCTCGAAGATGTCCTTTCCCACATCCAGCAACGTCACGCCCTGGGTGCCCTCCTCGGTGCCCAGCACGAACCACGCCCAGCAGCGGTAGGACTCCGGCTCGGTCGACGGCCCGTCGTTGCGCAGCATCGGGCACAGGAACACGCCCGCGACCGCCGACACCTGCCGCAGCAGGGCGTCCTCGCTGCTCCACCGGCGCGAGCGATCGTGCGCGGCGTTCTCCCGCTGGATGCGCAGCAGGTCGTCGACACCCGCGACCCGGACCGTGAAGTCCGGATCTCCCCACTCGACGTCCGAACGACCACGGAAGCCGCTGTGCTCGCCGTGTGCGGCGTTGCTGTTCACTGTCACCGATCCGGAGGAGGTGGCGCGATGGCGCGCTTCTGCTTGGCACTGTGTCGTCGGGTACCGGCCCGACGTACGGGTGGCGTTGCGGGAGACCGTGCTGGGCCGACGGAAACTACTACCACGGCGTCGGTGAGTGGCTCACGTTCACCTCGATGGCCGAACTGGACGAGGTGCGCGCGCTTTTCGGGCACGCCCACCCCACGAACAGCGACTTCGAACGGTTCATCGGGGGCAGCGGGGAGAGGCCGGGCCACCGCGTTCTGCCAGGCAGGACAGCCGCACCTGCTGGCGTTGCGGGGCATCTCCGGCGACTAGGGTCGCGCCATGGACGTGCTCGGCTGGCTGCGTGACTCCGACCCGGCACTGCGCTGGCAGGTGGAGAGCGATCTCCTGGGCGAACCGCCCGAGGTGTGGGAGGCGACGCGGGCCAGGGTGGCCACCGAGGGGTTCGGCGCGCGGCTTCTCGCGCTCCAGGACCCGGACGGCCAGTGGGCGGGCGGTGCGTTCTTCCCCGCCGACGCCGACCAGAGCACCGAAGCCGGGCAGCCGTGGACGGCGACGACGTGGACGCTCAACTCGTTGCGGGAGTGGGGTCTGGACGCCGCTGTACTGCACGGCACCGCCGAACTGCTCGCCGAGCACTGCCGCTGGGAGTACGACAACCTGCCGTACTGGGGCGGCGAGGTCGACTGCTGCATCAACGCGTGGACGGTCGCGAACGGGCTCTGGCTCGGCGCCGACGTCTGCGGCATCGTGGACTGGTTCGGCGAGCACCGGCTGGCGGACGGCGGCTGGAACTGCGCGTGGGTGGAGGGCTCGACACGGTCGTCGTTCCACTCGACGCTCAACTCGCTCAAAGGGCTGCTCGCCTGGGACGTCGCGACCGGCGGCACGGACGCGACCCGCGCGGCCCGCCACGAAGGCGAGGAGTACCTGTTGCGGCGCGGGCTGTTCCGGCGACTGTCGACAGGCGAGCCGGTGGGGCCGTGGGTGGACCGGTTCACCTACCCGTTCCGCTGGACCTACGACGTGCTCAACGCGGCCGAGTACTTCCGGGCGGCCGCGCTCTCCGACGGGAGGGCGCCGGACCCGCGCATGGCCGACGCGATCGCGATGATCCGCGCGGCCCGCCGGCCGGACGGCACGTGGCGGCAGGGCGCCCGGCAGCCAGGGCGGGTGTGGTTCGAGGTCGACGTGCCAGAGGGTGAACCGTCGAAGTGGCTGACGCTGTCCGGGACCCGCGTGCTCGGCTGGTGGGACGCGGCGCGCTAGTGCTTCGTCAAGGAAGGTTGGTGCGTTCATCGGTGGTCCAGGCGTTCGCTGGCAAGGCGGCCGGAAGCCGCTCGTACCGGGTTGTACCTGGGCTTTCGGCCAACGCCGCCAGCGGGCGCCTGGGCCGCCGAGAAACGTGCCGAACCTTTCTTGACCGAGCACTAGTGTCCTGCGCCGGAAATTCGCCTTGTAAGTCTAGTGTGGGGTTATGACACGGACTGGGCG
>NZ_JBHSIS010000009.1:0-386130 GCF_042653545.1 Actinophytocola glycyrrhizae
CCCAAGAGAAACTCACCCTGCTACTGTCCTAACAGAACATGGTGCGACGACCGCATGAACCCGCCGCGCGTTGACGGCATAACCAGTGCCGGGAAAGGACCATTCACGGCATCGCGGACGCCGTCAACGCGCCTTTCACAGCACCAAACCAGGGCGCTGCGCGCCCGACCGCGAAGCGGGGCCTTGCCCACGTAACCCTGACGGTGGCGCAAGCCCACGACAGGGGCTCCCTGCCATCTCGTCGACCTGGCAGGCAGACCCACCCAATCCGCGGCCACCTCTCCGCCACCCCGAGACCTGCCCGTCCGGCGAGGACGAACCCACCAGACGGGCACACCGACTTGTCGCGGACCATCGGCGATCCGCCGGTGGGGTAGCACTGCGGCCATGACGAAGCGACGGGACGACCCGCAGAGCGCGGCGACACCGGCGGATGACGACGTCGACGCGCTGACCGACGCCGTGCTGACCGCCTCCCGGCTGCTGGCGGCCACAGCCGACCTGGACTGGGTGTGACTACCGTTGGTCGCGCCGCAGCCGCACCGCGCCCCACATCGCCGTCGCCAGCAGGCCCGCTGCCGCGGCGCTGACGAGCCGCCCCATCGCGCGCGCCCGCGCCGGGCGGGGCGCGGCGGCGTGCTCGTCGCCGGACTCGTCGAGCGTGAGCAGCTCGGCCAGGTGCAGTGCCCGCCGGCCGGTGCCTGCCTGCTCGATCTGGGTCCGGCAGCTGAAGCCGTCGGCGACGACGAGCGTGTCGGGTGGCGCCTCCCGCACGGCAGGCAGCAGTGCCTGTTCGGCACAGGCCATCGAGACCTCGTAGTGGCCCCGCTCGAAGCCGAAGTTGCCTGCGAGCCCGCAACACCCGGCGTCGAGCACGGTCGCCTCCACCCCCGCCTGCGACATGGCGCGCACGTCGGTCTGGAATCCCATGATCGCGTGGTGGTGGCAGTGTTTCTGGACGATGGCGCGCCGGTTCGGCCCGCGTGGCCGCCACGGGCGGGGGGAGTGGTGCAGGAGCGCCTCGGCGAGCGTGACGTAGCGGTCGCGCAACCGGCGCAGGTCCATGTCCTCCGGCAGCAGTTCGCCCGCGTCGGAGCGGAACACCGCGGTGCAGGACGGTTCGAGCCCCACGACCAGCGTCCCGGCGTCGAGCCAGGGCCGCAGCGTGTCCGCGGTGCGGCGCAACACCCGTTTCGCGGTGTCGAGCTGTCCGGTCGAGAGCCAGGTCAGTCCACAGCACACCGGTTCGGTGGGCACCGCGACGCGGAAACCCGCGGACTCCAGCACCTCGACCGCCGCCTGTCCGACGTGCGGCTGGAAGTGGTCGGTGAACGTGTCCGGCCAGAGCACGACCGCGTCCCGGTCACCGGGAGCAGGCTGGTCGCTCCTGGTGCGCAGCCACCAGTTCCGGAAGGTCTCGGCGGCGAAGGGCGGCGCGTCCCGTTCGGACGCCACCCCGGCCAGGCGTTTGCCTGCGGCGCCGATGCCGGGCGCGGCCAGCAACGCGTTCACCAGACGTGGCGCGCGGGCCGCGGCGCGGGCCAGCACCGGCAGCCAGCCGAGGGCGTAGTGGGCCATGGGCCGTAGCCGGCCCGCGTAGTGGTGGGCGAGGAACTCCGCCTTGTACGTGGCCATGTCCACCCCCACGGGGCAGTCGGACTTGCAGCCCTTGCACGCCAGGCACAGGTCCAGCGCGTCGCGGACGGCCGTCGAGCGCCAGCCTTCTTCGACCGGTGCGTCGTCGTGCCCGGCCAGCATCTCGAACAGCAGCCGGGCACGGCCGCGCGTCGAATGCTCCTCCTCGCGCGTCACCTGGTAGGACGGGCACATCACCCCGCCCTCCGTCGTGGGACGCCTGCACTGGCCGACGCCGACGCACCGCAACGTCGCCGTGGCGAAGCTGTGGTCGTCCTCCGGGTACCCGAAGTGGGTGCCGGTCGTCACCGGCCGCCATTCCGCGCCGAGCCGCAGGTCCTCGTCCGGTGCGCGCGGCGTGACGACCTTGCCGGGGTTCATCCGGCCCGCCGGGTCGAACAGCGCCTTCAGCTCCCCGAACGCGCGCGTCACCTCGGGTCCGAACATGCGCACCAGGAGGGCGCCGCGGGCCTGGCCGTCACCGTGCTCCCCGGACAACGAGCCACCGTAGGAGACCACGAGGTCCGCGGCCCGCCGCAGGAAACGGCGGAACGCCGCGACACCGGGTGCGGTGTCGAGCCGGAACGGGATGCGCACGTGCACGCAGCCCTGTCCGAAGTGGCCGTACAACGACGGGTGGTCGAGCTCGAACTCCTCGAACAGCCGGTACAGGTCGCGCAGGTAGTCGCCGAGCCGCTCCGGCGGCACGGCGGAATCCTCCCAGCCGGGCCAGGTCTCGGGCATCAGCGGCGCCTGCGCGGTGGCCCCCAGCCCGGACTCCCGCGCCGTGAGCAGCTTGCGCTGTTCGGCCGCCGATCCGGTCAGGAAGACGTTCCGGTCGTCCTCGCTCCTGCCGATCGCCGCGAGGAGGGCTTTCGCGTGGTGCACGGCCTGGTCGGCGTCCGAGCCGCTGAACTGCACCAGCAGCCACCCACCGCCCTCGGGCAGCAGGTCGATGGAGTCGACGTGCATCCGCCCTTCCCGCATGAACCCGACGAGACGGTCGTCCAGGGCCTCCACCCGCAGTGGCTCGCCGTTGGCGAGGATCTCCGGCACCGCGTCCGCGGCCCTGGTGATGTCGGAGTAGCCGAGCGCGACCATGGCGGTGGCGTCGACGACCGGGACCAGCTTCAGCTCGGCGCGCAGCACGGTGGCGAGGGTGCCTTCGCTGCCGACGAGGAGCCTGGCGACGTCGAAGCCCTGCTCCGGCAGCAGCGCGTCCAGGTTGTAGCCCGACACGCGGCGCGGGATGTCCGGGAACCGCTCCCGCACGGCGTCCCCGTGGCGGTCGCGGAGCCGCCGCAGCTTTCGGTACAGGTCCGCGCGTGGCCCGCCCTCGGCGAGAATGGCCGCGAGGTCCTCGTCGGAGGTCGGGCCGACCCAGCAGCGCAACCCGTCGTACCGGAGGATGTCGAGCCGCCCGACGTTGTCCGCGGTCTTGCCGTACCGCTGGGCGGTGGCCCCGCAGGAGTTGTTCCCGATCATCCCGCCGATCGCGCAGTGGCTGTGCGTGGACGGGCGGGGCCCGAACTCGAGCCCGTACCCGGCGAGCTGCCGGTTGAGCTCGTCCAGCACGATGCCCGGTTCCACCACACAGGTGCGTGCCACGGGATCGACGGACAGCAGCCGGTTGCAGTACTTGGTCCAGTCGATGACCACCGCGGCGTTGGTGCACTGGCCGCCGAGGCTCGTGCCGCCGCCCCGGGACAGCACCGGCGCGTCGTGTTCCCGGCAGATCTCCACGGCCCGTGCCGCGTCCTCGACCGAGCGGGGGACCACCACCCCGATGGGCACCTGCCGGTAGTTGGACGCGTCGGTCGCGTATGCGCCGCGACTGCCGGCGTCGAACCGCACCTCGCCGTCGACCTGACGCCGCAGGGCGGTCTCGAGCGCGTCGGTGTCCACATCTGGCGGCACGGAAGGAAGAGCAGCCCTCATGCCACCGGTCCTACCCTCGTCACGGGGGACCTACCCGCCGCCGACCATGACGAAATCTCAACATCGCCGCTCGACATCCGCCTGCGCAGCCGACCACGCAGCGGGAGGACTTCGTCAACCTGGCCGACAGATCGTGCGAAGCCATGCGCGATGCCGTGAAAGGCGCGCTGACGGCATACGACGCGCCCTCAATGGCACATTCACGGCGCTGAGCTGGGCGCCGTAAACGGCCCCATTCACGGCACCGCAGTTGTCCCGAAAGCGCCGTTGATCAACGATTGGCGCCGCTACACGGGCGCGCAGCGCCCGCAGGGCGCCCGGGCAGACCGTCCGCTGCCCGACCCGCGGGGTCGAAATGTTGCGAAATGAACACATAGGCGGCTCTGGCCGTGGCGTGGGTAGTCCACGGTCATGGACCTGAAACGACAACGCCGCCGCTTCCTGGCCGTGGCCGTGGTGGTGCTCGCCGCGGCCTGCGGCGCGCAGCCGCAGACGCGGCCTGCCGACACGATGGGCTCCAACGGCGAGGTGGGGCCGATACAGCTGCGCAACGTGTACCTCGCCGCGTCCGGAGAGGGCGGATACGACCAGGGCGAGGACGGGCGGGTGCGGCTGTGGCTGTTCAACCAGTCGTCGTCGGAGGACGCGCTCGTCGCGGTGCGGTCGGCGGAAGCGGAGTCGGCGCGGATCCGCTGGGACCGCGACTGCGACGGCACCTTCGAGGTCGTCGACGAGCTGCCGATCCTGCCGAACGGGACCGTCCCGCACGACCGGCCCTACGCCGTCGAGCTGGTGAACTTCACCGGTGAGGTCCACGGTGGCACCACCGTGCCCGTGACGTTCACGTTCCGGCGCGCGGGCGAGACACGGCTGGACGCCATGGTCGAGGCCGTGCGCGACGGGGACGTGGCCGACCCGACCCAGTGCGGGCCGGAGGGCTGACCCTGGCAGGCCGCGGCACCGCACCCGTCCGGAGTGAATGTGCCGGACAGTGGTCACGGTGGATCCTGCTCGGCGGCGACGGCGGGCAGGGTGACGACCATGCGCGCACCGCCGCCAGGACGGTCCACGCACCGTACGTCGCCGCCGTGTGCCACGAGGGTCTCGGCGACGAGGGCGAGCCCAAGGCCGGTCCCCGCGGTCGCGCCCCGCCCGGACCTGCCGGTGGTGAAGCGCTCGAAGATGGTCTCGCGGTCCGCTTCCGGCACCCCCGGCCCGCTGTCGTCGATGAAGACGACGGCGCGCGCGCCGTCGCTGCCGGTCGTGACCCCCGTGAGCCCGCCGCCATGCCGGTCGGCGTTGTCGACGAGGTTCACGAACGCGCGTTCCAGGGCAAGCTTGCGGCCGCGCACGACGGTGTCCGCGCGGACGGTCAGCAGCTCGGCCGGCCGCCCGGAATCGGTGAGGACGTTGCGCAGCAGCTCGCCCAACGACACTGTCTCGGGCTCGTCCTGGTGGAGACCGGCCTCCGCGCGGGCCAGTGCGAGCAGGTGCTCCAGCAACCGGTGCAGGTGGTTGACCTCGGTCTCGACGAGGTCGAGCGCCTGGTCCCCTCTGCCGGGCAGCGCGTCCCGGTACCGGTTGAGGACGCCGACCGCCGTCACGAGTGTGGTCAGGGGTGTGCGGAGCTCGTGGCTGACGTCGCCGAAGAAGCGGCGTTCTCGCTCTATCCGTTCCTGCAGCGAGTCGACCATCCGGTTGACGGAATCGCCGATCAACGTCAGTTCCCGGTCCCGGGACGCGGGCACCCTGGTGTCGAGGTCACCGTCCGCGACCTGCACGGCCGTGCTGGCGAGCTGGTGCAGCGGGCGCAGCAGCCTGCGGCTCGCCCAGAAGCCCACCAGAGCCGCGCCCAGCGTCGCGACGACGGCGCACACCACGAGCACCCTGTGCACCACGTCCAGAGTGGACCGGAGTTCTCGCAGCGGTGCCACCTCGTAGAAGTCCACCTCCGCATCCAGTGTGTGCCGTACGGCCAGGTACGGCTCACCCGCGATGTCGACGGGTGCGGCCGTGCCGAAGCCCACGTCACCGGCTGGCCACAGCTCGGCCGGCAGGATGTCCTGGCCGATACCCGGTTCCGAGGCGTGCCACCGGCCGTCGACGCGCAGCAGGGCCATGGTGCCCGTCGGCGGGTCCAGATCCTCGAGGATCGTACGGGGAACGGCGTGCGGCGCCCTGAGCCTGCTGTCGACGAACGCGGCGTCCGCGTTCGCCTGCCGTGTCACCGACTGCTCGCGCTGGTCGGTCAGGTAGGTGCGGGTGACCGTGTACACCGACAGCGCGAGTACCAGCGACACCAGTGCCGCACCCGCCGCGAACGTCAGCATCACCCGGCGCTGGAGGCTCATGGGAAGCGGCGGCTAGGCGACGATGTCGACCCGGTACCCGGACCCCCGCACGGTTTTCACGACGTGGGGGTGGGCGGGATCCTGCTCGATCTTGGTGCGCAGCCTGCGGATGTGCACGTCGATGATGCGGTCGTCGCCGAAGAAGCCGCGCTCCCACACCCGTTCGAGCAGGGTGCCGCGGTCCAGGACCTGGCCGTGCATGTTCACCAGTTCGCACAGCAGCCGGTACTCGGTCAGGGTGAGCCGCAGATCGCGGTCTCCCCGGCGCACGATCGCGGTCGACGGCGACAGTACGAGTGGTTCCCTGGGATGGGCTTCGAGCACGACGTCCTGCAGGCTGTCGGTTCGCCTGCCGGGCCGTGCTCGCCGCCGCAGAGCTCGCAGCCGGGCCGTCAGTTCCTGGAGCTCGAACGGTTTGCTCACGTAGTCGTCCGCGCCGGCCTCCAGCGCCGCGACGATGTCATGGGAGTCCGCCCGTGCGCTCAGTACGATGATCGGCACGTCGTGGGAGCGGCGCACCTCCCGGATGCACGCGAAGCCGTCCATCCCGCCGAGCATGAGGTCGACCAGCATGAGGTCGGGCGGGTGCCGGCGCACAGCCACGAGCGCGTCCTCGGCGCTCGGTGACTCGGTCACCTCATAGCCTTCGTCCTCCAGCGCGAGGCGCAAGGCCGCGCGAACACGGTCGTCGTCCTCGACGACAAGCAGTCGAGCGCCCATGTCGTCATCGTCGCAAACCCGCCGACCGGTCGCAGAACGGACACGGGCGGCCCCGGCGTGCACGGCCGGGACTGTTGCGCCTTCGGGCCCGGGTGGCGCATGAGCCGTGTGGTTCGGGGGAACTCCGGCAAGGGAACGTTCCCTCTGCGGGGAGGCATCATGCAGGCTCGAGCTCGGTTCGCGGGACATGCCATCCATCCGATTCTGATCGTGTTGCCGCTCGGGTTGCTGGTCACGGCGGTCGTGTTCGACGCTCTGTTCCTGGCCACCGGTTCGGCGAACTTCGCCGTCTCCGGCGCGTACACCACCGTCGCGGGCGTGGTGGGCGGACTGTTCGCCGCGTTGTTCGGCTGGGTCGACTGGTTCGCGATCCCGGCGAGGACGCGTGCCAAGCGGATCGGTCTGCTGCACGGGGTCGGCAACGTCGTCGTGCTCGCCCTGTTCGCGGTGGGGTGGCTGCTGCGGTTGGACAGCACCACCTGGGAACCGTCGGTCACCTCGTTCCTCATCACGCTCGCCGGGCTCGTGCTCGCCGCGGTGACGGGCTGGCTGGGTGGTGAGCTGGTCGAGCGGCTGGGGGTCGGTGTCGACGACGACGCGGGCCTCGACGCGAGCAGTTCCCTGAAGCGAACCGTGGACACGCCCAGGCACGACGTCACGGCGGCCGAGCACCCCACCGGCACGTGACCGACTCTTGCGGCCGCAGGTGCGGCAGGCGGTCACCGCTGCGGAAGGCGTCGGGCGGGCACGTCATCCGCTCGGCGCCGAGGCCGCGACGGCGCCGGTGGGGCGCGAGGGTGTCGCCGGACAGGGATCGAGGCCCGGCCGCCCCTGCCGGGTGTACTCGCGGATCCACCACGGACCTCGACCACCACCGCGCGCCGGTCGCCACCTGCCGATCACGAACTGGTTCCCGGACGCGGGCAGCGCCGTGCTCTTGTCTCCTCGCCGTGGGTCAGCCGGCCGGACCCAGCTCGGTCACGCGGAGGGGGATGCCTTCCATGCAGGTCGTGGGGGTGCCGGGGTCGGCAACGCCGGTCACGGTCAGCCGGTGCCCGGGTTCGAGCCGGTCGCGGTCCCCGCCGAGGAGGAGATAGCGGATCTCGCCGTTGTCGAGCAACAGGCATCCTGGTTCCACCCCGGCCACGACCTCGCCGGTGGTGCGCACGACCTCGTTCTCGGGTGCCGGTGCCCCACTCTGCGAGGTGGTCACTTCGGGTGGGGGCTCCGTGGACGGTGGAATGTCCAGCACCGGTGGTTCCTCGGCGCAACCGGCGGTGAGCAGCGCCAGTGCGGCGGCCAGTGCCGCGATGCGTGGTCGGGAGCGTGTGAACATGTGCGGTCCTCGGGAGTCATGACGTGCGTGCGGTGACGTCGACGGTGTGCTCCAGCCGGTCCCCGTCCCGCAGGACGGCCAGCGTGACGGTGGCACCTGGTTCCGTTCCCCTCAGCGCGGTCAGCAGGTCCTCCACGGTGCGGACCTCCGCGTCGTCGAACCCGGTGACCACGTCCCCGGCCCGGACACCGGCGGCGGCCGCGGGACCGTTCTCGTCCACCGCGGTGACCACGGCGCCGTGGTCGGCCTGGATGCCGAGTGTGTCGCGGATGGCGGGGGTGAGCCCGCGCAGCGACACCCCGAGGTAGGGGTGCTCGGCCTCACCGTCGGCGATCAGCTGTTCGGCGACGTCGAGAACGGTGGCCGCCGGGACGGCGAAGCCGAGGGAGACGGCGCCGGTCTCGGGCGGCAGATAGGCCTCGTTGACCCCGATCACGCGGCCCTGCTCGTCGAGGAGCGCGCCGCCGGAGTTGCCGGGGGAGATCGGGGCGTCGGTCTGGATCAGGTCCACCAGGGAACGGGTGGTGGCAGCGGAGCCGGGGATGTCGCGGTGCAGCCCGGAGACGATGCCCGCGGTCACGGTGTTCTCGAACCCGAGCGGGCTGCCGATGGCCAGTGCGATCTCACCGGGCCGCGGCAGCCCGGTGCGGTACTCGGGCACCGGCAGGTCACCGCGCTCGGTGCGCACGACGGCGAGGTCGGTGACGGTGTCCGTGGCGAGCACGGTTCCCGGTGACCGCTCGCCGTCCGCGTATACGACGGTGACCTCGCGCGCCTCGCCGACCACGTGCGCGTTGGAGACGACGACGTCCTCGCGCAGCACCACCCCGCTGCCCAGCCCGTTGCCCGTCTGGATCGTCACCACGCTGGGAGCGAGCCGTGCCACGACGTCCGCGTGGCCCGGCCGGTCCTCGGTGCCCGTCGTCCGGGTGTTCGTCTGTGTCTGCGTCCGTGTGGTGCCTGCGTCGCCCGTGGTGCACCCCGTCAGGGTCAGCGCCAGCGCTGCCGTCAGCGCGGGCACAGCCGTTCGGGCGGTCGTCGTGGACATGCCGGTCACGCCTTGGGGACGAGCCGGGCGCGTGGCACCCGCAGCCGGACCCCCGACTCGTCGACGCGGTCGAGTTCGTCGGCCTCGGCGTACAGGTCGCTGGCGAGGAACCCCTTCGCGTCGATCTTGATGTACCCCTTGCGCAGCAACTGTTCTGCGCGTTGTTCCGGCACCGCGGGCTCGGCGCCCAGGAACGCGTCGACCACACCGGCGACCGGGCCTCGCGTCTGCCGCTGTCCGTGCGAGGTCACCGCGCCGGGGTCGCCCATCTTCATGGCGGCCACGGTGCCCACCTGCTGGTCGTCACTGTCGAGTACTCGCATGCCCACTGCCACCCTCGCGAGGGGTTCCGGGGCGGTACCTGGAGGTGTCATGTTCGTGGCCTACCCGCCGTGGCGGTGACCAACCGGGCCACGGTGATCCGGCACCTTACGAAATCGTCGTCAAGGGGCGGTCAGCACGCCGCCGGAGGTGGAGGCGGGCCCCTCCGCATGACCATTTCGTCATCATCCTCGGCCGGTCCGGAAGGGGTTCGACGCGGTCCACCGGGGCACTCGCTGTTCGACGAGAGGTTGGCTACTCGTATCGCACAGGGAGATGGGAGCTGTCCCGTCATGCACCGTGACATCCGGCAGACCTTGGCCACGTTCCTGGTGGCTGTGCTGGTCGGCGTCCTCGCCGCACCGGACGCGGCCGCACGGCCGCGCGTGGTACCGCCCGGGTTCGTGCCGTCCGCGACGTCGTGGACGACGGCACAACAGGGCTGGGTACTCGGTTTCGCACCGTGTCCGGACGGCCAGTGCCCGGTCCTGGTGCGGACGTGGGACGGCGGGGCGAAATGGTGGCGGGCGAACGTTCCCCCGCTGCCGCTGCCCACCGACAACCGCAGGGTGCGGGTCCACTTCGCGAACGGCGGGAACGGGCTGATGACGGACGGCACCTCGCTGTACGCGACGCACACCGCCGGCCTGTTCTGGCGGCGCGTCGATCTCCCGGCGGAGGGACCGGCACCGGACATCGGTGCGCTGGCGGCCGGGGACCGGGCGTTCTACGCCATCGTCTCCGACGACTCGGGTACCCGGCTCGTCACCTCCCCGCTGTTCGGGAACGACTGGCACCCGGTGCCCGGAGTGGCGCTACCGGACCGCGGTGGCGGCGACGTCGTCGCGGCCGGTCCGCGTGTCCACGTCGCGCTCAACGCCGTGCACCGCTCACACGGCTACTGGGCGACCTCGGAGGGCACCGCCTGGCACGCCGCGCGACCACCGTGCCCGGTCCACGCGGACCCCGACCTCGGCCTCGCGGCCGGCACCGTGTACGCGCTGTGCAGTGCCCGGCCCGGGATGGGTGACATGGTCAAGCAACTGGTGCGTTCGACGGCAGGGCGGCCGTTCACCCCGGTCGGACGAGCGCCGGACGCCGGGATCACCACCGGCTTCGCCGTGGCCTCACCGTCGGTCATGGCCGTGACCGCGGTCGGCCGCGGCGCGGCGCTGGTGCACCGCGGCGTCGAAGGAGGTGCTGTCTGGGATACACCGGTCGTGCTCCCGGGGGCACCGCTGCACGACCTGGGTTTCACCGACGCACGGCACGGCACCCTGGTGTGGGGACGCCCTGACCACGGAGACGGCCGTGTGTACCGGACCGACGACGGGGGCGGCACGTGGACGCCGCTCTCGTTCGAGTGAGGGCGGGCCGGTCAGCCGAAGGGAGGGTGAAGCCGTGACACAGCGTTCGCGAACCCGCACGCGTGCCGACAACGAACCGAGGGTCCTGCTGGCGCTCGTGCTGGTCGCGGTCGGCGTGTCCGCCATCGCTCCACGGGTCTACGGCACCTGGCTGCTCGAGGTGGCCCCGGTCCTGCTGGCCGTGCCGATCCTCGTGGCCGGGTACTCGCGATTCCGGTTCACCGCGGTGGCCTACCGCGCACTCACGGTCGGCGCGCTGTTCATCGCGTTGGGCGCCCACTACTCCTACGCCGACGCCCCGCCGGGTGAGTGGCTGCGTGCCTGGCTTGATCTGGACCGCAACCCGTACGACCGCGTGGGACACGTGATCCAGGGTGCGGTGAGCGCACTCGTCGCCCGCGAGGTGCTCCTCCGGTGCACGCCGCTGCGGCCCGGCCGATGGCTGGCGGTGGTCGTGACAGGCATGGCCCTCGCCCTGTCCGGTGGCTTCGAGATCGTGGAGGCGTTCGCCGGTGCGGTCACCGGGAACGTCGGTGAGGTGTACCTGGGGACGCAGGGCGACGCGCTGGACGCCCAGTGGGACATGCTGTGTGCCTTCGGCGGCGCCATCGCCGTCCAGTGGATGTTCCACCGGACGCACGACCGGCACCTCACCGAGCGTCTCCCGCGGAGTTCATGACGAATGCCGGGAGACCCGGCTCGGGCGGCTGCCGTCGGTCACCGCGCGGGGCCCGCCGACCCGGCGGGGTATTCCTCGAGCGGAACGGTGCCGTCGGTCCAGGCCGCGAGGATGGGTTCGACGATGCGCCAGCTCTCCTCGGCCTCGTCGTCGCGGATGGACAGGGTCGGGTCTCGTTGCATGATCTCGCGCAGCAGCAGGCTGTACGGGGGGAGTTGCTGGCGTGCGAAGGTGGCGGCCAGTTGTTCGCGTTCGAGTTCGAAGGGGTCGCCCGCGCCGTTGAGGTTGATCTCCACGGCGATCTCGTCGGGGTCGAGCGAGAACCGCAGGACGTTGCGGGTCGCCTGGTCGTCGATGGTGGCGAAGGGCTGGTGGGGGACGGGGCGGAAGTGCACGGCGATCTCGCGCCGGTCGGTGGCCAGTGCCTTGCCGCTGCGCAGCCGGAAGGGCACCCCGGCCCAGCGCCAGTTCTCGATGTGGAGCGTCACCTCGGCGAAGGTCTCGGTGCCCCGCGCCGGGTCGACGCCCTCCTCGTCGGTGTAGGAGGGCAGGTCCCGCTCGTCGACGCGCCCGGCGGTGTAGCGGGCACGGCGGGTGGCCGAGGCCATCCGCGCCGGGCCGGGGGCGGCGATGGCGCGGAGGAGGTCGACCTTCCGGTCCCGCAGGTCTCGTTCGGACAGTGAGGTCGGGGGTTCCATCGCGATCAGTGCGAGGAGTTGGAGCAGGTGGTTCTGGATCATGTCGCGCAGCGCGCCGGCGTGGTCGTAGTAGCCCGCGCGCCCCTCCAGCCCGAGGGACTCGTCCCAGACGATGTCCACCCGTTCGATGTGGGTGTTGTTCCAGACCGGTTCGAACAGCCGGTTGGCGAACCGCAACCCGAGCACGTTGAGCACGGTCTGTTTGGCCAGGAAGTGGTCGATCCGGAACACCCGGTGCTCGCCGAACCCGCCGCGGATCGTCTCGTTGAGGCCGCAGGCGTCGGCGAGCCCGGTGCCGAACGGCTTCTCGAACACCAGCATGGTCTGCTCCGGCAGCCCGGCCCGGGACAGTGCCGCGACGGTGTCGCCGTAGACCCGGTTCGGCAGTGCCAGGTACACCGTCGACGGCGCGAGGTCGCGCAGCGCGGTGGCCAGTTCGTCGGCGGAGGTGACGTCGGCCTGCCGGTAGCAGAGCCGCTCCAGCAGCGACGCGGCGGCCTGGGGGTCGTGGTCGGGGAGATGGCGGCGCAGTCGTTCGCGTGCCTGGTCGCGGAACGACTCGTCGCTGCCCGGCCCGCGGTCCACTCCCACGATCCGGACCTCCGGCGGCAGCTCACCGGCCGCGGCGAGCCGGGTCAGTGCGGGCAACAGGTAGCGGCCGGCGAGGTCGCCTCCCGCGCCGAGAATGACGAGCGTGTTCGACAAGGAATCTCCTGTGGGCAGGGGGCAGGGCGGTTCCGCGGTCGGGTGACGCGTCGGCTCGCGCACCACGACGCCGCTCCAACGTTAGGGTAAAAGTTCGCGGTCGGCTGGTCGGTGCCGTGAGTCCGGCGGACTGCGTCAGGCGTCGATGCGGCGTCAGGCGTCGATGACGACGGGGATGACCACGGGCTGGCGGCCGAAGGCTCTGCGCACCCATTTCTGGGTTTCGCGGGTGATGGCGTCCTCGAGGTCCTCGAGCTTGGTGTTGCCGCGTTCGGCCGCTCTGGCGAGGGCCTTCTCCAGCGCGGCGGTGAGGGGGCCGAAGTCGTCGGGGCCGTGTTCGAAGCCGCGGACGATGATGTCGGGTTCCTCGGTGAGCTTGCTGGTGTCGGGGTCGACGATCGCGACGACGGTGAGGACTCCCTCGGTGCCCAGCGCGCGTCGTTGGGTGAGGGTGGCTTCGGTGGCGCTGCCGACGGTCTGGCCGTCGACGTAGATGTTGTGGACCTCGACGGCGCCGGTGACGGTGGCGCGTCCGTTGTGGAGGTCGATGACGTCTCCGTTGCGACTGATGAGGACGCGGTCTCGTTCCACCCCGGTCCGCACGGCCAGTTCGGCGTTGGCCCGCAGGTGCCGGTGTTCTCCGTGGACGGGCAGCACTGTGGACGGTTGCACGATGTTGTAGCAGTAGACGAGCTCACCCGCGCTGGCGTGGCCGGAGACGTGCACCTTGGCGTTGCCCTTGTGCACCACGTTCGCGCCGAGTGCGGACAGGCCGTTGATGACGCGGTAGATGGCGTTCTCGTTGCCGGGGATCAGTGAGCTGGCGAGCAGGACGGTGTCGCCGTCGCCGACGCTGATGGGGTGGGTCTGGGCGGCCATGCGGGCCAGCACCGCCATGGGTTCGCCCTGGGATCCGGTGCAGATCAGTGTGACCTGGCGGGCGGGGAGTGCTTCGATGGCTTTCTGGTCCACGAGGAGCCCGTCGGGGACGGTGAGGTAGCCCAGCTCGATGGCCAGGCCCATGTTGCGCAGCATGGAGCGCCCGACGAGGGCGACCTTGCGGCCGCCGGCGTGCGCGGCGTCGAGGACCTGCTGGATGCGGTGCACGTGGCTGGCGAAGCTGGAGACGATCACCCGCCCTGGCGTGGTGCGGAACACCTGCTCGATGGCCGGGGTCAGGTCCCGTTCGGCGGTGGTGAAGCCGGGGACGTCGGCGTTGGTGGAGTCGACGAGGAACAGGTCGACGCCCTCCTCGCCGAGCCGGGCGAAACCCCGCAGGTCGGTGAGCCGGCCGTCCAGCGGGAACTGGTCCATCTTGAAGTCACCGGTGTGCAGCACCAGGCCGGCGTCGGTGCGGATCGCGACGGCGAGTCCGTCCGGGATGGAGTGGTTGACGGCGAGGAACTCCAGGTCGAACGGGCCCTGGGTGAGCCGTCCGCCTTCGCGGACCTCGATGGTCTCGGGCTTGATGCGGTGTTCGGCCAGCTTGGCGCCGATGAAGCTCAGCGTGAGGCGGGAACCGACGAGCGGGATGTCGGGACGTTCGCGCAGCAGGTAGGGCACGGCGCCGATGTGGTCCTCGTGCCCGTGGGTCAGCACCACGGCGACCACATCGGACAGCCGGTCCCGCAGTACCGACCAGTCCGGCAGGATCACGTCCACCCCGGGCTGGTGCTCCTCGGGGAACAGCACCCCGCAGTCCACCACCAGCAGTTTGCCGTGGTGTTCGAACACGGTCATGTTCCGGCCGATCTCCCCGAGACCACCCAGCGCGATCACACGAAGGGCGCCCGGCGGCAGGGCCGGAGGCATGGCAGGGGCGGCAGGGGCGGCGGCGCGGGCAACAGAACTCACGCCCTCACGTTATGTGAGAATGCCGGAGGGGTGTCAACCAGCCCACCCGATGCGCTGGTCGACCCGGGGGACGGGTCGGATCTCCCGCATGCCGGACCCGGGGAGTTCACCCTTCGGCCGGAACGGTTCTCGCGGTCGGGTCGCCGCGATCGCCCACCGCACAGGCACATCGTCGATCGCGGATTCGTCGGCGGCACGTGAACCGGACGATTTCACGTGCCGCCGACGCATTTCGGGAATGTCCTGACGGCTGGATCGTGTGTCGTCGTCAACCGCGGGTGCCGAAGTTCTGGGTCCAGTACGGCACGCCCTCCGCGTTCACCACGTGGCCGACGCCGATCTCGGCGAGGCCGCAGTCGAGGATGTTGGCCCGGTGGCCGGCACTCCCCATCCACGCGTCGACGACCTCCTTCGGGCTCGGCTGGCCGAAGGCCACGTTCTCCGCCCACTTCTTCGCCGGATACCCGGCCTGTGTGATCCGGTCGCCGGGATCGGAGCCGTTCGTGCCCTGGTGGGACATGTGGTCGTGCGCGGCCATGTCCTTGCTGTGGCCGCGTGCCGCCGTCCGCAGTGCGCTGTTCTCCGCGAGACCCGCGCATCCCTTCGCGGTGCGGTGTTCGTTCGTCAGCGCGATGACCTGTTGTTCATAGCTCGGTTCCGCCTGGACCGTGCCCGTCAGACCGCTCAGGCCCAGTGCCGCCGACATGGCGATGGCGGTGAACGCGTTCTTCATTGCTCGCCTCCTTGGTCAGTTTTCGACTTCGGAAGGCGTACCCGGGAAAAGCGGCACTTCTCACCGTGCCGCATTTGTCAGACCATTGGGCGACAGGTGATACCGCCGGTCACTGTTCGCGTTTCCGGCCGCGGTAATTTTCGTGCGCGCGGCAGGCAGTTCCACCCATTTCGGTGCCGGTACCGCGTTTAGGCCAGGTCGCGCAGTACCGCGGTCGCGGCACGGCGCCCGGACACCAGTGCCCCCTGGACCGAGCTGGTGTCACGGTGATCGCCGCACACGTAGCGGCCCGCGGTCAGTCGTACCGGCTTGCGAAGCGGGTGCCGCGGACCCATCACCGGCAGCGCGTGCGGGATCGCGTACGTCGTCAGCAGGTCCCAGTCGCGGGTACTCGAGCCATACATTTGCGACAGTCGCTCGCGAACGGTGCTCTCCGGCACGGCGTCGTCGAGGCGTTCGGGCACCGACGCCGCGATCAGCGCTTCTCCCGGTGGTGCGTAGCCGGGCGCGATGTTGCTGATCACCGCGGTGTTCAGCAGGAGCCCGTTCTCGCCGTCCACCAGCAGGTTCCGGTCGGCGCCGGGTGGCGGCGCGGCGAGCCGGTAGTAGTGGGTGGTCACGGAATGCCACCGAGGCGCCGCCACGCCGGGCACGAGCCGTGCCGCGCTCGCACCGTCGGTCGCGACCACCACCGCACGGGCGTCGAACTTCTTCCGTGACCGCAGCAGCACCCCGTCGGTCGTGAGTTCCGCGACCTCCGCGCCGTACCGCACCGTGGTCGGCTGGAGGCGAGATGCCAGCAGATGTGGCAGTGCCCCCATACCCGCCGCGGGCAGTGCGCCACCGCCGCGCAGGAACGACCGCCACACGAGGTGGAACACGCGGGAGGAGGTCTGCAGTTCGCGGTCGAGGAACACACCGGCCAGCAACGGCCGCAGGACCTCCCGGACGACGTCGTCGGAGATGGTGAGGTCCGCTGCCGTCGACCGCTGCGGGAGGTTCCGCAGCACCTTGGCGGGTGCGACCGCGTCGCGCAGGGAGAAGGCGGCGAGCGCGGCCGCGTCCCGTGGATGACGCATGGCGAACCGCGCCAGGTCCGAGGACCGTCCTCGCCACGGTGGCACCAGTTCGGACCGGCCACCGGGGCCGACGGCGACGACGCCGCGGGTGAACGGCTGCAGTCGCAGCGTTCTGAGCCCGGGCAGGGCACGGACCGCGGGATAGGCGGGCAGCAGGACCTGGAACCCCCGGTCGAGCCGGAACCCGTCGACCACGTCGGTGCGCACCCGCCCGCCGACGGCGTTGCCTGCCTCGCAGACCACCACGTCGAGACCGGCCTTCTGCAGGTGCCATGCCGCCGCCAGGCCTGCCAGCCCGGCGCCCACCACGACCACGTCGACCCGTTCGGCCACCACCGCTCCCCTCGCTCTTCCGGGATGTCGCATACCCCCTGCCTCCCACCGAACCATTCGGCGCAGGTTGGCCGGGGTGTCGCCCCAGCGGTACCGGGTAGCCAGATGACCGTGCAGACCTTCCTCCCTTGTGCCGACTTCTCCGCCACCGCGGCGGTTCTCGACGTGCGGCGGCTGGGCAAGCAGCGGGTCGAGACCATCCAGGTGCTGCGTGCCCTGACGGTGGCGGGGTATGGATGGCGGCACCATCCGGCCGCCGCCATGTGGGCAGGCTATGAGGAGGCACTCGTCCGCTACGGCCTGGAGATCTGCGCGGTCTGGTGCGCGGCAGGCAGGCAGGACACCTGTCAGGTGACCCTCCGCCAGGATCTGCACCGGGCGACGGGCTGCGACCTCGTGCGCACGCAACACGACCTGGCCCGTGCCGGCGAACTGCCGCCATGGCTCGGCGAGATCGCCTTCCACCTGAGCCACCGGTCCGCCCTGGTCCGCAAGGACCCCACCCACTACCGGCCGTTCTTTCCGGACACACCCGACGACCTCCCGTACGTGTGGCCCGGTTCGGACCGCTCGCGCCGGGAACCGGTACCCGGCAGCCTGTGACCGGTTGACGGAGGCACGCCAACGACCGCAGCCGTAGGGGTGACAGGCCTCGATGATGCGGAACCGGCAAACCGGACGGTTGACCCTCGGCTGAGTGAACTGCTAGACAGTGTGAGAGCGCTTCCACGGTCCTCGCCACTTCTTCCTGTGTGCGAGGGCCGCCCTGCACCCCTGCTCAAAGGAGAGCCCTCATGCGCAACCGCTCCGGACCGCGCACGATCGCCGCGGTGGCAGCCGCGGCGATCGTGGGTACCGCGCTTCCCCTGCTCGCGACGGTGCCCGCCGGCGCCGAACCGATCGGCGCGGGCAGCTACACCACGGCACTGCCCGCGGGCGCCTCGCTGCCGACCGCGTGCGGCGACATCGCCACCAACCCCCGCAAACACCTCACCGCGAACGCCCCGGCAGGCCCGGTACCGACCAACGACTGGTGGTCGTCGCTGGTCTACAAGCGCACCGAGTGCGCGTTCTCCGACAACCTGATGGCGCACCCGTTCTCCTTCGACACGGTCGCGGGTGGACTCGGCGTCGACTACGCCACGACCCCCACCATCTCCGGCACCCCGACGACCGTGGGGGAGTACCACTTCCAGTACGGCGCCGACTTCACCCTCGGGGTCGCCGGCCTGAACGCCGCCGAATCCAAAGTCGACGGCTGGACCGACTGGACGGTCAGCCCGTACTGGTCCGACGGCACCCGCACCCTGCGCACCACGATCGGGCACGGCTCACCGTTCGTCCACGCACGCGTGACCGGCGGCGACGCGTTGCTGAGCTTCGCGAGCGCGCCGACCGTGTGGGACCGCACCGGCAGCCGGGTCGGCTTCACCGTCGACGGGCACGACTACGTCGCCTACGCGCCCTCCGGTGCGCAGTGGACGGTCTCCGGCGGCTCGATCTCCTCGAACCTCGCAGGCAGGGGCTACTTCTCCGTCGCGGTGCTGCCCGACGGCGCCGACGCCGACCGGACCGGTCTTGCCGACGCCTACGGCCGGTACGCCCACAACCACATCACCGGCACCGCGGTCTCCTGGGACTACGACGAGCCGGCCAGCACCGTGCGCGCCACCTACCGGTTCACGACCGACGCGCTCGAAGGCACGGGGACCGGCACCGTCGTCGCGCTGTACCCGCACCAGTGGCAGAACCTGGCGGGCGGCACCCCGATCGCGCAGACCTACACCTCCCCGCGGGGGCCGATGAAGGTCCTCGTCGGCACCGGCTCGTTCACCACGGACACCCGCTACCACGGTGTGCTGCCCGAGGTGCCCGCTGTCGCCATGACCGGCGACGACCTCGCCACCCTCAACGGCCACCTCGACCAGGCCGCCGCCGGTGACCCGCTGGCCGGGTTCGGCAACGACACCTACTGGACCGGCAAGGCGCTGGGCCGGGCCGCGAGGCTCGCCGAGATCGCCGACCAGGTCGGTCGCGGCGACGTCCGCGACAAGATGCTCGACGCGATCCGCGGCAGGCTCACGGACTGGTTCACCGCGTCGCAAGGCAAGGCCGAGCGGGTCTTCTACTACGACCGGAACTGGGGCACGTTGATCGGCTACCCAGCCTCGTACGGCTCGGACACCGACCTCAACGACCACCACTTCCACTACGGCTACTACATCGCCGCCGCGGCGACGCTCGCGAAGTTCGACCCGGAGTGGGCGGCCGACGACCAGTACGGCGGCATGGTCGACCTGCTGATCCGGGACGCGAACAACTACGACCGCGGCGACGGGATGTTCCCGTTCCTGCGTGACTTCGACATCTTCGCCGGGCACGACTGGGCGGCCGGGCACGGCGCGTTCTTCGCGGGCAACAACCAGGAGTCCTCGTCGGAGGGCATGAACTTCGCCAACGCGCTCATCCAGTGGGGCCAGGCCACCGGGGACACCGCGGTGCGGGACGCGGGCCTGTACATCTACACCACGCAGGCCAGCGCCATCCACAACTACTGGTTCGACCCGGCCGACCAGGCGTTCCCGGCCGGCTTCGAGCACTCGACGGTCGGAATGGTCTGGGGTGACGGTGGGGCCTACTCCACCTGGTTCACCGCGGACCCCGAGAAGATCCACGGCATCAACATGCTGCCGATCACGGGCGGCTCGCTGTACCTGGGCCACCACCCGGACTACATCGACCGCAACGTCGCCGAGATCGTCCGCAACTCGGGCAGCCAGGTGCCGAGGTCGTGGGCGGACATCATCTGGTCGTTCCAGGCGCTGTCCGACCCCGACGCCGCGCTGGCCGCGTTCCGGGCCAACCCCGGCTACACCGTGGAGGAGGGGGAGAGCCGCGCGCACACGTTCCACTGGCTGCGCAACCTCAGCGCACTGGGCCAGGTCGACACGGGCGTGACCGCCGACCACCCGCTGTACGCCGTGTTCACGAAGAACGGCGCCCGCACGTACGTCGCCACGAACCTCGGCGGCGCGAACCTGACCGTCCGCTTCTCCGACGGCACGACGCTCACCGTGCCGCCCGGCAAGACCGCCACCACCGGCGCGCACACGTGGACGGGCGGCGGCGCGGTGCCCGGCGACCCGACCGACCCGCCGACCGACCCGCCGGTGACCAGCCCGGTGCTGGCGCTGGTGAGCCCCGGCAAGCTGACGACCGCGGGCGGCACGGGTGCCGTCTCGGACACCGTCGCCGGTGCCGGCGGGGCCAACCACGACGGCACCCCGGCCAACGCGAGGGTGTACACGGCGTGTGGCATCACGGGCACCCACGACCCGTCAAGGGAGACGAGGTTCGCGTTGCGGGTGGACTCCGGCACCGCGGTCGCGAACGGCGTCCAGGTGCGGATCTCCTATGACCCCACCGGTTCCGGCGCCTATCCGCGAACGGAGACGTACCACTACTTCGCCACCGACCCGGCCGCGGGCTGGGAGACCTACACGCAGGAACGGGGACGCGCCGCACAGACCGGCAGCCCGGTCAACCTGACGAACGGGTGTGTGCGGCTGGAGGTGTGGAGCGCGATCGGCAACGCCCCGACCGCGCTGCGGACCAGCGCCACCGCTGCCGAGGGCGCCCGGTCGATCCTGGAGATCCCGTACACGATCTGAGTACGGGGCTGGTCCCGTCCCCGGTGGTGGGGACGGGACCAGTTCTCACCCACGGGAACGGAACCCGGCAAACGACGAACGCGCCTTTCGGGACATCGGACCCTGCGGAGCGTGAACGCCCCAAAACGCGCTCTTCTACGTCGACAGGCTGAGTGCGGCGACGTCATCGTCGACCCTCAGGGTGGACAGCAGGGTCCTCAGGTCCTTGACGAGCTTCTCGGCAGTCGTCGGGGCATGCGCCCGCGCGAAGTCGAGCAGAGCTTCCTCGCCAAGGCGGTTCCGTGAGTCATCCACGCGGGCCTCGGTGAGCCCGTCGGTGTACAGGAGCAGCGTGTCGCCTTTGGCCATCCGCACCACCGTCGTCGCGATGTGCGCGCTGGGCAGCAAGCCGAGGAGCTGGCCTCCCGGGGTGTCGTGGTAGGAAGTAGAGCCATCCGCACCCAGCAACAGCGCGGGCAGGTGGCCTCCACTCGCCAGCGTCACCGTGCAATGGCTCCGCGGTGACAGCGTCAGGACGCCGAACATGACGGTGCAGAACTGACGGTCGCTGCGCTCCTGGTGCAACACCGTGTTGAGATTGCGCAGCACCGCCACCGGATCGTCGTCGAACACGGCAGCCGACCGCAACGTGTACCGCGTCAGGGACGTGAAGGCCGCGGCCGGCGCGCCCTTGCCGCACACGTCGCCGACGAACACGCCCCACCGGTCGCCCGGAAGCGGGAACAGGTCGTAGAAGTCGCCGCCCACCTGGTCGGCCGATGCCGGGTGGTAGTGGGCTGCGACGGACAGCCCCGGCACGGCGGGCAACACGGGTGGCAGCAGCGTGCGTTGCAGGGTGCGTGCCAACTCCGTGGCTCGCGCCTGCTCCTGCTCCGCCGCCCGCCGCGCTCGCAACAGTTCCCGCTCGTACGCCCGCCGGTCACGGGCGTCGAACACCGTGGTCCTGACCAGCAGCGGCTCTCCGGCCGAATCCGTCTTGACCACCGACGTCACCAGGACCGGCAGTTGCTCGCCCGACGCCGTCCGCAGCTCGAGTGCGATGCCGCTGATCGAGCCCTGCAGCCGCAGCAGTGGTGCGAAGTGCGTCTCGTGGTACATGCGGCCGCCGACTGTGAGAAGGTCCGTGAACCGCGACCTGCCGAGCACCTCCGCCGGTGTGCGGCCCAGCCAGTCGAGCAGCGTCTTGTTGACCTTGACGATGCGACCGTCCAGCGTGGTCGACAAGTACCCGCACGGCGCGTGCTCGTACAGATCCTCGGCGCTGTCGTCGAGAAGCGCGTCGAACTCACCGTCCGTGGTCACGACGTCACGAAGGCCGCGATGGCGGACGCGGTCGGCCCGGGATCGGACAGCTGCGGGCAGTGCCCCACCGCGTCCAGGGTCACGAGACTGCTGCCGGGGATCTGGTCGCGGACGAACTCACCCACTTCCCGCGGAGCGATCGCGTCCTCGGCGGTCTGCACGACCAGTGTCGGCACGGTCACGCGGGTCAGGTCGGCCCGGTTGTCCGACAGGAACGTGGCTCGGGCGAAGACCCGCGCGATCTCGGGGTCGGTTCGGCAGAAACTGTTGGTCAGCTCCTCACCGAGCTCCGGCCGGTCCGGGTTGCCCGCGATCACCGGCGCCATCGCGGCCGACCAGCCGAGATAGTTCCCGTCCAGTGACTCCAACAGCTCCTCGATGTCCGCCGCGGAGAATCCGCCCTGGTAGTCGCCGTCGTTCAGGTAGCACGGTGACGGGGTCAGCAGCACCAGCCTCGCGAACGGGGACGGGTCCGCGGCCACCGCGAGCACGGCGATGGACGCGCTGACGGAGTGCCCGACCAGCGTCACCTCCCGGAGGTCGAGCTCGCGGATCAGGGCCAGCACGTCCTCAGCGTAGGAGTCGAGCGAGGAGTACCGCTCCGCGGACCACGCCGCGAGATCCGACTTGCCCGCCCCCACGTGGTCGAACAACACGACCCGGTAGTCCTGCGCGAGCCGGGGAACGACCAGCCGCCACAGGTTCTGGTCGCATCCGAAACCGTGCGCCAGCACGATGACGGGTGCACCGACCGGCCCGGTGATGACCACATTGTTGCGTGCAACCACATCCACACGGCCATCTTGTCAGACCTCCGACCGGAGTACCTCAACACGAAGTGCCGGACGCTGCTCGACAGGGCCAGTCGTCCAGGTGAAGGCCCTACAGAACCGATCCCAGTCCGTCAGTGACCGACCTCAGTGACCGACGTCTCGGTGGCGCGACGAGTGCGTCGGCGCCGGAGCACCGTTCTGGCGGCCGAGAACGCCAGGCCGCCCGCCAGCACCCACGGTCCGGCGACGATGACCGGATCGAGCAGGTGGTGTCCCACGTCCGCGCGTTTCTTTCCCACGCGGGAGGAGATCCCGTGGTGGGAGAACTCGCTCGACACCCCGGTCTGGGTGATCGGGTTGTCGGGACGCGGGGTCAGGAACGAACGCAGGTGGTGCTCCCACGCGTCCACCCGGTCGGCGGCCAGCAGGAGCAGCCAGTGCGCGGCCCGTGCCTCGCCGTACTTCCGGTACGCGTACTTGCGCAACTCTCCGGAGATACCCCTTGGCGGGCACGAGGTGCCGAAGACCGGCGTCAGGAACTTGTGCTCGATCGACCGTTCACGGGGCCACTTCTCCGGTTGCCGCTCGGGGAACTCCCGGTGTGCCCCGGTGCGGTCCTCCCTCGGCCGCAACTTCGGCACCGACGGCCGGTCCTTCGGGTCCAGGTCCACCCCCCAGCCCGGGATCCGCGCACGCAGCTGGTCGCGCGACTCGGCGAGCGGCGGCCGCTCCGACGTGTAGGTCATGGTTACCTCCCTCAACTGCCGTTCGGGACGATCAGCGGCTTGATGCAGCCGTCCAGCTTCGCGGAGAAGATGTGGTATCCCTCGGCGATGTGCTCGAGCGGAATGCGGTGGGTGACGATGTCCTTCGGATTCAGGTAGCCGTTGCGGACGTGCTCGAACAAACGCGGCCACTGCCGCTTGACCGGGCACTGGTTCATCCGCAGCGTGAGGCCCTTGTTCATCGCGTCGCCGAACTTGACGGCGCTGAACATCGGTCCGTACGCACCCATCACCGAGACGGTGCCGCCCTTGCGCACCGAGTCGATCGCCCAGTTGAGCGCCACCGGCGAACCACCCTGCAGCTTCAGCTTGGCCGACGTCACGTGCTGGGTGACGTTGCCGTCCGCCTCCGGGCCGACCGCGTCGATCGCGACGTCGGCACCGAGGTGGTCGGTGATCTTCTTCATGTGCACCACGATGTCGTCGTATTCCGTGAAGTTGTAGGTCTCGGCATGGGCGAAGACGCGTGCCTTCGCCAGCCGGTACTCCAGGTGGTCGATGACGATGACCCGGCCCGCGCCCATCAGCCATGCCGACTTCGCGGCGAACAGCCCCACCGGCCCGGCGCCGAAGACGACCACCACGTCACCTTCGACGATGTCGCCCAGCTGGGCGCCGAAGTAGCCGGTGGCGAGCGCGTCGGTGAGCAGGACAGCGTCCTCGTCGTCCATCCACTCGGGAATCACGGTCGGGCCCACGTCGGCGAACGGCACCCGCACGTACTCGGACTGGCCGCCGTCGTACCCGCCGCAGGTGTGCGAGTAGCCGTAGATACCGCCCACGGCGGTGGCGTTGGGGTTGACGTTGTGACAGTTGGAGTACAACCCCCGGGCGCAGTACCAGCACGTCCCGCAAGAGACGTTGAAAGGGACCATGACGCGGTCACCGCGTTCGAGGTCGCGGACCCCGGGGCCGACGTCCTCGACCACGCCGATGAACTCGTGCCCGAAGGTCGTGCCGACCCGTGTGTCCGGCATCATCCCGTGGTAGAGATGCAGGTCCGAGCCACAGATCGCGGCCAACGTGACCCGGACTATCGCATCGCCGGGGTGCTCTATCGCCGGCATGTCCTTCTCTTCGACCCGGACCTTGTACGGCCCGCGGTACACCATCGCACGCACAGCGCGTCCTCCCGACGAGTTGTCACCGACGAGCCGGCCGTACGACAGCGGCCGACCGCGACATCCGGTGGGCGGAGTACCCGCCGCGTAGCCACATAACCTGGCAACCACCCCGGACCGGCGGTGTGTGGCTGATCAGGCGTGCGCGACGGCCAGGGCGGCGTCGGGCGCGTTGGCGAGCCGGGCCTGCGCGGCCGTCCGGTCGCTGAGCCATGGTTCGAGCACCGTGTAGAAGTCGGGGTTCAGCAGCAGGTCGGCGTGGCCGCCGGTCACCTCGACACATCGGGCGTGCGGGTCGCGGCACAGTTCCCATGGTGCGACCCGGTCCTCGCGGGAGTACACCGCCAGCGCGGGAACGGACAGTGGTGCGTTGAGGGCCTCGACGTTGTCCCGGAAGCACGGGCCGGTGAAGCAGTCGCCGTCGAGCAGGCCGCCGATGCCGAGCACGTTGAGCCGGGTGAGGAGCCGGGCGGCGGCGAGGACACGGGGATTCGCGCCGAGCGGGTCGAGCACCGGGCTGCCGACCATGACGAGAGCGCGGACGAGGTCGGGACGGCGCACCGCCACCATGCGGCTGAGCCAGCCGCCCCGGCTGTGCCCGACGAGGACGACCGGCCCACCGGTGCGTTCGACGTGGTGCTCCACCCGCCGCACCAGGCGGGTCACGAGGTCTGTGGTGCATCCCAGGTTGAAGCCGATACCGGCACCGGTCGCCCGGTAGCCGCGCGACGTGAGCCAGGTGCTCGTCACCGTGAGCGCGCGGTCCGTGCAGGCGAAGCCGGGTACCACCACCACGCCGGGTCCGGCGGGTGCGGTCGTGAACAGACCGCTGACCAGGCCGACGGCCTGCTCACGCACGGCGAACCCCACCGCGCGGACCAGCCGCGACACATACCGGGAAGCTGTCGTCATTCGTGGACCTCCTTGGGGACTGTGCATCAGTACCCGGTGAGGCGCGTGCGAACCGTGGTGCCGGGTTCCCGCCCGAGGTGGTCGCGACGGTGGTCAGTTGGTGACCGCGATCAGCAGCACGACGTCCAGGAGCGCGATCGCCATCGTGAACCGGAACGCCAGCGGGCCGCGCGGGGCGCGGACCGCGGACACGCCGGTCGCGACGGCCAGCGTGACACCGACCGCCGACGAGGTGAGCGCGAACGCGGCCGACGTGGTCGCGGGGGCGATGCCGAGCACGACCGCGGCGGCGGCCAGCGCGACCGCCATGACGATCACGCCGGTGCGGGGACCGAGCCGGTGCGGGAGCCCCCGCACGCCGGTCTCCGCGTCCGCCCGCAGGTCAGGCAGGACATTCGCGAAGTGCGCACCGAAACCGAGCAGCGCGGCGACGACCGGCACCCACCACGGTGGCCATGGCTGCCCCGGCAGCGCGACGTACGGTGCGACGGGCAACGCGCCGAAGGCGAGCAGATAGGTGGCTCCGGACCAGATCGTCGCCTTGAGCCCGAGGTTGTACGCCCACGCCGCCGCGACCCCGACCAGCAGAGCGGCCGCGGGGAGCAGCCCGAGCAGCAACGACAACACGACCGTGGCCAGCAGCGCCGCCGATGCCGCTACGGCGACCGCCCTCAGCGGGACGGATCCGGCGGCGACCGGCTTGTCCCGCCGCCCGACGGCGCGGTCCCGGGCGGCGTCGATCCAGTCGTTGGACCATCCGACCGACAGCTGACCGGTGAACACGGCGGCGCCGAGCAACGCCACCTGACCGGCGCCGAGCCCGACGCCGGCGGCAAGCACCACGGCCACCACCGTCACGGCCAGTCCCGGGACCGGATGGCACGCCCCCACAAGACCTCGAGCCAGTTCCGGCCACCGCTGTCTGGCCGCTGTGGCGCGCGGGTCCCTGTTCGGTGCGGCTGCCGAGCCGGTCATCTGCCGAGTGTAGGCGGAGGTCGTAACGTTGAACGGGTGACGACTATCTCGGCGGTGCACGGGGTGCTGCCACCGCATCGATATCCGCAGGCACAGCTGACCGACCTGTTCGGCCGGCTGTGCCTTCCGGACCGGGCCGCGCGAGCCGTGGCGAACCGGTTCCACACCAGCGCCCGCGTCGCCACCCGCCACCTGGCGCTGCCCATCGAGCAGTACGACGAACTGGATGGTTTCACCGCCGCGAACGACGCGTTCCTGTCGGTCGCGGTGAATCTGGGCTGCGAGGCCGCGCTCGCAGCACTCGACGACGCGGGCCTCGAACCGGGGGATGTGGACCTGGTGTTGTCCACAACGGTCACCGGCATCGCGGTGCCCTCCCTCGACGCGCGCATCGCGGCGCGGATCGGGATGCGTCCGGACGTCAAACGGGTGCCGGTCGTCGGACTGGGCTGTCTGGCCGGCGCGGCGGGCATCGCGCGGCTGCACGACTTCCTGCGCGGCTGGCCGACCTCGGTGGCGATGCTGGTGTCGGTCGAGCTGTGCTCGCTCACCGTGCAGCGCCAGGACGCCAGTGCTGCCAACATGATCGCGGCGGGACTGTTCGGCGACGGTGCCGCCGCGGTCGTCGCGGTGGGGGAGGGGCACGTGGCCGCGTCGAACGGACCGCGCGTGGTGGACTCCGTGAGCCACCTGTACGAGAACTCCGAGCGCGCCATGGGGTGGGACATCGGCAGCACGGGCCTGAAAGTGGTGCTGGGAGCGGAGGTGCCCGATCTCGTGCGCACGCACCTGGCACAGGACGTCGAGCGGCTCCTGTCGCCGCACGGGCTGGGGATCGGCGACATCGCACGCTGGATCTGCCATCCCGGCGGGCCGAAGGTGATCGAGACCATCCAGTCGGTGCTGGGACTCGACGAGGACGATCTGGCGATGACGTGGCGTTCCCTGCACCGGATAGGCAACCTGTCGTCGGCCTCGGTTCTGCACGTGTTCGCCGACACGCTCAGCAGCCGGCCGGCGTCGACCGGCGACTGGGGTGTGGTGATGGCGATGGGCCCGGGTTTCTGCGCGGAACTGGTGCTCCTGCGATGGTGAGTCAGATCTGGTACACGGTCCTGGTGGGTCTGGTCGCGGCCGAGCGGCTGGCCGAGCTGGTGGTCGCGAAACGCAACTTGGCGTGGAGCCTGGCCCGAGGTGGACGCGAGACCGGGTTCGGGCACTACCCCTTCATGGTGGTGCTGCACACCGGGCTCCTGGCCGGGTGCCTGGTCGAGGTGTGGCTCGCCGACCGGGGCTTCTCTGGTCTGCTCGGCTGGCCGATGCTCGCGTTGGTGGTCGCGTCACAGGCCCTGCGGTGGTGGTGCATCCGTGTTCTCGGTCACCAGTGGAACACCCGCATCGTGATCGTTCCCGGTCTGCCCCTGGTGACCGGCGGCCCCTACCGCCTGTTCTCGCACCCGAACTACGTCGCGGTCGTCGTCGAGGGCTTCGCCCTGCCGCTCGTGCACGGCGCCTGGCTGACGGCCGTCGTGTTCACGGTGTTGAACGCCGGGCTGCTGACCGTGCGGATCCGCGCGGAGAACGACGCACTGAGGTCGGCACGTGCGTGAGCACCTGCACGACGTCGTCGTCGTGGGCGGCGGCCCCGCCGGTCTCGCCGTCGCGCTGGGCTGCGCCAGGGCGGGCATGGACGTGGTGGTGTGCGAACGACGCGCCGGGGTGATCGACAAGGCCTGCGGGGAAGGGTTGATGCCAGGGGCCGTGCGCGCGCTCGCCGCGCTCGGGATCGACCCCCCAGGGCACCCGATCGAGGGCATCACCTACCGGCAGGGCACGACGGTCGCGCACGCCGCGTTCCGCACCGATCCCGGGAGAGGGGTGCGGCGCACCGTGCTGCACGACGCTCTGCGTGCCGAGGTGGACCGGCAGGGCGTACCCGTGCTGCCGGCCACGGTCACCGACCTCGCGCAGCACAGCGACCACGTGCGCACCGGACGGCTGCGGGCGCGGTATCTCGTCGCGGCCGACGGGCTGCACTCCACGGTCCGCGAACTCGCCGGTCTTGCCAAGACCGGTACCGCGCGCTCCGCGAACGGGCCCCGCTGGGGGCTGCGCCGCCACTACGCCATCGCACCGTTCACCGACACGGTCGAGGTGACATGGGCGGCGCGGTCGGAGGCGTACGTGACGCCGGTCGGGCCGGAGACGGTCGGTGTCGCGATTCTGTCGTCGGTCCGCGGTGGGTTCTCCGAGCAGCTCGCCGCCTTCCCCGACCTCGCGGCACGGATCGCGGAAGCGGAACCGGTCACGCCGGTCCGGGGTGCCGGCCCGCTCCGGCAGCGGACCGCGAGCCGGGTCGCCGGCCGGGTCCTGTTCGTCGGGGACGCGGCCGGTTACGTGGACGCCCTCACCGGCGAAGGCTTGGCGTTGTCCCTGACCACCGCGGCCGAACTCGTCCGCTGCCTCGCGGCGGGCAGGCCCGCCGACTACGAGCGCGCGTGGAAGCGGACGTCGCGGCGGTCACGGTGGCTGACCGAAGCCCTGCTGTGGACGCGGGGGCGCCCCGCGCTCGCGCCGCGGATCGTGCCGGTCGCCGCCAGGGCGCCCCGGCTGTTCTCCGTCGTCGTCGACCAGCTCGCACGCTGATGCGCGGATCGGCGACAGGACGCGACGGGACCGAATGGGACCTGGTCGTCGTCGGCGCCGGGCCGGCCGGCTCGACGGCGGCGATCGCCGCACTGCGTGCCGACCCGGCCGCCCGGGTGCTCCTGCTGGACGCCGCGGCCTTCCCCCGCGACAAGGTCTGCGGTGACGGCGTCGCACCGCACGCCATGGACGTCCTCGCCGGTCTCGGCGTCGGGGTCGCCGGGCTCACGGCGGGGACCGGGCCGGTCACCTCGCTGCGCCTGGTGTCGCCGCGCGGCGAACAGGCCGCCCGGAGCTTCTCGCGGGCCGCGGCCGTCATCCCCCGCGCGCTCTTCGACGCGCGACTCGTGCTGGCCGCACAGGAAGCAGGCGCGGTACTCCAGCGACGTCGTGTCCGTTCGCTCGACACGCGGGGCACGGCAGTCGTCGTCGACGGCGTCGTCCGCGCCCGTACCGTCATCGGCGCGGACGGTGCGGAGTCAGTGGTACGACGACAGTGCGGTGCCGGGCGGGCACCGGTGGGGACCATCGCCATCGCGCTGCGCGGGTACGCCGACGCGGAGCCATGGCCCGCCAGCCGGCAACAGCTCATCATGACCGCTGCGCACTGGCCCGCCTATGCCTGGGTGTTCCCGGTCGGCGACGGCACCGCCAACGTCGGCTACGGGGAACTGATCCGCGACACCTCACCGACCCGGTCTGAGCTGACCGAACGGCTGCACCACCTCGTTCCGGACCTGGCACCCGTGCCGCTGAGCGGGCACCGCCTGCCACTGTCCCCCGGCAGGCCCGACGTCGGGCACGGCCGAGTCCTCCTGACCGGCGACGCCGCGTCGCTCATCAACCCGCTCAGCGGCGAAGGCATCTACTACGCCGTCCTCTCGGGTGCCCTGGCCGGCGCCGCCGCCATGGCGCCGGACCCGGCGCGCTCGTATCGCCGGTCCCTGCGGCACCACCTCGGCCGGCACCTCCTGCACACCGACGTCCTCGCGCGGCTCACCCGGCATCCGAGGCTGGTCGACGTCGCGACCGCCGCCGCCCGAAACGATCAGGCGGTGTTCGACCGGCTCGTCGAGATCGCCCTCGGACCGGGCACACTCGACCTCCACCTGACCGCTGCCATCGTGCGGGCAATGGCACGTCGAGCCGCGTAGCGGACCGCCGCGGTGGGCACGTGGTCCGAAGTCCGGAATCGCACGAGATGGTGCCGGGCGTCTCACACGTCCCGGCACCGTCCCAGCGGCTTCAACCGGCGGCCGGTTCGTCCGGGCTCGCTTCGTGCCCCGGCTCACCGGCCGAGCGGCGCTGCCGCTTGAGGTCCGCTTCGTACACGTGCGGCAGCCCCCGGGTCAGGGTGCGAGCCTCGCCTTCGAGGTCTCGAAACGGTGTGTAGTAGGTGTTCTCGTAGTCCTCGATGACCTGGAAGGTCCAGCGTCCTGGCAGCACGTTGCGGCCGAGAAGTTCACGGGACAGACGTTCTGCCAGTTCCCGGTGTCCGGCCTTCTCGAAGAGCGTGACCGCCCGCTCGACCTTGAAGTCGGCGGCACCGGTGAGTTGGTGGAACGCATACAGGTGTCCCCTCGCCACCTCCACCGTCTCGAGCGCTTCGGTCAGTGCGCCGACCGCCTCGACACTGTCGTCGTCCAGTGCTTCCCGCCATGGTCCCCCCGCGAGCCGGGGGTCGGGCTCGACGTGCCTCGCGCTCCGCCCGGCTCTGTCCGATGTGTACTCCATGACCGCCGGGGTACCCAGGCGCCGGAGAACGATGCCGTCGGCCGCCATCGGCCACCCACATGAGGTAGCGAGGAGAACGTGCGATGAGTACCATCACCGAGTCGGTTGACGTGCAGGTGCCCGTCTCCAGGGCGTACAACCAGTGGACGCAGTTCGAGACCTTCCCGTCCTTCATGGAGGGTGTCGAGGAGATCCGGCAGCTCGACGACACACATACACACTGGGTGACGAAGGTCGGTGGAGTCACTCGGGAGTTCGACGCCACCATCACCGAACAGCACCCCGACGAACGCGTGGCATGGCGGGCGGACGACGGTCCCACCCACGCAGGTGTGGTTACTTTCCACCGTTTGGATGACAGCACCACCCGGGTGACTGCCCAGATGGACATCGATCCGGACGGTTTCGTCGAACAGGCGGCCGACAAGCTCGGCATCCTGAACGGCCGCGTCAAGGGGGACCTGAAGCGCTTCAAGGAGTTCATCGAGCAGCGTGGTCAGGAGACCGGTGAGTGGCGGGGCGACGTGAACCAGCCCGGCTCGGCGAGGTGACCGCGCACCGTGCGGAGCCGCGCATGGGGGCCGCTCCGCACCCATGACGGTTCCCGCCCTCGCGGTGTAGCCGCCGGCCGGCGGGGAACCCTTCTGCGGTCCACCGAGCGGGAGGTCATGGTGAGCGCGCGACCGAGGGCCCCGGCCCGACTGGCCAGGGGCGTGGCGGCGTTGGCGCGGCTGGGTGCCGCGATTCGCCGCGCTCGCGCGTTCCATCCGCGCGGCGAGGTGTTCGACGCCGTGCTCACGGTGGCCGAGCCACAGAGCCACGGCGTGCCGCTGCTCGACCAGCCCGGTGAGCATCCGGCCCTGGTTCGCATGTCGAAAGCGACCTCCACCCCCGGTGGGCTACCGGACGTGCTGGGGTTGGCCGTCCGGATCGAGGACGCCGGGGGCGAGGGCGTCCCACTGGACCTGGCGTTGGCCACGACCGGCGGCAGCCCGGTTCTGCGTCACCTTCTGGTGCCCCGGCGCGATTTCGCCGCCCGCTACGGGTCGCTGCTGCCGTACCGGGTCGGTACCCGGCGCCTCATCCTGGCCGCGGTGGCCGATCCTGCCCGCCGCATCCCGGCCGACCTTGCCGCCCTGACCGACGCGGTCGCCGCCGAGCCACTGGCTTTCCGGATCGTGGTCGCCGCGCTGACCGGACCCTGGCAGCCGGTCGCCACCCTCGTCCTGACCGCACCTCGCCACGACGCGGAAGACCCCTGCTTCGACGTCACCGCCCACGCGCTCCACCGGTTCCACCCGCACGGCCGGCTCAACCGGCTCCGCGGTCCGGCCTACCGCGCCTCCCAGCGCGCCCGCGCGAACAGATAGGTCCGGTCCGGGTGGTCGACTACCCGGAACGGGACCGGTCGTATCCGCACCCCGAGTTCTGTCCGCCCCGGCACCCGGCGCGGAGCCGAGTCGTCACTTCCCCGTTTCGGCTGGCGCGCCGCCGGGTAGTCGTTCGCGGTTTCGACGGCGCGGCGATGTGGGGGTAGGACGTGAGCGTCACGATCAGGCCGACCGAGGTGCCGGGAGCCGCGCCGTCGCGGATGTCCCGGGGTTCGGCGTTTCTGCGGATGTTCCAGACCACCGACCACAAGCAGATCGGGATGCTCTACCTGGTCAGCTCGTTCGGGTTCTTCCTGGTCGGCGGTGTGATGGCGTTGCTGATGCGTGCCGAACTGGGCTATCCAGGGCTGCAGTTCCTGTCGCCGGAGCAGTACAACCAGCTGTTCACCATGCACGGCACGATCATGATGCTGCTGTACGCGACGCCGACGGTGTTCGGGTTCGCGAACGTGATCCTGCCGTTGCAGATCGGGGCGCCGGACGTGGCGTTCCCCCGGTTGAACGCGTTGTCGTTCTGGCTGTTCCTCTTCGGCGGCCTGGTGACCGTCGGCGGCTTCCTCACTCCCGGCGGGGCGGCGGACTTCGGGTGGTTCGCCTACACCCCGCTGTCGCGCATGGAGCACTCGCCGGGACCGGGCGGGAACCTGTGGACCATCGGGCTGATCCTGGGTGGTCTCGGCACGATCCTGGGCGCGGTGAACATGCTGACCACGGTGGTGTGCCTGCGCATGCCGGGGATGACGATGTGGCGGATGCCGATCTTCACGTGGAACATCTTCTTCACCTCCATACTGGTGCTGATCGCGTTCCCGGTGCTGACCGCGGCGCTGTTCGGACTGCTGGCGGACCGCCTGCTCGGGGCGCACGTCTTCGATCCGGCGTCGGGCGGGGCGATCCTGTGGCAGCACCTGTTCTGGTTCTTCGGCCATCCCGAGGTCTACATCGTGGCGTTGCCGTTCTTCGGGATCGTCAGCGAGATCATCCCGGTGTTCAGCAGGAAACCCCTGTTCGGGTACAAGGGGCTGGTGTTCGCCACCATCGGCATCACCGGGCTGTCGATGACGGTGTGGGCACACCACATGTTCGCGACCGGTGCGGTGCTGCTGCCGTTCTTCGCGTTCCTGTCGTTCCTGATCGCGGTGCCGACCGGGATCAAGTTCTTCAACTGGATCGGCACGATGTGGAAGGGACAGCTGACCTTCGAGTCACCGATGCTGTTCTCGATCGGGTTCCTGGTGACTTTCCTGTTCGGCGGGCTGACCGGGGTGCTGCTCGCCGCACCGGCGATCGACTTCCACGTCCACGACACCTACTTCGTCGTCGCGCACTTCCACTACGTGCTGTTCGGCACGATCGTGTTCGCCACGTTCGCCGGGATCTACTTCTGGTTCCCGAAGATGACCGGCCGGATGCTCAACGAACCGTTGGGACGGCTGCACTTCTGGACCACGTTCCTCGGGTTCCACACCACCTTCCTGGTCCACCACTGGCTCGGCGCGCAGGGCATGCCCCGCCGCTACGCCGACTACCTGCACACCGACCAGTTCACCACCCTGCACGCCATCTCCACCGTCGGTGCCTTCCTCCTCGGCGCGTCGGTGCTGCCGTTCATCTGGAACGTGTTCCGCAGCAACCGGTTCGGCGAGCGCGTGGACGTGGACGACCCGTGGGGTTTCGGCAACTCGCTGGAGTGGGCGACGTCCTGCCCGCCGCCGCGCCACAACTTCACCGACCTGCCCAAGATCCGCTCCGAGCGGCCCGCGTTCGAGCTGCACTACCCCGAGATGGTCGAACGCTTCCGCGAGGAATCCGGCCAGCAGCAGGGGAAGACCGAGGAGCGTGCACCAGCACCCTCCGAGGTCGGCGCGGGCGCGACACAACCGGACGACCAGGACGACAACACCGACCCCCGCGGGAAGTGACGACCGACCCATGGCCCGGGATCGTCGGTTCCCGGCCGGTGGACGGTCCGGCCCGAGTCGGCCGGACCGTCCACATCAGCCGGTCAGATGCCCATGCGGCAGCCGGAGAGGATGATCTCCTGACCCAGTAGTGTCACCACCCGCACCGAGTGCTGCGCCAGCTGTCCGTTCGGACCGTTCACCGTCTGGTTGAGGTACACGGTCGCCACCAGGGGGATCGAGATCGTCGTCGGCGCCGTGCCGATGGGCGTGCCGTTGAGCGTGCCCACTCTGGAGGACCCGCTCAGTCCGGCTTCCGTCGCCACGCAACGGGTCTCGATGTCACTGATGCTGATCGCGCCGCCCAGCAACGTCGCGCCGCTGATCTCCGCCGACGCGTCGGTGTGGCCGGTCGACGGGTCCAGCGTGCACTCCGCGTGCAGCGCCTGCACCGTGGCCAGCGCGGGCACCGTCAGGGACGCCGTGGTCAGGTCGCTGTCGGGCGGGCACGTCGCGTGCGGGGTCTTCGCCACGGTCAGCAGGCCGCTCGCGCTGATGGCCCACGCCTCGGCTCGCACGTGCGACACCAGCTTGACCACCGCGGTCGCCGAACCGCCGTCGTCGTCGGTGACCGTCACGACCACCAGGTGCGCGCCCACCCCGGTGTAGGTGTGCGTCGCCGCGCAGGTGCCCGCCCCGGCGCCTTGGTCGACCGTGCCGGCCACGGGAGCCGAACCGTCGTCGAAGTCCACCGTGCACGTGTGCGTGTCGTTGGTCGCGATGTCGGTGAACGGCGCGGTGACGGTGACCGGCGCGCCGCGCAGCACGAGTGTGCCGTCGGCCGGGTCCGCGATGGTCACCTCGGGGGCGACGTTGGTCAGTGTCAGCCCGGTCGTGGCCGCCACCGGCGGGTTCAGCCCGTCGTCAGCGGTGAGGCGCAGTGTCCACACACCGTCGTCGGTGCAGGTCACCGTCGTGCTGACGGCCGAGGCGTCGGCGAAGGAACACGTCGCGCCCGCGTCGACACCGGATGCGGGTGTGGCGGTCCACCGCGTGGTCAGGTCCGGCCCGTCCGGGTCGGTCACCAGGCCGTCGATCGGCACGGCCCGGCCCTCCTGGCCGGCGTACGGTCCGCTCGGGTCGACAGTCGGCGGGTCGTTAACGATCACGGTCACGCAGTCGGTCACCGAGCCGGGGCCGCCGTTGTCCTTGCCGTGGGCGGTCACGCAGATCTCGTGTGTGCCGGAGGTGAGCGGGCCGGTGGTGTACGAGTAGTCCACTGTGGCCGGACCGTCCTGCGGCAGCCCTGGGTTGATGGCGGTCACCGGTGCCGCCGGGCCGCCGTCCACGGATGCGGTGAGGGAGCTCAGTTCCGACGCCAGCAGGTCCGGCAGCACGTCCGGCAGGGTCGCGGGATCGGGTACGTGCACACAGTTGCCGCCGGTGCGGTCCGCGATCAGCTGCAGGCTGTCGCTGTACTGACCGGTCTGGCAGGCGGACCCGGCGCCGACGGCGAACGTGTGGATGTCGACGTTCGCGGGCACCGCGTCCAGCGCGGGGTTCACGTTGCCTGCCGACGCGCCGTCGGACAGGAACGCCACGATCTTGCGTGACTCGTTCTGGGCGTTGGTCACCGTCGTCGCCTTGGTCACCGCGTCCGGGAAGAACGTGCCCGTCGCGACGTCGCGCACCGAGAACTGGCCGACGTGTCCCTGGCTCATCGAGCCGAGCACTTCCTCGACATCCCTGGCGCCGTTGGCGTTCTGGTCGGTCGCGGGACCGGTCAGGACCTGGTTACCGCCCGTCGGTTGCACGTCCGCGACAGCGGCCGAGGAGCCGAAGATGACCGCGCCGACCGTGCCGATCGGGGAGTCGGGGTCCGCGGCGATCGCGTTGAGGGCCTGCGAAGCCTGCACCTCGCACTGCAGCACGGTGCGCGCGGTGCCATCGCAGCTCGCCGCCGTGCTCCCGGACACGTCGACCACGTAGGTGAGCGCGGTGTCCTTCACGACCGCGGCAGCACCCACCGACGCCGTGCCCTCGACCGTCACCGGTCCCCGCGGGAACACCGTGTTGTCGGCGGGGCTGTCGATGGTCACCGAGATCGCGGTGCCACCGGGCAGCTGGCCGTCGACGGCGACGGCCGTACCGGCGAAAAGGGTGATCGCCGCGAATGCGGATATCCCCGACAGACCCAGGGCTCTTCGTTTCATGCCGTCACATCCTCGTTGTCGTCAGATTCCCCGCATCTGTACATCGGTGTGCCGGACTTCCTGTTGCTCCGACGATCCGGTGAAACACGCACCTCCCTGACCGGCCCATTCACATGACGAACGTCATGACCCCCGAGGGTGAGAAAACGACGGAATTCCGTTGTCCCGCTGGGCCGGACGGGAAATCCACGGGCCACCGGGTACGGAAAGTGATGACCGCGGAAATGAGGCGGCATCGCCCGGGTGAAGTCGATCTCGTCAGGTGCTCTGGCCCGAAAGCGTCTTCAGGACGGCGGCCGGGGCCGGCAGGGGAACGGGCGCGTTCGACCTACGCGATCGAGGTGGCGCAGCTCATCGTCGAGCCCGGTGCGATCACGCCGTGGGTGCGCCGCAGGTGGGCCGCACCCCATACCCGGGCCCCTTCGACGACGGGCAGGACGGTGGTCCCGTAGGGCGTGAGCCGGTAGATGACGCGTGCCGGGACCGGTCCGGTCGCCATGCGTTCGACGAGCCCGTCCGCCTCGAGCTCGCGCAGCTGTTCGGCCAGCACCTTGGGGGTGATCGGTGCGCTCCGGCGGCGCAGCCCGGCGAAATGGGACTCGCCGTGGGCAAGCCAGTACAGCAGGGTGAGTTTCCACTTGCCGCCGATCGCGGCGAAGGCAGCGGCCATCGGACAGCCGGGCAGCTGGTTGGGGCGCGAGGGGTTACCTGCAGGTGCCTTCTTGCTCATGGCCGTGCTCCGCTCGGATAGTCGGCCCATGACACTGCCATACAGACGAATCCTGGTCGCGGGCCTCGCGGCCGTCATGCTGGTCGCGATGGCGGCGTCCGGCGGCGCCTCGACGGCTCCCGCGCCGTCGACCCTCGCCGAGGGCCGACACGACTTCGACTGGGAGATCGGCACCTGGCGCACCACGGTGCGGGTCCTCGCCGAGCCGCTCTCCGAATCCGCGGACCAGTGGCTCGACTTCGCGGGCACCAGCGTCGTACGTCAACTCATGGACCGGCGGGCGAACGTCGTCGAGTTGGCGGTCGCGGGGCCGAGCGGCCGTATCGACGGCCTCAACCTGCGGCTGTACGAGCCACAGGACGACCGGTGGAGCTCGACCTTCGTCAACATCCGCGACGGTCTGCTCACCCCGTCGGTGCACGGCGGGTTCCACGACGGCGTCGGCGAGTTCCACGGCGACGACCAGCTCGACGGCCGCCCGATCAAGGTGCGTTTCCTCATCTTCCGCCAGGGCCAGGACAAGGCGAGGTTCGAGCAGGCGTTCTCGGCCGACGGCGGAGCGACGTGGGAGACGAACTGGATCGCCGTGGATCGCCGAATCCGCCGATGACGGCTGACCAGCCGGGGGATGGCCAGGGCGACTCGTGGTGGCCGCGTGGTCGGCGATCGATGATCGCCGACGGTGTGTTGTGGGCGGGGGACCGCGCCCGTCCTCGCCCACAACACACCGGGGGACGACTCGGGCCGGCTCACCCGGCTTTCGTGTGGTGCCGCAGGTGTTGTGCGTACTCGGCGAAGTCGGCCGCCAGTTGCTCCGCGGTCCAGCCGCCTTCGCGGTGGGTCACGAAGGACTCCGTCGGGTGGGACCAGATCGCGAACCGGTCGCCGCCGAAGCTGAAGTACTGGCCGGTGATGTTCGCCGACTCCGCCGATCCGAGATACACCACGATCGGGGCGACGTCCTCGATGGTGCCGGTGCCCTGGCGGCGCAGTTCGGGCGGGACCGGTTCGCCTGCCTCCACTCTGGACACGATGTCGGCCAGTGCCGGGATGGTCGCCGCCATCCTGGTCAGTGCCTTCGGCACCACGGCGTTCACCGTGACCTCGATCCTCGCCAGTTCCACCGACCACACGCGGACCAGGGCGATGATCGCGGCCTTCGACGCGGCGTACGCGGTCTGCCCGAAGCCGCCTGCCTGCCCGGCGGGCGACCCGATGAGGATCAGCCTGCCGCCATCGCCCTGTTCCCGGAACCGCCGTGCCGCGGCCCGGCCGCAGGTGATGGTGCCGCGCAGGTGGCTGTCCAGCACCAGGTCGAGTTCCTCGTCGGACAGTTTGAGCAGGGTCCGGTCCCGCAGCGCGCCCGCGTTGGTGCACATGACGTCCAGCCGGCCGAACTCCTTCACCGCCCGCTCGACCAGCGCGTCCGCGGCTTCCGTCGTGCCGACCGCGCACACCTCGGCGACGGCAGCGCCGCCCGCCGCGGTGATGGCCTCGGCGGCCTCGGCGGCCGCCTCGGCATCCAGGTCGTTGACCACGACCGCGGCCCCGGAGCGGGCGAGGGCCTCGGCGTAGGCGCGACCGAGCCCCCGTCCCGATCCGGTGACGACCGCGACCTTCCCCGTCAGATCGATCTTCTGCATACCCGTCCTCACCGGCTGATCTTGATCGAGGCGAAGTGGTAGTCGCCGAACTTCGGCACCTCGAACCCGGTCACGCCGGGCCGGAAGGCGGCCACCCACTGCACGCCGCAGACCGGGATCACCGGCGGCCCGGCCTCGAACACGTTCTTGATGATCTGCCGGGTCGGTCCCTGCCGTTCCTTCTCGTCACTGTCCGCGCGGGATTCGGCCAGAAGCTCCGGGACACCGTCGAGGGAGAAGTCGCCGGCGTTGTAGCCGCCGCCCGGCAGGTAGAAGTCGGCGACGAACTGGCTCGGGTCCGGCCGGCCCACCTGCAACAGCGAGACGGCTGCGGCGAAGTTGCCGGTCCTGCGGTCCTGGATCATCTGGCTGAACTCCAGCGTGCGCACCTTGGCGTCGATGCCGACCTCCTTGAGCTGGGCCTGGAGGATCTGGCTCAGGTCCTGGTAGGTCGTGTTGGGGCCGTTGACCAGCTCGAAGGAGAAGCCGTTCGGCAGCCCGGCCTCGGCGAGGAACTCCTTGGCCTTCGCGACGTCGTGGTACTTGCCCGCGTCGTCGAGTTCTGGCACGTGCGGCCAGAACCCCTCGCTGAACGGCTGGACGGTCGGGGTGCACCCGCCGTCGAAGAGGCTCTCGCTGATCGCCTCGCGGTCGATGGCGTACAGCAGCGCCTTGCGCACGAGCGGGTCGCCGAACTCCGAGGCCTTGGTGTTCAACAGGATGCCGTTGATCGTGCTGTTCGGGCCCTTCACGAGCGACAGGCCGTTGGCCTCGGCCTCCTCGATCTGCCCCGCGGAGATGGTCGAGCCGTCCATCTCGCCGGACACGACCGAGCGCAGGCGGGTCGGCTCGTCGGCGAAGACCGTCATCTCGATCCCGCTGATCGTGGTCTTCTCGGCGTCCCAGTACTCGTCGAACTTCTTGAACGTGATCTTGCCCTGCCGGAGGTCGCTCAGCTCGAAGGCGCCGGTGCCGACCGGTTTGGTGGGCAGGTCGGGGTCCTCGAGCGCCTTCGGCTCGACGACGATGCCCGCCTCGCCTGCCAGGATGTTGAGCATGTAGCCAGACGGCTGGGAGAAGTCGATCCGCACCGAGTGCTCGTCGAGCGCCTCGACCTTCGCCACCGTCTTGAGCGACGCGGCCTGCGCGCCCTTGGCCTTGAAGGCGTTCAGGGACGCCACGACGGCGGCGGCGTTGAACGGCTCGCCGTTGTGGAACGTGACGCCTTCGCGGAGGGTGAGCGTGAGCGACGTGTGGTCTTCCGAGAACGACCATTCGGTCGCGAGCCCTGGCTTGAGCTCCCCGGCCGGGCTGCGCCCGACGAGGCTCTCGTACACCACGTCCAGGAAGACCGGGTCGAGCGGTGCGGACTGGCGCGGGTCGAACGAGGTGGGCATGCCGGGGACGGCGTACCGGAAGACGGCGGCCGGGTCGTACGCGCCGTCGCCGGACGCGCCCGTCCCGCCGCCGCAGCCGGCGAGCGCCACCGCGGCGGCGCCCAGCAGCGCGACGGTTCGGAGGGTGCGTTGTCTCATGGGTGACCTCCATTGGTCAGCTGTGACGGCGGCGCTTTCGTCGGGGTCGCGCCGCCGGGAGGGGAGAGAGCACGAAGGGTCAGGTGGGTCGGGTCATCGCGTCCCGGCCCGGTCCGGTGTGCCGACCGACGACGGTGACGTCGGTGACGGCGGCGAGGCTGCTGCCGCCGGCTCGTGGCGCAGGCAGGCGACCCGGCGGGTGGGGCTGATCTGGATCAGCGGTGGGTCGTCGGTGGCGCAGGCGTCCATCGCCACCGGGCAGCGGCTCCGGAACCGGCAGCCGACGGGTGGTGCCGCCGGGTCGGGGAGATCGCCGTGCAGGACGGTGCGTTGCCGGGACCGTTGCAGGTCGGGGTTGGGCACGGGCACCGCCGACAGCAGGGCCCTGGTGTAGGGGTGTGCGGGCGACTCGGCGATCTCGGCCGCCGTGCCCTCCTCGACGATCCGGCCGAAGTACATGACCGCGATCCGGTGCGCGAGGTGCCGGACGGTGGCGAAGTCGTGTGAGACCAGCACCACCGCCTGGCCGCTCTCCTGCTGGATGTCCATCAGCAGGTTGAGGATCTCCGACCGGGTCGACAGGTCCAGTGCCGACGTCGGTTCGTCGGCGATCAGCACACTCGGGGACAGCGCCAGCGCCCTGGCGATGCACACCCGCTGCCGTTGCCCGCCCGAGAGCTCGTCCGAGCGCCGGAACGCGAACTCGGGGTCGAGCGCGACCCGTTCCAGCAGCGGTCCGGCGTGTGCGGCCATGTCGCGGCGGGAGATCCGGCCGTGCACCAGCAACGGCTCGGCGACCGCGTGACCGACGGTCTTCGTCGGGTCCAGCGCGCCGTAGGGGTCCTGGAAGATGTACTGGAGCTGTTCGCGGACGCCCTTGAGTGCCTTGCCCCGTACCCTGGTGACGTCGGTGCCCCCCACCTCGATGGTGCCCTCGTCCGGTTCGGACAGCCTGGCGATCAGCTGGGCGACCGTCGTCTTGCCGGAGCCGGACTCACCGACGAGCCCCAATGTGGTTCCCGAGTGGACGGCCAGGTCCACGCCGTCGACCGCGCGCACCGTCCGCAGTGGACGACCGAACACGGTACGGGTCAGTGGAAAGGCCTTCACCAGACCGCTTGCCCTGACGACCACCTCCTGCTCAGCCACGGGGCACCCCCTTCAGGGTCACGGCACCGGCTGCCACCCGGCCGCACCGGGTGCGGTGGCCGCCGGACAGCTCGGCCTCTGGCTGGGGGCGCGCGCACTGGTCGGGCAGCGCGTGCTCGCAGCGCGGTTGGAACCGGCAGCCCGCGGGGAACCGGCCCGCGGGCGGTACGCGGCCGGGGATGACGGTCAACCGGGTCCTCGGCTGCCCGGCCTGCGGCACCGCGGCGAGCAACGCGCTCGAGTACGGGTGCCGCGGCTCGTAGAACAGTCCGCGGACCGACGTCCGCTCGACCACGTGCCCCGCGTACATCACGACGACGTCGTCGCAGAAGTCGGCGACCACGCCGAGGTCGTGGGTCACCAGCAGGACCGCGAGGTCGAGGTCGCGCCGCAGGTCCCTGAGCAGTTCGAGGATCTCGGCCTGGATCGTCACGTCCAGGGCCGTGGTCGGCTCGTCCGCGATGACGAGCTTCGGATCGCAGGCGATGGCCGCCGCGATCATGACCCGCTGCTGCATCCCGCCGGACAGCTCGTGCGGGTAGGACCTGATCCGCTGCCGGGCGTTCGGGATGCCCACCCGGTCGAGCAGTGCCTCCGCGGCGCGCAGCGCGGTCGCCTTGCGCTCGCCGAGGTGGATCCGCCGCGCCTCGGCGATCTGGTCGCCGACGGTCATCGTCGGGTTGAGGCTGCTCATGGGTTCCTGGAACACGATCCCGACCGGGCCGCCCCGCACGCGGCGCAGGTCGCGTTCGTCGCAGTCGAGCAGGTCCACCCCGTCGAACCGCACCGAACCGGCACGTACCGGGAGGCCGGGCGGCAGCAGGCCGAGGATGGCCATCGAGGTGAGGCTCTTCCCGCAGCCCGACTCGCCGATCAACGCCAGCGATCGCTTGCGGTGCAGGTCGAAGCTGACGTCCTCGACAAGGCCGCGCTGTCCTGGGTGGCCGGGCAGGTCGATGGTCAGGCCCTCGACCGACAGCAGGGGCGTCCCGAGCGCGGCGTCACTGTCGATGGGACTTGCAGTCGCGGTCACACGCGCCTCCTGATGCCGACCGCGTCGCGGATCGCGTCGCCGATCGTGTTGAACGCCAGCACGGTCAGCACCATCGCCACCCCGGGGGGCACGACGGCGTACGGTGCCTTGAACTGGTTCGCGTATGCCGCCTCGAGCATCGAGCCCCAGCTCGCGTCGGGCGGCTGGACACCGAGGCCGAGGAAGCTCAGGCTCGCCTCGACCAGCAGCGCGACGCCCATCAGGATGGTCACCTGGACCATCAGCGGCGCGGCGATGTTCGGCAGGACGTGCACCACCAGGATCCTGCGCCGTGACGACCCGATGGCCATCGCCGAGTGCACGAACGTCTCCTCGGCCACGGCGACCGCCGAACCGCGCACCACCCGGAACATGGTCGGGGTGAAGATGATGCCGACGGCGATCATGGTGGTGATCAGACCGGGTCCGAGGATGGCGACGATCGCCAGCGCGCCGACGAGCGCCGGCAGGGCCAGCACCGTGTCGGCCAGCCGTCCGGCGATGGCGTCGACCCACCCGCCGCGGATCGCGGCCAGCATGCCGACCGGCAGCCCGATCAGCACCGCGATGCCGACCGAGATCAGCGGCGCGAGGATCGTGATCCTGGAGGCCTCGATCATCCGGCTCAGCACGTCCCGGCCGAAGTCGTCGGTGCCGAACGGGTGTGTCCAGCTCGGGTCGGCGAAGCGGAGGGCGAGGTTCTGGGCGTCCGGGTCGTGTGGTGCGACCAGTGGGCCGAAGACCGCCAGCAGCGCCAGCAGCGCCACGAATCCCACGGAGGCGGCGCCGGCCGGCCTGCGCAGCACCGCGCGGACCACCTGGCCACGGCGTGGCCTGGCGGGCCGTGGCGGTTGCGGGGGAGTGGCCGCCGCTGCCACCGGTATCGACGTTGTGCTCATGACTTCACCTCGCAGGCTCCGGGGAGCCGCTCGCGGTCGCCCTGTGTTCGATGCTCTGCTCGATGGTTCACTCCGCTAGCTCCGCTCACGGCTCCGCAAGCTCCGCTCATGACGCGCGCACCTTCGGGTTGATCCAGCCGTAGGCCAGGTCGACGACGAGATTGATGACCACCACGACGACCGCGCAGAACAGCACGTAGCCCTGGATGACGGGGTAGTCGCGTTGCAGGACCGAGTTGACGGCCAGCGAGCCGAGCCCGCTGATCCCGACGACCGCCTCGATGACGATCGTCCCGCCGATCAGGCGGCTGGTCTGCAGCCCCAGCACGGTGACCACCGGGATCGCGGCGTTGCGCAGGACGTGCCTGCGCACCAGCCGCGTGGTGGACGAGCCGCGGGAGCGGGCGGTTCTGATGTAGGGCCGGGTGAGCACGTCGGCCACGCAGCCGCGGGTGTGCCGGGCGAGCTCGGCCGCCGTGGCGAGGCCGAGTGCCACCGCCGGGATGAGGATGTGCGACAGCCACGGCCAGAAGCCGTTCGACATGGGCACGTAGGTGGTGGCCGGCAACCACTTCAGCGACAGCGCGAACACCGAGACCAGCAGCATCGCGACCCAGAAGCTCGGCATCGCGATGCCCAGCGTCGCGACGGTCGAGATCAGCCGGTCGAGCCAGGTGCCCTGGCGCAGCCCGGCGACGACGCCCGCGCCGACCCCGATGACCATCGCCAGCACGATCGCGGTGAGCGCGAGCGCCAGCGTGGGCGGTGCGGCGTCGAGGATGCTCGTGGTGACCGGGCGGCCGGTGAACAGCGAGGTCCCGAGGTCGCCGTGGAGCACCCCGCCCAGCCACGAGAAGTACTGCTCGACAACGGGCCGGTTCAGGCCGAGCTGCTCGCGGATCTGGTCGACGTCCGCGACCGAGGCGTTCTCGCCCGCGATGACCTCGGCCGGATCGCCGGGGATCAGCTTCACCATGAGGAAGGTGAGCAGTGAGACCAGCCAGAGGACGAGCAGCCCACCGCCGACCCGGCGTATGACCATCCGTGCGTTCATCGTCTGCTCCGTCCGGCGCTGGGCGGTGGCGGCACAGCCTTCGCAAGGTGGCGATCAGCTGCGTGGTTGGTGGAGGTTCACGACCGTCACATGGGCGACTGCGTACAGGTGGTTGTCCGATAGTTGGACGGCCTGTTCATATTGTGACAAGTATTCTGCATGGCGCCCGCCATCAGGTCAAGGTGGACAGTCGCGGCATCGGGCTGTGCGAGTGCCTGGTCACGCACGGTTGAGCAGCGCGAACACACGCGTGAGCGCCCCCGGCTCACCTATGGTGGGGGGCTCGCGGACAGGTGGGTCAGATGTCGCCGTCGGCGATCTGCTTGGCGGCCTCGATGAGCCGTTGCGCGACGTGCTCGGCGTCCACCTCGGTCATCGAGACGATCCCGATGGCGGCGTCGAGCGGGTGCCCGTCGCCGTCGAAGAGCGGCACCGCGACGCCGACCGCGCCAGCGGTGAGCTTGCCCCGGGAGAGCGCGTACCCGACGCGGCGCGCCTCCTGGACGGCCTCCGGGTCCGATGCGCCCGGTTTGCGTCCCATCAGGATGGCCACGCCGCTGGCGCCCTGGTCGAGCGGATGACGGGCGCCGCTGTGCTGGGAGAGGTGGTACACCGACTCCGGCGGTTCGACCACCGCGAGCGCGACCGCGTCCCCGCCGTCGGCCACCACGCACTGCGTCGTGGCGCCGAACTCGTGGGCGAGCCTGCGCAGGTGGGGTGCCGTCGCCCTGCGCAGCTCGTGGTTGACCTGCCGGGTGAGCTGGATGACGCCGAGACCGAGCCGGTAGCGGCCGGAGCCGCCTTCTGCCACGAACCGGTGCGAGCGCAACGTGGTCAGCAGCCGGTACACCGCCTGCCGGTGCACCCCCAGGGAACTTGCCAGCTCCGCGACCGTCATGTCCCGGTCCTCGACGGCGAGAAGCTCGAGCAGGCGCAGCCCCCGGTCGAGGGTGAGCGAACCGCTCTGGGCGGGACCGTCGCTGTCGCGGCCATCACTGCTCATGTCTGGCACCTCTCCGACCCTATCGACGCGCTGGACACGCGTCGCACCCCCGTCCGGTTCTCCGCGGCCGCGGCCCCCGCGATCCGCCCGAAGGCCATGCACTCCGCGAGACTGGCGCCGCCTGCCGGGTACAGCAGGCCGTGCACCGAGCCGAGCTCACCGGCCGAGTACAGGTTCGGGATGACGTCCCCGTGCGCCGCGACCACCCTGGCGTGCTCGTCGCGCCGCGGCCCACCCACCGTGTGCGAGCCGCCGGGCCACAACGGCACGGCGTAGAAGCGTTCACCGGTGAGCGGCGTGAGCGTGACCGGGTCGCGGCCGAAGTCGTCGTCCCGGCCACGGGCACACAGTTCGTTGTACCGCCCCACGGTCGCCGACAACGCCTCCGGATCGAGGTCGCAGGCCTGCGCGAGGTCACGAACCGAGGAGCCGTGGCGGATCCACCCCCGCTCGAGTTCGGCGACGTTGTCGGCGCTCCAGGCGTGGTCGTGGACCGGGCCCGCCGGACCGGAGTAGGTCGGCACCAGCGGCGCCTTGCGGAACCGGGCGTCGTCGAAGATCCACCACGTCGGGATCCTCGGGTGGGTCAGTGACCGCGCGTCCATCGCGAGCAGTTCCAGGTTGGCGGCGTGCTGGCGGCCGGGCTCGTCGAGGAACCGGCGGCCCGCGCCGTCGACGAAGACCGCGCCCGGGTTGCCGTCGGTGGCCGGGCCGAACCGCCCGGACCCCCACAGGTCGATGCCGGTGCCGCCGCCGTACCCGGTGCCGTCGAACCGGGCGACGAAGTGCCCCGGCCAGGTGTTCATGTGCCACAGGTCGGCCCCGACCTCCTGGGCCATCCGGACGCCGTCGCCGGTGTTGTCCTGGCTGCCGTAGAAGTGGACCGGGGTGACCGGGAGGTACTGCCGCTTCAGCGACTCGTCGCCTTCGAAGCCGCCGACCGCCAGCACCACGCCACGCCGGACGCCGATGGTGGTGACCCTGTCGCCCTGCTGGACCCGGACGCCGACGACGGCGCCGTCCGGCCCGGTCAGCAGCGCGGTGGCGGCGGTGCCGTACCGGACCTCGATGCCACGCTCGGACACCAGCGACCGCAGCAGACCGTGCAGTGGGCAGCCCGGGTAGTCACCGGACCGGGGCGTCGGCAGCGCCCTGTACACGGTCACCGAGTCGTGGTCGGGCAGCGTGTCGTGCTCGCCGTGCAGGTCGAGCACGGCGTACTCGCCGCCGTGCTCGGTGAGCCACGCCGGGTTGGCCGCGGTCTGCTCCGCCCACGTCCTGATCAGCCCGGGGCTGACCTGCTCACCGTTCACCGCGTACAGGGCCGCGAGATACCGGACTGCGCGGTCGACGTCGGTGGGCACCAGGAAGAACCCGGCCGCGTACCGGCTGTTGGGCCGGTGGTTGCCCTCGGGCTGCTTCTCGATCACCACGACCCGCGCGCCGGCGTCGTGCGCGGTCACCGCGGCGACGGCCCCGGCGTTGCCGAACCCCAGCACCGCGACGTCGACCTGTTCGTCGAACTCTCCCGTGAAGTACACCTAGCCTCCCGCCCCGGTGAGGCCGAACAGCCGCGCCGCGTTGGCCTTGAGGATCTTCGGCCGGACCTCGTCGCGGAAGCCCGCGTTGGCGAAGTCCGCCAGCCACCGGTCCGGGGTGATCATCGGGAAGTCCGAGCCGAACAGGACCTTGTCGGCCAGCAACGTGTTCGCGTACTGGACCAGCTGCGGCGGGAAGTACTTCGGTGACCAGCCGGACAGGTCGATGTGGACGCCCGGCTTGTGCATGGCCACCGACAGCGCCTCGTCCTGCCACGGGAACGACGGGTGGGCGAGGATGATCTTCAGGTCGGGGAAGTCGGCGGCCACGTCGTCGACGGCCATCGGGTTGGAGTACTTCAGCCGCAGGCCGCCGCCCCCCGGCCGCCCGGCGCCCGCACCGGTCTGCCCGGTGTGGAACAACGCGACCATCCCGTGTTCGGCCAGCACCTCGTAGAGCGGGTAGGCCATCCGGTCGTTCGGGAAGAAGCCTTGCGAGGTCGGGTGGAACTTGAACCCGCGCACGCCGTGCTCGGTGATGAGGCGCTGGGCCGTCCGTACCCCCTTGGCGCCCCGGTGCGGGTCGACGCTGGCGAACGGGATGAGCACGTCGCTGTACTCGGCGGCCAGCTCCGCGATCTCCTCGTTGGGCGGGTGGGGTTCCCTGCCGGTCAGGTGCACCGAGTCGACGGTGAACACCACCGCCGCCATCCGCCGCTCCCGGTAGTACTCGGCGAGCATCGGGACCGTGAACCGGGTGACCTTGCCCGCCTTGAAGTACTTCGTCATCGCCGCGAAGCCCTCGCCCTCCGTCTCCTCCGGCTGGTCGGCCACGGAGAGCTGCACGTGGGTGTGGACGTCGATCGCCTCGATCCGGTCCACGTCGACGCCGGTCACGGGAGCACCACTGTGGCCGTGCCGCTCAGCACCGTCTTGTCCCCGCTGGTGGCCTGGACGGAGATCTCCGCGCGGTGCTCCCCGTCGACGTTCGCGACCGCCTCGACGCGGGCGGTCACCGAGATGGTGTCGCCCGGCCAGGTCGGTGCCTGGAAGCGGGCCCGGTACCTGCGCACGTTCGCGACGCCGAACCAGCCCGCCAGCACCTCACCGGCCATGCCCATCACGAGCATCCCGTGCGACATCACCGTCGGGTTCCCCGCGACCTTCTTCGCGAACGGCTCGTCGGTGTGCAGCGGGTTGAAGTCGGCGGAAGCCCCCGCGTACATGGCGATCTGGGTCCGCTTCAAGTCGGAGACGACGACCTGCGAACGCTCGTCACCGACCGCGATCGCCATCATCGCTTGACCACCGTCACGGTCGTGGCGCGGGCGACCAGCTCGCCCGCCGCGTCGTGGAAGTCGGTGTGGCGTTCGGCGAAGTCGAGCACGCCCGACCGTCCTTCCTTGGTCCACGTCCTGCCCGTTCGTTTGTGGACGGTGAGGGTCTCACCCACGCGCAGCGGGCGGAAGTACTCGAACTCCTGCTCCGCGTGCAGACCCCCGCCGCCGCGGCTCTCGCCCGGTTCGGCGCCGGAGCCGTGCCACGGCTGCCCCGGGCGCATCACCAGCGGCCAGTCCGGATCGAAGTGGGCGTAGGCGATGGGAAACGTCAGCGGCACACCACCGTCCGGCGGCGGCTCCGCGCCGAGAGCCCGCGCGAACGCCAGCACGTGCCCTTGTTCGATGGGGAAGTCACTCACGCAGTCCCGCCTCCCCGGATTTCAGTGTGTTGGTCACGTTGGCGGACGAAGGTGCTGTTCGGTCACGTACTTGTGGCTGGTTTGCGTCACGTTCCCCTGAGGTGCGGGTGGGAAGCACTCGGCCTGCTTTAGACCCTGAGGTCGAATCGGAGAGTGTCATGTCGCGTTCTCCTCCTTGCGGGTCGCCAGCTTGCGGGTCGCCAGTTCGCGGGCGAGCGCGCGGTTGAGCTTGCCCGCCGGGGTGCGCGGGATCGTGTCGGCGCGGACCAGCCGCCGGGGGTGCTTGTACCGGGCGAGCCGCTCGCCGAGGTGGACGGTCAGTTCTTCGTCGCTGAACCCGAGCAGTGCCTCGGCCGGGGCGACCATCGCCGTGACGGTCTGGCCCCACCTCGGGTCCGGTGTCCCGAACACGACCGCGTCGGTGACCGCCGGGTGCGCCAGCAGCGCCTGCTCGACCTCCTCGGGGAACACCTTCTCCCCGCCGGTGTTGATGACGCCGTCCCCGCGCCCGAGCAGCACCAGCTTGCCGTCGGCGTCCAGCGACGCGAGGTCGCCGGGCACCGCGTACCGCACCCCGTCGATCACCCGCCACGTGCGCGCGGTGCGTTCCGGGTCGTGGAGGTAGCCCACCGGCTGCGGGCCGGCACTGGCCAGCACGCCGACCTGCCCGCTGCCCGGCAGGACGTCCCGGTCCTGGTCGTCGAGCACCCTGGCGACCGGGGCCAGCGCGAACCGGCCGTCCGCGAGGTCGGCCTCCTCGCTGGCCTCCGCGACGCCGAACGGCCCGCCCTCCGACGCGGAGATGTTGTCCACCAGCGTCATCGCCCCCGCCGCCAGCAGCCGGCGTTTCACATCGACGCTCCAGATGACGCCCGAGCTGGTGATCTTCTTGAGGCTGCTGATGTCGTAGGGCGTCTCGGCCTCGGCCAGCGCGGCGAGCAGCGGCCTGCCGAACGCGTCCCCGACGATCACCATCTCGGTGATCCGGTGCTCCTGGACCGCGCGCCACACCTCGTGCCCGTCCAGCGAACGTGACGTGCAGAAACAGACGGTCCCGCCGCCCAGGAGCGTGCGCATCGCGTGGAAGAACCCGGTGCCGTGCATCAGCGGCGACATCGGCAGCACCACGGGTGTGCCGTCCCGTTCCGCCAGCGCACCGACCGCGGCCGACACCTCGTCCGGAGTGGTCGGCACGGTCAGGCCGTGCTGCCGGAACACCGAGCACAGGATCCCCAGCAGGCCGTCCCGGTCCCAGATCACGCCCTTCGGGCGGCCCGTGGTGCCACCGGTGAGCAGGATGATCCCGTGCGTGCCGTCCTGGTCCGGGCCGGACAGCGCGGGACCGTTCCTGGCCACGTCGTCGTAGGACTCGCCGACCTGCAGCACCGCCGTGAGCCGGGGGAGTGCGTCGGCGATGTTCCCGACCCGCTCCGCCAGGCTCTCGTCGTGGACGAGGGCCACCGCCTCCGTGTACTCCAGGACATACCGCAGCTCCGGCTCCCGATACCGGTAGTTGATGTTGACCGGCACCGCGCCGAGCAGGAACGCGGCGAGCACCGTCTCCAGGTACTCGGGGCTGTTGTACAACGCCACGGCCACGACGTTCCCCGGCCTGACGCCGCGGTCCGCCAGCGCCGAGGCGACCCTGCTCGCCCGCTCGTGCAGCTCCGCGTGGCTGCGCACCCGGTCGCCGTGCACGACCGCGGGCCGCTCCGCGGCGGCCTCGCCCGCCGCGCGCAACGCCGCCGCGACGCTCATTCCCATCGAACTAGGCAAGATGTCCTCCGATCCGGGTGTGCCCGCGCAGTAGGTCACGGGAGAGGATCATGCGCTGCACCTCGTCGGTGCCCTCGAAGATCCGCGTGACCCGCACCGCGCGGTACCACCATTCGAGCGGGAGTTCCCTGGTGTAGCCCATGCCCCCGTGGATCTGCAGTGCCCGGTCGACGACCCGGCCGACCATCCCCGTGCAGTACAGCTTGGCCATCGCGCCCGCGTGCCGGGCGTCGGCGCCCCGGTCGGCGTCCCACGCGGCCCGCAACGCGAGCCAGCGCCCGGCTTCCAGCTCGGTCTCCGAGTCCGCGATCATCCACTGGATCGCCTGGTTGCTGCCGATCGTCCGGCCGAACGTCTTGCGGACGCCCGCGTAGTCGACGGCCATCCGCAGGCACCGCTGCGCGATGCCGACGCACTGCGCGGCGATGGCGTGCCTGCCGGAGCCGACCCAGCGCATCGCCAGCGCGAAGCCGCGGTGCACCTCGCCGAGCACCGCGGTGGCGGGCACCCGGACGTCGTCGAAGAACAGCGTCGCGGGTTCGTGCCAGCTGCCCATGGTGGGGATCGGGGAGGAGGTCCATCCCGCTGACCGGTCCACCAGGAACGCGGTGATCCCGCGCTGTTCGGCCTGGTCGTCGTCGCGGGTGACGGCGAAGACGATGGCGTAGTCGGCGTCGTTCCCGTTGGTGATGAAGGTCTTCTGACCGCTGATCACCCAGTCGTCGCCGTCGCGGCGGGCGGTGGTTGCGATGGCGCCGGCGTCGGATCCGGCGCCGGGCTCGGTGAGCGCGAAGCACCCGAGCCGGTCACCCTCGATGGTCGGCACCAGGTACTCGGCCCGCTGCTCGGAATTGGCGTGGAACAGGATGTTGTCCGCGGCGCCCCCGAACCGGAACGGGACGCAGGTGGTCCCCAGCTCCGTCTGTATCACCGCCCGTGTCACCGCGGGCAGGGCCATCCCGCCGTACTCCTCCGGAGTGGACAGTCCCCAGAACCCGAACTCGCGTGCTTTGTGCTGCAGCTCGCGCAGCTCGTCGCGCGGCAGGCCGGACCCGCCGTGCCGTTCGCGGCGCAGGAACTCGGTTTCCCTCGGGAGCAGTTCGCTCGCCACGAACTTCCTGACGGTGTCCCGGATGTCGTGTTGCTCGTCGTCGAGTGCGAAGTCCATGCCCGGGTCACCCCCGCCCGCGTGGCGGGAGGTCGTACGCGCGGGCGTTCGAGATCATCGCCGCGTCGAGCATCCACGCCTTCGCGCGTTCGGGATCGGCCGCCATCTCCGACATCTGCTGCTGGAAACGGCGCCGTTCCTGCTCGTCCTGTTCGGCCAGCGCCGTCGTGGTGCGGTGGGTGATCCGCTGGACGGTCTCCACCGCAGCCTTCCGCCGCCGGGTCGCCCAGAGGTCGAGCGCCGTCTCGTCGACCTCGCCCGCGAGGAAGGCGGTCAGCTGCACGGAGAGGTCGAACGCGTCGTGGAGACCGCTGTTCAATCCCATCCCGCCCATCGGGCTGTTGATGTGGGCGGCGTCGCCGAGCAGCAGCACCCGGCCGTGCCGGAAGCTGTCGACCACCCGCTGGTGCACCGAGTAGGTCTTGCGCTCCCGCAGCACCAGGCCGGGCTGTTCGCCGAACAGGGCGTGCAGCCGGGCACACACGTAGGAGTCCGACACGGCCTCGTCGGAGTCGACGTGCGGCGGCACCGAGACCACCACCCGCCACACGTCGGGGACCCGCAGGACGAGCAGGTGCTCCGCCGGGTCGGCGATGTAGTTGACGTGGCAGATGCCGGGCAGCAGGTCCTCGATCGGGTAGTCGATCGAGAGCACGAGGTACCGGTGCTCGTAGGTCAGTCCCTCGAACGGGCAGCCCAGCGACTTGCGCACGGTGCTGCTGGCCCCGTCTGCGGCCAGCACCCAGCCCGCCGTCGTGGTCGCGCCTCCCGCGGTCAGCGCGACGTGGTCGCCCATGTCACGCAGCCCGGTGACGCCTGCGTCCATCCGGATCGTGACGTGGGGGTGATCGGCCTCGAGGACCCCGCGGATGATCTGGGTGTACTTGTACTGCTCGAGCTGCAGCCGGTACGGGTACTCGGTCTCGTCGGCCAGCACGCCGAAGTCGAACTCGGCGATCAGCCCGTCGCGACGGTCCCGCACCTGGTAGCGGGGTGCGACGAGGCCGGCGTCGATCATGGCGTCCGCGACCCCGAGGTGCCTGGCGATCTCGATCGTGGGCGGGTGGAACGTCGAGGCGCGCCACTCGGTGGACAGTTCGGCGTCCTGTTCGAACACCGTGACCGGCACGCCCTGCCTGGCGAGCGCGAGCGCCACCGTGAGCCCGACGGGGCCCGCTCCGATGACCGCCACTTCCGAATCGGTCATCACGGACTCCACTCGACGATGTGATCGCACATGGCGGTAGCCAGCTCCGGGGTGCCCTGGAAGTAGTGGTCGGCGCCCTTGATCTCGACCAGCTCACGCCGGTCGTGGGACACCGCGTCGTACATCCCCTTCGCGTGGCTGGGGAAGGCCGCGCTGTCGGCCGAGCCGTACACGACCAGCACGGGAGCGGCGACGCCGGCAAGACAGCGGTAGGCGTTCGCGCGGCTGCGCGTGTAGCTCCACTGGCTCAGCCAGGACCGCAGGCTGGTGAGGTGGCCGAGCGACGCGGGCTGGAAGTTCGCCGTCCACGGGTCGCCCCACAGCGTCCCGGGCCGCCGGTCGGACGGGTCGACGGTCAGGTCGGTGAACCGCGGGTCGGCGGCCGTGCCGTGGACGACGAACGGGAGGTCGTCCGGGCCGGTCTTCTCGCCGTTGCGGCCTTCCCGGCGGTGCGTGTCCAGTTCGGACAGCTGCCCGAGCACCCAGTCGGTGATCCGCTCGTTGCGGGCGATCTGGGCGTCCCGGTACCGGGCCAGGAACCCGGCGCCGTAGGCCGGTCCGTTCGCCCGGTCGAACATGTCCAGGGACGGGTCGCGGTCGAACGGTCGCGTCTCGTCGGTGATCGCCGGGTCGAGGCCCTCGGTGTAGACGGTCGCACGACCCGGATGTGCCATCGCCATGACCAGCCGGTCGGCCGGGATCAGGTTCGCCGCGGTCAGGTCGACCGGGTCGCCGGCCGGGGTCTCGGTGATCGTGGGGTGCTCGGCCTGCTCCTGGTAGAGCGCGGCCAGCCCGCCGCCACCGGAGTTGCCCACGAGCACGACCTCGGCGTAGCCAAGTGAGCGCAGGTGCATGACGGCAGCGCCGATGTCGAGCACGCAGTTCTCCATGACGAGCGCCGAGTCGTTGCCGACGTAACGGGTACACAACCCGACCGCGGCGACACCGCGGCGCGCGAGGTCACGCAGCGCGTAGTGGCCGAGGAAGTTCGACGCTGGGTGCACGATCAGGACGGCCGTCGTCGGCTTCTGCCGGTCGTCGCGCCACAGGGCCGCCCAGATCTTCCCGGACAGCCGGGCGACGCCGGAGTTGATGTCCAGGCGCTGCCCGGCAGGCATGGGGATCGCGAGGAGTTCTCTGGTCAGCACCGGATTACGCCTTGCGCTCGTTCCAGGCACGCAGCGCGGCGGCGCCTTCGGCCGCGTCGGCGTCGGTGAGATCGCGGGTCTGCAGCGTCAGCTCGATCCGCACCCCGTTGGGGTCGAAGATGTACAGCGACTCCCAGACACCGTCGTGGTCGACGATCCCGTTCACGTCGACACCCTCGGCCTCGAAGTGCGCCTTCCACGCGTGCAGCTCGTCCATCGAGTCGACGTTCAGCGCGATGTGCCGGATCCAGGACGGGATCGCGTCCGGTCCGGGGTTCGGCAGGCCGTCGACCTCGAAGAACGCGATGGCGCCGCCGTCGCTCAACCCGAAGAACGTGTGCAGGTAGGGCGTGCGCTCACCGCTGGACGGCACCACGTCCAGCCGGATCGCGGCCAGGAACGGGCACTTCAGCACCTGTGTGTAGAAGTCGTGCGTCCGCTGCGAGTCCCACGTCGGGTAAGCGATGTGGTTGAGCGAGCGAGGAGCGCGGAGGACAGGGGTCTCTGAGCGAGCGACAGTGCCAGTCATCGAAGTCCTTCTCGATTATTGGACAGACAGTCCGTTATGAGTAACGATAGTGAGACTTCGCCGGGTGCGTTGTCAACCGGCACCGGGTGCGGGATCCGGGACGCCCTCAATGGCGCTTGACGGCGTCAGCGCCGTGAACGCGCCTTCACGGCACGGGCCGCTTTGCGGGTGCGCGCCGGGCGCTGACTCCCGAGCCCACGTGCGGGCCCGGGAGTCAGGACACCGGCGCGGGCACTAGGGCATGACGACGCTGCGCAGTACCTGTCCCGCGAGGAGTTGCTCGTAGCCGTGCTCGGCGTCGGCCAGGGCGAACGTGCCGGTCAGGTACTCGTCCAGCGGGAGGCTGCCGTCGAGGTAGCGGGCCGCGAGCATCGGCAGGTCGCGTGCCGCGACGCAGTCGCCCCAGATCGACACCCGGATGGAGCCGCCGGTGAGGAACAGGTCGCGCAGCGGCAGCGCGAACGAGTCGCCGACCTTGGGTGCGCCGACGACGACGAGCCGGGATCCGGTGGCGCGCATGCCGTTCGCGACGCCGAAGGTGGCGGGGCCGCCCACGGCGTCGAGCACCACGTCGGCACCCCGGCCACCGGTGAGCCGCCGCACCGTGCCGACAGCGTCCGGTGTGGACGCGTCGACCAGGTCCGTGGCCCCGAACTTCCGTGCCACGTCGAGCTTCCCGGCGTTGACGTCCACGGCGACGATGCGCGCCGCGCCCGCGGCGGCCGCGCCCGCGATCGCCGCCACCCCGACCGCGCCGCAGCCGATCACGGCGACGTCGTCGGCCGGGCCGACCTCAGCGGTGTTGACGGCCGCGCCGTACCCGCTTGGCACCCCGCACCCGAGCAGCGCGGCGATCTGCGGCGGCACCCGCGGATCGATGGGGACCACGTTCCTGGCCGGGACCAGCACCCGTTCGGCGAGCCCGCCGACGCCGAGCACCGGTGTGCCGGGCACGCCGTCGGCGAGCGGGATCGGGGGGCGGCGCAGCAGCCGGGCGGCGCATGCGGCGGGCCGCCCACCGGTGCACTGCCCGCACTGCCCGCACGGGACCATCGGGGCGACCACGACCGTGTCACCGACCTTCACCCCGGTCGCGTCCTTGCCCACGGCGCTGACCCGGCCGGCGACCTCATGGCCCACCACGTAGGGGAAGTCGGTGCCGGAGGTGCCATGCATGAAGTGCACGTCGGAATGGCACAGCCCGCAGGCGGTGACCTCGATGGCGACCTCGTCGCCGATCGGCTCGCGTGCCGGGATCGCTTCGATGTCCACGGGACCGTGCGCGGCACGGACGACGGCGGCGCGGTAGGTGTCGGTCATTGCGGCTCCTCGTACCAGCGGGGCATCTCGTGCGGGGCGGTGTCGACGACGACGGTCTTCAGTTCGGTGTAGGCCTCGTGTCCGACGCGGCCGAGTTCGCGGCCGATCCCGGACAGCCCGACGCCGCCGATGGGGGCGTCGAGCGCCAGCGCGCCGTAGGAGTTGATCCAGAAGTAGCCGGTCCGGACCGCGCGGGCGGTGTGCAGCGCGCGTTCCAGATCGCGGGTCCAGCAGCCGCCGACCAGCCCGAACGGGGAGTCGTTGGCCAACTCGACCGCTTGTGCCATCGAGGTGAACCGCTGCACGGTGAGCACCGGGCCGAACACCTCGTCGCGGACGATGTCCGGCACCGCGCCCGGGCCGACGGCCAGCACGGTCGGCCGGTAGTAGGCGCCGCCCTCTGGCACGCCCTCGGGTCGGTGTCCTCCGGTCAGCAGTTCGGCACCCTGTCCGACCGCGGTGGCGACCATGTCGTGCACTCGCCGCTCCTGCCGGGTGGAGATCACACAGCCGAGCCGGCTCCCGGGATCGAACGGGTCACCGACCCGGATGCCCTCGGCGATCGCGACGACCCGCGCGATCACCTCGTCCGCGACGGAGTCCTCGACCAGCAGCCGGGACCCGGAGAAGCAGCGCTGCCCGGCGTTGCGGAAGATCCCGCCGACCGACGCGTGCACGGCGGCGTCGAGGTCGGCGTCGGCATAGACGATGTTCGCCGACTTCCCGCCGAGTTCGAGCAGGACGCGTTTCACGCCGTCGGCGGCGTCGCGCATCACCTGGCGGCCGACGTCCGTGCTGCCGGTGAACGACACCATCGCGACGGCCGGGTGCGTGACGATGGCCTGCCCGACGGCGCCGCCGCCCTGGACCACCTGCAACAGTCCGTCCGGCAGGCCGGCGCGGGTGAGGATCGCGCCCAGCAGCGGGGGAGCGAGCGGGCTCTGCTCGGGTGCCTTGAGGACGATCGCGTTGCCGGCGGCGAGCGCCGGGCCCGCCTTCTGGGCGGCGAACATCAGCGGCGCGTTGAACGGGATGATCGCGCCGACCACCCCCACCGGCTCCCGGAAGGTCATCCGCAGGGTGGAGCCGTCGGCGGGGAGCGTGGCGCCTTCCAGGGTCGGCGCCCACGCCGCCGCGCCGCGCAGGTGCGCCGCAGCCACGAACACGTCACCGCGGGCCTCGGCCACGGTCTTGCCGTTGTCCAGCGCGACCAGGCGGACCAGCCGGTCCGCGTCGGCCTCGACGAGGTCGGCCGCCGCCAGCAGGACACGGGCGCGCTCGTGCGGTGACGTGTGTGCCCAGGCGGGTTGCGCGGCGGCCGCACGCGCGACGGCCTCCCGTACGAGTTCTGGCGCGGTCTCCTCGACGGTCGCGATGACCGAGCCGTCGCCGGGGTGCGGGTCGGGCATCGGCGCTCCGCCGCCGGCGACCAGCTGTCCACTGAGGAAGGTGTGGTGTCGCGGGATGTCCGCGACAGTCAGGTGTTCGGTCAGGACCTGGTTCATGGGCGCCTCCTCGCGCTACGATGCCCAGCATTACATATGGGACACGGAGTCCGATAATCGTTCGTCGGAGGAGTTGAGCGTGGAGTACACCCATCTCGGGCGCAGCGGTCTACAGGTCAGCCGTCTGGTGCTGGGGACCGACAACTTCGGCACCCAGACCGACGAGGGCGACGCCTTCGCGATCATGGACCGGGCCCACGAGCTGGGGATCAACATGATCGACACCGGCGACGTCTACGGCTGGCGGTTCGGCGAGGGATACACCGAGCAGGTCATCGGAAAGTGGCTGGCGAAGGGGAGCGGCCGTCGCGAGAGGACGGTGCTCGCCACCAAGCTGTACGGGAAGATGGCTGACTGGCCCAACAACTCCGGTCTGTCCGCGCTGCACATCCGCCGTGCCTGCGAGGCGTCGCTGCGCCGCCTGCGGACCGACTACCTCGACGTCTACCAACCCCACCACATCGACCGGTCGACCCCGTGGGACGAGATCTGGGAGGCGCTGGACGTCCTCCGCACCCAGGGCAAAATCGTCTACGTCGGCTCGTCCAACCACCCCGGCTGGCACATCGCGGCGGGCCAGGAGGCGGCGGCACGGCGCAACCGGCAGGGCCTGATCAGCGAGCAGACCATCTACAACCTCCTCGAACGCACCGCCGAACTGGAGGTGCTGCCCGCGTGCCGCCACTACGGCGTCGGCATGATGGCGTGGTCGCCCCTGGACGCGGGCCTGCTCGGCGGCATCCTCCGCAAGGAACGCGAGAAGACCATGGGCGAGCCGCTGCCCGGCGCGCGTGTGGCCACCCACCGCGGCAAGCGGATGGCCAAACTGGACCGTCACCGCGATGCCGTCCAGGCCTACGAGGACTTCTGCGACGACCTGGGGGCGGCCCCGGCCGACGTCGCGGTGGCGTGGCTGCTGAGCCGCCCGGGTGTGTCCGCCACGATCATCGGCCCGCGCACGGTGGAGCAGCTCGACAGCGCGACCGGCGCGTTCGAGGTCGACCTGGACGAGCGGGCCCGCACTCGGCTGGACGAGATCTTCCCCGGCCGGGGCCCCGCCCCCGAGGCATACTCCTGGTGACCCGGGGCGGAACCGGCACGCCCCGAAAGGCGCTTTCAGGTCGCCGAGCGTCCTGAAAGCGCCTTTCAAGGCACCGGCACGGTCAGCGAAACGTCTGCCGCAGACCGAGCAGACGACCGACACCGATGCGTTCCAGGTACCCGGCGTGGTCGCCGACCGAGTGTACGTACTCCTGCAGGTACTTGCCGGTCTCGCCGGCCGCGGCAAGATCGCGGTACTCGACGAGCTGGTCCCGGTCATAGCCGTAGTGGCCCGGCGAGGACAGTGGATGCGCGCCGTAGGGCGCGTGCGCCACCCGCTCGACGATCGCACCAGGAATGGAGACGAGCCGGGGGTCGGGCGCCGGCGCGTACTCGTCGAGGATCTCGTCCGAGCTGATGACGACGTGGTCGCACGCCTTCGCCATGACGTCCTCGAAGCGGCGCTGACCGAAGACCTGCGTGTTGCCCTTCCGGTCGACCACCTGCGCGTGGAAGAGGCCGTAGTCGGCCCGCAACGCCGGAATGGTGGTCACGGTGCGGCCGGTGTACGGATCGGTGGTGGTCCTGATCATCGGATTGACCTTGGGCAGGTCGGTGCCCTCGTACAGCGGCGGCAGCGGCAGGAACGGCAACCTGCTGGCACCCGCGCGGAAGCCGTAGACCACCCAGGCCTCGTCCGCCTCGACGATCTCGATCGTCTTCTCCTGCGCGGCCCGGCGGAAGTTCGGGGCGAGGCCGAGGAACTCCAGGCCCACATAGGACACGTGCAGCTTCCGCACGCACCCGGCGGCGATCAGCATGTCGACCGGTGCCCCCGCGCTGGGGGTGGGGATCAGCTCCAGGTCCTTGATCCCGCGCCGGATGAGCGCGTTGACCAGCGCCATCGGGCTGTTGTGCGAGTGCACGCCGCCGAGGGCGATCGTCGCACCGTCGGGGATGTCGGCAACGGCCGCTTCCGGTGTGGTCACCTTGCTCATGACGACTCCTTCGTGCCGAGCAGGGCCATGCCCGCGCTGCTCGCCAGCTCAGCTCGCTTGATCTTGCCGCCGTCGTCCACCGGGAGCGTGTCGACGAACTCGACCTCGCGAGGGCACTTGTACTTGGACAGTTGGGCCGTGCAGTGGTCCAGCACGTCCTGTGCGGTGACCGCGCTGCCGGGGACGAGTTGCACCAGCGCCTTGACGGCCTCGCCGTACCGCTCGTCCGGCACCCCGACCACCGCCGCGCGGTGCACACCCGGGCAGCTCTGCAACACCGCCTCGACCTCGCCCGCGTAGACGTTCTGCGCACCGGACCGGATCACGCCCTGCGCGCGGTCGGCGAGGTAGAGGTAGCCGTCCTCGTCCCGCCACGCCATGTCGCCCAGCCGCAGCCAGCCGTCCTGCAGCACCTTCTGCGTGGCCTCGGGCTGGCACCAGTACCCGGAGAAGACGCTGGCGGCGCGGATCCGCATCTCCCCGGTCTCGCGGACCGCCACCTCCCGGTCCCGCTCGTCGAAGATCTTCACCTCGGCGAACGCGGCCGGTCTGCCGACCGGCACGATCGACGACACGTCGGTCCGCAGGAACCGCCGGTGGTCCTCCGGTGTCAGCAGCGCGGTGAAGCCACCGGCCTCGGTGGCCCCGAACGCGTGGTAGAGCCGCAGGTCCAGGCGCTCGGTGAGCGACCGGATCAGGGTCCACGACACGGGAGCGCCGCCGTACCCCACGAGGTCGAGCGTGCGCGCACGGGCGGGGTCCAGACCCGGCAGCGCCGCCACGAGGTCCACCAGCATCGTCGGCACCAGGAACGCGTGCACGACGCCGTGCCGCTCGACGTCGTCCACGAAACCCTCGGGGGTGAAGCGGCGGCGCAGCAGCAGCGGGACGCCCAGGTAGGCGGTCGTGGTGACGAACGAGGCGCCGACCCCGAGGCTCAACGGCATCGAGATCCAGGTGGGACCGCCACGTGGCACCTCGACCTCGCACAGGTAGTTGGCCGTGCTCGCGAGCTGCTGCTCGTGGGTGGCCATGCAGCCCTTCGCGGCCCCGGTGGTGCCGCTGGTGTACCGCAGCGAGCGCAAATCCGTGCCGCTGCCCGTCTCGGGCACCGGTTCCGGCGCGCCGGAGGCGACGACGTCGGCGAAGCGTTCGCCGCCATCGAGGTCGCCGACGGTGATGATCCGGCGGACCGACGGCGCTCCCGCGGCCGCCTCGACCGCGACCGGCGAGTCGCAGATCACCGCCGACGCGCCGGAGTGGACGAGGATGCGGCGCATCTCCGGCACCGTCAGCTTGGGGTTGATGCCGACGGTCACCAGGTTCGCCTTCCACAACCCGTGGTAGGCGACGACCACCTGGACGTCGTTGGCGAGCACGAGCGCGACACGTTCCTGCGGCACGTGCCCCCGGTCGATCAGCGCGTGGGCGAGCCGGTCGGTCTCCCGGTCCAGCTCGGCCCACGTCAGCGAGGCGGAGTCGGCGATGACGGCGAGCTCGTCGCCACGTCGTACCGCGTTCTGCCGCAGGAGGTTCTCGATGCGCATGGCGGCTCCGAATCGAAGGTCAACCGCGTGCCGCGGCGAGGTCGGTGGTGATCAGGGTGGCGACCCCGGCGGGGTCGTCGATGTGCGGGTTGTGGCCCGCGCCGGGGATGACGGCCACGTCGCGGCCGAGGACGGCGGACATGTCGGCCGGCTCGATGCCGGGGTCGGCGTCGCCGCAGGCCAGCCGGACGGGCACGCGCACGCGGTCCATCACCTCGGCCAGTTCTTCCTGTGTGGCAGGGGGATCGGTGGTGAGGCGGGGGTCGGCGGCGAGGCAGTAGCCCGCCGGTGTGTGCCGGATCCCGGTCGCCAGCCCGGGGGAGTCCTCTGGCAGTCCGCTGACCTTCGCGAAGAGCCGGAGGGCGTCGTCCCGGTCGGTGAAGGTTCGTTGTGGACGGTTGGCCTGTGCCGCGCGGCGGGCCAGTTGCCCGGGTGTCCACACGACCTTCATCGCGATCGCGGTGACCGCGCCGACGTGTACACGATCCGCGAGCGTCAGTGCGACGAGTGCGCCGAGCGAGTGCCCGACCACGAGGTCGATGTCCGTCGTGCCGAGCGCCTCGCCGATCGCCCCGGCGTAGTCGTGGTGGTGGTAGGCGGGCAGCCATCCCGATCGCCCGTGCCCCGGCAGGTCGACGGTGATCCAGCGCAGGCCGCCGAGTTCGCGGAGGACCGGTGCCCACACCGCTGCGGTCGCGCCGGAACCGTGCAGCAGCAGCACGGTCGGCCCGTCGTCCCCACCGCGCTCGATGTACACCGTCACAGGTCCTCCAGGAACTCGAGCACGGCGGCGCCGAACTCCGCCGGTCGTTCGATCTGCGGGTAGTGCCCGCTCCCGGCGATGGTGGCGGTGCGCGCGCCGGGGATCTGGTCGGCGAGCGCCTGCCAGTCCTCCGGCGGGACCAGCGCGTCGTGTTCGCCGCGGATCAGCTGGACCGGCACGGTGATCGAACCGTAGTCGCGCCGGGGTGGCGGGCGGTCGGTACGCACTCGGGCGGGGGAGCGCAGAGCGGCGGCCGCGCCGGTCTCCCACGCGCCGGGCATCGCCGCGAACTCGTACCGACGGCGCAGGTGGTCCTCGCTGTCCCGCCAGGCCGGGTCGTGGAACAGGACCTCCATCGACGGCCGCAGCCCGTCGAGCGTCCCGTCGAAGTCCTCCAGCACCTTCCGGCCCTCCGCGCTGGGCGGCGCGAGCCCGATGCCCGCGGCGACCACTGCGCGGACCGGCCAGGGCTGCTGCGGGCGGTTGACCATGTCCAGCAGCATCCGCCCGGTCAGGGAGGTGCCGACGAAGTACGCCTGCTGGATGTCCAGCGTCCGCAGGACGGAAGCCACCTGGCTGATCATCAGCCTGCGCTGCCCGCCCGCGAAGTCCCGGATCTTGCTGCTGCGACCGAAACCGACCAGGTCCAGCGCCAGCACCCGGAACCGCGTGGACCACAACGGGACACAGCTCTCCCAGGTCAGCTCCGCGGCGGCGCCGTACTCCCCGCCGTGCAGCAGGACGAGCGCGGGACCGTCCCCGGCGTCGAGGTAGTGCGTCCGGATCCCGTCGGCAACGAGGTAGTGGCTCATGCGACCGGTGCGTAGCGGCGGAGCACGCCGTCGGAGTCCACCTCGGTGCGGAGCAGGTGCAGCTCCTCGGGGGTCGGCGGGGTGACCGTCCGGAGGTCGTCGGCGACCGGCAGGTCGAAACCGGTGGCGGCCTGGATCTCCTCGACCGTCGTCCACGGGTGGATCTTGCGCAGCCGCATGTGTTTCGTGTCCGGCTCGAAGTCGAAGACGCCGAGCGGGGTGAACACCAGCCGGGGTCCGGAGGACTCCGGCCGGAGGACCTCGGCGCGGGAGTTGCCGCCGGACAGCCAGCCCGCGCCGCTGACGAAGTCCACTTTGTCCACGAACACCCGAGGCGTGTGGTGTTCGGTGTAGATGAAGCTGGACTTGAACCCGCCGGTGAAGATCAGCCCGATGGTGCCGGGCCCGCGCACCTTCGGCTTGTCCCAGTCACCGATCATCGCCATGTTCAGGTTGCCGTACTTGTCGATCTGCAGCCCGCCGAGGAACGCGAAGTCGAAGCGGATCGCGGTCTCGAAGTCGACCACGTCGTCGAGGCTGTACTGGTACTCGGCCGTCACCAGGTTGCGGTAGTCCGCCGAGGACTCGGTGAGCCGCCGGATCTTCGGGTTGCTCGCGCCGCTCCCGCCGCAGAAGAACGTGAGGTCGGGGGCGTGTGTCAGCTGCGCCAGCCGCAGCCCGGCGGCGGGGATGTGGGACGCCGCGCCGATCGATCCGAACTCGCCGTCGGACATCTCGTGCGCGATCGAGACCGCCATCATCTCGGCCCAGGTGTACGTCTGCTCCACTGCGACGCCTCCAGATCCTCGTTGCGTGCCAGCGAGTTCGCGATTAACGTACACCACGTCCGGATTTCGTTACAACGATCGTCACCGGCCGGAGTTGGAGTCGCCGATGCCTGCCACCACCGCCGTCGAGCGGGTACTGCACGGTCTGGTCGACCTGCACTGCCACTCCGGCCCCAACCCGCTGCCGAGGCGGTTCGACCACGTCGAGGCCGCGCGGGACGGCGCCCGGCTGGGCATGCGGGCCCTGCTGGCGAAGTCGCACCACCACAACACGGTGATGGATCTCCTCGCGATGCGCGAGCGGCTGAGTGGACTGTCCACAGAGGTGTACGGCGGCATCGCGCTGAACCAGTGGGTCGGCGGGATCAACCCGTACGCCGTCGAGCTCTGCCTGCGCATGGGCGGCCGGTGCGTCTGGTTCCCGACCGTGTCGTCGTCCGCGCACATCGACCACCACAACTCCGGTGGCGGGTTCCCGACGCCGACGATCCCGTTGAGCAGCAGGCAGACCGACCTCCGCGGTGCCGACGGAGAGTTGCTGCCCGAGGCGTTGCGGGTGCTCGACCTCATCGTGGAGGCCGACGCCCTGCTGTCCGCCGGGCACCTGCCCGCAGACGACGTCACGGCGCTGTTCACGGTCGCGGCCGAACGGGGCGTACGGCGGATGGTGGTGAGCCACCCCAACTTCCTGATCGGCTCGGACGCCGCCCGGTGCCGCGAGTTCACCGAGCTCGGCGCCTACGTCGAGCACGAGACGAGCATGTACGACCCGGAGGTCGCGCAGGCGCGCGGTGGCCCGGAGGACCTCCTGCGGTGGATCGAGGAGGTCGGCCCCGAACACACCGTGCTGGCCTCCGACCTGGGGCAGAAGGGCAGGCCGATGCCGGTGGACTCGTTCGTCCGGGTCGGCGGTGCACTGCTCGACCTCGGCCTGCCGGAGAAGGACCTGCGGCGGATCGTGCGCGACAACCCCGCGTTCCTCCTCGGCCTCGACCAGTAACCGGAAGGACGATCGTGTACAGCTCCACTGACCCCAGGGCAGCCCTGCCCACCGCCACCGCCACCCGATCCGACGAGCCGATCGCGGCGCTGGAGACCTACGAGCTGCTGACCCTGCCCCCGGCCGAGGTGTCCGAGCGGGGCAGCCGCACCTGGTTCGTTCGCGGCCAGAACTTCGTCCTGGCCTTCACCCGCGCCGTGGCGGGCGACGCACTCCGCCGCTCACAACAGCACGAGTACGTGATCGTGGCGCCGCAGGACGGGCAGATCGTGGCGATCGAGCACGGCGGCGCGGGGCAGGCGTCGCTGCGGGACAGTGGCGTCGCGATCGTCCCGGGCGGTGACAGCACGGTCACCCTCGACGTCGACGCCGACGTGGTGCGGCTGTTCGACGTGCGCGCAGACGACCTGCTCCCGTTGTGCCACAACGCGGACAGCTACCGGGAACCGCACCCGAGGGTCGCGCCGCTCGTGCCGTGGCCGGACCCGGTGGACGGCCAGCGGATCCGGACCTACCGCAACGCCGACCACCCGATCGACCCCAGCCGGTTCGGCCGCATCTTCCGGTCCAGCGCCTTCATGGTCAACTTCGGCGACCCCAAGGACGGCCCGCGCAACCCCGACCGGCTCTCCCCGCACCACCACGACGACTTCGAACAGTGCTCGCTGACCGTGGCCGGGGACTACGTCCACCATGTCCGCACGCCCTGGACGTCGAAGCGGTCGCAGTGGCGCCCGGACGAGCACGCCGAGGTCGCCAGCCCCGCCGTCGCGATCATCCCGCCGCCGACCGAGCACACCAGCCAGGCGCTCGGCGAGGGCCGCCACCAGCTCATCGACATCTTCAGCCCGCCGAGGGCGGACTTCTCGGCCAAGCCGGGCTGGGTGCGCAACGCCGACGAGTACCCGGCGCCCACCGAGATGGTGACGACCGGTGCCTGACTGGCGCGCGCGGCTGACCGGCGGGTCCCCCGGGCTCGGGACCTGGGTCAAGTTGGACACCACGGAGAGCGTCGAGATCATGGCCGACGCCGGTTTCGACTTCGTCGTCGTCGACCTCGAACACGCGCCGCTGGGTCTTGGCACCGCCGCGCGGATGATCGCCATGGCGCTGACCGCGGGCATGCTCCCGCTGGTCCGGGTGCCCGGGCACGACCCGGCGACGATCGCCCGCGTGCTGGACGCCGGTGCGGGCGGGATCCTGGTGCCGCACGTCGACACGCCGGAGGAGGCCCGGCGGGTCGTCGCGGCGATGCGGTTCCCCCCGCTGGGTGAGCGGGGCGCGGGCGGCACCAGCAGGGCAGGCCGCTGGGGACTCGTTCCCCGGGCAGAGTACGTCCGGGTCGGCAACGAGGACGTGCTCTGCGTCCCCCAGTTGGAGAGCGCGGCCGCGATCGAGGCGGCACCGAAGATCCTCGCCGTGGACGGGGTCGACGCCGTCTTCCTCGGCGCGGGTGACCTGTCGCTGTCCCTTGGCCTGGCCCCGAACGACACGCGCGTGCTGGAACTGTTGGCCGATGGCCGCGCGGCCGCCGCCGAGGCAGGCAAGCCGTGCGGTGCGGCCGCGGCCACCGCCGACGCGGCGGTGCGCGCGGCCGGGCTCGGACACGAGTTCGTCGTCGTCGGCAACGACGCGACCATGCTCGCCAGGACGGCCCACGGCCTGGTCGGCTCCGTGCGCGACGGACTGAACTCGTGAACCCGCTGGTGGGAGCGTGGACACTCGTGGACTACGAGGTCCCAGCGGCGGAACACCGCTATCCGCTCGGGTCCAGGCCGCTCGGGCAGCTGATGTACTCGCCGGACGGGTACATGGCCGTGCAGTACATGGCCGGGGACCGGCCGCTGCTCACGTCGGACAACTGGCGCCACACCAGCGACGAGGAGAAACTCGCCGCCGTGCGCTCCTACGGCGGCTACGCCGGCCGGTACACCTGGCTCGGCGACCGGGTCGAGCACCACGTCGACACGAGCATCCACCCCAACGCGATCGGGCAGACCTTCGTGCGGCTCGTCGAGCTCACCGGACCGGACCTGGTGATGCGCACCGGCACCCCCGACCCCACCCTGCCACCGACACCGGTACTGCGGTGGCGCCGCCTGTGACCGGAGGACCGATGCTGGTCGACGCCCATGCCCACCTCGTCACCGACGACCCCGCCTACCCACGCTCGGCACCTGCCGGGCAGGACAACCTGATGCGGGCGGAGAGCCTGCTCGACGCGTTGCGCGACAACGGCCTGCACGGCGCGGTCGCCGTGCAGCGGGCGCACGTCTACGGCTACGACAACAGCTACGTCCTCGACTCGGCGCGGAACCACCCCGACCGCCTGCGCGCGATGTGCGTGCTCGACGCGCAGGCCCCGGACGCGGACAAGACCGTGCACGACCTCGCCGACCGCGGGGCCGCCGCCCTCCGCCTGACCGCACCGGGCGGCAACCAGCACACCGGCCCGGCGGGCGCCGCCTGGTTCGCGGGTGCCGAGGCCAGGCGGGTCTGGGCGGCCGCGGAGGAGACCGGTCTGTCGATGTGCCTGCACGTCTACCGCTGGAACCGCGACGACGTGCTGCGTGCGCTCCCTGCCGTGGTCCGCGGGTTCCCCGGCGTGCCGGTGGTGCTCGACCACGTGGCGTCGGTGGACGTGGCGGACCGGGAGACCGGCCTGCTGCTGGCGCTGGTCGACCTGCCCCAGGTGTACGTCAAGGTGACCACGCTGAACTTCGCCCAGCTCGCCAGGGCGGACCGCGACCCGGGACCGCTCGTCGAGTGGCTGGCCGCGCACTTCGGCGCGGGCAGGCTGCTGTGGGGTTCCGACGTGACCCAGACCCGCGGGGCCTACGCCGACATGGTGACTACCGCCCGCCGCGCCGTCGCCGGTCTGTCCGAACCGGACGCCGCGCGGGTCCTCGGCGGCACGGCGGCACAGCTCTACCGCCTGGGCGGGTGACCCGGTGCTGGTCGACAGCCACGTGCACCTGTTCACCCGCGCCCTGCCGCTGGCGTCGACCGCGTGGACGGCGCCGGACGTGGAGCTGCCGGTCGAGACGTTCGAGGAGCTGATGACCCGGCACGGCGTGACCCACGGCGTCATCTCGGCGATGAGCCTCCTGGAAGACCGGAACGACTACACGATCGCCGCCCTGCGCCGCAATCCCCGGCTGCGCGGCACGGTCGACGTCGACCCCGGCGCGGACCGCCGGGTGCTGGCCAGGATGCGCGACGACGGCGTGGTCGGTGTCCGCCTCCAGTGGCGCAGGCGGACACCCCTGCCCGACCTCACCGACCCGGACCACCGCCGGCTGCTCCGCCACGTGGCCGACCTCGGCTGGCACGTGGAGCTCAACGTCGAGCGCGACCGCATGCCACCGGTGCTCGACCAGCTCAGCCGGTCCGGTGTGGACGTCGTGGTCGACCACTACGGCGACCCCTGTCCCGACAACGGCTTCGCGAACCCCGGCGGCGAGGCGCTGCTGCGAGCGCTGGACACCGGCCGCGTGCGGGTGAAGCTCTCGGCCGGGTACCGCTTCCCGGTCGTCCCAGGGAAGCTGGCGGGTTTCGCCGCGACGCTGCTGGCCCACGCAGGCCCACAGCGGGTGTTCTGGGGCAGCGACGCCCCGTTCGTCGGAGCGAAACGCCCGGTCGGCTACGCGGGGGAGCTGGCGATGCTGGCTCGCATCGTGCCCGAGCCCGCGCTACGCCACCAGATCTCGGCCGCGGCGCACGACTTCTACTTCAGCCCCTGACCCACCGGCTGGTCGGCGGCCGCCTCGGTGAGCAGCCAGGCACGGAACGCGGTGAACGCCCGCGTGCGGGGACGGTTCGCCGGACGTGCCAGGCAGAAGCGCATCAGCGGGCCCACCCCCTGCGCGAATGGCATGACGAGGTGGTCCGCGGCGAGGTCGGGCGCCACGAACGTGAGCGGCGCGAGCGCGACGCCCTGGCCCGCGGCCGCCGCCCGGCAGGTCAGGCTCGAGTCGCCGAAGCTGGGGCCGTGTCCCGCGTCGAGGCCGGTGACCGCGGCCGCACGGAACCACCGGTCCCACAGCTCGGGAGAGGCCACCGAACGCAGGAACCCGTGCGCGGGCAGGCGGGCGACGTCGGCGGGAACCTCGAGCCGGTACCGCTCCCGGTAGGCGGGACTGCACACGAGGACTACCTCGTCGGTGACCAGCACGTCCGTCTCGAACCCCGGCGAGGTCTGCCTGCCCGCGGGCAGGATCTCCGCGTCGACGTCACCCTGCCCGAAGTCGCCGGGCCTGCTGGAGGTCATCAGCTCCAGCTCGACCCACGGCTGGCTCTGGTGGAAGCCGGTGAGCCGCGGGATGAGCCAGTTCGTCGCGAACAGGGTGTACGCGCGGATGTGGAGCGCGTGCTCGCTTCCCGACCGGCCGGTGATCTCGTCCGTGGCCGCGCCGATCGCCGTCAGGTGCCGCGTCACGACGTCGAGATAGCGCGCGCCGGCCGGGGTGAGCCGCAGGCCGCGTCCCTCGTGCTGGAACAACGGCACACCGAGCCACGACTCGAGCACCCGTACCTGTCGGCTGACCGCGCCGGGGGTGACGACCAGTTCCCCGGCCGCCGCACGGATGCTGCCCAACCGTCCGGCCGCCTCGAAGGTGCGCAACGCGTTGAGCGGTGGGAGCCGCCTCGGGGTCACGTGGCGAGTGTCCGTGACTGTTGAGCCGCGGTCAACAGTTGCGTGCTTTTCCGTCGCCCCAGCGGCTCTCGCCGCGACATACGCTCGGATCACGGCCGATCGTCCACTTCGATCGGCCACTCCGGACAGAGGAGGCACCGTGGCTGGTCCGTTGCACGGCATCCGGGTCGTCGACTTCGGTCACCACGTCGCGGGGCCGCTGGTGGCGGTCATGCTCGCCGACCAGGGTGCCGATGTGATCCACGTCGACGCGCCGGGCAGCCGGGCCGCGGAACGGGCGGCCGACGCCTTCTTCAACCGCGGCAAGCGGCGCATCACCCTCGACCTCACCGACCCCGGCGACCGCGACGTCGCCCACCGCCTCGCGACGCGCGCCGACGTGCTCGTCGAGAACTTCCGGCCCGGGGTGATGACGCGCCTCGGCCTGGGCTGGGAGCGACTCCGGGACGACGCCCCCGGACTGGTCTACCTCTCGCTGCCGGGGTTCGCCCCGGACGACCCGCGCGCGGGCGTGCGTGCCTGGGAGGGCGTCGTGGACGCAGCCACGGGCAACTGCCGCCTGCGTGCGGGCGAGGCCCCCGACGGGTGGGACGACTCCGTGCCGACCTACAGCGCCGTCCCGGTCGCCTCCAACTTCGCCGCGTTCCTCGGCTCCGTCGGAGTGGTGGCCGCGCTGGTCGAACGCCACCGGTCCGGGCTGGGCCAGCACGTCTCGGTGCCGCTGTTCGACGCCATGTTCGAGGCGATCGGCGACGCGGGCGCCTACGTCAACGCGTGGGGCATGGCGCCGCCGCGTCCGATCAGGAGCAGCGGCAGCGGCACCTACGCCTGCGCTGGCGGCGGATACGTCCAGTTCAACCCGATCGGCGCGACCCGCCGCTTCGTGACCTGGTTCCTGCGCGCCGCTGACCGGCCGGAGTGGATCGACGACACCGACGACGAGCTGCTCCGCGAACGGCTCACCGCCCTGTTCGCCACCCGCACCGCCCAGGAGTGGGAGGACCTCGGCCGCGCGGCGGGCGTGCCGCTCGCGCGGGTCCGCACGCCTGCGGAGTGGCTCGAGAGCCCGAGCGCCCGCACGTCGGGCGCCGTCACGTCGGTCGACGACCCGCTGCTGGGGTCCACGCTCATGCCGGGCGCGGCACTGCACGTCGGCGACGACCAGGACGAGAACGGGCTGGACCACCCACCGGTCCCGCGCCACCTGCCGGACGAGGACCGTGCGGCCATCCTGCGTGAGCTGGCGGCAGACCGGCCTGTCCCGGTCCGTCCACGCGGGACCGCCGGACCGCGCCGCCGCCCGCTGGCGGGACTGCGCGTGCTGGACCTGACGCAGATCCTGGCCGGGCCCACCTCCGCGCGGATCCTGGGCGAGCTGGGCGCGGAGGTCGTCAAGGTCAACGCCCCGGGCCGCACCATCTTCGCCCACGGCGTGGTCAACCGCGGCAAGCGGACGGTCCTGCTCGACGTGCGCGCCCGGCCCGGCCAGGACGTCTTCTGGAAGCTCGTCGACGACGCGGACGTCGTCGTGCAGAACTTCCCGCCCGGCACCGCCGAGCGCTACGGCATCGGTCACGAGGACATCCGCGTTCGCAAACCGGACGTCGTGCACGTCGCCGTCAGCTGCTACGGCGGGATCGGGCCGTGGGCGCCGGGACGCGGGTACGAGACACAGGGGCAGGCGGTGACCGGGCTGATGGCCCGCGCCGGTGGACCGGACGGCAGGCCCGCCGTGCTCGGCCCGTACAACCTGCTCGACTACGGCACCGGGGTGCTGGCGGCGTTCGGCGCCGTGCTCGGGCTCTACCACCGCACGGTCACCGGCCAGGGGCTGCGGCTGCGCACCTCGCTGGCGCAGGCAGGCACCTACCACCAGGCGGCGTTCCTGCTCAAGCACGCCCGCGGCGCACCCGGCCGGGAACCCGCCGGGCCGAGGGCGCGCGGGCACACGCCGCTGCAACGGTTCTACCGGGCGAGCGACCGCTGGTTCTTCCTCGGGGCCACGCTCGCGGACCTCGACCGGCTCGCGGCCGTCGCCGGGTTCACGCTGCCGCGCGGGCGTTCGCTCGACATCCTCCAGCCACGGCTCGACGCCGCCTTCACGGAGCGGACCGCGCGCGAGTGGGTGGACCTGCTGCGCGCCATGGGAATCGGCGCGCACGAGGTCGTCGGCGTCGCGGAACTCATGACCGACCCGCTGGTGCGTGAGCGGGGACTGAGCGTCACACAGATTTCGGCCGAAGTGGGAGAGGTGACCATGCCGGGTATCGCGATGTCCATGTCCGCCACCGGTCCGCGGCTCGGTGCGCCCGTCGCACCGGCAGGCGCGGACGCCGTCGAGGTGCTCGAACGGATCGGGCTCCGTGCCGCCGTCGCCGACCTCGAAGGCCATGGCGCGCTGCAGACGAGCGGGCTGCCCCACGGGTGGCGGCGATGATCCGGCCCGCGGACAAGGTCTTCGACCTCCTCATCCGTCAGGGGCACGTCCTGGACCCCGGGTCCGGCCTGGACGGCCGGATGGACATCGGCATCTCCGCCGGCCGGATCGCGGCCATCGCGCCGGAGCTGGACGCGACGGGCGCGGCCAGGGTGCTGGAGGCGCGCGACGCGGGCCGATACGTGGTGCCCGGCCTGATCGACATCCACACCCACGTCGCGCACGGCGCGACGACCGCCGGGGTGGGCATGGGCTGCTGCGACCCCGACGTCGTGGGGGTCGGCTCCGGGGTGACCACGCTCGTCGACGCCGGTTCGGTCGGCGTCGCCAACGTCGGTGTGTTCCCGGTGCACATCCTGCCCCGAGCACGCACCAGGGTCGTCGTCTTCGTGAACGCCGGGCGGTACGCGCACACCATGCCGGGCCCGGCCGACTTCGCCTCACTCGACGACATCGACGCACCCGCCATCGCGAAGTGCGTCGAGCACAACCCCGGCCTGGTCGGCGGCGTCAAGCTGCGGCTGGTCGGCGAGCTGGTCAACGAACGCGGCGAGGATCTCGTCCGCAGGTCCAAGGCGATCGCCCGCGAGCACGGCGTGCCGCTCATGGTCCACATCGGCGACCTGAAGGCGGCGCAGCGACCGCGCCAGGACCGGCTCGGCGAGGTGACGAGGTACCTGCTCGACGCCCTCGAACCGGGCGACGTCCTGACGCACCTGTGCACCCCGAACCCGGGCGGCGTCATGTCCGGCGTGGCGGAGAGCGTCGACGCCACGATCAAGCTGCTCCACGAGGTCAGGGCCCGCGGCGTCGTGCTCGACCCGGCGGTGGGCATGGGCAACTTCGGTTACGCGGTGGCACGCGAGCAGGCGCAGCGCGGCCTGTCGCCGGACACGATCAGCAGCGACGTCACCGCGATCGGCCAGTCGTTCCACAGCCTGGTGGAGTGCATGGCCAAGTTCATGGCGGTCGGCTACTCGTTCGCCGACGTCGTGGCGATGACGACCGGCCGCGCCGCCGCGGCCATCGGCAGGCAGGACGACCTCGGTGCCATCGCGGTCGGGCGGGAGGCCGACCTGACCGTCCTCGACGTGGTGCGCGGCGACTTCACGTTCACCGACACGACCAAGGCGACCTTCCAGGGCGAGCACGGCATCGTGCCCGTGCACACCGTGCGTGCCGGGGAACTGGTCCCGGCGGTCTGGGGCACCCACCCGTGGGGCTGGCTGCCGAGGAGCGCCGATGATCGGTGATCTGACCTATGACGTGCTGCCGGACTGGGAGCGGCTGCCACCGGAACACCACCACGTCGACGTGGCCGGTGTGGCCGTCGGCCCCGACGACCGGGTGTACCTGCTGACCCGCGACGAGAACCGGGTGTTCGTCTACGACCGCGACGGCACGTTCCTCACGACCTGGGGCGACGGCATCTTCACCACGCCGCACGGCCTGACCGTGGCCCCCGACGGGACCGTGTACTGCGTCGACTGCGGCGACCACACCGTGCGGCGGTTCGGCCAGGACGGCACACTGCTGCAGACCATCGGCACACCCGGCGTCGCGACCGACACCGGCTACCGCCGGGGCGACGGCAAACCCGTGGTGCACAACGTCGAGACCGTCGCGACACCGGCGGGACCGTTCAACGGGTGCACCAACCTCACCGTCGCACCGACCGGCGACCTCTACGTGGCCGACGGCTACGGCAACTGCCGCGTCCACCGCTTCACCGCGGACGGGGAACTGGTCGCGTCGTGGGGCGGGGTGGGTGTCGGGCCCGGCGAGTTCCACCTGCCGCACGGCATCTGCGCGACGCGGGACGGCCGCGTCCTGGTCGGCGACCGGGAGAACGACCGGATCCAGGTCTTCGACCTCGATGGCACCTACGTGACGTCGTGGACCGACGTCCAGCGCCCGACGGACCTCGCGGTCGACCAGGAGGGCCTGGTCTACGTCTCGGAGCTGTGGCGACCACGCGGCACCGCCTCGTTCACCCGCGGCACGACACCGGTCGACCTGCCCGGCCGGGTCACGGTCTTCGACCCGGCCGGGAGCGTCGTCGCCCGGTGGGGCGCGTCGACCACGATGCGCGGCGCGCCGGGGAACTTCGTCGCCCCGCACGCGATCGCCGTGGACTCCGCGGGCGACGTCTACGTCGGCGAGGTGACCGGCACCTTCGGCGTGCAGGCCGGACGGGTCCCGCCGAACCTGGGCGACCACCAACTGCAGAAGTTCGTACGAACCACCTGACCCGGCTCGCCGGCTTCCCAACCGCTCAGGGGACGTGGCGCAACCCGGCCACAAGTACGCGACCAGGCAGAACTCCTGTTCCAACGCAACCAACACAGTGAACTTCGGAGAGGCGGAGCGGACAACATGCGACGCAATGACCGGCACATCAGGACATCGCACGGCGGGAACCTGCCACTGCCCGCGGATCTCGACGCGCTGCTGGCCACCACCGACCGGGACCAGGCCGCCGTCGAGACCCGCCTCGTCTCGGCGGTGCGGGAGGTCGTCGGCACCCAGGTCGAGTGCGGCCTCGACGTCGTCAACGACGGCGAGTACGTCAAGGCGGGGGCCGCGGGCGCCTACACCGGGTACATCAACGCGCGGGTCACCGGCTGGGAGACCCGCGAGGGCGACGCGGCGCCACCGCCCAAGCGCGGCGGCCCCGGCGAGCGCGACCGCGCCCTGTTCCCGGGCACCCACGAGTCGGGACTGTGGCTGTCGGGTTCCGGCGGCGCCAACCGGCCCGGCTTCGCCACCCCCGGCAGGACACCACGCCGCCGAGGCACCCGCGTGTGCGTCGAACCGGTGCGCTACACCGGCCACGACGCGGTCGCGGCCGACATCAAGGCGCTGCGGGAAGCGCTGCCGGGCGGTGACACCGAGGGCTTCATCGCGGCGCTCGGCCCGCTCAGCCTCGGCGCGGGCGCGGTGAACGAGCACTACGCCTCCGAGGAGGAGTACCTGTTCGCCGTCGCCGAGGTGATGCGCGAGGAGTACCGGGCCATCACCGGCGCCGGGCTGATCGTGCAGCTCGACGAGCCGGAGTTCCTGACCACCTGGCAGTTCCACCCGGACTGGGACATCCCCCGGTACCGCAAGTACCTGGAGCTCGCCGTCGAGGTGATCAACCACGCGCTGGCGGGCATCCCCGTCGAGCAGGTCCGCTTCCACAGCTGCTTTGGCAGCGGGCACCGGCCGCACGTCGCCGACATCGAGCTGCGGCACGTCGTCGACCTGATCCCGCGCATCGACGCGCAGTGCTACGCGATCGAGTCCGGCAACGTCCGCCACGCCCACGAGTGGCGGGTGTGGGAGAACGTGACCCTCCCGGAAGGACGGATGGTCATGCCCGGTGTGGTGAGCCACGCGACCGATCTGGTCGAGCACCCGGAGCTGGTGGCCGAGCGGCTGGTCAACTTCGCGAGCGTGCTCGGCCGGGACAACGTGCAGGGCGGGACGGACTGCGGCATCGGGTCCCGGGTCGGGCACGAGGAGATCGCATGGGCGAAGCTGCGCGCGCTCGGTGAGGGCGCGGCGATCGCGAGCAAGACGTTGTGGCCGTGAGCACCTGGCCGAAGCCGTTCCGGCCACGGATCTCCGCGCGGTGGTCCTACCGCCTGCACGCCGTGCTCGCCACGAACCGCGCCTACCGAGGGCTGGCCGGGTGGCTGGAACGCAGGCCCCGCGCCTACCGCGTGTTCACCACGGCGGAGCGGGTGTCGAAGGAGAAGTTGTTCGGGTGCCGGATGTGCGGCCAGTGTGCCCTGCCGCTCACCGGCTACGCGTGCCCGATGACCTGTCCCAAGCAGCTGCGCAACGGGCCGTGCGGTGGTGTGTCGCAGGAGGGCAGGTGCGAGGTGCACCCCGAGGTCCGGTGCGTGTGGGTGATCGCTCACGACCGTGCGGTGGCCGCCGGTCACACCGCCGACCTCGACCTGCTGGCGCGGCCGGTGGACCACCGCGAGCAGGGCCGCAGCTCGTGGGTCAACTACTGGCAGGGCCGCGACGACGCGCTCGCCACCGCTCCGGGGAACCGGGCGTGACGGCGGGCCTGCGGGACACGCTCGCCGAGGGCCGGTTCGCGGTGACGGCCGAGCTGGGCCCGCCGCGCGGCGCCGACCCGGATGTCCTGACACGCAAGGCGGAACTGCTGCGCGGCTGGGTCGACGCGGTGAACGTGACCGACAACCAGGGCGCCAAGGTACGGATGTCCAGTCTCGGCGCGGCGGTGGTGGTCCAACGCTCCGGTGTCGCGCCGGTGATGCAGCTGACCTGCCGGGACCGCAACCGGATGGCGTTGCAGTCCGACCTGCTCGCCGCGGGCGCGCTCGGGATTCCGCACGTGCTGCTCCTGACGGGCGATCATCCGAAACTCGGCGACCACCCGGACGCCAAGCCCGTGTTCGACCTCGACGGGGTCCAGCTGACCTGGCTGGCACGCACGCTGCGGGACGGCATGCTGATGTCCGGTGCGAAGCTCACCACCGCGCCGCGGTGGCTGATCGGGACGGTGGAGAACCCCTTCGCCCCACCCCGGTCCCACCGCGCCGACCGGCTGGCCAAGAAGGTGGCGGCGGGTGCGGAGTTCGTGCAGACCCAGTACGTGTTCGACGTCCCGGTGTTCGCGCGGTGGATGGCCCGGCTGCGGGACCTGGGGGTGACCGAGCGGTGCGCGGTCCTGCCGGGAGTCGGGCCGATCCGATCCACGCGGATGCTGGAGTTCCTGCGCACCGCCGTGCCCGGGGTGCATGTCCCGTCCGAAGTGGACTCCCGGTTCCGGGGCGTGCCTGCCGACCGGGTGGGGGAGGCGGGGCTGCGGTTGTGCGCGGAGACGATCCAGGAGCTCGCCGAGATCCCCGGTGTCGCGGGGGTGCACGTGATGGCGTTCGGGTTCGAGCACGGCGTGCCCGAGATCCTGGAGCGCGCCGGGATCGGCCCGCGCCGCGCGGCGCTCGCCGACGTCGCGACAGTTCCCACGACAGCGGAGGGTAGTGGAGATGCTCGTTGAGTTCCGGCCGCACGCGCGGCTGCGGGGTGAGCGCCCCGCCGACCTGGGCGCGTCCGTCCTCCCGGTGGTGGCCGCGGTGAGCGCGAGCGACACCGACCTCGGGAAGGTGCGGGTCGTGTGCGACTGGGTCCAGTACCGCAACAACTTCCGCGACGTCGTGGCACTGCGGCCCATCCTCCACAGTGACGCGGCGCCCGAGCCCCTCGGTGTCCGGCACGACGACCTGGAGATCGCGGTGGACGTGCGGCGGGCCGTGGACGCGCCGGTCGGCGAGCTGACCTCCGCGCTGCTCGACGGAGTACGGGACCGGGTCCTCATCGAGGACTGGCGACCCGGCCGCGACAGCTGCGTCTGGCAGTTCAACGCCCTGTACTGGTCGGCGCTGGACCTGTGGGAGAAGGCCACCGGCCGGGGCTACGAGCAGGCCCTGCCCGGCGGGGAGAGCGACGCCCGCAACCGGGCCGCCGCCACGGAGCTCATCGATGAGCTGTTCACGGTCTGGGACCGCCTCGCCGCGAGCGCGGCACTGCCCGACGAGCTGTACGTCATCGAGCTCGGCGTGGGCAACGGCAACCAGGCCAAGGTGTTCCTCGACGAGTTCCGCGACCTCGACCGGGAACGCGGCACCGGCTACTACCGCCGCCTGCGCTACCTGATGTGCGACTACTCGGCGCACGTGCTCGACCTGGCCAGGGAGACCGTCGCCGAGCACACCGAGCGCGTCAGCTCGTTCACGCTGGACGCCACCCGGCCGAGGACGTCGCTGGGTTTCCTGCAGTACAAGGTTTTCCTGGTCTACATCTCCAACGTCTACGACAACCTGCCGACCGACGAGGTGGCACAGCTGGGCGGGCGCACCTACTGCGTGCACAACCGCGCCTACCTGCCGGGGGAGGCGGCGGCCGAGCTGGCCGAGTCGGTCTCGGCGGACGTCGACGAGCTGCCCGCCCTGGTGCACAAGCTGTTGCGCCTCGGCCCGGCGCTGCTCGCGGAGGCCTGCCCGACCCACTTCCCCGACACCGGGTCCGCGGTGCGTTTCTGGCAGCGCACCTGGGCCGCCCTGCGGCTGGAGGAGCGGTACGTGCCCCTCGCCGGGCTGGACACCTACCCGCTCACCGGCGCGCTCACCGGGGAGACGCTGCGGCCGCTGCTGGAATCCGGCGCGGATGTGCGCATGCACGTGAACAACGGCGCGGTCGCCAGCTTCGACGACACCCTGGGGCTGCTGCACCCGTTCGGCAAGCTGGTGTGCCACGACCTGTTCGTCGACGGCATCCAGGGCTACCGCACGACGTTCCGGGGGCCGGGCAAGTACGACGGGTCGGTCGTCAACTGGGTCAACGGTGCGCTGCTCGCCCACGTCGGCCGCAAGCGCGGGTTCGACGTGGACTACGCGCCGTTCCGCCACCGCGCGGGCGGGCACATCGTGACGATGACGGCGCAGGTGCGGGACTGATGGGCGGACCATTCGAGTGCCTGCCGGTGCTGCCGACCACCGTGGTTGGTTCCTTCCCCGTGCCGGAATGGATGGAGCGGCTCAAGACCGACCACTTCCGGGGGCGGGTGAGCCGGGCGCAGCTGGCCGACGTGCACGACATGGCGATCAAGGCCGCGTTGCGGGACCAGGAGCTGGCCGGCATCGACATCGTCTCCGACGGTGAGCTGCGCCGGGACAACGACATCGACTACTTCCTCGCACGGCTGCCCGGGGTCGAGGTCCGCCAGACCACGAAGGACTTCTACTTCGACTACCACGACACGGCCGTGACCGCGCCCCTGCCACCGGCCACCGGCGACGAGCTGGCCTGGCTCGCGGACGACTTCGCGTACACCGCGGCGCAGACGACCGCGCCGATCAAGTTCTCGTTCACCGGCCCGTACTCGCTCGCCCGCAGGCTCCGCAACCATGCGTACGCCGACCAGCGCGAGCTGGTGCTCGCCATCGCGCACCGGCTGAACGCCGCTGCGCACGCGCTCGCGGCGCGCGGTGCGACGCTGCTGCAGATCGACGAGCCGTTCCTCGCGGGCCGCCCCGGCGACGTCGACGTGGCGGTCGAGGGCGTCAACGTCGTCACCGCGGGCGTGGACGTCAGCTGGGCGCTCCACGTCTGCTACGGCAACCGCTACGCGCGGCCGTCCTGGGAAGGCCACTACGACTTCCTGTTCCCCGCCGTGCTCGACGCGCGGGTCGACCAGCTCGTGCTCGAGTTCGCCCGCAAGGGCTACGAGGACCTGCCCGTGCTCGAACGGTTCGGCTGGGACCGCCGCATCGGGCTCGGCGTCGTCGACGTGAAGAGCCAGGACGTCGAGTCACCCGGGACCGTGGCGAAGCGCATCCGCGCCGCGCTGGACCTCGTGGCGGCCGAGCAGTTGGTGATCAACCCGGACTGCGGGCTGCGGAACCTGTCCGGCGCCGTGGCCCGCGCCAAGCTCGCGGCGATGGTCGAGGGCACGGCACAGGTCCGCCGCACGCTTCGTCCGTCGCCGGTCGCCGGACAGACCCCAGATCCGATCGCCCAAGGAGCATGACGTGTTGGACTCCCATGATTACCTGTTCACGTCCGAGTCGGTGACCGAGGGGCACCCGGACAAGATCGCCGACGCGATCTCCGACGCCGTGCTCGACGCGGCACTGCGCGACGACCCGTACGCGCGGGTGGCCTGCGAGACGCTGATCACCACCGGCATGGTGGTCCTGGCTGGGGAGATCACCACCGCGCGGCAGCTGGACTACACCGGAATCGTCCGGGACACCGTGAACCGCATCGGCTACGACGACGGCAGCTACGGCTTCGACGGCAACCACTGCGCGGTCCTGGTGGCGCTGGACAAGCAGTCACCCGACATCGCCCAGGGCGTCGACCAGGCCTACGAGCGCCGCGGCGGCTCCGGCGACGACCTCGACCTGGCGGGTGCCGGGGACCAGGGCATGATGTTCGGCTACGCCACGAACGAGACGCCCGAGCTGATGCCGATGCCGATCGCGTTGGCACACCGGCTTTCCCGCCGCCTCGCGACGGTACGCAAGGACGGCACGTTGCCCTACCTGCGGCCGGACGGCAAGACCCAGGTCTCGGTCCGGTACGCGGGCGGCGTGCCGGTGGCCGTCGAAGGGGTGCTGATCTCGACGCAGCACAGCGAGAACGTTGGCGTCGACCAGATCCGCGAGGACCTGTGGCGCCACGTCGTCACCGCCGAGCTGCCGCCCGGCCTCTACGAACCGGATCTGCTGCGCAAGCGGCTCTTGGTCAACCCGACCGGGCGGTTCGTGGTCGGCGGTCCGGTCGGTGACGCGGGCCTGACCGGGCGGAAGATCATCGTCGACACCTACGGCGGGTTCGCACGGCACGGCGGCGGCGCGTTCTCCGGCAAAGATCCCTCCAAAGTGGACCGTTCGGCGGCGTACGCGGCGCGGTACGTGGCGAAGAACGTGGTCACCGCGGGACTCGCGGACCGCGCCGAGGTGCAGGTGGCGTACGCGATCGGGGTGGCGAGGCCGGTCTCGGTGCTCGTCGACACCTTCGGGACGGAGCGGACCGACCGCAGGCTGATCGAGAAGCTCGTCGCCGAGCACTTCGACCTGCGCCCCGCCGCCTTCCGGTCCTACCTGGACCTGCACCGCCCCATCTACTCGCCGACCGCCGCCTACGGGCACTTCGGCCGCACCGACCTCGACCTGCCATGGGAACGCACCGACCGCGCCGACGCGCTCCGCGCGGCCGCCGACCTGACTGTGAAGGAGCCGGCATGATCCACGACACGCGAGGCGGCCTCGAGTTCGCCGTGGCCGATCTGGGGCTCGCCGAGTTCGGGCGCAAGGAGATCCGGCTCGCCGAGCACGAGATGCCCGGCCTGATGGCCCTGCGCAGGGAGTATGCGGACACCCGCCCGCTCACCGGCGCCCGGATCGCCGGTTCCCTGCACATGACCGTGCAGACCGCGGTGCTGATCGAGACGCTGACCGCGCTCGGCGCCGAGGTGCGCTGGGTGTCGTGCAACATCTTCTCCACCCAGGACCACGCCGCGGCCGCCGCCGTCGTCGGTCCACACGGGACCGAGGAGGAGCCGCGCGGCGTGCCGGTGTTCGCGTGGAAGGGCGAGACGCTCGAGGAGTACTGGTGGTGCACCGAGCGACTGTTCGACTTCGGGGACGGCTCCGGGCGGAGCTCGCGTAGCGGGCATCGTCTGGGCCCGAACATGCTCCTCGACGACGGCGGTGACGCCACCCTGCTCGTCCACAAGGGAACCGAGTTCGAGGCCGCCGGTGCCGTGCCCGCCGCGGCCGACGACGATCCGGAGGAGTACCGGATCATCCTCGAAACGCTGCGCCGCTCACTGGCCGCCGCCCCCGGCAGGTGGACGGAAGTCGCGACGGAGATCCGTGGTGTCACCGAGGAGACCACGACCGGCGTGCACCGGCTCTACCAGCTGGCCGCGCAGGGACGGCTGTTGTTCCCGGCGATCAACGTCAACGACTCGGTCACCAAGAGCAAGTTCGACAACCGCTACGGCATCCGCCACTCGCTCGTCGACGGGCTCAACCGGGGGACCGATGTGCTCATCGGCGGCAAGGTGGCCGTCGTGTGCGGCTTCGGTGACGTCGGAAAGGGTTGCGCGGAGGCACTGGCCGGGCAGGGCGCGCGGGTGATCGTCACCGAGGTCGACCCGATCTGCGCCCTCCAGGCCCTCCTCGAGGGCTACCAGGTCGCCCGGCTGGACGACGTGGTGGACCGGGCCGACATCGTCATCACCACGACGGGCAACAAGGACATCATCACCGCGGACCACATGGCGCGGATGAAACACCAGGCGATCGTGGGCAACGTGGGCCACTTCGACAACGAGATCGACATGGCGGGCCTCGCCGCGGTGCCCGGCATCCGCCGGATCACCATCAAGCCCCAGGTCGACGAGTGGGTTTTCCCTTCCGGGGACGGACACCGGCCTGGCGGGCATTCTGTTCTGGTGCTGTCCGAGGGGCGGCTGATGAACCTCGGCAACGCCACCGGCCACCCCAGTTTCGTGATGAGCAACAGCTTCGCCAACCAGGTCATCGCCCAGGTCGAGCTGTTCACCAAGTACGACACCTACGCGTGCGAGGTCTACCGGCTGCCGAAGGTGCTCGACGAGAAGGTCGCCAGGATCCACGTCGAGGCGCTCGGCGGCGAGCTGACCCGGCTCACCAAGGAGCAGGCCGAGTACATCGGCGTCGACGCGGCCGGGCCGTTCAAGCCAGAGCACTACCGGTACTAGGGCCTGCCCTGTGGAACTTTGTGAAAGTCTTTCGAACGCGGGGAGGCGGACCAGGTGACGGTCATCGGCAGGCTCGTCGTGTCCTGTGTGGATGGACCAGGGATCGTGTCGCGCATCAGCACGTTCCTGCACCGGCGCGGCGCCAACATCGTCCAGTCCGACCAGTATTCCACCGGTCCGGCGGGCGGCCGGTTCTTCCTGCGGGTGGAGTTCCACCTGCCCGGCCGGGGAGTGGGCCTGTCCGAACTGGAGCGTGATTTCGCGGCCGAGGTCGGGCCCGTCCTCGGTGGCACGTTCCGGTTCCGGGACGCGGCCGCCGTCACCCGGGTGGCCGTGTTCGTCTCCCGCTACGACCACTGCCTGCTCGACCTGCTGTGGCGGACCCGCCGGGGCGAGCTGCCCGTGGAGATCGTGCAGGTGGTGTCGAACCATCCCGACCTCGCCGAGGACGTGGCCGGGTTCGGCGTGCCGTTCGAGCACGTCCCCGTCACCCGCGCGACCAAGGCGGACGCGGAACGCAAGCAGCTGGATCTGCTGGGCGGCAAGGTGGACCTGGTCGTGCTGGCCAGGTACATGCAGATCCTCTCCGCGGATTTCCTCGACCGGATCGGGGTGCCGGTGATCAACATCCACCATTCGTTCCTGCCCGCGTTCGCCGGTGCCGGACCGTACGAGCGGGCCAAGGCACGTGGCGTGAAGCTGATCGGTGCCACTGCCCACTACGCCACCGAGGACCTCGACGAGGGCCCGATCATCGAGCAGGACGTCGTCCGCGTCTCGCACCGGGCGAGTGTCGCCGAGTTCACCAGCAAGGGCGCGGACATCGAGCGCACCGTGCTGGCGAGGGCCGTGCGCTGGCACTGCCAGAACCGGGTACTGGTCGACGGCCGCACCACCATCGTGTTCTGAAAGGTCATCATGGCAACCGCAACCACCGTCGTCACCGGGTCGATCGCCACCGACCACCTCATGCGTTTCCCCGGCCGCTTCGCCGAGCAGCTGGTCGACACCCATCTGGACCGGCTGTCGCTGAGCTTCCTCGTCGACGAGCTGGTCGTGCGCCGCGGCGGGGTCGCGGCCAACATCGCGTTCGCGCTGGGGGTGCTCGGTCAGGCACCCGTGCTCGTCGGCGCGGTCGGCCCGGACTTCGACGACTACCGCGCCTGGCTGGAGCGGCACGGGGTCGACTGCGCACACCTGCTCGTGTCCGCCACCGCGCACACGGCGCGCTTCACCTGCACCACCGATGACGACCAGTGCCAGCTCGCCTCGTTCTACGCGGGTGCGATGAGCGAGGCGCGGCACATCGCGCTGGCACCGGTACTCGATGCGTGCGAGGTCGACCTCGTGCTCGTGGGCGCGAACGATCCCGAGGCCATGCTCGTACACACCGACGAGGCACGCCGCCTTGGCATCGCGTTCGCGGCCGACCCATCCCAGCAGCTGCCGAGGCTGGACCGCGACGCCTGCCGGTCGCTCGTGGACGGTGCGAAGTACCTGTTCACCAACGAGTACGAGTGGGAGCTGCTCACCCGCAAGACGGGCTGGGGCGGCGACGAGGTCATGCGGCGGGTCGAACTGCGGGTCACCACGCTGGCCGACAAGGGCTGCGTGCTGGTGGCCGCGGACGGCGGTGAGATCCACGTCGACGCGGTGCCCGCCCGCGAGGTCGTCGACCCGACCGGGGTGGGCGACGCCTTCCGGGCCGGGTTCATCGCCGGGATCGGCGGCGGGCTGGTGGCCGAGCGCGCCGCCCAGCTCGGCTCGCTCGTCGCCACCCTCGTGCTGGAGACCTCCGGCACGCAGGAATGGCGGCTCGACGTCGACGCGGGTCTGCGGCGCCTGGCCGACACCTACGGCGTCGCGGCCCGCGACGAGGTCGAACCGGTCCTGCGCGCGGCGGTGCGCGCATGACGGCGACGACCATCGACGGGCGTGCGGTGGCGGCGAAGGTGCGCGCGGAGGTGGCCCGCGACGTCGCCGCCCTGCCGGCACCACCCGGCCTGGCCACGGTGCTCGTCGGTGACGACCCGGCGTCGGCGGTGTACGTGCGGAGCAAGCGCAGGCAGTGCGTCGAGGCCGGCATGCTGGACCTGCACCGGCACCTGCCCGGCGACATCGAGCAGTCCGCCGCGGCCGCCGTCGTCGACCGGCTCGCCGACGACCCGCGGGTCACCGCCATCCTGCTGCAGCTGCCGCTGCCGCCCCAGCTCGACGCCGCCGCGCTGATCGACCGCATCCCACCAGAGAAGGACGTCGACGGGCTCACCGAGAGCAGCGCGGGCAGGCTGGCGCTCGGCCGGCCCGGGTTGCGGCCCTGCACACCCACCGGGGTACTGGCACTCCTCGACGAGCACGGCGTGGCGCTCGCCGGTGCCCATGCCGTCGTCGTCGGCCGGTCGGACCTCGTCGGCAAGCCCATGGCCCAGCTGCTGCTCGGCCGCGACGCCACGGTGACGGTCTGCCACTCCAGAACGCGTGACCTCGCCGCCACCTGCCGCCAGGCCGACGTGCTCGTCGTGGCAGCCGGGGTGCCCCACCTCGTCACCGCGAACGCCGTCAGACCCGGCGCGACCGTCATCGACGTCGGCATCCACCGAACGAACGCGGGCCTGTGCGGCGACGTCGACGCCGGCAGCGTCCGCGCGGTGGCCGGCGCACTGACCCCCGTCCCGGGTGGCGTCGGCCCGATGACGATCGCGATGCTGTTGCGCAACACCGTCGCCGCCGCGCGAGCCCACTGACTCCCCGCACAGCCCGACGAACCGCCCCGGACACCGGCCCGGCAGGCCTCCTGCGTGGTATTCCGGCTCTTTCGTGCGGAACGGCTCACCCGTTCGGCGGCGGCTGCTGACGATCACGTCACGAGCGATCACGTTCCGCCGCGGACCACGTGGTCGTCCGGATCTCGGCTCCTGGAACCCGTCCTGCCCCGAGGCACGCGCAAGCTCCTTGCGCGGCTGTCCGACCGGGACTACCCCCGCACAACGGCGATGCGAAGTGCTGCCAGCCGCTGGTGCCACCCGTCCGGGGAACGGCGCCACCTGATCGGTCGGTAACGCAGTGGATGGTCGTCGTGCGGGTAGCGCGTCGCAGAGTGCGTTCACCTGATCGACACCTGTCGCCGACAGTGTCGACGGTATGGACTGTTCTCTCACGGACCACGAGGAGCGGTTTCATGGTGGACATCTCGCTTGTCGAAGCGTTGAAGTTCCAGGGCGACCCGTTGGCCGACGCGGTGATCGCGGACCTGACCGCGACCGGCCGGGTCGGCGCGGTGAACGAGGTGCTGGCCCATTTCCGCGCCAACGACCAACCCGTTCCCGAGGACCTGCCGGAGTCGGTGCGCACCTACCTCGTCGCGACCGGCAACCCACCGGAGTGGGTCGACCTGGACCGGATCACGCGGGCCTACGAGTTCTTCGTGGACGACGGCGTACATGTGGCCGCCGTGCTGTCGTTCGCGGCGATGGTGAACTGCTACGCCCAGCCCCGGCCATCACGGGTGCTGGCGTTGACGCACGGGCTGAACCAGCCACACCGCAGGCTCTCGGAGACCTCGCAGTTCGTGATGAACATGATGGGATGCGACGCGTTCGGCTCGGGTGGGGCGTTGGTGCCGACGATCCAGAAGACCCGGCTGATCCACGCCGCCGTCCGCCACTTCATCACCCGCTCGGGCAAGTGGGACGTCCGGGCCGACGGTGTTCCGGTGTGCCAGCAGGACATGGTGGGGTCCCTGCTGATCTTCTCGGTGCAGGTCGTCGAGGGCATGCGCAGGCTGGGCATCTCGGTGACCGAGGCCGAGGCGGAGGACTACTACTACGTGTGGCGGGTGACCGGTGCGATGCTCGGCATCCCCGTGCAGGCGCTGCCGGAGACGCTGACCGAGGCCCGCGAGCTGAACAGCGCTCTGGTCGAGACGTCCTACGGACCCTCGCCGGAAGGCGTCCAGCTGACCGCTCACCTGCTCGGCCTGTACGAAAAACTGTTCCCCGGCAAGATGTTCGACGGCATCGTCGCCGCGCTGGTGCGCCAGATCGTGGACGAACGGGTCGCCGACTGGCTGCAGGTGCCCCACTCGCGCGGGTGGCAGCGGGCGGCACGCATCGGCACCCGCGTGCTCGGCGCACTCGAACGGGCCGAGGACGACAGTGCGATCGCCACGAAGATCCTCGACAGGGCGGGCGAGTTGCTACTGGGCGGCAGCGTGCGCACCCTCACCGACGGACAGTCCACCACTCTGAACATCCCGGCCGACCTCCGCGAACGGTGGCACGCGAACGGCCTGTGCCCGGCCGGACCGCCGCCCGTCCAGGGTGACCGGAGAACCGACGCGCGGCCACGACCGGAACCCGTCGCGGGCCCACCCACCTTTTGACCGCCAGCCGTGGAGGCGGCCGCGATACACGATCGGGTCGTCTTGTGGCCTGGAACGTGAGTTGATCTTGCTTCGATGGTTCGGAAGCTGCTGAAGTGTGCGCTTCCCAACCAGGAAGGCAACGAACACATGTCTCGCACTCGCATCACTACCGCCGCGGCGGCACTGGCTTTCCTCGGGGTGCTCGCCACCCCCGCTCTCGCCAGCGCCGAGCTGTCCGGCAGCGCCCCCGTCGTGGACCGTGCCAACACCGGCACTGTCGACGGGCTCCCGCTCATCGGCGGCCTGCTCGGCGGAAGCGGTGGCGCCGGTGGCGTGACCGGCGGCCTCCCGATCATCGGCGGCCTGCTCGGTTAGACGCCCGTCGCGGTGACTGCCCGCCGTCCCCGAGGTGGGATGGCGGGCAGTGTCGCGACTGGCCGTGCACCGAGAGCCCTGACGTGCCCGCCGCGACCCGTGTGCGGCTGCCGGCATGAGCAGGGCAGGATGTCCGCGCAGCGCGCAGGTCACTCGCAGCACCTCGGGGCGACCATTGGAAAATCACCGGTTTCTGTTTCGGCGGGCACTGGTGTCGAGGCTGTCGCCGTGCTGCTGGTGAGAGCATGGCGATCGTGGAACTGGTCGAGTCTCTCGGACTCCTCGCCGAGCAGAACATGTCCGGCCTGGCCTTCTTGACGGCCTACGGCGTGACGTGGCTGGTCTGCGGCGCCGTCTGGCGGCGTGCGCCAGAACGTGTGGCGGCCTTCGTCACGCTCTTCCAGGGCATGGTTGCGCTGCCCGTGGCCCTCGGCCTCTCGGCACTGGTCGGGGCGATCGGCCGGGAACGGCCGGTGGCCGACGAGATCACGCAACTCTCGGTGCTGGTCGGGACCTCGCAGCTCCTCGGCCTGCCGTTCCTGATCCACCTCGTCGTCAGGCACCAGTACACCCTCGTGCCCTTCGCCTTCGCGGCGATCACGTCCATGCACTTCGTGTTGTACTCATGGCTGTACCGGACGCCGGTCTACATCGTGATGGCCGTCCTGATCTCCCTGGGCACGGCCACGGTGATGTTCACGGCACCTGAGGCCAGGCGACGGTCGGGACCTGCTCGGGTCAGCTTCCTGACCGGAGGTCTGTTGCTCTCGACAGCTCTGCTCTTCCTGACCCGTCATCTCGTGGTCGGTTGACCACCTCGCGGAAGCAAGCAGGCTGGAAAGGAACGGAATGGTCGCCGTCATCACGGGAACACTGCTCGGGTTGCTGATCATCGTGGCGGTGGTCGTTCGCCTGAGCGGCAGATGGAGCGTGCCGGGAACCGGCGGCCGGATGGTCGCCGTCATCACGGGAACACTGCTCGGGTTGCTGATCATCGTGGCGGTGGTCGTTCGCCTGAGCGGCAGATGGAGCGTGCCGGGAACCGGCGGCCGGGCGCTGCGGTGGTTCGCTGTCGCCGCCACGGTCGCGATCGTGGTCGCCCTGCTGCCGCGCACCCTGTCCGACAGCGGGGGCGCCACCGTCTACCTACTCGGCGTGCCGCTGCTCGCCGCGGTGGCCGTCGCGGTCGCCGACGCCACCGGGCGCGCGGTCGGCACGGTGACCGCGGTCGCCGCACTGGCGATGCTGGTGTGGGGTCTGCTGCTCGGGCTGGGGTACGGGGCCTACTTCCTGCTCCCGGGGCTGATCCTCGCGGTGGCGGTGCTGGCGAACGTGCGTCCCCGCGCCGAGACGAACTCGGCACCGGGCTGACGATCCACGCCACCCGCGGGGCGGGTCGGTGCCGTGAAGACACCTTCACGGCGCTGGGCGCCTCCGCGGTCGCCGTGTTCCGGGGCACGGGTGATGGTCCAGCCACGCCCACCGGTCCAGAGGTGACCGGTGGGCCCGCGGAGCACACCGACCCGGACTACTGGACCGAGGAACGCATGCGCGGAGCGGAACCGGTCCCCATGCCGACACCACCCGAGGGCCCGTGACGGGCGGTGCCCCGCGGGACGGCGACGGTCATCCGTTGTGGCGTGGTCAGGCCATGCCGGAGGCGGCGAGCGGGTCGTAGCCCGGAGCGCGGAACAGCGCCTGCAACTGCCTGCGGCGCACGCCGGCGTTGCTTCCTTCGATGATCGGGTACGACAGCGCGTCCATCAGATGGCGGATGATGGGGTGCTTCTCGTCGTAGGCGGTCACACCGACGATCCTGACGAGGTCGTTGACGACCTGGATGCCGGTCTCGGAGCCGAAGATCTTGCTGTGCAGGGCGAACTCTGGGCCGCTGGGGTGCATGGACATGACGGCGTCGAGCGCGCGCCAGGCGAGCAACCGGACGGCTTCGATCTTTCCCTTGGCGTCGGCCAGGACGTCGGACACGGCTTGGTACTCGATGATCGGCACCGGCCCGCCACGCTTCTCGGTGAGTGCGAAGCGGTAGGCGATGTCGAAGGCCTGCCGCATCGCGGCGGCGGCGAAGATGCCGATCGACGCGCCGCTGGGGAAGAACGCGGCGCGGGTCAGTTCCACGCCCTGGCCTTCTTCGCCGAGGAGGTTGCCGCGCGGAACGCGCACGTCGACGAGCCGCACCCTGGTGGTGAGGCAGCCCTTGAGACCTGGGAGGTCGTAGTACTCCTCGACCTCGATGTGGCCGGCAAGGTGTTCGCGTTCTGCGACGATGAGCGAGATGCCGCCGGGGGTTCGGCAGACGATGGTCATGACGTCCGGGCCGTCGCCGTCCCAGCCGCACAGGTGGGAGGCCCATGCCTTGCGACCGTTGATGACCCACGCGTCACCGTCACCGACGGCGGTGGTGCGTGTCCCCTGGCCGGCGCCGTCGGCGTCGAAGTTCGCGCTGCCCTCGGGTTCGCTGAAGGCCATGGCCGCCAGCGGTGCGCCGGAGTCGGCCAGGAAGGGCCGCACGAAGCGCTCGACCTGCTCCGGGGTGCCAACCTGGTAGACGGGCGCCAGCGCGATCAGTGGGCCGGCCATCGAGATGACGAAGTCCGGCATCTCCGCCGCCCACTCCTCGAGGAAGATGGCGGCGTCGACACCGCTATCCGCCCCGCCACCGAACGGCGCCGGGATCAGACCCTTGAGGAACCCCGCGGCGACGGCGTTCTCGAACGCCGGCCGCAGCAGTAGCGCCCGCGTCCTGGGGTCCGGTTCCGCACGCGTCGCGGAAGCGAGGTCCCGCAGCTGTTCCCTGGCGAAGCCGCGGGCGGCTGCCTTGAGCTGTTCTTGTTCGGGGGTAAGGAGGAACGAGACCGTCATCGGCGTGACCCCTTGTTCTGTGATGTGGTCCAGCACCACCCACTGTGGCCCACCGGTCCAGCCGGGCGTCACCGCCGTACGGGCCGTGTCGGAGCCGACCGCCACCGACTTCCGAACCGCGCTGAGGTCGTGCGACTACCCCGGACCACCGTACTTGCACACCGACTCGGACCTACGTCCCGTAGGTCCGAATCCTGACGCGACGGCCCCCGGTGAGATACGCGAGCGACGGCTGCCGACCTCTCGTCGTGTTCGGTCACCGTCTCACTCGCCATCCTGGTGCTCACCAGTTCCGCAGCCCGTCGAACTTGCGCCGGGCACCGATCGCCTGTTTGAGCACCCTCTTCTCGAGGTTTGCCTGGCGAAGGCGGTTCACCCGCGTGAGTCCCAACGCGGCGGCGACGGAGAGCAGGCCGTCCGCGTCCAGGTTCTGTGCGTGGAGGTACTCGGCTCCCTCTTCCTCGGTCTCGGTCTCGCGCAGGCGCGATGCGATGGCCGCGACGTCGGCGTTCGGCTTGGTGACCTGGGGCGCGGAAGGCATCCTCCGAGTGGGCGTCTGCTGGTCCTGACCGGGACCGACCAGGAGGTTGACGAGCTTGTCGAGGGTGAGGCCGCTGTAGCGCCGCAAGCCAAGCGCCTTGGCCACCGCGTTCAGCTCCTTCTTGGTGAATCCGGTCTCGTTCAGGTAGGTACGTCGCTCGTCCTCCGATGCCAGCGTCGGAAGGAGACGCGCCACCTGCGCGGGATCGTGGGAAGGTGTCCTGGCGAGGTCGGCCGGCGCCGGAGGCGCGCCCTGCGTTTCGTCAGCGTGGACGACAGCAAGTCGCACCGTGCCACTGGCGACAGCACGCAACGTGGCTTCGTCCTGTTGTTCCAGGAACGCGTACACGCGAGCCTGCAGGGCGGCGAAACTCGTCAGATCGTTCACCGGCGACCACCCCCTGACAACGCGAGCGCACCCAGGACCTCGTCGGTCAGCTGGTCGAACTCCCGGACGACCTCGTCCTTCCCGGTCGCGCGCAGCATCGCCGGCACACCGTTCTCACCGGCGTCACCGAAGTGGCGAGGACTGTTGCGGATCTTGCTCTCCAGCACCGGAACCCGCGAGTTCGAGCGCACCTCCTCGATGTAGGCGTGCTGGGCGAGGGTCACCTGTTGCGAGTAGATCTGGACCATCGTGAACACCACGCCCAGAAAGCTGGGATCGATCGTCCGGTGACCTCCGGCGCCGCCCTTGTGGTTGACGAAGTCGTTGTACTGCTCCACCAGACCCGCGCAGTTGCCGACCAGGTAGTCCAGTCCCAGCGTGGACAGGTAGTCGGCCTTCGCCGGCACGAGGATCTGCTCGCTCGCGACGATGGCCGTCTTGGTGACGAGGCCGAAGTTCGGCGCACAGTCGATGAGCACCAGGTCGTACTCGGTGAACCTGCTGTCCTCCAGCGCACGGCGCAGACAACCGTGCAGGTCCAGGAACTTCCGCTTCGACCCCTCAAAGGTCGTGGCGCCACCCAGCCGGGCGGCGAGTTCGAGGTCTATGTCGATGAGCCCGAGATGGGAGGAGATCAGGTCGAGCCGTCCGGTGGAGTTCCCGAGGGCCCTGTTCACCCGCTCCGGCGTGACGACGAGATCTGCCAGCGAGACCTCCCGCCCCGGCATCTCGGCTTCGTACCACTGCTTGACCGTGCGGTTGTCGTTCTTGAGCCGTTCGTGCCAGTCGTCGATCGAGTAGAAGGAGAAGGTCAGGTTCGTCTGCGGATCGAGATCGAGGAGAAGTACACGCAGGCCACGGCTGGCGGCCACCGCACCGAGATTCGCCGTGAGGGTCGTTTTCCCCACCCCGCCCTTGTAGTTCATGACCGCCACGACCCGCATGCGCTTCTCCTCGTGGTCTCGTGCCCGACCGCGCCGGTGAACGATGATCGATCTCAGCCCGCGGTACGGGCCGAGTCCGCGTCGTCGGTCGTGGTCAGACGGCTTCTGGGGAGTGGATGTCGCTGACGTGCACGTCCACCGCCGCGACGTCGAGGCCGAGGAACTGTTCGACGGCGTCGATCACGTCGATCCTGACCTGCTCGGCCAGCGTCCTGACCGCGTGTCCGTGCTCGACCGTCAGTGCGACCCTGATCGTGGCGATGTCGGAGTCCACCGTGACCGAGATGTCCTCGTCGTCGAGGCGGTACACACCGTCGACCTCACGGGCCACCATGTTCACGACCTCCGAGACGACCCCGTCGGCGACAGTGGTGTTGCCGCGCGTGCGTGCTGCGGGGCGGGCCTCGGCAGCCGCGACGACCGGTGCGTCACCGGCCTCCGTGAGCACGTCGCTGGGCGCGACCGTCACGGGCACGACGGTGACGGTCGCGGCGTCCTCCGTGAGCACGTCGTCCTCGTCGGCGTCGGGTGCGGCTTCCTGGGCGGTATCGGTGCCTTCGGCCACGTCCTCGACCGAGGGGGCGTCGTGCGACGGCGCAACCGCGTCCGTCTGCTCGACGTCGATCACGTCGGTGTCACTGGCTTCGTTCCTGACGCGGCCGAAGATGTTGTTCATGGTGTCGGACATGGGTGGTGTTCACCTTTCGGGAGCAACGACATTCGAGGGGGCGGGGGAGGACGGGGTCGCATCCAGCTGTCGGGTTCGGGACGGATGAACTACAGATCTCAATAGGAGGTCCGGTTGTTACGCCGCGCCCGCACCTGGTGGCCAGATCGGACCGCGGGGGACATCCTGGCCACAGCCCATGGATCAGTTATGCATCAGAGATTGATGTGTCCGGGACGGCGTCGACTCCTTTGCCTTGGTCCAGTCCGTGTTCGAGGAGGGTCTGCACGACGCGCGCACGGCCGGAGCAACAGCGCTCACCGACTCGATCACGTGCACATGCCGTTCGAGTTCCGCCGCGACCGGGAGACCGCGGCCAGCAGGCTCGCCGCGACCGGACGCGACCCCGCCCGGGCTGCGCGCGATCGACGACTCACGGTGCGCAGATCGTCCTGTGGGACGACAACGGCACCAGGGACCAGCGATGGCGGTTCGTGTGACCAGGTGACGGGGAGCGCGGTGTTGGCGCGGATGCCATGCCATGAACGACGCTCTCGCGACGCTCAACATCCCGGAAGCGCATCGGCGGGCGGGCGTCTCGCGTTCGCGGCACCCAGCTCCCTGAAGCCACGCCCCTAGTACCAGCCGAGTTCCCGTAGCCGGGCCTCGGACAGGCCGAGTGCGTGGCCGACCTCGTGGCCGAGCACCTTGAGTACCCGGCCAGGCACGTCCTCCGGGCGCGGCGAGGTGAGCAGGATCGGGATCCGGTACAGGGTGATCGTGTCCGGGAGCGCGCCAGAAGGGCGGCCGCCGTAACGGGTGCGGGAGAACCCGCGGTACTGGCCGAGCAACATGACTCCGGGACGCGCCTCGTCGGCGGGCTGTTCGTCCTCGACGATCACCGCGATCTCGGCGACGATCGGCACGACCCAGTCCGGCAGGGCGTCCAGAGCGTCGACCACCAAGGGCTCGAACTCCTCCGGCGGCATCAACCGGGGGTCCATCAGCTTCGGTCCGGAGAGGCGGAGCCGGGGACCGTCTCGTGACCGCGCGGACGGGCCGGTGTGTCACGGTGCTCGGCGGGTGATGGTGTGCCGCGCATGTGTGCCTACCTCCTCGGGCTGGTCTGGGAGTGCCTACTGACCCGGCACTGTCCAGGTAAACCGCCGCGGACCGCGAAATGATCCCACCGCCGCCGAGGTCAGTGGTTTCCCCGATGCCGCGGCCGATCCTCCGCGCACATCATTGTCCGGTGTGATGCGACAGCGAGGGAGGTGAGCGGACATGGCGAAGGGTGCAGAGCAGGCGGTCTGAACGACCAGCGCGATCCGACGTCGGGCATGGCGCGGCCGATCTCCGCGGCGGACTGCACGCGCTTGGCCTGGCCGGGCACCTGCTGGCCGGCGCGGACGCCCTGTGAAGCGGTGTGCGGTTCCGCGGTGGTGGCGGGCGCGGTTGCCGGACGTCACGTGCTTGCGTAGAGCTTGCGGCCGGGAGTCGCGGTCAGGCCGAAGGCGATGACGCTGGCGGCGATGGCGAGCGTGCCCGCGGCGAACAGGCGGGGATCGCTCGCTCCTTCGTGGATGCTGTGGGCGAGGTAGAACACGGCGCTGATGCCGACGGGGCCGAACCAGCCGGTGAAGACCGCGTCGCGTGCTCGCAGCCCCAACGGCCGGGCGAGCACCAGGACGAACGGCAGGCGGCGCACGAGCAGGACCGCGACGACGAAGACGACGGCCGCCGGTCCGAACGCGACCCACTCCCGCCAGGGCAGTACCGCTCCGAGCACGACGAACAGCGGTAGCACCGCGTAGCGGTTCACCGCTTCGTCGATGGCGTCCTGCGAGTCGCGCTTGCGCTCGCCCACCATGCGGTTGTAGGACAGCCCGGCCACGAAGACCGACAACACGCCATCGGTGCCGGCCATCCGCGCGATGCCGAGTACCGCGACGGCGAGAAGCAGCGTGAACACCAGGTTCGGTCCGTTGTCGAGGTCGCGCCGCCGGGTGGCGGCCAGCATCGCCCGCCCGGCGAGCAGACCGGCGAGCAGACCGATGACCACGCCCCCGAGCACCTCCCACGCCAGCCCGCCGACGGCCTCGGCGACCCCGGTGGTGGGCACCACGGCGAGCAGTGCCACGGCGACCAGGGGGAGGGCCAGCCCGTCGTTCGCGCCACTCTCGACCGTCAGCAGCCGGCGGATGCGGGTGGGCAGGTCCCGTTCGGCGGGTTCGCCGGTGACGACCGAGGCGGCCAGGACGGGGTCGGTCGGCGACAGGCATGCCCCGACGAGCACGGCCAGCGCGATCGGCAGACCCAGCAGGAGGGCCGCGGCACCGGCGGCGGCCGCCGCCAGCGGCATGACGACGACCAGGAGCAGTACCAGGGGGCGCACCAGCGAGGACAGGGAGCTCGCCGAGAAGCGCAGCGCCGCGGCCATCACGGAGCCTGCCAGCAACAGGCGGGCCCCTTCCAGCAGCAGCGGGTCGCGCAGTTCCTGCTCGATCTCCAGCAGGCCCAGCAGTCGCGGACCGAGGATGACCCCGAGCAGCAGGGCGATCAGCGGTTCGCTGACGGGCAACCTGCGGATGGCGCGGCTCACCAGGGCGAGCACCACACCGGCGGTACCGGCAACCGCGTAGACCAGGTGGAGGCTGTCCATGGCGTCACCTTCCTGATGGTCGGTTGGCACCGTCACCGGCGCGACCTCGATCACCGCGGGTGACCTGGCCGGAGCGCGTCATCCGACGGGCGTCGTCGGCATCCGTCTTCCCCGGCTCGCGGTCCTCAAACGATCACGACGAATCGACGTGCCTGCGCGGAGCGGCCGACCGAGCTACTCCGGTGCACACGCGGACGCCTGGAGTACGTCCGCCTCAACCCGCAGGTCGCTTCCCGGTCATGTGATGCCGGCGGCACGGAGTCGGCGGGTGGCGCGAAGGTCCACGCTGACCCTGCTCATCAAACCACCGGGGACCGGTCCACCGCCGCCGAGCGCCCCGATGATCGTGCCGACCAGCAGCAGCGGGAACAGGAATCTCATCAGCATCGCCCATGCTGCCCTGCCGCCGATCCGCCGACGCCCATGGCGAGCACCGACACGACGACGTCCACCAGCCAGGCCAGGAACTTCGCCCCAGCCGCCAGCTACGACGAAGTGGGCGCCGTTGTGGAACGTGGCGACCCGCCTGGCGGTTGGTGGCCCGAGGACCCGTTCCGCCTGAGCACTGGCGCGTTCCTGAACGGGGAGCTGCCCGCTCGGCCGCGGGACAGTCATGCGCTCTCCCTCTGCTCAGGGCATGGTTCGGTCTGGGCCATCGGCATCGTAGGGATTGCCACTTGCGCTGCGCTGCCCGTAGGTCGCCCGTACCCCCACTCGCACCATCCTGGGGCAGGGTCAATCGGATGTCCACTGTGGAGCCGGTGAAGGGTCGCCGGCGCAGGGTCAGGTCCCGCAGAAGGTCTGGTACGTGGCGGCGAAGTCCACGGGTGCGGGCGTCGCGTAGCGCTCGAGGCCGGGCCGTTCGTGGTAGGGGGCGGTCACCGCGGCCAGCAGACGTTCGAGCGGACCGTGGTCGCCCGCTGTCGCCGCGGTCAGGGCCTCCTCGACGAGGTGGTTGCGGGGGATGTACAGCGGGTTCACGCGGTCCATCGCGTCGGCGTCCGGGCCGAGCGACCGCCAGCGGGTCAGCCAGTCGTCGATCGCCGCGAGGTCGAGGAACAGTTCTCTGGCGGGTTCGGTGTCGCCGCGGGCGGCTGTGGCCAGGCGGCGGTAGAACGACGTGTGGTCGACGTGGCCGGCCTGGAGGAGGGTGGGCAGCTGCGCGATCAGTGTGTCGGCGCGGTCGTCGTCGGCGGACAGCCCGAGCTTGGCCCGCATGCCGGCCGACCAGACCGCGTCGTACCTCGGGCGGAACGCGTCGAGCGCCTCGGTCGCCAGCGCGATCGCCTGGTCCTGGTCGTCGGAGAACAGGGGAAGCAGGGTCTCGGCGAGCCGCGCGAGGTTCCACTCCGCCACCCGCGGCTGGTTGCCGTAGGCGTAGCGCCCGCCGTGGTCGATGGAGCTGTAGACGGTGGCGGGGTCGAACGCGTCCAGGAACGCGCAGGGCCCGTAGTCGATGGTCTCGCCGGAGATCGTCATGTTGTCGGTGTTCATGACCCCGTGGACGAACCCGACGAGCATCCACCGGGCCACCAGCGACGCCTGGGCGGCGACCACCCCCTCGAACAGCGCGAGGTGCGGGCGGTCGGCCTCGGCGGCGGCCGGGTGGTGCCGGACGATGGCGTGGTCGGCGAGTCGGCGCAGAAGGTCGACGTCGCCGCTGGCGCGTGCGTACTGGAAGCTGCCGACGCGCAGGTGGCTGCTCGCGACCCGCGCCAGCACAGCCCCCGGCAGCAGCGTGTCGCGGTGCACCGGCCGCCCGGTCGCCACCACGGCCAGGGAGCGGGTCGTGGGGATGCCGAGTGCGTGCATCGCCTCGCTGACGACGTACTCGCGCAGCATGGGGCCGACCGCGGCCAGACCGTCACCGCCGCGGGCGAACGGCGTGCGCCCGGAGCCCTTGAGGTGCAGGTCGCGCGGGTGGCCGTCGACGTGGCCGGTCTCGCCGAGCAGCAGGGCGCGGCCGTCACCCAGGCGTGGGGAGTAGTGGCCGAACTGGTGCCCGGCGTAGGCCTGCGCCACCGGGGTGGCGCCGTCGGGTACGTGGTTGCCGACGAGCAGGCGAACTCCCTCGGGACCGGCCAACCAGGCGGCGTCGAGGCCGAGCTCCGTGGCCAGCGGCTCGTTGAGCACGAGCAACCGAGGAGCGGGTGCCTCCTCGGCCTGCCACGGCACGGCCAGCTCGGGGAGCGCGCGGGCGAAGTGATCGCTCAGGGCAACGGTCGATGGCGGTGCGGTGCTCACACCATCCACCGTACGTGCCGCGCGCACGGCTGTCGGGCGGCCATGGTGCGGGTCTCTCGTAGCTTCGCGGCCTCGACCGGCTGGCCGCCTCGATGACCTCCATCGGGCCGCCGTTCCGGGAGCAGTCCGCGCGGAGCGCGTCACGCTCATGCCGGGTGACTGGGGCATCCCGTCCGATCGCTCAGAACAAGGTCGCGGGCTCGACCGGTTCCGGCTCGGGCAGCGCGTCGAGGCCGGGTACCAGCGCTCGCACGTCGTCGTGGAACCGGCGGGCGAGCGCCGGTGCTTCGTCGTTGTCGGGGGTGTGCACGAAGACCGTCGGCGACCGGCCCTCGCGCAGCCAGCCGGCGACCACCCCCGTCCACGGCCGCCATCCCTCGACCGTCTCCTCCGGCGAGTCCCGGCCCAGGTAGCGGACGATCGGCCGGTCGGTCAGCGCCTGCGTCCGCCGCGGCAGCCGCGGTTTCCTGCCCCAGGCTTCCTGCTCGGCCGCACTGGCCGGCGGGCGCCGGAAGAAGACCGTGGTGTCGAACGGCACCCACTCGGCGTCAGCGTCGGTGAGCGTTCCCTCCAGCAGCGACGTCGAGCCGGCGTCGGTGTAGAACCCGGGGTGGCGCACCTCCACGGCGCGTCGGCGGTCGGCGGGGAGCCGACGCAGGAAGCGGCCGAGTGCGTCGACGTCAGAGGGGCCGAACGAGCCGGGCAACTGGGTCCACAGGACCGCCCGTTCGCCGAGGGGTTCGATCGCGTCCAGGAACGCTCGCATCTCGGCCTCGACACCGGCCAGCCGGCGCTCGTGCGTGACGACCTTGGGCAGCTTGACCACGAACCGGAAGCCGGGGCCGGTCTGCTGCGCCCAGGTCGCAACGGTGTTTCGCGCGGGGGTCGCGTAGAAGGTGGTGTTGCCCTCGACGGCGTTGCACCAGCCGGCGTAGGCCCGCAGGCGCTCCTTGGCCGGCAGCGACCGCGGCAGGAACCGCCCTGGCCACGCCTTGTGGGTCCACATCGCGCAGCCGACATGAAGACGTGCCACTGCGCCCCCTCCCTCGGTCGGGAGTGAAACTACTACCCGGGCAGCGGCAACGTGCGCAACGGATCCAAACCCGGGCCACCGGCTCGGCCGCGCCCGCTTCGGGCGAAGCGTTGGAGTTGCCCTGCGTGTATGTCGCTTACCCATTCCGCCGCGGCATCCGCACCCTCGCCAAAGCGGTCCGACACCAGACCGCACCCTGAGACGAAGCGCCGTCGACTCCATCGACACGGTCCCGCCGTCAGGCAAACACCAAGGTGTCCCGGCCACTGCTACCGGGCAGCAGCAACGTCCGCGACAACGGTGCGAGTTCGCGGAAAGAGACCGAGCGGCGCATCCGGCGCGGGCCGATCACCAGGTCACGAGCAGCTCGCGGGGACCGCGGAACATCCCGCCCGCGCGCCACGGCACGTCGTCGGCCGCGCCGGCGAGCCGGAGACCGGCGAACCGCCGCGACAGCGTGCTGAGCAACACCTCGAGTTCCATCCTGGCCAGCTGTGCACCGACGCAGTGGTGTGGCCCGTGGCCGAACGCGAGGTGCGCGGCCGGTTCGCGGTCCAGATCGAGAACCTCCGGATCGGCGAAGACCTCCGGGTCCCGGTTCGCCGCGTGCACCAGCATCAGCACCGCGTCACCCGCGCGGATCGTCACACCGCTCAACTCCACGTCCTCGGTGGCGATCCGCGGGAAGGCGGCGGCGACACCGAGCGGGATGAAGCGCAGCAGTTCCTCGATCCGCGCGGTCAGCCGGTCGGGATCGCGACGTACCGTGTTCCAGCGGTCCGGCTCGTTCAACAGTGTCCACACCATGTTGCTGATCTGGTTCATCGTCGTGTCGTACCCGGCGACGAGGACGACCCAGGCGAGCTGGACCAGCTCCACTTCGGACAGTCGGTCGCCCTCATCGTGTGCCGTCACCAGGGTGCCGAGCAGGTCTTCGGCTGGTTCGCGACGGCGTTGCTCGACCAACTCGACGAGGTAGTCGTTCAGGTCCGTTCGGTACGAGCGGCGTTGCTCCGGGCTCATCGCTGACGTCGACAGGGCGGCTTCGGCTCCGGCCTGGAATCGCGGCCGGCCCGCTTCGGGAATGCCGAACAACTCGCTGATCGTCGTCACGGCCAGCGGCACCGAAACGTGCCGCACGAAATCGGCGGGTCTACCTGCCGCGCTCATCCGATCCAGCAGACCGTTCGTCATGCGCTCCATACGCGGGCGCAGTGTTTCCACTCTGCGTTTGGTGAACGCTCTCGCCACCAGTCGACGCAACCTGCCGTGCGCGGGCGGATCCAGGGATAGCAACGACCCGGGCTGGTCGGTCAACTCCGGACGCACCCGTGGAATGTCGACGCCCACAACGGCTTCCCTGCTGAACCTGCTGTCGGCCAGCACGGTTCGCGCGTCGGCGTACCTGGTGACCAGCCAGCCGTCCTGCCCATACGGCAGCCGAACCCGGGCCACCGGCTCAGCCGCGCGAAGGCGCGCGTAAGTCGGATCGAGGTCAAGCGCATGCGGGGAGCTGAATGGATAAGACTGTGCCACGGGACAGGAATCGGTTTCCGGTCTACCCTCTGCCATGCCGCCTCCAACCCGTCGCTCTGCTGACTTCTCGCGGTGATCTACCGATAAACGCGAACATTGTTCACGTACTGGTGTCGGCGAGCGGCACCGTCATCCAGCAATGTGATCGTGCGCCCACGGGGCGTGCCATAACGTCTCCCGGCGTGCGCTGTCAGCACGACGGTGGCTCGCCGACGGGAATCACGCCCCGATCCCGGGCCGGAATCAGGGCGAAAAGAGGCTTCGGCAGCCGATGGCGCGGGGAAGCAAAATCGGCGTTGGGTAATTCTGCTTGATCCACACCAGTCGGCCGTAGCTCTCGCCGCAGTTGGTCGTCATTCCTACGCGACCGAGACGATCTTGGTGGCATGACGCGGGTGGCGCGGCGCGAGCAGGAGACTGCGAGGGGTGCATGACCTGCGGGAGATCGTGAACGCGATCTTGTATGCCGCGTTACTGGCCTCGAAATTCGGGAGGGGGTGCCCGGCCCGTGTCGATTGCTGGACAATGTCGCTGTGACGCAAAGCCGTTTGGGCCGGGTGGGGGCGACAGAGTGCTGGGTCGTGCAAACGGATCGACCATGGTTGTCGAAGATCGATGCCATTGTCATATCGGCAGGGGGGACTCTCGGCAGCCTTGGCCTGGCCGTGCGGAACACGTATCCGCAGGCGGCGTGGACGTCGGTGGAGTTCGACCTGATCGTGCCGCAACAGCCGGTCATCCTCCCTCTGCCTCCGTCGCGCACGGAGCCGAAGGCCAACCTGTCGCTCGCCATCATCGTGACTCCGCACGACGCACCGGGCGAGCCACGACCCAGCCTGGACACGATTGAGATGGCCACCAAGGCGGCGGTCGCTGCGGCGCAACAGCACGGTGTCCGCTCGCTGGGTATGCCACTCCTCGCGACGGGAGTACTGGGATTACGCCCCGCCACCGTCGCGGAGGTCGCGGTGCCGGCTGCGGTGCGCGCCGCCGCGGGTTCACTCGAAAGTCTGGTGTTCGTGTGCATAGACGTGGATACCGAGGCGGCGATTCGACGGGCATGGGGCCAGAATTTCCCAACCATGTTCTCCGACACGAGCGCGTCGACGTACCCCGTCGCGGCATCGCTGGGGGAGGCGGACGGCGCTGCAGACCCGACGAGCGGGGAAGGGGCCACGGAGTACTCCAGTGTTGACCTCGCAGGTGGAGTGTCTACTGACAGGGTGGATCCCAATTGTGGGATTTCGCTCGACAAAGACCAGCTGGGGGTCACGCCCTACGTATCCATGCTGGCCACGGTCATCGCCGATCGACGTACGCCACTGCCGTTGTCGGTCGGCGTCTTCGGGGAATGGGGATCGGGCAAGAGCTACTTCATGGGTATGCTCCGGCAACGGGTGGACGACCTGGCCGCGTCCGGCAATCCCGCCTACTGTGCGACGATCGAACAGATCGGGTTCAACGCCTGGCACTACGCCGACAGTAATCTCTGGGCCAGCCTCGGCGACGTGATCTTCCGGCAGCTCGCCGACGACGGATCGAATCCCGAGCGAAACCGCCGCCTGCTGCGGACGGAGCTGGCCGGTCAACTGAGCCAGCGCAGGGCCATCGAAGCGGCGACCGATCAGGCTCGAGCCGAGACCGCCGCCCTCCAGCGCCAGATCGACCAGGCGATCGCCGATCGGGAGACGTGCGCGCGTGGGCTGCTTGGCGCACTGCTCAGGTCGTCGATCTCTCGGCGCGAGGTGACCAGCCTGTGGGCTCGGCTAGGACTCGACGACACTGTCGAACAGGGCAAGCTGCTCGCCGAGCAGATGCGTGGCACATTGGAAGAGGTTGATGCACTGCGGCGGTCGCCATGGGATCGGCGAGGCCGGTTGGTATTGGCCGTCGCGGCCGTGGTTCTTGTCGTCACGACGTTCGCGGTTGTATTCGCACCCGCCGTGCGGGAGTGGGTGGCCGCAGTCGGTGGAGGACTGTTCGCGGCGCTCGCCGGCACCGGTATCGCGGCCATGGGCGCAGCTCGGTCGGGACTACGCAAGCTGCGTGAGCTGGCCGCAGGCTGCACACCGGCGCGGCGGAACCCGAGTTGGTCGAAGGTCTCCGGAGAGCGGAGGCCGATCAGCGGGTGGCCGAGGCGCAGCTCGATGAGGTGGTCGCACGGGTTGGCGAACTGGGACGCCAACTGACCGAGTTGAGTCCGGGTCGTCGGCTCTACTCGTTCCTCGCCGACCGGGCGCATGGTGACGCCTACACGAGCAACCTCGGGTTGATTTCCATCATCCGCAAGGACTTCGAACAGTTGGTCGACCTGATGGCCGACTGGCGGAGGAATCCGACGGCTCAGGATGGCACTGTACGTCAACCAATCGATCGAATCGTGCTCTACATCGATGACCTCGATCGGTGCAGTTCCCAGCAGGTCGTGGAGGTACTACAGGCAGTGCACCTGTTGCTGGCTCTCGACCTGTTCGTCGTTGTGGTCGGAGTGGATCCGCGTTGGCTGCTGCGCTCACTGAGCTCCCACTACGACGAGATTCTGCAGCACAGCGACGGCTCCAACCGTCTGGCGACGCCGGAGGACTATCTCGAGAAAATCCTGAACATCCCCATGGTGCTGCCAGGAATGACGCCCGGCTCGCTGAGCAAATTGCTGCGCTCGATGATCGACGAGGCGAGTCCGGTTGTGACTGATCCGGCGCCGGTAGCGGAAGCGCCGCCGGGCATTGCGCTCACGACCTACCTGCCGGAGATTCCCATCGAGCCAGGTTCTGAACTGGACGCACAAGACGCGGACCCGTACCCCGCTCCTCCCAGACCACTGGGCGACGACGAAATAGCAATGCTTGCGGCGCTGGACCCGCTGATCGGTACACCTCGCGAGGCGAAGCGCCTGATGAACCTTTACCGCATGCTTCGCTCGACCCGAGATCTGTCCGAGGCGTCCCGCTTTCTCGGCGACGACGGGCATCCCGGCGAGTACCAGGCGGTCATCGTGCTACTGGGGCTGCTCACTGCGCACTCCCGGCTTCTCGGCCAGATTCTCGACACCAGCGAGGATCAGGAAGCCAGCCGACTGGGCGGTTTGATGCACCGTCCGCCGGACACTCCCTGGCCACAGTTCGTCGACGATCTCCGGCCTCGAATCACCGGCAACACATGGACGAACCCGATCCGCGGCCACATCGTCGACGGTGAGCTCCGACACTGGATTCGGCTGCACAACGGCATGACACGGATCTCGAGCCTCGTCACAGTCGCTGACCTGGAACTGTTCCAGCTGTGGACCCCGAGAATCCGTCGGTTCTCCTACATCCTATCGCCCACCAGCTAGGTGACGGTCTCCTTGACCGTACGGCCAAGCGTGTGATCACGACGCCACCGCCTCCGCTCGCATGGAGTCGAACCGTGCGGTCTGCACGCCCGTGCGAAGCCGCAGGAACCGGTAGGGTCGCGTCGACGGGTTGGTGACCGTCGTGACGCGGGTACCCGGGCCGATCATCGTCAGCTGGCCCTGGCCGAGGTCCTGGCCGTTCCCGTCGAGGAAGTGGACGTCCATGGACTGCACGATCGTGCCGGGCGGCTGGTGGAAGCTCACCTCCAGGTCGCCGACACCCTCCTCGCCTGCGCCGAAGTCGAGCACGAGGAACTTCGTGAACCGTCCGGACACCGTCGCGAACCGGTCGTCGGGCGGGCCGACCAGGTTCGCCGGGTCGGTCACCGGGACTTCGTTGGCCGGTGCGACCGCGTCGACGTACGGGTCCGGCGCGGACAGCCAGTAGGGGCTCTGCCCGGGATGTCGACCGCCCGGTCCCGCGCTGCCGGATCCGTTGTACAGCTCCAACCCGTGTCCGGTTTCCTTCACTCCTTCACGTGCCGGAAGTCTTCGTCCACGGGCCGGGCCGCGTGTCGAACCCGGAGCGGCTCAGCGGCCGCTGACGAGCCGGATCTTCTCCTCGCCGACCGCGACCACGTCACCGTTCTCGAGTTGGCGGCCCCGGCGAACCTCCACCCGGCCGTTGACGGTCACGTCCTCGCCCTCGATCAGCATCTTGGCTTGACCGCCGTCCTCGGCCAGCCCGGCCAGCTTGAGGAACTGGCCGAGCCGGATCGACTCGTCGGCGATCGGCACCTCACGAATATCCATCCACACATTCTCCCCACCCGTCCCAGCGGCACGTGCCGGGGCAGCCGCGCCGGCGGCGTTGGCGTCGCTGATCATCGCCTGTACCGAGGCGCGCAGCTCGGGCAGTGGCGCCGCGAAGGCCGTCGCCGTGGCCGGGACCGCGGGGGTGCGGACCGGGCCGGGCACCGGGTGGACCTCGGTCTCGCTGGGCAGCGGGATGCCCGGGCAGGTCACGTTCCCCGGCCGGGAGTTGTGCAGCAGGAAGACGTTCACCATGCCGTCCACGCACGGGTTGCCGTCGAAGGCGTACTGGCCGTGGAAGGGGCTGTCGTCCACCGACACCATGCTCGCCCCCGGCGCGGCCCGCACCGCCGCGCGGGCCTGCTCGTAGCCGGTCTGCGGGTCGAACTCGCCCTGCACCACCAGCACCCGCCCGGTCACCTCGGCCGGCAGCACGGGCAGGTCCTGGCGCGGCTCGTCGGACCAGAACGCGCACGGTTCGCTCAACCCGTACAGCCAGCCGTACATCGGGTAAGCGGGGCCCTGCCGGTCCGACAGCCGCCGGTACCAGGCCGCCGAGCGGGTCGGCTGGTCGCCGCACGCCACGGCGTACCGGGTCGCGGGGACGAGCCGGTAGTCCGCCGAGTCGTCGGCGAGCGCCCGTACGGCCGCGGACGGGGTCAGCCCGGCCAGCGGCACCCCGAATCGTGCGCGGGACCGCGCGTCCAGCAGGGCGGCGAGGTCCGGGTCGGCCGGTACCGGCGTGGACGTCTCGCCGTCCGCGCCTGCCACACCCACCAGGAACACCAGCGCGCCCAGCGCCCACCGCAGCGGCGAGCCCATGCCGGTGAAGATCGCGTCGTAGTCGTCCGGGCTCGTGCCCGCGGTGGCGAAGAACCGGCGGCCGCGTTCCCAGTTCGCGGCGGCCTCCTCGACCGTGGCGCCGACCTCGGCGGGGAACTGCCGTGTCATCCACGGCAGGAACGTCTCCTCGAACAGCCGCTGGTTGATCGGCGGCCACGCCTCGAACGCGGCCTGCAGCCTGTCCTGGAAGTTCGTGCTGGAGTCCAGCACCAGCTTCCCCGCGCTGTCCGGGAACAGCGACGCGTACTTCGCGCCGAGCCAGGTGCCGTAGGAGTAACCCAGGTAGTCCAGTGTGGCCTCGCCGAGCAGGAGCCGGATCAGCTCCATGTCGTGCGCGGTCTGCCAGGTGGTGAGGAACGGCGCGAGCGCTTCGCTCTGGCACGCCTCCGCGACCGCTCGCGGCAGCTTGAGGTGCTCGGTGATGCTGTCGGCCGACCGGTCACGCGCGTCGAGGTCGGTGCGCTGCGACAGGCGGTCGACCGGCACCTCGCACGTCTCGGGCGCGGTGCCGCCTTCCTGGCCGGTGCCGCGCGGGTCCATGCCGATCAGCGCGTACCGCTCGTGGAGTGCGGGCTGGACGGCGGCCAGCGCACCGGGCAGGGACGTGCCCTGCCCACCAGGACCGCCGGGGTTGATCAGCAGCGAGCCGAGGTGCTCACCGGACGCGGCGACCCGGCTGACCGAGACGACCAGGTCCCGGCCCGCGTCGGGCGCGGCCCAGTCCCGGGGCACGGTCACCAGCGCGCACTCCGCGGGCAGCGCGCCCGGTTGCGGGGCGAACGCGCACGGCCCCCAGGCCAGTTCCTGTTCGGCGTAGCGGGAGAACGGATCGGTCGTGGCGTTCACCGGCACGGTCGTCCCGGTGAACACGAGCGCCGTGGTGATGGTGAGCACCACGCCCGCGGTCGGTCTGCGCACGGCAGTCCTTTCGTGGCAGGGATTCTGGCGCCACCCATCCCAGCAGGACCGCGGCCGCGGCGTCCACGACGCGGTAGTACTTTCGGCCGATGCCGGTTCTCGTTGCCGGGCAGCCGGTTCCGGCCCGCCATACGCTTTCGCCATGGCTACCTCAACGCGGCGGACCAGTCCGCCGGGCACGATCACCCTGTCGTTCCTCGGTTTCCTCGCGGCCACCGTGACCACGATCGCGAGCGCGGTGTTCCTCGCGACGTCCGGGCCGGAGCTCGAAGAAGAGCTGCGCAGGAGGGACACCTCGCTCAGCGACGCCGAGGTCGACGCGGCGGTGACCCTCACGCAGGGCGCCGGGATCGCGGTCGCGGCGGTGATCGTCCTCGGTTACCTGTGGCTGGCGTTCAAACTGAAGGCTGGCCGCAACTGGGCGCGGGTCGTGCTGACGGTGCTCACCCTGGTCCAGGTCGGCTTCCTGTTCGTCGGCGGCGCGGCGGACGTGCTGAGCTACGTCAGCTCCGCGGTCGCCGTGCTCGCCGTGGTGCTGAGCTACCTGCCCGCCTCCAACGCCTACATCGACGAGGTCAAGCACGCGCGAGGATAAGCATGTCCACAGCAGGCCCGCCCGCCCGCCGCGGCGTCTTCGTCGCCGAGGTCGCCGTGCTGGCCGCCGCCTCGGTGCTGGACGCGGTGCTCGTACTGCGCACGGAACGGACCGGTGGGTTCGCCGGCCCCCTGCTCTCCGTGGTGCTGCCCTACCTGGGGACCGCGTTCGCCGTCCTGGCGGTGCTCCGGCGCAGGCTTCCCGGCCGGATCGGGCGGCTTGCGGCGATCGTGGTCGGGTTGTCCCTGGCAGGCACCGGTGCGCGTGCGGCGGCGAACGTGGCGGGACTGGCGCCGGACGACCCGTCGGTGGTCACCGAGGTGCTCGCCGTCGTCGTGCTCGTGGGGGCGGGCTGCCGACGGCTGCCGGTGGTGAACGCGGTCGTGCTGACCGCCGCAGGCGGCGCGGCGGTGGTGCTGGCACCCGTGGTGCGCTACGGGATCGGCTCGACGGCGGCGTTGCTGGCCGCGCCGGCGGCCCTGTTGTGGGGTGTGGCGCTGGCGGTCGGCCTCGTGCTCCGCGACGCCGACACCCGGCACGACAGGGCGTTGCGTGAGGCGCGCATGCACGATCGGCTGCGCATGGCACGGGAACTGCACGACCTGGTCGCGCACTACCTCAGCGGGATCGTGGTGCGCGCACAGGCGGCGGGTGCGCTGGCGAGGAACCCCGCGGCACCGGCACAGGACCCGGCCGAGACCTACCGCGAGATCGAGGAGACCGGGGCCGAGGGCCTGACCGCGATGCGCGGGCTCGTCGGCATGTTGCGCGACGACGAGCACCAGCTGCCGTTGCCCGGCACCGATCTGGGCGCGGTGATCCGGTCCGTCGCGGACGGTCGCGGCGCGGTCCGCGTCGACCTGCCCGGTGAGCTCGACGACCTGCCGGTCTCCCCGGAGGTCGCCGCGGTGCTGCACCGGGTGCTCCTCGAGTCGCTGACCAACGTCCGCAGGCACGCCCGGCAGGCCACGGACGTGCGGGTCACGGTCCGGGTGACCGACGGGGACCTGGAACTGGACGTCGGCAACGACCTCCCCGAAGGAGCCGTCGCCGACGGGGAGCCGGGCTACGGCATCATCGGCATGACCGAGCGGGTCGCCGCGCTGGGCGGGACGCTGACGGCGGGACCGCGGGACGGTGGCTGGCACACCACGGCCCGGTTGCCCCTGGCGCGGGCGAACGAACCGACGAGAGGGGTCTGATGCCCATCCGGGTGCTGGTGGCAGACGACCAGGTGCTGGTCCGGACCGGTTTCCGGCTCGTGCTCGACGCCGAGCCCGACATCGAGGTCATCAGTGAGGCCGCCGACGGTGAGAGCGCGGTGCGGCTGGCGCGCAGCCTGCGCCCGGACGTCACGCTCATGGACATCCGGATGCCCAGGATGGACGGTCTGCGGGCGACCGAGCTGCTGGCGGGTCCCGACGTCGCGGACCCGCTGCGGGTGGTCGTGGTCACCACCTACGATGTCGACGAGAACGTCTACGCGGCGCTGCTCGCCGGCGCCTGCGGGTTCCTGCTCAAGGACGCGGGCCCGAGGTGGCTGGCCGAGGCGGTGCGCGCCGCCGCCAAGGGCGAGGCGATGGTCTCGCCGTCGGTGACCGTGCGCCTGCTGCGCCACTTCACCCACGACTCGTCGAAGGCCGCGGCGGAGGTCCCGCTCACCACCCGGGAGCTGGACGTGGTGCTCGCCGTCGCGCGGGGCCGCACGAACGCGGAGATCGCCGCGGACCTGACCATCTCGCTGTCGACGGTGAAGTCACACCTGGCGAGCGTGCAGGCGAAGCTGGGTGTCCGGAACCGCACCGAGATCGCGATCTGGGCGTGGCAGCGCGGGCTGGTCAGCTGACGCGCACGACCACGGTCCGCGCGATGAGGTCACCGACGCGCTGACGCCGCTCGGTCACCGCGATGCCGACCACGGCCACCAGCCCCAGCAGCAGACCGTCCACTGTGAACAGGAACCAGCGGACCAGGTAGTCGCGGACCCCGGGCGCACCGCCCCGGGTGGTCTCGATCCGCAACCCCACCACCAGCATCCCCGGCGTCACACCGCCGCGGCGCAGCGGCACCCACACGTGGATCAGCAGGTCGGTCGCGATCGCGACCACACAGAAGGTGACAAAGGGCGCCCAGAGGATCGTCATCGGCGGGACCATGCCCCACCTCACCACGGGCGTGACGACGAGCCCGGCCAGCAACCCGGTCACACACCCGGCGCCGATGGCCAGTGACGAGTCCAGCAGGTTCTGCAGACCGCGGCGGGCGACCATCTCCCACCGTCCGGGCAGGATCACCTCGGCGGGCAGGGGTACGGGCTCGGTGGACGCGGTCATCGCCGCGCCAGGGCGGGTACGTCGGTTCTCATGGCCCCCTCCGGAGATCACGACGGACCGACGTTATCGCACCGGGCACTCCATCGGCACGCCGCCAGGAAGACTCCGTCCGGCAGAGGGGACCGGGTGTGTCACCTCTGCCGGAAGCCGAACGTCCGGTACAGCGGTGATCCGGGGGTCAGCTCCGCTCCGGCCAAGGTCGAGAGCCTTGCCTGGATCTGGATGCGCAGGCGGGCGGACACCATGGGCGCTTGCGGTGACAACGTTCCGCCGGGCGGACCAACTGGACACATTGCGGTCATTCGGATCTGTCGGTACCCGAGCCGTCCGGGCTGCGCATACAGTGAACGGGTTGTCGTCATCCCGGAGGCGCCGCATGTCCGACTCATGGTCCGACGACCGTGTCAGCCAGTTGCTCGACCGGCTGAAGACCCTCGATGAGCTTCGTGGGAACGCCGACGCGGCCAGGGGAGAGGCCGAAGCCAGGATCGCGAAGATCAAGTCCGAGACCCGGGTCAAGGATCGGCACCTGTGGCTGCTGTTGTGGGCGAACGGGGACCGCGCGGTCTACGACGAATACCGGTCGATGCGCGACGAGGTCAAGCATCGCAGACAACAGATCGCGCGCCTTCCCCACAGCCGTCAGATGGTTCTCGGCGAGCTCGACCGGGTCATCGCCGACGACTTGGAGCAGAACGACCCGGACTACCTGGGAATCGTGATCGAACAGCGGAAAGTCCGGCAGAAGAAGGAAGTGTGCCACCACGCCTTGAACGTTGTCCTGAGGACCCGTGAGAAGATCACGAGCGTGTCAGCCTCGCTGCGCGTGCGGCCCAATGGCAAGGCGGCGGTCGCGGCCGCGAGGAGAGAGCCGGGTGAGATCTCGGCCCAGCTGAAGGTGGTGCAGGAGAAGGTCAAGGAGGTCAACAGGATCGTCGGGTCGCGCGACCTGGTGAACGGCGGCCTCGTCAAGAGACTGAACATGACCTTCCTCGGTACCGAGTTCGGCCATGACGAGAGAAAGAAGCAGCTCGACGACACGGTCAGAACACTCAACGAGGTGGCCCGTAAGGTCGAGGCGAGTGGTGACAAGTTCGAGAAACGTCTGAGAGAGCTGGAAAAGGACCGCAGGCAACGGGTGAAGGCCAAGCGGGATCGTCTCCTGTCGATGCACGGGCTCACGGTGACGTAGCCCTCACGTATCTGGGGGCTCGTGCTCGTCGGCAAACACAGGCGAGTACCAAGCTGCGCAGGCTCCGGCACACGATCAAAGCGGGCGTGGACGGCGGCGGTGGTCGACGCGATCAATGAGGCTCAGGCGGAACTGGAGGCCGCGCAAGCCGAGGAAGCGCGCTCGACCGACAACGCCTGCACCCCGCGACCAGCCGCGCCTGGCCATCGTCACCTGGATCGGGAAGACTCTCCTCCGAGGTGTGGAAGTGGCTGCCGGGCAGCCCGACGTGCCGGTATCTCGTTCTCGGGGGGCATCGAGGAGTCCTTTCCGACCATCGATCACTCGAGCCACGGCGAAAAGGACCGTGCAATCCGGTCATGCCATGCCCTGATGTCATTGTTCGCCCACGAGATCCGCCGCTGTCGAACAGGATCACCACGCCGATAGTCACATTGTCCGGCACGTCCTGCACTGGTCGAACTGTCACGCCGTGTTCGTCGACCTGTCCCGCAATCGGTCTTGGCGGTTCTGTTCGCCTGCCGTGTGCGGCAACCGCGTCCACGTGGCGGCCCACCGCGCGCGACAGGCGGGGTCAGCGGTGGCCGCCAGTGCTGCCGCCGCCATCCGCTCAGGTAAGGGAAGTCGAAACCCGCCACAGTGGACTCTCTGCCCTCCCAGGACCTGTCCGGCCGACGAGGGCAGACCCGCACCGCGGTAGCGCCGACTTCGTCGAGACGTGAGTCGGTGACCGGACGCCACGTGCGACGTTTGCTTTGCGATCAGGCCTCTCCGTGTCAGGTTCCTGGTTCGCACGATAATCAGGGATATCGCAGTTGATCCGTTGTGGACGATCGTTTCCGACCGCTGAGTGATTCTCCGAATCCGGGGCTTCCGGGGTTCAGGACAGCTGTGCTACGGTCGAGGAGAGCTTGGAACTGGGGGTTAGTGAAGCGTGCACGTCGGCGCGGCGTGATCAGCTTGCGTTGGGGGAACTTGCTTTCTGCGAACAACGATGTGCGTGGAAGGCAGTTGGCCTGGAACGGTGTCCTTGACGCCTGAAATTCGGCTGATACCGCTTCGGGTCGACGAATTCTGCCTGCGTGGCATGTGCCCGTGCTCGCGTGCGTCACATAGAGGGAAAGAATCACTTCCGCCCGTCTGGGTCAGCGATAGTGCTTGTTTCTTGGGGGGTTTCTTCATGCTCACGTACAAGTCCGCCGTCCTGCGCGACCTTCTCATGAATGCGGCCGCGATCAATCCGTTGTCCGGCATCACCTTCGTCACCGAGGCGGAGTCCGGCAAAGTGGCCTACCCGGCGTTGCTCGACCAGGCCGATGCCGTCCTCAATGGACTCGTCAGGTCGGGGTTGCGCCCGGGGGACCGGGTGCTGCTGCTGCTCGAACGACCACAGGACTTCATCCGGTCCTTCTGGGGATGTGTGCTGGGGGGCTTTGTGCCCTGCCCCATGACCCCACCGCGCTCCGACCACGGGCGATGGCAGGACCACCTCGGCCATGTCACCCGGCTGCTCGGCTGCTCACTGCTGGTGACCACCCGAGACCTGCGCCGCGACCTTCCGCTGCCTCCGGACCTGCCGGTCGCCTGCCTGGAGGACCTGCTGGGGTCCCCGGCCGGGACGAACACCTATGAGCCGGCACGCGACGACCTCGCGCTGCTCATGCTGACCTCCGGTTCCACGGGCACGTCGAAGGCGGTGATGCTGACCCACGGGAATTTGCTCGCGTCGATGTCCGCGAAGGCCGAGCGGCTGGCGGTGACCGCCCAGGACGTGGCCATGAACTGGATCGCCTTCGACCACATCGCGGCGGTGGAGTCCCACCTCCTGGCACTGCGGGCGGGTGCGGAGCAGGTGCAGGTCGAGCCCGGGGTCGTCCTGAACGACCCCGCGCGGTTCCTCCGGCTGGTCGACGCCAACCGGGTCACACTGACCTTCGCCCCCAACTTCCTTCTCGGGCAGCTCAACAAGGAGGCGCCGGACCGCGGACTGGACCTCTCCTCGGTGCGCCACGTCATCTCCGGCGGCGAGGCCACGGTGTGCGCCACCGCGCGTGCGCTCCTCGACCGGTTCGCGCCGCTGCGGCTGTCCCGGTCGGCGATCGTTCCCGGGTTCGGCATGACCGAGACCTGCGCGGGCAGCGTCTTCTCGACCGAGTTCCCCGACGTCGACGACGGCCGGGAGTTCGCGTCCCTCGGCCGGCCGGTCGACGGGTTCGAGATGCGGGTCACCGAGGACGACGTGCCGTTGCCAGAAGGCGAGATCGGTGAGCTGCAGGTGCGCGGCCCGATGGTCTTCGGCGGCTACTTCAACGACAGCGCCGCGACCGCGGCGGCGTTCACGGCCGACGGATGGTTCCGGACCGGTGACCAGGGCACGATCCGCGACGGCCGGCTGAGCCTGACCGGGCGCAGCAAGGACAGCATCATCGTCAACGGGGTCAACTACTTCAGCCACGACCTGGAGGCCGCGCTCGAACAGCTCGACGGCGTCGAGAAGTCCTACGTCGCGGCCTTCCCCACCCGCCGGCCCGGCGAGGACACCGAACAACTCGTCGTCGCGTTCTGCCCGAGCGGCACGCCGGACGAGGACAGCCTGTACCGGTTGGTGGTCGCCATCCGCAACAGCGTGGTCCTGCACTGGGGGTTCCGTCCAGGTCTGATCCTGCCCGTGACGAAGGCCGACCTGCCCAAGACGAGCCTCGGCAAGATCCAGCGCTCGCGGGTGCGCAAGCGGCTCGAGGCCGGCGAGTTCGCCGCGACCGTGCGGTCGATCGCCGAGCTGAGCAGCCGCCGGCTCGGCGAGTACACCGCGCCAGAGGACGACGTGGAGCGGACGCTCACCGCGATCTACGCGGACATGTTCGACGTGCCGCCGGAATCGGTCGGCACGAGCGCGAGCTTCTTCGACCTCGGTGGCACGTCACTGGACGTGTTGCGGCTCAAGCACCACGTCGAGGAGCGTTTCGGCCTGCCGGACCTGCCGGTGGTGCGGTTCCTGCGTGCGCAGACGATCCGCGAGCAGGCCAGGTGGCTGCGCGGCCTGGATGGCGATGGGCACCACCCGGGGACGGAGGACTACGACCCGTTGGTGACGCTCCAGCACAGCGGCGACGGGACACCGCTGTTCTGCGTCCATCCCGGGGTCGGCGAGGTGCTGGTGTTCGTCAACCTGGCCAAGTACTTCGTGAACGAGCGGCCGTTCCATGCCTTGCGAGCCCGTGGTTTCGGCAAGGACGAGCCGTACTTCGGCAGTTTCGACGAGATGGTCCAGTGCTACGTCCGGGCCATTCGCGCGGAACAGCCCGCTGGGCCCTACGCCATCGCGGGCTACTCCTACGGCGGCGCCGTGGCGTTCGAGATCGCCAAGGCACTCGAGGCGATGGGGGAGCGCGTCGACTTCGTCGGCATCTTCAACCTGCCACCGCACATCCAGGACCGGATGCACGAGCTGGATTTCACCGAGGGTGCGGTGAACCTGGCGTCCTTCCTGTCCCTGATCAGCAGGGAGCAGGCGGCGGAGCTGCCGAGGAAGCTGAGGCAGTCCCTGCCGGACCGGAGAATGCAGCTCGAGTACCTCGTCAGGGTCGCACCGGAGCAGCGGCTCGCCGAGCTCGACCTCACCGTCGACAAGTTCGCGGCGTGGGTCGACCTCGCCCAGTCGATGGTCGGCCTCGGGCGTGACTACACGCCGAGCGGGACCGTGCGGTCGGTCAGCGTCTTCTACGCGATCCCGTTGCGTGGCACCAAGGAGGACTGGCTGCGGACGCAACTGCGTGCGTGGGACGACTTCACCAGGGAACCGAACAGGTACCTCGACGTGCCGGGCGAGCACTACACGCTGATGGGTGCCGAGCACGTCCGGACCTTCCAGTCGATCCTGCGTGGCGAGCTGGACCGCGCGTTGAACGGACGTGACCGCTGATGCTGAACGGGAAGAAGATCCTCGTCACCGGCGCCACCGGCCAGGTGGCCCGGCCGGTGGCGCAGGCGCTGGCCGAAGCCAACGAGGTCTGGTGTCTCGGGCGGTTCGCCGACCGGGAGGCCGAACGGCAGCTCGTCGCGGACGGGATGCGGACCTGGCGCTGGGACATGTCGGCCGATCGGCTCGACGGCCTGCCGGACGACTTCACCCATGTCCTGCACTCCGCCATGTACCGGGGCGACGGCACCGACTTCGACACCGCGGTGGAAGTCAATTGCGTGGCCGCGGGCCGCCTGATGACGCACTGCCGGTCGGCGGAGGCGTTCCTGTACGTGTCCTCCGGCGCGGTCTACGCACGGCAGTCGCGGGACCACCGGCACCGCGAGACCGACCCGCTCGGCGCCGAGCTGCCCTGGCTGCCGACCTACCCGGTGAGCAAGATCGCCGCGGAGGGAACGGTCCGGGCGTTCGCCGCCACCCTCGGGCTGCCCACGACGATCGCCCGGCTCAACATCGCCTACGGCCCGCACGGTCACGGCGGCATGCCGTTGCTGCTCCTGAAGCGGATGCTCGGCGGTGCGGAGATCGAGGTGCCGGTGGACGGGCAGAACTGGTGCAACCCCATCCACACCGACGACATCGCCAGGCAGACGCCGCTGCTGTGGCAGGCCGCGACGGTGCCGGCGCGAGTGGTCAACTGGGCCGGGGACGACGTGGTGAGTGTTCAGGAGATCCTGACCTACCTGGCCGACCTCGCGGGCGCGCCTGCGAGGTTCCGCGAGAGCGAGGTCACCAGGGACACCCACATCTTCGACAACACCGTGCGCGTCAGCCTCGCCGGACGGTGCGAGGTGGACTGGCGAACCGGTCTGCGCAGGACGCTGGCACACCACCTCCCGGAGCTGGTGTCCGCGCAGGCATCGACGTAGAGAGGACTCCGGCATGGGTACCAACACCGACGTCATCAAGACCTCCTACGCCGCGTTCGCCTCCGGTGACCTCGACCGCGCCCTCGCGTGCTTCTCGCCCGGGATCGAGTGGACACATCCGGACGGCATGGCCGACTTCGGTCTCGGAGGCACCAAGAACGGGCTCGGCGAGGTCCGCCGGTTCATGGCGCGGGCGCGCACCGTGTTCAGCGAGATCCGTGCCGAGCCGCGCGAGTTCCTGGAGTCCGGCCAGCGGGTCGTCGTGCTCGGCACACACCACATGCGCGGCCGGGAGAGCGGGGTCGCTGGCACGGTCGAGTTCGCGCACACCTGGTGGTTCGTCGACGGCATGGCCACTCACTTCGCGGACGTGCACGACAGCGCCGAGGTGCGGCGCCTCGTGGCGCCGGGTCCGGCCGGTCCGCCGGTGTCCGACTGGCGTGCCCACATCATCCAGCTCGGGCTCGGATTCTGGCCGGCGAAGGTGGTGCAGGCCGCGGTCGAGCTCGGCGTGTTCACGGAACTGGCGGTGGCGCGGGGAGACGCAGTCGAGCTGGGTGCCCGGCTCGGCCTGCATCCGCGCGGCACCAGGGACTTCCTCGACACCCTGGTATCGCTCGGGCTGCTCGACCGCGAGGCGGGCCGGTATCGCAACACCGCCGCCACGGCCGCGTTCCTCGACCGGGCCAACCAGGAGACCTACGTCGGCGGCATCCTGGAACTGGCGAGCGAGCTGTGGTATCCGAGCTGGGCCGGGCTCACGACGGCACTGCGCACCGGTGCGCCGCAGAACAACGCAGGCGACGGTGCCACCGATCCGTTCGACGTGCTCTACGCCGACCCGGACCGGGCACGCAGGTTCCAGCGGGCCATGTCGGCTGGGGCAGCGGCCAGTGCGACCGCGCTGCCGGACCGCCTGCCATGGGCCGAGTTCGGCACGGTGGTCGACGTCGGCTGCTCCGATGGCGCGCTGCTGGCCCGGTTGCTGAGACAGCATCCACATCTCACCGGTACCGGGTTCGACCTGAGGCAGGTGCGGCCCGGTTTCGAGGAGACCGTGAAGGAGTTCGACCTGGCCGAACGGATGTCGTTCGCACCGGGCAGCTTCTTCACCGACGCGCTGCCGAGGGCGGACGTGGTCGTGCTCGGACACGTCCTGCACGACTGGGACCTGGAGACGAAGCGCATGCTGCTGCGCAAGGCACGAGAGGCGCTCGCACCGGACGGGCTGGTCGTCGTCTACGACACCCTGATCGACGACGAACGCAGGGAGCGCACCAGTGCGCTGCTGATGAGCCTGCACATGCTGCTGGAGAGCCCCGGCGGGTTCGACTACACGGAAGCCGACTGCCTGACCTGGTTGGCGGAGGCCGGTTTCCGAGACTGCCGGGTCGAGCACCTCGCGGGACCGGACTACCTGGTGACGGGTCGGCGCTGATGCGGGTACTCATCGCCGGGTTGGCCAACTACGGCCACATCTACCCGCTCATGCCGGTTGCCGTGGCGTGCCGGGACGCCGGCCACGACGTGATCTTCGCGATCGGGGAGGAACTTCTGCCCCTGGTCCGGTCCGCGGGGTTCACCGGCCACCGGGTCGCCGCGTCCCTGGAGTGGGGCTGGACCGAGGCGATACGCCGGCGTCCTGAGTTGTCCTCGGCGGGCGAGCTGGCGATCGCGCCGGTCGCGGCGGAGATACTCGCCGAGCGCGTGATGCGGGACCTTCTCCCCGTACTGGCACGGGAACGGCCGGACGTGGTGCTGCACGAGCCGTACTGCCCAGGGGCGGCACTCGCGGCGCGGCTGGCCGGCGTGCCGGTCGTCTCGCACATCCAGGGCCGGTCGCTGCCCGCCAGGATGCACGACGCGATCTCGGGGCATCTCGACCGGCTGTGGCGGGAGCACGGCGGCACCGCGGACCTGCCCGACTGGCGTGCGCAGACCTTCCTCGACTTCTGGCCACCGAGCCTGCAGCCGGACCCGCCGGTCGTCGAACTCGTCGACCGGCACCCGGTCCGGCCGGTCGCGTGGAGCGGGCGGACCGACCGGATGCCCGGCTGGGTGCCGGGTGACCGCGACAAGCCGCTGGTGTACCTGGTCTTCAGCACCGTCTTCGACCTCGACGACGCGGTGCTGGACGCGGTGCTGCGTGGCGTCGCCGCGCTGGACGCGGACGTGCTGGCCGTGGTCGGCTCGCGACACGACCGGGTAGCGCCGCGGCTGCCGGGCAACGTGCGCGTCGAACGCTTCGTGGCCCAGGCACAGGTGCTGCCGCACGCTGACCTCGTCGTGTGCCACGGCGGGAGCGGGGTGTTCCTCGGCGCGCTGTCGGCCGGACTGCCGCAACTGGTGATCCCCTCCGGGGCCGACCAGTTCTCGAACGCCGACGACCTGGTGCGAGTCGGCGCCGGGATGCGGATGATGCCGGGCGAGGTGACGTCGTCGGGGGTCACCGAGGCGGTCGCCGCGTTGACGGGCTCGCCGGCCTACCGCCAGGCCGCTCGTGCGATCGCCCGGGAGATCGCGGCCATGCCCGCCCCCGCCGACCTGGTGCCGGTGCTGGGCGAGCTGGCCGGAGCCGTTGCGGTGGAGTCGTTGTGAGCGGACTACCGATCCGCGGTCACGGTGTCGTCCAGGAGCCCGTCATAGCGCCGCCTTGCCTCGTCGATCTGCTCCACGTGCCCGACGCTCCACGTCAGCAGGGCGCGCAGGGTGTCGAGGAGCGAGTCGCCCATGGGCGTCAGGGAGTACTCGACGCGGGCCGGGTAGACGGGGTAGACGGTGCGGGTGACCAGGCCGTCCCGTTCGAGTCCGCGCAGCGTCACGGTGAGCATCCGTTGGGTGATGAAGTGGATGGCGCGCTTCAGCTCGCTGAACCGGTGAGTACCGTCGCCGAGGAGCGTGATGACCAGCACGGACCACTTGTCACCCACCCGGTCGAGCACCTCACGCGCCCGGCAGAACTCCGGTGCGGAATCGCTCGTCGGTACGGCCGCCGCCTGGTCCATGGTTCCCTCCGTGACACCAGCACACATCAATGTGCCTGCTTGTTGAACCAACCCGGCTACTTCGATACTTGTCCGGGTCTGGTTCCTGACAGGAACCAGGATCTCACAAGTAACCGACCTGGAGGACAGTACGCGTGAACAACCCGGACACCGCCACCATTCCTGGCTACACGGTCGGCACCTGGGTCGCCGACCCCGTTCATTCGGAGATCGGCTTCAGCGTCCGGCACATGATGGTCAGCAATGTTCGCGGCCGGTTCGCCGAGTTCGAGGCGACCGTCACGACGGCGCCGAACCCGCTCGACTCCACCGCGACGGCCACGATCAACCTGGCGTCCATCAGCACCGGAAACGACGCGCGGGACGAGGACCTCCGCGGCGAGGGCTTCCTCAACGTCGAGAAGTACCCGACCATGACCTTCGTTTCGACCGGGGTGCGGGTCGACGGAGACACATTCCTGCTCGACGGCGACCTGACCGTCCACGAGGTGACCAAGGCCGTCACGGTGCGGATCGAGCCGAACGGCTTCGGGCCGGATCCGTACGGGTTCACCCGCGCGGGTTTCACGGCGACCGCGGAGATCAACCGCAGCGACTACGGGATCACCGGGAACATGCTGATCGAGGGCGGTGGCGTGGTCATCGCCGACAAGGTGAAGATCCAGATCGAGTTGGAGGCCGTCCTCCAGAAGGACTGACGGCACAACCGAAGGGGGCGGTCACGTGGAATCGAGTACGCGGGTCGAGGGGATCGACCACGACCTGGCGGCGCTGCTGGTAGCCCTGGCGAGCGGACCGGAACCGACGACCATCGACCAGGACCTCGACCCGCACCGGGTCGCCGAGGCCGTGCTGGCCGAGGTGCTCTCGCGGGCCGCGCTGCTCGACCAGCCGCCGATACCCGTCACCGTCCAGTTCGAACTGCTGACGCCGGGGAAACCTGTCGGCTACGTGGTTTCCACCGGCCTCCAGGACCAGGCCCGTCCGGACACGGTGAAGGCAGGCTGGGTGCCGGAGCCGGAGGTGTGGATCCGCCAGGACCTCGGGGAGTTCGTGCGCGCGGTCTTCGGGCCCGCGGGCTCACCTGCCGACCGCACGCGACAGGTCGTGGTCAGGGACGAACCGGGGCCGCGTTCACCGGCACCGGACGATCCGGCCATGCTGCGCTGGCAGGCCGCCCAGGTCGCCGCGGGGCGGCTGGTCCTGGCGTGCTCGCCACGCCGTCACGACCTCGCGGCGCTGGCACTGCGGTTCGGTTCGGACAAGTGGGGCGGGCACTGGTACACACCACACTACGAACGGCATTTCGCCCCGTACCGGGACCGCCCGGTGCGAGTTCTGGAGATCGGCATCGGCGGGTACCAGTCCTCGGCAATGGGCGGCGCTTCGCTGCGAATGTGGAAGCACTACTTCCGTCGCGGCTTGATCCACGGCGTCGACATCGCGGACAAGTCCGGTCACGACGAGACACGGGTCCGCACGATCCGGGGCGATCAGTCCGATGTGGACTTCCTGGTGGCGCTGAACGACCGTCATGGGCCGTTCGACATCGTGATCGACGACGGCAGTCACCTGAGCGAGCACGTGATCGTCTCCCTGACGACGCTCTTCCCGTTGCTTCGACACGGCGGGCTGTACGTCGTCGAGGACCTGGCGACGTCGTACTGGCCCGCGTGGAACGGTGGCCGAACTGACGCCGGTGATCCGGCCACGTCGGTCGGTTTTCTCAAGACCGTCGTCGACGAACTGCAGGCGCAGGACTCGACCGCGAGCGGGCTCGAGGTGACGGGCATGCACTTCTACCACAACATGGTGGTGCTCGAGAAAGGCGCGAACCGGGAGCAGACCGCGCCTGCGTGGCTTCGTGGTGACTGACCGGGACGTGCGACCTGTTCAGCGCAGCCCGAACAGACCGGCGAGGCTGTTCTCCTCGTTGTCGAGGTGGGCCTCCAGGTCGGTGGCGAGCGCAGTGAGCGCCCGCGCCGCGTCAGCCACCAGCGACGGATCCCCGGACAGTCGGCGGAGCGTGTTTTCCAGCTGTGCCAGCAGATCGGCGATCTTCTCGTGTTCCATCCTGAGCCGGTCGACAACCGGTGCGGCAGCCGCCGAGTAGTCCCGCAGTTGCGGGAACATCTGCGTGTCCTCGACCGAATGATGCGCCGTGAGCGCATCGCAGAACTGAAGACAGTTCAGGCGCAGGTCGCTTTTCCGCTGATCCGAGAAGGCGCGGGCCGCGTCCGCCAGGCGATCCGGCCCGCCGGGATCGGCCGACCATTTCGCCATCTCGCCACGCAGCTTGGCCAACTCTCGCCGATACAGCGCGTGGACTTCCACCAAATGCTCGTAGACGGCCCGGCCACGCGGATCTTCCCCATCGCGCTCAGACGAAGTCACAAGCGCAGTATAGATCCTGCCGAGGAAGGGATGTTCCGTTCCGGCTGGTTCAGCCGCTGTTGTCGGGGCCGGCGCGGAGAAGGCGGATGCGCAGCAGAACCCTTTGCTCCGTCCGCATCATCGACCGGTACTCGTCCCAGTCCGGGTGCTCGCCCGAGATTCGGCGGTAGTAGTCCTCGAGGGCGGTCATCGCGTCGGGCAGTGACACGATGTCGGCGACACCGTCGAGCTGTAGCCACCGGCCGAAGAAGTTGTCCGGCAGAACGCACAGGGAGACCTTCGGGTCGCGGCGCAGGTTGCGGACTTTGTAGGCCGTCTCCCTTGTGCTGACCACGACGAAACCGGCCTCGTCCACCGCCGCGACGACGGGCGACATCTGTGGCGCACCGTCCGACCGTGTCGTCGCCAGCACCGCGTGGTGTTGTGTGCGAACGAATTCTCGTGCGTCATCGAGGTCCATGTGTTCATTATGGCCCCGGTGACCCGGCCGGACCACTCGCGGTCAGCGGGATCGCGACTGAGAACCGGTCGTTCGTGTGCGAAGAACGGCATCAGGGTCGTGGATTCTCGTTCCACCACGCAGAAGTAGTTCGCTCGGTCCTGAGCATGGTGCTGCCGGCCACCGTTGGGTGGCCGGCAGCACCGGTTCTTGTTGTCAGCGCAGCCAGGGGTTCTTCTCGACGAAGTGGAGCCTTGCCCACTGCTTTCCGAGGCCCCAGGTGATTCCGGCGGTGGCGGTGGCCAGCCAGATCAGTACGAGGGCGTAGAGGATGTGGTAGTCGAGGACCGGGTTGGTCGACATGGTGGGTTCACCGGCGTCGGTGAACCGGTCCAGCGGCCATTCGGCTGCCCACATGAGCAGCATCATGAGGGTGCCCGCGGCCGCGGCGATGCGCATGCCGATCCCGGCCAGCAGTGCGATGGCGATGCCGGCGCGGCTGCTGCGTCCCGGCCGCAACCCACTGGCACGAGGCGTCGATCGGACCGAGAGTGCCATCGTGAGCCGGTTCGTGCTGGTCGCGCTCGCGCTGGTGCCGGTCATGTCGACCCTCGGCTCGGTGACCTACACGGGCCTCGCCGAGCAGAGCGCCCAGCAGGCGCGAACCCGGCACGAGACGGTCGCGGTCCTCGTCGAGGACTCCCCGGTGGCGACCGTCGGCGCGCAGGGCGTGGTGATCAAGGGACGGTCGGAAGTGCTTGCCGGCTGGCGGCTGCCCGACGGGTCCAGCCGCACCGGCCTTGTCAGCGCGGAGGACGGCCTGAAGGCCGGTGCCGAAGTCCCGGTATGGCTGGACCGGTCCGGCGACGCGGTGGACCCGCCACTGTCCTCATCGGACGCCGTGGTCACCGGGGTGCTGGCGGCGGTGTGCGGCTGGCTCGCCGTCGTGGGGCTGTTCGCCGTTGTCTGCGGAGGGCTGCACCGCGGGTTCAACCAGCGCCGGTACCGGGCATGGGAGACCAGCTGCCGCTGCTGCTGCCGCCAGCGGACCTGTACGCGCAGGAGCTCGCCGAGCAGGGCAGGAAATGGCTTTCGGCGGCACGCGACGTCGCACTACAGGCAGCGCCGAACCTCGACGTCGACACCGAGTTGCGCACCGGCCAGCCCGGTGAACAGCTCGTGGCGGAGACCGAGGACGCCGGGCTGATCGTCGTCGGGTCCCGAGGGCTTGGTGGTTTCCGCAGCCTGCTCCTCGGCTCGGTGGCCAACGCGCTGACCGCACACGGCCCCTGCCCGGTGGTCGTCATGCGCGGGCGGCCGGCGGGAGCGGCGCCCCCGGAACTCGAGCGACGCCAGGTGCTCCGGGGTGGCCGGGTTCGGCAGCCGGTGCACGGTACTGGCCCAGCCGAGTGCGGCCAGCGCGACCCGGAGGTGGTGCAGCGCCGCTCCACAGCTGACCAGCAGATCCCGACCATCCGGGTCGATGGCGGGTACCTGCCGGGTCCAGTCGGCGAACAGGTGGACCGACTCGTCACCGACCAGCCAATGCCAAGGCTGGGTGTTGTGAATCGAGGGGGCTCGAACGGCAAGAGCGATCGCGGACCGCAGCGTCTCACGGTCCGGTCTCACGACGGTCATGGCGGTTCTCCCGATGGTGCTGCTGTCTCACCATTCACACTCGTCCGTTCCGGCCGCCGATGTCAGGGCCCTAAGCCCTCGCCGCCCGGGCATCTCGTCACCACCCGTGGAGCCACTCTCGTGCGGCAGCGACGGACGCATGAGCGCCGGGGGAACAAACATCGTGAACCCTGCGGCCACGCTCATCGGCACGGAACCCGTTGCCGGAGCTGAACGTCTTGGCCCGCGCCGTAAGGGAACCGGCTTGCCGATCGCGAGGTGATGCTCTTGCCACCTCCGGTCAGAGCAAGGCAGGTGCCGCCTCCTGCGCCGCCGGAGCATGGGACCAACGGTGTGCGACGCGGGACTTTGGACTCCGGTCAGAGCGTGTTCTCGCGGCGACACTTGAGGTGTAGCCAAACAGGAGAAAGAGAGAGTCACGATCTCCCTCAAGGAGCACCCAGTCGAGCACAAGAAGGCCATGGGTCGGCAGGCAGCACCGGTCACGGTGTCGCGTCCTGTGGGGACCGTGGCGGGCCGCGTCAGCGCGGTGACCCGGATCACCATGGGGTTGGTCTTCGGGTGGGCTTTCATCGACAAGCTGTTCGGACTCGGTTACGCGACCGGGGCGGAGAAGGCCTGGCTCAACGGCGGGTCGCCGACCAAGGGCTTCCTCGGCAACCTCGACCACGGCCCGTTCGCGGACACGTTCCGCGGCTGGGCGGGCGCGTGGTGGGCGGACTCGCTGTTCATGCTGGGGCTGGCCGGGATCGCGGTCGCGCTGCTGTTCGGTGTCGGCCTGCGGATCGCCGCGGTGTCGGGCACCGTGATGATGCTGCTGATGTGGGTCGCGGAGTGGCCGCTGGACCGGTTCACCGACGCCGGCGAGCCCACCATGTCGACCAACCCGATCCTCGACTACCACGTCCTCTACGCCCTGGTGCTGGTCTGGCTGGCGGTCGTCGCCGCCGGGCAGACGTGGGGCCTGGGCAAGCGCTGGGCAGCACTGCCGGTCGTGCGGGACAACCGCTGGCTGCGCTGACCATTCGCCTCTGACCACCACGATGGACCCCGGCCGTACGGCCGGGGTCCATCGTGGTGTGGGTCAATCCCGCCTGGCACTCGTGCCGCACCAGCTCGGCGGATCGCCGATCAACCGAGCTGACCCGCCACGGAAACCCCGATGGCGGGTCAGCTCGCCACCGCGTCGTAGAAGCCGGGAACCGGTGTGCCGCCGCCCTGTGCGGTGACGCGGTCGTGCACCCACTTGCCGACGGCCAGGTCGAGTACGCCGAGACCGAACGGGGAGAAGATCACTGGGGTGCCTTCCGGGCGGGCGGTGCGACCGGTCAGGAGGTCGGCGAGCGTGCCGTGGACGAACCCGCGGTTGCCGGTCCGCTGTTCGGTGAGGTGCAGCGAGGTGCGCTCGCGGACCGCGTGGTCGACGTCGTCGGTGATGTTGTGCGCGGCGAGGATCATCTCGGGCGACAGGTCGCGCAGCGACAGGTGCAGGACCACCGGGGCGTGGGCGAGCAGGGCGGGGTCGTGCAGGTGCGGCTCGCCCGCGACGGTGGTGAGCAGCACCACGTCGCAGTCGGCGAACGCCCCCGCGGCGTCGTCGACCGTGACCACGTCGGGAGCGCCCTGCTCGGTGAGCGCGGCGCCGAACCGGTCCGCCGCGGCACGGTCGAGGTCGAAGAGCCGGAAACCGCCGGTCCGCCACCCGAGGTCGCGCAGGAACTTCCAGACCTGCCTGGCGATCAGGCCGGTGCCGATGATGCCCACCCTGCGCGCGTCGCGCGTGCCGACGATGGTCTCCGCGGCGAGGACCGCGGAGGCCGCGGTGCGGGCGGCGGAGATGATGGACGACTCCAGGCACGCGAACGGGTAGCCCGTCTCGGCGTCGTTGAGCACCAGCACGGCCGACGCGCGCGGGATGCCGCGATCGCGGTTGGCCGGGAAGCTCGCGATCCACTTGATGCCAGCGACGTCGAACTCGCCGCCGAGGTAGGCGGGCAGCGAGATGATCCGCGACCTCGGCTGGTGCGGGAACCGCAGGAACGCGCTCTGGGGGTTCACGCTCGAGCCCGCGTCGTGTGCGAGGTAGGCGCGGCGGACCACGTCCAGGCACTCGGCGCGGTTGCCCTCAAGCTGATCTGCGACGTCGCCGCCGCTCAGCACCAGGAGGTTCGGCAGTGGAGCGGACATGGGCATCCCTTCATGCGGCGGCGTGGACCGGTTCGTCCGCGCGGAGTGTGCGGACCCAGGCCGGGTCGTAGACGGTCTCGGCGTACGCGTGGCCCCGGTCCGCGCACAGGAACGCGACGGAGGGCGTACGCCTCGGCACGGGATTGGCCGTGAAGAAGTGGCGGATGGCGTGGTAGACGCTGCCGGTCGAGCCACCCGCGTAGACGCCGTGCTCGCCGAGCAGGTCGTGGCAGCCGGTGATGGCGTCGGTGTCCGCCACGTGGACGACGTCGTCGATGAGCGCCTGTCCCACCAGCGGGGGCACGATCCCGGAGCCCAGCCCGGGGATGCGGCGTGGCGCGGGTGGTGCGCCGAAGATCGCCGAACCGACCGCGTCGACGGCGATCACCGCACAGCCCGGGAAGGTCTCCTTGACCCGGTGTGACAGCCCGGCGATCGTGCCGCCGGTGCCGACCCCGACGAACAGGTAGTCGAGCCGCGGCAGCGCGGTGCACAGTTCGGCGCCGGTGAACCGGTAGTGCGCCTCGGCGGCGTCGGCGTTGCCGTACTGGTCGGGCCAGTAGCCGGTGGGGTCGCCGGTGAGCAGCTCACGCACCCGGCCCAGCCGGGTGCGCAGGTATCCGCCCGTGCCGTCTGGCTCGGTGACCTTCTCCACGACCGGGCACAGGGCCCGCAGGTACGCCTCGGTGCCGCGGTTGCAGTGCGGGTCGAGCACCGGCACGAACCGCACGCCGAGCGCCACCGCGTAGGACGCGAGCGAGACCGCGAAGTTGCCGGAGGAGGACTCGACGACGGTCGTCCCGGCGTGCACATCGCCCCGGCCGATGGCCTGCTGGAGGATCCACAGCGCGGCCCGGTCCTTGGCACTGCCGTTGACGTTGCAGAACTCGAGTTTCGCGTACAGGTTCAGCCGGTCCGCGCGCAACGGCACGACCGGTGTCGGCGTCAGTCCGCCACGCAACACGCGGAGCCGATCGCTCAACTGGCCGCCCGGGAGACCGGTTGAGTGCGTCATGTACCAAGCGAAACCAGGTGGGCTCGGATTCGCCTCGTACGCGGTGGGTAATTCCGGTCGAGTCGCCGTGACCCAGCGGAAAGTGGCGATTACCCAGTGGTGACCGGCCGTTCCTAGCATCGAGATGCGATCCGTTGATGGCGTTGGAGGTGCGGCGGCATGACACGTCCAGCGGACGGGTTCACCAGCGTTCCACACGCGCTCGGGCACTGGGCGCGGGAACGGGGCGAGGACATCGCGTTCACTTGTCTCGGCGCGGGCAACGTCGTCGACCGGGTGTTCACCTACGGCGAACTGGCGGACGAGGCGGCGCGGGTCGCGACGTTCCTGCGCGCCACCGTGCGACCGGGGGACCGGGTGCTGCTGTTGTTCCCGCCCGGCGCCGGCTACCTCGCGGCGTTCCTCGGCTGCCTGTCCTCCGGCGCGGTCGCGGTGCCGCTGTACCCGCCACGGCCGGGTGCCAAGCTGGACCGGATCACCGCGGTGGTCGACGACTGCGCCGCCGCGGTCGCGCTGACCACCGGCCCGCTGGTGCCGTTGCTCGCCGACCTCCCCGTTCCCGTGCACGCCATCGACGAGCTGCCAGCCGCGACCACGGCCCCGGCGGTGCCCGAGGCGGCGGACCTGGCGTTCCTCCAGTACACCTCAGGGTCGACGGGCACCCCCAAGGGTGTCATGGTGAGCCACGCGAACCTGGCGGCCAACCTGCGCGCGATCGAGAGCGGGTTCGGGATCGGCCCGGACGACGTGGTCCTCAGCTGGCTGCCGATGTACCACGACATGGGCCTGATCGGCACCACGTTGCTCCCGCTGTACACCGGTACGCCCGCGGTGCTGCTGCCGACGTTCGAGTTCGTGCGGGACCCGTTGTGCTGGCCGCTCGCGATCGCGGAGTTCGGCGCGACCTGTTCGGGCGGACCGGACTTCGCCTACCGGTTGCTCGCCGACCGGTACGACGCGACGCGTCTGTCCGGAGTGGACCTGAGCCGCTGGCGGATCGCGTTCAACGGCGCCGAACCGGTGCGGGCGGCGACGATGGCCGCGGTGACCGAACGCTACGGCGCACAGGGATTCGCGCCGTCGGCGTGGTTCCCGTGCTACGGACTGGCCGAGGCGACCCTGTTCGTCGCGGGCGTGACCGCGGGCGATGGCCACTCGTCGACGCGGATCGACGGCCGGGACGTGGTGTCCGCCGGCACCCCGGCTGCCGACACGACGGTGGTCGTCGTCGACGCGGAGGGGGCCGCGGTGACCGGCGGCGAGGTCGGCGAGATCCTCGTCCGCGGACCCGGCGTCGCGCGGGGCTACTGGGGCAACCCGGCCGCGACCACGGCGGCCTTCCGCGCCACGGTGCCCGGACACGCGGGGGAGTTCCTCCGCACCGGTGACCTCGGGGCGGTCGTCGGCGGTGCGCTGCACGTCGCGGGCCGCGTCAAGGACCTGATCATCGTCGGCGGCCGCAACCACCACCCGCACGACCTCGAGGCGGCCGCCACGAGCACCGACCCGCGACTGCGTACCGCGGCGGCGTTCCAGGCCGGTGACGACGTGCTGCTGGTCGCCGAACTGACCGGCGCGGCGGTCCGCCTGCCGGCCGGCGAGCTGGCGGCGCTGTCGTCCGCCGTGCGGCGGTCGGTGTCCGTCGACTGTGGACTGGACCTGACCGGGGTCGTGTTCGTGCGCCCCGGCGCGATCCCGCGTACCTCCAGCGGCAAGATCCGCCGCGCGGCGACCCGTGACCGGTACGAACGTGGACAGCTGAAGGTGATCGGTCAGGCCGCCGCGGCGGTGGCGCCGAGGGATCTGCGGGCCGTGCTGGTGGACAGGATCGGTTTCGCGCCCACCCCGGCCGACGCCGCCCGTCCGCTGGCCGCGCTCGGCCTGGACTCCATGAAGCTCATGGCGCTCAAGGGCGCCGCGGAGTCGGCGACCGGCACCCGGCTGCCCGCCGAACTGTTCTTCGGTGACGCCTCCCTCGAGGATGTCCTCGCCGCCGTTCCTGCCGCCGCCCACGCTGAACCGACCGTGTTCGTGCCGGACGAGTGCCCGGCCACGGACAGCCAGCTGCAGATGCTGTTCCACGACCAGCTCCACCCGGACGACCGGTCGAACACGTTGTCGGCCGCCCTGCGCCTGGGCCGCCGGTTCGAGCCGGAGCAGATCCGTGCCGCGGTGGCCGCCGCCGTCGCCGCGCACCCGGCGCTGCGCACCACGATCCGCGACGGCCTCCAGCACGTGCACGACGAGCCGCGCTTCGACTGGGAGGCGGTGGACGCCGAGGGGAGTGACGAGCGGGCGTACCTCACCGAGGTGTCCGGTCGCCCGTTCGACCTCGCCGACGGCCCCCTGGTGCGGTCCGCCGTGGTGCTCGCCCCGGCGAGCACCACCCTGCTGGTCGCGTGCCACCACGCGGTCGCCGACTACCTCTCGCTACGCGTCGTGCTCACCGACGTCGTCGCGGAACTGGTGGGGGACAAGGACTTCGCGCGCAGCGGCGACACCACCGCGGACCCGCGCATGTGGGCCGTCGAACAGGTTCGCCACCTCGCCACACCGCGGGCACAGGCACGGCTCGCGGAACTCGCGGACCGGTGGCGCCCGGTGCGCAACGAGCTGCTGTTCCCCGCACCGCCGGTGCCGCGCCGCCGCAAGCCCGCCGCCGTCGTGGACTTCACCATCGACGCCGGCCGCACCGCCGCGCTGTACGCGCGCAGCGCCGCACGCGGTGCCACCGCGTTCACGACCGTCGCCGCCGCGTACCTGCGTGCGCTGCACCGCGTGACCGGCCGACCGGCCCTCACCATCGGCACCACCCACCACGGCCGCACCGACACCCGCTTCGCGAACACCGTCGGCTATCTCGTGAATCCGGTGCCGCTGCGGTGCGACTTCACCGGCGGTGACCGCCTCGCCGAGGTCGAGGACCGCACGCGCCACGCGCTCCGCGACGCGCTGCACACCGCCGACCTCCCGTTCGCCGCGCTCGTCCGCGCGCTCGCGCCCGACCGGCACGGCCAGAACCCGCTGTTCCAGGCGACCCTCACCTACCAGCAGTCGGCGGACGGCGGGTTCGGCGACGGGTTCGCGGTCCCGTCCAGCGGTGCGCACGACACGATCGGCGGCGTCGGCGTAACGGTGGTCGACGTGCCGCCTGCCGACGTGGCGTTCGCGCTCAGCCTCTACGGGGCGCGGGACGGCGACCGCATGGTCTACCGCCTCGTGTACCAGCGGGACCTGGTTGGCGAAGCCGTGGCACGGCGCGTGGTCGAGGAGTTCCGGCTGGCCATCGACGAGGTTGCCGACGAGGTTGCCGACGAGGCCCTCGGCGGCAAAGGGCTGGTCCTGGCCGAGGAGGTACCGGGGCCGACGCTCGGGTGGGCGGCCAACCTCGGGGCCGCCTTCGCCCGCACCGTCGAGTTGTACGGGGACCGCACCGCGATCAGGTGCGGCGCGGACAGTCTCACCTACCGCGAGCTGGATGCCCGGGTCGCGGCGCTCGCCGGGGCGATCGCCACCCGTACCACGGACAGCGACCTGCCGGTCGGCATCCTGCTGGACCGGTCGATCGACATGGTGGTGGCCGCGCTCGCGGTCGTGCGCACCGGCGCGGCGTACGTCCCGGTCGACCCGTCGACACCGGTCGCCCGCACCAGCCTGATCCTCGCCGACGCCGCTCCTTCGCTCGTGATCACCTCGGCCTCGCTGGCCGGGCGGGTGGGTGACGCGGCACCGGTGCTGCTCGTGGACCGGCTACCGCACGCGGCGCCGCTGCCGGGCGACGCGTGCCGGGCGGGGTGGGAAAGCCGGGCGTACGTGATCTTCACGTCGGGCACCACCGGCAGACCGAAGGGTGTCGCGGTCTCGCACGGCAACCTGTTGCGGCTCCTCACCGCGACCGAGGACCAGTACGCGTTCGGGTGCGACGACGTGTGGACGTTGTTCCACTCGTTCTCGTTCGACTTCTCGGTGTGGGAGATGTGGGGCGCGCTGCTCTACGGTGGGTGCCTCGTGGTCGTGCCGCGCGAGACCGCCACCGACCCGGCCGCGTTCCGCGCTCTGCTGCGCGACGAGGGTGTGACGGTCCTGAACCAGACTCCGACCGCGTTCACGCAGCTGATCGCGGAGGACGCCCGGCACACCGACCGCCTGCCCCTGCGGCACGTCGTCTTCGGCGGCGAGGCACTGCGCTTCGCCGATCTGCGCGGTTGGGTGACCAAGTACGGCGACACCGCGCCGCGGCTGGTGAACATGTACGGCATCACGGAGACCACCGTGCACGCCTCGTTCCGCCGGGTCCTCCGCGCCGACCTCGACCGCACCGACAGCCCGATCGGGGTGCCACTGCCCGATCTGGACTTCGTGCTGGTCGACGACGAGCTGAACCCGGTGCCGGACGGCGCGACCGGCGAGATCGTGGTGACCGGACCCGGGGTGGCCGCCGGCTACCTGAACCGCCCCGACCTGACCGCGCAGCGGTTCGTGACGGTCGGCGGCGTGCGTGGCTACCGGTCCGGTGACCTCGCCGTCCGCACGGAACACGGTGAGTACGTCTACCAGGGCCGCCGGGACGACCAGGTCAAGATCCGCGGCTACCGCATCGAACTCGGGGAGATCCAGGCCGCCCTGGCCGGGGCGCCCGGCGTGCGGCAGGCCGCCGTGGTGGTGGACCAGCCCGCCGCGGACGTCGTGGCGAAGAAGCCCGCCTCGACGTTCCGGATCTCCGACACCCGCGAGCTGATCCGCGGCAGCGCGGCACCGCGAACGTCGGGCACCGCCAGGATCGTCGCCTATGTCGCGGGCGACGGGCTCGCGGGCGACGAGGTGTTCGCGCACCTGCACACCCACCTGCCCGGCTACATGGTGCCCGCGTCCGTGGTCGCGGTCGACGCGATCCCGCGGAACCACAACGGCAAGGTCGACAGGGACCGCCTGCCCGCCCCCACGGCGGCCAACACCCTCCGCGCGTCCACTGTGGACGACACGGTGGCGAGTCCGGCCGAGCGGCGGATGTGCGGGCTGTTCGAGGAGGTCCTCGGCACCACCGGCGTCCGGCCCGACGACTCCTTCTTCGCCGTCGGCGGCGACTCGATCATCGCGCTGCGCCTGCGGACCGCCGCGCTCGCCCACGGGGTCGCGATCGAACTGGCCGACATCTACGCGTTGCAGACGCCAAGGGCCATCGCCGCCGCGGCGGGCGCACCGCCCGAGGACGCCGTCGCACCGGTCGTGCCCTTCGCGCAGATCGGCGCGGCCGACCGGGCGCTGGTGCCCGGCGGCGTGGTGGACGCCTACCCGGTCAGCACGCTGCAGGCGGGATTCCTGTTCCACAGCGCATACCAGACCGACGTGAACATGTACTGCGACGTCTTCATGTTCACCTTCGGTGCCCGCTACGACCACGCCGCGATGCGCGCGGCCGTCGACCGGGCCGTCGCGAAGCACGAGATGCTGCGCACCTCGTTCGACTTCACCCGCTACTCCGAACCGTTGCAGCTGGTGCACGCCACCGCACACCTCCCGCTCACCTGCGCGGACCTCCGCGACCTCGACGAGAACGCACGGCAGGCGGAGCTTTCCGCCTGGTGCGAGCGCGAGAAGCGAACGCCTTACGACTGGGCGACCCCGCCGCTGGTGCGGTTCGCCGTGCACGTCCTGACCGACGACACGTTCCGGTTCGCGATGAGCTTCCACGACGCCACGCTGGACGGGTGGAGCGAGTCGGTGATGATGACCGGCATCCTCACCGAGTACTGGGCGCTGCTGCACGACCGCCCACTGGGCGCGGTCGAACCGCCGGTGCGGCGCTACGCGGACTTCGTCGCCGCCGAGCGGGAGGTCCTGTCCCGGTCCTCGGCGCGGGAGTTCTGGGCGCGGGAGATGGCCGACGTGGTGCCGACCCCGCTGCCGTCGCTGGCGTCCGGTGCGAGCGACGTCCACGACGGGCGCATGGGGTTCCTGTCCGTCGACCTGCCCTCGGACGTCTCGGCAGGGCTCGACGAGCTGGCAGGCGAGCTGCGGGTGTCGCTCAAACACGTGCTGGTCGCGGTGCACGCACGGGTGCAGGCCCTGGTGTCCGGGCAGGCGGAGGTCGTGGTCGGCATCGTGTCCAACGGCCGGGTCGCGCAGGAGGGCGGCACCGAGGCGCTTGGCGTGCACATCAACGTCGTGCCCTTCCGGCTGCCCGCGACCGGGCGGACGTGGTCCGAGCTGGCCAACGCCGTGCTGGCCAAGGACACCGAGCTGCTCGCGACGCGCGGGTTCCCGTACGCGGAGATCCGGCGGCTCGCCGGTGCCGGTGGTGACCTGTTCGACGTCAGCTTCAACTTCACGCACTTCCACGGCTACGAACGGCTCGCCGCCGCCACCGGCATCGCCGTGCTCGACGCGCACGCCTGGATGCAGACCAGCTTCGCGCTGCGGGTGGAGCTGAACAAGGACCCGTTCTCCCGGCTGCTGTCGCTGGACCTCGAGGCCAACATGGAGCGGGTCAGCGAGGCGCAGCTGCACCAGATCGGTGAGCTGTACCGCAACGCGCTGGCGCACGTCGTGTCCGCACCGGACGAGGTGGCGACGAACCGCCACCTGCTCGGCGAGGACACCTACCGGCAGCTGCTGGCGGCAGGCCGCGGTCCCGTGTGCCCGCGGGCCGCCGACGGTTTCCTCGCCACCTTCGCGAAATCCGTGGCCGCGCACCCGGACCGGGTGGCCGCGGTGTGCGGCGGCGACTCGGTCACCTACGCCGAGCTGGCCGCGCGGGTCGCGTCGGGCGCCGGGTGGCTCTCGGCACGCGGGGTGCGGGCCGGGGACGTGGTGGCGCTGCGCGCGGGCCGTGACATCGGCTACCTCGTCGCGCTGATGGCGGTGCTGCGGGTCGGCGCGGTGTACCTGCCGCTGCCCGCCGGACCCGCGTCGAGAGTCGCGAGCATGCTGCGACGCGGCGCGGCCGTGCTCGTGCTGCACGACGACGAGTCCGCCGACGTGGTGCGCGCGGCCGCGACGGGGATCGACACGGCCCGGCTCGCCGACATCGGGGACCACCTGCCGTACCCCGGCCCGCTGCCGGGTGGCAGGGACGGCGCCTACGTCATCTTCACCTCCGGCTCCACGGGCGAGCCGAAGGGGGCGTTGATCCGCCACGACGGCATGCTCAACCACGTGCTGGCGAAGGTCGGCGTGCTGGGCATCGCGGCGGGCGACCGGGTCGCCCAGGACGCCGCCGCCACCTTCGACATCTCGCTGTGGCAGTGGTTCTCGCCGCTGGCCGTCGGCGCCACCACCGTGATCTACCCGGACGAGATCGGCCAGGACCCGCCCCGCCTGCTGCGGGCCGTGGCCACCGACGGCATCACCGTGCTCGAGGTGGCGCCCTCGGTGCTCAGCGTGTTCTGCGCGGAACTTGCGCACTACGGGGTGGCGGCCTTCCCGCCGTTCGCGCTGCGCTGGGTCGCCTCCAGCGGCGAGACGCTGAAACCGGGTGCCGCGAACGAGTTCCGCCGCCTGCTGCCCGCCGTTCGGCTGCTGAACATGTGGGGCATCACCGAGACCTCCGACGACACCACGCACCACGAGGTCACCGGTGACGTGGACGAGCGGCTGCCTTCGGTCCCGGTCGGCACGCCGATCGAGAACACGGCCGTGTACGTGCTGGACGCGACCGGACAGCCGGTGCCGAGGGGCACACCGGGGGAGCTGTACGTCGGTGGCGTCGCGGTCGGCGCCGGCTACGTCAACGACCAGGAACGGACAGCGGCGGCGTTCGTGCCGGACCCGTTCGAGCCGGGCGCCACGCTCTACCGGACCGGCGACCGCGGCAGGATGCTCGCGGACGGGCTGGAGTTCCTCGGCCGCGTCGACCGGCAGCTGAAGATCCGCGGCCAGCGCGTCGAGCTCGGTGAGGTCGAGGCCGCGCTCGCCGCCGTGCCCGGTGTCGCCGAGAGCGCGGTGGTCGTGCGCACCGACGAGGGCGAGAACCGCCTCGCCGGGTTCTTCGTGGCACGCACCGCGTTGTCCGCCTCGGACATCCGGGCGGCGCTCGGCGGGGTGCTGCCCCGGTACGCGGTGCCCGACTTCCTGGTCCGCCTCGACGAGCTGCCCAGGACACCGCACGGCAAGGTCGACGCGTTGGCGTTGCGGCGCACCGAGGTGCTTCCCGCGCGGGAACAGACCGCACCCGCCCCGCCCGCGACCGCCACCGAGGCCGCTGTGCTCGAGGTGATCGCCGGGGTGCTCAAGACCGGCGCCGCGGACCCGGCCGCCGACTTCTTCGAACTGGGCGGCCACTCCCTGCACGCCACCCACGTGATGGCCCGGCTGCGCGACCGGTTCGGCGTCCACCTGCCACTGCGCCTGCTGTTCGAGCACCGCACGGCACGCGGGATCGCGGCCGCCGTCGACGAGGCGGTGGGCGACTGGCGGGCGGAGGAGGTCGCCGCGCACGGCATCCCCGAGCGCCCGGCGGGCATGACCCGCTTCCCGCTCACGCTCAACCAGGCCAGCCTGTGGTACCTGCACCAGGTCGCACCGGAGGACCGCGCCTACGACAACCTGAGCCTGCTGCACATCCGCGGCCCGCTCGACGTGGCCGCGCTGCGGGCCGCGGTGGCCACCATGGCCCGCCGCCACGAGGTGCTGACCGTCCGGTTCGGCGACCAGGGTGGCGTGCCCTACCAGACCCCCGCGCCGGGCGCGCCGGTCGAGCTGGCGGTCGTCGACGCGACCGGGGTGGCGGCCGGACGGGAGGCGATGATCGCGCACGTCCTCGGGCACGACCACCGGTTCGACCTGGCGCGCGGCCCGCTCACGATCGCCCGGCTGCACCGGTTCGGTCCCGAGGACCACGTGTTCGAGTGGCGGCTGCACCACATCGTGACCGACGGCTGGTCCTCCGACGTCGCGATGCGGGAGATCCGGGAGGCCTACCTCGCCCACCTCGAGGGCCGCGCCCCCGACCTGCCCGAACTGCGGGTGCAGTACGCCGACTACGCGCGCTGGCAGGAGGACTTCCTCGGCACGCTGGCGCAGCCGGAGGAGAACTTCTGGAAGTCCTACCTGGACGGTTACGGCGGCGTGCTGGACCTCGCCACCACCCACCCGAGGACCCCCGGCCGGGCGCGGACCGCGGGCTACGCCACCCACCGGTGGGACCCCGTCACCGCGGAGCGGATCACCGCGTTCGCCGCGCGGCGCCACGTCACCCCGTTCATCCTGGGGCACGCGGTCACGGCGGTGCTCATGGCGAAGGCCGCCCAGCAGTCCGACGTGGTGGTCGGCGCGGTCGTCGCGGGCCGGACCGTGCCGGAGACGGAGAACCTGATCGGGTTCTTCGCCAACACGTTGCCGCTGCGGTACTCCGTCGACGTCACCGCCACCCCCGCCGACGTGCTCGCCCCGGTCGCGGACAGCGCGGTGAGCGCGCTGGAGAACCAGCTCCTGCCCTTCGGCCGGATCGTGGAGAGCAGCGGGGTCACCCGCACACCGGGCGTCGCACCACTGGTGCAGGTGCTCACCACGTTCGACAACTTCCCGTTCGACCTGTCCGGCCTGCCCGGGCTCACGAGCACCCTCGTCCAGGTGCCGCAGGAGACCAGCCGGTTCGACCTGCTGTTCCGGTTCGTCGAGTGGGACGGGCTGGAGCTGACCATCCAGTACGACGCGACGCTGTTCTCGCAGGGAGCCGCGGGGCAGCTGCTCGACGGGGTGGTGCGGTTGCTGGACTTCTTCGTCGCCTCACCGGACCGGCCACTCACCGAGGCGGTGTTGTGCGACGACGCGAGCCGGTCCGCGCTCGCCGCGATCTGGCGGGACCTCACGGGCACGGACCTGACGTTCGACGCGGCGACCGCCACGACCGTGCTCGCGTCCGAACACGCGACCGCGTTCCTCGACCTGGCCGAACAGCGCGGACTGCTCACCGCGCTCCTGCTGGCGCTGTGACCTGGAATCTGGGAGGACACGATGGGGATCGACCGGGCGGAGGCCCTGCGGCAGCGGCTCGCGAGACAACGCGGCGTGCCGCTGCCCACCGCGGCGGTGCCCGCGAACCTGGCTGACGCGTTCGCCCGCTCGGTCGAGCGGCACGGCGACCGCACCGCGGTGCGCTGCGCAGGCGTCGCACTGTCCTACCGGGATCTCGACAACCGGGTCGCCGAGCTGGCCGGGACGCTCCGCGACCGCGGCGCCGGCGCGGATACGCTGGTCGGCGTCCTGCTCGACCGGTCGATCGACATGGTGGTGGCCGCGCTCGCGGTGATCCGGGTCGGCGCGGCGTACGTGCCGATCGACCCGGCCACGCCACCCGCCCGCGTGGAGCTGATCCGCACCGACGCCGCTCCAGCGCTGGTGATCACGTCCCGGCCGCTTTCCGGACGCCTCGGTGCCGGCGTGGCGACGCTGCTGGTCGACGAGCCGCACCCGGCCGCGGTCCCGCTGCGGGACTGCCCGGCGGACCGCGACAGCAGGGCGTACGTGATCTTCACCTCCGGCACCACGGGCAGGCCCAAGGGCGTGCAGGTGTCGCACGGGAACGTGTTGTGGCTGTTCCGCGACTCCGCGGCGGTGTACGGGTTCTCCCGCGACGACGTGTGGACGCTGTTCCACTCGTTCGCGTTCGACTTCTCCGTGTGGGAGATGTGGGGTGCGCTGCTGTACGGCGGATGCGTCGTCGTGGTGCCCTCGGAGACGGCGAAGGACCCGGCCGCGTTCCGCGCTCTGCTGCGGGACGAGGGTGTGACGGTCCTCAACCAGACACCGACCGCGTTCACCCAGCTGATGGGCGAGGACACCCGGCACGCCGACCGGTTGCCGCTGCGCCACGTGATCTTCGGTGGCGAGGCGCTGCGGTTTCCCGACCTGGCACCGTGGTTCGCGAAGTACGGCGACACCGCTCCTCGGCTGGTGAACATGTACGGGATCACCGAGACGACGGTGGTGTCGACGTACCGGCCGGTGACACGCGCCGACCTGTCGCGTTCGGACAGTGCCATCGGGGTCCCGATGTCGGAGCTGGACTTCCTGCTCGTCGACGAGGACCTGAACCCGGTACCGGACGGCGAGATCGGCGAGATCGTGGTGACCGGACCCGGGGTCGCCATCGGCTACCTGAACCGGCCGGAGCTGACCGCGCAGCGGTTCGTGACGATCCGCGGTGCCCGTGGCTACCGCTCCGGCGACCTCGCGGCCCGCACCCCGGCCGGTGAGCTGATCTACCACGGCCGCCGGGACGACCAGGTCAAGATCCGCGGCTACCGCATCGAGCTGGGCGAGGTGGAGAGCGCGGTCGCCGCCGTTCCGGGTCTCGCGCGGGCGGCCGTGGTCGTGCGCGACCTGCCGGGCCGCGGCCCGGGCCTGGTGGCCTACGCGGTGCCCGAGCCGGGCGCACCCACCGCCGAGGCGATCCGCGAACGGCTCGCCGAGGTGCTGCCCGGGTACATGCTGCCCGCGCGGATCGAGTTCCTCGACACGATGCCGGTGACCGGAAACGGGAAGCTCGACCGCGCGGCCCTGCCCACCCCGGCCGCCGAAGCCGGGTCCGGCCCGGCAGCGGTGACGGATCCGGTGACGGCCGGGGTGCGGGACATCGTCGCCGGGCTGCTCGGCGTGCCGACGGTCGCCACCGGCACCGACTTCTTCGCGCTGGGCGGGCATTCCCTGCTCGCCACCCGGCTGCTCGCGGGGGTGCGGGAGCGGTTCGGCGTCGACGTGTCGCTGCGCGATTTCCTCCTGAAACCGACAGTGCGCGCCCTTGCTGCCGCGGTGCGGTCCGCGACCGCGGCCACCACCGCGAGTTCCGCGCTGCTCCCGTTGCACCACACCGACGAGCCCGGTCCGGTCGTGGTGTCGATCCCCGGCGCACTCGGGTTCGGGCTGTCGTTCGCGCAGCTGTCGGCCACGATGCCCGACCGCGCCTGGTACTCGATCGACCTCGGTGACCTCGCCGCCGCCCGCGGCACCGGACTCACCCTGCCCGCGCTGGTCGCCGACCTCGCCGCCCTCGTCGTGGCGGCGGCGGCTGGCCGGCCGGTGCACCTCGTCGGGCACTCGCTCGGCGGCACGCTCGGGTTCGCGCTCGTGCCCGTGCTCCGCGCGCTCGGTCAGGACGTCGCGAGCCTCGTGCTGTGCGACGCCGCCGACCCGCTGCTGCTCACCGAGGAGCTGCGGGCGTCCCGCGGGCACCGGATGTGGGAGTACCTCACGCACGTCGCGATGGTGTTCCCCGCCGCGACGACCCGCTGGCCCGGTGCGCTGCCCACGGACGGGTCGGTGCCCGACGACGACGTGGTCGGGCTCGCCGAGACCCTCCTCGACGGTGAGGTCGCCGACCTGTTCACCCGAGGGCTCGTGGCCGCGTTCCACGGCTACCAGCGGCTCGCGGACCTGCGGTGGGCCGCGCCGGAACCGGTGTCCTGCCCGGCCTTGCTGGTGCAGGCGAGCACGGCGTCGCTGGGGAGCAGGCAGATCGCGGGATGGGCCGCGCTGCTGCCGGACTCGCTGACCACCACCCGGATCGACGCCGGTCACATCGGCATGATCCAGGCCCCGCACGCCACCGCGCTCGCCGAGATGATCACGGAGTTCCACGCCGAGGTGGAACGCCCAAGCCACCGAAAGGCGTCCTGATGACCGAGAGTGCGCCGGACCGGCCGCCGTTCCTGGCGAAGCTGCTGGTCGCCGGATCCGGGATCATGAGCCTCGCCGTCGCGATCACCGTGCCGTTCCTCGCGATCTTCCTCGCGCGCGAGATGGACATGGCGCCGACCACGATCGGCCTGCTGATCGGCTCGTCGGTGTTCTTCTCGATCTTCGCCGGGTTCCTCGGCGGCACGCTGTCCGACATCTTCGGCCGGACCAGGGTGCTGCTGTGTTCGATGCTCGGCGTCGCCATGTCCTTCGTCGGTTTCTACCTCGGCGAGCACGTGGCGCTGATGTTCGTCTTCAACGCTACCCTCGCGCTGTCCACGGCGTCGTTCAGCCCGGTCGGCAAGGCCCTGCTGAGCGACCTGCTGCCCGTGGGCGAACGGGTGCGGTGGTTCTCCTACCAGTACCTCGTGGCGAACGTCGGCTTCGCGGTCGGCCCACTGATCGGCGTGTACCTCGGGCTGTCCGGCGGCCGCACCGCGTTCCTCGTCGCCGCCGTGGCCTACGGGGTGTACTTCGTGTTGCTCGCCGGGTCGCTGCGCACCGGCCGCGCGGTCGTGGCGAAGCCGCCGGAGCGGACCGAGGGCACCGTGCTGTCCCGGTTCCTCGACAGCGCGCGCGCCGTGGCCACCGACCGCAGGCTGCTGTGCCTGATCATCGCCGGGCTGCTGCTGGAATCGGTGCACCTGCGCATCTCCGCACTGCTCGCGCAGGACCTGGACATGGACTTCGCCGACGGCGCCAGGATTCTCGCGATCGTGATGGCGACGAACGCGATCACGGTCGTGGTGTTCCAGTTGTTCGCGTCGAAGTTCGTGATGCGGCGCGACCCGGTGACCGCGATCGTGGTCGGCGGGGTGCTGATGTTCGCGGGGATGGCCGGGTTCGCCACCGCGACCACGACGTGGCACTTCGTGGTCGCCATGGTGGTGTTCAGCGTCGGCGAGACGTTCATCGTGCCCTCCGAGTTCGCCGTCATCGACCGGATCGCGCCGGAGGACCGGCGCGGCAGCTACTTCGGTGCGCAGACGTTCTCCCAGCTCGGCGGGTTCGTCGGGCCCTACCTCGGCGGTCTGCTGCTGGCGACCTGGAACGGCACCGTGATGTTCTTCGGCATCGGCTCGCTCGCACTGCTGAGCGCGGCGTTCTACCTCGTCGTCGGGCGCCGGGTACCCGGGTTGATGCGGCCCGCCCCGGAGAAGGAGGCCGCCGGTGTCAGCGGCTGAGTGGGCGGTCCGGCAGGTCGCCCGCCTCGGCAGGCGCCGGTCGAGTGGCACCCGGCGGCTCGCGGGACTCCGTTCCGGCGCGGCGATCGACCGGGACGACCGCGGCGTGCCGACCGTGCGCGCGGCCGACGAGGAGGACCTGTACTTCGCGCTCGGCCACGCGCAGGCGACCGACCGCCTGTGGCAGATGGACGTGCTGCGCCGCCGGGCAGCCGGCACGCTGTCGGCGGTGCTCGGTCCGGCGCTGGTCGAGGAGGACACCCGGTGGCGGCGGCTGGCGTTGACCAGGGTGTCGCTGGCGAGCCTCGCGCTGACCGACGAGCGCACCCGCGCCAACCTCGAGGCGTTCAGCGCCGGGGTGAACGCGATAGCGGGCAGCCGGTGGTGGCTGCCACCGGAGTTCGTGCTGCTGCGGTACCGTCCGGCGCCCTGGACACCGCTCGACTCGGTGCTCATCGTCAAACAGCTGGGGTTCGAGCTGGGGCTGAACCTGCGGCACGAGGTGTTCCGCGGTCAGGACATGGACGCCGGCCTCGCCGCCCACCTGCGGGTGCCGCGGTACCCGGCCGACGGCCCGGTGACGGTACGGGCGCACGGCGGGCCCGCGGGCCCGGCAGGGGAGCTGCCGGAGCCGTCCCGGGTGTGGCTTCAGGACCTGCTCGACGGCGAGCGGACGATCGGCTCGAACGCCTGGGCCATCGCGGGCGAGCGCACCGCGTCGGGCGCACCGCTGCTGGCGAACGATCCCCACGTGACGTTCACCCAGCCAAGCCTGTGGTACCAGGTGGGCCTGCGGCTCGACGACCACGCCGGATACGGCGTCACGGTGCCCGGCATCCCGGGACTGATCGCGGGTTCGTCCCGCGATCTCGCGTGGGGGATCACCAACTCGTGGGCCGACACGCAGGACCTGGCGGTGGACCCGCCGCCGGCGTCCTGGCGGGAGGACGGCGTCGTCGAGGTCCGCGGCGGCGACCCGGTGCCGGTGACCGCGGAGGGCGGCGACGGCTGGGTCGCGTTCGGCGAGGGCAGCGGCCTGTTCTGGAGTGGCTGCACGCCATCCGAGGAGATCGGGGCGTGCCAGCGGATGTGGCGCGCCGAGTCCTATGGGGAGTTCCGGGAGGTGCTGCGCTCGTTCGGGGTGCCGGTCCTGAACGTCGTGGTGGCGGGCCGCGACGGCACCATCGCCGTGAAGACCGCGGGCCGGGTGCCGGACCGGGTGCCGGGGAGTGGCCTCGCACCGGCGGCGTTCGAGTCGGTCGCCGCCTCGTGGCGCGGATTCGTGCCGTTCGACGCGCTGCCCGAGTCGGTGAACCCGGCCGAGGGCTACCTGGTGTCGGCCAACCACAAGCTCCTCCCCGACGGTGCGTCGCCCGACCTGGGCGGCGACTGGATGCCGCCCTACCGCGCGGAACGGATCGAGGAACTGATCGACACCACCCCGAAGGCGACGGCGGACGACTGCGCCAGGTGGCAGAGCGACGACCTCAACGGCCGCGCCCGGCTGCTGCTGCCGCTGCTACTGCGCTCGGCGCCGACGACGCCGGCCGGCACCACGTGCCACGCACTCCTGTCGGCCTGGGACTGCCACGACCGCGCCGACGCGGCGGCCCCACTGGTGTTCGCGCGCCTGATGCTGGCGCTGGCCGACACCTGGCTGGGCCAACTCGCGGCGACCGCCCCCGACCTGGTGCTGCAGGTGGACCACCTGGTGCGGACCCCGGAAGCGCTCGAGGCACTGGGCCTGCCCCCGCTCGCGGACGTGGTGGCCACGTCCCTCGACGAGATCGGCGAGGAGTTGACGGAGGTGTTCGGTCCCCCGTCGTCGTGGCGCTACGGCACCGCGCACCGGATACTCGACCCGCACCCGCTGGGCCGAGGCGGCGCCGCCCTCCGGGCGGTGTTCTGCACTCCGCCCACCCCCGTGAACGGCAGCAGCCAAACCGTGGGCCTGATGGCCGCGACACGGGAAGGCCACGTCGTGGAGGGCGCTCCGTGGCGGATGGTGGCCGAGCTGACCCCGGCTGGCCCCCGTGTCCGGGACGTCCTGCGCCACGGCGCGTCCGGTCACCCGGCCTCTCCCCACTACGACGACCAGACCGCCCGGCACAGCCGTGGCGAGCTGCCACCGGTGCCCTGCCCACCCGAGGGCGGCAACACCCTGACCCTGCTCCCGCGCGGACCGCGGGCCTGATCACCCGAAGCTGTCGGCCACTCATCTCGGCGTCGCGCCCTTCCTGGCACCGTGAGGTGCGCCGCGCCCGGACCCGCCAGACACGCCGCCACCGAGCAACGCCACAACCCCACGAACCCCTGACCTCGGGTGCTCACCCGTCTCGGTCCGCGGACCGAGACGGATGAGCACCCGACGAGCTGGTCGGTTCAGGCGGCCCTGGTCGACTCGTGGTGCAGCAGGACCGGCAGGGCGGCCACGTCGTTGGCCATGAACGAACGCAGTGGCGGGATGTCCTGCGGGGCGACCGCCAGCGCCAGGTCCGGGTACCGGGCGAACAGCGCGGGTACCGCCACCGCGGCCTCGAGCCGCGCCAGACGCGCGCCGGGGCAGAAGTGGGGTCCGCCACCGAACGCGATGTGCTCCTTGTTCTCCCGGTCGATGTCGAACACCTCGGGCTCGGGGAACACGTTGGGGTCACGGCCGTGGGCGAGGTAGCTGATCATGATGGCGTCGTACTTCCTGATCACGACTCCTTCGCCGAGGTCGATGTCCTCCTTCGCCCACCGCATCGGCAGGTGGCCGACGGGGCACTGGAGGCGCAGGGACTCCTCGATCGCGTCCGGCCACCGGCTCGGGTCCGCCCGGACGATGGCCAGCTGGCCGGGATTGGCGAGCAGCTCTCGAACGGTGTGGTCGATGAGCGAAACCGTGGTCTGGCTGCCGCCGCCGATCAACAGGATCAGCATGTCGACCAGCTCCTGCTCCGACAGCGGTTCCTCGCCGTCGACGCGGGCCGCGATCAGGAAGCTGGTCAGGTCGTCACCCGGCTCGCGGCGCTTGCCCTCGATGAGGGTCCGCATCGCGACGTTGATGTCGACGAACACCCGCGCCGACTCCTCCTCCGGCACGTTGTCGGTGTCGAGCACGACTCGCAGGATCCGCAGCACCTCGGGACGAAGGTCCTCCGGCACGCCGAACAGGTCGCAGATCATCCTGGTCGGCAGCTGCTGGGAGAACGCGGTGTGCAGGTCCACCGGTTCGTCGCCGGTGCGGGTCGCCAACTCGTCGAGGAGCGTCTCGGCGATGGCCTCCAGGTGTGGCTTCATCGCGTCGATGCGCTTGGGTGTCAGCGCGGGCGCGACCAGCTTGCGGAGCCGCTGGTGTTCGCGGCCCTCAGCGGTGGACATGGACGCGACATCCACCCACGGCGACAGCCAGGGCACTTCGCCCGGCACGTACATGGGCAGGTTGTTCCTGAGGTTGCGGGAGACGTCGGGGTGGTTCAGCAGGTGCTTGACCACGTCGCCCCGGGTGATGGACCACACCACGACGCCATCGGGCAGCTCGACGGCCACCGCGGGAGCGGCCTCACGGAACCGGTCCAGCTGTGCGTACATGCACTTGCCGCCGCCGCTGTCGATCTTCTCGCTCGGCGCGGTACTGAAAGGGATCATCTCGTCCTGCTCCTGTGTCTACTGGGGACGCCGCGGGATCGGCCTGGTGGACAATGGACTGCCGGATCGCGGCCCATGAAAGCGGTCATGTGGTCAGGCGGTGCCGGATCCACACGTTGGGTTCGATGTAGACGGCGCGGTCGTGCACGACGCTGACCTCGACCAGTGTCAGCGCTCCTGGCACCGCCACCGGCCCGTCGGTGTCGAACGGCAGTCCCGTCCACCCGCGCCACTGGGCGAGGCTTCCGGCGATGGCCATCGAGACCGGGCAGATCTTGATGATCTCGCCGCCCTCTCGGACGTGCACACGCAGCCAGGCGTCGGCCGGCAGCCCGTCCGGCCGGGTACGTGCCGTGTAGTCGGCGATCGACATCTCGGGTTCGGCGTGCTTCCTGCTCGGCCGGACCGGCGCCATGAGGTCGGCGAACCCGAAACGGCGCGCGTTGTCGTTGAGTGCCACAAGGGTCCGGCTGGACAGGTTCCGTGCCTGCGACCCCGGAACCACGGCGATCTCGAGCGCGCACACGGCGGTGAACGCGCGCCCGGCGTAGGTGTCGTGCATGCTCTGGCGCAGCACCTCGTCCCAACCGGTGTCAGGGAGGCTGTCGACGTCACCGTCCCATGCGAACGGCACGCTCGCCGCCCTGGCGATCACCCGCTCGTCGTCGCCCTCACCGTCGAGCACGACGAGCTGATGCTCTGGATGCCGCTCGAAGGCCCAGTTGATGAGCAGTGGCTCCGCCCGGACATACGGGGGCCAGGTCGACTCCATGGTCAACATCGCTGACGCGAGGTCAGGTCGCTCGGCGAGACTGACCACACGCAGATTAGCGGCAACGGACATGTCGGCTCCTTACGAGCGCAGGATCACCGGAAAAAAGTCTCGCGCGCCGAACTGGTGCCACACCCGCGCCAGACTCGCCGCACCCGCGCACCCGCCGGACTGGTCCGAGGTCGCCGAGGAGACCGGGGTCGAGGTTGCGCACGAGATCGGGACGATGATCGAACTGCCGAGGGCCGCACTCACCGCGGGCCGGATCGCGAAGACGGCGCAGTTCTTCTCCTTCGGCACGAACGACCTGACGCAGACCGTGTGGGGCTTCTCCCGCGACGACGTCGAGGCGTCGTTCTTCCCGGTGTACCTGGCCGAGGGCGTGTTCACGGTGTCGCCGTTCGAGACCATCGACCGCGATGGCGTCGGCACGCTGATCGACATCGCCGTGCACGAGCGCCGCGCGGCCCGTACCGACCTCGAACTGGGTGTCTGCGGCGAACACGGCGGCGACCCGGCGTCGATCAGGTTCTTCCACGAGGTCGGCCTCGACTACGTGTCCTGCTCACCGTTCCGCGTGCCCGTCGCCCGGCTGGAAGCGGGTCGTGCGGCGGTCGGGGACACCGCCGTCGACAGCCGCTGAGAAACCGGGGGAGTGATCACGAGCAGGAACATCGTGGTGGGCGTCGTGTTCCTGGCTGACCTTGTGCCCTGGTGCGGGCATCGAAGGGCTCTCGTGAGGCAACGGTCCTGAAGGTGTGCACGGCACAATCGGTGCTGCGAAAGGCACATTCAGGGCGCTCAGCGTCCCGAATGGACCATTCACGGCATCCCGGGTGCCGTCCCCGACGTGATCGACTGTCCACACCGGGACTACAGCCACGGGGGCAGGGACGGGAAGTCCTGCGGTCGTCGGCGGCCGGTGAGCCACGCCGCCAGTTCCGGTGCTCGTCCCGTCACCTGGACCGGGGTGCCGGTACCCGCGACGTGCCAGGTCCGGCGGCCGTCGGTCACGGTCAGGGCGGGGCCGCCTCCCTGCCTGTCGCGCCACCGGGCGACGTCGGCGACCAGCGCCTCGCACACGCCGTCGGGGAGGTCGGTGAAGTCCGTGCCAGCGGCCAGGTCCACCGCGTGGACGGCTACCTCACGGGTCCGCAGCCACGGCAGCTCCTCGGCGGGGATGGTCCGGCCCTGTGCCGTCACGACCTGCGCCTGCCACGCGGCAGGCGACAGTGCGTTGAAGTCGGCCGTGAGGGCGGCCGCCGCCGCGTGTGCGTTCGCGCGGAGTTCGGGTGGTGGTCGGCGCGCACCCAGCTCGATCTCGCGGTCCCGATCGTCGGACGAGGTGTACATGGGTGTCCGCACCCCCGTCCTCGCCCACGAGACCAGGCGGCGCAGTGCGTGTGCGTTGGCGGTCACGTGCGCCACGACATGTCCACGTGTCCAGCCGGGCAGCACCTCGACGGTGAACTCGTCGTCCGCGATCTTGTCCAGCGTGGACAGGAACAGCCCGGTCGCCGCCTCGATCACGCCGGCACCGTCGCAGGCACGCGGGCGGTGTTGGCCAGTACGCCGATCCCTTCGACCTCGGTGACCACGGTTGACCCGTCACGCAGGTACTGCCGGGGGCTCCTGGCGTGGCCGACGCCGCCGGGGGTACCGGTCGCGATGACGTCGCCGGGCCGCAGCGTCACGATCGCCGAGATGTACCGGACGAGCGCCACCGGGTCGAAGACCAGGTCCGCGGTCGTCGACTCCTGCACGGTCACCCCGTCGACCTCGCACCGCAGCGCGAGCGCCGGCCGGACCCCGCCCGGCAGCTCGTCCGGGGTGACCAGCGCCGGGCCGAACGGCGTGCTGGCTTCGAACGTCTTGCCCTGCAGCCACTGCGGGGTCCGGTACTGCCAGTCCCGCATGGTCACGTCGTTGAGCACCGAGAAGCCGGCGATCGCGGCCTCCGCCTCGGTCTCACTCGCGCGGCGGACGGGCGCGCCGATGACGACGGCCAGCTCGGCCTCCCAGTCGACCGAATCCGACGCCGGGTCGAGCGCGATCTGGTCGTGCGGGCCGACCAGGGCCTCGGCGTACTTCGCGAACAGCGTCGGGTGTGTGGGCAGCTCGCGACCCATCTCGAGGATGTGGGTGCGGTAGTTCAGCCCGACGCACACGATCTTGCCCGGCCGGGGGACCGGCGGCGCGAGGTCGGTGACGGCGTGGCGTGCGCCGTCCCGCGCGGCGACCGCGCGCCAGTCCGGGTCGGCCAGCAGCGCGCCGAGGTCGGGGGCGGGCAACTCGACCGCCGTGGTGCCGTCGAGCAGGCGGGCGGCCGTCGTGCGGTCCGCCAACCGGAGCGTCGCGAGCCTCATTCGTCACCTTCCTGGACGCGGTGGGCGTGTAGCCCCTCGAAGATCGGTGTGTCGCTGAACCGGAACAGGTCCAGGTCGGACTCCGCGGTCACCGTGAACGGCACCCACGACGGCACGGCCACGAGGTCGCCGCGCTCGACCCGCCACTCCCGGCCGCCGAGGCGGACGCGGCCGGTGCCGTCGAAGACCTGCCAGACCGACGAGCCGACCTCGCGCCGGGTGACGGTGGCGGCGCGCGACCGCACCCGGTGCATCTCGGCCCGGATCGTCGGCAGCACGTCGCCACCCGTGGTCGGGTTGCTGAACCGGACGGCCGCGTGTCCCGGCGCCACCACGCCGGGCTGCCCTTCGGCCTCCAGGTCGAGCTGGGCCGACAGGGCCGCGTCGGTGTGTTCCCAGCGGTAGGCCATGACCGGGGACGAGGCGACCGGGCCGGACTGGGAGACCGGGCGCAGGCCAGGGTGGGCCCACAGCCGCTCGGCGTACGAGCGGGCCGGCGTGGCGCGGTTCGCCACGACGTCGGGGCCCAGCTCGAAGAACGCCGAGCCCATGGCGTGCACGAACGGGATGTCGAGCCCGTCGAGCCAGGCCATGGGCTCCTCGCTCTGGTTGTGGTGGCCGTGGAAGCGCCAGCCGGGGGTGAGCAGCAGGTCGCCCCGGCGCATGGCCACGGCGTCGCCGTCGACCACCGTCCACACGCCCTCGCCCTCCACGACGAACCGGAACGCGTGCTGCGTGTGCCGGTGCACGGGAGCGTCCTCGTGCGGGTTGAGGTACTGGATCGCCGCCCACAGGGTCGGCGTCGCGTACGGCATCCCGCCGAGGCCGGGGTTGGCGAGCGCGATGGCGCGCCGTTCCCCGCCGCGGCCGACCGGGACCAGGTCACCGGACCGGCGGGCGATCTCCAACAGCCGTGCCCACCGCCACACGTGCGCCGCCGCGTCCGGCCTGGGGCTCGTCGGCATCAGGTCACCGATCTCGGTCCACAGTGGAACGAGCAGTTCGTTCTCGAAGTCGCGGTAGAGGCGCGCGAGGTCGGGGGAGGGGGTGGGCTGCCCGGGTGCGTCCGGCATCGCGAGCCGGACCGGGGACTCCGTCGACGTCATGGCCGGGACGTTAGCCACGTTCTGCGCAACGGTATCTAGGATTCTGCTGTGCGGAACAAACCTGTGTACAGCATCGAGTCGGTCGACCACGCGCTGCGCCTCGCGGTGCTCCTGCAGCAGGAGGGGCCGTTGCGGGTCGCCGACGCGGCGCAGCGCCTCGGGGTGGCGCGGTCGACCGCCCACCGCCTGCTCGCGATGCTCGTGTACCGCGAGTTCGCCGTGCAGGACCGGGACCGGCGTTACGTCGCGGGGCCGGTGCTGCGCACCTCGGTGGTGCCGGAGCCGGTCACGAGCCTGCGCGAGGTGGCGCTGCCGCACCTGCGTGAGCTCGTCCGCCGGTGCGGCGAGACGGTGAACCTGACCGTCCCGCACGGCGCCGACGTGCGGTTCGTGGCCAGCGTGGAGTGCGACCAGGTGCTGCGGGTCGGCGACCGCGAGGGCAGGTTGCTCCCGGCCCGGCTCACCTCCGGCGGGCTCGCCGTCCTCGGTGCGCGGGGCGAGGAGGATCTCGAACCGTACTGCGCCGACTCGGGTGAGGTCGCCGCGCTGCGCAGGGAGGTGCGGCGGGTGCGGCGCCAGGGGTTCGCGGTCAACGACCAGCGGACCGAGGCGGGCGTGACCGCCATCGGCAGGGCACTGCGGGACGCGGAGGGCGTGGTCGTGGCGGCGGTGTCGATCGCGATGCCAACGGCACGCTACGACCGCACCCGTCTCCCGGAGTGGGTCGCGCTGGTCTCCGCGACCACCTCCGCGATCGAGCGGGCCGTCGCTCTTGACACGCACCACTACTGACGTTAGACACTATTGCTCACGGCCGTAAGTCAAATGTGCATACATCAATGGCGGGAGCACCGATGCTCAAGTCCCGTGGAACCCTTCTCGTGTCGCTGGCCATGGCGCTCCTCGCCACGACCGCCTGCGGCTCCTCCGACAGTCAGGACCCCGCAACCGCGGGCGGCGCGGGCAACGCCCGGCACGACAAGCTCCCCCAGCAGTTCAAGGACTCGGGAGTCATCCGCTTCGCGGGTGACTCCCACCCGCCGTACCGGATCCTCGGCGCGGACGGCAAGACGGTCACCGGCATCGACCGTGACCTCCAGCAGGCGCTCGGCGAGGTGCTGGGCGTCCGCACCGAGATCACCATCGTGCCGGGTCTCCCCTCGGCACTGTCCGGCATGCTGGCCGGCCGCTACGACGCGTTCAACGGGCCGGTGAAGGACACCGCGGAGCGGGAGGAGAAGTTCGACGCCATCGTCTGGATGGTGACCAGGACGGCCTACCTCGTCCCCAGGTCCGGTTCCGCCGGCATCGACGCCAGTGACGACCTGTGCGGCAAGCGGGTGGCCGGGGTGGACGGCAGCATCATCGAGGACCAGGTCGTCCGTTTGACCGACTGGTGTGCCGGCAGGAACGAGCCGGCCGTGGAGTTCATCGGGCTCGCCGACACCAACGGCACGATCCTCGCCGCCAAGTCCGGTCGTGCCGACGCCGTCGGCATGACCGAGAGCGCCGCGCTCGACGCGATGGCCGCGGAGAAGAACGAGTTCACCTACGTGACGCAGACCGACGAGCAGGGCGCGGGCGTGGATCAGCTCGCCATGCTGGTGCCGAAGTCCGGCGGGCTCGGACCCGTGATGTTCGAGGCGTTCGAGGAGATCTTCGCCAACGGCGAGTACGAGCGGATCATGAAGGAGTACGGCCTGGAGAAGGTCGCGGTGGACGAGCCGAAGCTCAACACCGCGGGCGCGCAGTGACGATGGTGGCCACCGAGCCGGTCACGGTCGACGTCGCGACGGCACGTGGGCGCCCCCGGCCGCTGCGGTGGCTCGGCGGCGCCGTGCTCGTCGTGCTCGCCGCGCAGGTCGCGTGGTTCCTCACCCACAACGACCGGCTCGAATGGCCGGTCGTGGCCGACTACCTGTTCGACCCCAACGTGCTGGCGGGCCTCGGGACCTCGATCATGCTGACCGTCGTCGCGATGGTCGCCGGATCGGTGCTCGGTGTGCTGCTCGCCATGGGGCAGCTGGCCGACTTCGCGCCGGTGCGCTGGGTCTGCACCGTCTACGTCGGACTCTTCCGCGGTATCCCGCCGCTGGTGCAGCTGCTGTTCTGGTTCAACCTCGCCTACCTGCTGCCGCGCCTGTCGATCGGTGTCCCGTTCGGACCGACGTTCGGGTCGTGGTCGACCAACGACGTGATCACCCCGTTGACCGCGGCGCTGATCGGGCTCACCCTGCACGAGGCCGCGTACATGGCCGAGATCGTCCGTGCCGGCATCCTCTCGGTGGACACCGGACAGCGCGACGCGGCGATGGCGATGGGCTTCACCGACGGGCAGGCGTTCCTCCGGGTCGTGCTGCCCCAGGCGATGCGGGTGATCATCCCGCCGAGCGGCAGCCAGTTCATCAGCCTGATGAAGGGCACGTCGCTGGTGAGTGTGATCGCCATGACCGACCTGCTGCACGCGGTCCAGTCCGTCTACAACCAGACCTACCAGATCGTCCCGCTGCTGCTCGTGGCCTGCTTCTGGTACCTCGTGGTGGTCACCGCGCTCTCCTTCGGGCAGCAGCGCCTCGAACGGCGGTTCGGCCGCGGGCAGTGGAGCACGGGCAGGAGGCAGGCATGACCCCCGTACTGAGCGTCCGGGACATCCGGCGCAGCTTCGGCACGCACACCGCGCTCGACGGGGTGAGCCTCGACGTCGCGCAGGGCGAGGTCGTCGCCGTCATCGGGCCCTCCGGCTCCGGGAAGTCCACGCTGGTCAGGTGCGTGCACCAGCTGGAGCCGATCGACAGCGGCGCCATGTACCTCGACGGCGAGCTGCTCGGGTTCTCCCACGACGGCCGGGCGCTGCGCCCGCTGCCCCCGCGGCGGGTCGCCGACCAGCGGCGCAGGATGGGCATGGTGTTCCAGCAGTTCCAGCTCTTTGCGCACTGGACGGTGCTGCGCAACATCACCGAGGCCCAGGTGCGGGTGCACGGCCGCAGCCGCGAGCAGGCACGGGACCGTGCGCTGGAGCTGCTGGGCAAGGTGGGCCTGACCGAGAAGGCGGACGCCCACCCCCGCCAGCTCTCCGGCGGCCAGCAGCAGCGGGTGGCGATCGCACGGGCGCTCGCCACCCGGCCGCGGATCATGCTGCTCGACGAGCCGACGAGCGCACTGGACCCGGAGCTGGTCGACGAGGTGCTCACGGTCGTGCGCGACCTCGCGGCCGCGGGCATGACGATGGTCATCGTCACCCACGAGATCGCGTTCGCCCGCGAGGTCGCCGACCGGTACGTGTTCATGGACCGCGGCCGGATCGTCGAGCAGGGCCCGGTCGGCGGCGTCCTGTCCGACGCCACGTCGGACCGCCTGCGCGCGTTCCTGTCCCGCTACACCCAAGGGCTCACCGCCGCCTCCGGAGGAGCAGACACCCATGCCTGACCCGATGACCGTCCTGTCGGTCGGCGACCTCGTGCTCGACGAGCCGGACCCGGCGTCGTTCCTCGCACCGGCCCGGCCGGTCCTCGCGGGCGGCGACGTGGTGATCGGCCACGTCGAGGTCCCGCACAGCACCGCGGACGTCCAGATCAGCACGGACATCCCGGCACCACCCGCGGACCCGGCCGCGCTGCACGCCCTGAGTGAGGTCGGTTTCCACGTCGTGACCCTCGCCGGCAACCACGTGTACGACGTGGGCGACGTCGGCGTCACCGACACCGTCGCGCACGCGCGGGCCGCCGGGCTCGCGACCGCGGGCGCCGGACCGGACCTCGACGCGGCACGCGAACCCGCCGTGCTCGAGCGCGACGGACTGCGGATCGGGGTACTGAGCTACAACTGCGTCGGCCCCCGCGAGTCGTGGGCCACCTCGCGCAAGGCGGGCTGCGCGTACGTGCGGGTGCTCACGCACTACGAGCTGGACCACGCGAGCCCCGGCGGGCCGCCCAGCGTGTACACCTTCGCCGACCCGGTGAGCCTGGCCGCCATGGCCGACGACATCGCCGCGCTCGCGGCCCGCGTGGACGTGGTCGCGGTGTCGATGCACAAGGGGGTCGGGCACACGCCCGCGGTCATCGCGATGTACGAGCAGCCGGTCGCGCGCGCGGCGATCGACGCGGGCGCGCACGTCGTGTTCGGCCACCACGCGCACATCATGCGCGGCATCGAGGTCTACCGGGGCAGGCCGATCTTCCACGGCCTCGGCAACTTCGTGACCGTCACCCACGCGCTCTCGCCGACGGGCAACGACAGCGCCGAGCGGGCCGAGTGGGCGCGCAGGCGGGTCGAGCTGTACGGGTTCGCGCCCGACCCGGACATGCCGTTCTACCCGTTCCACCCGGAGAGCAGGAACACGGTGATCGCCGTGTGCCGGTTCACCGTGGACGGGATCGTCTCCGCCGGGTTCGTGCCGTGCTGGATCGACGACGCCGGCCGGCCCGTTCCACTGTCCCGTGTGGACGGCGGGGACGGGGTCGCCGACTACGTCGCGCGGATCGGCGAGGAGGCGGGGCTCGACACCGTGTTCGCGTGGGACGGGGACGAGGTCGTGCTTCCCGGGGTGGGCTGAGGGAACGGCCGGCTGACTCGCGGGCCGGGGCCTCAGCCCGCGAAGTCGCTGCCGTGGCCGAGGACGAGACCGGCGGCCTCCTTGTCGAACTGGCCGACGACCTGCTTCACCCGCTGTTCCGCGAGCCAGGTCAGCTCGTCGTAGAGCTCCGCGAACAGCGCGCGGGCCCGCGCACGGGGCCACGGCTGCGGCAGCAGCGCGGCGGGCAGTTCCGGGTCGAGGCCGGGGAAACGCCGCCATGCGTCCATCAGCGCGGTCCGGACCACCAGCGCCTCGGCGGTGCCGATCCGCCCGTCGCGCAACCGCTGCCGCACCGACTCGTACTCCTCGATCAGCGCGACGTACTTGCCCCGCAACGCGTCGAGGTCCCATGCGTTGATCGGGTGGCCGCCCGCCGGGCTGCCGTCGACCACCTCGGAGCGCAGCACCGTGGCGGTGTCGATCGCCAACTCGGCCAGCACCGCCGTGATCTCGGCGACCCGCTCGTGCGGCGACACCCACACCCCGTCGAACAGGGACGCGAACCCGAGCCAGCCCAGGCGCGTGCGCAGGGTGTGGCGGAGGTCGCGCTGGTCCTCGGGGACCGAGAACACGGCGACCGTCCACTGTCCCGACCACGGCTCCTCGGTGGCCCCGAAGGACATGATGTGGCGCAGGCCTTCCGCCAGCACGGTGGCCGCCCTGCTGCTGAGCGCGTAGGACGTGTGCCGCCCGGTCCTGGACAGCTCCAGCAGGCCACGCCGGGACAGCCTGCTCAACGCCGCCCGCGCGCTGATCTCGGTGATGTCGAACTCGCCGAGCAGCGCGACGAGCGCGGCGGAGGGCAGCGGCGCCCGCTGCCCGTACCAGTAGTCGCCCAGCAGGGTCAGCAGGAGGTGCTGCGGGCTGCCGCCGGACTGCATCCTCGGGAGGTCGAGGTCGGCTCGCGCAGGCGGCGGGTCCTGAGGGGCGGCGGTCATGGGATTACTGTACAGTTTGCCTTCCGTTCGACACGACCTTCGTTTGCTGTTGTGTGGTGTGCCGCTCATGTTGCCGCGTGGACCAGGACGTGGTCGCCCTCGACGGTGAAGACCGTGTCCAGGCCCTGGTCCGCGCCCGCCGCGGCGAGGTAGTCGACCACGTCGGTGAACCGGGGGTCGGCGGGCGACAGCAGCTCGGGCACGGACCGGCGGCTGATGTCGGCGGGTGAGAAGCCGACCGAGGTGATCTCACCGCGCTCGATCGCGCACCGGACGAGGACGGTCTTGCGGGAGTCCGGCGGGAAGTTGTACGTGCTGTCGAGGTCCGGCTCCCATCCCGGGTGCAGGCGCAGCAGCTCGCGGAAGCTTGGCCGCGCGGCGTGCTCGGCGGTCATCGGCAGGTCCATCGCGAAGTTGCCGAGGCTGTAGAAGATCGCCTTGCCCCGGTACACCTCGACGCCCTTCAGGATGTGCGCGTGGTGTCCCAGGACCAGGTCGGCACCCGCGTCGACCGCGGCGTGCGCGACCTCGCGCTGGTAGTCGGCGAGCACGGCCGGGACGAAGTGCACACCCCAGTGCATGGACAGCACCACGACGTCGGCCAGCTCGCGGGCCCGGCGCACGTCGTCGAGCAGGGCGGCCAGGTCCTCGCGGTGCGCGTAGGTGTGGACCCGTGCCGGTGTGCCGGGCTGGTCGGGCTCGATCTGCTCGTAGTGGGTGTGGGCGCGCAGCGGTGCGCAGCCCGGCCGGTTCCCGGTGGCCCAGTAGCCGGCCGGGAGAATGCTGCAGTAGGCCAGGAACGCGACCGTGGTGCCGTCGTGCTCGACGAGCCGGGGCGCGCGGGCGGCGGTCAGGTCCGCACCGACCCCGGCCACGGTGATGCCGGCGTCGGTGAGGGCGTCGATGGTGTCGTGGAAACCCTCGGGTCCCCAGTCCATGCAGTGGTTGCCCGCCCACGAGAGCACGGTGAAGCCCGCGTCGCGCAGGTCGGCGGCCGCCCGCGGGTCGCAGCGCGCGGTGTGGCGGGCCTGTGGCATACGCGTGCCGCGCCGGGTCAGGTTCATCTCCAGCTGGCCGAAGACGATGTCGCCGCCGCGCAACTCCTCCCGCACCCGCGTGAACAGGGACGCCGGGTCGTCCCGTTCTGGGCCGAGGTCGCCGACGGCGTACAGGGTGGTGGTCATGGAACCTCCTCGATGGCGCGGCGCAGGACGGTGGTGACCGCGTGGACGGGGCCGTCGTCGCGGAGCGCCTCGACCGCGGCGGCGACCGCCGAGGCCGTTTCGGTGCCCACGACGGGCGCGGCGAGGTCACCGAACTTGGCCCGCACCTCGTCGCCGGTCAGCGGAAGTGCCGGGGTGCCGCGTGCCTCGGCCCGGCGGGTCACCTCGCGGCCACCCGCGCGGACGGTCACCCGCGCGAGGAGCCGGTGCGGGAACACGGCCTGGGCCTCGTCGTCGACCTCGAGGCGGACGCGCTCGGCGACCCTGGTCACCTCGGGCAGGTCGAACCCGGCCGCCCGCAGCCGGGCGTACTCGCGGGGCCCGTTGCCGCCGAGCACCAGCTGGGTGGCGACGGCGTGCTCGGCGCTGAACTGGGCGCCGGTCATGTCCTTCGGGCGGGGCCCGATGGCGCCGACGTGGTGGCGGGTCGCCGCGTCGGTGCCGACCACCACCTCGTCCACAGTGGACGGATCCAGGCCGTCCTGTCGCAGCGCGGCGGCCGCTTCGATGGGGGCGTGCAGGCCCGCGCACACGCAGAACCGTTTGACGGCGAGGCCGTGCACCCGCCAGGTGGCGCCCAGCTCGTCGGTGAGTGCCTCGGGCCGGGGGTGGGCGACGAACGCGTGCAGCAGCCCGCGCCCGCCCTCGATCGCCGTCGGCGGGCCGGGGAAGCCGTCGGCCGCCAGCCTGGCCGCGCGCAGGCCGCTCATCGCGGCGAGGCCGGCGTGCAGCCGCTTCACCTCGCCGCCGGAGCGGGTGTACTCGGTGACGCCACCCGCCTGGCTCGCCGCCAACCCGAACGCCGAGGTCATCGTCGCCGCGTCCAGCCCGGTGAGCCGTCCCGCGGCCGCCGCCGCGCCGAACACCCCGTGCACGCCCGTGACGTGGAACCCGCGGTCGGACGTGAGCGACGGCGTGGTGGCCAGCCCCAGGCGCAGCACCACCTCGAAACCCGCGGCCAGCGCGGTGATCAGCGCGTGCCCCCGGGCACCGTGCTGCTCGGCCACCGCGAGCGCCGAGGGGACGACCACGCAGCCAGGGTGCGCGAGCGCGGGCAGGGCGTAGTCGTCGATCTCGAAGCCGTGTCCGGCGGTGGCGTTCGCGAGCGCCGCCCACTCGGGCCGTCCCGTCCGGGTGGCGCCGAAGACAGTGGCGGGGCCGTCCGGTGTCTCGGCGAGCGCGTACCGCCGCACCACCGCGTTCCACGGCATCGTCGCGCCAAGCAGTGCCGCGCCGAGGTGGTCGAGCGTGTGGGCGAGCACCTTGTCCACCACGTCGCCGGGCAGCCGGTCGTGGGTGAGCTCGGCCGTGAACGCGCCAAGAGCGGCCGTCGCGCCGACGCGATGACTCGCGCCACTCATGCGAAGTGGCACGCGGCCGCGTGGTCCGCGCCGACCTCGCGCAGCGCCGGAGTCCGTTGCGCGCACACGGGTTCGGCGAGCGGGCAGCGGGTGCGGAAGCGGCAGCCGCTCGGTGGGTTCATGGGTGATGGCACCTCTCCGGTCAGCGCGGGCCCGGCAGGCGGGGCCTCGGGGTCGGGCACGGCGGCCAGCAGCGCGCGGGTGTAGGGGTGGGCGGGGGAGCCGAACACGCTCGCCGCGTCGCCGGTCTCCACGATCCGGCCGAGGTACATGACCGCGATCCGGTCGCTCACGTTGTGCACCACGGCCAGGTCGTGGGAGATGAACAGCATCGCCAGGCCGTGCCCGGCCTTCATGTCCTCGAGCAGGTTGAGCACCTGCGCCTGCACCGAGACGTCCAGCGATGCCACCGGCTCGTCGCACACCAGCAGGTCCGGCCCGACGATCATGGCCCGCGCGATCGCGATGCGCTGGCACTGCCCGCCGGAGAACTCCGCGGGCCTGCGGTTCCCGACCTGTGCGGGGTCGAGACCGACCTCGGTCAGCGCGGCGTCGACCCTGGTGGCGATCTCGTCCTTCGGCAGGCCTGCGATCGCCAGGCCCTCGCCGACGATGTCGCGCACGCGGCGGCGCGGGTTCAGCGCCGACCTCGGGTCCTGGAAGATCATCTGCAGTCGCCCTCGGGTGGCGCGCAGCGCGGCGCGGTCGAGCGTGGCGAGGTCGCGGCCGTCGAACCGCACCTCCCCGGCATCCGGTGGCGGGAGGCGCAGCACGGCCCGGCCGGTCGTGGACTTGCCGCACCCGGACTCGCCGACGAGCCCGAGCGTCTGGCCCCGGTCGATGGTGAAGCTCACCGCCGACACCGCGTCGACCGTCCCACCCCGCACGGGGAACCGCTTCACGAGGTCACGCACGGACAGCAGCGGCTCGGTCGGTGGCTCGGTCGTCAGCTCGGTCATCGCACCTCCTGTGGTGCAGTGGGGACGGGGACGAGGCAGGCGTGCTCGTGCGCGGCCGTGCCGGTCAGCGGCGGGACCCCGGCCGCGCAGTCGGCTCTGGCATGGGAGCACCGGGCCGCGAACGGGCAGCCCGGCGGTGGCGCGTACGGGTCGGGCGGCGAGCCGGCGATGACCCGCAGCCTGCTGTGCGGCGCATCGCCGAGGCGGGGGACCGCGGCGAGCAGCGCCTCGGTGTAGCGGTGCCGTGGTGCCGAGAACACCGCCGCCGCCCGGCCGTGCTCGACGACCCGCCCGCCGTACATGACCGCGACGTGGTCGGCCCGTCCGGCGACGACGGCGAGGTCGTGGCTGACGAGGATCATCGCCATGCCGCGCTCCCCGGCCAGGTCGGCCAGCAGGTCGAGGATCTGGCGCTGCACGGTCACGTCGAGCGCGGTCGTCGCCTCGTCGGCGATCAGCAGGTCCGGCTCGCAGGACAGGGCGATCGCGATCGTGATCCGCTGCCGCAGGCCACCGGAGAACTGGTGCGGGTAGTGCCGCAGCCGCCGCGCCGGGTCCGGGACGCCGACCTGGTTCAGCAGGTCGATCGCCCGGTCGCGTGCCTCCGCCCGGCCAAGCCCGAGGTGGTGGCGCATGCCCTCGGTGAGCTGCCTGCCGACCGGCACCACCGGGTTGAGCGCGGTCATCGGGTCCTGGAACACCATGCCGATCCGCCGCCCGCGCACCCGGCGTGCCTGCGCGGGTGGCAGCGCCGCCGGGGCGACGCCGTCGAGGCGCACCTCGCCGGTGATCCGGTGGCCGGGACCGAGCGCGCCGGCGACCGCCCGGACGAGCGTCGACTTGCCGCAGCCGGACTCGCCGACCACACCAAGCACCTGTCCGCGCTCGACGGCCAGCGACACCCCGTCGACGGCACGCAGCGTGCCGGCCGCGGTGTGGATGTGGCAGCTCAGGTCGCGCACGACCAGCAGGGGCTCGGTCGTCATCGCTGTCGCCGTCATCGCGTCTCCCCACCGGACAGCCGCTCCCGCAGGCGCTCGCCGACCGTGTTGAACGACAGCACGGTCAGGAAGATCACCACGCACGGCACGAGCACCAGGTAGGGCGCGGTGTACAGGAAGTCCTTGCCCTCGGCGATCATCGCGCCCCAGCTCGGGGAAGGTGGCGGGATGCCGACGCCGAGGAAGGACAGCGACCCCTCGACGACGATCATCAGCGCCATCATCACGACCGCGTACGACGCGACCGGCGCCACCGTGTTCGGCAGCAGCTCGCGGAACATCAGCCTGCCGTGCCCGGCGCCCATCGCCCGCGCCGCGAGCACGTAGGTCCTGCTCAGCTGGCCGAGCGCGGCGGCGCGGGCGATCCGCGCGAACGGCGGCAGGAACAGCACGCCGAGGCTGAGCACCAGCGTGCCGACCCCGGGCCGGGCGACGGCGGCCAGTGCGAGCAGGAGCAGCAGCGGCGGGAACGCGAGGATGCTGTCGGTGACCACGCCGACGACCTCCTGCACCGCACCTCGCAGGTAGGCGGACAGGAGCCCGAGCAGGCTGCCGAGCACGCACGCGGTCACCGTGGCGCCGAGGCCGACCAGCAGTGAGATCTGGGTGCCGTGGACCAGTCGAGACAGGACCGACCGGCCGATGCCGTCGGTGCCGAGGAACTCGGGGAACGTCGAGAACGGCGGCTGCGCCGGCGGGCCTGCCGGAGCGTCGTAGGCCGCGATCGGCAGCACGTCCGCGGTGAGCGCGAGCACCGCGAGCAACGCCAACCACGCGACGGCAAGCCATCCGGTGGGCCTCATCTGGTCCTGATCCTCGGGTCGAGCACGGCGTAGCAGGCGTCCACCGCGGCGTTGACGAGCACGTACACGACCGCGACGAGGACCACGAGTCCCTGCACCGTCGGGATGTCCTTCGCGGGCACGGACTGGATGGCCAGCCCGCCGAGACCGGGCAGCGCGAACAGGCTCTCGACGACGATCGAACCGGCGAGCAACCTGCCGAGCGCGACTCCCGCCACGGTCACGAGCGACAGCGACGAGGGCCGCAGCACGTGCCGGAACAGCACGTACCGGGGTGGCAGGCCACGTGCGGTCGCGGTGCGGACGAAGTCCTCCCGCATGGTGGCCGCCACGTCACCGCGCAGGAGCCGCAGGAAGGCGGGCAGCTCCCCGACGGCCAGCGCGATGGCAGGCAGCAGAGCGTGCCGCAGGTTGTTCGTGAGTCCCTCCGACAGCGGCGACCAGCCGCTGACCGGGAACCAGCGCAGGGTCACCGCCAGCAGGTAGATCAGCACGACGGCGGCGACGAAGACGGGCACGGCCAGCAGGCCGGAGGAGATGGCGGACACGGCCCGGTCGAACCGGCCGCCCGCCCGGTAGCCGCTGAGGACGGCCAGCGGCACGGCGATCAGGAGCGAGATCACGAGCGCCAGCAGCGTCAGCTCGAGGGTGACGGGCAACCGGGACAGGATCGTGTCCAGCACGGGCTGCCCGCTCTGCACCGACTGTCCCAGGTCGCCGGTGAGCGCACCGCCGAGCCACTCGGTGTACCGGGTGAGGAACGGGCGGTCGAAGCCGTACTCGGCGTCCAGTGCGGCGACCTGCTCCGGCGTGGCCGTGGGACCGAGGATCGCCGCGGCAGGGGAGCCGGGGATCAGGTCGACGAGCGCGGTCGCCGCGAGCGTGACCAGCGCGAGCACGGCCAGCAGCCGCAGCAGCCTGCGTGCGAGCGGCGCCCCCGGCCGGGACCCGCCGCCGGGGGGCGGCGCGGTCGCGGCCGGGGATTCCAGGGTGGGCGTGCTCATGCTCAGCCCGCGAGCCCGAGCCGGTCGTAGCGCAGGCAGCCGTCGCCGTGCAGCGACAGGCCGACGAGGTCCGAGCTGTGCACGGTGTAGGTGGCCTGGTTGCGGAACGGGAGGATCGGGACGTCCCGTGCGACGAGGCGTTCGACGGTGGCGTACGCCTCGGCGCGGGTCGCCTCGTCGGTGCTCTGCCTGCCCTCGTCGAGCGCGGCGTCCACCTCGGGGGAGGAGTAGGACATGTAGTTGGTCTGGCCGCCGCTGTGCAGCAGCTTGTAGAGGTTGGGCTCCGGGTCGGGCACCGGCACGATCTGTGCCGACAGGTCGAAGTCCCGTGCCTGGAACACCTTCCGGTCCAGCGACGCGTTGTCGAGCACCTCGATGGCGACCTCGACGTCGCGGAACTGGCTCAGCCTGCTCTGCAGGTACTCGGCGGTGCGGCGGAAGAACCCGCTCCCCGGCATGCTGACGGTGAACCGCACCGGCTTGCCGTCCGCCGCCAGCTCGGTGAACAGCTGCTGTGCCTCGTCCTTGTCCTGGCCGGGCAGGACGCGCTCGTCCGGGTGGAACGGCGAGTCGGGGCCGTAGAGGCTCTCGGGCTGCGACGAACCGGGGTCCACCACCGCCGCGAGATCCTTGCCGTCGATGGCGAGCGCGACCGCTCGGCGGGCGCGGACGTCGTCGAAGGGAGCGCGTGCGGTGTTGAACATCAGGGTCGGGCCACCGCCCGCCGCCGCGCGGGTGACGGCGAGCCCGGCGCCTTCCGCGCGCTGCGCGAACGACAGCTCGGAGCCGGGGACGGCGGCGTGGGCCTGGCCGGTGGTCACCGCGTTGATCCGCTGAACGGGGTCGGCGATCACCCGGAACGTCACGCTGTCCAGGTAGGGCCGGCCCTCCTGGTAGTAGGCCGGGTTGCGGACCAGGGTCATGTGGTCGTCGCGCACCCATTCCTCCAGCACGAACGGTCCCGCGCCGACGGGCTTCTCGGCGAACGCGGCCGGGTCGGCACGCAGCGCGGTCGGTGAGCCGATGTAAGTGAGGTTGAGTGCGAGGGTCCGGTCGAACTGGCTGTTGGGAGCGGGCAGGGTGATCGTCAGCGTGCGTTCGTCGGCCACCGCGAACGTGACGCCCGCGACCAGCCCGGCGAGCGGGGACTTCGTCGCGGGGTCCGCGATCCGTTCGTAGTTGAACTTCACCGCCTCGGCGTCGAACGGGGTGCCGTCGGAGAAGCGCACCCCGGCACGGAGCGTCAGCGTCCACACGCGACCGTCGGCGTCCGAGGTCAGGCTCTCGCCGATGCCGGGGGTGACCTCGCCGGTGGCGGCATCGGCCGCGAACAGCACGTCGAAGATGGCCGACATCCGGTTGGCGTCCCCGGACGGGGTGAGGTTGAAGAGAGCCGCGGGATCGAGCCCGCGTGCCGCGTCGACGCCGAGCACGATCGTGGCGTCGCCACCCGTGCGTGGCGCGTCCGACGCCGTTGTTGGTTCGGGGCCCGCACCACAGGCGGTCGCGACGAGCGCGACACCTACCGCAACGGACGCGAGTCCCCATCGACAGCTGTTCCGCATCGGCCAAATATGACACATGCATCCCTACGCCCGTCAAGCAAACTGTGTTATTTATACGACGAAGCCCGGAAATTGCTGGTGAGAGCCACTGTTCCGCTGTATCGGCGGCGGCGATGTCTCGTGATGACATATGACACTCTTGTTGACGAGCATCGAGTAGATGGCAATACTCGCTGCGTGCATCTCGGTTCTCTCCTCCACCCACGCGGCATCGCCGTGGTCGGTGCGAGCGACACGGCGGGCAAAGCCGGGTACGCGCTGACCCGCACCCTGTCCGGTTTCGACGGCGACCTGTACCCGGTCAACCCGGCGGGCGGCACGATCGCGGGCCGCACGGCGTACCCCGCGGTCACCGACATCGGCGCTCCGGTCGACCTCGCGGTGCTCGCCGTCCCGCCTCGCGCGGTCCCCGGTGTGCTGGCCGACTGCGGCAAGGCGGGCGTGACGGCCGCGATCGTGTGCTCCGGCGGCTTCGCCGAGGCGGGGGCGGACGGCGCGGCGCTGCAGGACACCGTGACCGCCGTGGCTCGCGAGCACGGCATCCGGCTGCTCGGGCCCAACACCTCCGGCTACGTGAACCCGGCGGACGGGGTGTTCGCGACCTTCGTGCCGAGCGTCGTCGACCTGCCGGCCGGGCCCGCGGCGATCGTCGCGCAGAGCGGCGGGGTCAACCTCGCGCTGTGCTTCCTCGCCGCGGCGGAAGGGCTGGGCCTGCGGCTCGGGGTCGGCCTGGGCAACGCCGTCGACGTCGGGTTCGCCGACGTGCTCGACCACCTCGCCGCCGACGACGCGACCGCGGTGATCGGCCTGCACGTCGAGGGGGTGCCGGACGGCAGGCGGCTCGTCGACGCCGTGGCGCGGACCGCGGTCGGCAAGCCGGTGGTCGTGCTCAAGGTCGGCCGGACCGACGTCGGGGACTTCGCGCGGTCGCACACCGGCGCCATCACCGGACCGTTCGAGCTCACCCGCGCGGCACTCGCGCAGGCCGGTGCCGTCGTGGTCGACGACCCCGCCGAGCTGGTCGACGCGCTGCGTGCGCTCGCCGCCGGGCGCGTCCCGGCCACCCGGCGGCCCGGCGTCGGGGTGGTGACCGGCCAGGCCGGGCCCGGCCTGATCATCGCCGACGCGCTGGCCGCGGCCGGGGTCCCGGTGCCAGCGCTGTCCACCGCGAGCCGTGCCCGCGTCGGGGAGTTGCTGCCGCCGCTGACCTACCAGGACAACCCGGTCGACACGGGCCGGCCGTCGGAGACCTTCCCCGAGGTCGCGGCCACGGTCGCCGCGGACCCGGGCATCGACGCGCTGGCCGTCTACGCGCTCGACGAGCCGGACGCACTCGACCTCGCCGCGACCGTGCGCGTCATCGGTCGTTCTGCCGGTGGCGCGGTGCCGGTGCTCGTCGGAAGTGGCGGTCTCCCGGCCGTGCTCGACGCCCGGCAGCGTGAGCTCGACCTGCCGCTGTTCCGGTCACCCGACCGGCTCGCGCGGGCGATGTCGGCACTCGTCGCCGACTCCGCCGCCGCGTACCGGCTGGCCCGGCGCGCCGACGGGTGGCGCCCGGCCGGGCGCACGCTCGGCCCGGAACCCGTCGACGAGCACCGCGCGAAGGTACTGCTCGCCGAGTTCGGGCTCACGGTGCCGCGGCGGTACGCCTGCGACACCCGTGCCGACGCCCACCACGCCCTCGAGGCGCTGGGCGGGCCGGTCGTGGTCAAGATCCGCGACGCCGGGATCACGCACAAGTCCGATGTGGACGGCGTGCGCGTCGGTGTGCGCACCGCCGCCGACCTCGACGACGCACTCGATGCCATCGACCGGTCGGCGTCGGCACTCGGTACGGTCCCACGCTATCTCGTGGAGCGGCAGGCGCCTGCCGGTCCCGAGCTGATCGTCGGCGCCACCCGGGACGCCGTCTTCGGGCCTGCCGTGCTGCTCGCGCTCGGCGGGGTCGGCGTCGAGCTGGCCGCCGACCCGATCCTGCGGCTGGCCCCACTGTCCGACGTGGACACCGAGGACATGGTCGCGGCACTGCCCGAGCGGCTGCTCGCCGGGTACCGCGGCGCGGTGCCGGTGGACCGGGCCGCGGTCGCGGCGGCGGTCCGGTCGGTGGCCGCGGTGTTGCTCCACCACGACGACGTCGCCGAGGTCGAGGTCAACCCGTTGCGGTTGACGCGCGACGGCCCGGTCGCGTTGGACGCGGTGATCGTGCTCGAACAACCAGCTGGTGAGAAAGAGGTGCGCGGATGACGGGGGCTGTGGCAGGACGACAGCAGGACAGGCACGCGGCGCTCGTCGTCGGCGCCGGGCCGGTCGGGATGGCCGCCGCGCTGGCGTTGCGGGCGCTGGGCCGCCCGGTGACGGTGCTGGAGGCGGGGGCGGCGGACCGGCTGCGGCCGGGCAGCCGCGCGATCTTCGTGCACGGCGTCACCCTCGGCGTGCTGGACCGGTCGTGTCCCGGCATCGCGACGACCCTCGCCGCGCACGGCGTGCTGTGGCACACCAAACGGACTTTCTACGAGGGCCGCGAGGTGTTCAGCCGCAACTACCCGCCACCCGAGCCCGGTGTCCTGCCGCACTTCACGAGCCTGCCGCAGGTCGACACCGAGCGGTACCTGCTGCAGGCGTGCAAGGAGGCCGGTGTCGAGTTCGCCTGGAACAGCGCGGTGACCGGCGTGGCGTCCACTCCGGACGGCGTGGTGCTCACCACCGCGGCAGGCGCGCGGTGGACGGCCGACTACGTCATCGCCGCCGACGGGGCGAGCTCCTCGGTGCGCAAGGCGATCGGCACCACGATGGACGGCAACCGGTCCGAGGGCTGGTACATCGTCGTCGACACCGACGAGGACCCGGCCGACCCGCTGCCGGTCGAGCGGATCTTCCACTACGGCCACCCCGCCGTCGACGGCCGCAACGTGCTGCTCGTGCCCTTCGCCGGTGGCTGGCGCGTCGACCTGCAACTGCACGACACCGACGACCCCGACGAGTTGCGCCAGGGCGAGGGCCTGCGCGACTGGATGCGGGCGGTCATGCCGGCCGCGTACGCCGAACGCGTCACGTGGGCGTCGTCGTACCAGTTCCTGCAGGTGGTCGCGGACGACTTCGCCGACCCGCACCGGCGGGTCCTGCTCGTCGGCGAGGCGGCGCACCTGTTCGCGCCGTTCGGGGCGCGGGGGCTGAACTCGGGCGTGCCCGACGCCGACGCGGCCGCCACGGCCGTGCACCTCGCACTGTCCACCCCCGTTCGGTCCAGGGCGGTGGCCGCGGTCGAGGACTTCGCGATCTCCCGGCGCCGCGCCGCCCTGTTCAACCGCGACGCCGCGGGCGTGTCGCTGGAACACCTGCGGCCCGACGACGAGGTGCTCGCCAGGCAGCGCGCCGCCGCCGAGGGCTCGGCCGCGGACGAGAAACTCGGGCACTGGCTGGACATCGCACCGTACGGGCCGCGTGAGGCGCCGCCCGCCAACACGATCTACCGGTACTGAAGGGGGCGCGCGTGCAGGGCACGATGGGACGGATGCCGCTGTCGCTCGCGATGGTGCTGCGGCGCGGGGCGTCGTTCGGCACGCACGCCCGCCTCGTCGGCGTCGATCCGGCAGGCAGGGTGACCCGCACCTGGCCGGAGCTCGCCGCACGGGCACGCAGGCTCGCGGCCGCGCTGCGCTCGCTCGGCGTGGCACCGGGGGAGCGGGTCGGCACGTTCTCGTGGAACCGCCTGGCCCACCTGGAGCTGATGTACGGGGTGCCGCTGTCCGGCGCGGTCCTGCAACCGCTCAACGTCCGGCTGTTCGGCGAGCAGATCGCGTGGATCGCCCGGCACGCCGAGGACCGCGTCGTCTTCGTCGACGCGGCCCTCACCCACCGGCTCGCGGAGATCAGGCCCCTGCTGCCCGGCGTGGACTACGTGGTCCTGCCGGACGGCACGCCGCCGCATCCCGGCTTCGCCGACGCGGCCGACTACGAGGAGCTGCTCGCCGCCGCGCCGGACGAGGAGCCAGCCGAGCCGGACGAGTGGTCGGCCGCCTGCCTCTGCTACACCAGCGGCACCACCGGCAACCCCAAGGGCGTCGTCTACACCCACCGCTCGCTCACCCTGCACGCCATGAGCGCGTTGTTCGCCGACTCGTTCGCCGTGCGGGAACGCGACGTGCTCCTGCCGCTCACGCCGCTGTTCCACGCCACCGCGTGGGGTCTGCCCTACGCCGCGGCGCTGGCCGGTGCGTCACTGGTGCTCGCCGGGCAGGACACCAGCCCGACGGCCGTCGTGGACCTGGTCCGCACCGAGGGCGTGACGATGGCGGCCGGCGTGCCGACCTTCTGGCTCGCCGTCGACCAGCTCGCCGGTGCCGATCTCGGCGGCCTGGAGCGGATCCTGTGCGGTGGTTCGGCCATCCCGGCCGACCTCGTCGCGCGCTACCACCGCCGCGGGGTGCTGATGCAGCAGGGCTGGGGGATGACCGAGATGTCCCCGTCGGGCAACATCACGAACGTGCGGGCGCGCCTGGCCGGGCTGCCCGAGGAGCAGCGGCTCGCACTGCACGCCACGCAGGGGCTGACGACCGCCGGGGTCGAGCTGCGGGTGGTCGGCGAGGACGGCACTCCGCAGCCGCACGACGGCCGCTCGGCAGGCGAGGTCGAGGTGCGCGGGCCGTGGGTGACCGAGTCGTACTACCGGCCCGACGACGACAGCAACGACACCCGGTTCCACGACGGCTGGCTGCGCACCGGCGACGTCGGCACCGTCGACACCGACGGCTACCTGCGGGTGCTGGACCGCACGAAGGACCTCATCAAGTCCGGCGGCGAGTGGATCAGCTCGATCGAGCTGGAGAACCACCTCATGGACCATCCGTCGGTCGAGCGTGCTGCCGTCATCGCGGTCGCGCACCCGGAGTGGGTGGAGCGGCCCGCCGCGCTGGTCGTGACGACCGGGGACGTGACCGCAGAGGAGCTGCGGGACCACCTGCGGGCGCGGGTGGCCCGGTGGTGGGTGCCCGAGCTGGTCGAGTTCGTCGACGAGCTGCCGCTGACCGCCACCGGCAAGTTCGACAAGCGCCGCATCAGGCAGACCTGGCAGGGCGCGTTCACGGCACCGAGGAGGAACTCATGAGATTGACCGATGTGGCCATCCCACTTGGGCTGGGCTGGTCGTCGCCGTTCACGCGCTGGCAGGGCCCGCTGTCGGAGATGAGCGGCATCGACCTCGCCGTGGACGTCACCGGGCGGGCGCTGGCCGCGCGGGAGTTCGACCCCGCCGGGGTCACTTACGCCGTGCTCGGCACCACCGTCCCGCAGGCCACCGGGTTCTACGGCGTCACGTCGGTGGCGCCCCGCCTGGGCATGCCCGCGGTGACCGGTCCGGTGATCGCTCAGGCGTGCGCCACGTCGGCCGCGGTGCTGCAGGCCGCCGCGGTCCAGGTGCAGCTCGGCGCGCACCGCACCGTGCTGGCCGTCGCCACCGACCGGACGAGCAACGGCCCGCTCATGGTCTACCCGTCACCGGCCCGGTCCGGGGGCGCGCCGCGCACGGAGCACTGGGTGCTCGACCCCATGCAGGAGGACCCGACCACCAGGGACTCGATGCTCGCCACCGCCGAGAACGTCGCCGCGGACGAGGGCTTCACCCGCGACGAGCTGGACGAGGTGACGTTGCTGCGCCACGAGCAGTACCGCGCCGCGCTCGGCGACGACCGGGCCGTGCAGCGGCGTTACCTGGTCGAGGTGCACGTCCCTGGCCGCAAGGGGCACACGGTGGTGGCCGAGGACGTCGGCGTGCACCCCGCGACGCCCGAGGGGCTCGCGAAGCTCGCGCCGGTCACACCGGGCGGTGTGGTCACCTACGGTTCGCAGACCCATCCCGGCGACGGCACCGCGGGCGTGGTGCTGTCCACGGTGGACACCGCACGTGCGCTCGGGGCCGGGGTCGCCCGGGTCCGCGCCGTGGCGTTCGCACGGGTCGAACCGGCCAGGATGCCCAAGGCGCCGGTGCCCGCCGCCCGTGCCGCGCTCGCGGACTCGGGCCTGGAGATCGCGGACATCGACGTCGTGACCACGCACAACCCGTTCGCCGTGAACGACCTCTACTTCCACCGGCAGACCGGGTTCCCGCTGGATCGCATGAACCCGTACGGCTCCAGCCTGGTGTACGGGCACCCCCAGGGCCCGACCGGACTACGTGCCGTGGTCGAACTGATCGAGGCACTGCGTGCCCGCGGCGGCGGCCGGGGGCTGTTCACCGGCTGCGCCGCGGGCGACACCGCGGGCGCGGTCGTCATCGAGGTCGACGACCGGTAGGACCTGCGCCTCCGCGCCGGAGGCGATGCCCTGAAAGGCGCGTCCGGGACGCTCAACGCCCTGGACGCGCCTTTCGGGGCATCGCACTCCGCGGCCCTTCAGCCCTCCGCCGGGAGGATCAGTACGTCCTCCGCGCGGACGGTCACGGTCACCCGCGTGCCCTCCGCCGCGTCGTGGTCGCCCAGCAGGCGGAACGACTGCTCGCCGGCCTTCGCCACCGTCTCGGTGTGGGCACCCAGGAACAGGACCGCCGTCACCTCCGAGGGCCACGCGTTCTCCTCGGCCCCACCCGCCGCCACCAGCCGGGTCCGTTCCGGTCGGAACACCGCCACCGCCTCCGCGCCGACCGCGAGGTCGGCCCGCGCCCCGGCGACCTCGCCGACCACCGTGCGCAGCACGGTGGTCCGCTCCTCGTGGCGCACCACCGTGCCGGTGAGCTCGTTGCTGGTGCCGACGAAGTTCGCGACGTAGCGGGAGACCGGCCGCCGGTAGATCGTGGCCGGGTCGGCCAGCTGCCGCACCCGTCCGTGCCCCATCACCGCGATCCGGTGTGCCAGCTCCATCGCCTCGGTCTGGTCGTGTGTCACGTACACGGCCGCGAAGCCCAGCTCCCGCTGCAGCGACAGCAGCTCCAGCCGCAGCTGCTCCCGCACCTTCGCGTCCACGTTGGACAGCGGCTCGTCGAACAGCACCAGGTCGTCCCCGCCGACGATGGCCCGCGCCAGCGCGATCCGCTGCTGCTGGCCGCCGCTCATCTGGTTCGGGTACTGGCGGCCCAGCTCCGGCGTGCCCACCATCTCCAGTGCCGCGCGCACCCGCCGGTCCACGTCCGCCCGGCCAGGTTTCGGCCGGGCGTTGCGCAGCGGGTACGCGATGTTGTCGAACGCCGTCATGTGCGGCCACAGCGCATAGGACTGGAAGATCATGGAGAGCCTGCGCCGCTCCGGTGGCAGGTCGACGCCGCGCTGCGCGGCGAACACCTCCTCGCCGCGCAGGGTGACGCTGCCCGCGTCGGCGCGTTCCAGCCCGGCGATGATCCGCAGCAGCGTCGTCTTGCCGCAGCCGCTGGGACCGAGCAGCACCAGGAACTCGCCGGGCCGCACCTCGAGCGACACGTCGTCGACCGCGCGCGCGATCGAGCCGTCGGCCCGCCGGAACGCCTTGACCAGGCCGCTGACCCGGACCACGGGCTCCTGCTCGTCGCCGGGCTCCCGTCGGGCGGCCAGGTCCTGTGACATGAGTGTCATCTCGCTCCTGTCGGGTTCGCTGGCGCGCTCCACCGCGCGCTGCGCCTGCTCAGCACCATCACGACGAGCACGACCGCACAGCTGATCACGGTGAGCACGGTGGACAGCGCGGCGAGCGTGGCGTACGAGCCGTTCTGGTAGATCTCGAGGATCCGGAAGCCAACGACCGGGTTGCCGGTGCCGGCCAGGATCGACGAGGCGGTGAGGTCGCCGATCATCCGGACGAACAACAAGGCCCAGCCGGTGATCAGTCCCGGCAGCATCAGCGGCAGGTAGACGCGGCGGAACGTGCGCGCCTCACCGGCCCCGCCGACGCGGGAGGCCTCTGGCAGTTCACCGCCGACCTGCGCCACCGCCGCGTCCGCCGCCACCGCCGCCTGCGGCAGGTACAACGCGAGGTAGGCGAGCAGCAGGATGGTCAGCGTGCCGCCCAGCCCGAACGGCGGCCCGGCCAGCGCGAGCACGAACCCGACCGCGAGCACGATGTGCGACAGCGTCGAGGGAAACTTGATCGCGCCGTCGAGGAAGCGCCCGAGTCTGCCGGCCTTGCTGACGTACAGCGCGACGACGGCGGCCACCCCGATGCCGATGGTCGCGCCGAGCAGACCGAGCCCGAGGCTGTTCAGCAACGCCTCCTGGGTGGTCGAGTCGTCGATGATCGCGCGGCGGAGCGCGTCGAACCCGAGCGCACCCCAGTTGATCTTCGTGGTCCAGAACCCGGTCAGCGACACGATCAGCAACGCGGCGAGCGGCAGCACGGTCGTCACGGCCAGGTAGGCGACCATGAGCACGCGCACCGGCCCGCGCCACCGGCCGAGCCGGAGCCGGTTCACCCGCTGTCCCTTGCCGCCGACGGTCGCGTGCCGCCCTCGGCCGACGACGAGCCGCTGCGCCCACCACGCGAGCGCCACGAATCCGACGACGATGAGGCTCAGCCCGACGGCGACCCCGGTGCGCGACGGGTACTCGGCGAGCGACTCGACGATCCGTACGGACAGGATGTCGATGTCGGCGCCGGTGCCGATCACGGCCGGGATGGAGAACAGGCCGAAGCCGCTCCACAGCATCAGCAGCACCGCGCCCGCCAGGCTGGGCTTGACGCCGGGCATCGTGACCTTGCGCAGTGTCCGCAGTGGACCGGCGCCGCTGACCCGGCTCTGCTCCTCCAGGCTCGGGTCGAGGTTGCGCAGGCCGGCCGAGGCGAGCATGAACGCGTACGGCACCTGGTAGATCGTGTAGACACCGATCAGGCCGTACCAGGAGTAGATGTCGAACGGCCCGTCGGTGAGGTCGACGCCGACGACGCCGAGCAGGTCCCTCAGCCACGTGTTGAGGTAGCCCGCGCGGGGCGAGAGCAGCAGCACCCAGCCGATCGCGCCCGCGACCGGCGGCAGCAGGAACGGCACCATCGGCAGCGCGTCGGTGAGCACCCCCATGCGCGCGTCGGTGCGCTCGTTGACCCACGCGAGCGCGGTGCCGATGACCAGCGCGACGGCGCTGCTGACCACGACCACGACCACGGTGTTGACCACGAGTCCGACGAGTCCCGGCTCGGCGAGGGTCTCCCGTACCGGCCCGAGGTCCAGACCGCCGCCGGAGAACAGGAGCCGGTGCACGACCGCACCGAGCGGGTAGAGCGCCAGGGCCGCGAACAGGACCGCGATCCCGATGCTGACCTTGCCGAAGACCGAGACCGGGCGGCGCAGGGGGCGGCGGGCCGGTTGTTCGACGGGCCGGGGGGCGGGGTGCAGGTCAGTCGGCACCGAGGGCACCGAGGATCTCCTTCTCCTTCTTCGCGGCCTCCGCGTGGACCACCCGGGTGAACCTGGCCGGCATCTGCGCCTCGTCGTACGGCGACACCGACCCCGGCTGGCTGTTGAGGATCTTGTTGCCCTCCTCGGAGAGCACGAAGTGGGTGAGCAACCGCGCCGCGTTCGGGTGCTCTGCCTCGGTCGCGATCCCGGCGACGATCTCGGGGCCGTTGGTGAGCGACGGGACGTTGATGGCGACCGGTGCGCCCTTGTCCTTCGCGGGCTGCACGGCCGAGGTCACGTTCGGCACGGTGATCGCGCCCTCGCCGGCCGCCATCGCCTCGGTGAGCGGGACGGTGCCGTCGTAGAAGCGGGCGACCTGTCCGCGGAGGTCACGCAGGTAGTCGATGCCGTACTCCTGCTCGATCATGTACCAGAAGTCCACATAGGCCGGTGACGACTTCGGGTTCGCCATCAGGATCCTGCCCTTCCACTTCGGGTCGAGCAAGTCGGGCCAGTCCTTCGGCGCGTCCTGTTCGGACACCTCGTCGGTGTTGTAGCCGAAGCCGGACGGCTGGACCTGGACCACGGCGGCCCCGGGGTCGGCGAGCACGAAGTCCGCGGGCAGGCCGGCCGGGTAGTCGGGGATGCCCGCTTCCGGCAGGGGAGTCAGCCAGTCCTTGGCGATGCCGTCGGCGTAGAAGGGGGAGTTCGACACCATGAGCATGTCGGCGCCGGGCTTGCCCGCCTCCGCCTCGGCGGAGAACCGTTGTGCGAGCGGCGCGGCGGTGAGCCGGACGAAGCTCGCGTCGATGCCGTACTTCTCGGTGAACGCGTCGGCGAGCGCCTGCGCCACGTCCTCCGGCGGCACCGAGTAGAACGTGACGCTACCTTCCTCACGTGCCTTCGTGATGAGGTCGGCCAGTGCCTGGTTGCCTGCCTTCGCGGCCTCGTCGGCGGCGGCCTCACCACCGTCGCTCCCGCCGCACGCGGTGAGCCCGAGGAGGGCGACGGCCGCCAGCGCGGCCCCGAATCTGGTGCGTAGAGCCATCATTGCTCCTTGGCGAACTGGACCGGCACGGCCTGTCAGGTCACATACATTGACGCTCATGCAAAGAAGTGTCAAGAGCTTCGTCGTGTGGTCGCCGCGCGTACCCGGGCACTCACGCAGGGCGGGGGGTGATCTGCAGTGGCACCCGCTGTGCGCCGAGCTCGGGCATGCGTGTCGGCTCGATCTCGCCGGCCAGCTCGAAGTGGCTGGTCGCGCCCAGCAGTTCGGCGAGTGCGACCCGCAGGGACAGGCGTGCGAGCGCCATCCCGGCACAGCGGTGCGGGCCCCGGCCGAAGGCCAGATGCTGACCGATGTTCGGGCGGTCGAGGCGGAAGGTGTCGGGCTCTTCGAACACGCTCTCGTCCCGGTTGGCCGAGGCGTACACCAGGGTGACGGGCTCGCCGGGGCGGATCCGCCTGCCGTGCACCTCGACCTCGCGCGCGACGGTCCGCGCGAACCCGCGGTAGGGCGTGTAGAGCCGCAGGAACTCCTCCAGCGCGGCGGGCAGCAGCTCCGGCTCGGCACGCAGCCGGTCCTGCAGCGGGCGGTCGCGCGACAGGTGTACGCAGATCCCGCCGAGCAGCAGGGGAGGGGCCACCAGTCCGACGACGAGTGACTGCCGCAGCGCGCCGATGACCAGATCGTCCGGGATCGGCTCGCCGTCGTGGGTCTCCGCCAGCAGCGAGCTGGCCGGGTCCAGCTCCGGGTCGCGCGGTGTCCGCTTGCGATCGGCGACCAGGTCGCGGGCCATCTGGTACATCTCGTTGCTCTTCTCGGTGACGAGGTCACCGTCCTGTGCACGCCACGCGGCGACCCAGGTCGAGGCCGTCGCCGCGAGGTGGCGGACCTGGCCGGCAGGCAGGTTGAGCCACTCCGCCGCGACGAACGCGGGGTAGGTGGTGCCGAACTGGGCGGCGATGTCGCCACCGCCCGCGTCGAGCAGCGGCCGCAGCTCCCGTGCCGCGTGCTCGGCGAGGACCGGCTCCAGTTCGGCGAGGCGCCGCCGGTGCAGCGTGCGGTCCAGGGCCCGGCGGAACGGGGTGTGCGCGGGGGCGTCGAAGTTCAGCGGCGGGCGGCGGATCCCGCGCGGATCGCTCGGCACGACCGCCCGGACCGAGGAGATGTAGAGGTGCGGGTCGGCCGCCGCGGCCTTCACGTCGGCGTAGCGGGTGAGCGCCCAGAAGCCGCCGTAGGCCGAGGTGTGTGCGACGGGGCAACGTGCCCGCAGGTCGCGGTAGGTCTCGTACGGGCTGTCGAACGTCTCCGCCGCCAACGGGTCGAAGTCGTCACCAGGATTCATGTCAGCACCATACTTGACACTTATTGTTTCTAGTGGTGATCTATCCGTCGAATAAAGAGAGGTGGCTGGATGGGATCGAGTGATCACGACTTCGACCCGCTCGCGGCGGAGACGTTCGACAGCGCGCACGAGCTGTACCGGCGGATGCGGCGCGAGTGCCCGGTCGCGCACAGCACGACCTACGGCGGCTTCTGGGCCCTGTTCCGCCACGAGGACGTGGTCCGGGTACTGACCGACTCCGACACGTTCACCACCTCCGTGCAGAACGTGGTGCCGAAGTTCGCGTTCACCGGCCGCCGCCCCCCGCTGCACTTCGACCCGCCCGAGCACACCGTCTACCGCCGGGTCATCAACCGGTCGCTCACCCCGCGCAAGGTGGCCGAGCTGGCCCCCAAGGTCCGCGAGCACTGCGTCGCGGTGCTCCAGCCGTTGATCGACGCGGGACGCGGGGACGTGGCCGCCGACTACGCCCAGGTCTTCCCCGCGCACGTGTTCGCCGAGTTCTTCCACGTGCCGCTGCACCTGTCCGCGCGGATCAAGCAGATCAGCGCCGAGTACGTGGCCGCCATCCAGGTCGTCGACGACGACAACGTGAAGCGGCTCTCCCGGCTGCTCTACGACATCGCGGGCGAGGTCATCGAGGCACGCAGGACCGACGGCTTCGCGCCGGAGGACGACCTCACGACCGCGCTCCTCGCCGAGACCGACGACGGCGAGCCGCTGCCGCCGGAACTGGTGCTCGGCTGCGTGCGGCAGCTGCTGGTCACCGGCATGGTCGCGCCCAGCGTCTTCATCGGCACCATGCTCGCGCACCTGGCCGAGCACAAGGACCTGCAGCGCCTGCTGCGTGCCGAGCCGGAGCGGATCGACGCGGCGGTCGAGGAGTACCTGCGGCTCTACACGCCCTACCGGGGGATGTCCCGCACCGCACGCCACGACGTGGAGATCGGCGGCAGGCTGATCCGCGAGGGCGAGCCGATCGCGCTCGTCTACACCTCGGCCAACCGGGACGAGGCCGTGTTCGGCGACGGCGAGACCTTCGTGCTCGACCGTCCGGAGCTGCGCCGCTCGATCGCGTTCGGTGCGGGCATCCACTCCTGTCCCGGCGCACCGCTCGCGCGGCTGATGCTGCGCACCACGGTGGCCGAGCTGCTGGCCAGGACCAGTGACTTCAGCGTCGCTGGAGAGATCGAGATGGCGCGCTGGGCGGAGTGGGGCACCCACCGCGTCCCCATGACGTTCCAGCCCGCCCAGCCCGCGTAGACCCACAGGGAGGAACACACAGATGGATCTGACAGGCAAGGTCGCGGTCGTGACCGGGGCCGGGCGCGGGCTCGGGCTCGCCTACGCGTCCGCACTGGCCGGGCGCGGCGCGGCCGTCGTGGTGAACGACGCCGACGCCGTTGCCGCGAAGGACGCCGCCGCGGCCGTCGTGGCGGCAGGGGGGCGCGCGGTCGACGAGCCGGGGGCGGTCGGCACCGCCGACGTCGCGGACGCGCTGGTCGACCGCGCCGTGCGCGAGTTCGGCCGGCTCGACGTGATGGTCACCAACGCGGGCGTGCTGCGTGACCGGGTGCTGTGGAAGATGACCGACGAGGACTTCGACACCGTCGTCGGCGTGCACCTGCGGGGCACCTTCACCTGCGTGCGTGCCGCCGTGCTGCGGTTCCGCGAGCAGGGCGACGGCGGCCGGGTGGTCGTCGTCGGTTCGCCTGCCGGGCAGCGCGGCAACTTCGGCCAGACCAACTACTCCGCCGCGAAGGCAGGCATCGTCGGCATGGTCCGCACCTGGGCGCTCGAGTGCGCGAAGGCCGGGATCACCGTCAACGCGGTCGTCCCGGTCGCCGCGACCGGCATGACGAAGACGATCCCCGCGTTCGCCGAGCACGTCGCGGCCTGGGAGGAACGCGGCGAGCCGCTGCCGCGCCGGCTGCGGCAGGCCGAGGGCTTCGGCACCCCGGAGGACGCGGCCGGGCTGGTCGCCTTCCTCGCCTCCGACGCGGCCGCCGGGATCACCGGGCAGGCCGTCGGCGTCGGCGGCGACAAGCTGTCGCTGTGGTCGCACCCGGAGGAGGTGGCCGTCGCCTACCACGAGGGCGGCTGGGACCCGGACGCCATCGCGGCGGCATGGCGCACCTCGGTGGGCCGCGAACCGAGCACCTACGGCATCCCCGCACCACAGGCACCCGAGGAAGGACCAGCATGACCACGAAGGCCACCGGCATCGACGAACTGCTCGCGCTGGCGGGCGCCGACCTCGGCCGCACCGAGTGGCGCACGGTCACACAGGAGCAGGTGAACACCTTCGCCGACGCCACGGGCGACCACCAGTGGATCCACGTCGACCCGGAACGGGCGGCGAGCGGACCCTTCGGCGGCGCCATCGCGCACGGCTACCTCACCCTGTCGCTGATCATCCCGCTGTTCGGTGAGCTGCTGGTGATCGACGGCATCGCGATGAGCGTGAACTACGGGCTGGAGAAGGTGCGTTTCCCGAGCCCGGTGCCCGTCGGGCGCCGGATCCGGCTGGCAGGCGCGGTCGCGGCCGTGGAACCTGTGAAGGGCGGCGTGCAGATGCTGCTGGACTTCACAGTGGAGCTGGAGGGCAGCGACAAGCCGGCGTGCGTGGCCAGGGCCGTCTACCGGCACTACGCGTGAGGTCGGGGCACCCGATGGGTGGTGTGGTGGCGCACCAGGTCGACGTCCTCGGGGTCCAGCTCGCGCACGATCTGCCGCACACGGTGCTCGGCGAGCGGGCCGAGCCCGTCGTACACCTCGGCGAACAGGGCGCGTGCGGTGTCCCGGGGCCAGTCGGGCGGCAGCAGCGCGTGCGGCAGGTCCGGGTCGTTCCAGCGGAACGTCCGCCACCGGTCCATGACCTCGGTGCGGGCCACCAGCGCCTCGGCCGCGGTCACCGCGCCGCGACGGACCCGTTCGGCGAGCGGCGACACGATCTCGACGAACTCCTCGTACAGCCCGCGCACCTCGTCGAGGTCCCACGCCTCGGTCAGCGACCGCCCGCCGACCGGTCCGTCGGTCCGCAGCACGACCGCGCTGGTCACCCCGAGCTCGTCCAGTTCGCGCACGGTGTCCTCCCCGGACGCCGTCGGCGAGATCCAGAACCCGTCGAAGATCGGCGCGAAGCCCAGCCACCGCAACCGGGTGCGCAGTTGGTGGCGGACCTCGCGCTGGTCCTCGGGGATCGAGAACGCCACGGTCGTCCACGTGCCGTGCCACGGCTGCGGCGCGGCGCCGAACGCCAGCACCTTGGCGACGGCGTCGCCGAGCGCCGTCGCCGCGGTGCCGTCGACGCCGTAGAACGTGCGCCGGCCGCTGCGGTGCACGGTGATCATGCCGCGGCGGGAGAGCCTGCTCAGCGCCGCCCGGCCGCTGGCCTCGGTGATCCCGAACTCGGCCAGCAGGCGGACCAGCGCGGCCGACGAGGCCCGGCCCTTCGTGGCGAACCAGTAGTCCGCGTAGAGCGTCATCAGCAGGTGCTGGGGCGCCCCACCGTGCTGCTGGCGGGGCAGCAGGTCGGAGCGTCTGCCGCGCGAGGCGGCTGATCGCGGCATGGCCGTCACGACCCGAAGTGTATAGGTGCCCTACCGACCGTCATGGTTTGTGACTGTCGTGGACGAAGGAGGTGTCGCGTGGCGGAGCAGCCGCTCGCAGGCCGGACGGTCGTGGACCTCACGACCGCCCTCGCCGGACCGTACGCCACCCTGTTGCTCGCCGGCCTCGGCGCGCGGGTGGTCAAGGTGGAGAACCCGCGCACCGGCGGCGACTCGTCCAGGGGCAACGCGCCCTACCTCGGCCGCGACGGGCTGCGCCTCGGTCGCGCCCACGACGACGACATGTCGGTGTCGATGCTGCTGCGGGGCCGCAACAAGCTGAGCGTGACGCTCGACCTCAAGCACCCGGACGGGGTCGCGGTGCTGTCCGACCTGGTGGCGCGGGCCGACGTGCTGGTGGAGAACTACAGCGCAGGCGTGACCGGGCGTCTCGGCATCGACTACCCGGCGATGCGGGCGGTCAACCCGAAGCTGGTGTACACGTCGATCAGCGGGTTCGGTGGCCAGGGCGGGCCGGCCAAGGCGATGGACACGATCATCCAGGCGCTGTCCGGGATCATGGGCACCGCGGGGTCAGAGGGCGACGACCCGGTCCGCAACGGGCTGCCCGTCGGTGACCTCGTCGCACCGTTGTTCGCGGTGATCGGCACGCTCGCCGCGGTCGTGCAGGCCGACCGCACCGGCGCGGGCCAGCACGTGGACGTGTCGATGCTCGGGGCGCTGACCTCGCTTGTCGCCTGTGAGCCGTTCGACGCGTACGCGGCCGTCGGGCTGGTGCAGCGCACCGGTTCGCTGGTGCCCCGGCTCGCGCCGTTCGGGCTGTTCGAGGCCGCCGACGGCTGGCTGGCCCTCTGCGGCCCGACCGACCGGTTCGCCGCGGGCGTCTTCTCGGCCATGGGTGAGCCCGCGCTGGCGGCAGATCCCCGGTTCGCCACGCGGGACGCCAGGGTCGCCAACGCGGGTGCCCTGCACGACCTGATCGCGGCATGGGCGGCCGGGCGGCGCCGAGCGGACGCGGTGGCGCTGCTGACCGACAACGGCGTGCCCGCGGCGCAGGTGCGCGAGCCCGCCGAGGCGGTGCGGGACCCGCTGGTCCGCGCCCGCGAGGAGGTGGTCGCGCTCGAGCACCCGCGCTACGGTGCCACCGCGGACGTGTCCGCGACCGGTGTGCCGATCCGGTTCTCCGCCGCACAGGTGGGGTTCGACCGCCCGGCGCCCGTGCTCGGCGAGCACAACGACCGCGTGTACGGCGAACTGCTCGGGTACGACGCGGACCGGCTCGCCGCGTTGCGTGAGGCCGGGGTCATCTGAGCGTGGACACGGCACTCACGCGGTTGCTGGACCGCTACACGCTGCGGTTCCCGGTGCGGGAGCCGGACCGGATGGTGATCGGGTACGTCGGCCAGGACGTGCCGGTCGAACTGCTGACCGCGGCAGGTGCGCTGCCCGTGCGGCTCGCCGGCCTGCCGGGCACGGACGTGGCGGTGGGGGAGCGCTACCTCGGCCGTGGCGTGGACAAGCCGGCCCGGTCCGTGCTGACCCGCCTGCTCGCCGGCGAGTACGGCCGCCTCGACCGCCTGCTGGTCTCGCGGGACTGCGAGGCGTCGCTGCGGCTGTTCTACGCCGTCCGGGAACTGCGGCGGGTGGAACCCGGGCTCGGCCTGCCCGAGACCTACCTGTTCGACCTGCTGCACCTGCCGCACTGGACGACCACGCGCTACGACCGGGTCCGGGTCGGCGAGCTGGTCACCGTGCTCGAGAAGTGGACCGGCGCCCGGCTGACCCCGGACGCCGTCGCCGAGGCGATCACCCTGCACGACGAGCACCGCGGGCTGCTGCGTGCGGTGTCGGCGTCGCGCCGGGGCGATCCACCGCGGCTGACCGGCGTGCAGGCCCTGGCCGCCTTCGGCGCCACCCTCCCCGTGGCCGAGCACAACCGGCTGCTGCGAGAGCTGCTCGCGTCCGATTTGGACGTCCACAGCGGACAGCGGGTGTTCCTCACCGGCAGCTCGCACGACAGCCCTGAGGTCTACCGGACGCTGGAGGCCGCCGGGTACGTCGTGGTCGGGGAGGACCACGACTGGGGCGACCTCCTCGCCGCGCGACCCGTTGGGGAGCCGACCATCGCCGCGCTCGTGGAGCGTTACCAGTACAACGGCCCCACCGCGGCCCGGGCGTCCATCAGGGACCGGGCCGAGCACACCGCACGCGCCGCGGTCGACTGCCGCGCCGACGTCGTCGTCTCCTACGTCCGCCGGGGTGACGACGCGCCGCCGTGGGACTTCCCGGCACAGGCGAGCGCCCTGCGGGCCCGTGGCATTCCCGCCGTGCTGGTGGACCGGCAGGAGTACGGCGACATCGACCTCGAGGCGGTGGTGTCCGGTGTCCGTTGAGAAGCTGCTGGCGTCCGCGACCGAGGCCACCCGCTACCAGCGGGAGTGGTTCGCCGACCTGCGCGCCACCGCCGCCGAGGGCAGCCCGGTCGCGCTGGTCAACGCGGACGCGCCGCAGGAGATCTTCCGCGCCATGGGAATCCCGTACGTGGTGAACCAGTGGTGGGCGTCGGTGGTCGCGGCCAAGCGGCGCGCGCCGTACTACCTGGGGCTGCTGCGCGAGCGCGGCTACCCGGACTACACCGAGCAGTACAGCTCGATCTCCCTCGGTTCGCTGTTCGACCCCGACCCGGAGAACGCGCCGTGGGGCGGCCTGCCCCGCCCGTCGATCGTGCTCGGCGAGAACGTGGGCGACGGTGGCCGCAAGATCTTCGACGTGTGGGGAGCGCAGCCGGGGATCTCCTTCTACGCGCTGGAGAGCGCGGCCGAGAACGCCGTGGCGCCGAACTGGTGGGAGCTGATGCCCCACGACTGGGAGAAGGCCATCGGCGCCGCCCGTCTCGACCTGATGGTCTCGGAACTGCACGGTCTGGTCAGGTTCCTGGAGACCACCACCGGCCGGGTGTTCGGTGAACGCGCACTGCGCCGCGTCCTCGATTTGGTCAACGAACAGGCGGAGTGGAACCGCAGGACCCGCGACCTGATCGCGGGCACCACCCCGAGCCCGCTCGCGGTCACCGACAGCATCCCGAGCGTGATGATCCCGCAGTGGCACCGCGGCACCGAGTGGGCACGCGACGCCGCCCGGCGCTTCTACGAGGAGGTCGAGCAGCGGGTCGGCGCAGGCGCCGCCGTGTGCGAGAACGAACGCGCCCGTCTCATGTGGATCGGCCGGGGACTCTGGTACGACATGGACTTCTACCGCCGCTTCGAACAACGCCACGGCGCGGTGTTCGTGTGGTCGATGTACCTGGCGATCGCGGCCGACGGCTACCCGAGGTACGGCGACGACCCGCTGCGGGCGCTCGCGGCCCGCTTCGCCGCGTTCAACGACCAGCTCTACACCCCGCCGTGGTCGTGCGAGTGGTATGTCAAGGAGGCGAAGCTCCACCGCGTGGACGGCGTGGTGCACCTGGTGTCCGACGACGCACGCGGCGGCTACTTCACCACCAGGGCACTACGCGCGGCAGGCATCCCGGTGTACGAACTGCACGCCGACAACGTCGACACCCGCTCCTACCAGGAGTCCACCGAGGAATCCGTGAGCCGGTGGCTGGAACGCGACGTCCTCGGCTGACTCCCACGAAAGTCAGGTCGCACCGCGACCCGGGAGCGCGCTGTGCGTGAACGAGCTGTCCGCAGGTTGTTCCGGGCGGGGCTGGTGGTGTTCCACGGCCGCGTCGGCGAGCAGGCGCCGGACCCGCAGCAGGTCGATGTCCACCGCGTCCGGGTTCACCATGTAGTCGCCGCTGGTGTGGGGCAGGACCGTGCTGCCGGTGCGTGCCCGCCGGTCGGGCTCCAGCAACCGGCGCAGGTGCTTGACGTATGTCTGGAGCACGTTCACCGCACTGCGGGGCGGCCGGTCGCCCCACCACGCGTCCACGAGCTCGCGCGTGGTCACGGCCTCGCCGCCGCCGAGCGCGAGCAGCCCCAGCACCGCGCGCCGTCCGGGCGGGCCCAGGTCGATTTCCCTGCTGTCGCGCCAGACCCGCAAGGAACCCAGCACCTGTACCCGTACCTATACCGTCATCGCGACGACGTTGTTACTCCGGGCTGGTCGCGTGCTGACTGAGCGTGCCTATCCTCGGCGGATGGCAACTTCCGCCGCAGGTCTCTTCCCGGACATCACGGGACGCTTCGCCGCCGCCGACGTGCCGTTCCTGCGGCGGGCACGGCTCCGCGCGGAACGTACGCGGCCGTACGCCGGGATGACGGTGCTGCACAACGTGCCGCTCACCGCCGAGACGATGTGCAAGATCGAGGTGCTCGCGCTGGGCGGGGCCGAGCTCGTGGTCACGAGCCCGAGTTTCATGGCCCCCGATCCGCAATGCGTCGAGGCGTTGGGTGCCGCCGGTGTCGAGTTCCGGCGGGAGTACCGGTTTCCCGAGGAGTTCGACGTGGTGCTGGACTGCGGCGGTGAACTGCAGCCGCTGGTGGCGCCGCGCATGGGGGTCGGCGAGCTGACCGGCACCGGCACCCGCCGTTACCGCGCCGCCTGCCCCGCCTACCCGGTCATCGCGGTCGACGAGAGCAGGGTGAAGGACCTCGAGGCGTCGCTGGGCACCGGGCGTGCCTTCCTGCACGCCCTCCGGCGGCTGGTGCGGGAGCCGATCGACGGGCGCCCGTTCCTGGTCTTCGGCTACGGCAAGGTCGGCAGGGGGATCGTGCGTGCACTCGCACCCCACACGGATCGCGTCGGGGTGGTGGACGTCGATCCCGGTGCGCTGGCGGCCGCGGCGGCGGCCGGGTGCGACGCCATGCCGGCCGGCGAGCGCGACCGGGTGGCCGCGTGGGCCCGGCAGGCCTTCGCGGTGGTCACCGCGACCGGGACACCGGGTGTGGTGACCAAGGGCTACGAGGTGGCCGCCTTTCTCGGGGCCCACCTCGCCAACATGGGCGGGGAGGACGAGTTCGGCGACGCGTTCGCCGCCGGTGACGTCCTGTGCGGCAAGCAGCCGGTCAACTTCTCGGTGAGCGACCCGGGGCTGGTGCGCTACCTGGATCCCGTCTTCCACGCCCACAACCTCGTGGTCGACGTGCTGTCACACGCGCGGCACCGGCCCGGGGTACAGCCGTTCCCGGACTTCCTCGCAGACGAGATCGTCGACTGCTGGCAGCGCGTGTTCGGCGAGGACCTGGACGCCGAGCCCGACCTCCGTCGCGTGGACAGGAGGCCGGCATGACGACGACCGAGCGCTGGCAGGTGGACGACGAGCTCCGCCGCTGCGCCGCGCGGTACCTCGCCTCGTCGGGACGGTCCGAACGCGACGGTCCCCGGTTCGCGCCGGTCACCGGTGAGCTGGGCATGCTCGTCGCCGACCGGTTCGCGGCCATGCGGCACGAGCCGGACCACCCGCTGGTCGCGGCCTCCTACCGGCAGTACATCCAAGAGATCACCGAGCAGTACGAGTTCGCCGTCGCGGGGCTGGGGTTGCGCATCGAGCCGTGGCCGCACCGCACCGAGCCCTACCGCGACAGCCGCCACATGATCGAGGACGTGCGGCGGCACCGGCACCTGTACGTCCTCGCCACGCACGCCCGGTGGGGCGAGACGGGGGCTGAGCACGCCGACCACCCGGTGCTCGCGCGGACGGGCATCGTCGCTGATGGTGTCGAACTGCTGGCCAACGACCTGTTTCGCGTGGTGCACGACGTGTTCGGGCATGCTGTGGCTGGCCACCAGTTCGGGCCGGTCGGCGAGGAGAAGGCGTGGCTCGCGCACTACGGCATGTTCTCGCCGCTGGCCCGCCCCGCGCTGACGGCGGAGACCAGAGGCCAGACCTGCTGGATGTACTTCGGCCCGCACCTGCGTACCGAGGCGGGCGCGCTCATCGGCAAGGACGAACCGGGATGGGTGCCCGTGCCGCGGCGTCCGTTCGCCGAGCAGAAGGCGGGGCTGCTGCCCGCCGAGGTGAGCGGCGTACGCCTGGTGCGCGACAGCGGCACCGGGTGCGTGCGGGCACACCCGCTGAGTGGCTGGCGGCCGGACAGCTGTCTCCCGGTGCGCTCCAACCGCAAGCCCGCCGACGTCGCCGACGACCTCGCCGAGGCCTACCGGACCACCACCTTTCGCGTGCTGGCCCCGGCGGGACCGGTCGACCTCCGAATCGGGCGGGCCGACCCGGACCTGGACGCGCTACTGCACCGCGAAGGTGTGCACTGCTGGGCGTTCCTCACGGCGTGGAGTCCTGGCGGTCGCGTACTGCCCGCGGCGGAGAACCAGCGGCGCGGCGCCGCGCTCCGGCGCAGGCTCCGCGGCATCGGGGTGCCGGTCCTTCCGGGTACCGGTATCGGCGTGGACCCGGACTGGCCTGCCGAGGACAGCCTGCTCGCCGTGGGCCTCGACCGGTTCACCGCGTCGCGCATCGGCGCGGAGTTCGGCCAGGACGCCATCGTGGTCGGCGACCGGGATTCGGCTCCGGAGCTGCTGTGGTGCCGCACGACGAGGGATGACTTCTCCCGTTCGCCGGATCCGCGGCCCACCCGCTGACATCTCGTCCGGCATGGCATGGCTGACTCGGGTCTGGGTGCCCGCCCGCGTGGTCAGTCGGCGCGCAGGGCCAGGTGCGCGCCGAAGCGGACGCGGTCGCGCAGGGGGTGGCCAGTGAGGATGCGGTCCGCCTGGCGTTGTTCCGCGGCGCGGACCTCCTCGGCCGCCGCGACGACCTCGGTGAGCCGGGCCGACCGGCCCACTGCCCGCCCTTCAGCGTCATGCGAGGCCAGCGGGTCTTGGCAGGTCAGAGGGGAGGGCGGGATAGCCTGCCGCCAGTGCCTCGAACCGCGTGACCGGAGGAGTCGATGCTGGGATGACGGCAAAGCGACCGGTGCCCACACAGGACGACGTGCTCGGATACTTCGACACGTTGTCGAACTGGGGACGGTGGGGCGACGACGACGAGTTCGGCACCCTGAACCACATCACCGACGACGTCCGGCTGGCCGCGGCGCGGTCCGTGCGCCACGGCAGGAGTGTGTCGTGCGCATGGGAAGTCGCCGTACCGGAAGACATGGAGCGGTCGACGACGACGTGTCCGTGCGCGGCCGACATGCCCGGTGCCGAGCACATGCCGGCGCTCTTCCACAGGGACCGGCGCTGGGGCTTTTCGAACGAGCGGCTCGGCATCATGTTCCACGGCAACACCATCACCCACGTCGACTCGCCGTGTCACCTCTTCTGGGACGGCACGATGTACAACGGGCGGTCGCACTCGCTGGTCGACGCCGCAACGGGATCGGCGTGGGCGGCCGTCACGACGGCGGCGAACGGGATCGTCACCCGTGGTGTCCTGCTGGACGTCGCGAGGGTCCGCGATGTGCCGTGGCTGGAACCGGGACAGGGTGTGTTTCCCGACGATCTGGAGGAGGCCGAGCGTCGTCAGGGTGTGCGGGTGCGGTCCGGCGATGCGGTACTCCTGCGGACCGGCCGTGGCCGCGTTCGGCACGAGGCCGGTGAGGTCGGCGGTGTCACGCAGGCTGGCTGGCACGCGTCCTGCCTGCCGTGGCTGCGGGAACGGGAGGTCGCCCTGATCGGCGCTGACACCCCCCAGGACGTTGCACCATCGGGGTACGACGACGTGTTGATGCCGGTGCACGCCGTGGGCCTCGTCGCGATGGGTCTGTGGCTGCTCGACAACTGCGACCTGGAGGAGTGCGCGACGATGGCCGCCGAACTCGGCCAGTGGGACTTCCACCTCGCGGTCGCGCCGGTCCGCTTCGCCGGTGCGACCGGCAGCCCGGTCAACCCGATCGCCACGTTCTGACCGCGGGACTCGCGCCCGACGGTGTAGCCGGCCGTCTGCCCGGCCGCACGTGATCGTCAGCCGGGCAGACGAGTGCGATCATCAGCACCGGGAACCGGCGCCGCCGATAATCAGGATCCGCGTCGCGTCGGGGAACGGGCCGGGCCGGTTGGTCGTGGGGTTCGGACAGCGAACACGTTCACCGGTGTTCGCGTTGTAGAACCCAACGGCGCGATTCGGTTTGCCGCCACCGTAGTCACGTCTCTCCCAGACGCAGAGCCGGTATTGTGCACAGCTGGCGTCCAGTGTTCCTACTGTCGTGCCGACCACGCCGGGCTAGCCGGAGACGTCGACGGACATGGGAATTCGCTTGGCACCTGCGGCGCCAAGGTCGGCAGCGCTGGCCGGTGCCGCCAGCAGGCCCACTGCGAGCAATAGGCCCAAGCCGATTGTGGCAATTTTCATAAAACGTTCCCCATGCCGAGTCGACCATTACGGACCGGCAGAGTGTTCGTTCGCTTGAACGGACCACCCCAGACTTCCGCGGACATACTGTGAGGTTTCGGACCATCGCGAACCATCTGTGCGGCGGAACGTTCAGCCATGCGCCTCGCGCGGCGGGCGGGGACGATGTCGTCGTCCCGCCCGCCCGCGTGGTCAGTCGGCGCGCAGGGCCAGGTGCGCGCCGAAGCGGACGCGGTCGCGCAGGGGGTGGCCAGTGAGGATGCGGTCCGCCTGGCGTCGTTCCGCGGCGCGGACCTCCTCGGCCGCCACGACGACCTCGGCGAGCCGGGCCGAGGGCACGAACAGCACCCCGTCGTCGTCGGCCAGCACCACGTCCTCGCGGGTCACGGTCCAGTCGCCGATCGTGGCCGCCGCGAGGGCATCCGGCGGGCGGGTGGCCGTGCGGGTCGAGCGGCACGGGATGGCCCCGAGGCTGAACAGCGGCAACCCGATCGCACGTACCTCCGCGGTGTCGCGGTGCAGGCCCCAGATCACGATGCCGGCCAGCCCGGCGTCCCTGGCCTCCGCGGCCATCAGGTCGCCGACGCACGCCTCGTCGAGGCGGCCCCCGTTATCGACCACGAGCACGTCCCCGGGCGCCGCCGCGTCGAACGCCTCCAGCAGCACGTGCGCACTGCCCGCGTGCCGGACCGGGAAGACCGGGCCGGCCAGCCGCGTGCCGGGCACCACCGGGCGGGTGCCCGCCGGGCCGAAGCGCACCCGGACCGCGGCCCGCACGCAGGCGTCGGCCACGTGCGCGGTGGTCACCGCCGCGAGGCGGCGACGCAGGTATGGGTCCACGGTCCTCACCTCCCGCTCAGCATGGCGGCACCCGGTGCAGCCAGCCGTCCACGTCGTCGGCGCGGCCCTGCTGGAGGTCGACGAGCCCGCGCCGCAGCTTCGCGGTGACCGGTCCCATCGTGCCGTCGCCGACGGTCCAGTCGCCGTCGCGGTCGCGGACCGTGCCCACCGGGGTCACCACGGCCGCGGTGCCGCACGCGAACACCTCGGTGATCGCGCCGGACGCGCAGTCGGCCCGCCACTGGTCCACCGACAGCGGCGCCACCTCGGTGCGGTGGCCGAGCCGCGCGGCGAGGCGCAACAGCGAGTCGCGGGTGACACCGGGCAGCAGGGTGCCGGTCAGCGGGATGGTGCTGATGGTCGCGTCGTCCCCGGTGCCGCGCACGAAGAACATGTTCATGCCGCCCATCTCCTCGACCCACCGGTGCTCGGCGGAGTCGAGCCACACCACCTGCTGGCAGCCCGCCTCCCGCGCCGCGCGTTGCGCGACGAACGACGGGCCGTAGTTCGCGGCGCACTTCACGTCGCCGGTGCCGCCGGGCATCGCGCGGCTGTGCTCGCGGGACACCAGCACCGACACGGCCTCCACGGTGTCGCCGAAGAAGCCACCCGCGACGAACGCCATCACGAGGAAGCGGTAGCCGTCGGAGGGCCGCAACATCAGGTTCACGTCGGTGCCGAACATCAGCGGCCGCAGGTACAGACTGTGGTCGGGGTGGTCGGACAGCTCGTTCTGGTCCGCGGCGACGACCCGCTCCACGCCTTCGAGGTAGCGCTCCTCTGGCAGCGCGGGCATCGCGAGACGCGCGGCCGAGCGCTGGAAGCGGCGTGCGTTCTCGCGGGGGCGGAACACCGCGACCGACCCGTCGGCCTGCCGGAACGCCTTCATGCCCTCGAAGATGACCTGCGCGTAGTGCAGGCCGATGGTCGCCGGGTGCAGGGACAGCTCGGCGAGCGGCATCAGCTGCCCGTCGTGCCAGCCGTGCCCGGGGGCGTAGCGCAGGCTGTACATATGCCGGGTGAACGCGTCGCCGTGTCCCGGACTGGTGGGTTTCGGTACGTCGGTGGGGTCGAGCAGGGCGGTCATGGGTGCTCCTTCAAGACGGTGGCGTGTGTCGGCGGCCGGGCGACGCGATCGTGTCGTGTGCCCGGCCGCCGGTCCGGCGACCCGCGGTGGATGTGCCGTGGGTGCGCCGCGCAGGGGCCGGCGGCGGGGTACCGCCCGCCGGCCGTCCTGGTGGGACAACCTGTGGGTCACACGTCGGATGGTTGCGGCTCGGTGGACAGGGCATCGGTCGCCGTGGCGGGGTGCCACAGGTCGTCGTGGTCGAGCGCGTCCGGGTGGTACTTGCCGAGGGCGCTGACGAGCAGGCGCAGCTCCAGCGCCATGGCCTCGACCAGCCGGACGAGCCCCCGGCCGGGGTCCTCGTGCGCGGCGATCAGGGCCGCGCGGCCCAGCCCGGTGGCGGTGGCCCCGGCGGCCAGGCACTTGGCCGCCCGCAGGCCCTCCCAGATCCGGCCGGTCACCAGCAGACAGCCCGCCGGGCGGCCGATGCGGCGCAGGCACTCCCCGAGGGGCAGGCCCACGCCCGACAGGAACGCGGTGGGCGCCCAGCCGGTGCCGCCCTCGGCGCCGTCGACGGTGACCGCGTCCGCGCCCGCCGCCCACGCGACCCGTGCCGCGTGGGCCACGTCCCGGCCGGGGTGCAGCTTCACCCACACCCGGGCACGCGGGAAGTTGTTGCGCATCAACCGGATCTGCTGGCGCAGGATCTCGTCGGTGAACGTGCCGGGGCTCGCGCAGCGCAGCGCGGCGTTGGCGCCAGGGCCGAACACCGGCTCCATCGCGAACTGCTCGGCGAGGCGGTCCGCGGTGTCCGCGGGGACCACGGTCATCCCGCCGAGTCCCGGTTTCGCGCCCTGCCCGACCTTCAGCTCGAACGCGAGCCTGCCACTGTCCAGCAGCGGCAGCGCGGACGGGTCGCTGTAGACCAGGTTCCACACCTCGGCGTCGGCGTCCTCCGTGCTCTGCTGCACGACCACGCCGCCGAACCCGTCCGCCACGTGGTCGGCGTAGGCGCCGATGCGGTCCCGCAGACCGCGCCCGCCCGCGTCGTCGAGACGGCCGTAGCCGTTGACCGGCACCACGTTCTCGCCGACGACCATCGGGATGCCGAGTGTGCCCGCCTGCCGGGCGGCCGCCGCGCCGAGGTCGACGCTCGCGACCTGGGTGGAGCCGAACGCCGACAGGTAGACCGGCAGCGCGGCGCGGAAACCGCCGACGTCGGTGACGAGGTCCACGTCGGAGTGCAGCGGTTCGCGGGCGAGCTCGATGAGCTTCTCCAGCCGCCGCGGCATGAACACCGGCGGCACGAGGCGGGCGGCGTCCAGCTGGTCGGCGGGCAGCGGGCCGGGCAGGGCACCGAGCAGCGCGTGGCCGTACTCGTCCTGGGCGGGGAAGACGGCGGCGGTGCCGCGGCGGGCCCGGTCCCGGACCGCGGCCTCGCAGAACCCGTCGGCGTGCAGGGTGGTCACGGCGCGACCACCCCGGGCACCTTGGGGAAGCCGGTGGCCTGCCAGGCGTGGTCGACGCCGGCGAGGTAGCGGGTCACGCGCTCCAGCCCGAGCCCGAAACCGGCGCTCGCGGGGATGCCCGCGCGGACCATGTCGAGGTACCACCGGTACTTGGCGGGGTTCTCGCCGGTCTCCCGCATCCGCGCGATGATCGTGCCGTAGTCGTGTTCGCGCTCCCCGCCGCTGGCCAGCTCGCCGTAGCCCTCCGGGGCCAGCAGGTCGAAGTTGCGCAGCCGCCCGGGCTGCTCGGGGTTCTCCCGGTCGTAGAAGCCGCGGGAGCCCTTCGGGTAGTCGGTGACGAAGAACGGCCTGCTGGCCTTGGCCGACAGCAGTGCCTCGCCTTGCCAGTCGATCTCGGCGTCCGGGTTCTGCGGGTGCCCGATCCCGGTCAGCTCGCCGACGGCGGCGGCGTGTGTGCGGGCCTCGAACCGCTCGGCGAGCAGGTCGGCGAACGCGTCGGCGTCCCGGCCGAGCACGTCGAGCTCGGCCCGTGCCCGCTCCGCGACCCGGCGGGCCATGGCCCGCACGGTGCCCTCCGCGACCGCCATGGCCTCGCTCCGCGACGCGCCCGCCAGCTCCACGTCGATCTGGTGGAACTCGGCGAGGTGGCGGCTGGTGTTCGCGGTCTCGAGTGGCTCGAGGCGCACGTTCGGCGCGATGCAGAAGATCCGGTCGAACGTGGTCAGCGTCGCCTGCTTGTAGAGGATGGCGCTGGTCATCAGCTTGTACCGGTGGCCGTAGTAGTCCACGTCGACCTGCTTGGCGCCGCGGGCGCCGGGGTCGGTGACCGGGCCGATGACCGGCAGCAGCACCTCGGTGCAGCCCTGCTCGGTGAGGTGGTCCCTGGCCGCGGCCAGCATGTGGTGCTGGATGCGCAGCACCGCGCGGGTGGTGTCGGCGGTCAGGTGCTCGCGCGGGCTCGCGGGCAGCTCGGGGGCGGTCGTCGTTCGCATCTGGTCCATGTCGGTTCCCCTGTCGGAGGTGTTCGGGCGGTCAGCTCGGCAGGCACTCGCGTTCGAGCGCGGCGTCGTCGAACTTGCGTTCCAGGTAGGACAGTGCGCGGAGCAGTTGGTCGGCGGTGTGCGGTGTCCCGCCGGTGTCGGTGAGGCCGCGCAGCGGCAGCCCGCCGGTACTGGTCCACTGCAGGCGCCCGGCGCCGTCGACGGTCGCCCCCGTGCGCCCGGCGTTGTCCGGGTGCAGGCAGTAGGGGACGTCGAGCAGCCCGGTCGTCACGGCCTTCGTCAACGCGGTGCCGAGGTCGGGGTCGACGTCGAGCACCGCCTCGACGACGGCGCGGGCCTGCGCCGCGATGCCCGTGTCGGCCACCGCGGCCGGTGCGCGCCGCTCGGCGGCCGCTGCCCGGCTCGCCACCCACAGCGCGTCGACGTTCTCCGCCACCGTCGGGATGCGGTGCGCCTCCGCGACCGTCTTGACGATCAGCCGCTCGGCGCCGCCGCGCACGCTCAGCCGGGCCGCGTCCGCCAGCAACGCCGTCGCGCCGCCCGGGGTCCGGGGGAACGAGCCCATGTAGGTGTAGACGACGACGTGCCAGTCGGTGGCGGGCAGGAACTCCGCGGCCAGCGTGCGCAGTGCCAGCAGCGCCTCGGCGTCCTGGCCGGGGTGGGTCTGCTGGGCGTAGCTCAGCGAGACGCTGTCCACCCCGAGCCGCCGGAAGAACACGCCCTCCAGCACGCTGATCGCGACCAGCAGCGCAGGCGGGCACAGTTGGGCCATCATGCAGCCGCCGAAGGTCTCCAGGTGCGGTCGCCTGCCGTCCTCGCGCAGCCCGGCGAGCATCCGCGCGGCCTCGGTCCACGCGCGGACCGACTCGGCCACCGGCACCCGGCTGTAGGGCAGGCAGTAGGAGATCGGGCCGCCTTCGGTCGCGTCCAGCCCGGCGGCGACGAGCGCCGCGACGATCCGCTGGGGACGCGGTGAGCCGTGCCGCACCTGCACCGGGAAGCCGGTGCCGCCCACCCCGGCGAGCACGCCGCGGGTGACCGCGAGCGGGTGGTCGACGATCGGGTACCCGTTGAGCTGCCCGCCCTGCGCGAGGGCCGCACGCACGCTGTCGTGCTCGCCGACGCGGGTGAAGCTGTCCAGGGTGATGGTGCCCGCCGCGCGCACCCCGGCGTCGCGGGTGGCCAGCAGGCCCGCCCGCATCCGCGCCGGGTCGCCGAAGCCCATCCGGGGCTGTACGACCAGCACGCCATCGCGGGCCGCGGCGGCCACGAACGCGCCGAAGCCGGTCACGTCCGCACCCTGGCGGGCAGGGCGTCCACATAGGACCGGAAGGGGGTCATGCCCGCGTGGTCGGCGAAGACGGCGTCGAACCCGGCGGCGCGCAGCCGGTCGGTGTGCGAGACGCCGCGCGGTCCGTCGATGCCGAGCTTGCCGCCGATCACGACGCGGGTGCCCACCAGCTCGGGGCGGGCGCGCAGCGCGCCGATCGCCCGTTCGCCGTCCTGCCAGCCGTGGCCGTTGACCGTGCCGAGCACGACCAGGTCCGGGTCGTGGCGCAGGCACTGTTCGACCAGCATGGCGTCGGGCACGCACGCACCGAGGTTGCGCACCCGGTGGCCGCGTTCCTCGAGGAACAGCTGCAGGTACACCAGGTTCCAGGTGTGGGCGTCGGAGGCCAGGCCGCTGACGATGATGTCGAGCCCGCCGTCGAGCCCGCCGCCCCAGGTGCCGGGGGACCCTGTGTTCTCCAGTTCCATGATCACAACCTCGTCGATGCGTCGCCGGAGCCGGCCGGCGAAGTCGTTGTGCCATCACCGTAGGAACCGGTCCGGCCGGTGAGCGGCAGCGCGGTCGGCAGCTCACCGGAGGTTCGCCGCGGATGCCGCAAACCCGTTCGCCGCAACGGGGATGTGCCTCTCGACCGCCGGTCGGACTGCCGGTCGCGGGGCCGCGGCGTCACTAGCTTCGGAAGCTGTCCCCACCAGCGAGGAGCAGCGGATGACAGTCACCGAGGCCGAGCCCACCCGGCCCCGCCGGATCGGCGGTGTCCTGCGCCAGCACGACTTCCGCATGCTGTGGGTGGGGGAGACGACCAGCAGGCTCGGCACCACCATCACCGGCATCGCGATCCCGCTGATCGCGGTGGAGACACTGAACGCGAGCACGTTCCTGGTCAGCCTGCTGGACGCGGTGGCGTGGCTGCCGTGGCTGCTGATCGGCCTGCCCGCCGGCGCGCTGATCGACCGGCTCGCCCGCCGCCGCACCATGCTGGTGTGCGACGTCGTGTCGGGCGCGCTGCTGCTGACCGTGCCGGTCCTCGCCGTGACCGGGTCGCTGACCATGGTCCACCTCCTGGTCGTCGCCCTGCTGATCGGCGTGACCACGGTGTTCTTCACGACCGCCTACCAGGCGTTCCTGCCCGCCGTCGTGAGCCGCGAGGACCTGCCGGAGGGCAACGCGAAGCTCCAGGCGAGCGACCAGGCTGCCACCATCGCCGGACCCGGCATCGGCGGGCTGATCGCCCAGTTCGCCGGCGCGGTCATGGGGCTGGTGGTCAACGCGGCCACGTTCGCGGTGTCCGCGTGGTGCCTGCTGCGGATCCGCGTCACCGAGGAGAAACCCGACCGGACGGGCCCGCGCACACCGTTGCGCACCGACATCCGCGAAGGACTCACGTTCGTGGCGCGCGACCGGTACCTGCGGCTGCTGACCCTGTGCGGTGCCATCGACAACATGGTGCTCACCGCCACCCATGCGCTGCTGGTGGTGTTCCTGGTCCGCACGGTCGGCCAGCCGCCCGCCGCGGTCGGTGTCCTGCTCGCCGCGGACGCGGTCGGCGGCGTGCTCGGCGCGCTCGTCGCCACCCGGCTCGCCCGCCGGTTCGGCACCGGCCGGGGCATGCTCCTCGCGACCGTCGGCAGCGCGCCGTTCGGGCTGCTGATCCCGCTCACCTCGGCGGGCTGGCCCCTCGTGTTCTTCGTGCTGGGCCTGCTCGTACCAGCCGCGGGCACCGTCGCCGGGAACGTGATCGCGAACGTGTTCCGGCAGAGCTACACCCCACCAGCACTGCTCGGCCGCGTCTTCACCAGCTCCCGGTTCGTGCAGTTCGGGGTCATCCCGCTCGGCGCGCTGCTCGGCGGCGTCGCCGGCACCGTGCTCGGCGTCCGCGAGGCGCTGTGGCTGCTGCTCGCCATCGGGGTGCTCGGCCGCTGCGTCCGGTTCGCCCCACCACTCGGCCGCTGCCGCGACCTGCCCACCGCCCCGCGCGGCTGAGCTCCCGGCGGCCGCGACCGGCCGCCCCACGGTTTCCCCACCCACCCGGAAATGTTCGGAGGCGAACTGTCATGACCAACCCGTTCGAGCAGGAGGACGGCGTCTACCTGGTGCTGGTCAACGCCGAGCGCCAGCACTCGCTGTGGCCCGCGCACATCGACGTGCCGGCCGGCTGGGACGTCGCGCACGGCCCCGACACCAGGAAGGCCTGCCTCGACCACGTCGAGGCGAACTGGACCGACCTGCGCCCGGCGAGCCTCACGGCCGCGCAGAGCTGACCACACCACCACGGACCGGGATGGGACCCCAGATGAACGTCGACACCCGCGCGGCCAGGCCGGAGTGGAACGCGACCGGCCACCCCGTGCCGGACACCACGCTCACCGCGCTACTCGATGCGCAGGCCGGCCGGAGCCCGGGCGCCACCGCGCTGGTCTTCGAGGGCGCCACGCTCGACTACGCGCAGCTGCACACCCGCGCCGACCGGCTCGCCCACGAGCTGGTCGGCGCGGGCGCGGGCCCGGAGTCGATCGTCGCGGTCGCCGTGCCCCGCTCCTTCGAGCTGGTGGTCGCGCTGCTCGCGGTGCTCAAGGCGGGTGCGGCGTACCTGCCGGTGGACCCGGACTACCCGGCCGAGCGCATCGAGCTGATGCTGACCGACGCGGCGCCGCTGCGGGTGCTGACCACCGCGGCGCTCGCCCCGGCGCTGCCCGCGGTGGCACCGGTCGTCGTGGTGGACCCGACCGCCACGACGACCGGGCCGGTGTCCGGCCCGGACCGCCCCCCGGTGACCGCCCTGACCCCGGCGCACCCGGCGTACGTCATCTACACGTCCGGCTCCACCGGCCGCCCCAAGGGCGCGGTGGTGTGCCACGCGGCCATCGTCAACCGGCTGCTGTGGATGCAGGCGCGGTACGGCCTCGGTGCGGACGACCGGGTGCTGCAGAAGACCCCCTCCGGGTTCGACGTGTCGGTGTGGGAGTTCTTCTGGCCGCTGGTGGTCGGCGCGGCGCTGGTCATCGCCCGGCCGGAAGGACACCGCGACCCCGCCTACCTCGCCGGCCTGATCCGGGCCGAGCGGGTCACGACCGTCCACTTCGTCCCGTCGATGCTGCAGGCGTTCGTCCGCGAGCCCGCCGCCCGGTCGTGCACGGGGCTGCGGCGGGTGATCTGCAGCGGTGAGGCGCTGCCCGCGGAGCTGAGCGCGCGGTTCGCGGACCTGCTCGGCACCGACCTGTTCAACCTCTACGGCCCGACCGAGGCCGCGGTCGACGTCACCCACTGGCACTGCGTGCCGGAGCCGGGCGCGACGTCCGTGCCCATCGGCGCGCCGGTGTGGAACACGACCGTGCACGTGCTCGACGCCGACCTCGCACCGGTCGAGGTCGGCGCGGTGGGGGAGCTGTACCTCGCGGGTGTGCAGCTTGCCCGCGGCTACCTGAACCGGCCAGGACTGACCGCGGAACGGTTCGTCGCGAGCCCGTACGGCGCGGCCGGGGCCCGCATGTACCGCACCGGCGACCTGGTGCGGTGGCGCGCGGACGGGGTGCTCGACTACGTCGGCCGCGCCGACGGCCAGGTGAAGATCCGCGGGCTGCGGATCGAGCTCGGCGAGATCGAGGCGGTGCTGGCCAGGCACGCGACGGTGGGGGAGACCGCCGTCGTGGTGCGGGAGCACCGGCCCGGCGACCAGCGCATCGTCGCCTACGTGGTGCCCGCGGGAGGCGTGACCGGCGGGACCGTCGACCCGGCGGTGCTGCGCGACCACCTCGCCACCACGCTGCCCGCGCACATGGTGCCCGCCGCGTTCGTGGTGCTCGCCGCGCTCCCGCTGACCCCGAACGGCAAGCTGGACCGCTCGGCGCTGCCCACGCCGGTGTTCGACGGCGCGGGCACCGGCCGCGCGCCGCGCACCCCGCGCGAGGAGATCCTCTGCGCGCTCATCGCCGAGGTGCTCGGCCTGGCCGACGTCGCAGCCGACGACAGCTTCGTCGGGCTGGGCGGGGACAGCATCGTCGCCATCCGGCTCGTCACACGCGCCCGCCAGTCCTGGCTGCGCCTGAGCCCCGGTGACGTGCTGCGCCACCGCACCGCCGAGGCGATGGCGGTCCACGCCGAGGCCCTCGACACGACACCGCACACCGGGCCCGCCGACGTCGGGACCGGCCCGCTGCGGCCGACGCCGATCATGCACTGGCTGCGCGAGCGGGGCGGCCCGGTCGACAGCTTCAACCAGTCGGTGCTCGTCCACACCCCGGCCGGGCTGCGGACCGAGCACCTGACCGCACTGCTGCAGGCGCTGCTCGACACCCACGACGCACTGCGCCTGCGGGTCTCGCCCGGCTGGGACCTCGAGATCGCGCCACCCGGCGCGGTCACCGCGGCCCACTGCCTCGACCGGGTGCCCGTCACCGGCGCCGACTGGCCGGTGCGCGAACACCTCGCCGCCGCGCGGCGGCGGCTGCGCCCGGCCGAGGGCGCCGTGGTGCGCGCGGTCTGGTTCGACGCCGGGCCCGGCAGGCCGGGACGGCTCGCGCTCGTGGTCAACCACATGGCGGTCGACGGGGTGTCGTGGCGCATCCTGCTCGACGACCTGGCCACCGGGTGGCGGCAGGTCACGGCCGGGCAGGAGATCCGGCTCGAGCCGGTCGGCACCTCGTTCCGCCGCTGGTCGGAACTGCTGCACGCGGACACCCCGCGCCGCCGCGGCGAACTGGCCCACTGGACCGCGACCCTGCGCGACCCGGGCCCCCCGCTCGGCGCCAGGCCGCTCGCGCCGGGCCGCGACGTGGAGACCGAGCACTGCAGGCACACGGTGACGCTGCCCGCCGCGACCACCGAACCCCTGCTCGCCGCCGTGCCCGCCGCGTTCGGCGCCACCGTGAACGACGTCCTGCTCACCGGTCTCGCGCTCGCCGTCGCCCTGTGGCGCGGACCCGGCGCGGTGCTGGTCGATGTCGAGGGGCACGGTCGCGAGGAGCTGACCGGGCACGCGACCGACCTTTCCCGCACGGTCGGCTGGTTCACCAGCCTGTTCCCGGTGCGTCTGGACCCCGGCGAGATCGACGGAGTCCCCGCCAACGACGTGCTGTCCGGCGGGCCGTCGGTCGGCACCGCGCTCAAGCGGGTCAAGGAGCAGCTGCGGGCCCTGCCCGACAAGGGCATCGGGTTCGGCTCGCTGCGCAGGCTCGACCCCGGCACCCCCCTCGCCGACCACGCCCCGCCCGCACTCGGCTTCAACTACCTCGGCCGGTTCCCCGCGGGCACCGCCGCCGACTTCTCGCTCGCACCCGAGCACCCCGTCGGGCTGGACGACGCCGAGCCGGGCATGCCGATGGCCCACGGCATCGAGGTCAACGCCGCCACCCACGACACCGCGGCGGGCCCGGTCCTCACCGCGACCTGGACCTGGGCCGACGGCGTGCACACCGCCGCCGCGGCACACGACCTCGCCCGCACCTGGTTCCGCGTGCTGCACGCACTCGTCGAGCACGCGCAGCGCCCCGGCGCGGGCGGCCTCACCCCGTCGGACCTCTCGCTGCTCGCGTTCAGCCAGGAGGAGCTCGACGAGGTCGAGGCCGAGCTCGGCGCCCTCTGACACCCCGAACCCCGCTCGTCCAGAACTCCCCAGGAGATGGTGCAGGTGGCCCAGTCACCGATCGAGGACATCCTCCCGCTCTCCCCGCTGCAGGAGGGCCTGCTCTTCCACGCGCTCTACGACCGGCAGGCCAGGAGCCTCTACCTGACGCAGTTCGTGGCCGAGCTGCGCGGCACGCTCGACCCGGTCCGGCTGCGTGCGGCCGCGGCGCGGCTGGTGGCACGCCACGCGAACCTGCGGGCGGGCTTCCGCACCCGCAAGTCCGGCGAGGCGATCCAGGTGCTGCGCCGCGACGTGCCGCTGTGCTGGACCGAGGCCGACCTGGGAGACCTGCCCGCCGAGGAGCGGGCCGCCCGCTCGGACGAGCTGGTCGCGCGGGACTGGGACCGCGGGTTCGACATCGGGGACGCGTCCCTGCTGCGGTTCACGCTGATCACCGAGGACCCCGGGCGGCACCGGCTGGTGCTCGCCGCGCACCACATCCTGCTCGACGGCTGGGCGACCGCGCTGCTGTTCCGCGAGCTGTTCGCGCTCTACGCCGACAGTGTCCCGGCCACCCCGGTCCGCCCGTACCGGGACTACCTGACCTGGCTCGCGGGCCGGGACAAGGCGGCCGCCGAGACGGCGTGGCGGACCGCGCTGTCCGGTGTGGACGGTCCGACGCACGTGGCGCCGGACGCGGCGGGGACGCCCGTCGGCGAGGCGGGCCTGGTCGTCGCTGAGCTGTCCGCCGAGCTGGTCGACCGGTTGCGGGACCGGGCACGGGACTGCGACGTCACGCTGAACACGCTCTGCCAGGCGGCGTGGGCGCTCGTCGTCGGCCAGCTCACCGGCCGCCGCGACGTCGTGTTCGGGTCCACGGTCAGCGGCCGCCCCGCCGACCTACCCGGCGCCGACGAGATGATCGGCCTGTTCATCAACACCGTCCCGGTGCGCGTGGCACTCCCCGCCACCGCCACCGTGCGCGAGGTCGTCGCCGCGCTCCACGAGCAACGCTCCCGGCTGCTCGACCACGACCACCTGGGGCTCGCGGACATCCAGCGCGCCGCGGGCGCCGAGGGCGCGTTGTTCGACACGACCGTGGTGTTCGACAACTTCCCGATGAACGACTACCGCCTCGCCATCCCCGGCGGCCCGGACGTCGACGGGATCACCTTCCGGGACACCGCGCACTACCCGCTGATCCTGGTCGTCGAGCCGGGGGAGCGGTTCGAGGTGCGGCTGCTGCACCGGCCAGAGGTGTTCGACCGCGACACCGTCCAGGCGGTGCTGAGCCGCGTGGTGCGCGTGCTCACGGGCTTCGCGGCCACCGTGGACGTCCCCGTGGGACGGCTGGACACCCTCTCCGCCGAGGAGCGCCACCGGGTCCTGGTGGACCTCAACGACACGGTCGCGGACCACCCGGACGCCTGCGTGCACGAGCTGTTCGCCGCGCACGCCGCGCGCACCCCGGACGCCACCGCGCTGGTGCACGAGGCCGAGACGATGACCTACGGCACGCTGAACGCCGAGGCCAACCGGCTCGCCGCGCGGCTCGTCGCGGGCGGCCTCACCCGTGGCGACCTCGTCGCCGTGCACCTGGCACGCGGCCTCGACCTGGTCGTGGCGGTGCTCGCCGTGCTCAAGGCGGGTGGCGGCTACACGCTGGTCGACCCGCGGTTCCCCGCGGCCCGCATCGCGGGGATCCTCGCGCAGGCCCGGCCCGCGCTGGTGCTCGACCGCGCCTACCTCGACGACCACGCGGGCACCGCCGCCGCGTGGCAGGCCACGGACCCGCCGCCGCGTGCGAGCGCGGGTGACCTGGCGTGCGTGATGTTCACGTCCGGCTCGACCGGCAGGCCCAAGGGTGTCGCCGCGCCCCACCGCGCGATCGTCGCCACCCTCGCCGGGCAGCGGTTCGCCGACTTCGGCCCCGGTGAGGTCGTGCTGCAGTCCTCACCGGTGTCCTGGGACGCGTTCGCGCTGGAGCTGTTCGGGGCGCTGCTGTTCGGCGGCACGTGCGTGCTGCAGCCCGGCCAGAACCCCGAACCGGCGGTCATCGCCCGGCTGATCGCCGAGCACGGCGTGACGACCGCGTACGCGTCCGCGAGCCTGATGAACTTCCTGCTCGACGAGTGTCCCGGCGCGTTCGACGGCGTGCGGCAGCTGATGACCGGCGGCGAGGCGCTGTCGGTGCCGCACGTCGCCATGGCGCTGCGGGAGTACCCGGACCTGCGGCTCGTCAACGGCTACTCACCCGCAGAGGGCATGATCTTCACCTTCTGCCACCGCATCGGCGCGGCCGACCTCGACCGGGCCTCGATCCCGCTGGGCAGGCCCATCACCGGCAAGCAGGCCTATCTGCTCGACCCCGAACTGCGCCCGGTGCCGCCCGGCGTCCCCGGCGAGCTGTACCTCGCGGGCCCCGGGCTCGCCGACGGCTACCTCGGCCAGCCCGGTCCGACCGCCGAACGGTTCGTCGCGAACCCCTACGCCGCCACCCCGGGCGCGCGCATGTACCGCAGCGGCGACCTCGGCAGGCTGCTGCCCGACGGCACCGTCGAGTTCCTCGGCCGCGCCGACCACCAGGTGAAGATCCGCGGCTTCCGCGTCGAGCCCGCCGAGGTCGAGGCCGCGCTCGCCACGCACGCCGACGTCACCCGGGTCGCGGTCGTGGTCCGCGAGGACCGGCCGGGCGACAGGCGGCTCGTCGCCTACGTGGTCGCCCCGGCCGGGCCCACCGGCGCCGAGCTGCGACGGCACACGGCCGAACGGGTGCCCGAGCACATGGTGCCCGCCGCGTTCGTGCCCATGGCCGCGCTGCCGCTCACCCCGACCGGCAAGCTCGACCGGGCCGCACTGCCCGCGCCCGACACCACCGCGACCTCGGGCCGCGGCCCGAGGACCGCCACCGAGGAGATCCTCTGCGGACTGTTCGCCGATGTGCTCGGGGTGCCCCGGGTCGGCATCGACGACGGGTTCTTCGCCCTCGGCGGCCACTCGCTGCTCGCCGCCCGGCTCATCAGCCGCGTGCGCACCGTGCTCGGCGCCGAGCTGAGCCTGCGCACCCTGTTCGCCGCGCCGACCGTGGCCGGGATCGCGGGCGGGCTGGACACCGCCGCCGCCACCCGGCCCGTCCCGCGGCCGGTGCCGCGGGACGGCAAGCTGCCGCTGTCGTTCGCGCAGCAACGGCTGTGGTTCGTCGACGCGCTCGAGGGCCCCGGCGACGTCTACTCGGTGCCGTTGGCGATCCGGCTGCACGGCGAGGTCGACGTGCCCGCGCTGCGGGCCGCCCTGGCCGACGTCGCCGGCAGGCACGAGGTGCTGCGGACCATCCACCCCGCCGACGATGACGACGCAGGCACGCCCCACCAGGTCGTGCTGCCCGACGCCCGGCCCGAGCTGGCCGTGGTGGCCGTGCCCGCGGCGAGCCTGGACACCGCACTGGACCGGGCCGCCCGGCGCGTCCAGGACGTCACCACCGACCTCCCGCTGCACGCGACCCTGTTCACCACCGGCGGCGACGGTCCGGACGTGCTGCTCCTGGTGTGCCACCACATCGCCACCGACGGCTGGTCGACCGCCGTGCTGCTCCGCGACCTCGGCGCCGCCTACACCGCGCGGCTCGCCGGGGCCGCGCCGGACTGGGCGCCGCTGCCGGTCCAGTACGCCGACTACGCCGTCTGGCAACGCGCCCTGCTGGCGGACGCGCACGACCCGGCCGGCCTCGTGTCCGGCCAGCTCGGCTACTGGCGCCGAGCCCTCGCCGGGCTGCCCGAGGAGCTGGCGCTGCCCACCGACCGGCCCCGCCCCGGCACGGCGAGCCACCGCGGCGCGACCGTGCCGGTTGCGCTGCCCGCCGGGCTGCACGCCGGGCTCGTCGACCTGGCCCGTACCCACCAGGTGACGGTGTTCATGGTCGTGCAGGCCGCGCTCGCCGCGCTGCTGTCGCGCCTGGGAGCCGGGCCGGACGTGCCCGTGGGCACCGTGGTCGCCGGGCGCGCCGACGAGGCGTTCGACGACCTGGTCGGGTTCTTCGTGAACAGCCTCGTGCTGCGCACCGACGTCTCCGGGGACCCGACGTTCGCCGAGCTGCTGTCGCGGGTCCGGGAGACCGACCTCGGCGCGTTCGCCCACCAGGACCTGCCGTTCGACCGGCTCGTCGAGGAGCTCAACCCGGCCCGCTCCCTCGCCCGGCACCCCCTGTTCCAGGTCATGCTCGTACTGCAGACCAACGACGACGCCGTGCTCACCCTCCCCGGTGTCGACACCGAGGTCAGCCACGTCGGCATCGGCGTCGCGAAGTTCGACCTGACCGTCAACCTGCACGAGACCCGCGACGAGGCGGGTGCGCCCGCGGGCATCGGCGGGGCGGTCGAGTTCGCCGTCGACCTCTTCGACGACGCGACCGTGCTGGCACTGGTGGACCGGCTGACGGCAGTGCTCTCGGCGGTCGTCGCCGACCCCGCCACCCGGGTCGGCGCGCTCGAGGTGCTCACCGCGGCCGACCGCGCGCTGCTGGCCGCCCGGCGCGACACGGCGACCGCCTACCCGTCGGGGGCGACGGTGCACGGCCTGTTCGAGCGCTGCGTGGACCGCACCCCCGACCACCCGGCGCTCGTGTCCGGCGACGAGAGGCTGACCTACCGCGAGCTCGACGAGCGGGCCAACCGGCTCGCGCACCACCTCGCCGCGCGGGGGATCGGCACCGGCGACCTGGTCGCCGTGCGCGTCGAGCGCGGGTTCGGCCTCGTGGTCGGGCTGCTCGGCGTGCTCAAAGCAGGCGCTGGGTACGTGCCGGTCGACGTGTCGCACCCCGAGGACCGGATCGAGACGATCCTGCGCGAGGCGGCCGTCCGGCTGACCGTCACCGCCGGGACACTCGCCGCCAGCGCGACCGCCCCGCCGACCCGGCCCCGCGTCGCGGTGCACGCCGAGGACGTCGCGACCGTCCTGTTCACGTCCGGGTCCTCCGGCGTGCCCAAGGGTGTCGCCGCACCGCACCGCGCCACCGTGCGCACGTTCCTCGGCCAGTCCTACGTGGACTTCGGCCCCGGGCTGGTGACCCTGCAGTGCGCGCCGGTGTCGTGGGACGGGCTGTCGCTGGAGCTGTGGTCCGCGCTGCTGCACGGCGGCACGTGCGTGCTCGCGCCGGGACAGACACCCGAGCCCGCGGTGATCGCGCGGCTGGTGCCCGCGCACGGCGTCACCACGATGTGGTTGTCGGCCGGGCTGTTCGCGGTCGTGCTCGACGAGCACCCCGAGGTCCTCGCGACGCTGCGGCAGGTCATGACCGGCGGCGAGGCGCCGTCGGTTGCCCACGTCCTGCGTGCCGGCCGCGAGTTCCCGCACCTGCGGCTGGTGCACGGGTACGGCCCGGTGGAGAGCATGGTCTTCACCAACTGCCACCGCGTCACCGAGGCCGACGCGGACCGCGCCGTGCTGCCGGTCGGCCCGCCCATCGCGAACACCCGCGTGCACGTGCTCGACGCGGGCCTGCGTCCGGTGCCGCCCGGCGTGGTCGGCGAGCTGTACGCCGCGGGCGACGGGCTCGCGCACGGCTACGCCAACCGGCCGGGGCTGACCGCGGAACGGTTCGTGGCCGACCCGTCCGGCCCGGCCGGTGCCCGGATGTACCGGACGGGCGACCTCGCCCGCTGGACCCGCGACGGCGCGGTCGAGTTCGCGGGCCGCGCCGACGACCAGGTCAAGATCCGCGGCTTCCGGATCGAGCTGGGCGAGGTCGAGGCCGCGCTGGCCGCCCACCCGGCGGTGCGGAAGGTCGCGGTGGTCGTCCGCGAGGACCGGCCCGGCGACAAACGGCTAGTCGCCTACGTCGTCCCCACCACCGGAGCAGACGTCGAGCCCGCCGCGCTGCGTGCGCACGTGGCGGCCACACTGCCCACCTACATGGTGCCCGCCGCCGTCGTGCCGCTGCCCGCGCTCCCGTTGACCCCCAACGGGAAGCTCGACCGCCGGGCACTGCCCGCGCCCGAGGTGACCACCGGGGGCCGCGGTCCGCGCACCCCGGCCGAGGAGGTCCTCTGCGGCCTGTTCGCCGAGTTGCTCGGCACGCCCGGGGTCGGCATCGACGACAACTTCTTCGAACTCGGCGGGCACTCCCTGCTCGCCACCCGGCTGGTGAGCCGCGTCCGCGCGGCACTCGGCACCGAGCTGGCGCTGCGCGACCTGTTCACCACCCCGACCGTCGCGGGCCTCGCCGCGGGCCTGTCCACCGCCACCGCCGCGCGGCCACCGCTGCGCCCCGCACCGCGGGAGGAGCAGCTGCCGCTGTCGTTCGCGCAGCGCAGGCTGTGGTTCGTCGACCAGTTCGAGGGACCGGGTGCCGCCTACCACGTCGCGTGGGTCCTGCGGATGAGCGGCGACCTGGACCGGCCCGCGCTCACCGAGGCACTGCGGGACGTCATCGGGCGGCACGAGGCGCTGCGCACCGTCTTCCCGGTCGCAGGCGACGAGCCGTGCCAGCGCGTCCTCACCCCCGAGCAGGTCCGGATCGCGGTGCCCCTGCGGGACTGCGCACCCGCTGACCTGGACGACGTCCTGTCCGCCGCCGCGGGCCACCCGTTCGACCTCGCCAACGAACCACCGGTGCACGCACTGCTGGCGCGCACCGGTGCGACCGAGCACGCGCTGCTGGTCGTCGTGCACCACATCGCGGCCGACGGCTGGTCCATGGGCCCGTTCATGCGCGACCTGTCCGCCGCCTACACCGCGCGGGCCGCGGGCGCCGCCCCCGGCTGGGCGCCGCTGCCCGTCCAGTACGCGGACTACACCCGCTGGCACCGCGACCTCCTCGACGGCGAGGTGGGTGCCCGGGACCTGGCGTTCTGGACCGACGCGCTCGCCGGGGCACCAGAACAGCTCACGCTGCCCACGGACCGGCCGCGCCCCGCCGTCCCGACCTTCCTGGGCGCGTCGGTCGCCACGGGCTGGGACGCGGACCTGCACGCCGGCCTGCACGCGCTGGCACGACGGCACCAGGTCACGCTGTTCATGGTGCTGCAGGCCGCCGTCGCGGCGCTGCTGTCCCGGCACGGCGCGGGCACCGACGTCCCGCTCGGTACGCCGGTCGCGGGACGGACCGACGAGGCCCTCGACGAGCTGGTCGGGTTCTTCGTCAACAGCCTCGTGCTGCGCACCGACGTCTCCGGCGACCCCACGTTCGCCGAGCTGCTGTCCCGCGTGCGGCGCACCGACCTCGCCGCCTACGCCCACCAGGACCTGCCGTTCGAGCGGCTGGTCGAGGAGCTCAACCCGGTGCGTGACCCCGCCCGCCACCCGCTCTTCCAGGTGATGCTGGTGCTCGCGAACGCGGCCGCGGCCACCCCGGAGCTGCCCGGCATGCGTGTCACCGGCGCCCCGGTCCGCACCGGCACCGCCAAGTTCGACCTCACGATCTCCTTCGCGGAGAACCACGACGCCGATGGCGTGCCCGCCGGGCTGGGCGTCGACGTCGAGTACGCGACCGACCTGTTCGACCGCGCCACCGCCGAGGCACTGCTCGCGCGGCTGGGGGAGCTGGTGCGTGCCGCCGCGGCCGCGCCGGACACCCGGGTCGGCGCGCTGGCCGTGCTCCGCCCCGAGGACCGGGCGCGGCTCACCGACTGGCACGGCACGACCGCCGACCTGCCGCACCTCGGCCTGGCCGAGCTGTTCGAGGCCCAGGTCGCGGCGAGACCGGCCGCGACCGCGGTCGTCGCCGACGACGGGACCACGCTCACCTACGCCGGGCTGAACATCCGGGCCAACCGGCTCGCCCGCAGGCTGGTGGCCGACGGCGTCCCGCCCGGCTCGCTCGTCGCCGTGTGGCTGGACCGGGGCCCCGACCTCGTGGTGGCCGTGCTCGCCGTGCTCAAGGCGGGTGCGGGGTACACACTGGTCGACCCCGAGCTGCCCGACGAGCGCATCCGCGCACTGCTGTCCGACGTGGTCCCCGCGCTCGTGGTGACCGCGGACTACGTGGCCGCCGACGGCGGTCCCGCCGACGGTCCCGGGGACGACCTCGGCATCGCGGTCGCGCCCGGCGCGGTGGCGTGCGTGATGTTCACGTCCGGCTCCACCGGCCGCCCCAAGGGGGTGATCGCCTCCCACCGCGCCCTCGTCGGCACCTACCTCGCTCAGTCCTACGTGGACTTCGGGCCGGACGCGGTGTTCCTGCAGTGCTCCCCGGTGTCCTGGGACGGGTTCGCGCTCGAGCTGTTCGGTGCCCTCCTGCACGGCGCGACGGTCGTGCTGCACCCCGGCCAGCGGCCAGAGCCCGCCACGATCGCCCGGCTCGTCGCCGAGCACGGCGTGACGGTGCTGCAGATGTCGGCCACCCTGTTCGACTTCCTGCTCGACGAGCACCCCGGCACCTTCGCGACGCTGCGCCAGGCACTCACCGGCGGTGAGCCCGCCTCGGCCGCGCACGTGGCCCGCGCGCTCGAACGGTTCCCGCACCTGCGGGTCGGCAACGGCTACGGCCCCGCGGAGAGCATGGGTTTCACCACCTACCACGCCGTCGAAGGCGGCACCGGTCCCACCGTCCCGATCGGACTGCCGGTCACGAACAAGCGGGCCTACGTCCTCGACGCGCACCTCAACCCGGTGCCGCCCGGGGTGGTCGGCGAGCTCTACGTCGCCGGGGCCGGTCTCGCGCACGGCTACCTCGACCAGCCCGCCGCCACCGCGGCGCGGTTCGTCGCCGACCCGTTCGGGCCCGCAGGCGAGCGGATGTACCGCACCGGCGACCTCGGGTACCGGCGCCCGGACGGCGACCTGGAGTTCACCGGCCGCGCCGACGACCAGGTCAAGATCCGCGGCTTCCGCGTGGAACCCGGCGAGGTCGAGGCCGTCGTCGCCGCCCACCCCGCGGTCACCCAGGTCGCCGTCGTCGCGCACGACGGACAGCTCGTCGCCTACGTCGTCGGCACCTACGTCGTCGGCACGTCCGCGGGCGCCGCCGATCTGCGAGCGCACGCCGCGGCCCGGCTGCCGCGGCACATGGTGCCCGCCGTGTTCGTCAGCCTCGACGCGCTGCCCCGCACCGCGAACGGCAAGCTCGACCGCCGCGCGCTGCCCGCCCCCGCCGTCCCCACCCACGCGGGCCGGGCGCCACGCACCCCGCGGGAAGAGGTGCTCCGCGGGCTGTTCGCCGACGTGCTCGGCCGCGACACGGTCGGCGTCGACGACGACTTCTTCGCACTCGGCGGGCATTCGCTGCTCGCCGCGAAGCTCGCCACCCGCATCCGCACCGCGCTGCACGCCGACCTGACCGTCGCCGCGCTGTTCCGCGCACCCACCGTCGCCGCGCTCGCGCGCCGCCTCGACGAGCTGGCCGCACCCGCGACGCCGCGCCCGGCGCTGCGCCGCGCCGACCACACCGACCGCGCGCCGCTGTCGTTCGCCCAGCAGCGGCTGTGGTTCCTCGACCGCGTCACCCGCGACGCGAGCTACACCGTGCCGCTGGCGTTCCGCCTGACCGGCCAGGTCGACGTGCCCGCGCTGCGGGCCGCGCTCGCCGACGTCGTCGCCCGGCACGAGCCGCTGCGCACCGTCTACCCCGCGGTCGACGGCGTCCCGTACCAGCAGGTGCTGCCCGCGGCCGAGGCCGTGCCGGTCCTCGCCGAGGAACCCCCTGGCGACCTCGCCTGCCAGCGGTTCGACCTGGCCACCGACGTGGCGCTGCGGGCCTACCTGCACCGCACCGGCGAGCACGAGCACGAGCTGACGCTGGTGCTGCCCCACATCGCCACCGACGGCGGCTCACTCCGGCCGCTGCTGGGCGACCTCGCCACCGCCTACCGGGCCCGCCGCGCGGGCGGCGCCCCGGACTGGCCCGCGCTGCCCGTCCGCTACACCGACTACGCGCGGTGGCAACGGGACCTGCTCGCCGAGGACGGCGAGGACAGTGCCGGGGCGCGCCACCTCGGCCACTTCACCCGCGCGCTGGCCGGGCTGCCCGAGGAGATCGGCCTGCCCACCGACCGGCCGCGCCCCGCGGTCGCGAGCCACGACGGCGGTGTCGTCGGCGTCACCCTCGACGCCGACCTGCACGCCCGGCTGCGGGACCTGGCCCGTACCCACCAGGTGACGGTGTTCATGGTCGTCCAGGCCGCGCTCGCCACCCTGCTGTCCCGGTTGGGCGCGGGCACCGATGTCCCGCTGGGCACCGTCGTCGCGGGCCGGTCGGACGAGGCCCTCGACGACCTGGTCGGGTTCTTCGTGAACAGCCTCGTGCTGCGCACCGACGTCTCCGGGGACCCGACGTTCGCCGAGCTGCTGTCGCGGGTCCGGGAGACCGACCTCGGCGCGTTCGCCCACCAGGACCTGCCGTTCGACCGGCTCGTCGAGGAGCTCAACCCGGCCCGCTCCCTCGCCCGGCACCCGCTGTTCCACGTGCTGCTCGTGCAGCAGGACGGCACCGCCACCACGCCCGGCCTCGAGGGGCTGACCGTCACCGCCGCACCCGCGGGCAACCGGGCGGCGAAGTTCGACCTGGCCGTCGCGTTCACCGAGCACCACGACGGCACCGGCGCCCCGGCCGGCATCACCACCGAGGTGGAGTTCGCCACCGGCCTGTTCGACGAGGACACCGTCGCCGCGCTTGCTCGCCGCCTCACCGGGGTGCTCGCCGCCGCGGCGGCCGGTCCCGGCACCCGGGTCGGCGCGTTCGACGTGCTCACCCCCGCCGAACGGCAGCGGGTGCTGGTCGCGTGGAACGACACCGCGACCGACTACCCGGCCGACCGGTGCGTCCACGACGTCGTCGCCGGGCACGCCCGCACCACCCCCGACGCGCCCGCGCTGGTCTTCGCAGGCACCTCGCTGTCCTACCGGGAGCTCGACGAGCGCGCCAACCAGCTCGCCCACCACCTGATCGGCCGCGGTGCCCGCCGCGGGGCGCTCGTCGGGGTCTGTGTCCACCGCGGCCCGGACCTGGTCGTCGCGTTCCTGGCCGCGCTCAAGGCGGGCGCCGCCTACCTGCCGCTCGACCCGTCGCACCCGGCGGAGCGGATCGCCGCCGTGCTCACCGAGGCGGACACCCGGCTCGTCGTGACCACGAGTGACCTCGCCGCGCGCCTGCTGCCGGTGGACACCGACCCGGTACTCCTCGACCGCGACCCGGCCGACCGCGCACCGAGGACGTCCCCGGACGTGCCGGTCACCGCCGAGGACCCGGTGTCGGTGCTGTTCACCTCCGGCTCCACCGGCCGTCCCAAGGGCGTGCTCTCCGCGCACCGCACCGTGCTCCGGACGTTCCTCGGGCAGTCCTACCTGGACGCCGGACCGGACATGGTCACCCTGCAGTGTGCCCCGGTGTCCTGGGACGGCCTCGCGCTGGAGCTGTGGTCGGCGCTGCTGCACGGTGGCACCTGTGTCCTCGCCCCGGGACAGACGCCGGACCCGGCGGTCGTCGACCGGCTGGTCGCCGAGCACGACATCACCACGCTCTGGCTGTCCGCGGGGCTGTTCGCCGTGATGGCCGACGAGTACCCTGGCGTGTTCGCCGCGCTGCGGCAGGTGCTCACCGGCGGTGAGGCACCGTCCACCGAGCACGTGCTCCGCGTCCGCCGCGACCACCCGGGCCTGCGGATGGTGCACGGCTACGGGCCGGTGGAGAGCATGGTCTTCTCCAACACCCACGACATCGTCGCCGCCGACGCCGAGCGTTCCGTCCTGCCGGTCGGCGGCCCGATCGCCAACACCCGCGTCCACGTGCTCGACCACCGGCTCGCGCCGGTGCCGCCTGGCGTGGTCGGCGAGCTGTACGTGGCGGGCGACGGTCTCGCCCACGGTTACGTCAACCGGACCGCGCTCACCGCGCACCGGTTCGTCGCCTGCCCGTTCGGCGTCCCGGGTGAGCGGATGTACCGCACGGGCGACCTCGTGCGCTGGACCGGCGACGGCGAGATCGAGTTCGTCGGCCGCGCCGACGACCAGGTCAAGATCCGGGGCTTCCGGGTCGAGCTCGGCGAGATCGAGGCCGTGCTCCGCGCCCACCCCGCGGTCGCGCGGGCGACCGTGCTCGTCCGCGAGGACCGGCCGGGCGACAAACGCCTCGTCGCCTATGCCGTCTCCGCCGGGGACACCGGTGCCGAACCCGCGGCGCTGCGGGCACACGTGGCGGCCACGCTGCCCGACTACCTGGTGCCCGCCGCCGTGGTCGTACTGCCCGAGTTCCCGTTGACCCCCAACGGGAAGCTCGACCGCTTGGCCCTGCCCGCACCCGAGTGGACGGGCACCGCCGCGCACCGCGCCGCCCGCACCGGGACCGAGAAGTTCCTGTGTGGACTCTTCGCGGAGCTGCTCGGCGTCCCCGGTGGCGCCGCGGCGGTCGGCGTCGACGACGGGTTCTTCGACCTCGGCGGCCACTCGCTGCTCGCCACCCGGCTCATCAGCCGGGTCCGCGCCCGCCTCGGCGTCGAGCTGACCGTGAAGGACCTGTTCACACACCCGACCGTCGCGGGGCTCGCCACCACCGTCGCGGCCGGCGCAGGCACCGCCGCCCGGCCCGCGCTCGTGCCCGCCGCCCGGCCGGACCTGCTGCCGCCGTCGTTCGCGCAGCAACGGCTGCTGTTCCTCGACAGCATCGAGGACAGCCCCGCCTACAACGTGCCGATCGCGCTGCGGCTGCACGGGACCGTGGACGCGGCCGCGCTCGCCGACGCCCTCGCCGACGTCGTCGAGAGGCACGAGGCCCTGCGCACCGTGTTCCCCGACCGGGACGGCGGGCGTCACCAGCACGTCCTGGCGCCGCGGCCGGTGCCGGTGGCGGTCACCGAAATGACCGAGGCGGACCTGCCCGCCGCGCTGGCCACCCTCGCGCGGACGACGTTCGACCCGGCCCACGACCTGCCGCTGCGCGTCACGCTGTGCACCCTCGGGCCCGCAGAGCACGTGCTCGTCCTCGTGCTGCACCACATCGCGGGCGACGGCTGGTCGCTGCGCCCGCTGTTCGCCGACCTCGCCACCGCCTACGCCGCGCGGTGCGCGGACACCGCCCCGGACTGGCGGCCGCTGCCGGTGCAGTACGCGGACTACACGCTGTGGCAACGGGAACTGCTCGGCACCCCCGAGGAGCCGACCGCGCTCAGCACCGCCCAGCTCGGCTTCTGGACCGCCGCGCTCGACGGCATCCCCGAGCAACTGCCGCTCCCGGCCGACCGGCCACGGCCCGCGGTCCCCACCCGGAGCGGCGACACGGTGCCCGTGCACCTCGACGCCGCCACCCACGCCCGGCTCGCCGAGCTGGCCCGCGCGCACGGCGTGACGCTGTTCATGGTGCTGCAGGCCGGTTTCGCGGCCCTGCTGTCGCGCTCCGGCGCGGGCACCGACATCCCGATCGGCACCCCGGTCGCCGGCCGCACCGACGACGCGCTCGAGGACCTCGTCGGGTTCTTCGTCAACACGGTCGTGCTGCGCACCGACCTGTCGGGCAACCCCACCTTCGCCGAGCTGCTGGCGCGGGTGCGGGAGACCGACCTCGCCGCCTTCGCCAACCAGGACGTCCCGTTCGAGCAGCTCGTGGAGGCGGTCAACCCGCGGCGCGGCCTCGCAAGGCACCCGCTGTTCCAGGTGATGCTGGTGCTGCAGAACAACACCCGCGCCGCCCTGCGGTTCGCCGGGCTCGACGCGACCGAGGAACCGGTCGGCACCGGCGCCGCGAAGTTCGACCTGACCCTCGGCCTGTGCGAGGAGGTCGCCGACACCGGCGCGCCGGCCGGGATCACCGGCAGCCTCGAGTTCGCCACCGACCTGTTCGACCGCGCCACCGCGGCCGGGCTCGCCGAGCGGCTGACCCGGCTGCTCACCGCCGTCGCCGCGGCACCGGACCGCCCGGTCGCCACCGTCGACCTGCTCGACCCCGCGCAGCGGCGGCGCATCCTCGTCGACTGGAACGACACCGGCAGCGGCACCACCGACCGGTGTGCGCACGAGGTGTTCCAGGCACAGGCGGCGCGCACGCCGGACGCCACCGCGCTCGTGTCCGGGGCCGAACGGGTCACCTACGGCGAGCTGAACGTCCGTGCCAACCGGCTCGCGCACCTGCTCACCGACGAGGGGGTCCGCGCGGGTGACCTGGTCGGCGTGCACCTCGACCGCGGGATCGACCTGGTGGTCGCGGTGCTGGCGGTGCTCAAGGCCGGCGGCGGGTACGCGCTGCTCGACACCGCGTTCCCCGCCGAGCGGATCGCCGCGCTGGTCGCCGAGACCGGCGCCCGGGTCGTGGTCGACGCCGCCTACCTCGCGGCCGCCGACCTCGCCGGCCGCCCGGCCACCGATCCCGCGCCGGCCGCGCGGCCGGGCGACGTCGCCTGCGTCATGTTCACCTCCGGCTCGACCGGCCGCCCCAAGGGGGTGCTGGCCCCGCACCGCGCGCTGGTCGGCACCCTCCTCGGTCAGTCCTTCGCGGAGTTCGGGCCCGCCGAGGTGGTGCTGCAGTGCGCCCCGGTGTCCTGGGACGCGTTCGCGCTGGAGCTGTTCGCTGCGCTGTTCTTCGGCGGCACCTGCGTGTTGCAGCCCGGCCAGAGCCCCGAGCCCGCGGTGATCGCCCGACTGGTCGCCGAGCACGCGGTGACGACCGTGCACGTGTCCGCGAGCCTGCTCAACTTCCTGCTCGACGAGTACCCGGACGTCTTCGCGGGCGTGCGGCAGGTGATGACCGGCGGCGAGCCCGCGTCGGTGCCGCACATCGCGCGTGCGCTGGCACGCTACCCGGACCTGCGGCTGGTCAACGGCTACTCACCGGTCGAGAACATGATCTTCACCCTGTGTCACCGGATGGTCGTGGCCGACACCGGGCGCAGCGCCGTCCCGGTCGGCAGGCCGATCGCGGGCAAGCGGGTGTACGTCCTCGACGACCACCTGCGGCCGGTGCCGCCGGGCGTGGTCGGCGAGCTGTACATGACCGGGCTCGGCCTCGCCGACGGCTATCTGCACCAGCCGGGCCTGACCGCCGGGCGGTTCGTGGCCGACCCGTTCGGCGCTCCCGGCACCCGCATGTACCGCACCGGCGACCTCGTGCGCTGGTCGCCGGCGGGTGTGCTGGACTTCCTCGGCCGCGCCGACCAGCAGGTCAAGATCCGCGGGTTCCGCGTCGAGCCCGGTGACGTGGCGACGGTGGTCGGGCGCTTGCCCGGGGTCGCCCAGGTCGCCGTGCTGGTCCGCGAGGACCGGCCGGGGGACCGGCGGCTGGTCGCCTACGTGGCGGCCGAGCCGGGGCTGGAACCGGCACGGTTGCGGGCCGACGTGGCCCGGCAGCTGCCCGACTACCTGGTGCCCTCGGCGTTCGTGCTGCTCGACGCGCTGCCCATGACCGCCAACGGCAAGCTCGACCGGCAGGCCCTGCCCGCCCCGGACCACCTCCCCTGCCCGGGCTCCGGTGGCCGCCCGCCGCGCACCGTCACCGAGGAGATCCTCTGCGGCCTGTTCGCCGAGGTGCTCGGCCTGCCCGAGGTCGGCGTCGACGACGGGTTCTTCGACCTGGGCGGGCACTCGCTGCTCGCCGCGAAGCTGATCGGCAGGGTGCGCGCGGTGCTCGGCGCCGAGCTGGGCATCCGCGACCTGTTCACCGCGCCGACCGTCGCGGGCCTCGTCGGCAGGCTCGGTGGCCGGGCCCGCCCCGCGCTCGGCAGGACCGAGCGGCCCGCCGAGCTGCCGCTGTCGTTCGCCCAGCAGCGGCTGTGGTTCCTCGACCGGCTCGACGAGCGGGCGACCTACAACGTGCCGGTCGCGCTGCGGCTGCGCGGTGCGGTGCGCCGCGACGCGCTGCGGGCGGCGCTCAACGACGTCGTGGCCCGGCACGAGACGCTGCGCACCGTCTTCCCGGCCGTCGCGGGCCGGCCGGTCCAGGTGGTGCTGGACGCGGCGGTCGAACCGGCCGAGGTGGACCTGGCGGGGGACGACCCCGGCACCGATCCCGAGGCCGATCTCCAGGCCGCGGTCGACGCCGCCACCGGGTACACCTTCGACCTCGCCTGCGAACCGCCGCTGCGCTGCTGGCTGTTCCGGGTGCGCGAGGACGACCACGTGCTGCTGCTGGTGCTGCACCACATCGCCGGCGACGGCTGGTCCATGGGTCCACTGATGCGCGACCTGTCGGCGGCCTACGCGGCGCGGTGCGCGGGCACGGCGCCGGACTGGCGGCCGTTGCCGGTGCAGTACGCGGACTACACGCTGTGGCAGCACGCCGTGCTCGGCACCGAGGACGATCAGGACAGCCTGCTCGCCGAGCAGGTCCGGTACTGGCGCGGCGCGCTCGACGGACTGCCGGAGGAGCTGGCGCTGCCCACCGACCGGCCCCGGCCCGCCGTCGCGAGCCACCGCGGCGACCTCGTGCCGCTGCGCCTGCCCGCCGACGTGCACGCCCGGTTGCTGGACCTGGCGCGTGCGCACGGCGTGACGCTGTTCATGGTGCTGCAGGCCGGTTTCGCGGCCCTGCTGTCACGCTCCGGCGCGGGCACGGACATCCCGATCGGTACCCCGGTCGCGGGCCGGTCGGACGCGGCACTCGACGACCTCGTCGGGTTCTTCGTGAACAGCCTGGTCCTGCGTACCGACCTCTCCGGTGACCCGGCGTTCGCCGAGCTGCTGGCGCGGGTCCGGGAGACCGACCTCGCCGCCTACGCCAACCAGGACCTGCCGTTCGAGCAGCTCGTGGAGGCGGTCAACCCGCGGCGCGGCCTCGCCAGGCACCCACTGTTCCAGGTGATGCTGGTGCTGCAGAACAACGTCGGTGGCGCGCTGGACCTGGACGGCCTGGCGGTCACCGAGCAGCCGTTCGGGGTCCGCACCGCCAAGTTCGACCTCACCGTCGCGCTCGGCGAGCACCGGGACGAGAAAGGGGTTCCCACCGGGATCACCGGTGCGGTGGAGTTCGCCACCGACCTGTTCGACGCCACCACCGTGCGGGGCCTCGCCGCACGCCTTGAGCGGCTGTTCGCCCTCGTCGCCGCGCGGCCGGACCTGCCGGTCGGGCAGCTCGACCTGCTGACCGGTGCCGAGCGGACCCGCCTGGTGCACGAGTGGAACGACACGGCGGCCGAGCTGCCCGCCAGTACCGTGACCGAGCTGTTCGCGGCCCGGGTCGCGGCGGTCCCCGATGCCACGGCGGTCGTGTCCGACGGGACGCGGGTCGGCTACGCGGAGCTGGACGCCCGGGCCAACCGGCTGGCGCGCTGCCTCGTCGACGACGGCGTCACCCCCGGCTCGCTGGTCGCGGTGTGGCTCGACCGGGGGATCGACCTGGTCGTCGCCGTGCTCGCCGCGCTGAAGGCGGGTGCCGGGTACACGCTGATCGACCCCGAACTGCCCGCCGAGCGGATCACCGCGGTACTGACCGGCACCGCTCCTTCGGTGGTGGTCACCGACCGGTACCTGCGTGCCGCGCCGACCGCCGCGCGGTCCGCGGCCGACCTCGGGATCGTGGTGTCCCCGGAGTCGGTGGCGTGCGTGATGTTCACCTCCGGCTCCACCGGGCGGCCCAAGGGCGTGGTGTCCTCCCACCGCGCGCTCGCCGGCACCTACCTCGCGCAGTCCTATGTGGACTTCGGGCCGGGGGAGGTGTTCCTGCAGTGCTCGCCGGTGTCGTGGGACGCGTTCGGGCTGGAGCTGTTCGGCGCCCTGCTGCACGGCGCGACCTGTGTCCTGCAGCCCGGCCAGCGGCCGGAGCCGGCCGCGATCGCGAAGCTCGTGGCCGAGCACGGCGTGACCATGCTGCAGCTGTCGGCGACACTGTTCAACTTCCTGCTCGACGAGCACCCCGACGCCTTCGAGGAGCTGCGCTGGGCGGTGACCGGTGGCGAGCCGGCCTCGGCCGGGCACGTGGCGCGGGCACTCGCCCGGTTCCCGCGGCTGCGGGTCGGCAACGGGTACGGCCCCGCCGAGAGCATGGGCTTCACCACCTACCATCCCGTCGCCCCCGCCGACGTGCCGCACCCGGCCGTCCCCATCGGACGGCCGATCGCCAACAAGCGCGTCTACGTGCTGGACGCGTCGCTGAACCCGGTGCCGCCCGGCGTGGTCGGCGAAATCTACGTCGCGGGCGTCGGGCTGGCCCATGGCTACCTCGGTCAGGCCGTCGCGACCGCGCAGCGGTTCGTGCCCGACCCGTACGGCCCGGCGGGCGAGCGGATGTACCGCACCGGGGACCTCGGGCGCTGGCGGCCGGGCGGTGAGCTGGAGTTCGACGGCCGCGCCGACGACCAGGTCAAGATCCGCGGCTTCCGGGTCGAGCCCGGCGAGGTCGAGGCCGTCGTCGCCGCGCACCCGGCGGTCACCCAGGTCGCCGTCGTCGCCCGCGAGAGCAGGCTCGTCGCCTACGTCGTGCTGCCGCTGGACACCGGTATCGATCCGGCGCGGCTGCGCGCGCACACCGCGGCCCGCCTGCCGCAGCACATGGTGCCCTCGGCGTTCGTGCCCCTGCACGAACTGCCCCGCACCGCCAACGGCAAGCTCGACCGCCGGGCGCTGCCCGCGCCCACCGTCGTCACCCGCGCGGCCGAGCACGCACCACGAGACGAACGCGAACAGGTGCTGTGCGAGCACTTCGCCGCCGTGCTCGACCTGCCTTCGGTCGGGATCCACGACAACTTCTTCGCACTCGGCGGGCACTCGCTGCTCGCGGCCCGGCTCGTCGGCGCGCTCAACCAACGGCTCGGCACCGAACTGGGCGTGCGGAGCGTGTTCACGGCACCGACCGTCGCCGAACTGGCCGCCACCGTGGCCGGGCAGTCCGGTGGGGACGCGCTCGCCGTCGTCCTGCCGATCCGCCCCGCGGGCAGCCGGACGCCGCTTTTCTGCGTGCACCCGGCCGCCGGCATCAGCTGGGTCTACTCCGGACTGGCCCGCTACCTGGAGGACCGCCCACTGTACGGCCTGCAGTCACCCGGTCTCACTGAGGCGGGGGCCGGCCAGGGCACGGTCGAGGTACTGGCCCGCCGTTACGCGGAGGAGATCCGCCGCGTCCAGCCGGACGGTCCCTACCAGCTGCTCGGCTGGTCGTTCGGCGGTGTCGTCGCCCAGGCGGTCGCCACCCTGCTGCAGGACCAGGGCCACGAGGTCGCCATGGTCGCCGTGCTCGACGGCTATCCCGTCACCGGCACCGCCGGCACCGCCGCACCGACCGGTGTCGAGGCGCTCGCCGCGTTGCTCGGCTCGCTCGGCTGTGCCGCCGGAGCGGGGAGCGAGGAGGACCTGCTCGACGCCGCGTGCCTGCCCGGCAGTCCGCTCGCGACGTTCGACCGGCCCACCGTCCGCGCCATCGCGGGCGTCTTCGCCGACAACGTCGAGCTCGCCGCGCGGTTCACCCCGCGTGCCTACGATGGCGACCTGCTCCTGTTCGTCGCCACGGCGGGCAAGGACGCCGCCGCACCCACCCCGGCCGCCTGGGCCCCGCACGTCACCGGCCATGTCCAGGTCCACCCACTCGACTGCGCACACGGCGCCATGACCCGCCCCGACACGCTCGCCCACATCGCCCCCGTGCTCGCCGCCCGACTGCGGTGAGCGACCGACACCACGAGGAGACACCATGACCACGACCAACGCCAACGCCAACGCCAACGCCAACGCCACCGCCACCGCCACCGCCGACACCGCCGCCGACACCGCCGCCGTGCTCCGCTACTACGACCTGGTCGACGCGGGTGACGTGCCCGGCCTGGTCGACCTGTTCACCCCCGAGGCCACCTACCGCCGTCCCGGCTACGAGCCGATCGTCGGGCACGCCGAGCTCGAGCGGTTCTACCGCGAGCAGCGGGTCATCCGGGAGGGCAAGCACACCGTCTGCACCGTGGTCGCGCAGGGCGACCAGATCGCGGTGCACGGCGAGTTCGCGGGCGAGCTCGTCGACGGCCGCACCGTGCACCTGCGCTTCGCCGACTTCTTCGTGATGGCGCCGGGCGGCCGGTTCGCGCGCCGCGACACGTTCTTCTTCGCCCCGCTGGTGTGACCAGGCGGCGGTCACGCCCCGGCCGGGTCGCACCGGTAACGGAACCGGCGCTGCCCCAGCAGCAGCGCGTCGCCGGACAGCGTGAACACGTCGGCGAACTCGACGGCGGCGGGGGCGGGGGCGGCGGTGGTGGCGGGCACGACGTACCGGCCGATCGCCACCACGCAGTCCCCGCCGGCGACGACCCGGTGCACCTGGTGGTGCCCCGGTGGGCCCGCCGCCCCCCGCGCCCGGGCGACGGCGGCGGCCCGGCCGTGCGCTGGCAGGTCCCAGAATCCCGACACCTGCATGTCCTCGTGCAGCAGCGAGCCGTACGCGTCGAACTCGCCCGCGTCCAGGTACTCGTAGGAGAGCCGGACGTGGTCGACACCGGCGGCCGTGGTCGCCGTGCTCGGCGAGATGTCCCGGTTGCCGTTGATCATTTTCTGGCTCCACTCGAATGTCGGAACGTGGTTCGCCCATGCTGACTCTGTGTGGCATCCCCGTCCCGGCCAGAGCGCTATCCCGTCCCTAAACAGAGCATTCCGCTCGCGCCGCACGTGGGTCCCGCAGCGCCCGCCGAAAAGGGCGGAGCCGACCCGACCACGCCACCGTGGGCTGTTCGGTGCAGTGCCGAAGACCGTCCGCAGTACCGGAAACCGGTCCGCTCACCACGCCCATCACGCAAATGTGAGGACGTTTGCACAGCCCGTGTCGCCGCAACTACATTGACCGGGGCGGCGACATTCCGCCCGACAAAGGCGGGTTGTGCGACACGGTGAGAGACAGTGGTATCTGACGACGCGGCGGACACGACCTTCCGGATTCTCGGTCCGATCGAGGTCGAGGGGCCCGCCGGTCCGGTGCACATCCCCCCGGGACGGCAACAGGTCATCCTCGCGCTCCTGCTTGTCGAGGCCAACCAGATCGTCAGCACCGAGCACATCGTCGATGCCCTGTGGGACGACCAGCCCCCGGACACCGCACGCACCCAGGTACAGATCTGTGTGTCCCGCCTCCGCAAGAACATGGCCGCGGGGGGCCTCGACGTCGCCATCGACACCCGCCCGCCCGGCTACCGGCTCCAGGTGCCCGGGGCGCATCTGGACGCACACACCTTCACCGCCCGGGTGAGCGAGGCCCGCGTGCTCGCGGACGAGGGGCGGGCCGCGGAGGCCGCCGCGCTGCTGCGGGCCGCGGTCGGGTCGTGGCGTGGGCCCTGCCTGCACGGCATGCCCAACCGCGCCCTGCGTACCAGGGCGCTGCGCCTGGACGAGGAACGCCTAAGCGCCACCGAGGACTACCTGGGGCTGGAGCTCGACCTCGGCAAGCACTTCCAGCTCGTCGGCGAGATGACCCGGCTCGTGCACGAGCACCCGCTGCGGGAACGGCTCCGCGGGCTGCTGATGATCGCGCTGCACCGCTCGGGCAGGCAGGCGGAGGCGCTGGAGGTCTACCGGTCCGGCCGCGGGCTGCTGATCGAGGAGCTGGGCCTCGAACCCGGGCCCGAGCTGCGGCTGCTGGAGTCGACCATCCTGTCGGGCGCGGACGAGCTGCGCCTCGCACCGGCCGCCGACGCGGCCGCCGGTGCCGCGCCGCCCGTCGCGGAGGAACCCGCGCCCGTCGCGCAGGTCGAGCGCCCCCGCCAGCTGCCCGCCGACACCGCCGACTTCGTCGGGCACGACGACCTGATCCACACGGCCGAGTCCGTGCTGACCGGCGCCGACCGCGCCATCGGCGTGGTGGTGATCGTCGGCAGGCCCGGAGTCGGCAAGAGCACCGTGGTCACCCACATCGGCCATCGGATGGCACGCGACCACTTCCCCGACGGGCAGCTGTACTGCGACCTGCGCGGCACCGGCACCGACCCGAGCGCGACCGCCGACGTCCTCGGCCGGTTCCTCCTCGCGCTCGGCATTCCCGGCCCGATGATCCCCGGGGGCCTCGACGGCCGGGTCGAGATGTACCGGACACTGCTGGCCGAGCGCCGCGTGCTGGTCGTCCTCGACGACGCGGTCAGCGAGCGGCAGGTGCTGCCACTGCTGCCCGGCAGCAGCAACTGCGCCGTGCTGATCACCAGCAGGACCCGTCTCACCGGGGTGCCCGGCGCCCGCCAGCTCGACCTCGACGTGCTCGGCGCCGACGACGCGCTGGCGCTGCTGCGCCGCGTGATCGGCCCCGGCCGGGTCGACCGCGAGCTGGAGTCGGCCGGGGCGCTGGTGCGCACGGTCGGCGGGCTGCCGCTCGCACTGCGGATCATCGCCGCCCGGCTGGCGGCCCGCCCGCACTGGTCGCTGGCCTCGATGGTGCACCGGCTCGCGAGCGAACGGCACCGGCTCGACGAGCTCGCCCACGGCGAGATGACGGTACGGGCCAGCCTCTCCCTCACCCACGACGGGCTCGACCCCGCGGCCCGGCGGCTGTTCGGGCTGCTCAGCCTCGCCGAGGGCACGACGCTGCCCGGGTGGCTCGCGGGCGCGGTGCTCGACCACGACCACCCGTTCCCCTCCGACCTGCTCGAACCGCTGGTGGACGTGCAGATGCTGGAGGTCGCGGCGGTCGAGTCGACCGGCGAGTTCCGCTACCGCTTCCAGGACATGGTGCGGTTGTTCGCGCGGGAACGGCTCGCGGCCGAGGTCGAGCCGGCCGACCACGCGGGCGCGGTGGCGCGCGTGGTGGGCGGCTGGCTGGCGCTCGCCGAGCGCGCCCACCGGCGGGTGTACGGCGGGGACTACGCGGTCCTGCACGGGACCGGCGCCCGCTGGCTGCCGCCCGCCGGGTACGTCGACCAGGTGCTCGCCGAGCCGCTGGACTGGATGGCGGGGGAGCAGGCCAACCTGTGCGCGGCTGTTGCCCAGGCCGCGAAGTGGGGCCTGGACGAGCTGTGCTGGGACCTCGCGGTCACCGTCGCCACCCTCTGCGAGCTGCGTGGCTACCTCGTCGACTGGCAGCGCACGCACGACGACGCGCTCGTCGCGACGCGGCGGGCGGGCAACACCCGCGGCACGGCCGCGCTGCTCGCCTCGCTCGGCACCCTCGACATCTACCGCGGCGAGCACACCCGCTCCCGTGCGACTCTGACCGAGGCGCTCGGCCTGTTCGTGGCGCTTGACGACCCGCGCGGACTCGGGCTGTGCCGCCGCGACCTGGCGTTGCTCGCGCGTTACGCGGGCGAGGACGACCAGGCGCTGACGCTCTACCAGCAGGCGCTGGAGGACTTCGGGCGCGTCGACGACGCGGTCGGCCGGGCGTCGGTGTTCACCCAGCGCGCGCACATCCTCTCCCGGCACGGGCAGCGCGAGCTCGCCGGCACCCAGTTGGCCGAGGCGATGGAGATCTACCGCGCGATCGGCTACGAGGGCGGGATCGCGCACACCCTGCGCCGGATCGGTCAGCTACAGGCGCAGGCGGGGGAGTTCGAACAGGCGACGCGCACGCTGACCGAGGTGCTGGAGATGGTGCGGCACAGCAGGGACGTGATCGGCGAGGGGCATCTGCTGTGCAACCTCGGCGAGGTTAGCGCCGCCGCGCACCGCTACGACCTGGCGCGCATGTACTACGAGCAGGCGCTCACCGCGCGGGAGAACATCATGGACCACGCGGGTGCCGCGACGGTCCGGGTGGCGCTCGCCGACGTCCTGACCCGGCTGGAGCAGCCGAAGCTGGGCGCAGGCCTGCTGACGCAGGCGCTGTCCACGTTCACCGAGCTCGGCATGGACCGCGAACGGGCGGCCGCCGAACGTGCACTCGGGACGATCACCGCGGCTCCGGCGGAGCCGGCCACCCGGTGATCGTCCCGACGCCGGCCTGAGGGGCCGGGAGGTCAGTCCCACGGGTCGCTGTCCCACGGGTCGCTGTCGGCCGGCACGGCGGCCGTGCTGCTCACCGCCACGCTCCGCGGGCTCTCGATCTCAGGGGTGGCGGCGGCCGCGGTGGCGAGGAAGGTGAGCGCCGCCGCGGCGGTGGCAGTGGCGGCGGCGGTGCGGACGACCAGCGTGCGAATCATTGTCGGCTCCTGCTTTTCGTTCTCCGGGGCGTTGACTCAAACGCTATGAGTCGTCGAAATCTCGGTGCTATTCCACGGTTTATCTCCCGGCTATCACCGGCGGATCTGTCCCTATCTCGGCCGTTGACCTGGGGTTATACGTTCTAGGTCGGGTAGTTGTCGCATCCAGGGAAAGCGTTTCGGCGGCCGATGAGGTGATTCGTTCGGTCGCTTAGTACGGGGATGCCGACGAGATAGTTGAATGGTGCGAGACTTCATTTCAGGACGCCACGGACCGCGTTCGCGGAACAGGTGCGAAAAGAACAAAGGGAGTCGATGATGATCGAGCACGCCCTCGCGGACGGCGTCGCGGAGCAGTTCGGATCGCTGTTACGCAGACTCCGCACCGACACCGGCCTGACTCAGCGGATGCTGGCCGACCTGTCCACGATCAGCGAACGGGCGATCCGCGACCTCGAACAGGGCAAGGCCCGCCCCCGGACCGACACCGTGCGGCTGATCGCCGAGGCCCTGCGGCTCGGCAGGTTCGCCAGAGCAAGCCTGGAACGGGCCGCCAACACGGGCCGCGGTTCGCGGCCGACGCTGGATGCCGTCCTGGCCGCCCCGCCCGCGGTCCTGAACACCATGATCGGCCGCGAGCAGGAGACGGCGGCCGTGACCGGCGAGCTCGTGCGCGGCACCAGCAGGCTCGTCGTGCTGCGCGGCCTGCCCGGGGTCGGCAAGACCCGCCTGGCCGTCGAGGTCGCGCGCGCACTGCACACCGGCTCGCGGATGCCGGTGCTGTGGCTCACCCGGCCCGGTGCCATCGCGGCGGACAGCCCGGCCCAGGACCGGTGGCTCGCGGACCTCCTGAACACCGCGGCCCGGGCCCTGTTCGACGCGGGACACGACCTGACCGCACTCACCGAGGCCATCGGCGACCGCGACACCCTGCTCGTCCTGGACGACGGTCTTCCCCGCACCGAGGCCGTACTGAGCTTGCTGGGGGAGTGCCCCGGGCTGCGGGTCCTGGTCACCACGACCGAGACCGCCGCCCTGCCGGGCGAGCGCGCGTTCCTGGTGGCCCCGCTCGCCGTGCCCGACGGCACACACGACGCCAGGGCGGTCGCGGCGGCCCCCGCCGTGCGGCTGTTCCTGACCCACCTCGACCGCGCCCGCCCCGGCTACCGCCTCACCGCCGCGCACGCGCCCGTGGTCGCCGACATCTGCGCCGCCGTCGACGGTCTCCCACCCGCACTGGCGACGGCCGCGTCCTGGCTCGCCGTGTACGACCTGCCTGCCCTGTCGGACCTGCTGCGCATCGACCCCGCCGCCCTGCTGGACCCGGGGCTCCTCGCGCGGCTGGCCGCCCATGTCGCCGCGTTGCCCGCCGCCGAGCGAGCCGCGCTGACCGCGCTCGCGGACCTGGGCCCCGACGCGAGCCTGCCCGGCCTGGCCGCGGCCACCGGCCACGACCCGGCCGCGGCCGGCCTGCTGCTGCGCAACCTCGTGCTCCACGGTGTCGTCCGCGCCCGCCAGACGGCCGCGGGGTCCCGCTTCCGGGTGCTCGCGCTGACCCGCCCGCGCCCGAGGTCCTGACGTGCGGGCGGAACACCGCGTCGGGATGGGCCTCTGGCACCCGAACGTCCCGCACGGCGGGCCGCCGGTGCTCGCACTGTTCGTCCCGCACGACGCTCCCACGCTGAGCGTCACGTCCCCGGGCAGCCACGCACACGTGCCCCGCGCGGCGGGCTGGGCCCTGACCGCGCTGGGCAGGGAGTACCACGGCGGCAGGCTGATCCTGATCTCCGCGCCCCACGAGTCCCCGCAGGCACGCCTGGGCGAGTGCCTGGTCACCGTCATGGCCGTCGACGACGCGGTCGCGGGCGGCCACCGCGCGGCGGGCGGGCTCGGCGCCGGTCTGGTCGAGCGCACCCTGCGGACTCCCGGCGAACTGGCAGCCCTGGCCGCCACCACGGGCGTCGACCTGCGCCCGTCGAGTGCCGCTACTCGTACCAGTGCTGCTTCCCGTCGATGTCGGCGACGACGATGACCGGGTCGGCGCCGGTCAGCACCGCCGGGCCGGGTGCCGCGCGGTGCAGTGCGCGGGGCGGGACCGGTCCAGTGGCGTGCTGTCGCGGACGTCGTTGGCGCCGACCAGGATCGTCACCGCCGCGGGCCGGCACGCCACGATGTCGGTGTCGAGTCGGGCGCGCTGGTCGGCGCTGGTGTCGCAGTCGATCCCGCAGTTGATCCCGGTGTCGACGAACTCGTAACCCACGGGCCGGTTCATCGTGCCCATCCACGAACCGCGTGTGATCTCGGCGGAGTCGTCGTCGTGACGCCGCCGGTCGCCCGAGTGGCGACCACGGCCGGCATCGGTCGAAGACGTGATCAGGACGCCTCGACGGCGGTACCGGTGTTGATGGCGCGGGCGGCGGGCCGGGAGCCGTGGTCCACAGTGGAGGATGCTGCGTGTGACCTGAGGGGCGGACCGGCGGTTCGCGCGCACGCGTACCGGGACGATGCCACGGCCGACCAGGACGACGAGCGCGACGGTGACGACAGTGCCCCGCTCGGCGACCTGACCAGTCTGGTCGCATGCCCCCCCCGGTAACGAGTCTCTACCGAACCGGGGCGGTTCAGTCCGGCATGTGCTCAAGGTGCTGTGGGCCGCCGTGGGTCGGAGCGAGCGACGAGGTGGGCGAGGAGAGTCACAGCTTGCCGCGTCCGCGTGGGCAAGGCCACCCATGTTGCCGCCGGTGCTCATCTGTGACTGCCGGGAGCTGTCGGTCCCGGGTCGATGCGGGCGTGCTCGTCGGCTGGGAAGGTGGTGTGGGTGAGGTTCTCGGAGATCTGCCAGAGCCGGGTGGCGTCGTCCTCGCTGCGGAGCCGGGAGTAGACGGCCTGTTCGGCGGGCGGACCGGACAGGTGCCGGAGACCACTGGGACCGTACAGGCGGCCGCCGCGGGCGTCGGGCGAGGTGGCCGCCAGCAGGGCCGGGAGCAGCGCGGTCTCGACGGTGCCTGCGAGGATGCCGCGGCGGGAGAGGACGCGGATGAGGCGCACGGCGGCGGTGTCCCGTGTCCGGCCGACCTCGGGGCGGGCGGCCAGGAGGTTGGTGGGGGCGATGCCGGGGTGGGAGAGGTTGCTGGTGATGCCCCAGCCGCCTGCCTTGCTGCGCCGGTCGAGTTCGAGCCCGAACAGGCCGAACGCGATCTTGGACTGGCTGTACGCGCGGCGGCCGTGGTAGGACCGCTCCCAGTTCAGGTCGTCCCAGTTGACGGCGTTCTCGTTCGCGGCGACGCTGATCTGCGAGGTCACCCGCGCCCGTCCGGCCCGCAGCAGGGGCAGCAGGTGGGCGACGAGAGCGAAGTGCCCCAGGTGGTTGCTGCCGAACTGCAGTTCGAACCCGTCGACGGTGGTCTGCCGGTCCGGTGGGGTCATCACGCCCGCGTTGTTGACGAGGATGTGGATCGGGCGGTTCTCGGCGCGCAGCGTGGCGCCCAGCGCGGCGACCGAGTCCAGTGACGACAGGTCGAGGTCCCGCAGGGACAGTGCCGCTGCCGGGTGCCGCTGTTTGATCGTCGCGATCGCCGCCTCCCCCTTGCGGCGGTTGCGGACGGGCATGACGACCTCGGCACCGGCGGCGGTCAGGCGGGCCGCCAGACCCAGCCCGACACCGTCGCTGGCGCCGGTGACGACGGCGAGTTTCCCGGACAGGTCGGGGACGGTGACATCCGGTCGCGTGCGTGCCATGTGCTGCTCCTGGTTTCGCTGGACAGTGGAGGTGACCTCAGGTTGCGCCTCATCCGGAGGGATATCCACGGCTTCTCGATCCCAGGCCGATCGGACCCAGTCGGCGGTCAGTCGAAAGGGGGATCAACAGTCCGAGGCAGCCATCGGGCACCAAGGGCAGACTCGACAGCACTGACAGCAGGAAGGAAGCAGCCGTGATCGACCGAGCCGGGCTCGCCGAGTTCCTGCGCCGCCGCCGGGAGTCGCTCCAACCCGAAGACGTCGGCCTCCCGCGCGGGCTACGGCGCAGAACCGCCGGTCTGCGCCGCGAAGAAGTCGCCACGCTCTGCCACATCTCCGCCGACTACTACAGCCGGCTCGAGCGCGAGCGTGGACCGCACCCGTCCGAGCAGATGATCGCCTCGATCGCGCAGGGTCTGCACCTGTCGCTGGACGAACGCGACCACCTGTTCCGCCTCGCCGGGCACAACCCGCCCGCCAGGGGCCCGGCCAGCGAACACGTCAGCCCCGGCATGCTCCGCATCTTCGACCGGCTCACCGACACCCCAGCCGAAATCGTCACCGAACTCGGCGAGACGCTCCGGCAGACCCCGCTCGGCGTCGCGCTCACCGGCGACACCACCCGGTACACCGGCCCAGCCCGCAGCATCGGGTACCGATGGTTCACCGACCCCGCCACCCGGGCCCGGTACCACCCCGACGACCACGTGCTGCACTCCCGCGTCTTCGCCGCCGGGCTACGCGCGATGGTCACCCTCCGCGGGCCCGGCTCACGGGCCGCTCACCTCATGGAACTCCTGCTCGCCGACAGCGAGGAGTTCCGCGCCGTCTGGAACGAACACGAGATCGGCATCCACTACAACGCCACCAAGCGCTACGTACACCCCGAGGTCGGCGCCCTGGAACTGACCTGCCAGACACTCCTCGACCCCGACCAGTCACACATCCTGCTCGTCTACACCGCCGTCCCCGGCAGCGAAAGCCACGAAAGACTACAGCTTCTATCCGTTATCGGGCCCCAGCACATCATCCCGCGGACGCCCCCGAACGCGTGACAACCGGATGTGACTCCTCTGCGGCGAACCGGCGTTCGCGGCAGTCGTCAGGTTCAGTCCTGCGGAGTGAACAGGATGATCGGCAGCTCGCGGTCGGCCGGGGACGCGATCCTGGCGCGAGCGGTGAACCGACGGCCGCCGACCTGGACCCCGACGATCGGGTTCGCCTGGAGGTTCTTGAGCCGCGGCGCGTCCTCGTCGACGCCACCTTCGGAGGCGACGACGACCAAGTCCTCGCCCGCGGTGCCGTAGACCAGGCATGTGCGGCGCGGGAACGCCGGTCCGGCGTCCGGTCGTGGTGAGCACGAGCGTGTAGATGCCGTTCGACCCGTGTCCCTCGGTGCCGCCCGAGGCCAGATGGGTATGAGTCCGCCCGGTGGTAGTCCTCGAGTGGCGGGAATTCCGTGGACGGGGGATGGCTCAGCGCGTGGTCAGGAAGTCGACGACGAGGTCGCCGACCGCCACCGCTACGTCCCGGGTTCGGCCACCGGTTCCACCCCGTGGACCCGCGACGCGATCCGCTGCTCGCACTCGTCGACCAGGCGGTAGCCGACGGTGTCGTCGCGGGGCGGCACCGTCGCGCGGCCCGTGCGCTGGAGGAACACCTGCGAACCGCGCGCAGCAGGCCCGTGCCGATGAACATCGACAAGGCCACCGCCGTGATCTACGCCGAGCTGGGCTTCCCGCCGCCGCTCGCCCGCGGCCTGTTCGTGCTCAGCAGGAGCGTCGGGATCCTGGCGCACGCATGGGAGGAGACCACGCAGGGGACGCGGAACAAAGGTCCTGTGCCACGGTCGGTCCTTCCGACCTACCGAGGAGACAGCACTGATGCGACTGGCGATCCTGCACGGGCCCAACCTCAACCGCCTCGGTGAGCGCAACACGGCCAAGTACGGCGTCACCCAACCCCGGACCGGGTCGTGTCACAGGCGTAGATCCTCGACCACGTGTGGCAGTACGACGTCGGTGGGGACGGCGCAAGGTCGACGCGGGCGCACCTGTGCTGATCCACACCGTGCGCGGGTTCGGGTACACCATCCGGGGGCCTGATGCCGCGCGGCATCCGCGGCAGGCTGCTGGCCGGTGTGCTCGGCCTCTCCTTGCTCGCGTTGCTGGTCGCCGAGCTGGCCGTGCTCCTCGCGCTCCGCGGCTACCTCGGCGACCGCGTCGACGGGCAGCTGCGCGGGATCTGTGCCCAGGTCGGCCAGGCGCTCACCGCGCGGGACGAGCTGCGGGTGCGGGAGGGGATGCTGGTCGCGCTCGCACCGCAGGACGCCGTGGTCGTGCGCTGGTGCACCGGTTCGTGGGTTTCGGGCCGTGTGGTGCTTCAATGACGGGCATGCCGCTCGACGAGTTGCGTGCCCTGCTGGCCCGGCATGCCCGGCCTGATCTGAGCACGCCCCTCGACGACGTCCGCATCTTCCGCGCCGATCGGCCCGACCCGCCGACGCCGGCCACCTACGGCAAAGTGCTGGCCCTCGTCGCGCAGGGCGCCAAGCGGTTCGCACTGGGCGACCGGCTGTACGAGTACCGCGCCGGGGAGTACGTCGTCGTATCCGTCGACCTGCCGGTGACCGCGCAGTTCGTCCGGGCCAGCCCGGAAGAGCCCGCGCTCGGCTTCGGCCTGACCTTGCGGCCGGAGGCCGTCGCCGAGGTGCTGTTGCGGGCGGACCCCGGAGAACTGCCGGAACTCGGCTCCGGTGCGTCAGCCGGGCTGGCCGTCAGCGCCGCCTCCGCGGAACTGCTCGACGCCGTCGTCCGGCTGCTGCGCCTGCTCGACCAGCCCCGCGACATCCCCGTGCTCGCGCCCCTGATCGAACGGGAGATCATCTGGCGGCTGCTCACCGGCGAGCAAGGCCCCATGCTGCGCCAGTTCGGCCTGCCCGACAGCGGTCTCAGCCATATCGCCCGTGCGGTCCAGTGGATTCGCGAGAACCACGCGCTGCCCTTCCGCGTCGAGGAGCTGGCACGGCGGACGGGCATGAGCGTGTCCGCGTTCCACCGCAACTTCCAGGCCGTCACCTCGATGAGCCCCATCCAGTACCGGAAGCAGATCCGCCTGCACCGCGCCAGGTTGCTGCTCGCCGCGAATCCCGGTGACATCGCGGGGATCAGCCGTCACGTCGGCTACGAGAGTCCCGCCCAGTTCAGCCGCGACTACCGCGGCCTGTTCGGTGACCCGCCGCGCCGGGACGCGGTCCGCCTCCACGCGGACGCCGGCTCTCGCGACAGTTGACCAGAACTCGCGATCTCTTGCCTGATCCTGCCCTCTTACCGGTCGACCGGCCCCGCTGCGAACGTCTCGCTATAGCGTGCGCGCAGAGGGCTTCTGAACGACGGGCAACGCCGGACGCGTGAGGTATGGGTGAGCGGTGTCGAGCTGTTCGGGCGCCACGACGAGCTGGCACGGATCGCCGGGGTTCCTCGACGGTGTGCGACCGGATGATGTGCGACCGGACGGTGGCGTCCGGCTGAGGCGAGGTGCTCGCGCAGCGGGGCGACGGGCACGTGGACGTGACCGTGAGCGGCCTGCCCTGGGCGGCGTTCGACCAGGGCAGGCAGGAGCGGCTCATGGACGCCGTCGTCGTGACCGGCCGCACCGTGTGGGCAACGTGCCGACCGCCTTCGTCCACTTCTGCCGGAGGTTCCGCGTACCGGCGAGACCGCACGCATTGGTGTCCACATGGGAAGGATCGCGATGACCGATCACACGCGCGGCGAGATATCGTTGCGAGTCAACGAGGTGACGCACCGGCTGTCGGTGGACAACCGCCGGACGCTCCTCGACCTGCTACGGGAGGACCTTGGCCTCACCGGGCCGAAGAAGGGGTGCGACCACGGGCAGTGCGGGGCCTGCACGGTGCTGCGCGACGGCAGGCGGGTGGTCTCCTGCCTGACCCTCGCGGTCTCCGTCGACGCCGCCGAGGTCACGACCGTCGAAGGGCTGGCAGCCGACGGTGAGCTGCGGCCGATCCAGGAGGCGTTCGTGCGCCTGGACGGTTTCCAGTGCGGCTTCTGCACCCCCGGACAGATCTGCTCCGCGGTCGGGATGCTCGCCGAACACGCCGCGGGCTGGCCCAGCGCCGCCACCACCGACGACTCCCCGGACCGGTCGCCGGAACTGGACGAGGCCGAGGTGCGTGAGCGGATGAGCGGGAACCTGTGCCGCTGCGGGGCGCACCCGTCGATCGTGCGCGCGGTACTCGAGACCGCGGTTCGCCAAGGAGGGACGGCATGAGGGAGTTCGCCTACGAGCGCGCGGCCGGTGTCCGCGAGGCGCTCACCGCGGTCGCCGACCACCCCGGCGCCCGCTACCTCGGCGGGGGCACGAACCTCGTCGACCTGATGAAGTGCGGGGTCGAGGAGCCGTCCCGGCTGGTGGACGTGCGGCGGCTGCCGCTCGACGGTGTCCGGGAGGCGCCGGAGGGCGGGCTGGTCATCGGTGCGACCACGACGAACAGCGACGCGGCCGCGCACCCCGAGGTGCGCCGCCGGTTCCCGGCACTCACCCAGGCCCTACTGGCGGGCGCGTCCGGCCAGTTGCGGAACATGGCCACCGTGGGCGGCAACCTGCTCCAGCGGACCCGTTGTGGCTACTTCGCCGACCTCTCCCGGCCGTGCAACAAACGGATCCCCGGCAGTGGGTGCGCCGCGATCGCGGGAGTGCACCACAACCACGCGGTACTCGGCCACACCGACCACTGCGTGGCCACCCACCCCTCGGACATGGCGGTGGCGCTCGCCGCGTTCGACGCGGTAGTGCGCTACGAGACACTCGACGGCGCGGGCGAGATCCCGTTGTCCCGGTTCTACCCACCGGTCGGTGACCGTCCGGACCAGGAGTCCGCGCTGCCGCCCGGCGCGCTGATCACCGCCGTCGCCCTGCCGGGCACCGCGGCCGGGGCGCGGTCGCGCTACCGCAAGGTCCGCGAGCGCGCGTCGTACGCCTTCGCGACCGTCTCCGTCGCCGCCGTGCTCGACGTCCACGACGGCATGGTGCGCGACGTGCGCATCGCTCTTGGCGGCGTGGCATCGCACCCCTGGCGAGCCGGCTCCGCCGAGGCCCTGCTCCGTGATGCGCCACCAACCGCCGACCGGTTCCGGACCGCCGCCGAGGAGGCGTTGAGCGCGGCGAAGCCGTTGCGCGACAACGGATACAAGGTGACGTTGGCGCAGAACCTCATCGAGGCCCTGCTCGGTGAACTCGCGGAAACGGAGAAGGGCCGATGAGCACAGAACCAGCACCCGGCGCCGTCGGTGCCCCGCGCCCCCGCATCGAGGGCAGGCTCAAGGTGACCGGCGCCGCCCACTACGCCGCCGATGTGCCGGTACCGGACCTGACCCACGGCTGGATGGTGACCGCCACCGTCTCCCGGGGCCGGATCCGTGACATCGACGCCTCGGCCGCACTCGGGATGCCGGGTGTACTGGGCGTCCTCGACCACCGCAACGCGCCCCGGCTCAACCCCGAGGCGGGCAACTACTTCGGCCCGGACGGCAGCCTGCAACTGCTGCAGGACGACGTGATCCCGTACGCGGGCCGGCCGGTCGCGCTGGTGGTGGCGGAAACACCCGAGCAGGCAAGGGCGGCGGCGGGAGCGCTGCGGGTGACCTACGACATCGAGGCGCACGACCTGGATATCAGCCCGGAGCGCCCGGCCGCGCGCCCGGCCTCGACCGCCTTCGGCCCGGAGGCGGACACCGGTGACCTGACCGCGGAACTGGCGGCGTCGGTGGTCGTGGTCGAGGAGCGGTACCGCACGCCCGAGGAAAGCCACTGCGCCCTGGAACCACACGCTGCGACCGTGTGGTGGGACGAGGACCACCTGTACGCCGTGGACGCCAACCAGGGTGCGTTCAGTGTGTCCGAGGTCCTTGCCGCGTTGTGGTCCATCGACCGCGAGCGGGTCCACGTCCGCGCCGAGCACGTCGGCGGTGGTTTCGGCGGCAAGGGCCCCTGCGGCCCGCACGTGATCCTCGCGTCGATGGCCGCCAGGCGGTTCGGCCGTCCCGTGCGGATCGCCATGACCAGGGCACAGGTCTTCGAGACGACCTCGTCACGGCCCCCGACCGACCAGTCGCTGACCATCGGCGCGGCCGCGGACGGCCGCCTGCGCGCGATCCACCACCGGGCGGCCTACGCCCTCTCGCCGCTCGCCGAGTACATCGAGGGGTGCACCGAGCAGGCCAAGATCCTGTACGCGGTGCCCGCGATCCGCACACAGCTCACCGCCGTACCGCTCGACATCCTGCCGCCCGCCTCGATGCGCGGGCCGGGCGCGACACCCGGCTCGTTCGCGCTGGAGTCGGCGATGGACGAGGTGGCCGAGCGGCTGGACATGGACCCACTGGAGCTGCGGCTGCGGAACCAGCCCGTGGCCGCACCCGTGTCGGGCCGGCCTTTCAGCACCCGCCGCCTGGTGTCCTGTCTGCGGGAGGGCGCGCGCCGGTTCGGCTGGGCGGCACGCGACCGGCGCCCACGCTCCCGTCGCGAAGGCAGGCTGCTGATCGGCACCGGTATGGCCGTGACCTCGTTCAGCGCCGGGGTGTTCCCGTCGACGGCCGCGATCACCGCGCAGACCGACGGGACGTTCACGGTCTCGGTCGGTGCGAGCGACATCGGCACGGGCGCACGGACCGCGCTGACCGCGGTGGCCGCCGACTCGCTCGGAGTCGGCACGGAGCGGATCCTGCTCCGGATCGGCGACAGCGACCTCGGCATGGCGTGGGGCGCCGGCGGCTCCCGCGGTACGACTTCGTGGTCCTTCGCCATCACCGAAGCCGCCAGGAAACTGCGGGAGAGTCCGGGCGACCCGGCCCGGCCGGTGACCGCGACGGTGGACACCACCACGATGATCGACTTCCAGCCGGACCGGGAACGGCAGACCTACAGCGCCGTCTTCGCGGAGGTCGCCGTCGACCCGGCGACCGGCGAAGTGCGGGTGCGACGTCTGCTCGGCATGTTCGCCGTGGGCCGGGTGATCAACCCACTGCTGGCACGCAGCCAGGTGGTCGGCGGGATGATCATGGGGCTTTCCATGGCCCTGCATGAGGAAAGCCTGCGAGACCCCTTGACCGGCAGACAAGCCAACGGCGACTTCGCCGGCTATCACATCGCCGCGCACGCCGACGTGCCCGACGTCGAGGCCGACTTCGTCCCGGACTACGAGCCCCAGGACCCGTCGGGGTTCAACGGGCTCGGCGAGATCGGCACGGCCGGCACCGCGGCCGCGATAGCCAACGCCGTCTGGCACGCCACCGGCACTCGGCAGCGAACCCTCCCGATCCGCCTCGACCGCGTGGTGGAACCGGCCGCCGTCGTCATGGGCCCGGCCCACGCGGCGGTCCGGGAACCATGAGCCGTCACCTCCGTTGCTGACCTCGTGGTGCTGGGGATGGCTTGGGCCAGACGGCCGGGCGGGGAGTGTGTGCGGTGACCGGTTCCAGAACCGGAGAGGTGATGTGCGAACCTCCGGGCGGCCGGACGATCCGTGCCGCAGGTGTCGATCCGACGTGGACCACGGGATGACGTTGACCTGGGTGGGTCGCCGAGGGTCGGTGGCCGGTCGTGGGACATGAGCATCAGCCGCGGCCCCGGGTACCCCGCAGGTGAGGGACCAGCTCACACCGCGGCGCGGTCGTCATGGCTCGATGACCAGCTCCGCGATCCGGTCGTCGCGCAGGGTGAACCGGAAGCGCAGGTCGACGGTGCTGCCGGGGAAGTCGCCCTCGAGGTGGTGCACGGCCACGTAGTGGTCGGCGTCGATGCGTTCCGCCGCGACCAGTTCGGTCGTGTACGTGTACTCGGCGGCGGCGCCGGTCAGCCAGTCGCGGATCTCCTGCTTGCCGCGGTAGGTGTGGCCGTCGTCCACGGTGACGGCGTCCTCGGTGTAGCAGGCGAGGGCCGGGTCGAGGTCGCGGGCGTGGTGGGCGGCCAGGTAGGTGGTGATCACCGCTGGCAGTCCGGTCGTGTTCGGGGTGCTCATGTCGCTGGTCCTGTCGTCGTGGTTCAGCCGACGGTCGGCACGGTGCCGCCGTCGATGGTGTGCTCGGCCCCGGTGATGGCGGCGGCCCGGTCCGAGACGAGGAAGGCGACCAGTTCGGCGACTTCTTCGGGTTCGGCGGGTCGGCCGAGCGGGATACCGCCGAGGGAGTCCATGACCTGCCGCAGCGCCTGCTCGCGGGACATCCCGCCGGCAGTCGCGATGCGGTCGAGCAGGCCCTCGGCACCCGCGGTTCTGATGAAGCCGGGGGACACGGTGTTGACGCGGATGCCGTGCGAGCCGAGTTCGTTGGCCAAGCCTTTGCCGTAGGCGGTGAGCGCGGCCTTGGCGGCCGCGTAGCCGAGTGTGGCGTCGTGCAGGGGCAGGCGCCGTTGGATGGAGGACACGTGCACGACCGCGCCGCCACCGGACGCGCGCATACCGGGGATGAGGGCCCGGTCGAGCCGGACGGCGGCGAGGAGGTTGAGCCGGAGTTCGGCGTCCCAGTGCTCGTCGGTCAGGACCGCGAAACCACCGGCGGGGGAGTGCGAGCCACCCAGGGTGTGCACCAGGATGTCCACCGCGCCCACCTGGTCCCGGACATGGTCGGCGACCGCCGTGGTGCCGTCGACGGTCGACAGGTCGGCGGAGACGAACAAGTGTGGCTCGGGAAGGTCGGCAGGCTTCGTGCGGGCGACGGTCAGCACCGTCGCTCCCGCCTCGCGCAACCGGGCGGCGATGGCGGCGCCGGTGCCCTTGCTGGCCCCGGTGACCAGGGCACGGCGGCCGTCGAGCCGTTCACTGATGGTCATGGCACCACACTGAGGCCTCCCCCGGGGAGAGGGTCAAACGATCTAGAGTGCAGACGTGTTCCGTGGTCTGACGATCGGCGAGTTCGCGGCTGTGACGCACCTGAGCGTGCGGACCCTGCGCCGTTACCACTCCTCCGGGCTCCTCGAGCCGGCGTCGGTCGACCCCGCCAGTGGCTACCGCTACTACAGCGGCGACCAGATCCCGACCGCGCAGGTCATCCACCAGCTACGTCGGCTGGACGTGCCCCTGTCCTCGGTGGCCAGGATCCTGGCCACCGAGGACACCGAGGTGCGCGCCGGCCTGGTGGCCGAACACCTGCGGCGGCTGGAGGCCGAGCTGGACCGCACCCAGGCGGCCGTCGCGTCACTCCGGACGCTGCTGAGTCCCGACACCACGTGGCCCCGAACAGAGCTGCGTTCGGTGCCGGCACGGACGGTCGCCGCGATCGAGGACGTCGTCGACCACGACGACGTCCTGTCCTGGTACGCCGGCGCCATGGCCGAACTCGACGCCGCGGTCAGCGGCCAGCCGTCGCTCGGCCCGCCCGGTGGGCTGTACGCGAACGAGTTGTTCACCGGCGGCCGGGGCACCGTGCTGGTCCACCGGCCGGTCACCGACCCACCTGCCCTCGGCCGGGTCAAGCCCGTCGACCTCCCGCCCGTCGAGCTGGCGGTTACCGTCCACTCCGGATCCCACGACGACATCGACGTCACCTACGGCCGGCTGGGCAGCTGGGTCGTCGAGCACGCGCTCGCCGTGGACGGCCCGGTCCACGAGACCTACCTCGTCGCACCCCGCGACACCGCGGATCCGGCCGCCTGGCGAACCGAGATCGGCTGGCCGGTCTTCCGCCTGACCCCGGAATGACGGTGCCCGTCGTCAGCGGCGCGGTGGCGGTTCGACCAAGGCGCCCGGCGGCTTGGCGGCGGTTGTCCAGGAGTCGAGCAGGTCGAGCGCTTCCTGGGACCGGGAACCCCGTCGGGGTGGTGGAACACCTTGCTAGTGGTGAGGTGTGGACGGTGGCTCCGCAGTATACGGGTCGGCAGGTGTGGAAACGGCAAGGTCGTGACCACGATGCGGCACGCGGCAGGCAACGGCGTGAGCCCGTACACCGGTGGAACCCTTGGTCGGTCAACGACGCTCCTCGAGTCGGGTTGACTGGTCCGGTCCAGACCGGTCTGGCGGGTGAGGACGATCTTGACGACCGCGAGGAAGCCGGGGCGGGCAGCGCGGCCATGTCCATCCTCACGCGGACGGGTGGCTTTGGCGACCTGCGCGACCAGCGATATCAGCACCGCGCGGCAGAAGGCCCCGTCGACGAATCCCGCTGACTGTCCTGTGCGCTTGCGGCGCCGGATCTCGAGGCTGGCCACGATCGACATCAGCTCGACGACGATGGCGTTGGCCCACTCGACCGGCGATGACTGGGCCGCAGGCGACGGCCAGGTCGTGAAGGTGCGTGAACGACGCTGCCGCCGCGACACGCCCATCATCGGCTCAGGATGCCAGTGCTGACTTATATAAGCGGGGACTGGTACGATTCTTGTTCGTGCACGCGTTCGACATCCTCGGCGACCCGGTGCGCCGGCGCATTCTGGAGCTGCTCGCCGACGGTGAGCAGACCTCTGGCGCGATCACGGATGTGATCCGGGCCGAGTTCGAGCTCTCCCAGCCGGCTGTCTCACAGCATCTGCGCGTGCTGCGTGACAGCGGGTTCGCGTCGGTGCGGGCTGAGGGCGCTCGCCGGTTCTACGCCGTCGAGCCCGCGCCGCTGAGCGAGGTTGACGCGTGGTTGGACCGGTTTCGCGGGTTGTGGGAACAGCGCCTCGACGCTCTGGGAACCGAGCTGGCCCGGGGCAGGCGCGCAGCTCGGACTCCGGGTGGTGGGGAGCCCACCCGACCGGAGTCCGGCACCGGCGCGGACAAGACCGATCCATCAGCGAAGGGAACATGACATGAAAGACGTATTGGACGAACTGGCCGCCGCGCACCGGGCAATGGGCAAGGGCAGCGTGCCCGCCGGCGACGCGTACACCATCGAGGTGCGTCGTCGATACGAAGCGCGGATCGACGACGTCTGGGACGCCCTTACCAGCCCCGAGCGGCTGCATCGCTGGTTGAAACCGGTCACCGGGGACCTGCGGCTTGGCGGGAGGTTCGAGTTGGACGGTGGTGAGCACGGCGAGATCCTCCGGTGCGAGCCGCCGCGTCTGCTGAAGGTGTCCTGGCTCTACGGGCCGGACGCCGACGCTTGGCCCGGCACGAGCGAGGTGGAAGTGCGCTTGGCCTCGGGCCCGGCCGGCGACACCGAATTCGAGCTGATCCACGCGGCGGTCGTCGAGGAGCCCCTCTTCCCGACCTACGGCCCCGGTGCCGGCGGCGTTGGCTGGGACCTGGCCCTCCTCGCCCTGGCCCGGCTGTTGGCCGATGGCGAGACCGCCGACCACGAGGGGGTCCAGACGTCGCCCGAAGGACGCGAGTTCATCCGGCGCAGCGCCGCGGCCTGGGGCAAGGCTCACCTGGCTGCCGGTGGCGAACCGGAGCACGTCGCGGCCGCGGTCGAGGCCACCACGAAGTTCTACGCACCCGACCCGGCCTGACCTCCCCACTGCGGTGGGCTGACCAGCATTCCTGAGGGCTGCACCGCCGATGAGAGTTGTCAGTCGCGAGACGGATGCCAGACCTCTCCGTCGAGGAGCAGGACGAGCAGCACAACAGCATGTTGTCCCACACCTGGAAGGAATGCGCGCCATGAAGCACACCAACTCGATCGAGATCGCCCTGCCGCGCGAGAGGGTGGCCCAGCTGCTCGCCGACCCGGCACACCTACCGAAGTGGCTGCGGGGCATGGTGCTGCACGAGCCGCTGAGTGGGATACACGGGCAGCTCGGTACCAAATCGCGGGTCGTGATGCAGTCGGGGCAGCGGAAGATCGAGTGCACCGAAACGATCACACGCCGGGATCCGGCAGACCTGCACGGGATCCCCAAAGGGAGCGTCGTTCACTTCGACCGCGAGATCGTCGGCGCGGGCATGTGGAGCGTCGTGCGCGATCGGCTGACCGAAGCCAATCCGGAGACGACGCTCTGGGAGAGCGACAGCGAATACCGGTTCAGCGGCCTGCTGATGCGACTGGTGGGGCTTCTGATGCCCAGCGCTTTCCGCAAGCAGTCGCAGCAGCACATGCAGGATTTCAAGGCGTTCGCCGAACAGGGGAAGGATGTCCGCGAAGGGAAGAACTGATCGGCCGCAATCAGCAACGAGAATCGCCGGCGCCGGTCGGCCGCTGCTGGGAGCGCCCGGTCACGGGATCTTGGGACGCAACGATCAGCAGCCCCGCGAGCAGGGAGCCCATCTGCTTCGACGTGCTACGTGCAGTGGTGGCGCGCCTGCCGCTGGAGTTGACGACGGTGCCGTGCGCGCTGCGACTACCGGTGTAGGCGCGGCGCGCACCGCTACCCCGAGACGAGTACGCGTCCATCACCTGTGGGTGGACGACCTCGGCGCCGCGGCCGTCCTAGTGTCACGACGTCCAGCCGGAAATGTGGTGTAGGGAGAGCTGACCTGGTGTCGAACAGCGTGCGCGGCCGTCGCCCCCTTGGCCTGTCGCTGGTCTGGATCTGGGCGTTGGCCGCGCTGGCGGTACCGCGGGCGGTCGCACACGACCTCGACCTGGTCGGCCCGACGGTCAACTCCGTGCTGGTGTTCGCGCCGGCCGTGGTCTGGCTCGCCGTCGTGCTCCCGAAGCGGGTGCCTCGCCCGTTCCTGACACTGCTCATGATCGGTGTCTGCCACGGGATCCTGCTCGCCGCCACGCACCAGGTGCTGTGGACACAGGCCCACGACGCCGCCCCACCGCGGCTGGGCGGCAACCTCGAAGGAACGTTCTCACCCGGCGTCGAGGCCGTCGTGATGCGGTTGTTCGCGGTGTTCAGCAGCCTGCTGACAGGTGCGGGGGTCGGCGCGGTGGCTGGCGCGGTCGGCTGGCTGCTCGCCAGGATGGTGCCGGCATTCCGCCCGCGGCTGTGACAGCGCGCCACCTACTGCAGCGAGCCGATCTGCTAGTCCATCGTTCTCCTTCCGCCCTGCATCGGCTGTTGCTCCAACCTTCGCTGGACCGCATGCAGACAGGCCAGGAGAACGGCAGCGGACGGTAAGGCTTTCGGCAAGGTTTCAGTGTCCGCGAGCGAGGGTCCGGGCGCTGCGCGCCCGGACCCTCGCTCGCGGACACGAACTGTTGGTGGAGCCATACAGTCCGCTCGCGCGGTTACCCGAAGGTCACCACCAGGCGGCCGTCCGAGGCGAAGGACCAGCGCAGGGTGCCCGCGTAGGACGAGCACCGGGAACCGTTGCTGCCGGACCAGAACTGGTTCGAGCTGTCCGTGTTACCGATGATGCGGTCGTTGGATCCGCTGTCGCAGGAGGTGTTGCCGCGGAAGACCGAGGTGCCTGCGTCGAAGTTGAAGTTGCGTTCGGTGTTGCCGATGCCGACGTTGTCCGAGACGGTCATCGTTCCCGGGTTGCGGTTGTAGGTGAACCCGTGCTTTCCGTTGTCGTAGGCGATGTTGCGCCGGACGACGTGGTTGACCGCGATGTCCTCGCCCCCGAGCTTGTAGCCGTTGCGGTCGCCGTTGCCTGCCTGGGAGCCGTCGGTGAGGGTGCCGTTGCCGTAGGCCAGGGAGTCCTCGATGGTCACCGCGCCGATCGGGCCGGTGTCGGACTTGGTGAACAGGTCGTAACCGTCGTCGATGTTGTTGTGCGCAACGGTGTAGCGGAACACGTTCCCCGGACCCACCGTGAGTTTCGGGGCGAAGCCGTCGGCGTCCTCGCCGTCGGAGTCCGCGTTGTCGTGCGACACCGAACTCACGACGAGGTTGTTCGCGGGCCACTGGCTCGCGGGTGCCCCGGCGACCAGCCGCGAGAGCTGCAGACCGGAGTCTCGGTTGAAGCGGGTCACCACGCGCTCGACGATGTTGTTGTTGCCGGCGAGGAGGATCCCGTTGTCACCGGCCCGTTCCACGACAATGCCGTGGATGTGCCAGTACGACCCGCCCACGGCCAGTCCCCGGTTCGCCGGGTCCTCGCTCTGGGCGGAGAAGTTCAGCACCGGGGTCTCGCCCTGGTAGGCGAACAGCTTCTTGCGCGCACCGGCGGTGCCGTTGTTGTCCTGCCCGATGGTGACCGTCTCCGAGTAGCGGTAGGTCCCGCCACGCATGAAGATCGTGCCACCGGTGCTGACGCGGGTGAGCGCCGAGGCGAGCGTCGTCGGGTTCGACACCGTGCCCGCCGCGTTGTCGGAGCCGTTCGGCGCCACGTACAGCGTGTCGGCAGGTGGTGGCGGCGGCGGTGGTGTGCCGTCCGAGGTGACGTCGATGTAGTCGATGTTCGGCAGCCCGCCGCTGCCGGTGGGGTTGAGCCGGATCGTGTTGCTGCCCGAGTTCAGGTTGACGCTCAACGTCCTGGTGGCCCAGATGTTCCACCCACCCGTGGGTTCGAACGACAGCGACCCCACTGTCGTACCGTCGACTATCAGGTCGGCGGGACGGTTGCTGGTCGTGCCGTTGGCGAACCGCACCGCGACCGCCGCCGTGCCCGCCGCGACGTTCACCGTGGACTGGGCATAGGCGTCCGTCGCGTTGGTGCCGTTGCAGAAACCGGAACCGGAGAACCCGGAATGGTTGCTGTCGATCGTGCCGGAGCAGACCGACGGGGACGTCTCGGCCTCGTACCTGGTGGTCTCCGCGGCAGCCGAGCCGGGAGCTAGTAGGCCCGTCGTGCCGGCCACCAGGGCCACGACGGCGACAAAGGATGTGGGTCTCATCAGCTACCTCCAGAAAGGGCCTGTCGGAGAGGGGGCGGGCAGGAGTTCATGGCCCGGCAGGATTTCCGCGGGTTACGTCAAGACGGAAGGGATCAGTCAGTCCCGAAAGTATTTATGGAGCCCGCAGGTCGAATGAGTGCCGCAGGAACAGGTGGCAGCCAAGAGAAGGCGCCGTCAACTCGAGCTCCGAATCGGGGCATCGTTGCCTCCGTGGGTTCGAATACGAGACTGCACTCAGGAAAGCGCTTGCCTAGCAGGCTAGGGGAATCCGACGGGTCGTGTCAATGCATGGTGCGGATTGACGTCAGGCGCAAACCCTGAGGCAACCTTTTGTCTGGGAAAGCAACGAGGTTTCCGGGGAAATACGGCATGGAGGAGCTTGGGAGCGCTCCAGAAGCTGTAGCCGGAACGGTCGCGTCGAATCAGCGTGCCCACGGCGCGCCGAGTGTGGAGAAGGTCTCGCCTCGCGTGGCGGCACGCTCGCACCACGCTTCGACTTCGGCGACGACCGGATGGCGGTCTTCGCCCTCGCCCTCCCATCGGACGTGGTCGGGGCCGATCGGGGCCGGCTCCCCGGCCTCGCGCACGGCTTCGAGGACCCGCATGAAGGCGGCGGTGTCGTCCACTGGACAGCACGGCCTGCGGCCCGGCCCGCGCGCGGCGAGCAGATCGGCGAGGAGGTCGACGCGGCCGAAGGTCAGGGAGCGGGTCCCGCCGAGTCCGTCCACTTCCACGGTGTCCGACTCGTAGGCCAGCCGTAGCGTTCCCCCGGTGCCGCGGACGACGACCAGCGCCGGGGTACGCCGGGCTGCGCACAGCGTGAGACCGAAACCCAGCCGCAGGTCGTCCTCGATCGTGACGACCCCGGAGGACGTGTCGTCGGCCTCGATGTCGTTGGCCCGGTACAGGTCGGTTTCCACCTGCGTGACCTGGTCGAGCCGGGTCGCTCCCGCGACCAGCAGCGCCGTGGCGACGGCGTGCGCGAGTGGGTTCGTCACGACGCCATCGACGACGTCGCGGCCCTCCAGCCGCCTGCGACCGGCCCATGACGCCCTGGCCCAGTACCCCGTGGTGCGCACCCAGGTGCCCACCGCGCCGAGCCCGGTGACCGTGCCGATCTCGCCGTCGGCGACGATCCGCCGTACCGCCTCGATCGCCTCGGAGCCGAACGTCTGGAAGCCGACCTGGCAGATCCGTCCTGTCTCGCGCGCGGCGGACAGAACCTCCTGGTACTGCGCGAGCGATGGAGTGGGTGGCTTCTCCAACAGCACGTCGCAGCCGGCGCGCATGGCCGCAACGGCCAGCTCCGTGTGCGTGTGGACCGGCGTGGCCAGCACGACCACGTCCGGCCGCGCCCGCGGATCCGCCAGCAGCTCGGGCAGGCTGCCGTGCCAGCTCGCGCCGGACAGCCTCGTCGCCAGCACGCCGGGCGGGCGCGGGTCCGCGACCGCGACGAGCCGTGCCAGCCCGTCCGCGGCGAGCCGGTCCAGCCGGTCGAAGTAGGAGCTGCCGTGTCCGTGGGCACCCACGAGGCCCACGCGTGCGGGCTCGTTCACAGCTCTCCTCGCCGTGCGGTGGCGACGCGGGCACACGCCAGGTCGGCGAAGTCCGCGGCGTCCTGGGTGGTCAGCCGCCTGTCGACGACCAGCATGACCAGTCCGGCGGCCAGCGACTCCCCGGTGCCGATCACGCACGGGCTGTCCCAGGCGAGGGCGGGTCCGGCGCCGACGTAGTCCGCGACCCGGACGAACCACGGCAGCGGATCGGCGCCCGTGTCCTGGACCAGAATCACCGACGTCCATTCCCCGTCATGCCGTCCGCTGAACGCGATCCACGGCGAGCGGGAACCGTGCGCTCCGGACTCCGTGGCCGCGTCCGCCGTGAGCACCTCGGTGGTGTCGGCCGAGATCAGTCGGCAGAAGAGGCCGCCGTATCCGGCGCCCGGTCGGCCCCGCAGCGCCGGGCTGGAGATCGTGGCGCCCGACGGGGCGGTCAGGCGGCTGTGCCAGCCCAGAGCCCACGCCTCCGCCTCCGGGATCACCACCCCGGTCAGCTCACGTTCTTCCAGCAACTGCTGGCGGTCGTGCTGGTCGGCCCAGGTGATCGACTCGCGGAGGCGGGCCTCGCTCTCGTCGATGTCGAGTCCGGTGCTGATCTGGCGCCCGTGGTTGCGCAGCAGTGTGGGGCCCTGGGCGGGCAGGTACGTGCGGCCACCCCAGTAGGAGGTCCCGTCGACGTCGGCGATGGTGAACGAGAGTCCGTAGTGGTGCCGGTGGTCGACTGGGCTGACCTGGGTCACCGCCCGCCCGGACAGCGAGTGGACCGGATGCAGGTGAGGCCGTGGGCTGTGCACCAGCGGCATGTCCGTCCCACCCGCGTACCGTGCCAGCGGGAGGTCGCGACTCACCAGCACCGGGCCGACGGCGTCGGTCCGCCAGTGTGCTCGCGGGTCGCCAGCGAGTTGTGCCGTCTCGGTGGGGCCGACGGGCAGCACGGCTGACGCACCGGGCACACCGAGCCTGCGGGCGGGCGGGACGAGTCCGCTGCTGGCCCGCACCACCAGCTCCGGCCGGGTCATCTCTGGCTCCGGCTCGGTCTCGGGCTCGGCGTCTTCGATCGCCGTCACCAACCGCGCCCACGCCCTGTGGCCGAGATCGAACTGGTTGACACCGGCTGTGGTCAGTGAGGGGGTCGCGTACCGGGAGAGCTCGATGCCGTCGAACCCGGTGACCGAGATGTCCCCCGGCACCGCGACACCGGTCTCGTTCAGCCGCGCGAGCAGCCCGAACGCGACGAGGTCGTTGAATGCCAGCGCGCCGGTCGCCCTCGTCTCCAGTACCTCGTCGGCGACGCGGTAGCCGTCCTCGATCGTGGTGCCCGCGGAGATCGTCCGCAGGCGGAGGAACGGGTGCCGCCGCGCCGCCTCGTCCAGCCCGCGCAGGCGGGCCTGGTTCGACGCGGCGCTGGCAGGCCCGGCCAGGTAGGCGAGGTCGCGGTGGCCAAGGCCGACGAGGTGGTCGACGAGCGCGGTCATGCCGTGCGCGTAGTCGACCGCGAGTGTCCGGGCACCGGTCACCGGCCGGTTGAGCACGACGAGGGGTGCCGCGCGCGGCAGGAGTGCGGCGAGTTCCTCCTCGGGCATCCGGGGGCTGGCGAGGATGAGCGCGTCACAACGCAGCCGCGCCTCGAGTGCCGCTTCCGCCTCCTCGGCCACCGACTCGGCCGTCTCCCCGACGAGGACGCGATACCCGCTCTCCGCGGCGGCCGCCATCACGCCCCTCAGTATCTGCTGGAACATCGGGTTGCCCAGGTCGGGGACGACAAGCGCGACCGTGTTGGTGCGTCCCAGGGACAGGCTGCGGGCGGTGTTGCTGGGGCGGTACTGGAGCCGGTCGGCCGCGGCGTGGACGCGTGCGGCGATCTCGGGCGCGACGGACGTCCTGCCGTTCATGACCCGTGAGACCGTCGCCCGGGACACGCCCGCCGCGGTGGCGACCTGCCCGATGGTGCTCGCACTCTTCAGCGGCCGTGCCATCACGCCTCCTCTTCCGCACTGACCGGTACCACACCGAACGCGGCATGACCGTGGTGGAAGCTCGAGACGACCGGGTGGAGGCCGGCGACGCGTCCGGCGTCCGGACCCGGCCGGTCCGCGTTGAGCACTGGGTTCGTGAAGTCCATCGACGAGGCCTCCTGCGAGCGGGGTTGCGCCCTTCGAGTCTATAGGAAACCGGTTCCCCAGCTGTTACCGTGGCTGACGATAAACCGGTTACCCACTTGCTGGCAAAGCACGGCTCGACGATGAGAGAAGGTGCGACATGGGACTGCGAGGACGGCGCCTCGGCCTGGCCGCAGTCGCGACAGCTCTGGCGATCAGTGGCTGCGCCGGCCCGGGCGGCGGTACCGGAGCCGTCTCTGGAGCCGGGACGGAGGACTGGGGTGAGCCCAAGGGCACGATCGACTTCTGGGACACCAACGCCAACCCGCGCCTCACCGCGAAGTGGGAGGAGCTGATCGCCCGCTTCGAGAAGGGCAACCCCGACATCAAGGTCAACTACGTCGGCCTGCCGAACTCCTCCTACCTGCAGAAGGTGCAGAACGCGCTGGCCACCGGCGAGACACCCGACGTCCTGCTCATCGGCAACGACATCGCGAGCCTCATCGCGCAGAAGGCGCTCGTGCCGCTGGACGACGCGTTCCGCGAGGCGGGGCTGCCGGACCGGATCGACAAGTCGATGGTTGAGAACGAGCGGGGCAACTCGGCCGACCGCAAGCTGTACAAGGCGCCGCTGACCGCGCTGTCCGACGTCATCTGGTACCGCACGGACTGGCTCGCCGACAAGGGGATCGACGAACCAAGGACCTTCGACGACTTCTTCGCCGCGGCCGAGGCGATGACCGACCCGCAGGCCAACAGGTTCGGCTTCGCGTTCCGCGGCGGCCCCGGTTCGATGCCGCCGATGCTGGCCATGATGTACGGGATGTCCGGCATCGGCGAGTTCTTCACCGAGGACGGCAGGGCGACCCTCGACGACCCGGCCAACGTCGAGGCGTTCGAACGCTACATCTCGCTGTACGGCAACGTCAGTGCAACGGCCGACATCTCCAATGACTACCCCAAGATCGTCGCCGCGTTCGGCGGCGGCTCCGCGTGGGCCATGCACCACAACCTCGGTTCCTACCAGGACCACGTCGAGGCACTGGGCGCGGACGCGGTGGCCGGGGTGCAGCCCTTCCCGGACGAGAACGGTGTGGTCACCGCGAAGGCGCCGGCCATCTCCGGGCTGAGCGTGCTGGCGGACAGCGAGCGCAAGGCGGCGGCGTGGGAGTTCGTCGAGTTCATGAGCACCGAGGGCAACTCCGAGTGGGCCGAGACGGTGGGGCAGGTGCCTGCCTTCCTGGACGCGCAGGAGGCTCCGTGGGTCGAGGCGTCGCAGCCGATCAAGGCCATCATCGAGGCGGCGGCCGACCCGAAGACCCAGTACGTGGAGATACCGACTTTTCTGCCGGACACCAGTTCCATCATGAAGACCGAGATGGAACCGGACTTCCAGGCGGTCCTGCAGAAGTCGATGTCGCCGAGGGAGTTCCTGTCGAAGTACGCGAAGCGGTTCGAGGACGCCCTCGCGGAGTACAAGGAACACGGCGGGAAGTGAGTGAAGGCCGCCGGGTGGGCGCACCGCCTCACCCGGCGGCGTCTCACGTGGATGGTGACGCGGCGGGGAAGCCAACGGCATACTCCTGCATGGGGCCGTCGAGGCGGTGGGGACCGGGCACGGTGACCCCTCGGAAGCTCCCGGGCGCCGCGGCGAACCGGTCTCGCAGCAGGGCGTCGGCCCGTGCCATGCCCTCGGGTGGGAACAGCGCGTCGTCCGTCGCGTAGTGCACCAGCTGGTCGTGCCGCCCTCTGGCGAAGGCGACGTCCGGCCAGTCCCGGCCGCGCCCGATCCGCGGGCTGGCCAGCAGCCAGGAGTGCGCGTCGAGGTACGCCGGGTACGACTCGTCCAGTGTGGACATCATGCAGGCGATGACGCTGGCTCGCACCCGTGAGTCCAACGACGTGAGCACGGCGGCCCGCACACCTCCGCCGGAGAAGCCGACGACGCCGAGCCTGTCAGGAGCCACGCCCGGCAACGCGGCCAGTACCCCGAGCGCGGTGAGGTCGTCGTGGGCGACGGCGCCCGCGAAGGAGGTGCCCGTCACCCTGGCGAACTCGGCGCAATAGTTCGGCGGTTGGTTCGGGGCGAGGTGATGAGACGTTCGGCGCCGATGCTCCTGACCCCCGCGTGGCAGTGCAGGGCGAGGATTCCGGGCAGCGCCCCGCCCGGCAGGGCGGTGGGCGTGACAGCCAGGCCCGGGTCGACGGACCGAATCCCGTCTGCCGGCTGAGCTCGGTCGTTGCCACACCATCGTGCCGCCACTCGCGCACCGTCCGGGGGTGGTCGGCGCAGGCGTGAGAACACTGAGTAGTGCGGCCAGTTCGCCGTCGAGTTCGTCGCCCGCGCGCCAGGCCGCGGGCCAGTCCTCGTAGCCACCGATCGCGGATGGGCGCGGGCGGTCAGCCCTTCACCGCCCCGGCCGACAGCCCCTGCACCAGGAAGCGCTGCACGTAGGCGAACACGAGGACGACCGGCACCACGGCGACGACCCCGCCCGCCGCGAGCGCGCCGAAGTCGACGCTGTACTCGCCCAGCATGTAGCTGAGGCCGACCGGCACGGTGAACTGGTCCTGCGAGTTCAGGAACATGAGCGCGAAGAGGAAGTTGTTCCACGCCGAGATGAAGGCGAACGAGCTGATGGCGACGATTCCCGGCCGCAACAGAGGAAGCACCGTCGCCAGGAACCCGCGGAACCTGCCGCAGCCGTCGATCCAGGCGGCCTCCTCGAGTTCGATCGGGATGTTCCTGATGAAGCCGGCCATGAGCATCAACGACAACGGCAGGTGGAACACGACGTCCGCGACGACGATGCTCCACAACGAGTTGATCAGGAACGTGGCGCGGAAGATGTCGAACAGCGGGATGAGCATCATCGCGCCCGGGATGAACTGGGTGCAGAGCATCATCACCATGAAGGCGCCCTTCCCGCGGAAGGAGAACCGTGCCAGGGCATAACCACCCACGAGGGCGATGGCGGTGCTGAAGAACACGGTCAGCAGCGCGATGACGACGGAGTTCTTGAAGAACACCGAGAAGCCGGCGCCGTTCCACACCGTCGAGAAGTGCTCCAGCGTCAGTGGCCACGGGACCAACGAGGTCGACCCCGTCTCGCGGAACGCGAAGAGCAGGATCCAGTAGAACGGCACCAGCGTGAACAGCAGGTACACCGCGAGTGGGACGTAGATCGCCCATCGCGGTGTGCGCCGCGGGTCGGCGGTGCGGCGACGGGACCGGGGTGGCACGGAACCGCCGTCCCGTGTTTCGGCCACGGTGGCGGGGGGTGCGGTGGTGGTCATGAGTTCTGGTCCTTCCCCACGCGCACGAGCCAGAGGTAGGTGATCGAGAAGACCGCGAGGATGACGAAGGCCGCCATGGTCAGTGCCGAGCCGTAGCCGAACTCCTTGCGGTCGATGGCGAGGCGTGCGACGTACAGGGGCAGGGTCATCGTGGCGTTGCCGGGGCCGCCGCCGGTCAGGGTGTAGAGCAGGTCCACGTTGTTGAACTCCCACACCGCACGCAGCAGTGTCGAGATGATGATGGCCGTGCGCAGGTGGGGCAGGGTGATCGACCAGAACCGGCGGAACCGGCCCGCACCGTCGACCTCCGCCGACTCGTACAGGTCCCGCGAGATCGACTGCAGGTCGGCGAGGATGAGGATGGCGAAGAACGGGATGCCGCGCCAGAGTTCGGCGACGACCGCTGCCCAGAAGGCGGAGCCCGGCTCGGCCAGGGGGCTCGTGCCGTACTCGCCGATCCCGGCGTCGGCGAGGTAGCGTCCGAACCCCGTGGTGGGGTTGTAGATGAGCAGCCAGATCGTCGTCGTCAGCACCCCGCTGACCGCCCATGGCGCGAAGGCGAGCGCCCGTGCGATCGCGCGGCCGACGAACGTCTCGTTGATGACCAGCGCTAGCGCGAGACCGAAGACGAGTTGGAGGCCCACCTCCACGATCACCCACTGCGCGGTGAAGACGAGCGACTGCCAGAAGAGAGGGTCGCCTGCCATCGTCACGTAGTTGCCGAGGCCGACGAAGCCGTTGCCCCACGGTTTGATGACGTTGTAGTCGTACAGGCTGTAGTAGACGACGCTGCCGATCGGGTAGATGAGGAACACCGCGACCAGCACCCCTGCCGGGGCGATCAGCAGGTAGGGCGCCCACCGCTCCCGGCGCGGTCGCCGACGTCTGGTCGGCCTGCCCCCGGCCGGGGCGGAGGCGTTGAGCACGGCCATGGTGCCCCTCCACTGGTCGGTAACCGGTTTCTCGCCAGTGAAACGTACGTGTTGGCCCGGGTCAATCCCTACTTCCTGGAGGTTGCTTCTGGTGGGTATGGTGACCAGAGAAACCGGTTGCCTGGGGAGGAATCATGCCAGAGCCACACACCGGCCGACGCCGGTACGCGATGGTCGGCATGGGCTCCCGCGCCGCTATGTACGTCGACGCCATGCTCGGTGAGCACGCGGACGTCGCCCTCCCAGTGGCGTGGTGTGACCCGAACGAAGCGCGGATGGCCCTCTACGACGAGCGGGTCCAGCCGCACGGCCACGCGCCCCGCCACTATCACCCGGACGATCTAGGGCGCATGCTGACCGAGGAGAACCTCGACGTCGTCGTCGTCACCTCACCGGACCACACGCACGCGCGAGTGGTGACGACCGCGCTCGACGCCGGGGTGGACGTAGTGTGCGAGAAGCCGCTGACGATCGACGCCGACGGGCTGCGGGCCATCCGCCGCTCGGTCACCGCATCGCCTGCCCAGTTGACCGTCACGTTCAACTACCGCTACTCGCCGCGCAACAGCGCGTTGCGGCAGGTCATCGCGGACGGCCTCGTGGGGGAGGTGCTCTCGGTGCACTTCGAGTGGCTGCTGGACACGGTGCACGGTGCGGACTACTTCCGGCGCTGGCACCGCGACAAGCGGCACTCCGGCGGGCTCGCCGTGCACAAGGCGACCCACCACTTCGACCTCGTCAACTGGTGGATCGGCGACGTCCCCGAGTCGGTCGTCGCGCTCGGCGGGCTGCGCTTCTACGGCGAGAGCGGCGCTGGGCGCCCAGCCGGGCCACGACCCCGCCGGGCGCGGGACCTGGCCGCGGACGACCCGTTCCACCTCGACATGGCGGCCGACGACCGGATGCGCGACCTCTACCTCGAGGCGGAGCACGTCGACGGCTACATCCGCGACCAGGACGTGTTCGCGCCAGGCGGGGACATCGAGGACACGCTCAGCGTTCTCGTCGCGTATCGAGGTGGGGCGAGCATGACCTACTCGCTGACCGCGCACAGCCCGTGGGAGGGATACCGGGTCGCCGTCAACGGCACCCGGGGCCGGGCGGAACTGGAGGTCGTCGAGCGGAGTCACGTCGCCGTGGGGCGCTCCGCGCAACTGCTGGGCCCGAACGGCAAGCGCCCGGCCGTCGATCCCAGCGTGACGCCTGGAACCGTGGACGGCTCGACCGGTGCGCGTCGCCATGGCTCGAAGCTCGTCGTCCAGGGACACTGGGGTGCCGCCGAAGAGGTGCTCATCCCGGAGGGGCAGGGCGCGCACGGCGGCGGTGACGCGATCCTCCTGCGAGACGTCTTCCGCGGCACGAAGGACGACCCGCTCCGCAGGCAAGCCGACCACGTCGACGGAATGCACAGCGTTTCCGTCGGCATCGCGGTCAACAAGAGCCTCGAATCAGGTCAGCCGGTACCGATCGCGGATCTGGTTCTGTGACGGTGCGAAGTCGTCGAGGTCTGAAGGAATCCGCCGCTGTGCTCCAGCGGCATTCCCAGGTGCGCCGCTACCTCGCCGCCTCACCGAACGGCAGATCGCCGGCGCGCAAATCAGCGGCGCCCACCTGACCCTCGAGAGCGGAACCTCCATGGGGGACGCTGATCATTACGTGCTCGCGCTGCTGGTCGAGCGGGCCGTCCCACTCCCCACCGCGGACATCCTCAGCGACGATCCCGGTCTGGCGAACCTGCGGAGGCTCACAACCGACTGGATCAACGGCGTGACTTCAACGGAGAAACAGTCTCTCTGTCGCCCTCGATCGGCAACTGGAGCTTTCCGTGTCGGTCGCACTACTACTCTCTGGAACGGAGTGAAAGAACGGTCGTGCGGTAAGAGAGTGTCCGAGCATTGTCCCTAGGATTCCAGCTGGAACTCTGACCGCCACCCGGGTGCTCGGCGCGCCCGGTGGGGTGGCGGCCTCGACAGCGCGAAGGACGACGGGGACGCCCCGCAGGGCTTGAATGGCCTGGCGGAGGCGCTGGTGCCGTGGCCGGCCGGCGTCCTGACCCCCGGCGCCGGATGGGTGTGTGCCGCTCAGGGCTGCTCGACAGTTTCCCGGCGCGCCATCTCGGTGAACGCGGCTTCCAGGTAGCCGCGTAGCGGGCGGCCGCGCACCGATAGCAGGTCGGCGAGGAGGACGACGGCGTGCTGTGTGACCGCGGCCGCCGACGGTCGGGGTGGGACCGCGTCCCACGGGTCGTCCAGTTCCAGCTGCCGCTCCTCCCCGGCGCCGGGGTCCGGTGGGGTGTCCGGATGGATCCCGAGCGCGCCGCTGAGGACGACGACCATCACCCCTGGGTCGACGCTGGGGAACCACGGCGCTGCCGACCGGGCACTGCGGCCGATGATCTCGCGGAGGTCGTCGCCGTCCACACCGTCCGGGAGCACTTCCTCCAGCAGCAGCCGGACGGTGTCGCCGAGGATGACGCGTGCGTGCTCGGGGTCGGCGATGAGGAGGCTGCAGGCGTCGTCGAACGCGGCCGTGTCGCCGGCCCGTGCGGCCGCGATCGCGTCGGTCGTCGCCGACGCGATCGCCCGCGCAGCCGGCGGCAGCTCGCCGAGTGTGAGCCGTGGTGCGGGTGCCATGCCGGGAACGCTACCGCCGACCGTCCCCGGCTCGGGAGAGGGCGGACAGTGCCAGTCTGTGTGACGCCGGAGATGTCGCGGGACCGTCTGCTCGACGTGCCCATCACGGCGATTTCATCGATGAGGTGCAGGTGCCGCTGGCGGACCGGACGTCGGTCGACATCGAGGGCAAGCGGCTCGCGGCGGGGGAGTACGTCGGGGGAACTGCTCACCTGGCCTCTGGGCAGACCCGAAGAAGCGGCGCGTTCAGGTTCCGAAACCCCGGTTCGGCGGATTCGCCCGCAGCATCGCCGAGAACACCTCGGTCAAGTTGTGCGCGACGTTCGCGGGTGCGTCCGTGCCCGTGATCGTCTGCAGGGCACCGCCGTGGATGAGGACGACCAGCCCGTGCACGAGCGCCCAGCTGATAAGGGACACCTCGTCGGCGGGCAGTTCCCCTTGAACCCGATCGGTGCGGTCCACGGCGCTGTCCACGGCGCTGGCGAGCACCCCGAAGGACTCGGAGCGCGCCGCCATCAGGGCGGGGGCGTCGCGATGGACCTCGTTGGGATTGAACATCAGCTCGAACACCGCAGGGTTCGCGATGCCGAAGTCGAGATAGGCGCTGCCCAACGCGGCGATCCGGTCGATCGCGTCGGTGTCGCCGCTGTCGGCGCGCAGCAGTGCCCCGGTCAGGCGCTCGAAGCCGTCGACGGCGACCGCTGTCAGCAGTCCCGCCCGGTCTCCGAAGTGGTGTTTCGGCGCGGCATGGGACACCCCCGCGCGGCGGGCGACGGCGCGCAGACTCACCCCGCCCGCCCCGTGCTCGGCGAGTTCGTGGCGCGCTTCCCGCAACAGCGCGTTCGCCACGTCACGGGCGGCTGGTGCGTCATCCTTCATGACCAGAGCCTTTCGCCTCTGCTTGACATTGTCAAGCAGGCATGCGCATACTCAGGTTGACAGTGTCAAGCAACAGGGTCGGGTGGGAGTTGTGTCCACCTGAGGAGTCTCGCGCCACCAAGGCCATCGGCCGCTGGGGCCCGCACCCAGCAGCTCCCCGGAGGCGCCGGGACAGAGTGGTCGACATCGACGCCAACGAGGACTCCCAACCTACCGCGAACTCCATGACGATCCTCGCGGCACACGATGTCGACGAGGCACTCGCCGACCCGATCCTCAGTTGACCCTCCCAGAAGCCGAAGAGGACAGCATGACCGACGTACGTGGTGACGTGTCAGTGAGATTCCACAAGGGATTCGACGATCAGGAGAACGAGGTCACCATCCCGTCGCTCGAGATCGAGAGGGGCGCCCTGCCCACCTGGCTCTCGGGAACGCTCATGCGGAACGGGCCCGCCCGTTTCCGTCTCGACGAAGGGACGCTGAACCACTGGTTCGACGGCTTGGCGATGTTGCACAGGTTCGACATGGCCGACGGTCGTGTCAGCTACACCAACAAGTTCCTCGACACCCCGGCCCGGCGCGCGATCCAGGACGGCAGGATGCGGTACTCGGAGTTCGCCACCGACCCGTGCCGTTCCCTGTTCAAGCGCATCGCGCAGCAGTTCGTCGGTTCGCGGTTCGGCGCCAACGCCAACGTGACGGTCGGCAAGATCGCCGGTGAGTTCGTGGCGCAGACCGAGGTGCCGATGCCCGTCGCCTTCGACAAGGAAACCCTCGACACGATCGGCGTCCTCGGGTACGAGGACCGGCTCAAGGGCCAGTTGACGACCGCTCATCCGCATTACGACCGAGAGCAGCGGGTTGCCTTCAACTACCTGCTGAAGTTCGGGGTGAAATCCTCCTACGGCATCTACGAGTTGCCGGCCGGATCCCGGACGCGCCGACTGGTCGGCGAGGCCGACGCGCGAAAGCCCTCGTACATGCATAGCTTCGCCATCAGCGCGAAGTACGCGATTCTCATGGAGTTCCCGTTGGTGGTGAATCCGCTCCGGCTGCTGTTGAGCGGTAGGCCGTTCATCGAGAACTACCGGTGGGAGCCCGAGCGCGGCACCCGCTTCTCCATAGTGGACCGCAGCACCGGGGACGTCACCTACGCGCACACCGACGAGGCGTGGTTCGGCTTCCATCACGTCAACGCGGTCGACCGCGGCGACGACGTGATCGACCTCGATATCATCGTCTACCCGAACGCCGATATCGTCCAGCACTTCTACCTCGAGTCGTTGCTCGACGGGCCCAACCACAACGTGTTCCCGGACAGCGAGTTGCGACGGTTCACCATCGACGTGGCGACCGGCGCGGTCACCTCACGCACGCTGGTGGATCATTCTGCCGATCTGCCGCGCATCAACTACGCGTACAACACCAAGCCCTACAAGTACGTCTACGCCAACGGCATCGCCGAACGCGGCAGGTCCATGCTCCCCGACACGATCGTCAAGTACGACGTGGAGTCGGGCGAGGTCAAGGAGTGGCGGCACGACAACCACTTCCCGGGCGAACCCGTGTTCGTCGCTCGGCCGAACGTTGATGCCGAGGACGACGGCGTGCTGCTGAACGTGGTGCTCGACGCGACCACGGACACCTCGTACCTGCTGCTGCTCGACGCTCGAGACCTCTCGGAGATCGCCCAGGCTCGGGTTCCCCAACACGTGCCGTTCGGCTTCCACGGCACCTACGTGCGTACCGCGCCCGCTCTAGTCGGTGAGCCGGGGAGCGATGCCGACCAGGAGTGAGTGGTAGTGGGCGCTGACCGCGTGTGCTTCCACCGGGTCGGAGTTGGGCACTACTGAAACTGGAGGCGGCACGGGCGGCGCTCGCCAGTGTGGGAAGTGTGCAGACGATCGACCGGGCGGTACGAACAAGCCGGACAGCGTTGTGGCGGTTCAGGAACCGCTCGTGCCTCGGGGGCGAGCGGCTCCTGAACGTCCACGTACGTCGACCGTCGAGCTTGTGGGTGCGGTCGCACCCGAACATGCTGTGTGCCCTCTCCCGGTCCCGCGCTGACCGGCCGGGGAACGTCAGCCGGGAATCTGCCGGTTGGAGAAGTACGGCTGGTGGAACGGGAAGTCGTTGACGAGCCAGTGCCTCAGCGCCGAGTGTGCCTTCGTGTAGTACCCGCGGTCGTACGCACTCGGTGTCACCCACCAGCTGACGTCGACGTCGTGTTCCAACAGGTCCTTCGTGAGCGTCGTGCGGCTCCCCATCGGGTACAGGTAACAGCAGCCTAGGTACTCGCCCGCCGTGTCACGCAGGACGTAGGTGTACGAGCCGCCGTCGCGGAACTCGCACTCGTGCCACACCAGGTCCACGTAGTCGTACTTCTCGGTGACCGCGTCGGTGGGCCAGTCGCCGCCCCGGGTTTGCCGGATGAGGGCCAGGCTCGCGTTGATGCCCGCCACGTCGTCGGCCAGGTCGGCGCGGGTGATTGCCCGGGCGATCACGTCCCCGTGTGTCAACTCCGTCGGGGCCGTGACACCGTCCGGCAGGGTCAGTCTCCTGACGAACTGGCGGTGGTCCATCAGCGGACCTGGTAGCCCAGGATCACGATGCCCGAGTCGAGCTTGGTCACCGTGTTCAGTTCGAGTTGGGTCAGGGCGCCTTCGCGGAACAGCAGGTCCTGCGGGCTGCCCTTTCGGACGAGCAGCGGGTGGAACCACAGGTGGATCTCGTCGAGCAGGCCGTGGTCAAGCAGGGTGTGGGTGAGCTGCCCGAAGCCGTACTGGACGATGTTCTTCCCCGGCTCGTTCTTCATCTTCTCGATCACGGGCACCGGGTCGGTGTCGATGACCGTCGTGTTGTTCCACTCGGGGTCGGTGAGGGTGGACGAGACCACGTGCTTGGCCATGGCGTTGATGTGGTCGCTCGCCGGGTCGCCCGACCGGGTCGGCCACACGGGGGCGAAGCCGTCGTAGGTGTGCCTGCCCATGATGAGCGCGTCGCACGAGAGCAGCAGCTCGGTCTGAACGGCCTCGCCCTTGCCGCCGTCGGGACCGCTCGACGGCCAGTGGTGCGGGGTCTCGATCACGCCGTCGAGCGAGATGTACGTCGAGTTGATGATGCGTCGCATGGTGTTTCTCCTGGTGGTCGGCTTGCCCGATGGGAGACAGCGTGCGCCACACGACACGTAGGGGCATCCGTGCTCACCACGGATCGGGTACGGAATCATGTGCGGGGTGGACGCGCTGCCATGGGGAGACATCTCGGCCAGGGAGGCCGAGGTGCTCGCGGCTGTCGGCGAGCACCTGACGAACGCGCAGATCGCCGGTCGGCTGCACATCTCGGCCCGCACGGTGGAGAGCCACGTGTCGGCGCTGCTGCGCAAGTGCGGCGTGAGCGACCGTCGCCAGTTGGCCGCGCTCGCCGCCGAGGCAGCCGAACTCGGGGCGCGGGCCGACGACGCGGTGCTACCGGAGGCCCGGACCAGTTTCGTCGGCCGCGCCGGGGACCTGGAGGCCGTGCGGACGGCGTTGGACACCAGTCGGCTGGTGACCCTCACCGGACCGGGTGGGGTGGGCAAGACCCGGCTCGCCGTCACGGCGTCTGCCGCGGTGGCCCCGCGGTTCGCGGCCGGCGTGGTGTACGTCGACCTCGTGCCGGTTCCGCCCGGGCAGGTGGTATCCGCCGCGGCGGGTGCGCTCGGCGTCACCGAACGTCCGCCGCGACCGCTGCTCGGCAGCGTGGCCGACCGTGTGCGCGGAAGGGCGATGCTGCTGGTGCTGGACAACTGCGAGCACGTGCTCGACGACGTCGGCGAGCTCGTCTCGGCCCTGTTGCGCGCGGGCGGGCGGCTGCGGATCCTGGCGACCAGCCGGGAGCGGCTCGGTGTCATGGGCGAGGAAGCGCACACGGTGTCGCCGCTGCCGCTCGGCTCGGTCGCCGAGACCCTGTTCCTCGACCGCGCGCGCGGTGTCGACCGTAGGTTCACCGCCGCTCCCGCACTGGTCACCGAGGCGTGTGCCCGGCTCGACGGGTTGCCGCTGGCCATCGAGCTGGCGGCAGCCCGAGCCGCCGCCATCGGCGTCGACGGCCTCCTCACCGCACTCGGCGACCGCATGCGGGCGCTGGTGGGTGCCCGGGGCGGCGAGGCACGGCACCATTCGCTCTCCGATGTGCTCGGGTGGAGCTACGACCTGCTGGAATCCGAGGAACGCGCGTTGTTCCGGCGGCTTGCGGTGTTCGCCGCGGGCTTCGACCTCGACGCCGCCGCGGCCGTCTCGCCCCGCGAGCGGCCGAGCACGGTCGCACACCTGCTCGGCAGGCTGGTCGAGAAGAGCCTGGTGGTGCGGCGCGGCACCGACCGCACACGGTACCGGCTACTCGAGACGGTCCGGGCGTTCGCGCATGCGTCCTTCGCAGGCGACGAAGAACGCGACGAGGTGCTGCGCGCGCACGTGGAGTGGGCGAGCCGGGTCGCCGCCGAGCTGGAAACCAGGCTCGACGAGGACGACCGCGCGGCCCGCTACGACGAGGTGGTCGACGACCTGCGGGCCGCGTTCGCCAGGACCGAGAAAGAGCCGGATCCCGTGGCGCACCGGCTGGGCCGCGCACTCGCCCACCTCACGTTCGCCCGAGGCTCGTTCGTCGAGTCACGCGCGCACTACCGCGCCGCGGCCGAGCGGGCCACCACCTCCGCTGACGCCGTCCGGGACCTGCGCAGCGCCTCGGAGGCCGCGCAGTCGCTGGCCGACGGCGACGACGCGTTCGACCTGCTGCTCACCGGCGCCGACCGCGCGGGCGACGAACGGGACCGGTCCGTGATGCTGGCGTTGGCCGTGACCCTCGCGACCCGCCAGCTCGGGGACTTCCGCCGCGCGGTGCCCTCGGCCCGCCGCGCGGAACTGCTGGCGCGGGCGATGCGGACACCGGTCGAGGACCGTGAGCACGCGGCGGTGCTCGCCACCGCTCGGGCTTGGCAAGCCGGGGCCGACCCGGTCGTCGCCATCGAGGCCGCGCACGACGCCGGCGATCCGGCGCTGTTGCAGGGTGCCCTGGACTGCGCCAACTCGGCCGCCGCGCGCCAGGGCCGGCTGCGCGAGGCCTATCGCATCGCCCGCGAGCGGCTGGACCTGGTGCCCATGCTCACCAAGCACCGGCCGGCTGACAGCATCGAGATGTTCGACCTGTTCCACTCCGTCTCGGTGTGCGCGGTGGCGGTGGGTGACCTGCAGGGGGCACTGGCCATCGCCGACCGCGCCACCGAACAGGACCCGGTCAACGCCGACTACCCGTTCGTGTCGCTCCTCAAGTACCTGGCGCCGCTCACGCTGTCCGGCCGGTTCGACGAGGCCGTCGAACTCGGCGAGCGGGCGTTCGCCGAGTGGCGCGCAGCGAGGGCCCCGCTCCTGGCGTGGCTCGCGCCGTCGGTGCAGATGCTGGAGCTGGCGACCGGTCTGCGCGGCGATCACGGGCTGTGGCGGGCACGAACGCTGGAGTTCGTGGACCACACCGATCCGCGATCGTGGCGCCTCGCGGCCACCACGGCCTTCGTGGAGGCCAGGCTGGCCGTCCGCACCGGACACCTGATCGACGCGGATCGCCTGGTGCGCAACGCGTTCCAGGACTTCACGCAACCGTGGTACCGGGCGTACGCGAACGCGGCGGGTGCGGAGCTGGCGGTGGTGGCCCACCTGCCTGACGCGGAGAAGCGGCTGGCACAGGCTGAACACACTGCCGAGGAGAACGACTGGGCGGCCGCGTGCGTCGCACGGGCCCGGGGCAGGTTCACCGGCGATGTCGCTGCTTTCCGCCGGTCCCTGGAGATATGGGACCGCATCGGCGCGCGGTTCGAGCTGGAGCACACGGAGGAGGTGGCGAGGTGAAGCCGACCTCCCAGAAACCGACGCCATGCTGAAACCCCACGAGGTCGGCGGCGAGCCTCGAAAAGCGTGAACTCACCTGGTGGCCAAGCGGGTCGGCATCACCGACGTTCGCGCGAACCTTGCTATTGGACGTATAACGCGACGGCCGTGCGCAGGCTCACGGAGGAGGGGGTACGTGGTCGTGGTGGGCGACGGCGTCAACGACGCACCCTGCCCCTGGCTGCCGCACGTCGGGATCGCAACGTGCGGCGCGGCTGCTCAACGTGGTGAGATATCGCCGAAAGTGGCGTTTAGCAGGTGTCTGTGTTGTGTGGTCAAGCGTACCAGAGAAAGGGGGTTCGGATTCGCTGGAGCGGGTGACTGCTCGCTGAGGTCGTTGAAGGGTGGGAGAGTGCGAGGGGGTGATGGGTTGCCAGCGATCGGTGCTGCCCTTTCGCGGAGTCCGACCAGGCAGCGGTCGGGGTCGAAGTCCTCGACTCGAACGCCGAGCGCGCCACCTTCACCAGCGGTTCGCCGTCGGTGCGAAGTGGCCGCGCGAGGGCAAGGCGGCTGACCTGCCAAGTGGCTGGGGCCGGGGTACGGCGCCTTCCGCGCCGATGTCGAGCGCCTGCGCGAGGTCATGGTCGCGTTCTCGCGGGAGCGGTTGGCGAACAGCGACGCGATGGACCACTCCGTCAAGACGGGAATTCCGTGATTCCTTCCGAAGGAGGCTGCTACAGCGTGTCGAGGAACGCCTTCACCTCGAGCATGTTGATCTTCTCGAAGTCCTGTCGGTGTACGACGACCACGAGTTGCACACCTCGTGCTGCCGCGATCGGGCGACGAAGGACAGGATGATCATCTTGAGCAGACTCTCCCGGTCCAGGCTGTGTCACGGCCAGCCGCCAGGACGACACCGCGTGATCAGGTTCGCCGTCGGCGAGTTGGATGTCGCCGAGCAGGTCCTGAGCACGTGCTTCCGCGGCGATGTCGTACGTCTGCTGGGCCAACGAGACCGCGCGCTGGACCTACTTGGTTGCCACGTCTAGGGCACCCCTTTCGAGATTGGTCTCGGCGAGCGCGGTGTACAGCTGGGTCGTCACTGCCGGCGTCGATGGCGTGCTGCCGGTCGGTCAGGTCGCCGGTGCTGACGCGGTGGCGGGGGCCGTGGTGCCGCCACTCGCGATGTAGAGCCAGCGGTCCCGGTACTGGACGAAGATGAGGTAGTTCCGCTCTCCCGGGGAGGCACCGGGCAGGCGGTAGTCGACCTCCTGTGTGCCGGGCTGTGCGCCGTCGCGTGCGGTCGTGAACTGGGCGTGGCGAAGCCGGCCGCCGATCTCCCGCACGTTGTCGGTGATGACCTTCTTCGCTGCCGTGATCTGCTGGGCCGTGACGTCGCCTCCGTGCTCGGCCGCGCAGCCGTCGTCTCCCAGGCACGCCGCGGCGAACACGCCGTCGACGTCGCCTGCGGCGGCGGCCATCGCGAAGGCCTCTGCCGCGCCCTTCGGGGTGCTCAGGTCCCGCGGAACGGCCGCGTCACCGTCTCCGCCATCGCGCAGGAGGACCATCGCCACGATCACCGCCAGCGCGGCGCCCGCGCCGACGAGCCAGGCGGGCGGCCTGCGGCGGCGCCGTGGCGAGGCTGTCGGCTCGGCGTCGGACTGCTGCGGATCGGTCACGGGGCCTCCAGGTGTCAGAACAGAGGGCCACACTGTAAAGCCGTTACACAGCGCGCTTAACGTCATCTATGTGGGGGTCGCCTAATGTGGTCGGGCTCAGTCCGGGGTCGATGCACCAGCCGGCGAAAAGGGGTTCACCGTGACGAGGGCTGAGCCTGGCAGCCGGGTCGGCGCGGTTCAGGAAACCCTCACGGTTCGACCGAACTGGGGTTATCCGGGGTTTCCGTCTGGATTCTCCTGGGCGCGTCGGACATGATCCATTCATTCGGCCGGAAGTGGCGGACGGATGATTCCCGGGACGTTCGTCTCAGTGGTCCAACTCAGGGGTCGTGAGTGTCGAACTCGCGGGGGTGAGTGTTGGACACGCAGGGTGGGCGCTTGAGTCCACTGTGTCGTTGATCCTGCTCGCGATCCTGCGGGCTGAGCAGGTGACGGCTCGGTATCAGGTGCGGACCGGGCCGTGGGTGCGGCGGGCGAAGTGGTTGACGCTGGTCGCGACGTAGGTCATGAATACGTGGGCGTCGTACGCGGCCGGTTCTCTGGCGTCGATCGTGTTGCACTCGGTGCCGCCGTTAGTCGTGTTCGTCGCGGCCGAGGCGATCACGGACCTGCGGGACAAGCTGACCGAGGCGGTCGGTGTGGCGTACTCGGAGGCAGGCGGCCGTCCCGCGCCGGAGCGGTCCGCGGTTCGGCGGAAGCTGTTCGCTGACTATCTGGAGGCTGCGCGGTCGGCGTGGTCGCCCGACGTGGTGATCTCGTCCGGCTGGGTCCGGGAGGTCACCGGGTGCTCGCGTGGGCTGGCTCCGCGTGCAGCGGTCGGGGTCGAGGTCGGCGAGGTGGATGCTCAGGGCGCCGCCTCGGCGGCAAGCGGTCTCTGTGTGCAGCCGGAGCAGGATTGCATCAAGGACAGCGTCGTTACCGCTCACCCGAGCGGTGGCGTTGATCTGCTCAAGTTTCCCAGGCGGTGAGCGCACGACGAGTGTTGGGGAGTTGACGCGGTTTGACGACACGGTGCGCGGGACTGTCCTTCTGCTCGATGAGCCCGTCCGCGATGGGATACGAACTGCATAGGACCCGCTCGTTCGTGTCTCGTGGTAGCTCATTGGTGGTCACCCATCCGTTTCATCCGTTGTGTGGCCGGGAGTTGCCGGTGTTGTTCGAGCGGCACACGCGGCGTGGGCTGTGGTTCGTGTGCGAGGTCGACGGCCGGCGGCGGGTGACGTTGCGGCAGGAGTGGACCGATCGCGGAGTGCCGGCGGCGGATCAGCGGCTTGCGTCCGAGGGCTTGACGGTGTTGCGCGCGGTGATCGACGCGCTGACGGGCCTGTCGTCGAGTGACACCCGGGTGGGTGAATGATGATCTTGATGGTGTTCGGATTCGACAGTGCCGGCCCTGGCGGGCTGGGGATGAGGCGTGGTGGCCGCGGCTTGGTGCGGAGAGGCGGTGATGGCTGTGGCGAACATGGTCGAATCGTTGGTGCGCAAGGAAAGCAGCGGTGGTGGCGGTGAACGGGGCGTCGAAGATCACCACGGAGCACCGGGCTCGGTCGGCGGTGGTGTATGTGCGGCAGTCGACGGTGATGCAGGTCCGCGAGCACGCCGAGTCGACCGCCCGCCAGTACGGCCTGTCCGCGGTCGCGGTGGAGCTGGGCTGGACGGCCGAGCAGGTCATCGTCGTCGACGCCGACTTGGGCGTGTCTGGCCGGTTCGGGTCGGAACGCGACGGGTTCCGCGAGATGATCTCGCGGGTGTGTCTGGGCGAGGTCGGCGCCATCTTCGGGCTGGAGGTGTCGCGGCTGGCGCGTTCGTCGGCCGAGTTCGCGCGGCTGCTGGAACTCGCGCGCCTGGCGGACACGCTGCTCATCGACGGCGACGGGTCTACGACCTGGGCGACGTCAACGATCGCTTGTTGTTGGGGCTCAGGGGATCGATGTCGGAGGCCGAGTTCCACCTGCTCGCCGGCCGCCTGCACGGCGCGAAACTGGCCGCCGCGCATCGAGGCGAGTTGCGCGCCAAGCTCGCGGGCGGGTTCGTCTACGACCTCGACGATCAGGTGGTGATCGACCCGGACGAGCAGGTCCGCACCGCGGTGGAGGACCTGTTCGCCGAGTTCGCCCGCACCGGCTCGGCCTACGGCGTGGTCAAGGCGTTCGCCGACACCGGCCGTCTGTTCCCGCAACGTTCTTACGGCGGGGCATGGGCCGGTCGGCTGAAGTGGGGCAAGCTGGGCCACTATCGGGTGTTGCGGGCGTTGAAGAACTCCGCGTACGCCGGTGCCTACACATACGGGCGCAGCTACGACAAACGCCGGGTGCAGCCGGACGGCACGGTGCGCTCCGCGCGGCGCAAACGCGCCCGCGACGAGTGGACGGTGCTGATCCGGGACCACTACGAGGGCTGCATCAGCTGGCAGCAGTTCCTGGACAACGAAGCCAAACTCGCCGCGAACCACACCGCCCGAGGTGCTCGCCCGCCACGCGAGGGCAGCGCGTTGGGTCAGGGCATCATCTACTGCGGCGCCTGCGGGGCGCGGATGGGCACCCGCTACGGCAACCGCCACTACGTGTTCTACGTCTGCAGCAGCGCGAGCGACCGGGCGAGCACCACAGCCTGTCGCTCCATCGCGGTGGCCACCGTGGACGACGTGGTCGGCCGGTTGCTGCTCGACGCGGTCACCCCGGAGCAGATCACCGCTGCGCTGGCGGTGGCCGACGAGGTCACCGAGCGGCACGCCCGGTCGCATCGGGCGCCGAACTCGCCGTCGAGCGCGCTCGTTACGAAGCCGATCGCGCCGAGCGTGCGTTCAGTCAGGTGGAGCCCGAGAACCGTTTGGTGGCACGGAGTCTGGAGTCGCGATGGGAGACCAAGCTCACCGCGTTGACCGAGGAGGAGACGGCGTTGGAGACCGCGCGGGCCGCGAAGCCGCCGCTGCCGCCGCGCTCGACGCCGGAGGCGCTGGCGGCGGACCCGCCGCGGTTGTGGGACGACCCGGACACCAGCCCGCGGGACCGCAAACGCCTGCTGCGCACCCTGATCGCCGACGTCACCCTGCTGCCGATCGACCATCGCGGGCAGGTGCGGATCGGGGTGCGCTGGCATACCGGCGCCACCGACGAGATCACCGCCAACCGCAAAGGCACAGGTCGCACCCCCACCACCGCAGTGGAGATCATCAGCCGCTACGGTGCGGTCAAGACCAGCGCCCGACTCGCCGAGCAACTCAACGCCGCCGGGCTGACCACCGGCAAGGGACGCCCCTGGGACACCGCCGCCGTCGCACGGGTCCGGGACGTCTACAGCGTCCACGCACCACGCACCGCCGCCGTCCAGGACGGCGAGGTCAGCATCGCCCAAGCCGCAGCGCAGCTTGGCGTCGCGCCCAAGGCAGTCGGCAACTGGGTCCGCAAAGGACGCCTGCCCGCTCGGCGAGGCGCCGCCGGACGCTGGTGCATCCCCTGGGACGAGGCCACCCAAGCCCTCTACCGGCAACAGGTCGCACACTCGTTCCGCATCAGACGAACGCGACCCGCCGAAGACTGACCGATGCCATCCGGCAGTCTGACAAGCACTGACTCGAGAAAGGAACAACAAGCCGTGACTCGTTGGACGGCCGTAGCCGGCACTCACAGCTTCGTGGTACCAGACCAAACACGCGCCGAAGCGCTGGCGGGTCTGCCCAGGGTTTGGTTGACACCTCATTTGTGAGGCTTCGGCCTCGGTTGAGAGGATGTCATCGTGCCCAAGCCCTACCCCCGTGAGTTCCGTGACGATGTCGTCGCTGTGGCCCGCCGCGGCGGGTCTCCGTTGCGGCAGGTCGCAGCCGATTTCGGGATCTCGGAATCGTGTCTGGCGAACTGGTTGCGTGCCGCCGACGTCGAGGACGGCACCCGGCCTGGTGTGACCCGTGAGGAGTCCGCTGAGCTACGCGAGTTGCGGAAGCGTAACCGTCTGCTGGAGCAGGAGAACGAGGTCCTGCGCAAGGCGGCCGCCTACCTCGCGCAGGGCAATCTGCCGGGAAAATAGCCTTCCCGCTCGTCCGTGAACTGGCCGCGGCCGGCGCTCCTGTGCGGGTGTCGGTCGCGGTGACGTGCAGGGTGCTGGGGATCTCCCGGCAGGCTTACTACCAGTGGTGCGCAGCCCCGGTCTCCCAGCGGGACTGGGACGACGCGCATATGATCAACGCCGCGCTCGACATCCACGCCGACGACCCGGCCGATGGGTACCGGTTCATCGCCGACGAACTCGCCGAACGCGGGTTCACCGCCTCGGAGAACCGGGTGTGGCGGCTCTGCTCCATGCAGCAGATCTTCTCGCTACACGCCAACAAGAAAGGCCGCTACCGCACGGCCGGGCCGCCGGTGCACGACGACCTGGTCCGCCGCGATTTCACCGCCGAGGCACCGAACACGAAGTGGCTGACCGATATCACTGAGCACCCGACCAGCGAGGGCAAGCTGTATCTGTGTGCGGTCAAGGACTGCTACTCCAACAAGATCGTCGGATACTCCATCGCCACCCACATGCGGGCCTCACTCGCCGTCAGGGCGTTGCGGAACGCGATCGCGCTGCGCAACCCGGCCGGGACCGTCGTCCACTCCGACCGCGGCGCCCAGTTCCGGTCGACCGCCTACCGACGCGTCCTGCGTGTTCACGGGCTGAACGGGTCGATGGGGCGGGTCGGCGCGTGCGGCGACAACGCAGCCATGGAATCATTCTTTTCGTTGCTGCAAAAGAATGTTCTGGACACACGACGGTGGCACACCCGGGAGGAGCTCCGGTTGGCGATTGTGTCCTGGATAGAGACGAAATACCACCGCAAACGCCGCCAACGCGCCCTGGGCAAACTCACCCCCATCGAGTTTGAGACCATCTACACCACCGCGTCAGCGGCCTGAAAACAGTCAGCCCCCGGTGACAACCGAAGTCTGGGCAGACCCGGCTGAAGGTCTGGCCGCGTTCGGCTTTGCCCGGGTGTTGGCCCGGCCCCGACAGCCGGCCACGTGGGTCGTCATCGCGGTGGACGAGGGGCCTTACCCGGCCGACACCGTGGGATACCGGACCATCGACGCGGTCGGCCGGCAAGCCGCGATACTCGCACGGCGATACGGCGGATACCCCGACGGCGGCAGCCGCTGCGAGCCCAGCATGTTGCACCACGTCGACACCGCTCCGATCGAGCGAACGAATCCCGGGATGCGGCCACCGATCCCGGCCATCGTCGTCACCCCGGAACCGCCACCTGCCGCCCTGGCATCGACCCCGGATGTCGTCGTCGCGGGTGTTGCCGACATGAGCAGGCTCAGGGACATCGACTGGGCGGGACTCAGCCACGCCCACGGCTCCGCCGACGACGTGCCAGATCTCGTTCGGGCGCTGGCTCAGAACGATGACCGGTGGCCGGAGATCCTCGACGCGTTGTTCGGTGACGATCTGCTGCACCAAGGCAGTTGCTATTCGGCAACGGCGCCGGCTTTGCCGTTCGTCATCGAGTTGCTGGCGTCGGGAATCCTGCCCGTGTCGCGTCGGCTTGACCTGTTTCTCTGGCTGCTCTATGCGGCCGATCGATGGGCGGAAAGCCTTCTCGTCGATGCTGCTCGCGCCGCGGCGCATAACCGGCTGCCCCAAGCCGCGGCCTGGACACGAGACGTTCATCTCGCCGTCGAAACCGAGCTTCCCTCGCTGCTCGCCCGGTGGGATGCCGAGCCACGCATCATCCAGTACGTTCTTGCCTGCCTGGCCGCCCACTATCCACATCACGGTCGGCTGATCATCCAGCAGGTCAGCGACATGGCCTCGGACTACGTCGGCACCCAACCCGGCGACTACCTGCGACTCGCGGTCGCCTTGCTGCGCGGTGACGATACGCAGGTGCCCACCATCGCCGGAGACATCGTTGGCTGGGCTGTCAACCTTGACCCTGGCTGGCTCGACGCATCCAGCGTCAGCCCGGCACTGAAAGCCACCCACATCCTGGCCACAGGGGCCTACAAGGCGGCGAGCCACAAGGCAGTGAGTTCAGCCGGTCGTAGCATTTGATCTTGTTCGGTGGGAGAGGATTCCTGCCGTGCGGAAGATGTTGATGTTGGCTGACCGGGAGGAGATCTCCCGTGGACTGGCGAAGTCGTTGCTGTACAAGGAGATCGCTACCCTGATTGGGCGGTCGGTGTCGGTGGTGTCACGAGAGGTAGCCCGTCATGGCGGGCGGGACGGCTACCGGGCCACGGACGCGGATCGAGCGGCTCGGGCCGGGCGGGCGCGGGCGAAACGGTTCGCCGTGGAGCGTGACGCCGGGCTGCGGGCCGAGGTGGTGCGGTTGCTGAGGTTGGGCTGGTCCCCAGCGTCGATCGCGGGTCGGTTGCCGACCGAGTACCCGGACCGGGACGCTTGGCGGGTGTCTCACGAGGCGATCTATCAGTGGGTCTACGCCCAACCCGTCGCGGGCCTGCGCGCCGAGTTGATCGCGTTGCGGTCAGGTCGGACTCGCCGGCGTGGCCCGAAACCCGCGCCGGCACCCCGGATACGGGAACCCCGCTACCTGGACGAACGCCCTGACGAGGTCGAGGGGCGGGCCGTGGCGGGCCACTGGGAAGGCGACCTGGTGATCGGCAAGAACGGCAAGACCGCGGTCGCGACCCTGGTCGAGCGCACCAGCCGATTTCTGGTCCTGGTGCCGCTGTCGGGACGCGATTCGTTGACTGTGACGGACGCGATCATCGCCGCTGTCGGTGACCTGCCTACCTCCATCAAACGATCCTTGACGTGGGACTGCGGCGCGGAAATGGCTCTACACAAGGAAGTTACGGCCACCGGACTGCCAGTGTACTTCGCACACCCGCACTCACCCTGGGAACGCGGCAGCAACGAGAACCTCAACCGCATCGTCCGCGAGTACTTCCCCAAAGGCACCGCCATCACCAGCGACCCGCACTACCTCGCCGCCGTCGCCGCCGAGATCAACGACCGACCCCGTAAGATTCACCACTGGAAAAACCCAGCGAGATCCTCACCGAACTCCTCGCCTCAGATGCTTCCACCGCCTGAATTCGCCGGCCTGATCCGCAAACCAGATTCCCTGCCACCACAAACCAACGTCGCCAACAACCGCAGGAGGTGCAGTATGAAACGACCGTCGGCGCGGTTGTAGATGGCACGTGCCGTCGCGACAACGTGCTCGCCAGCGTGACGGCCGTGGCCGGTACTGCGGCGCGAACGGGCTGTGGTCGCGGCCGTGTTCTTCATGGCCTCGATGTCGCTCGCGTACACCTCGTCGAGTCGGCGGTCGGCCCATGCTGTGGCCATGCGGGCCCAGTAGTGCCGTAGGTGCGACTCGCCCCCCTACCGGCTGCCGCGACCACGGTGGGCAGGTACTCGCCGAACGTGGGCGACCGACGTGCCGCGGTACCAGGACGCCGCGAACAGTTCCAGGGCGACGGCTTCAGCCAGGGCCCAGCCCGCCAGTCGGACCTGGTCGTCGTCGGTGGGTTCCAGGTACACCTGGATGACTTCGCGTGACGTGCGGGTTCCGGTGTTCTCGATGGTGACGGTGAGCGCGTCGGGGCCATCGGGGGTCGCGGAGAGGTAGTCCCAGGTGGTCCAGCCGTGGCCGAACCAGAACAGAGGAGCCTGTTCGGTCTAGCCGCGTAGCCGACTCGCAGGCCTTCGCGGTACTCGAGGACGCCGTCGACCGGTATGGGGGACCAGGCCGGTCCTTCGCCGTCCGCGGCGGGGAAGGTGGTGACCAGGCGGCCGGTGGCTTCGCGGCGGCCGAGCAGGACGTCCGCGACGGCGTGTCCGCCTTCCTGGCCGGGCAGGCCGGCCCACAGCACCGCGTCGACCTCGTCCTCGTAGCCGCTGATGGCTCCGGCGACGTCACCCGCCACCGCCTGCCAGCTCGCCATGGCGTCGCGAACGCGGATCGAACCGCTGCCTCCGGTGGTGCTCCGCTGGGCCGTGTCGGACCTTACCCACCTACTCAGGCGGTCAGCTCTGCACGGTAGGACGGACGACGATCTCGCTGACGTCGATGCCGTCGGGCTGGTCGATCGCGTACCCGATGGCGGAGGCGATGGCGGAGGGCGGCATGGCGATCTCGTCACGTTGCCTGATCATCGCCGTCGCCGTTTCAGGACTCGCTCCTTTGCCCACGCCCTCCGTGTTGGTGAAGCCTGGCGAGACGAGGGTGACCCGCAGATCAGGACCGGACTCCTGCCGCAGCCCTTCGGTCAGCACTTTCACCGCGGTCTTGGTGGCCGCGTAAACGGCCTGGGGAGACTTCACGACGTAGGCCGCGGTGGAGGCGACGTTGACAAAATGGCCGGAACGTTGCCTGCGGAAGATGGGCAGCGCCGCCCCGATGCCGTTCAGCAGACCCGTGATGTGCGTGGCGACCATTGCGTCCCAGTCATCGTGACGCAGTTCGTCGAGTGGCGAGATTGCCATCGTACCGGCGTTGGAGACCAGGACATCAAGGCGACCGAAGCGATCGAGTGCCGCATCGGTCAGGCGCTTCAGGTCGTCACGACGGGTGACATCGACGATGACCCCAACGGCCGAGCCGCCCTGCGCCGTGATGCGATCCACCACAGCCTGCAGTCGGGCCTCTCGCCGTGCCCCGAGCACCAGGTGAGCTCCTTGCGCCGCGAGATGGATCGCTGTCGCCTCCCCGATGCCACTGCTGGCACCCGTGAGCGCGACGACCTTCCCTGTGATGCCTGACATGGCCACTCCCTTCGCCAGGCGCATGCAGATCCATGCGTTCGCTATAGTGGATGTGGGGGCGTGCCCACTTAGCCAGCCTAAGTGGACACGCCTCCGCTTAGCAAGCGGGCGGGACATCGGAAGGCGGCGAGCAGTGATGGCAGACGAAGCGCAGCGGCGGTTGCCCAGAGCCGATGCACGGCGTAACCGGGAGAAGATCCTCGCGGCCGCGGTACACGTGTTCACAACGGACGGCCTTGACGCTCATCTGGAGCGCATCGCCAAAGAGGCAGGAGTGGGCAGTGCCACGCTGTACCGCAACTTCCCCACCCGCGAAGCACTGATCGAAGCCACCTACCGCCACGAGGTCGCCGAGCTGTGCGACGCGGTGCCCACCTTGCTGGCAACGAAGCCGCCTTTCGAGGCACTTCGCGCCTGGACACGTCTGTTCCTGGACTACGCGACCGCCAAGTACGGCATGATCGACGCACTGCGCGTCATTGCCGCCAAAGGCAACAATCCATACGGCAACAGCCGGGAAATGATCCAGGCCGCACTGAACTCCCTCATGGACGCCTGCGCCACCGCCGCGACGATCCGCACCGACATCACCTCTGCCGATGTCGCCGCCGCACTCGAAGGCATCGCCCTCACCTCGGCAGGTCCCGAACAGCGGCAACAAGCCGAACGTTTGCTCGATCTGACCCTGGGCGGCCTGCAAGCACGCCTCGTGCCGAGAATCTCGGACTAGCGCTGTCCGGGCTTGTCCCGTAGTCCGGGCACTTGAGCCGCAAAGCCTGTCGCCACCGAGAAAGATGCTCGACATACCTGGCCGGTGAGCGCCAGAGGAACGCCGCCCGCGCTTCTAGGTAGGCGGCGAGATCGGTGCGCGGGTCGCCGGAGTCCGCGACGGCGACCTCCTTCTCGGATTCGAGAACGCTGGCCTCCGCCCGTCAGCGGAGGTCCTCGCCGGGATCGCGAGCGTGCTGCTGGCAGAGCGGAGAACTGCGTGATGAGGGTGTGGCGCGTCTGCTGAGCGTTGTGCCCGTTGACACAAGGCCAGGACGCCTGGCTGGCATCGGCGGCGACGCGGCGGGCGGCTTGACAGACCACGAGCAGTCCGAACAGCTCCTGCCGGACACCGTCGACGGTGCGAGAGCGCAGGACCCCGCCGCTGCCGCGCAGCGTGACTTTGAGACCGTGGAATGTCGTCTCGGCCTCCCAGTGCTGGTGACAGAAGGACGCCAACCGCGCCCACGCCCGCCTGCGCGGACCCGGTGAACGCGCCAACGCCTAGCTCAAGACCTGGCGCGTCCTGCGCGAGCTCCGCTGCTGTCCCCGCCGCGCCGACCGGCCAAAGCCATCACGTCCTACAGAAATACGAGCTCGCCGCAGGATGCAAAAGACTCAGTGGCTTGCCCTCATTCTGGTAGATCAGTCGCGTGAACTAGACGCAACTGATGCCCCGAATTCCGCTCGTGTCCGAACTGGTAGGCGGTGTAGGCAGCGCATGAAGTCGTCGCGCCACGTCAGTTCGGACGCCGAGACAGCAAGGTCGAGTTCCGGGAAGCGCGTCATCAAAACGGTGTACGCGACCTCAGCCTCCAACCGGGCCAACGGCGCACCGAGGCAGTAGTGGATGCCATGCCCGAAGCCGAGATGCGGGTTCTGACGGCGATCGAGCTGTAGCTGGTCCGCATACGGGAATTGATCTTGGTCTCGATTTGCTCTTGCCAGGCTGATGACGACGGGAGTGCCAGCCTCGACAGTGTGGCCAACGAGATCAAACGTTTCGGTGGCGGTCCGGGAGGTGGTCACGGCGGCTGGTGAGTCATACCGCACGAACTCCTCAATCGCGGTGGTGAGCAGTTGCGGGTCCGCACGCACCTGGTCCCATCGGCTTCGGTCCTCAAGCAGCCGGAACACGCCGTTGCCGATCAGGTTGATGGTGGTCTCGGTTCCGGCGACCATCAGCATGAAGACCATCGAGGTCAGCTCATTCTCCGAAAGCCGTTCCTCGCCATCACGAACCGCGATCAACTCACTGAGCAGACCATCACCTGGCTGTGCGCGCTGTTCAGCGACGAGTTCCCTTATGACTGCAAGCAACCGCGTCAGTTGCACGGCCCGCTCGGGCTGCCGGGCCGGGTCAGCTACGATGTTGGTCCAAGCGCGAAACTCGTCACGGCTGCCGGAGGGCACACCGAGCAAGTCGCAAATGACCTGGAACGGCAGCGGCCACGCGAATGTCGGGATGAGATCAACCGTTTCGTGGCCTTCTATTGCGTCGAGTAGTTCGTGCGCAATCTGCGTGACGCGCGGACGCAACATTTCAATTCGCTGTGAAGTGAAGGCTGCCGAGATCAAGCGGCGCAAGCGCGTGTGATCTGGCGGGTCGAGGAACAGCATGTGGCGTATCGTCGCGTCGTACAAGTCTTGTGTCAGGCCCATCGAGGAGGCGTCGAGGTCTTTGGTGATGGATCGCTTGGACAGTGCCTGCCGAGCGGCGTCGTGGCCGTTGACCATCACCACTGTGGTGCCGCCACGGGTGGTTTCTTCGACCTTGGTCAAGACATGCTCCTTCTTCCTGCCTGGTGCGGGGAACAGTCAAGCAGCACCGCTGGTCACACAGCTTGAACCTGAGAGCCACTTCGTGGAACTTCCGGGCCACCGTAGGTAAGATGAGGTACAACTATGCAGGCAGCCAGCGAGCAAGTGAGCAGTTGCGCCGAGGCGCGGATGTCCACTGCGGATGGCGACCTCGGGAGCCGCGTGCATACCCGTGATTCTCAGGCCATGGATGTCACCGTCACCGACTTCGCCACGACGATCGGGTTGGAGATGGGAACGCCTCAGGACACCGGGAACGTTCTTCGTTTGTACGTTGTGCGGCGTGGCGCCTGGACGCTGCGGTACGGCTCCGAAGAGATCGCCCTCGGCGCAGGTCGCTTCATGCTGCGCCGTTCCCCCGGCCTGATCGGCTACGAGATGCTGCCGCGCACATCGGGCTTGACTGTGTGTCTACCCGCGGAGATCGCGGCAGAAGCGTCCAAGCCAATCATCGGTTCAGCCGCCGCACCCGAGGTACGTCTGCTGTTGGCCTACGCGAGTGCGCTGCACGACACCATCAGTGACCTCACCGAGGTAGGCCTCAGTGCGGCGCGTAATGCACTGATCGAGCTGGCCCGAGGCGTAGTGCACTCTTACGTTGATGGTGCCGAGCCGGCTCTGGCACCTGCCCTTGTTCTGGCCGCCCGCGAACTCGCCGACCAGAGACTCACTCAGTCGGAACTGACACCTGGGATGCTAGCCCGTGAACTGAACGTTTCCGTGCGCACGCTGAGCCGCGCGTTCGCGTCCACCACCGAATCGGTCGGCGCCTACCTACGGCGCCGCCGGCTCGAGGAAGCCCGTCGGGAGTTGGCCGCCGGGCGCACCGTCACGCAGGTCGCGGCTCGCTGGCAGTTCGCCGACAGCAGCCACTTCGTCCGAGTCTTCCGCAAACGCTACGGGCACACCCCAACTGAATACCTCCAAAGCCTTCGAGGCTGAGGTTCACAGGAAGGTCTGTTCCCCAGAATTTACCAGTGCGACTTCTGGTGCTGTGTGGTCAGGCGACGTGTTCGAGAATCAGCTGGGAGACGTCGTAGCCCTGCTCGATCAGCTCGGCGATGAGTCGGCGGGCGCGTTGTGCTTGGTGCTGGAGCGAGCGGGGCTTGTGGTCGACGTAGTCGGGGCCGAGGTCATGGTAGGCGACGTCGTGAGCGAGCATGTGCCAGATCGCGGTGAGGATCTAGCAACAAATGCGGTGTGCGACACCAAGCGCCGAAACGAGACGGGATGGTTCAGGCCTCCCGACACCGGAATGCAGACGCCGTTGACGAACGTGGCCTCCTCGCGAGTCAGCATCGCCACCGCACCCGCGACATCGCCGGAAACTCCCATCCTGCCGGCAGGGGTGAGCGCTTCGAGCACGCGGGTGATCGCAGCAGGGAGGTGACTGCTCGCGTCCGTGGCGATGTATCCGGGGTGGATGGTGTTCACAGTGACACCGGGCCCGGTCAGCTCGTCGGCAGCGTATGCGACGTAGGCGGCGAGCGCGGCCCTGGTGACGCCGTTCGCCGTCATGCCGATCGCGGACGGCCCTTTGGCATGCAGTGATCCGATCAGAACGATCCGTCCGTACCCGCGTTCGAGCATCCCGGGCGCCACCGAGGTGACGAGCCGGTGGGTGATACCGATGTCCTGCGCGATCTTCCTGGACAGGTCCTCGGCGGACAACTCCATCAGCGGCACCTTCGGGTATGGAGCCGCGGCGTTGGCGACCACGACGTCGATGCGGCCGGTGATGTTCCTGACCGATTGGAGCAGTTCGCCGACACCGGCCGGTTCCTGCTCGGACGCGCTCAGGTCGAACATCGCCGCGTGTGCCACGACGTCGTGCTCCGCACGCAATCGCGCTGCCAGTTTCTCGGCTGCGGTGCGGCTGTCGCGGTACGTCACCACGACGCTCGCCCCCATCGCGGCCAGCGTCTGAGCGGTGGCCGCGCCGATACCCCGGCTGCCACCGGTGATCAGTGCCGTGCGCCCTCGCAGAGGCCGTCCGAGGGTTACGCCTGTGCTCCGCGCGCGTGGTGGATCGACCGCACGCGGACCAGGGTCGGGTCCCACTTGTCCGTGAGAGCGGCCGCTTCGGCGATGTGATGGCGGATCTCGGGGCGCCGCAACGCTTCGCGGTATGCCTGCTCGCTGCTCCACTGCGCGTAGTTGATCACGCGGGTCCCGTCCAGGGCGGCGTGCAGGTTCGCGGAGATGAACCCGGGCACTCCGGCGAACACCTCGACGGTGGCTTTGTCCAGCGCGGCAAGCAGTTCGTCCTGCCGTGACGGCGGGACGGTGAACACGTTGACCAGCGTGACCTGATCGGCGTCAGTGGTCACGGCGATGGTGGTTTCGGTGGTGGTCAAAACCGTCATCCTCCAAGAATTTCCGTTGTCGAGTAAGGGATCGCGAGCGTGAACCAAGTCCTGCGACGTAGACCGGTGCCAGGACGACACACGATCCGGATGTCCGTCCGTTCTCGGCGATCGTGCGAAAGTCGTTGCCGTTCGCCGTTCCGAGTGGTGTCGGAGTTCGCTTGTCCGTCATGCCTTGTCGTGCAGGGTGACCGTGTAACCATCCAGGTCAGAGAAGGCGAACGTGCGTCCGAACGGCCCGTCGAACGGGGCCGTGACGATCGAGATACCAGTAGCGACCAACCGCTCGTACAGGTATTGGGCGTCGTCGGAGTGGAACCACAGCGCGACCCCCAGCCCAGGGTGCGGGGAGGCTGCGTCCAGGTCGACCCCCGGCAGCGGCTCTCGCAACGCGAACGGAATCGGCGCGGTGTCGAATACCACTGCCCCAGGCGGACTGGCGGGCAACCTGCGCAGTCCGAGATGGGTCTCGTAGAACTCGGCCGCACGATCGAGGTCGCGCACCTGCAGGGCAAGGAAATCAGGTCCGGTTACGTCCATGTTTCACACCTCCGCTTGTCAATGTGCTGACATGAGGAAGGTATGTCATGATGCTGACATGAGTCAAGCAGAGATGGTCGGCCCCTTGGACAAGGCGGTGGGTTACGCGCTCAAACGAGCTGCAAGCGCGCTACGCACGGCGATGGACACCGCCTTGCGGCCACTGGATCTGACCGTGCCCCAGTACTCCTGCCTCGAGGTGCTTTCGCAGCGACCAGGACTGTCCAACGCGGAGTTGGCGCGAGCAGTGTTCGTCACGCGCCAGTCGATGAACCTGGTGCTGCGCGGATTGCAGGACCGCGGGCTTATCGCACGGCCGACGGCAGCACCGCACGGCCGAGCGCTTCCCAGCCAACTCACGCCCTCTGGCCGCAAGCAACTACGCGCCGCCAGTGCCGCCGTACGAGCGGTCGAGCAGCGAATGCTCACGCCGTTCTCCGCGACGCAGCAAGACCGGCTGCTACGCGATCTGGTCGCTTGCGCAGACGCGCTCACTCACCTCGACAGCGACCACACGTTCGGATCCTGACGTCAACGGCCGTGCCGCCACCATTCACGGCGCTTCGACAGCGGGAGACCGCCGCGGTCGCTCATCGCGTGGATCTTGCTGCCGGGCTTTGCCCCGGTCGACCGGGCTGGGCCCGGTCAGGTCCTCCTTTGACCGCGCGGACCTGCATACCGTGCCGAGCACGGCCGTGCGCGCCGGCCCGTGCTCGGGCGCGTCCATCGCGATCAGCATGCGCTCCTCGTCCGGCCGCCGAGACGCCGCCTCGCCCTTGACCAGCGCCGGAAGTTGTTCGACGGTGTGACCGGGTTTGGCTCTGGGATGCGGTGGACCAAGGAGCCGCTATGAACCACCGGGACCGACGACATCGGTAAACTCAGACTCGGCCCGTTCCCTCACGGGCGAAGTACGGTTCCGCCGCTTCCAGCCGCGGTACGGCGATGCCCAGCCGTCGTGCTTCGGCCAGGGTGTCCCGGCAGACCTCGCGCGGTTCTTCGGCGTCGGGGTCGGAGTGCGTCGCGAAGTTCACGCGTATCGGCGTGACGTGAGCGGTCAGCCAGGCGAGCGCGGGGGCCGTCAGCCAGGTGGGCGCCCGGAACAGCAGCAGACCGGCCCGGTGCCGTCGCAGGTCGACGCCGCGCGCCTGGAGAAGCGGCAGCAGTTCGCGACCGGCCAGCAGCGCCTCGCGGAAGTCGCGCGTCGACCCGGCCAGCTTGGACAGGGAACCCAGCCGCAGGCCCTGCGAGAACAGGCCGGCATCCGACACGAAATGAGCCCACAGCCAGCCGCGGAAGTCAGGCCGCTCCTTGATCCGGAGCCCGGCCTCGCGAAACGCCTGGCGCACGGCCCGCTCCCGGTCGGTCGGGGGCTGTCCGAGGGTGCCGAAGACGACCGAGGGCAGCAGCGCTCCGAGGAGCACGCCGTCCGCGCCGAAACCGCCGCCGGCCTGGCTGCACTCGGTCTCGATGACGATGGTCGGCACCGCGATCGTGTTCGCGGCCTCCCGGCACCTGTGGTGGGGTCGCTTCGGCGCCCTGACGGCTCTCGTCATGTACGCGATGTACGCCTCGATCGCGACCATGGACCTCGACTCGATGATCCACACCTTCGGGATCCAGTGGTCGCTGGTGACCACCCTCCTGTTGCCCATCCTCTCCCTTCTAGTGGCATCGCAATTCCCTGGGCTGGGTGGGCGCGGTCGTCGCGTCGGCGCTGACCGTAGGCCTCAACGTCCGCAGGCTCGCGGCTGCGAAACGCCGGTCGAGGTGTTGGACTCCTGACCGGCGTTTCACCAACTCGGCGAACCTTCGTGGTCGCCCCGTCGACCAAGGTTTCAGTTTTGCTCGCTGAACTCCAGAAAATCGATCATGTAACAAGCGAGACCGCCATCTGCCGTGTGACCGATCCAGGTCGGAAAGGTGCCGTCGCAACCGATGGTGAATGCCACCGCTTGGCGGCCTTCTTCGTCCTCGGACGACTCCAGCAGCTCGCCGAAGCCGAGGTCGGTCTTGGCGGTGTCGATGAACTCGGTGAATGTGTCGGTCTCGTGCAGCTCGCGAAGAAACAGTGCATCGATCAAGCTGCCTTCGCCGCCGTCCACCGAAAACCCGTAGAAGCCGTTTTCGCTCAGGTCGGCGGGGTCCTGGCCCGGCAGCAGCGCCATGGTCCAGGACACCACCGGCTCGTCGCGAATGACAAGACGGACCGCCAGGGGTACAGGTCTGCGCGCCTCACCACCGTCAGGAATCAGCATGTGAAGCAGCACTGGGTAGCGGCCGGGCGGCGCGGTTTCGGTGAACCCGATCGGTTCCCAGCGCCATTCCGAGGCGACCACCTCACCCGAGGGTAAGGACAGTTCGGTTCGCAGCGGCTCTGCGATGGTCCCTGGTCCGGACTGGGCCTCGACCCTCGCGCCGGGAACGAACAGCCGGTCGAAATCAGGTGACGTCAATGGCATCTGATCATCCAATCATCCAGTCATCTCCGTGACAATGACCGCTCCGGCCGGCGCGTCGTTCGTTGTCATGGCGCATGTGCTGATCGGTCGCATATCATATGGGCCGGGTGATTTTTCCCGACCGGATCCTCACGATCTCGGCCGGGCTTGTGTGCTGGTTCGTTCCACGCAGGTCACTTCGCTCCAACTCGCTCGTTTGGGTAATTTTCAAGAACTCTGCAGGCAACGGGTCTCGGCGGGAATCATTATTGCGATGAATGACGGGTGCTCTACGCGTCCGCCCAGGTCGCCCTCCCCTCCGGGGAAGTAAAAGTGATCAATGCATCGCTGTCCGGCTGACCTCGTCACCACAGCTGGGCTCGGCCCGCTGCCTGACGGCGAGCCGAGCCCGTCAACTCAGAGCGAGCGGCTTGCCCGAGCGCAGGGTCATCTCGATCAGCCGCGCGGAGTGGCAACCGGTTCGTTGCCCTTCGGATCCAGCGGCGGCCAGGCCTCCTACGGGTGAGGCAGTAGTCAGTAGACCAGTCTTCTGGTGGTTCGGGATCGACCAACTACTTGATAAACTCAAGGGTATGATCAAGGATAGCTGTGTCGGATCGATGACCGGACCGAAACGAGGTAGCCATGTTCGTCGCCGTGCTGGTTCTCAGCTGTCTGCTGGCGGCCGTGTTGTTGTTCAGCGGAGCGCGGAAGGTCGCCGGCGGGCAGGCGGTCACCGATGAAGCCGCGCACCTGGGCATTCCGGTGCGGGGGTACCGCCTTGTCGGTGTCGCCGAAGCCGCTGCCGCCGCAGGGCTGCTGATCGGGCTGGCCTGGGCCGCGCTGGGTGTCGCTGCCGCCGCCGGAGTCGTCCTGCTGCTGTCCGGCGCCGTGCTCTCCCACCTCCGGGCCGGTGACGCTGCCGCCCGGTGGGCGCCTGCCGCCGTCCTGGCCGCGCTCGCGGTCGTCACGCTGCTGCTGCGCATCGCTTCCGCCTAGAACCGAGGAGACGACAATGTCACGCAAGATCATCGCTTCCCGCGGCCGGCGCGTGGCCCTGGCCGTCGCCGTGGTGGCGGCCACGCTGGCCACCACGGCGCTCGGGCTTTACGGCTACCTGGTGTGGACGCCCGCGCCCGCTATTCCGGCCCTGTCCGGGAAGGCGGTCACGTCGACCCTGACTGTCGGTGACCGGGCGCGAACCTATACCGCGTACGTTCCGGCGCGGCTCGCTCCGGGGGCGCCGCTCCTGGTCATCCTGCACGGCTCCTTCGAGAACGGCTCGGTCATCCGCCGCAACACCGCGTACGGCTTCGACGTTCTCGCCGATCGGTACGGGTTCGCCGTCGCCTATCCCGACGGGTACCAGGAGGGCTGGAACGACTGTCGCCGGGTGGCCGCGACTCCCGCGCGGCGCGAGAACGTGGACGACATCGGATTCATCCGTGCTCTGGTGGCGGACCTGCACGAACGCCACGGCGTCGACGACACGAAGTTCTTCGCGGCCGGATACTCCAACGGCGGTCAGATGGTGTTCCGGCTGGCAGCCGAGATGCCGGATCGTCTCGCGGGCATCGCCGCGGTCTCGGCCAACCTCCCCGTCGCCGACGACAGCGCCTGCCCGCCGATGACCGCGGCGATACCGGCGCTCATCATGGCGGGTACCGACGACCCGATCTCACCGTTCCAGGGAGGAGAGGTCACCATCTTCGGCTTCTCGGCGCGCGGTCGCGTGATGTCCGCCGACGACACCACGAAGACCTTCGTGAACCTAAACGGGATCACTGATGCCCCCGTCACCCGCACGCTCGCCCACCGCGACGGGTCGACTGACACCACTGTGCGGGAGGTCGCCCACCGCGAAGTCGGCAAGGCCCCCGTGGTCCAGTACGTGATCGAACGCGGTGGTCACGTCATCCCGACCGCGCATCATCGCTACTCCAGGATCCTGGGCCGTACGAGCCATGACGTCGATGCCCCCGCGGCGATCTGGGACTTCTTCACGTCTGCCCGGCAGCAGTCGTGAACAGCGCGACCAAGTTGATCTGGCAGGTGGAGAGAAGCTGATCTGCCGATGATGGATATCGTTGGTCTGACTGATCCGCGGCATCATCGTGACGGACGGCTGACTTTCCTGCGGCCTCGATGGAGGGACGAGAAACTGTCTGGTGGCATCCCGTCGATACGACAGGGCCTCGACCGTGACGCCCATGAGGTGGTCCGACACGATTCGCGGAAGTCCGGTCGGAGTGGTTCTGCCGTCCATGACGCTCTTCTTTGCATCGTGGACAATGAGGATATACTTGAACAAATCAAGTTGAGTCGAGTTGGGTGGCCCTGATGTCGCAGGAACTGGCAGCGTCGTTGCTCAACCAGACCATGGCGCTGGCCGGGCAGATCTCGGGTCGCATGCAGGAGGCGCTGGACCGGCTCGACCTGACCGCCCCCCTCGCGAACGTCCTCTGGCTCCTGCGGCCGGACGCCGATCCGCTGTCGCTCCGCAAGATCGCCGGCCTGCTGCACTGCGACCCGTCGAACGTCACGCTGCTGAGCGCCAAGCTCGAGCAACGGGGCCTGGCAGAGCGACGCCCACATCCTCGCGACGGGCGCGTCCGGACGTTGGTCCTGACCGAGGCCGGTGAAGACGCTCGTCAACGCCTGCTCAGCACCGTTATGAGGCATTCGCCCCTCGCCGGCCTGACCCTTGAGGAACAGGAACAACTCCACGCGCTGCTCACCAAGGCGATCCACGGCGCGTGACGCCGTGCCAATCCGAAATGCCACCGCGGAATTCAGCCACACCGCGTAAGCCCTGCTGACATCGCTGTGCAGACCATACCGAAGCCGACCTGAGGTTGTCGAGACACGACCACCGTGTCCCAGGCGAGCAACAGGCGGGGTAGGAGCGGTTTTCCAGAATCGCACAGAGGCGTTCCTGCGAGCACATTTCCCCAACCGCGACTAAATCACTGCGATGCCACGAAACCTCCATTAGTCATCAGAAGCCCTGATTCTAGCCCACAAAATTCCCGATCCGTGCCCGCTCTCGACTTCAGGTTCTCAATGCCGGACTTCGCCCTCGCCATCCGCACCGCCAGGAGAGTCCGGCGACCGATCAGTTCCGCTTGCCGCACCGACAAGGACCACGCGAATTCGGTACTGCTACTGGGTGGATGCTGATAGTCGGACGTCTTCGCCACCCTTTCCCGGATCGGCCGCGCCAGCCCCGTCCTTTACTCGTGCTGGCGCTTGCACTGTCGGCGCGACCGCCGCATCGGCCGCAGTTGGCTTGCCGGTCCTCACTTGTCGCTGTCAGGCCGAACCATCAAACGTGGGCTGTGGGCCGGGTCCACCAGTGTGACCTCCTCGATCACCTCGAATCTGCCGTCCGGCGCGAGACTGCCAAATACGTAGGACTCACGCGTTTGCCGGGTTCCATCATTCATCTCGATCGTGAGCACGTGGCGGTCCGCGTAGGCATATCCGTCGACCAACTCGTCCAGCAGTTCAATCTTCACCAGGCGAACAATCGTTCGAATGCGGGCGAGATTCTGCGCAATCGCCGGCCACTCGGCCCAAGCGCCGTCGGTCCGCTGCCGATAGGCGGGGACGAAATGTCTGGCCATCACCTCTTCCACCGGGGTCTCCCGCTCGTTCAGAAGCTCCTCGACCACGATCGCCATACTCCTCATCGATCTCCTTCAACAGTGGCGTACGCCGGGTATGCCACTGACTGAACCACCACCGGAACAGCGACACCATCCGCGAACAGCCCAGTTACCTACGCGGAAAGCCCAACGGGTCCTGACCCCGGGTGTTGGACACCAGACACACTTGGATCCTGGTGGTCCGGGGTCAACCACGAGACGTTGCGTAACTGGATCCGCCTCGACGACGCGCAGGGCACCGGGTCACGGCCGTGAAGTATTTCGCCGGGGAGACGCGCCCCGGTCCAGCTACTACCACTGGAAGAGCACCCAGTCGCTCGAGACGCCCGCGCCGCGGCGGACGCCCGCCTGGCGACGCGCGTCCTCGTCATCCGCCGGGACTCGGCCGGCACCTCCGGCGTCCCGCGGATCACCGCCGAGCTGCACGCCGCCCCACACACGGGGCAGCCTGGCCGGAGCGATGTCCACAGCGATCACGGGGCCCAATACAAGCCTCAACGCATCCTTCTAACGAGAAACCCGCCAAGGCGCCCAGAGTTGGGACCGTGAAAGGGAAACACGGCTCGCCGCCTTCGGATGGCCACACCGCTACAGCACCCGGCGCCGCCACTCACATCTCGGACCACGATCCCCGATCGACTACGAGAACATACCTGCTACCAACACCGGCCACGCTGACCCCCGCCGCATAACCCCGTGTCCAACATCCGGGGTGAGACCCATCGAACGCGAACTAACATGAGGGTCGTGGACACGATCAGCAGCGCCGTCAGCAGCGTTCGAGCGGGACGGGCCAACGGTCGCCGGCTGCGCGGGTCAGGTGCGTGGGGTATGCGGTTCCCGAGCTTCGTCGGGATCGGGTTCCACGTTCTCCTTCGGGGCGAAGCATGGCTGATCGCCGCGGGGACAGCACCTGCCCGTCTGCGTCCGGGCGACCTCGTGATCGCACCGAACGGCGCGGAGCATGGCCTCGGTCACGCACCGACCCGGCTCGAAAGGCTGCCGGTGTTCCCGGCCACCGGCCTTCCTGCGCCTCGGCCGGCGGACGCTGAGTTCCTGTGTGGCGCATACCGACTCGACAATGGCCGGCTCCATCCGGTACTACGCGGACTGCCCAGAACCATCGTGGTGTCGCCGGACCGCACCCACCACCCAGAACTCGCAACGCTGGTGAGCCTGCTGGAAAACGACGTCGCACAGGCCCAGCAGGGCAACTGGGTGACCCGATCCGCGCTGGTCGATCTCGTATTGATTCACGCCCTACGACACTGGTACGACGCCCCCGGCGCCACGGGCTGGACGGCGACGGCCGACCCGGCCATCGCCGCAGCCCTTGACCAGATCCACGAGCACCCTCAACACGCATGGGGCATCGAACAGCTCGCCAGCGTGGCGGGCATGTCGCGCACGTCGTTCAACCGGCGTTTCACCGTCCAGGTCGGACTGCCACCGATGACCTACGTGACCTACTGGCGACTCGCCTGCGCCGCCCGCCTGCTCCGGCAGACCACCTCCGGGCTGGCCACGATCGCCCGTCAGGTCGGCTACTCCAACGAGTTCGCATTCGCCACCGCGTTCAGGCGCGAGTACGGTCTCGCTCCCGGCCGATTCCGTAATCGCCCGGACCCACTTCCGAGATGACATCGACAGAGGCCTCCGTGACGCTGCACCATCGGCTGACCTTCCACGGCGACGTCAGCCGGCGCACGGGCATGACGACTGTCACCCGGCGCGATCGGCCGTCACATGATCACAAACCACCGCGGCCCCCCTGCGCGCTCACGCTCGGCGCTACCAACAGCGGGCGTTCAGGCGTGGGCCCAGGTGCTCAGCGGCACGCTTTCCCAGCCAGGCGCCGACGTCTTGCTCCGCGACCCGCTCTACCACGCCCGGTCCGGGTACCTGTACCTGTTGCACCACGACATCCGGCGACCGCTCGTGGACGCTGCCAACAGTGGATTCACCGTGGTCGTGTTATCGACGACCTCGACCGATACGGACCGAAGGCGGCAGGCGAGTAACCTCTCGGAGACGGGGGTGGCTGGCGACGGCAACCCAGACGTCTGGCAGCGCTGCTCAGGTATTCGAGGAACTCTCGGCTTCCGCGGGGTTCGGGGAGTGAGCGTTCCAGCTGGCCAGCAGCTGGATCGCATCGTGTTCCGGTGAGCCCGGCTGCGGGGTGAGGACGGTCAGGACCTGGTCCTCGGCCGCGTCGACGGTGAGATTCTCGAAAGGCAGGGTGACCTCTCCGATCAGGGGCTGCCGGAAGACCTTGGTACCTGCCCTGTGCGCTTTGACGTCGTGGGCGGCCCAGCGGGTGCGGAACGCCTGGCTGCGGGTGGACAGCTGACCGATGAGGGCGACCAGCGCCGGGTCGTCGGGGTGTCGGCCGGATTCGATGCGCAGCATGGCCACGGCGTCGTCGGCGATCCGTTCCCACTCGGGAAACAGACGCCGGGCCGCGTGCTCCTCCAGGAACACGAAGCGCGCTGAGTTCACCGGGCCGTCGGTGTCGAGCATCGGCGCGTAGAAGGCGCGTCCGAGGTCGTTGGCGGCGAGGATGTCGAGGCGGCTGTTGGCCACTATGGCCGGCAGATGCCGTATCGAGTCCAGCAGCACCCGGATCCCGGGGCTGACGGTGTCCTTGCCCGAGTCCTTGCCCGAGTCCTTGCCCGGTGCCCTGCGGCGCTTGCGGGCCTCGGGGGTGAGGGCGGCGAGCAACCGGCCCAGGTGTGCACGTTCGTCGTCGTCGAGCCGCAGCACCGCGGCGATGGACTCCACGACGCCCGCTGAGGGGCTGGTGGCCTGGCCGCGCTCGAGGCGGATGTAATACTCCGGGCTGACCCCCGCCAGCAGCGCCACCTCCTCCCGCCGCAGGCCCTTCACGCGCCGCCGGGTCCCGGTCGCCGGCAGACCGGCGTCGGCCGGCGAGACCCGCTCACGGCGCGTGCTGAGGAATTCGCGGACCGCCGCGCGCGCCGCATCCTTCTTCTCGTCCATGCCATCAAGGGTAGAGGCACACCGGACACCTAAAGGGTCACTGCGACTACCCCTCTCGGCAGGCCCTGTCTCGACCGCGGGACCCGGTGTTCCCTGGATACCAGCGAGCCGAAGACCGAGACAGCCCACACTCGGCGGGCGTCCTCGCCACCACCATTCACACCCAGCAATGGAGCAGATAATGCAGCACGTCACCTTCCCCACCGACGACCGCCGGATGCTGGCGGGCGACGTCTACCTGCCGGAAGGCTTTGACGAGAACGGCAGCTACCCGGCGATCGCGGTCGCCCACCCCGGCGGCGCCGTCAAGGAGCAGGCCGCCGGCCTGTACGCGAGCAGGCTGGCCGAGCGGGGCTTCATAGCTCTGGCCTTCGACGCCTCGTACCAGGGTGAGAGCGGCGGCGAGCCGCGCTTCCTGGAGGACCCCTACGCCCGCGTCGAGGACGTCCGCGCCGCCGTCGACTACCTGCAGTCCCTGGACCATGTCGACGCAGAGCGCATCGGCGCCCTGGGCATGTGCGCCGGCGGCGGCTACGCGGTGAACGCCACCATGACCGACCACCGCATCAAGGCGCTCACCACGGTCAGCATGTTCAACACCGGTTCCAGCTTCCGCCGGGGCTGGTTCGGCCTCGATCCCGACTCGGCCTTCGTGGCGACCCTGGAGCAGGCCGCCAAGCAGCGTACGGCCGAGGCGCAGGGCGCCGAGACGTTCTTGGCCCCGTACGTGCCGACCGAGGCCGACGAGATCACCATCCGCGACCTGCGCGACGCCCACGAGTACTACCTCACCGAGCGCGCCCAGCACCCCAACGCGCAGAACACGTTCGTCTTCGCCCGCAGCGCCTCGAAGATCGCCGGGTTCGACGCGTTCCACCTGGTCGAGGACCTGCTCACCCAGCCACTCTTGATCGTCGCGGGCAGCGAGGCGAGCACGCTGTGGTACTCCACCGAGCTGTACAGCCGGGCCCGCAGCAACAAGAAGCTGTTCCTCGTCCAGGGCAGCGCGCACATGGACCTGTACGACGTCCCCGAGTACATGAACAAGGCCATCGCCGAGATCGCCCCGTTCTTCACCGAGCACCTCGCCGGCTGACCCCTTACCGCAGGGGCAACTGGTCGTCGTGCACCACCCAGCAGGGCGACGTCGTCACGCCTGGCGACGGCGTTGGTGAGCGCGGTGAAAGCGAGGCGGGACTTCATCTGAGAATCGATGGAGTATGCGACGATCCGGTTGGATCAGACGTCCTTGACCGCGCACAGATACAGCTTTCCTTCGTGGATCTCGTCGTCGAACACGCCGAGGTCGCTGGCGCCGGTCCACCCCGAGATCAGCGGGTCCACGCGGGGCCAGCGCACGGTGGGACAGCGCCGCGAAGCCGGTGCCCCACCCGGCCCGCAGCCACTTCTGCCCGCCGCACACCAGCACGTCGGTGACCGACCACGGCTCGTCGACGACCCCGAACCCCTGGATGCGTCTACCACCAGTAGCCGGTCGCCGACCACGTCGCGCAGTGCGGCGAGGTCGGCGCGGTAGCCGGTGCGGAAGTCGACGGCGCTGACCGCGACCACGCTCGTCTTCGCGGTCAGCGCGGCCGCCACCACCTCCGGGATGACCGGGCCGCGCGGCAGCCGGCGCAGGGCGAGTCTGCCCGCCTGTTCGGCCCGCGCGCACGGGTAGGTGTTGGCCGGGAACTCCGCGGCCGACACCAGCACCTCGCCGGACGGGACGGCGAACGCGGTCTGGAACAGGCCGTGGCTCGTGGTGGGCAGCACCACCCGGTCGGCGGTGGCACCGGACAGCCGGGCCACCGCCGCCTTCGCGCGACCCTCCCAGGTCATCAACTCGTCCACTGTGGATGGACCGGCGCGAGCAAGCGTGCCGCGCAGGCCCGCGCTCACCTCGACCACGGCCCGCGACGGCGGCCCGACGCGTGCGAAGTCGAGGTAGCCGGGAGACTCGTCGAACTGATCGCGCCAGTGATCACCCGTCACGGCGACAGTGAGACACACGGTCAGACGCCGGCGCCCCCGGTGACCGGCAGCACCGCGCCCGTCACGAACGAGGCCCGGTCGCTCAGCAGCCAGGCGGCCGACTCGGCGATCTCCTCCGGCGCGGCGGCCCGGCCCAGCGGTGTACCGGCGACGATCCGGTCGACCACACCGGGGTCGTGCCGGTTCCATTCCTCGACCATCTCGGTCATCGTCAGGCCGGGCGCGATCGCGTTGACGCGGATGCCTGCCGGGCCGTAGGTCACGGCCGCCGACTCGGTGAGGCTGTTGACGGCCCGCTTGGCCGCCCCGTACGCGGGCAGCGCCGGGTTGCCGATCAGGCTGCCCACACTGCTGGTGTTGACGATCGCCCCGCCTCCGGTCCTGGTCATGGCCTTCACCTCGGCGGACACGGCGTAGAACACGCCCTTGAGGTTGACCCGCATGACGAGGTCGAAGTCGTCCTCCGGGAAGTCGGCGACGGGGTGCGGCGGCACCCCGACGGCGCCGTTGTTGAACGCGATGTCGAGCCGACCGTGGCGTTCGACGACGGTGGCCACCGCGTGCTCGACGCTCGCCACGTCGCCGAGGTCGGCGACCACGTACGAGGCGCCGGGCAGGTCCTCGGCGAGTGTCTTCAGTGCGCTCTCGGTGCGGGCGGCGAGCACCACCGTCGCACCCTCCTGGGTGAACAGGCGGGCGGCCGCGGCGCCGATGCCACGACTCGCCCCCGTCACCAGTGCGATCTTGCCGGTCAGCATTCCGTTCTCGGTCATGTCTCCACCGTGCGGCGGCGCGGGCACCCCGTGACAGGCCCTGGCGGTACCTGGCAGGGCCGGCCCATCCGGGTCATGCTCGAAGGGTGGACAAGCACGAACTCGGCCGCTTCCTGCGGCTGCACCGCGAGCGGCTGACCCCGGCGACCGTGGGCCTGCCCGCGCACGGGCCGCGCCGTACGCCGGGCCTGCGCCGCGAGGAGGTGGCCCTGCTGGCGCACATCTCGACGCAGTACTACATCCGTCTCGAACAGGCGCGGGGGCCGCACCCGTCACGGCATGTGCTGGCCGCGATCGGCCGGGCGCTGCGCCTCAACGACGCGGAACGGGCCCACCTGTACACCCTCGGCGGTCAGCAGGCCGACCCGCCGGGGCCATCGCCCGACGTGTCGGACCGGATCCTCGACATGATCGAGCGGCTGCCGGACACCGCGGCGATAGTGCTCGACGCGAAGTACGACGTCCTCGCGTGGAACCCGCTCGCTGCGGCGCTGCTGGAGGACTTCTCGGCGCGGCCGCGCCGAGAACGCAACATGATCCGCCGGTACTTCCTGCACCCCGACGCGGCCCGCCGGCACTACGGCCTCTCGGGCGGCGGCGACTTCGGGCGGTTCGCGGTCGGGCACCTGCGCGCGGCCGCCGCGCGCTACCCGGGCGACCAGGGCACGCAGGAACTCATCCGCGAGCTGCGTGACGGCAGCGCCGAGTTCGCCGCGCTGTGGCCGAGCCCCGAGGTCTCCGACCAGCGTCACCTGGTCAAGACGGTCGACCACCCGCAGATCGGCCCGATCAGTCTGACCTGCGACATCCTGCTGGTGCCCGACCGCGACCAGCAGGTCGTGCTGTTCACCGCGGAGCCAGGCACCCCGGCCCACGAGGCGCTGCGGCTGCTGTCGGTGATCGGCCTCCAGCAGATGATCTAACGGGTGCCGCGGACCGCCCGGACCAGGCGTTGGAGCGCGGCAGGCAGTGCAACACCACCGCTGTCGCGAACCTTGCGAACATCAGTGTCCCTGCGATGGCACCCCCGATGCCGTCACCCGGGCGGACGTCCAGCGCCATGCTCACCGAGACCAGGCCGAACAGCGCGGACAGCGCGGCGGAACGGCTTGTACTCGACAGGATCCGTCCACACCGAAGAAGGCGGTTTCGGCACGCTGTGTTCAGACTTTCCTATCGTCATCAAGTCGGCCCTTTCGGGGCCGCGGATAAGGGCAGACGGGTCTATCCCATGATCTTGGAACAGTCCCTCTTGGTGCTTTCTTGGGTACGGGTGCGCGGGTGGATGTCGCGCGCGATCTTCTTGCGTCAGGCGACTCCGGAGGCGATGGCTCAGGTTCGGCCGGTGGTCGAGGACTTCGCCGCATCGATGTTCGGTGGGGTTCGCGCGGCGTGATCAGCGGGCGAAGGGCGAGCTGTCTCTGCGCGGATCGATGCCGGATGCAAGCGCACGTCGATGCAGCCGATGCAGCCGATGTCGCAGCGGCTCAGGGGCGATCATCAGCGGTTACAGCAGTTCGTGAGTACCTCGACGGGTTACGACGGTCTGAAGGCGGAGCACGACGCGTGGGCCGAGCTGGTGAGCGGGCCCCTGCCCCCGCAGCTCATGACGCGCGCCCTGGAACACGGCGTGCAGACACCGGAGGGCGAGTGCGACCTGGAGTCGGTCATGCGCGGCATCATCGCCGCTCTCTAGTTCCTGGTCAGCAGGTTCGGCCACCACACCAGCCACGTTGGAGAACACGAAGCAATGAAGGCAGCCTTCTTTTCCGCCACCGGCCCTGCGAAAACCGTGCTGCAGCTGCTCGACGTCGCACGGCCGGAACCCGGCCCCGGCGAGGTGCGTGTCCGCGTCACGCTCTCCGCGATCAACCCCGGCGACATGTGGATGCGGACGAACTCATCACCTGAGGACTTCGGACCCGTTGGCGAGCACCACGGCCGCATCCCGCACCAGGATGGCACGGGTGTGGTCGACGCGGTCGGCGCGGGCGTCGACACGAGCCGGCTCGGCGAACGCGTGTGGATCTGGATGGCCGGTTCCGGCACGCCGTGGGGCACCGCCGCCGAGTGGACCGTGGTGCCGTCCGAACAGGCGGTCCGGCTACCAGAAGGTGCGTCCGACGAACTGGGTGCCGGTCTGGGCATCCCGGCGATGACCGCGCACTGGTGCCTGCACGCCGACGGCTCGCCGAAGGACAGCACGGTGCTCGTCGCGGCCGGCGCGGGCGCCGTCGGCCACTACGCGATCGAACTCGGCAAGATCGCCGGCGCGCGCATCGTGACCACCGTCAGCGGATCGGAGAAGGCAGCGCTCGCCCACGCCGCCGGCGCGGACCTCGTCGTGAACTACCGCGACGCCGACGCCGTGCACCAGATCCTCGACGCAGCCGGCCCCGTCGACCGCGTCATCGAGGTCGCGCTGACCGACAACCTCGAACTGGACCTGGCCGTCGCCGCCCCGGGCGCGACGATCGTGACCTACGCGGCGCAGCCGGTGGACCCCACGCTGCCGGTGTTCCGCCTGATGTGGCCGAACCTCGTGCTGAGGTTCGCGTTGTTCCTCACCGAGCCGAGGGACGCACTCCTGCGCGCGGCCACCGAGATCACCTCAGCCCTGGAACAGAACCTGCTCTCACCGCTACCCGTGCACTCCTTCGGCCTCGACGACGTGGCAGCCGCACACGAAGCAGTGGAAGACGGTGTCACCGGCAAGGTCGTACTGGACCTCCGCTGACTGCTCGTCGAGCACCGGTCGGGGGATCGACAGGTCAAAGGGGGTGCCCGTCAGGATCGGTGAGGTGACTCGGCCTGCGCGGGAGGCTTAGTGGTCAGAATCGGAAGTCCTTCGGGGTCTCGACGGCCCAGCTTCCCGCTGGACGCACGGCCGAAAGGCCCGAGTACAACCAGTACGAGGACCTTCCTGCCGCACGCCCAGCGAAAACCTGGATCCGCCGATACCCACGAAGGACTTCCGATTCTGACCACTTAGTGGTCAGAACTTGAAGTTCTTCGGGGGTTGTTTTGGCTTCAGGCGGGGTTGTCGAGGTAGAGGCCAGGTCGTCGTGCACCGGCGGCCCCGCCGTGCGGTAGCGGCCTTTCTTGCGGGCGTGCAGCGAGAAGATCTGCTGCATCGAGCAGATCCGCCACACCCGGTTCTCCGACGCGGTGAACCCGCGGCGGGAGAGTTCGTCGGCGATGAACCGGTACCCATCGGCCGGGTCGTCGGCATGGACCTCGAGCGCGGCGTTGATCAGATGGGCGTCGTCCCAGTCCCGCTGCGAGACCGGGACTGCACACCACTGGTAGTAAGCCTGCCGGGAGATACCCAGCACCCTGCACATCACCGCGACCGTCACCCTGATCGGGGCGTCGGCCGCGGCCAGCTCACGGACGAGCGGGAAGGCTATTTCCCGGCAGATTGCCCTGCGCCAGATACGCGGCCGCCTTACGCAGGACCTCGTTCTCCTGCTCCAGCAGACGGTTACGCTTACGCAACTCGCGCAACTCAGCGGACTCCTCCCGGGTCACGCCAGGCCGAGCACCGCCCTCGACGTCGGCGGCACGCAGCCAGTTGACCAGACACGACTCAGAGATCCCGAAATCCTTCGCGACCTGCCTCAACGGTGTCTCACCACGACGGGCGCCAGCAACCACGTCATCACGGAACTCACGGGGGTAGGGCTCGGGCACGATGACATCCTCTCAACCGAGGCCGAAGCCTCAACAGATGAGGTGTCAACCAAACCCTGGGCAGACCCGTTTGAGCAGTGGGCTCGGGCGTGCTTCGTGCAGGGGGCGTTGGCAGCGGGTCACACCGTCGTCGGCACCGTGCGCAGGGGCGACGACGTGGCGGGGTTCGAGGCGCTCGCGCCAGGACGTGCCCACGCGCGGCAGCTCGACGTGACCGACGACGACGCGGTCTTCGACGTGGTCGGCGAGGTCCAGCGCAGCGTCGGACCGATCGACGTGCTGATCGCGAACGCGGGCTACGGGCACGAGGGCGTCTTCGAGGAGTCCTCGATGGCCGAACTGCGCGCGCAGTTCGACGCCAACGTGTTCGGCGTGGCGGCCACCGTCCACGCGGTACTGCCGGAGATGCGGCAGCGGCGCTCGGGGCACATCTTCGCCGTCGGTTCGATGGGCGGGCTGATGACCGTGCCCGGGCTGGCGTACTACTACTGCGCCAGCAAGTACGCGGTCGAGGGCATGCTCGAAGCCCTGTCCAAGGAGGTCGCGGGTTTCGGGGTGCGGGTGACCACCATCGAACCCGGTTCGTTCCGGACGGACTGGGCGGGCCGCTCGATGGTGCGGAGTGACCGGTCGATCCCGGACTACGACGAGCTGTTCGAGCCGATCCGCGCCTCGCGGCGCGCCGCGAGCGGCAACCAGCTGGGCGATCCCGCCAAGGCCGCGCAGGCCGTGCTCGAGGTGATCGAGGCCGACAAGCCGCCGGTGCACCTCGTGCTCGGCTCGGACGCGTTGCGGCTCGTCGGGAACGGCCGGGGCGCCGTGGCCGCGGACATCGAGGCGTGGGAAGGCCTGGCGCGGTCCACGGACTTCCCGGACGGGCACCAGATCGGGACGGACAGGAATGCCTGATCCGGTCAGGGCGGGTCGCAGGCGGTCCGCCGCGCCGTCCAAAGGGGACCTGCGTGAGCTCAGGATCCTCGAGGTTCTCGGGGACCTGTTGGCGGTCAGGAGCTTCGACTCGCTCACGACCGGCGACATCGCCGAACGCGCGGGGCTCTCCCGGGCATCGGTGTACTTCTACTTCAGCTCCAAGTAGGAGGCGCTCGTCGCCCTCTTCGCCAGGACCGTCGAGGCACTGCGTGAGAAGTCCCGCGCGGCGGCTGACGACCCCGCCGCGCCACGGGACGCGATCGCGACGGCCATGACGCGCACCCGCGACCGCTGGCGTGAGCACGGCCTGGTCATGCGCGTCGCGATCGACCAGTCCTCGGCCATCCCCGCGCTGGGTACGTTGTGGACGGAGACCGCCGAGATCTTCATCGACGCGATCACGGTGATCCTCGTGCGGGCCGGCGTCGCGTCCCACGAAGGGCCCGACGGCGCACCAGCGCTCGCGCGCGCGTTGTGCTGGATGATCGAGCGGACCTTCTACCACGCGTCGGCGGTCTCGCTCGAGGAACTCGACAAGGCGGCCGAGACGTGCCGGGTGATCTGGCTCCGCGCCGCGGGGATCGCGGAGGCCTGACCGTTCAGTTCGCGGCGAGGTCGAGCGCGATGTCGATGATCATGTCCTCCTGCCCGCCGACCATGCCACGGCGGCCGGCCTCGACGAGGACCGCGCGGGTGTCCAGGCCGTAGCACGCCGCGGCGGCCTCGGCGTGGCGGAGGAAGCTGGAATAGACGCCCGCGTAGCCGAGGGTCAGGGTTTCGCGGTCGACCCGGACCTCGCGGTCCTGCAGCGGCCGCACCAGGTCGTCGGCGGCGTCCATCAGCCGGAACAGGTCGCAGCCGTGGTCCCAGCCCATCAGGTCGGCGACGGCGACGAATGCCTCGATCGGGCAGTTGCCTGCTCCGGCGCCCTGGCCTGCCAGGGACGCGTCGACCCGGACCACGCCGTGCTCGACCGCGACCACGCTGTTGGCGACGCCGAGCCCCAGGTTGTGATGGGCGTGGATGCCGACCTGTGTCTGCGGTGCCAGGACGTCCCGGTAGGCGCGGACGCGGTCGCGCACCTCGTCCATGGTGAGGCGGCCGCCGGAGTCGGTGACGTAGACGCAGCGGGCGCCGTAGGACTCCATGAGCGTGGCCTGCCGGGCCAGTTCGGCCGGTTCGGCCATGTGGGACATCATCAGGAACCCGGCGACGTCCATGCCCAGTTCGCGGGCGGCGCCGATGTGCTGGGCCGAGATGTCGGCTTCGGTGCAGTGGGTGGCGATCCGCACCGAGCGGACGCCGAGGCGGTGTGCTTGCCGCAGGTCGTGCAGCGTGCCGATGCCGGGCAGCAGCAGCGTGGTCGGGATGGCCTGGCGAGTGACGTCGCAGACCGCCTCGATCCACTCCCAGTCGGTGTGCGCGCCGACGCCGTAGTTGATGCTGGAGCCGGACAACCCGTCCCCGTGCGCGATCTCGATGGCGGCCACGCCCGCCGCGTCCAGTGCTCCCGCGATCGTCCGGGCCTGTTCGACGGTGTAGCGGTGCCGGATGGCGTGCATGCCGTCCCGCAGGGTCACGTCCTGGACGTACAGGTCGCTCATCGGCTGGTCTCCTGCCGGTGCGTGGCGATGCTTTCGGCGGTCCGCAGAGCCGCGGACGTCATGATGTCGAGGTTGCCCGCGTAGGCGGGCAGGTAGTGCGCGGCGCCCTCGACCTCGAGGAACACCGACACCTTGACCGCGTCGCCGGGCGCGTCCTCCGGGACCAGTCGGTGCAGGGGGTCGTCGGCGGTGACGGTGTCGAACTGGATCTTCTGCTTCAGCCGGTAGCCGGGCACGTAGGCCCGCACCCGCTCAACCATCTCCTCGACCGACGCGGTGACGGCTGCGATGTCCACATCGGACACCAGACAGTGGACGGTGTCGCGCATGATCAGCGGGGGCTCGGCGGGGTTGAGGACGATGATCGCCTTACCCCGTGCGGCGCCCCCGACCTGCTCGATCGCCGACGCGGTGGTCTCGGTGAACTCGTCGATGTTGGCCCGCGTGCCCGGCCCCGCGGACCGCGATGAGATCGACGCGATGATCTCGCCGTAGTGCACCGGCGTCACCGCGCCCACCGCGGCCACGATGGGGATGGTGGCCTGCCCGCCGCAGGTGACCATGTTGACGTTGGGGGCGTCGAGGTGTTCGCCGAGGTTGACCGGCGGCACGACGTAGGGCCCGAGTGCCGCGGGCGTGAGGTCGACGACGGTGCGGCCCAGGGCGCGCAGGACGTCGTCGTGGCGGCGGTGCGCGCCTGCCGAGGTCGCGTCGAAGACGTACTGGACCTCCGCGAACTCGTCGAGCCGGACGAGGCCGTCGACGCCGTCGTGGGTCGTGGCGACCTTGAGGCGCCGGGCCCGGGCCAGCCCGTCGGAAGCGGGGTCGATCCCGGCCATGGCGGCGATGTCGAGGTGCTCCGACAGCCGCGACACCTTGACCATGAGGTCCGTGCCGATGTTGCCCGAGCCGATGATCGCCACCTTCGTGCGGTCGCTCATGAGGCGTTCCCTCCCAGGGCGAAGCTGATCCGGACCGGACCGAGGCCCGAGATCGTGGCGGTGAAGACGTCGCCGGGTTCGGCAGGGACCATCGGGCCCAGGGCGCCGGTGAGGACGATGTCGCCTGCGCGCAGCGACTCCCCGCGCCGCACCAGTGTCGAGGCGAGCCAGGCCGCCGCGTTGAGCGGGTCACCCAGGCAGTCGCGCCCGCTACCCGCCGAGACGAGTTCGGTGCCCCGGCGGAGCCGCATACCGACCTCGGCCGGTTCGACGTCGTCGACGGTCACGCGAGTGTCAGCGAGCACGAACAGGCCGGAGGAGGCGTTGTCGGCCACCGTGTCGACGATGGTGATGTCCCAGCCGGAGATCCGGCTGTCCACGATCTCCAGGGCAGGGGCGAGGAACGCCGTCGCCGCGCGCACGTCGGCGGTCGTGCAGTCAGGACTCGTCAGGCCGGCGCCGAGGATCAGCGCGATCTCCGCCTCCACCTTGGGTTGCAGCAGCGTGCCCGTCGGCACCGTTCCGCCGTCGTCGAGGGCCATGTGGGAGAACAACGCCCCGAAGTCGGGCTGGTCGACGCCCAGCTGACGCTGCACCGCCGGCGAGGTCAGGCCGATCTTGCGCCCGACGAGGCGGTGCCCGGCCGCGAGGACGCGCTCGACGTTGAGCCGCTGCACCTCGTAGGCCGCGTCGACGTCACCGTCGGCGAACAGGTCGCGGACCGGTGGACACGGCGTGACGGTGTCGGCCGCGGCAGCGAGCACCGCCGCGGCCTTGGGGACGGCCTCGTTCATCGGCGACCTCCAGGATCGGGACGGTCCAGGTATAGGCCGAGGGACCGCGCTGTGCCAAAGTTCGTCCCGTGACACGGAACAGTCGGACCGGCAACATGCTGGACAAGGCGGTGGCGGTCCTGGACGTCTACCGTCCGGACGGTGGGTCGTTCCGTCTCACGGAACTCGCGGCCCGGGCGGGGCTGACCAAGACCACGGCGTTCCGCGTCGTCGGCGACCTCGTCCGGCTCGGCCTGCTGGAACGCGAGGGGGAGCGGTACCGGCTGGGCGGCGCGTTGTTCGAGCTGGGGTCGCTCGTGCCGCGCAGGCACGACCTCCGCGAGGTGGCGCTGCCTTTCCTCCAGGACCTGTTCGAGAGCACCCGTCAGACCGTCCACTTCGGAATCCGGGACGACCGCCACGTGATGTACGTGGAACGCATCCACGGCCACGACGCCGTCCCGCTGCCGTCCCGGATCGGGGGCAGGCTGCCGCTCACGTGCACGGCGATCGGCAAGGCGTTGCTCGCGTTCTCCGGGCCCGGGTTGACCGACGCGATCCTCGCGGATCCGCTGCCCCGGCTGACCTACTTCTCGATCACCGACCCGCTCCGCCTGCGGACCGCGCTGGAACAGACCCACGTGGCCGGGCTCGCCTACGAGGAACAGGAAGCGGTGCTGGGCGTCAGCTGCATCGCGGCGCCGGTGTTCTCCGGGGCCGAGGTCGTCGCGGCCCTGTCGGTGGCGGTCCCGCGCGAACAGTTCCGGCCCGCGCACCTCGCCCCGGCGGTGCGCACCGCGGCGCTGGGGCTGTCGCGGACACTGCGGGAGCAGGGCGCTCGGCGGTGACGGTGTGGTCCAGTCCCCGCAGAAGGGCTCCGGGGCCGACAGAGTGAGATAGAACGTTCGGTCTTGACTAGTGCCGGCGGTCGTCGCATGATGGTGCAGGTAGAACGTTCGGTATCGCGCCTGTCGCGCGACGGAGAAAGGAACCACTCGTCATGAGCGAACCCCTGTACCTCGGCATCGCCACCTCCACCGGCGACGGCAGGGCGGGAGGGCAGGCGCGGACCGACGACGGCCTGCTCGACATCACCCTGGCGATCCCGAAGGAGATGGGTGGCCCCGGCGGCGCGACGAACCCGGAGCAGCTGTTCGCGGCGGGCTGGGCCTCGTGCTTCCACTCGGCGCTCAAGGCCGTTGCGGCGCAACAGAAGATCCAGGTCACCGATTCGGCGGTGGTCGCGGAGGTGGGGGTGGCCCCGACCCCGGAAGGTGGGTTCACCCTCGGTGCCGCTCTGCACGTCGAACTGTCCGGTGTGGACCAGGTGGTCGCGGACGGGCTCGTCGAGGCCGCGCACGCGGTCTGCCCGTACTCCAACGCGACCCGCGGCAACATTCCGGTGACCGTCGACGCGACCGTCGCCTGACGCCGCCGGCCGGGCTGATGTGGATCACCAGCCCGGCCGCGCCCGGTCGGGGAGTGGTGCCGAGGCGGACCTATCATGACCGCATGGTGAGGGATTCCGCGTCGGCCACTGCGGGCTTGAGCAGTCAGGAGAACATCTTGAACGCCGCTCGGGTCCTCATCGGCGAAAAAGGTTACGACGGCATGGCCATCTCGGACCTGTGCGCGCAGTCCGGCCTTCCGGCCAGCTCGATCTACTACCACTTCGGGAACAAGCTCGGTGTCCTGGCTGCGCTCCTCGAACGCACCTTCGACGAGCTGCACGCCTTGTTCCCCAACCCGTCCTCGTTCGGCCGCCTGGCGCCGGTCGACCGCCTCGAGGCGTGGTTCTCGGCCGCCTGCGACTCCCTCGACCGGCGGCCGGACTACCTCCAGCTCCTCGTCGCCATCAGCATCGGTCCGCAGAAGGACGCCGAAGCGGTCCAGGCGACCGTGCGTCGCATCCGCGACTACGCCCACGCGTCCTGGGTGGACGCGCTCACCCCGATCTTCGCGCCGAACGGCGGCAAGAACAACGAAGCCCTCGTCCAGCGGCTGGCCGTCCTCGGGCGCGCCATGACCGACGGTCTTTCGGTGGCCAACAGCTTCGACGACGTGAGCTACAGCTCGCAGGTCGCCCCGTTCGTCGCCCTGATCCGCGGCCTGGCGGAAAACCGGGGCAGCGGGGCGAAGCGCAAGCGCTGACGGCGGCCCCGCCAGTGGGCCCTTGATAACGTTGCCGTCCTCTGTATAGTGAACGTTACATACAGCAGGACGGGACGGTGCGGTGACGAGCACAGTGGATGTCGGAAACGCGCGGCTGGCCTACACCGAAGCCGGTTCGGGCAGCCCGGTCGTGTGGCTGCACGGCTCGGGACCGGGCGCCACGGGGATGAGCAACTTCGGCGGGAACCTGTCCGCCTTCACGGACTACCGGAACATCGTCGTGGACCTGCCGGGCTGGGGACAGTCCCCGCGGCCAGAAACGGACGAGCCGCTGATCTTCCACGCCGCCGACCGCGTGTGCCGCGCGATGACGGCGCTCGGGATCGGGCGGGCCCACCTGGTCGGCAACTCCTACGGGGGTGCCGTCGCCATGCGGATCGCGATGCGTCACCCGGATCGGGTGGACCGGCTCGTGCTCATGGCGCCGGGTGGTGTCCTGCCGCCGGACGCACCGCCGTGGCCCGTGGGGCTCGAACGCCTCTTCGGCTACATGGCCGCGGAGAAGCCGTCGCGTGCGGCCATGGCCGAGTTCGTGCGGCTCATGGTCTTCGACGAGTCCCTGGCGACCGAGGAGCTCGTCGACGAGCGCTACGAGTCGAGCCTCCGGGTCCACCCCGAACTGCCGATCCCCCCGAACTTCGGCGACCTGACTCCCGACCTCGGCCGCATCGGCGCGCCGACGCTGCTCGTGTGGGGCCGGGAGGACCAGACCGTTCCCCTGTCCTGGGCGCCGAAGATCCTCGCGGGGATCCCGGACGCGGAGCTGCGTGTGCTGCCGCACTGCAGGCACTGGGTGCAGTACGAGCGCGCGGCCGAGTTCAACCACATCGTTCGCGAGTTCCTGCGGGGCGGGGCCGCCGCCGCGGCGGAGGGATGACAACCGTGGGGATCAGGAAGCTGGGTTACGTCGGTCTCGACGTCACCGACGTCGCCGCGTGGACCGATCTGCTCGGGCGCACGCTGGGTGTCGGCGTCACCCGCGTCAAGTCCGGCACGGAGGAGGTCGCGCTGGCCGAACTCGACGAGTTCAAGTACCGCGTCGCGCTCTACCCGTCTACTGAGGACAGTCCACGCGAACTGGGGTGGATCGTCGACTCGCCACCGGAGCTGGATCGGCTGACCCAGCGCCTGGCGGCCGCCGGTTTCGCCGTCGCGGACGGTTCCGCGGACGAGAAGGAGCTGCGCGGCGCCACCCACCTGCGCTGGTTCACCGACCCCGTCGGTTACCGGGTGGAGCTGGCGGTCGGTGAAGCCAAGGTGCGCCTCGCCGCCGAACGTCCGGCAGGCGGGCCCGGTGTCACCGGCCTAGGCCACTTCGTGCTGGCCGGCCCCAAGGTCGAGGAACTGCGCGAGCTCTACGAGTCGGTCCTCGAGTTCAAGCTGACCGACTACCGCGCCCCCGGACTGTTCTTCTTCCGCTGCAACCGGACCCACCACAGCATCGCGCTCACGAACGCGGACACCCCGTCGATCCACCACCTCGAGTTCGAACACGGCTCGATCGACGACGTCGGGCGAGCGTACGACCGGGCCAAGGCCAACGACGTGCCGATCTCGATCAGCCTCGGGCGGCACATGAACGACAAGGCGATCTCCTTCTACGTCCGGAACCCGAGCGGGTTCCATCTGGAGATCGGCTGCGGCGGCATCGAGGTCGGCGACGACTGGGTCCCGCACGACTTCGGGCGCTCGGACGAGTGGGGACACCACCACGCCGACGCCAACCCCTTCGCCACACCGACGGCCTGACGGGGAGACTGACCGTTCTGTCTGCTATACTCGGTCAGATGGTGCAGAGTGCTCGTGGTCAGGTCTCCGAAGCGCGCTCGCGGCTGCTCGCCACGGCCACGCGGCTCTTCTACGCGGAGGGCCTGCACTCCGTGGGGATCGACCGGATCGTGGCGGAGGGGAAGGTCACCCGCGCCACGCTGTACCGGCACTTCCCCAGCAAGGACGACCTCGTCGTCGCGTACCTGCAGGGCATTGCCCACATGGAGCGCGAAGGGGTCGGCAAGGCGCTCGCGAGCGACCTCCCCGCCGCCGACACCCTGCGCGCCATCGCCAGGTCGATCGCGGAGAGCATCCAGTCGGCTCACTTCCGCGGTTGCGCCTTCCTCAACGCCGTCGCGGAGTACCCGGACCCCGCGCATCCCGTGCACCAGACCGTCCTCGCCCACCGTGAGTGGTTCCTGAGCACCGTCACGGACGTGCTCGCGCAGGTCGGCGAGACGCCGCCGGAGCTCGCTGGCCGGCACTTCGTGATGCTGCGGGACGGCGCGATGGCCTCGGGTTGCCTGTCCGACCCGGCGGAGGTCTGTGACACGTTCCTCCAGGGCGTGGAAGGAATCCTGCGCCACCGCGCCGACTCCGCGACGAGGTAGCGGCTGCGGGATCCCGCGTGGGTCGCCACGTGATAACTGTCTGAAGTGGAGCAGCCCGGGCATCGCGGTCGCGATCGGGTGTAGCCAACGCATTCGCGAAGTTGTAGAGTGAGCGTTACATACAGGATTGTGGAGAGCCCTTGTCCCGCTCTCTCCAGGGGGCCTGACCGACCGCCGCAACGAAGCGAGGTTTCCCTTGAACGTCCTCGAACAGGTCAAGAACTCACCCATGAGCCGTGCCCAGATCAGGGCCGTCGCCCTGTGCCTGGTCATCAACCTGGTCGACGGATTCGACCTTCTGGTCACGTCGTTCGTCGGGCCGACGATCACTCGCGAGTGGAGCCTGTCCTCGTCGGCCGTGGGCGTCCTGCTCAGTGCCGGGTTGGCAGGCATGGCCATCGGCGCGCTCTTCCTGGCTCCGCTCGCCGACCGCATCGGGCGCCGCCCGCTCACGCTCGGCTGTCTCGCCCTGGCCTCGCTGGGCATGTTCGCCGCGGCCGCCACCCAGGATCTCGGCCAGCTCGTCGCGTGCCGGGTGGTGACGGGCGCGGCAGTGGGGGCGATGGCTGCCAGCCTGCCGGTGCTCACCTCCGAGTTCGCGAACAACCGGCGCAGGGGACTGGTCGTCGCGCTGATCACGACGGGTTATGGCCTTGGCGCGGTCATCGCCGGGATCACGTCGAGCCTTCTGCTGGGCTCGTTCGGGTGGCGATCGGTGTTCGTGTTCGGCGGCGTCGCCACCGCGATCCTCCTCGCGGCCGGACTGCGCTACCTGCCCGAGTCGATGGACTACCTCGTCGCCCGCAGGCCACGCCAGGCACTGGACCGTCTCAACCGAACCCTCGCCTCGATGGGCCGGTCCCGTGTCGAGGACCTGCCGGCGGCACCGTCGCCCGCCGCGTCGCGCAAGGTGGCGCTCGACGCGCTCTTCCGCGGGAGCAACGCCGTCCGGACGGTGCTGGTGTGGGTGGCGTTCACCTCGGCGCAGCTGACGTTCTACTTCGCGAGCTCGTGGACGCCCAGCTTGCTGCTGAAGGCGGGGATGTCCAACCAGCAGGGCATCAGCGGTGGTGTCCTGTTCAGCCTCGGTGGCGTCACGGGCGCGGTCCTGCTGGGACTGCTGGCTTCCCGGGTCGGGCCGCGGCGGCTGACCGTGGCGTACTTCGGCCTCGGCGCGCTCGTGCTCGTCCTCTTCTCGGTGTCGCTCGGCACGCTGGCCACCGCGCTGGTCGTGGCCGTGCTCGTCGGGCTGTTCCTCAACGGCACGATCTCCGGCATCAACGTCATCGTGCCGAGCCTCTACCCGGCGCAGGCCCGGGCGACGGCCCTTGGCATGGCCGTCGCCGTGAGCAGGCTCGGTGCCGTTTTGGCGCCGTTGCTGGCCGGTTTCCTGCTGGAGGTGGGCTGGGCCCCGGGCTCGATGTTCCGGGTGTTCGCGATCCCGTGCGTGATCGGTGCCATCGCGACCATCCTCCTCAGCCGGTTCGGACGTGCGCCCCGGAGTGCTCCGGCCCAGCCCCGAACGGTCGAACGTGCGGTGGCGGAGGCATGAGTCCCGCTCTGTTCGATGTGGACCGCACGGTGTTCGGTGCCGCACGCGGCCGCGGGATGCCGTGAACCGCCCACCCGACGTACGATCCACTGAGGAGGCTATCGGTGTCGGCCACGTCGGACGATGTCGCCCAGTCCACCGTCGTGCTGCTGCACGGAGGCGGGCCGGGCGTCGACGCCGCGAGCAACTGGGCGAGCGTGCGGCCACGGTTGTCGGCGACGTTCACCTGCCTGGCCCCGGATCTGCTCGGGTTCGGCACGCGGATCGCCGGTACGGACGGGCTCACCGGGCCGCGGGCCTGGGCGCTGGCCCGGGCGCGGCAGGTCCTGGACCTCCTCGACCGGCACGACCTCGAACGCGTGCACCTCGTCGGCAACTCCGCCGCGGGTGGCGCCGCGGCGCTGGCCCTTCTGTCCGTCGCGCCCGACCGGGTCGACCGCGCGGTCGTCATGGGAGGAGCGGGCACCGGCCCGCTCCCGCCCGCGGTGCCCTTCTACGACGACCCGACCGATCAGTCCATGCGCGCCACCCTGGGTCGGCTCGTCGGCGACGAGGATGTCCACGGTGAACTCCTCGACGAACTCGCCGGTGTTCGGCTGCGGCAGGCGCAGCGGCCCGGGGCCGAGCGAGCGTTCCGGTCGATGTTCGCCGCCGACGACATCCCGCCCGTCGATCTCACGACGATCGTCAACCCGGTCCTCGCCCTGCACGGGGAGTGCGACCGGGTCTCGCCGGTGGCGGTCTCCCAGCGTCTCGCCGACGCACTGCCGCACGGCCGCCTGGCTGTGGTGGCGGGCGCCGGGCACTGGATCCACGTCGACCGGTCCGAGCAGTTCTGCAGTCTGGTGGAGGAGTTCCTGAACGCATGACCGAGCAAACCAGCAGTCGAGCCGACGTTCTGGTCGTCGGCGCCGGTCCCGCCGGGCTGACCCTCGCCATCGACCTGGCCCGGCGCGGCGTGGCGTGTCACGTCGTGGAGGCGACCGAGGAGCGGAGCGTCAACCCCCGGTGCAACACCACGTCCGCGCGGTCGATGGAGATCTTCCGGCGGCTCGGCCTGGCCGACGAGATCCGGCGAGCCGGGCTGCCCGAGGACTACCCGACCTCGATCCACTACCGGACGACCATGACGGGTGCGGAGATCTTCCGCATCGACCTGCCGTCGGCCCAGGACGTGCTGGCCGGTACCGGCAAGGAGGGGTGGCCCACCCCGGAGCCGCAGCACCGGATCTCCCAGCTGTTCCTCGAACCCATTCTGGAGCGGTACGCGCGCGAGCTTCCCGGCCTGACCCTCGAACGCGGCACCAGGTTGGCCGAACTGCGGCAGCACGACGACCACGTCGATGCGGTCGTGGAGACCGCCGGAGTGCGCCGCACCCTGCGCTGTGCCTACGTGGTCGGCTGCGACGGCGCCCACAGCACCGTCCGCCGACAGCTGGGCATCCGGTACGAGGGGGTCGACGCGATCCAGCGGTTCGTCTCGACGCTCGTCCGCTCGCCGGAACTGGGACGACTGGCGGCGCGGGACCGGGCCTGGACGTACTGGACCTACGGCCGCCGGATCGCGTCGCTGATCGCCATCGACGGGGAGTCGTTGTGGCTCAACCACGTCGCCTTCGCCCCCGACCACGACACCGGGGCCGAGGACCCAGAACAGCTGCTGGCCGAGGCGGTGGGGAAACCCGTCGAGCACGAGGTGCTCGGCGTGGTGCGCTGGACGGGACGCAGGCTCGTCGCCCAGCGGTACCGCACGGGGCGGGTGTTCCTGGCCGGGGACGCCGCCCACATCTGGATCCCCGTCGGCGGGTTCGGCATGAACGCCGGCATCCAGGACGCGGCAACGCTGGCGTGGATGCTGGCCGCGGTCCACCACGGGTGGGCGCCACCGGAGCTGCTGGACGCGTACGAGCTGGAACGCAAGCCGGTGGGGGAGCAGTTCGCGGCCGCGGTGGGCTCGGCCGCGCGCAGCTCCTTCGCGGACGTCTCACCGGCCATCCACCAGCCGGGCCCGGACGGCGCGCGGGCTCGTGCGGAGTTCGCCGAGCGGCTCGCGCGCACGGAACCGGCCCGGTACTCACCCGACGGCTTCAGCTTCGGCTACCACTACGCGGGCTCGCCCCTGGTCGCCCATGGTGATCGCGGCGCGGACCACGCCGCGATCACCATGGGCGACTACCGGGAACGCGCGCAGCCCGGGTTCCGGCTACCGCACGTCTGGCTCGACGACGGCAGGTCGGTGCTCGACGTGCTCGGCCCCGGCTTCACCCTGCTGCGGACGACCCCGGGCGTCGATGTGTCGCCGTGGACCTCGGCGGCCCAGGAGACCGGGATTCCCCTGACCGTGGTCGACCTGCCCGGACGGCGGGACCGCTATCCCGCGGAGCTCCTGCTCGTACGCCCGGACCAGCACGTCGCCTGGATGGGCGGAACGGACGCCGATCCGGCCGAACTCCTGCACACAGTCACCGGGCGCGTGACCGCCCACCAGCGGTAACGATCACCAGGAGAGAACGCAATGCCATACGCACTGGGCATCGACGTCGGCGGCACGTTCACCGACGCGGTCGCCTCCGACGGGGCGGGCCGGATCGTGTCGGCCAAGACGCCGACGACCCCGCCGAACCGTGAGGTCGGTGTCATGCGCGCGATCGAGGACCTCGCCGGTGAACTCGGTATCGGCGTCGGTGACCTGCTCTCGCAGACCGACTACATCGCCCACGGCACGACCGCGTCGATCAACGCCCTGGTCCAGGGTCAGGTGGCCGACGTAGGGCTCATCGCCACCAAGGGCCACCGGGACGCGATCTACATCATGAACGCCGAGGGCCGCACCCTCGGCCGGTCGGCGCACGAAATCCAGGACACGCTCCGGCAGCGCAAGCCCGCGCCGTTGATCCCCAAGCACCGGGCGCTGGAGGTCACCGAGCGGATCGACCACGCGGGCAAGGTCCTGGTGCCGCTGGACGAGGACGAGGTCCGCCGCGTCGCACGGTCCCTCGTGGGCCAGGGGGTCGAGGCGATCGCGGTCTGCCTGCTGTGGTCGTTCAAGAACGGGGCGCACGAGCGGCGTGTGCGCGAGCTGATCCACGAGATCGCCCCGGACATGTACGTCACCCTCTCCTGCGAGGTCAGCCCCCGCATCCGCGAGTTCGCGCGGACCTCCACGACGATCATGAACGCCCAGGTGGGGCCGCGGTTGCGCACCTACCTGCTCCCGCTGCGGAAGCACCTGGAGGAGGGCGGCCTCAAAGGACCGCTGCTGGTCATGCAGAGCGAGGGCGGCACCATCACCGCCGACCGGGCCCCGGAGCACGCCATCACCACGGTCGGGTCCGTCCTGTCCGGCGGCGTCATCGGCGGAATGCGCCTGGCCGGACAGCTGGGACACCGCAACGTCATCACCACCGACGTCGGCGGCACGACGTTCCTCGCGGGACTGATCGTCGACGGCGAACCGGTCATGGCACCGGGCTCCATCGTGAACCAGTTCCCGATCAACGCGGCGACGATCCGCGTGCACACCATCGGCTCGGGTGGCGGGGCGCTCGCGTCCGTGGACGAGGGGGGCAACCTGCGGATCGGCCCGCGGAGCGCCGAAGCGGTCCCCGGCCCGGCCTGCTACGGGAACGGTGGCACGCGGCCAACGAACACCGACGCCAACCTGGTGCTCGGCATCCTCAGCGAACGCGGGCTGCTCGGTGGCCGCAAGCCGCTGCGGTTGGACCTGGCGCGGGAGGCGATCCGCGAGCACGTGGCCGAGCCGCTCGGGCTGAGCGTCGAGGGCGCCGCGATCGCCATCCACGAGGTGCAGAACGCGCAGGCGGCCGACCTTCTGCGCCGTGCCGTCGTGCAGGCCGGCTACGACCCCCGTGACTTCGTCGCCTACGCCTTCGGCGGTGCCGGGCCCGCGCACTGCGCGGGTTACTGCCAGGACCTGGGGGTGAGTGAGGTCGTCGTGCCACTCGGTCCCGTGGCCTCGGCCTTCTCGGCCTACGGGCTGGCGGCCTCGGACGTGGCGCTGAGCGCGGAACTCTCCGACCCGTCCTCCTTCCCGGTCGACCACACCGTGCTCGAAGCCCACTTCGCCCGGCTCGAGGCCGACCTGCGGCGGGCGCTCGAGGCGCAGAAGGTGAAGTTCCACGACGTGTCGCTGCACCGCGAGATCGACCTGCGGTACTCGATGCAGGTCACCGAGCTGGCGACGGCCGTGCCGGACGCGACGTTCACCGAACGCACCGGCGAGGAGGTCCTCGGGCGCTTCGAGGAGCAGTACGAGCGCATCAACGGCAGCGGCGCCGGTTACCGCGAGGCAGGCGTGCAGGCGATCACCTACCGGGTGCGGGCCAAGGCGAGTCTCGGCTTTCCGGTCGTGCTGCCGGAGATCCCGGAAGCCGACGGCACCGACCCGGCGGCGGCTCTGCTCGGGGAGCGTTCCGTCTGCCTCGACTCGCGGACCGGCTTCGTGCCGACCCCCGTCTACGACTACGCACGGCTGCGCGCGGGCCACGAGCTCCTCGGGCCCGCGGTCGTCGACGTACCGACCACGGTGGTCGTGGTCCCCGCCGGGGTCACCGGCCGCGTCGACCACCTCGGCAACCTCGTGCTGCGCTACCAGTGAGGACAGCTCCCATGACATCCAGGATCCCCGGGTCGGACGAGTTCACCAGCAGGCCCATGTCCCGCGAGGAGCTGCTGCGGCGGATCTCGCCTTCCCTGTTACTGCACCAGGCCGGCGACGCGGAGGTCGACGCGCTGACCTACGAGGTCGTCCGGCACCGGCTGTGGGCGATCACCCAGGAGATGGGGGAGACGCTGCGGCGGATGTCGGGGTCGCACGTCGTCACCGAGTCCAACGACTTCAACTTCTCCATCTGCGACGAGCTCGGTGAACAGGTCCAGGTCGGCACCTACAACATCGGGCTCATCGGTTCGATGGATCTCGCCATCACCTGGACGCTGCGCAACCGCGGCGACAACCCCGGCATCGCCGAGGGCGACATGTTCCTGTGCAACGACCCGTGGATCGGCGGCGGGCTGCACCAGAACGACGCCGCGATCCTGGCGCCGGTCTTCCACGACGGGACGCTGTTCGGCTGGACGACGGCCATCGCCCACCAGGTCGACCTGGGCGGGCCGCGGCCGGGCTCCTTCAGCCCGTCCGCCCAGGACGTGTTCGGCGAGGCGGTCCCGACACCGCCGCTGAAGGTGGTCCGCGGTGGTGTGCTGCAGCGCGACGTCGCCGACGCCTGGGTGCGGCGGTCGCGGCTCCCGCACCTGGTGGGTCTCGACCTCCGCGCCAAGATCGCCGCCAACAAGAACGCGGGCGAGCAGATCCTGCGGCTCATCGCCAAGTACGGCGCCGACACCGTCAAGGTCGTGATGCGCCGGATGATGGACGACGCCGAACGCAGGCTTCGGGCGAAGCTCGGGACACTGCCCGACGGGACGTGGACCGCGGTCGGCTACCAGGAGCAGTCGCGGACCGGTGACCGGGGCCTGCACGCCATCAGGGTCGCGATGACCAAGGAGGCCGACCGGCTCGTCTTCGACTTCCGCGGGACGGCTGGGCAGACCGGCATCATCAACTGCCCCTACCCGGGGCTGCGGGCCGGGATCGTCTTCACCATGTTGCCGTTGCTGGCCGGGGACATCCCGTGGGCGGCGGGTGGGCTGATGCGCTGCTTCGAGATCGTCACCGACGAGGACACCATCACCAACGCGTCGTTCCCGGCCGCGGTCGGCAAGGGGCCCTTCGGGCCCGCGTGGGGAGCGGGCAACCTGGTCGCCGAGGTGCTCGCCAGGATGCTGGACGCCGACCCGGACCACCGCACCGACGTGCAGTCCATCTGCAACGGCACCACCGACCTCTGCGTGGTGTCCGGTGTGGACACTCGCGGCGGGGGAAGTAAGGGCTTCGTGTCACCCGTCTTCGACGTCATGGCGGGCGGCTACGGCGCCCAGGTGTACCACGACGGCGTCGACACCGGCGGCAGGCTCATCATCCCGTCGGCGCGGGCGCCGGACGTGGAGATGACCGAGTACCTCTACCCGCTGGTCGCCCTGTGGCGCCGCGAGCAGACCGACTCCGGCGGACCGGGGCGGCAGCGGGGCGGGATGAGCGGCTCGGTCTGCTACGTCCAGCACCCGGACCAGAACGAGGCGATGTCGCTGATCGTGTCCGGCACCGGCAAGGCCGCGAACCAGAACGTCGGGCTGGCGGGCGGTTACCCGGGCAACTCCCAACTCGACCTGGTGGTGCGCGGCATCGCCGTGCCCCAGCTCGCCGGTGCGGCTGCCATCCCCGCCGACCTGGACGAGCTGGGCGGCGAGATCGAGGTGCTGCCCTGCGAGGGGGAGTCGGATCTGGGTCCCGGTGACGCGCTCTACCTGCACTGGCAGGCCGGTGGCGGCTACGGCGACCCGCTGCTGCGCTCGCCCGAGAGCGTCCGTGAGGACGTGTCGCAGGTACGGGTGTCGGCGGCGGCGGCGAGGGACGTCTACGGCGTCGTGCTGCGCGAGGACGGCGACGTGGACGTGGCCGCGACCGGCGAGATGCGCGAGGAACTGCGGCGGAAACGTGCCGCTGACGCCGGACTGCCCGGCCCACGGCAGGCGGCCGGCGCGCCGGACCTGGCCGAGGTGCGCAGGCTCGACGACAACCTCGCCGTTCTCGAGGCACCTGAGGGCGGAACGGTCGTGTGCGTCCACTGTGGCACGGTGATCGGACCGCTTGACGGGTTCGTCGCGGGGCTCGCACGCCGCGACTCGGCACCGGCCGAGGCGGGGCCCCACATCTGGCACGACCCGTTGGAGTACGTGGACGCGGAGGTCGTGTTCCGGCAGTTGTTCTGCCCCGGTTGCCTGACGGCGGTCCACTCCCGGGTCGTCCCGGTCGACCATCCGCTGCCGTCCGACGACTACCGGGCCCGGCCGTGAGTTCTCCCGCGCTCGACGGTGGGCAATCTGACAGATAGAACGTTCGGTATTGACAGCGCGGCACTGAGGGAGCATTCTGATGGAGATAGAACGTTCGGTCTCTTTTGAACCGCACTTCTCCTTCATGCTCTGAAAGGATCACCGTGACCACCGTTGACTCACCTGCCGCCGGAGCGATCGCGCCGGTGCTGCGCCGGCTGTACTTCGTGCGGTTCGCGTTCGCCATCGTCTGGGCGGCCCTGCTGTTCCTCACCAAGGCCGAGCTCGGCCCCCTCGCCATCGCCCTCGTCGTCCTCTACCCCCTGTTCGACGTGGCGGCGGCGGTCGTGGACGCCCGGTCGTCCCACGCCACGGGGTCGGCCCGCGGCCTCTACGTGAACATCGCGATCAGCCTGCTGGCCGCCGTCGGCCTGGCCATCACCGCCTCCTCCGGGGTGCCCGCGGTCCTGCGGGTGTGGGGTGCCTGGGCGATCGTCGCCGGGCTGGTCCAGCTGATCGTGGCCGTCAGCCGCCGCGGGATGGGCGGCCAGTGGCCGATGATTCTCAGCGGCGGCATCTCCGTGCTGGCAGGCGGGTCGTTCATCGTCGGGGCCGCCGCGCCGGACCCGGTGCTGACCAACGTGGCGGGCTACGCCGTCCTTGGCGGCATCTTCTTCCTCGTCTCGGCGATCCGCCTCGGGCGCACGACCAAGGAGAACTGACCGTGGACACCACCACGTACGACGTCATCGTCATCGGCGCGGGTCCGGTGGGGGAGAACGCCGCCGACCGGATCGTCCAAGGTGGACTGAGCGTCGCCATCGTCGAACGGGAACTGGTCGGGGGCGAGTGCTCCTACTGGGCGTGCATGCCGACCAAGGCGTTGCTGCGCAGCGGGGCGGCCCTGCGTGCCGCCCGGCAGGTGCCCGGCGCACGCGAAGCGGTGACCGGTGACCTGGACGCGGCGTCCGTGCTGCGCCGCCGCGACTCCTTCGCCTCGAACTGGCAGGACGACGGCCAGGTGGCATGGCTCAACGAGGTGGGCGTTCCGCTGTACCGAGGGCACGGCCGGATCAGCGGCGCCCGGGCCGTCGAGGTGACCGGAGCGGACGGCACCACGACGACGCTGACCGCGCGGCACGCGGTCGTCGTCGCGACCGGGAGCGGCGCGCTGGTCCCGGACATCGAGGGCCTCCGCGCGGCGGCGCCGTGGACCAGCAGGGACGCGGTCGCGGCGAGCGAGGTTCCCGGCAGGCTCGCCATCATCGGTGGTGGCGTCGTGGCCTCGGAAATGGCGACCGCGTTCGCCGAACTCGGTTCGTCGGTGACGATGCTGGCGCGGGACGGCGTGCTGCACCTCGCGGAGCCGTTCGTCGGCGAGCGGGTCGCGGAGTCGTTGCGGGACAAGGGTGTCACGGTGCGCGTCGGCGCAGAGGCAGCGGCCGTGAAACGCGACGGCGGCGGAACGGTGACGATCACGCTCACCAGCGGTGAGCAGGTCGAGGCCGACGACCTCCTCGTCGCCATCGGCCGCACCCCGAACACCCAGGACATCGGACTGGACACCGTCGGCCTGACCCCGGGTGCGTGGCTCACGGTCGACGACACGATGCGGGTCGAGGGGATCGGTGACGGGTGGCTCTACGCCGCCGGGGACGTGAACCGGCGCGTTCTGCTGACACACCAGGGCAAGTACCAGGCCCGCGCCGTGGGCGACGTCATCGTGGCCCGCGCGAAGGGCGGCGCGGTCGACGACGGCCGGTGGGGCAGGCACGCGGCCACCGCCGACGAACGCGCGGTACCGCAGGTGGTGTTCACCGACCCGGAGATCGCGTCCGTGGGCCTGACCGCGGCCGCCGCCGAAAACGCGGGGCTGCGCGTCCGGGTGGTCGACTACGACCTGGCCGCCACCGCGGGCTCCGCCCTGCACGCCGAGGGCTACCAGGGCCACGCCCGCATGGTCGTCGACGAGGACCGGAAGGTGATCGTCGGGTTCACCCTCGTCGGCCCGGACGTGGCGGAAATGCTGCACGCCGCGACGATCGCCGTGGTCGGTGAGGTGCCGCTGGACCGGCTATGGCACGCGGTCCCGGCCTTCCCGACGGTCAGCGAGGTGTGGCTGCGGCTGCTGGAAGCCTACGGCCGCTGACATGGAACCGGCTAGTGGGACACCAGCCGGTTCCATGTCGGACCGATGGTCGTTGCGCATCCGGCGGGCTTTCCGCATGTCCCGCCCTGGGGTCGATGGAGACATCGAACATCCGGAGGACCGACTGTTGTGGGGGCACCACGGAAGTACCCGGATGAGTTGCGGGAGCGGGCGACGCGGTCGGCGGTTGCGGCCAGACGGGACCCCGGGTCGGCTGGTGGGGCGAACAAGCGGATCGCTGACCAGCTTGGTGTGCATCCGGAGGCGGTGCGGACTGGGAAGTGGACCCCATGCTCTGCTGCTCACCACGCCGCCTCCGTCGATCCCGGCGCCGTGCGGCGACCGTGGAAGCCGCGAACACCCCCACGCGGCGAGGGGCACGCCTCGCCCTTCCGGGGTGTGACCGACATCCTCCGGCACCCGGAAGGAGGTTTAGCGCCGTCCAGAAAATGCAACCCACTCAGTGGGAGGCACCGGGCGAGAGCGAGGTTGTCGTGGCATGTGAAGTCGGGGCGCAAATGGCGCAGACCGTCCACGAGAGCCGAGGGTGCCGACCCGTCGATCTTCGCGTACCGCGGGGCCGGGAGGCAACGCCATGACCGACGCCACGACCGGCGAGGGACACCTGGTAGCCGGGCGGTACCGCTTGGACAACCGCATCGGCACCGGGGCGATGGGAGTCGTCTGGCAAGGGCACGACGAAAGGCTCAACCGGCCGGTGGCCGTCAAGACGTTGCTGCAGGAGCCCGGTGACCCGCCCGCCGAGGCCGCCGCCGCGGTGGCCCGCTGCCTGCGTGAGGGCCGCATCGCCGCGCGGTTGCACCACCCGAACGCCACGACCGTGTTCGACGTGGTCGACGAGGACGGCGTGCCGTGCCTCGTCATGGAGTACCTGCCGTCGCGGAGCTTGGCGACGGCCATCGCCGAGACGAGTGCCCTGCCGCCGGAGGAGGTGGCCGCCATCGGTGCCCAGGTGGCGTCCGCGCTCGTCGCGGCCCACGAGGCGGGCATCGTGCACCGCGACATCACGCCCGGCAACGTCCTGCTCGGCGAGGACGGCTCGGTGAAGCTCACCGACTTCGGAATCTCCCACGCGTCGGACGACGTCACGGTGACCAGGACGGGCCTCATCGCGGGCACTCCCGCCTACATGGCGCCGGAGGTGGCACTCGGCACCGATCCCACCACCGCCTCCGACGTCTTCTCGCTGGGCTCGACGCTCTACGCCGCGGTCGAGGGCGAACCGCCGTTCGGCCTCGCCCCGAACACGCTCGCACTGCTGCACACGGTGGCCGGTGGCCGCATCAACCCGCCGCGGCGGGCCGGCCCGCTGACCGACGTGCTGACCGCGCTGCTCGTGGCGGACCCACAGGCACGTCCCACCGCCGAACAGGCGCGCGACCTGCTCGCTGCGGTCGGCGAGGGCACGGTGCAGGTGCCGCCGGTCGTCGCGGCCGGGGAAGCGGCGGCCGCGCCCGCCCGGGAACCAGCGGGCGAGGACGCCGTGCGGACCCAGGTGGTCGACGGGCCGGGGACTCGGGTCGAACCCGCCGCCGCGCACGGAGTCCACCGGCCGCTCGCCGCCGCCGGTGTCCTCCTCGTCGCGATGGTGGCCGCGGGCATCTGGCTCCTCGGTGGCCGCGACAGCGTGGCGCCCGCCGAGGAACGCAGCCCGGCGGACGGGGCCGGACACAGCCAGACCGCGCCGACCCGGACGACCGCCGAGGTCGAAGCGGTGCGGGAACCCATCGACATCGACGAGGTACCCGCGGCGGACACGAGGCCCCCTCCTCCCGGCACGACGACCGAGGGTGCGGCGCCTGAGCCGACGACCGAGCCGAAGCCCCCGGTCTCCACCGCCCCGCCGTCCGCGACCACGACGGAGGACGCACCGGACCCGACGACGACACCCGGCACGCAACCCGGCACAACGACGTCGGCCACGACACCCACCACGACACCCACCACGACGACCTCCGTCACCACCCCGCCACCGACCAGCGACGAGGAGAGTGACGAGGAGAAGGCCGAGGAGTCGCCTGCCGCGTCCGGTTCGGCGACGCCCGTCGACCGAGGATGATGACGACGCGGTAGTGGCGCGGAGCTACGCCGCGCGGGTGGCCGGGCAGGGACTGTTCCAAGATCCCGTAGTCGTGTCGGACATCGCTGGCATCTTCGTTGCGGTGCCTTGTTGGCGGGCTGCGTACATGATGCCGGCGACCCCAAGCAGGCACAGCACGGCGCCGAGGTAGTCCCATCGGTCGGGCTGAAGGTGGCGACGAACCCGTAGGCGCCGAGTGCGAGGACGCCTGCGGCGATCCACCACAGGCCGCGGTGCTCGCGCCAGCGTTGCCAGACCAGCCAGCACGAACAACGGGATGGACCGGACGACGGTCATGATCGGGACGGTACCGGGCTGGTGGTGACGCCGGTGGTGACACGGTGGGCCGCAGCGTGGCCAGACATGACAGCGGGGACCCGCGGCGGCGATCAGAGTTCGCCAGCAGCAGGCATCAGCGCCCCGGTCCCCGCGCGCCTCCAGGTACTCGGTGAGATCCGTCGCACGACCTCCACCACGTCGGGCACGTCGGGACCGAGCACCCGCACGTAGCCTTACGGCGCACACCCGCCCTCGTGTCACCCCTCGTTGACCACCTGAGCATCCATTGCCGCGCGGAAGCGAGCCCGCACGTGCTGGCACTCCGACTCGCTCATCGCCCCGAGCTGGCTCATCAACATCTTGTGCGACGGTTTGCGCGGATCGAACTTGCCTCACAGCGGCACTCGGCCGCGAGCAGCATGTCCGCGCACCAGCGCTCAGCACCGCCGCACGCGGTCAGCGCCATCGCCACCACCCCCAGCAGGGCGAGCAGCGTCGGCACGTCGTCAGCGCCCCTCGCGCAGTTCGCGCTCGCGCGCCGCACGGGACCGGGCCGCCTGGCGACGCTCCTGGACTCGCTTCGTCCACTCGTAGAGCGCGTCGTACGCCGCCATGCCGACCGCCAGCAGCCCCAGGATGCCGACGATCACCGTCACCGGGATCTGGTTCAGCGCCCGCGCCACCACCGCCACGACCAGGAGCGCGACCCCGATCCCGAGGCTCCACTTGCCCAAGCCGCTCATCACGTCACCTTCCAGTCCGCCCAATGATCACTACCCGGGCACAGCATACGAGTGCGCGCGGAACGGGCAAACCCGCACTCAGAAGTCACACATCGGACAGACGACGACCCGAAAACGTTGCAGGCCAACGAGTCCCAGCACGAACGCGCGGCCGGTACGGGCGAAGTACGGTCAGCGGGCTGCAGGTCTCGGCTCCTAGACGAGTTCTTCCAGAGCGTAGAGATGCTGGGCAATGCCTGGGACACCCAATCCGGTTATGCGCGGACCCTCGCCGCGTTCCTGACCTCCTGTGGACAGGCCCCCCCGACGGGCCCCGCCCCGGACATCCTTCGCACAAGCCGACCCCTGAGACGCGCCCATCTCCTGCCCATCACAGCCTCCAGCCGACGTCCCCGCACATCGCGGCACGTGTGGTCATTCCTCAGCCGGGTGTGCTGCCGCAGTGCTCGTGGAGGTCACCGATCGACGGCAACCCGCCCCCCTCTGGCTCGGGTTGCCGAACGACCGTTCGCAGGTGAACTCGCCCCCGACCACACCGTCCACGGATGTCGCAGCGGCGGTCAGCGCCTCCTCTCACAAACGCGCGACACCGCCGTCGCCACGCCTGCCGAGGCCAGCAAGCTCGCATGTCGCCTCCAGGTCATGTGATGCCGGCGGCATGGAGTTGGCGGATGGCGCGAGGGTCCACACTGACCCTGTCCGAACCACCCGAGACCGGTCCACCGCCGCCCAGCGCGCCGATGATCGCGCCGATGACCAGCAGAGGAAACAGGACTCGTACCAGCATCGCCCATGACGCCCAGCCGCCGATCCGGCCACCGTCCTTGGTACGTACGAGCCGGGTGCCGGTGAGTACCGCGCCGAGCGCGCGGCCGTTGCGGTAGCACAAACCGCCGTACAGCAACGGCGACAGGAACAGGATCGCGATCGCGATCAGGGTCACCGTGCCGTTGCCGAGATCGGCCGCTTGGCCCACACCGGCCGCGACGATGAAACCGACCGCCATGCCAAGCACCGACACGATCACGTCGACCAGCCAGGCCAGGAACCGCGCCCACCCCCCGGCCTCGACGTAGAGGACACCGTTGCGGAACGCGCCGAGCCGCTTGGCGATCTGCGGTCCGAGGACCTGCTCCACCTGAGCCCCGGCGTGTTCCTGAACGGGGATCTGCCTGCTCGGCCGCGGGACGGTCATGTGTTCTCCATTGATCAGGGCGCGACTGGCCAGGACGCAACCTGTGCCATGGGCATCGTAGAGGGTGCTCCTTGCGCTGCGCTGCCCGTAGTTCGCCCGCACTCCACTGTGCACCATCCGTGCGAGCACGGTGGCCGTGTGTTAGGTCTGTGCTCGCAGCGACCTGGAGTCGCAATCGGACGTTCACTGTGGAAGTTCAAGCGTTGTTGGGTGTGATTCAGCCGACGCGGTGAGATGAGGGATGAGGTCACCCCGGGCGGGCAGCCGTCGGGAGCGCGGCGATCTGGTGGAGGTGCGCCGCCTGGAGGTCGGCGATGCGGTCCAGCAGTGCGCGATCGGCGGCGATGGTCGTGTCCAGCTCGCGGCGCCGCCCGACGACGCCCCGCGGAGACCGGGTAGCGCTCCTGTCAAGCCTCCAGGTGAGGCCAGATCAAGCCCTAAGCTTTTTGTTCAACCGGTGTGGTTGCGGTGTTGTTTGACGGTGAGGTCGCGTCTGACGGTTTTGCCGACCTCGTAACGGGTCGATGGGTGAGAGTTGAGTGATCCGAGCGGGCGTGGGAGGGTTCCGGTGCGGCTGCTGGGCGGGTGATCGTCGTGTGGAGGTTGCGAAATCCGCGCCGAACCCGCCGCGCGCGCTGGCCGTCGCGTTCGACCTGCTCGGCAACCCGGTCCTGCGGAGACAGGCAGGCGACCGCCTCGCTGCCCTGGTCCTCGCCGACGACGCCCGCATCGCGACCGGTTTCGTCGGTACCCCGCTCATCTGCGACGCACTCACCGACACCGGCCACCTCGACGTCGCCTACCGCCTGCTGACCCAGACGGAGTGCCCGTCCTGGCTGTACACCGTCGCCCGGCCCGGGCTTCTCCATTGCCGCCCCGTCTGAGGTGACCGAGGAGAACCTCCAGCCCTACCTCGACTACGTCTTCTACGGCGCGGCGGCCGCCACCCGGGCGGTGCTGCCCGCGATGCGGGAGGCCGGTTCCGGGACGCTGCTTCACGACCGGCGGCGGCTCGGTGGATCCGGTGCCGATGTTCGGCAACGTCAACGCCGCCGCGGCCGCGCTGCGGAACTGGGTGCTCAACCTGGACAAGGAACTGGCCGGGACCGGCGTGCACGCCGCGCACGTGGCGATCAACGTGTGGATCGGCGACGGCGCACCCGAAGGCATCCCCACGGCCACGCCCGAGCAGATCGCCCCTGTCTACTGGGACTTGCACGAGCAGCGGGACCGCGCCGAGATCATCTTCAACGCCTGACCCCGCGAGGACTGTCATGAACGTCGTTCTGTGGATCGTGCAGGGACTGCTGGCCGCCGGCTTCGGCATGGCCAGGGTGACGCCGAACCTGCCCCGGACCTGGTCAACCGCCACTTCACCGTCGACGGACCGGACCGGTTGTGGATCACCGACATCACCGAGCACCCCACCGAGGAAGGGAAGGTCTACTGCGCCGCGGTCATGGACGCCTATTCCCGGCTGATCATCGGCTGGTCAATCAACACTCACATGCGCACCGAACTCGTCACCGACGCGCTCGGCATGGCCACTATTCGCCGCAAACCAGAGAATGACAAGAAGGTACTGCACTCCGGCCACGGTTCGCAATATACTGCGTGGGCATTCGGACAGCGCCTCCGCGCCGCCGAGCTGCTCGCCTCCATGGGCTCCGTCGGCGGTTGCTACGACAACGCCATGATGGAATCCTTCTGGGAACACTCCAACTCGAAGTCCCCGTCACGTTGAAGCCCTACACACCAGGTCAGACCAAGATCGCTGACCCCACACCGTAGGTGTCCGGCAAACGGGGGGAACCTCACCCGATCGCGAAGAGTGCGAGCAACGCGAGCAAGAACGGCAGGTCCGCCAGACGGCGCAACGCATACTCGCCAGTCACCTCCAACCCGACCGGGATTCAACAGGACAGCCGAGCAACCCGAGGTTCTGGCCGGACATCGACATCGCCCTCGCCGGCGCTCACCTCGTCGACTTCCGACATCGATCACTGAGCGGGGCTCGAACCTTGCCAATGTGCGATACGAATCCGTGAGCGCGCTGCTACCGTTGCACTCATGCCGGATGAAGCGCGGGGGGTGCGCAGTTGGTTGCGCGTTGGACTTATGATTATGGCCGCGGCCGCTTTCACGGTGTTCTTGCTGGCCCAGGGCTCGCGGGGGAGCGAGATCGCGAGCGTGCTGGCCTTCATGATCGCTATCCTTTCGGCCGTCCCGATTCTGCGGGACGAGTTGAACCGGCAGCGCCGAACTGAAACAGATCTCGCGGTCGGCAATGGTGGTGACGTCCGGGTCAAGTCCGCACGGCGCCCGAAGTTCCTGCGTAACCGGTGGGTGTTGTTGGCGATTTCTATTGGCTTGGGTGTTGCGCTGGCCGGGGTGTACTGGTTTGCCGGCGGCCAGGCGGATCTCAACATCACTTCCGATGTCGGGTTGTCCCGAGACTCGAACCTCGCTGATGGGGCCAGGATCGAACTCGTCGACCGTGACCGCGGCTCGGCGAACCTGTTCTCGCCACCGCGGCGAGACCATCTGGCCGTCACATTCTCCTTGCATAACCCCAGTTCGACCGGGTTCTGCGTTGGTCAGGCCGAGGTCAGGTTCTACGTGGCGGTCGATGGGGCGCCGGTGGATCCAGACCGACCTGGCGGCATCGCACGCTCCGGGGACGAGGTCGTCCTCGACCTCGACGAGGCCACCCGGTCGGTGTCGGTGTTCGGTGTGCTCTCGATGGAGGATCAGGAATGCCGAGTGAACCTCCGGCTGGATCGAGCCATGCTCTATGACTAACCCAGTCAATTGTTCGAGGTGTTGAGTGAGGAAGAACGTGGTGGGCAGAGCGGCGGCCGCAGTTGTTGCGCTGGGATTTCTGACCAGTGGTTGCTCAGATTCCGAGCCGGCCCCCGAGTCGACGGTGCTCCATTTTGGCCTGCAAACCGACCAGCCAGGACTCGGCTACACAGATTCCCAGCGCCACTCGGGATTCGAGTACGACATGGCCACCTGGCTGGCGGATCATCTCGGCGTGCAGTTCGCGGTGGTCAACGTCAAGCCCGATCAGCGTGAAGAATTCATCAAGAGCGGCGCCGTCGACCTGATGATTGGCACCTATTCCAAGACCGACCGCCGCCTCGACGAGGTCTCCTTCGCCGCGCCGTACATGCTGACGCAGCAAGGCGTCATGGTCTTGAGTAACGATACCAGCGTCAACCAGTTCGAAGACCTCGCCGATGGCCGGACCGTGTGCGCCGCCAGGGGCACGACCTCGATCGAGCAGCTCAAAGAACGGGGGGTCAACGTCCGCGAGGAAACGGGGGACGGCGCCTGCGTGAACGCCATGCTGAGCGGCGGCCAGGACGTTCGCGCGGTCTCCACCGACAAGCTAATCCTGCATGGTTGGGCGAACCACGACCCGCACCTGAAGGTCGTGGAACCCGTAGCGTTCGGACACCAGGAGCGGTACGGGATCGGACTGAAGAAAGGTGACAAGGCGTTGTGCGAGAAGATCACCGCAGCGCTCAAGCAGTACCTGATCTCCGGAGTGTGGGAGAACCACTTCCGGAACAACCTCGGCTCTGACCTCTCCTTCCAGGAGCACAAGCCCGACCCGAACCGAATGGACCGCTGCGACTGACCCGCTCCCCAACCACGGCCTATGGCGGGCACCGACGACCTCACGGCTGGGTGAGGAAGATGCCGAGGTCGCACCGGGATGGTCCATCACCGCGCCAACCGCTAGCACCGCGGTGACGAAGCTGTGTCACTGGACGTCGAAGGTCACTGAGATCGGCGGCCGTGAGCAGAGCTTTGAGGGGGCGCGACATCCGCATCAGCGCTGCCAGGTGCCGTGAAAGCGTGTCAGGGTGGACGTTGGTCCCGGTGCTGGTTGGCCTCGACCATCTGAGCCAGCCCTACTCACGCCGGGCGCTACCACGCTTCTCTCCTGTTCCAACCGGACAGGTGCGGCCGCGGGGTTCCCGGACAGGGTCAGCAGGTTCACGCGTCGACTGCTGCCGGGGCGGCCGAGCGTCGTTACGACATCCTCATCGCCGATAGGCTCGCCCCGGTCGCGAAACCAGCGGGTCCGAAGGCATGCAACTCTCGGCCCGCGTAGCTCACCAGCGATCCCGAGGCCCCGTCCGCCTACCGCAAATCGCTCGCCGAGCGACTCACCGCCCGACCGCGACCTCGTCGTCGCCAAGACTACCAAGAACCTCCGGAACGAAAAGATCTTCATCTTTACCGGACTGTGCAGGCGATGCCTCAGTCGCGTGTGGGATTCCGGTACCTGATTGACTCCGCCTGGACTGGCCGGATCTCCGCGTCGTCTCCAGCGCATTGTGATCGGGCCTCGCGCGGGGTCAACCCCACCGGCTCGGAGGCATCCTGGTCGACGTGACTGCTGCACCACTGGCCGGACAACAGTTGCGGCACCTACGGCGATCTCTACCCGCGCGTCACAGCCCGCTGGAACAGCGGCAACCTCCAGACCCCACGGTTGGTCAACTCGAATGAGTACTACGGCGCGGCGAACGCGTACTTCACACCGGATGGTTACGGCCGGTACACCATGGGCACCCTGGAAGGCCTCTACTTCAACTGCTACGCGAGCCAGAACTGCATCTTCCCGTAACAGCGAATACCGTTCCTGATACCTGGCCGGGTGGTCGGCGAGCGCTACGGCGCTGCCGACCACCCGGCCAAGCACACCGACTGGCAATGGGGGCGTGGATGACGACGGACGGAAACACGGGCCGTGATACTGGTTATGGCGGCACGATGTGGGACACATGCCGTCAAATCGCCGCCCCGCCACGCGGCGGGACCCCCGACCACGTGACCGACCACGTGACCGACCACGTGACCGACCACGTGACCGTCGACGGGGGCACCTTCCACCTGGTCCCCGACACCGGGTACACGATGCTGATCGCCTGGCTTGCCGGTGCGGACAACCTGGTGCGGATACCCGACCATGGCCAGCACACCGTGCGCGTCATCACCACCGACAGCACTGGTACCCGCACCGACACCGAGCCACGCACCCAACACGACCAGGACATCATCGACGACGGTATCGACGACTACCTCGCGCAGGCCGGTGTGCCCGCCCCGCCCCGCGGCTACCGCTGGTACCAGCGACTCCCAGCCGCTCACCACACCCGGGACAGCTTCGACACCGCGATCAACACAGCCCTGGCCGAACGCGACCCCCGCGGCCACCTCACCGAACCCCACGAGCTCGTGCCCGCCCTCGCAGACATCACCACAGCTCAGTACGCCTAACGACTAGTTCTGGGGCCTGGACCGGCTCCGGGACTGTAGAACGAGCGGTGTAACTCCCGATCATGGAAGTGCACCTGTTGTGCACGCGGCATCCGTTCAGGTCATCGAGGTGGCTGGTGTTCCTGCCAGGTGGTCAGGGGGATGGTGAGGGAGACCGTGTACTGATCGGGGTCGGCGGGGCCCGCGGAGACCAGGCCGCCGACCGCGTGCGCGCGTTCGCGCATGCCGATCAGCCCGTACCCTCCCGATCCCGCCGGGCCGGGGCGGGCCCCGGTGTTCACCACGCGGGCGGAGAAGGTGTCCTCGGCGTAGGTCAGGGTGATCGTGACGACCGGGCGGACCGCGTGCTTGGTGACGTTGGTCAGGGCCTCCTGGACGATGCGGAACGCCGTGAGCTCGACCAGCGGGGGCAGCGGCCGAGGTGAGCCGTCGGTCCGCACGGTGACGTCGGCCCCCGCAGCCCGGCAGGCCTCGACCAGCTCGGGAAGCTGGTCGAGACCCGGCGCCGGCATGGTGCCCGCCTGGGTATCGTCGTCGGTGTCGCGGAGCAGGCCGACGGTCGCTTTGAGCTCCCGCAGCGCCGCCGACGTGGAGCTGTCCAGCCCGACGAGCAGCTCGCGGGCCTGGTCGGGACGCTCGGCCATCAGGTGGGCCGCGGTGCCGGCCTGCGCGTTGGCGACGGTCAGGTGGTGCGCGACGACGTCGTGAAGCTCACGGGCGATGCGCAGGCGTTCCTCGCCGATCCGGTGGCGGATCTCGTCGTCGCGGCCACGCTCGGCGTCCTCGACGCGGGCCTGGACCATCCGCAGGTACGCCCGCTGGGCACGGGTCATCCGTCCGGCGAACACCGCCGGTAGCAGCCAGAGGGCGACACCGGCGGTCCGCAGGATCAAGGATCCGCCGGTGGGGGTCGCGTCGCCCATCAGTCCGCCCAGGATCACCGCGCCGACGGCGAAGCCGGTCCACCAGGCGGCCGCCTTCTGGCTGACCAGAACCGTCAGCCGGTACAGGCACCCGATCAGGGGGGCCAGCAGCAACGGCGTCGGCAGGTAGTCGGCCGCGCACGCGGCGGTCTCGCAGGCGACGGCGACGACCGTCGCGGCGCGCGGATATCGGGCGGCGGCGAACAGGGCCACGCTCGCGACCAGGCTGAGCAGCACGCCGGGCAGGAGTTCGGCCGGCCGGAAGATGCCCTCGGTGCCAAGGCTGGCACCGAGGGCAGCGAACAAGAACGCGACCAGCGCGGTCAACACGTTCATCGATCGGACCCTATTCCGGATAATCAACGCCCGCTCAGTGCGTGGGCCGACGTTCGTTCGGGCTCGGGCTGTTCCTCGTTCAGCGCCTCGCCATCGACATCGACGTGGGGCAGCATCCGGTCGAGCCAGCGAGGCAGCCACCAGGCCCGTTCACCCAGCAGCCGCAGCACGGCGGGGACCAGCGTGAGCCGGACCACGAAGGCGTCGAAGAAGACCGCGGTCGCGAGCCCGAGGCCGACCATCTTGATCAGCGGTTCGTTGGCCGCCGCGAACCCGCCGAAGACCACGACCATGATCACTGCGGCGGCGACAACAACCTTGGAGCTCTGCTGGAAGCCGGTGACGATCGCGTCGTTGGCCGGCTTGCCGTGCGTGTGTGCTTCGCGCATCCGCGAGACCAGGAAGACCTCGTAGTCCATGGCCAGGCCGAACACGATGCCCACCAGCAGGATCGGCATCAGGCTCATGACCGGCCCGACCTGCTCGACGCCGAGCAGGTCGGCCGCCCAGCCCCACTGGAACACCGCGACGATCACCCCGAGCGCGGCGAACAGCGACAGCAGGAAGCCGAGCGTGGCCTTGACCGGGACCCAGATCGACCGGAACACGAGGAGCAGGAGCAGCAGGGCGAGGCCGACCACGATCGCGACGTACGGCAGCAGCGCCGCCTGTGTCTTCTGCGCCATGTCGATGTCGAGCGCGGTGGTGCCGGTGATCTCGTAGGTCACCAGACCGGCCGCCTCCACCTGAGGCCGGGCGGCTCGCAGCGACTCGACCAGGTCCTTGGTGCGCTCGTCGGTCGGGCTGGTCGTCGGCACGGCGCTGAAGATCGCCGTGTCACCCGGCCGGTTGAAGGTTGCCTCCGACACCGACACCACGCCGCTGGTCCCCTTGACGCTCTCCGCGACCAGTGCCACCGCGGCTTTCGGGTCCGCGGCGCCGCGCGCGTCGACCACGACCGTCAGCGGGCCGTTGAACCCGGGCCCGAACGCGTCTGCCCGCAGGTCGTACGCCTGACGTTGGGTGGCCGTGGCCGGCAGCGCCGCGTCCCCTGGCGTGCCCAGCCGCAGCGACAGGGCGGGAATCGCGATCACACCCAGCAGCGCGACACCGGCGAGTGTGACCACGAGCGGCCTGCGCAGGACCAGGCGCAGCCACGCCCGAGCCGGCGACCGGCGCGTGGAGGTGGGTGCGCCGCCTCGGCGCCGCGCTCGTCCCAGCACGCGGTCCGGGGCGAAGCCCAGCAGCGCCGGCGCGAGGGTGAGCGCCACCAGGACGGCCACCACGACCGCACCGGCGGCGGCCAGGCCCATCTTCGCCAGCATCGGGATACCCACCACCGAAAGACCGGCCAGTGCGATCACCACGGTCATCCCGGCGAACACCACCGCCGAACCTGCCGTTCCGACCGCGCGACCGACCGCCAGCTCGGCGTCGTCCTGGCCGTGGCGTTCCTCCCGGTAGCGCGAGACGACGAACATCGCGTAGTCGATGCCGACCGCCAGCCCCAGCATGAGCGCGAGCATCCCGCTGGTGACCGCCATCCCCAGCGGCCCGGCCACCGCCCATACGCCCAGGAACGAGATGGCCACGCCGATGATCGCCGTGATCAGCGGCAGCCCGGCCGCCACCAGCGAACCGAACGTCATCAGCAGCACCAGAGCCGCGATCGCGACTCCGATGAGCTCCATGGCGCTCATCTTGGTACCGGTCTTGAGCGCCGAGCCGGACATCTCCGCGGTCAGCCCTTCGGCTCGTGCCCGCTCCACCGCCGCGGCCAGTGCGGCACGCGATTCGTCGGTCACCTCGGCCGACGGCACCGTATACGTCACGGAAGCGAACCCGGTCGAACCGTTTCCGCTGATGCTCCCGCCCGCCGAAGGCGGCACGACCCGTGCCACCTGCTGACCGCCGGAGACCGGCGCCAGGGCCGCCTCGATGATCCGCTGGTTCTCCTCGGCCGCCACCGAGCCGCCCGGCGGAGCGACGAACACGATGGTCGCCGACGCCCCATCCGCATTCGAGCCGGGGAATCGCTCCTCGATGAGATCGAACGCCTGCTGCGACTCGATTCCCGGCATCGACGGCTTGGTGCTGACCGGACCCTCCGACGTGACGGCGAGCAGCACCGCCCCACCCAGGGCCAACAACCACACCGCGACGATCAGCCGCCGCCTGCGAAACGAGAACCGGCCGAGACGACCGAGCAATCCAGCCATAACCAACACTCCACTTCCTCGAACGTGGCTCAAGCCTTCCGTCCGGACCCCGCCGTCGTCGTCATGCGGATGCAGGCACCGCATACGAAGATCGCAGTAGGAGTCCGCAGTAGACGCGTCGGCCGCTATGGCCCCTGCCGGCCGGAAGCTCGGTAGACTCGTGCCGAGCCCGCTGAGGGGCCGCTGTGTCCAGGATGGAGCGATGGCGAAACGACAGCGGCTGGAAGACCAAGTCATCGAAGCGAGGACCTTGTTGTCGCAAGCCTCGAAGAGGAGGTTGGACGCACAGCGGATCTCCCGGGTGGCAACCGCGCTCCAGCATCGCAGTTAGGTGTAGATGGTCGCATAATTAGGTGTACTGTGCTACACGCCAAGGGCCTCCGGCCGGATGCCCGGCCGGAGGGGGCGAACATGGACTATCAGCTGGCGTCGCCCGAGTTCTACCTGGGTGATCCGGCGCCTGCCTACCGGGCGTTGCGCCACCGGTCCCCGGTGCACTGGACCGACGCCAACGGCGGTTTCTGGGCGATCTCGCGCTACGAGGACGTCAGGTGCATCGGTGCGCGGCCGCAGCTGTTCTCCTGGGAATGGACCATGACCGAACCCGTCCACGACCAGACCAAGCGAGCGGAAGCCATTCCCGATGCCACGTTGACGCCGGGCCAGTTCGGCCAGCCGATTCGCCCGTGTCGTCATGGGTACACCGATGTCGATGACGGTGGCCGTGGTCATCGTGTGGGCGTTCCGGCGCAGCAACAAACAACTCATCGAGAAACCAAGCCAGAGAACGGATCCGTGACCAACAGCCGATGATCCGCATCCTTCTCGCCGACGACCAGGCGCTGCTCCGCTCGACCTTCCGCATGCTGATCGACTCCTGCGACGACATGACCGTCGTCGCCGAGGCATCGAACGGCGTGGAGGCGGTCGATCTCGCCCGGCGCCACCGTCCGGACCTGGTGCTGATGGACATCCGGATGCCCGTCCGCGACGGCCTGGCCGCGACACAGGAGATCTGCGCCGACCTCGCGGACACCCGCGTGCTGATCCTGACCACCTTCGAAACCGACGAACACGTGGCCCGCGCGCTCAAGGCCGGGGCGAGCGGATTCCTCGGCAAGGATGTCACCGCGGCGGGCCTGCTGGACGGGATCCGAACCGTCGTGGCGGGGGAGGCGCTCCTCTCGCCGGCTGCCACCCGCGCACTGATCGACCGCTTCCTGTCCGGGAACGGCGGCGCCGGCGACGTATCCCAGGGGTTGCTCTCGATCCTGACCGACCGCGAGCGTGAGTTGACTGCGTTGGCCGCGCACGGGCTGTCGAACCAGGAGATCGGTGAGCGGCTGGTCGTGAGCCCGCTGACCGTGCGCACGCACATCCACCGGGCGATGTCGAAGGTGGGGGCACGCGACCGCGCTCAGCTGGTCGTCATCGCCTATCAGCAGGGGCTGGTCCAAGCAGGTGACGGCATCGTTCCAGGCTCGTCGGTTGCCGACCGGACAGACGTTGGCCGAGTTGGCGGTGGCCAACCAGGGGGACCTCGCTGAGTTCGAGGATCATGCCGGTCGCACGGTGGGGTCGTACTGAGGCATCGTCGAGCAGGATGGTGTCCCGCCCCGGGTTTGATGGAGACCCACCCCGTCACCGCAACCCTGGAAACCAGATAACCCAGTCGCCCGTCGCAGCGGGGAATGGCTTGGCAGACAATGATATTTCGGAATCGAGTGATGTCGATCCGGCCGGAGTTCAGGCTGTCGTACAGGGAGCCAGACCACGTCGGTGTTCGGCGGCCAGGGACAACTCGGCCAGCGAGGTGACCGGCCCGTCCGTGCACAGTGCCGCGTCGGTCAACTCGAACAACGCGTCCGCCCGCGTGGTCAGGCATCGGTAGAACTCGTAGCGGAACCCGGACAGGTCCCCCAGCGCATCGGTCGCGCTGGTGTGGTGCACACTGATCAACTGAAGCCCTTGGTGGTGATCTTCCATCTGTCGCAAGAAGGAATGATCAACCAAGGGCTTCACCCATGATCAACCAGGTGTCACGTCGAACGCCAGGACCCTGAAACAAGCTTGGGCTTCCGTAAGAGCACGGCCCGCGGGCATCACAGCGGAGACGCTCTAATCCTGGCCTCAGGTTGATCGGGGAGAATGAGCGGCAAAAGCATCGACTGGAGGGGGCGGGCCGGCGTGCGGATCATGATCGCGGATGACGAGGCGGCCATCCGTGAGTCGCTGGAGCGGGTGCTCCAGGTCGAGGGTTACGACACCAGCACCGTCACCAACGGTCTCGCCGTGCTCGACGGGGTCGGTGGCGACGCGCCGGATCTGCTGATCCTCGACGTGATGATGCCCCGCCTCGGCGGGTTGGAGACCTGCCGGCGGTTGCGGGCGGCGGGTCGGGATCTGCCGGTGCTGATGCTGACCGCCCGGGATCAGGTCTTCGACCGGGTCGCGGGGCTGGACGCGGGCGCCGACGACTATCTGCCCAAGCCGTTCGCCACCGAGGAGTTGCTGGCCCGGGTCCGGGCCCTGCTGCGCCGCCGCGCGCCGGGCGACGACGAGTCGCAGATCCTGTCGTTCGCCGACGTCCGGGTCGATCCCGACAGGTTCGAGGCGTGGCGGGGCGGGCGGCCGCTCCGCCTGACCCGGACCGAGTTCTCCCTGCTGCAGGTCCTCGTGCGCAACGCGACCCGGGTGTTGACCCGCGACGCGCTGTTCGAGGCGATCTGGGGCTTCGACATGAGCGTCACCGCCAACAACCTCCAGGTGTACGTGAGCTACCTGCGCCGCAAGATGGAGGCCGAGGGTGAGCCGCGATTGATCTACACGCTGCGCGGCTTGGGGTACACGTTGCGGGAGACTCCTCCGTGAGCAGGCCCGCCGGCCGGGGCTCGCGCCGGCTGACCCGTTGGTGGCGCCGGCGGTCCCTGCGGACCAGGCTGACGGTGATCGCGGCGACGGCCATCGCGGTCAGCGTGTTCGTGGCCTTCCAGGTGGCCAGCGAGCTACTGGACTGGGAGTTGCAGGACACCGCGGAGGATCAGCTACGCGCCGACTCCCGCGTCCTGGCGACGAACGCGGAGCGCGCCGGTCTGGCGCAGGTCCAGCTACCGCCGTATCCCGGATCCGGTCGGCTGGCGCGAGTCATCCTGCCCGACGGCTCGATCCGGACGCCGGCCGGCCAACCCGCGCTGCCCCCGGTCAGCGAGCACGCCGGGCGCGTGGCGCAGGGCGCGTCGGCCGACCTGATGGAGTCGGGCGACAGCGACGACGACGGCTACCTCATCTACACGCTGCGGGCGGGCGACGGCGCGGTCCAGGTGGCCCGCGTCGCCGACGACAGCCCGATCAACCGGTTCGGGTTGGGCATGCTGCTGATCGGGCTGCTCTGCGTGGTCGGCGGCGCCCTTGTCGGGCGGACCGTGGCGCGGACCGGGCTGGCACCGATCGACCGGCTGACCGCCGCCGCGGTCCGTGTCGCGCACACCCGGGATCTCGACGCCGACATCCCGGATGAGGGCGGTGGGGAGATCCGGCGGCTGATCCAGTCGATCAACGACATGCTCGCCGCGCTCCGGGACTCCCGTCGGGCCCAGCGGCTGCTCGCCGAGGACGCCGCCCACGAGCTCAAGACCCCGCTCACCAGCCTGCGCCTCAACGTCGAGCTGCTGATCCGGCTCGATCGGCGCGGCACCCTGGACAGCGCACTGCCGGCGGAGAGCCGGACCCGGCTGCTCAACGATCTCGGCGCCCAGGTGGCCGAGTTGAGCACCCTTGCCGCCGAGTTGACCGACCTGGCGCGCGGTGACGTCAGCGACGAGAGCACCGAGGTGCTCGACCTCGCCGACGTGGTGGTGGCCGCCGCGACCCGGGCGCGTTCCCGTGTGCCCGACATCGAGGTCGCGCTCGACGTGACCTCCGTGTGGGTGAGCGGGCGTCCCGCCGGCCTCCAACGGGCGGTGCTCAACCTCATCGACAATGCCGGCAAGTGGTCTCCCGCGGACCAGCCGGTCCAGGTCCGGCTCCGTGCGGAGGGCGCGTCGGCGGTGCTCGAGGTCGACGACGCCGGGCCGGGCATCGACGCCGCCGACGTGCCGCGGGTGTTCGACCGGTTCTACCGTGCCGACAGCGCCCGGGCGTTGCCGGGATCCGGTCTGGGGCTGTCGATCGTGCAGCGGGTCGTCGACGCCCACGGCGGCCGGGTCACCGTCGCCCGGTCCGCACGCGGTGGCGCGCTGCTTCGGGTCGACCTTCCGGCTGCGGCCCCGCCCGCCCCGATCGCGCGGCTCACCGCAGGGGAGGACACCGCGGTGCGCTGACCCGCCCCGGCGGCGCGGCGCAGGACAAGGGACGGCGGCCCTCGGGCATGGCCCCGCGCGGCTCACCGTCGGCGCAGGACCAAAAGGGGGCGGCGGCCGTCGGGCCCATGAAAAGATCCGGGACGGGCCTGGGTCCCCGTCCCGGATCTCGTCCGTGCCGCCGCGCTCACCGTTGCAGCGCGGGCTCCTCGTCGTCGGCGAGCGACTGTTGACCGTCCGGCAGCTCCGCCGGTCGGGACAGCCGGCTCGGCCACCAGATCCGCCGGCCGATCAGCAGGGTGAGGGCGGGCACCAGGACCGACCGCACGAGCAGGGCGTCGAGCAGCACGCCGAAGGCGACCAGGAACCCGACCTCGATCAGCATCACCAGCGGAAGCGTGGCGAGGACCGCGAACGTGGCCGCCAGGACCAGGCCTGCCGAGGTGATGACGCCACCGGTGGCGGAGAGGGGCTTTGAGCATGCCCTCTCTGGTGCCCAGACACACGGTCTCCTCCCGGGCCCGGCTCGCCAGGAAGATGTTGTAGTCGACGCCGAGCGCCACCAGGAACAGGAATGCCAGCAACGGCACCGAGTAGTCGACGCCCTTGAACCCGAGGATCGTGTCGAAGACGAACACGCTGCGCCGCCGCCAGCGCCACCCACAACCCGATCACCAACCACGGCACCCACCGGCCTGCCAACCGACCGGGCGGCGCTTCCTCGGACGGCGCTGCGTTGACTGCCATCACTAGTGTCGCGTGTCGTTGATTAGTTTTACGTCTGCGGGTGCGGGAGAATCGCCGCCTGTAAATCAGGCTTACCAGAGCTGTTTCCGAGGAGCCTCGGCTGCTTCCGTGCGCAAGTGTCTCCCAGCCCCGATCGAGACAAGCGTGGTCATCGAGCACCGCAAGGAGTCGAACGTCGCCCTGGAGCACGAGATCCGAGCGCTGCGAAATCGGCTGTTGCGATGATTGCGATCCGGCCGTCCCGACCGGCTGGACCTCGGCGTGCAACTGGCCGCCTTCCGCATCGTGCAGGAGGCCCTGACCAACGCCCTCACGCACGCCGGCCCGCGCACCACCGTCGACCTGAGCCTGGCGGCCGACTCCTGCCAGGTCCACATCGTCGTGCACGACAGCGGCCCGCCCGACGACGAACCCGCGCCGGCGGCCAACTGGTCTGAGCGCCGTTTTAACGGTCGTCTCAGGTTCGCTCGGTATGAAGTAGGCGTCGCCGGGCGACGCGGGTCTCGGCCCCGCCGGCATGGCCGAACGCGCCGCGCTCTACGGCGGCACGGTCAGCGCCGGCCCCGGCATCTGACGGCGGCTGGACCGTCTACGTGACCCTGAAAGGCAGCCATTCATGATCTCTGTGCTCGTGGTGGACGCCCAGCCGCTGCAGCGCTTCGGGTTTCGCATGCTGCTGGAGAGCACCCCCGACACCGAGATCGTCGGCGAGGTCGAGAACGGCGCCGAGGCCGTTCGGTGGACCACCGAGCTGCATCCCGACGTGGTGCTGATGGACATCCGCATGCCGGGCGTCGACGGGATCGAGGCCACCCGGCGCATCGTCGCCGCCGGTGGGCGTTCGCGGATCCTGGTGCTGACGACGTTCGACGTGGACCGGTACGCGCTCGCCGCGCTGCGGGCCGGGGCGAGCGGTTTCCTGCTGAAGGACACCCGCCCGGAGGAGTTGCTCGCCGGCATCCGGGCCGTCGCCGCCGGGGACGCGGTGATCGCGCCGGCGCTGACTCGGCGGCTGCTCGACGCGTGCGCCGACCGGCTCGGCGATGACCTCTGCGGGCCCGTGCGAGAGGATCCCCGGCTGGACTCCCTGACCGGCCGCGAGCGCGAGATCCTCGTCGCCATCGGCCACGGCCTCACCAACGGCGAGATCGCGCAACGGTTCACGCTGTCGGAGTCGACGGTGAAGACCCACGTCGGGCGGGTCCTCGCCAAGATCGGCGCACGGGACCGGATCCAGGCCGTCATCCTCGCCTACGACCTGAGACTCACCCGGCCGATCTAGCGCTTCATCTCGCGCGTCCGTCGGGGGCGCGACCGTAGTCCCAGCCGCACCGCACCGGGGCCGATCCGCTCCGCGTGATCGACCGCTCCGCTGCCGGTCCGCCTGCAGCCGCCCACGTCACCGCCCGTCCGACCGCCACGACGCCGCACGGGTGTGAGTTCAGTGCGGACGTGTGTGAGCTCGGAGCTGTCGGCAAGTCACCAAAGCCGGAGCGAGCCGAAACCGGCGCGTACTGGACTCAAGCCCGTGATGTCGAGTCGCTGCGCGAGCATCTGGGGCAGGAGCGGTTGACCACCATCGGCCATTCTGCCGGCACCAGGCTCGCGATCAGCTACGCGGCGCAGTATCCGGAGCGGGTCGCCCGACTCCTTCTCGTCACGCCGCCGTCCACCTATCTGGTAGACGAGCCCGCCGACGCGGCGGAGCTCATCGGTGAACGAAGTGGCGACCCGGTGTTCGACAAGCTGTTGCCGCGTTCCAAGGCGGCGCCGATCTGTCCGACGAGACAGCGTTCAATGCCTGGCAGCAGGCGTGCGCCCCGGTTGGGTACGCCGCCTGGACGGCAGTTGAACAGAAGCACGCACAACTGGGGAAGTTCGACCTTGCCGCGGCGCAGGCGTTTCAGCGTGCAGCCACCGCAAAGATCTGGCCGGCAGGTTCGCTGCGGTGAAGGCACCGACATTGGTGCTCGGTGGCGCGCAGGACTGTCTGACGGGTGTGCGGCCGGCGAAGGCGCTGGCGAGGCTTTTCCCGAACGGTGATGTCGTGCTGATCGACCAGTGCGGCCACTATCCCTGGGTCGAACGGCCCGCCGAGTTCCGGCGGGCCGCCGACACCTTTCTAGGCGGTCACGACTGAGTCGCCGCTGATCTTCACCGGGATCGGGGTCAGGCCGGTGGTCGCCGGCCCTTTCTTCATGTCGCCGGTCGCGGCGTCGAAGACGCTGCCGTGGCCGGGGCATGTGATGGTGCCACCCGCCGGTCGGGAAACGGTGACGCCCGCGTGCGGGCAGACCGGGTCGAGCCCTTTGACCTCGTTCTCCGATGGCCGGACGATCAGGACTTTGCCTGACGGTCCGTCCACGATCGCCCCGCTGCCGACCGGGATGTCGGCCAGCTTGGCCAACGGCGTGCCACCGGAGCCGGAGGATCCTCCGGCGGGCGGGTTGGCGGCGGGTGTCTCGGACGAGCAGGCGGCTAGGGAAACCGGTGCGACCAGACCGGCTAGCAGGCCGCAGACAACCGTGCGGCGTGTTGGATCTGGCAAGACGATGCCTCCTGAGCGCAAACAGTGGTGTTTCGGCTTGTTGACCTCGGTGAGCTCACACACGTTCGACGCTTCGTCAGGACTTGCGGGGGGAGACCGTCATGATGCCAATGCACATCTCGTCGCTGGTGCCGTCGCCCCACACCACGTAGCGCGGCGGCAGCTTGCTCAGCTGCGGCAGCAGTTTGCGCAGCCCCGCGTCGTGCGTGCACGTCACCCGCAGGGTGTCTCCCGGGCCGATCTCCACCGGCGACGGCAGCTTCATCAGCCGCTGGTTGTCGAAGTCGAACTGCGGCACGTCCAGCACGACCTTGGCGTTCGGCGTGCCCGGGTTGAGTTCGACCTTGATGGCCCGCCCGAGCATGTGCATGTGGCCGAAACCGGCGAACAGCGTCATCGGCGCCTCCACCTTGTGGTCGCAGGTCTGGGTGTCACCGGGCTTCGGCGCGCCGCCCTGGTTGCACTCCTCCACCTGACGGTCCGCCATCTCGCCGACCTCCGGCCCGAACCGCTTCGTCACGTCCGCGATCGAGGCCGCCCGGTCACAGAGCGGACCCGACTCGTCGGCGGCGCAGGGCAGGTCGATCGGCGCGTCGAGCGACCACGTCTCGAGTTCCCGGGTCTGCGGCGTGCCGTCCGTCAGCCGCAGCCGCACCGCCGAGCGGTCCGACCCGGCCGGCTTGCCGTCGGTGGCGAGCAGGTTGTAGTGGATCTGAAGGACGATCAGGCTGCCCGGCTCCAGCTTGTAGCCGGCGTCCTGGTCGAGCAGCGTCTCCGTGGCGCCCGGCGCCCAGGTGTCCACCCACGCCGCGTCCCCCTCTTCTACTTCGGCGCCGTCCACGCCGGTCCCGCCGAAACACTGCCAGCCGAGGCCGGGGGTCTTCGCGTCCTGCTCGCGCACCGCGGCAGCGCCGCCCGGCGGCACCGCGTACACGATGGCGTGGTGTGCGATGGCGACATTCTCCGGCGTGAACTGGGTCCCGGTCAGGAACGCCGCCTTGGTCAGGCCCGGATCGATCATCTGGCACCGGTACTCGTCCGTGCCGCCCTCCGGCGGCGCGGGCGTGTATGCCTCGGCCATCTTCAGGTCGACGAACCGCTCGCCGGCGCGCAGCGGCTGCGGTGGAGCCGACGACCCGCTCGCGTGCGCGCCGTGCGATCCGGTCGCGGCGGGCGCCGCGCTGTTGTCGGCGTCCGACCCGCAGGCGACGACAGCGAACGCCGTCGCCAGCGCCATGGTGGCCGCCCCGAACCTCCACAGTGGACTGTCAGATTTCGTCATAGTCTTAACGCTAGGCCCGACTCCGTCCCGTTTCGTCGTACTGCGGTCGGCATCTTCGGGAGGGAGGTGGTACCACGGTACTTCTCTCCGGAGCGCCGTTCGACACCCGCACGGGAATCAACGCGAGGGCCACGAGCCGGGTGACCGGACGCAGCGCGCGGCTGCTTTGCACCATGGGTCAGTGTTATTGACAACCCTGAGAAGTCAGCTTCTGCAGTGACGTACCGATGCAGGTCAGTGTGAACGCGCAGCGTCTGCCGGAGACGAGCCGTAGAACAATCTGAACCGGCTGACCCGTCCGGATTCCAGCAGATGCGTCCACGCCGCCCAGAGCACCGATCCGTGTCGAGCCCCAGTTCGCGGGATGGGTGAGCACCAGGTGCTGAACGGGCGCTCCGGCTGTCGCGGACGCCGCATCGACGATTCTGGCCAGAAAGCGCGCGCACGAGTGTCGTCGTGGGCACCACGGTGTCCGCGAGCAGCACGTCGGCGTCGGCGATCCGGGATTTCGGCCGAGGTTCCAGCCGGGACAGACGCGGTGACGGTCACGGTGCACGACGCGGCGGGGCCGCGGACGGTGTCGGCGACCTCGGCGCAGGTGCCGCCGGCGGATCAGGTGCAGTTCGCGGCGGGAGAAGGGCCCGAACGGGAGGCGGCGACGACACGGGAGCCGTTGCGGGCATCGGTCGAGGTGGCGGAGGCAGCTGGTGTCCGGTCGTTCCTGTCGGTGCCGTTGGTGATCCCCGCTGCCGACGACCGCGAGGACGAGCTGGTGGGATCGTTGAACGCCTACGGCCCCGGCGCCGATGCGTTCGCTCCCGTGGACAGCTCGCTGCTGCAGTTGCTGACCGCTGCCCGTGGCCGCGGTGGGCAACGCCCGTCGTTACCTGCGTTCCCTCGCTCTGGTGCACCAGTTGCGGACCGCGTTGGCATCGCGTCCGGTGATCGAGCAGGCCAAAGGCGTACAAATGGCCGCTCACGGCGTTGACGCCGACCGGGCGTTCAAGATGCTGGTCGAACGGTCACAGCGTGAGAACGTCAAGCTGTACGACGTCGCCCACGGCTTCTTCACGACCATCAACCAGGCCTGACCCGACCTGGTTCCTTGCGCGTGCGATCGGTGGCTGACGTAACCGACCATGGGCGCCGCCCGGCGCAGGTACCGCGAAAGCCGTCCAACGCACGTGCCTGCCGCAGGGAACCGTGGCTCAGGTGATCGTCAGTGTGCGCCTGCTCGTCGTCGCCGAGCTGGTGCCGGTGTGGATGTCGATCTTGCCTGGTTCCACCACGAACCGGCCGTTCGGGTCGCCGGTCCAGAAGCCCAGGTCGTTGGCCGCCAGGGTGAAGCGCACGGATGTCTGCTCGCCCGCGGCCAGGTGGACGCGCTGGAACCCGCGCATCCTGCGCACCGGTTGCACGATGCTCGCCGCCCGGTCGTGCACGTACAACTGGACGACCTCGTCACCTGCGTGGTCGCCGGTGTTGCGCAGTGTCACGGTGACCTCGACCGTGGCGCCGTCGCGCAGGGCCGCGGCGCCGATCCTGTCCTGGGACAGCGACGGCTCGTCGACCACGAACGTGGTGTAGCTCAGGCCGTGGCCGAACGGGAACCGTGGGCCGTCGGCGAGGTCGAGGTACGCGGAGACGAACGGGTTCTCCGGCCGGGCCGGGTCGTAGGGGCGTCCGGTGTTCTCCCGGTTGTAGTAGATGGGTACCTGCCCGACCGCGCGCGGGAACGTCACCGGCAGCTTGCCGCCGGGGTTGACGGCACCGGTGAGGACATCGGCGATCGCGTTGCCGCCTTCGATGCCGGGGTGCCAGGCCATGAGGACGGCCGGTGCCGAGTCCAGCCACGCCCCGGTGAGGGGGCGGCCGCCGAGCAGGACGACGGCGTACGGCTTGCCGGTCGCGGCGACGGCGGCGATCAACTCCTCCTGCGCGTCGGGCAGTCCGAGGTCGGCACGGGTGGCCGCTTCGCCGCTGAGCGCCGACGGTTCACCGGCCACCACGATCGTGACGTCGGCGGCCATGGCGGCGTCGACCGCCGCCTGGACGCCGTCGGCGTGGCGGATCCGCGTGCCCGGCAGCGCGGTCTCGAGCGCTTGGCGGACGGTACCGGCGGGAAAGCGCCGCTGCGTCTCGCCGAGTACCCACGTGCCGAGCAGGTCGGTCGAGTCGGCGAACGGGCCGACCACGGCGATGGTGGAGACCGCCGGGTCGAGGGGGAGGACGGCCGGTGAGTTCCTGAGCAACACCATGCAGCGTGCCGCCGCGGCGCGTGCCGCCGCCCGCGCCGAAGGGGTCGGCTCCTGGACCACCGCGTCGAGGTCGACGTAGGGCCGGTCGAACAGCCCGAGCCGGAACTTCAGCCGCAGCACGCGCGTCACCGCGTCGTCCAGCCGCTCCTCGCTGATCCGGCCGCGGGACAGCAGCTCCGGGCCGTGCTCGACGAAGCTGGTGCTGGCCATCTCCACGTCCACCCCGGCGTTCACGGCCAGCAGGCCCGCTTCGGCGCTGTCGGCGGCGAAACCGTGGGTGACCAGCTCGTCGACTCCCGCCCAGTCGCTGACCACGACACCGTCGAAGCCCCACTGTGTCTTGAGGATGTCGGTCAGCGTGTGCGTGTTGCCGTGCGCGGGAACCCCGCTGACGGTGTTGAACGCGGCCATGACGGTCGCCGCGCCCGCGTCGACGGCGGCCAGGAACGGTGGCAGGTAGAGGTTGCGCAGGCGCTGCTCCGACACGTCGACCGTGTTGTAGTCCCGGCCGCCCTCGGCCCCGCCGTACGCGGCGAAGTGCTTGGCGCAGGCGGCGACCCGGTCGGGTGCGCTCAGCGACGAGCCTTGGTAGCCGCGGACCTTGGCCGCCGCGTAGCACGCGGTCAGGTACGGGTCCTCGCCGTGGCTCTCGGCGATCCGGCCCCAGCGTGGCTCGTGGGTGACGTCCATCATCGGCGAGAACACCCAACCGATCCCGTCGGACCGGGCCTCGCGCGCCGACACGGCGGCGTCGGCCTCGGTGACCGAAGGGTCGAAGGCGGCGGCCTGCGCGAGCGGGATGGGGAAGGTCGTCCAGTAGCCGTGGATGACGTCGAGCCCGTAGATCAGCGGGATGCCGAGCCGGGACTCCTCGACGGCGATGCGCTGCAGCGCGTTGGCGTTCGCGGCGCCCATCAGGTTGAGCACCGACCCGACCCGGCCGGCGCGGGCGGCTGCCTCGACGTCCTCGGTGCCGGGCCCGCCTGGTCCGGTGTTGAAGCCCCAGGCCAGCTGTTGGAGCTGACCGAGCTTCTCCATCGGCGTCATGCGGCCGAGCAGCTCCTTGATCTCGGTGTCGTGGTTGCTGCTCATGGTTCCTCTCTCCGAGCGAGGTGCGAAAACCGGTGGCACGCGAGGGGCGCGTGCCACCGGCGGCCGGTCAGCCGAGGTTGGCGTCCTGGTACACCCGCACATAGTCGATCTTGAACTGTTGCGGGAACTGCACACTCGCGTCGGGGTGTCCGATCCACGAGGCGCCGATCGCGGTGTTCATGATGATGTGCATCGGGGTGTTGAAGTAGTTGCCGGTCAACGTGTACTGACAGGTCTGCTGCCCGTCGACGTAGTAGGTGAGCTTCGGTCCCGGCTCCCAGATGAGACTGTAGGTGTGGTATCCGGCCGACAGGTTGACGGGACTCGTGTACTTGCAGCCCTGGTTGGCGCCGAGGTCCGTACCGTGGGGAGTGTCGGCGTAGTGCAGAGCGTGGTGCACCTTCGTCGGGTCGTTCCACAGCTCGGCGAAGTCGATCTCGTTGCCACCAGGGCCGGGCCAGTTGCCGGTGACGTTTCCCTGCAACCAGAGCGCGGGCCAGATGCCCTTGCCCATGACCGGCATCTGCGCCCGCACCTCGATCTTGCCGTAGGTGAAGGAGAACCGGCCCTTCGTCCACACCATGCCCGACGTGTAGGCCTTGCTGCCGTACTGCCGCTTCTCGGTGTTCAGCACCAGGTTGCTGTTGGCGGTGGTGACGGCGAAGGACGTGTACGCCTGGTCGGTTCCCGGGGACAGCAGACCCTCGATGACGCCCCACTTCTGGTGGTCGAGTCTGTCGAACGTGTCGCCCCAGACGAACTGCCAGTCGTAGGCGGCCTGGTTGGCGGTGGCACTTCCCGCGGTCGCCGGTAACGCCGCCGCGGTCAGCAGGCCGGCGACCGCGAGCAGTCGCCGAATTCGTTTGCGCATCACTCTCTCCTTCGTTGGACGAGCGTCATTGCTGTGCGTGTGCCTTCTCGAACTCGCCGCGCACCTGGTCGCCACCGGTCTGCCGCCACTGGCGCACGACGTCCGCCCAGCCGGACACCGGCTGGTTGCCGCGGACGATCTCGCTGCGGGCGTTGTTGAGTGCCTTGGACAGCACCGAGCCCTTGCTCGCGTTGACCGGCGAGTAGAGGCCGACGGTCGGGTCCGGTACCAGGAGCGGCGCGACCTCCTTGTGGAACGCGTACTGCTTGTCGACCACGGCCCGGTCGCCGGGCCCGAGGATCGGGGGCTGGTCGACGAGGTACTGCATGGGGATCTTGACGTTGGTCTCGCCGTTCCTGGTCAGGACGGGGAGACCGGCGCGCATCGTGTGGTCGGTCCCGTCGACGCCGAACTTGCGGAACAGGTGCTCGGTGGTCCCGAACGGCGCGGCCATCCAGTTGGCGATCGCGAGCATCTGCCTGACCCGCTTCTCGTCACCCTTCTTGATGCCGGTGACCGCGAAACTGCCCTTGCCGGTGAAGTGCCTGCCGTCACCACCTCCGTCGTGGGCCGGTGCGAGCAGGCCGCCGACGTCGATGCCCGGATAGGTGCCGAGCAGGATGTCCCACGCCGCGTAGCCGTCGACCTTCATGGCGATCTTGCCGGTGCCGAACCAGTCCCGGCCCTGCTGGAAGGTCGCGCTGAACGTGTCCGGGTGGAACAGTCCTTTCTCGACCATGGCGACGAGCGCGGCGAGCGCCTCGGTGTACTCCTCGGTCTCGACGGCGTTGGTGAACTTGCCGTTCTTCTCGGACCAGCCGTTGGGCACACCGAACGACTCGAGCAGGAACAGTAGCGCGCCGCCGCCACCGAGACCGGTGTCGCCGAGCGCCCACCGCCCGGCCTTCGCGTCGGTCAACCCCTCGCACAGCTCGACGAACTCGTCGTGGTTCGCCGGTTTCGGGTTGAGCGACCGGTCGGCCACCAGGTCGTCGCGGACGAACATGATCTCGCCGATGCTCGCACGCGGGGTGGGCAGGCCGAAGATGCCGCCGTTGGCGATCATCGGCCGCCAGCAGAACTCCGGGATGTTGGCCAGGAACGGGTACTCCTTGACCGCGTCGCCCGACAGGTACGGCGTGAGGTCGGCGAACTTGGCGCGCAGCACGCCGGGCAGGTCCGGCGTCCAGGACGGCAGCATCACCATGTCGGGCAGGTCCCCGCCGGCGATCGTCGTCGTGACCTTGGTGCTGTAGTCGCTGTCCGGGACCATGTTGAAGGCCAGGTCCGCGCCGACCCGGTCGTTGAGCGCCTGCCAGTACGCGTTGTCGGCGAGTGGCGGCGGCACCGGGGTGAACGTGTCGACGAGGATGGAGACCTTGCCCGCGCCGGCGCCGGGCTTGTCGGTGATCGCGGTGACGAGGTTCTCGGGGTACCGGTAGAAGCCGGGCAGCAGGTCCTCCCCGGCGGGCAGGTCCGGGGTCACCCCGGTGTAGGGGACGTGGGTCGGCAGCTTGACGCGGGCGTTGGCATCGGCGGTGTTGGCGGCTCCGCCGCCACCACCACAGGCGGAGAGGAACGACGTCGAGGCGGCCGCGAGGGTCATCGCGCCCATGCCGCGCAACAGGGCGCGGCGGCTCACAACTCTGTGCTGGGTCACGGCGAAAACTTCCGTTCTTGACGGTTGATGAAGCGCATCATCAAGTGGTGACGGACTTTAGATCGACCGAAATTCACTGTCAATACCCAGCAAAACAGCAGTCTGTGGTCCTACTGTTGACCCAGAGCCGTCGATCTGACTACTCTGCCGTCAACAGGTGATAATGCGCTATATCAATGGGGTGGACACGGATGAAGGCGCCGGAACGGCCGAAGAAGCGGCCGACTCAGGCTGACGTCGCGCGGCTGGCGAGCGTGTCGCCCGCGGTCGTCTCCGCGGTCGTCAACGGTCGGGGGGGCTCGAACGGGGTCCGGGTCAGTGACCGGACGGCCGCGCGCGTCGAGGAGGCGATCCGGCAGCTCGGGTACGTGCCGAACGTGGCCGCCAGGAGTCTGGCAGGTGGTCGCAACGGGATCATCGGCGTGTTCACCTACGAGGCGCTGTTCCCGATGCAGGCGATGAGCTATTACCACCCGTTCCTGGTGGGCGTCGAGGAAGCGGTCGAGGAACTCGACTGCCATCTGCTGCTGTTCACCGGTTCGCACACCGACGACCGGCGCCGCTCCATCTACAAGAACGGCACCAACTCGCTGCAGGTCGCCGACGGCGCTGTCCTCATCGGACAGTCGGAGGACCGCGACGAGTTGGCCGAGCTGGTCCGCGATGGGTATCCCGCCGTGTTCATCGGCCGCCGGGAGCTGCCAGGGGCGGAGGTGTCCTACGCCGCGGCCGATTACGCCACAGCTACCCGCCGGCTCATCGAGCGGATCAACGGACTGGGGCACCGCCGGATCGCACGGCTGCGCGGCGGGTCGAACCACGAGTCGATCCTCGACCGTGACGCTGGTTTCGCCGCGGCCAGTGAGCTGCTCGCCGACCGGGCCGACACGACGGAGGTGTTCGTCCCGCCGCGTGCCGAGTCCATCGCGGCGGTCGTGCCCGGCCTGGTCGAACAGGGCTACACCTGCATCGTCACGGACGACCGCGAACGGGCGGGCGACGTGTGCGCCGCCGCGACGGCGCTGGGGCTGTCGGTGCCGCAGGACCTCTCGGTCGCCGCGCTCAGTGAGTACGAGTACGTGGACAACACCGTAGAACGCTGGGACATCACCACCATCACGACGCCGGGCCGGGAGATGGGCGCCGCGGCGGTGCGGCTGCTGGCCGACCTCCTGGACAACCCAGGAGACCGCACGCCACGCCGGGTCGTCATCGACTGCGGCTTCCACCCCGGCGCCACCCTGACCGCACCACAAGGAGCCTGATGCACGAGCAGACCTGTGACATCCTCGTCGTCGGCGGCGGCCTCGGCGGTGTCGCCGCGGCGCTGGCCGCGCTGCGGCTGGGCCGCACCGTCGTCCTCACCGAGGAGACCGACTGGCTCGGTGGCCAGTTGACCTCGCAGGCAGTGCCACCCGACGAGCACCCCTGGATCGAGCAGTTCGGCGCCACCGCGACCTACCGGCGACTGCGCGACACCATTCGCGACTACTACCGCCGGGCGTACCCGCTGACCGACGAAGCCGCGGCGACGGTGAACCTCAACCCCGGCAAGGGGCACGTCAGCAGGATCTGCCACGAGCCACGGGTCGCCGTCGCGGCGATCGACGAGATGCTCGCCCCCTACCGATCCAGCAGGCAGCTGCGGATCCTGCTGCGGCACCGGCCCGTCGCCGCCGAGGTCGACGGCGACCGCGTCACCGCGGTGCGGCTGCTCGACACCGGCAGCGGCAACGAGGTGACGGTGTCCGCGCTGTACATCCTGGACGCCACCGAGATGGGGGAGCTGCTGGAGCTGGCCGGTGTCGAGCACGTCATCGGATCGGAGAGTCGCGACGACACCGGTGAGCCGCACGCCGTCGAGGGCCCGGCCCAGCCGCTGGACCAGCAGTCGTTCACGTTCTGCTACGCGCTCGACCACCGGCCCGGCGAGGACCACACCATCGACCGGCCTGCGATGTACGACTTCTGGCGGTCCTACGCGCCCGACTTCTGGCCCGCGCCGCTGCTCAGCTGGCGGCAGGTCGCCCCGGAGACACTCCAACCGTACACGAAGCGGATCTTCGAACCGGACGAGGACTTCGACCTGTGGCGGTTCCGCCGGATCCTGCACAAGCCGCACCTGACCGGGGAATACGCCGGCGGCGACATCACGCTGGTCAACTGGCAGCAGGTCGACTACTGGCTCGGGCCGCTCATCGGCGTCGACGACGCCGAACGGGACCGGCACCTCGAGGGCGCGCGCCAGCTCAGCCTGTCGTTCCTGTACTGGATGCAGACCGAGGCACCCAACCACCTGGGCGGCACCGGCCACCCCGGGCTGCGGCTGCGCCAGGACGTCACCGACACCGCCGACGGGCTCGCCAAGTACCCCTACATCCGCGAGGCCCGCCGCATCCGCGCCGAGTTCACCGTGTCGGAACTGCACGTCGGCGTGGAGGCCCGCGGTTCGCTCCTCGGCGCGGAGGAGTTCCGGGACAGCGTCGGGATCGGCAGCTACCGCATCGATCTGCACCCGTCGACCGGTGGGCCTGCCGGACCGCGCCAGTACGTGGACGTGCCGAGCTGGCCGTTCCAGATCCCGCTCGGCGCGCTGCTGCCGGTCCGGGTCGAGAACCTGTTGCCCGCAGGCAAGAACATCGGCACCACCCACATCTCCAACGGCTGCTACCGGCTGCACCCGGTCGAATGGAACATCGGCGAGGCCGTCGGCGCGCTCGCCGCGGTGTGCCTCGACACGGGCGCGGTGCCGCGCCAGGTGCGGGCCGACGCCGCCCGGCTCGAGTCCTACCAGGACACACTGACCGATCTCGGTGTCGAGCTCAGTTGGCCGGCCGAGGTCCGCACCCAGAAGAAGTACAACTGACCGGGAGCCCGAGATGGCTGTGCTGAGCAGACCGCGCGCGGTCGACCAGTCCCCGCCGCGGCCAACACCCCGAAGGGTGAGTCGCGGGCGGCGGCTGCGGCGGGATTGGCTGCTGCTCGCGTGCGCGGTGCCGGGGTTGGTGTGGCTGCTGGTGTTCCACTACGCGCCGCTGCTGGGCAACGTCATCGCGTTCAAGGACTACCAGCCCTACATCGGGATCGCCGACGCGCCGTGGGTGGGGTTCGACAACTTCTCGATCATCGTCAACGGTGATCCCGCGTTCCTCAACGCGCTGATCAACACGCTGGTCATCTCGCTCCTGCAGCTGCTGTTCGTGTTCCCCATCCCGATCGCGCTGGCGCTGCTGCTCAACTCGCTGGTCTCGGAGCGGGTGAAGCGGACGGTGCAGTCCATTCTGTACCTGCCGCACTTCCTGTCCTGGGTGATCATCGTGGCGATCTTCCAGCACATGCTGGGGAACACCGGACTGCTCAACGGCTTCCTCACCGAGCACGACCTCGGCAGCGTCAACATCATCGGGAACCCGGAACTGTTCAAGGAACTCGTGGTCGCGCAGGTGGTCTGGAAGGACACCGGCTGGGGCATGATCCTGTTCCTCGCCGCGATGTCCCGGATCGACCCGGCGCTGTACGAGGCGGCCGCGGTCGACGGCGCGTCCCGGCTGCGCCAGCTGTGGCACGTGACGCTCCCCGGCATCAAGTCCGTCGTCGCGCTGCTGCTGATCCTGCGGCTCGGCGACGTGCTGAGCGTCGGCTTCGAACAGATCCTGTTGCAGCAGAACGCGGTCGGGCCGACCGCCTCGGAGGTGCTCGACACCTACGTGTTCAACAACGCGGTCGGCGCCGGTTCATGGGGTGCGTCGGCCGCAGCCGGACTCGTCAAGGGCATCGTCGGCGTGGCGCTGGTCCTGGGCGCGAACAAGGTGGCGCACATGTTCGGTGAGCGGGGGGTGTACCAGCGATGATCACGGCGCTCAGCCCCGCCCGCCCGGCGACCAGGGCCGCCAAGGGCCTGGTCCTGACCGTGTGCTGCCTCGTGGTGATTCTCCCGTTCCTGGCGGTGATCTCCACCAGCCTCGCGGACGAGAGCCAGGTCGCCGCGGCAGGCGGGTACGTCCTGTGGCCGGAGCGCCCGAGCCTCTACGCCTACGAAGCCATCTTCGACGGTGGTGTCGTGACCCGGGCACTGCTGGTCTCCGTCGGCGTCACCGTCGTCGGCGCCGCCCTGTCCCTGGCGTGCACGGCGCTGCTGGCCTACGGGCTGTCCCGGCCGGGCAGCTTCGGCAGCAAACCGATCTTGATGGTCGTCCTGTTCAGCGTCCTGTTCTCGCCGGGCATCATCCCCATGTACCTGACCGTCAAGCAGCTCGGCCTGCTGGACAGCTACTGGGCGCTGATCCTGTCCGCGCTGATCAACGGGTTCAACGTGATCGTCATGCGCGCGTTCTTCCTCGAACTGCCGCAGGAACTGCTCGACGCGGCGAAGATCGACGGCGCCAGCGAGCTCACGATCCTCTTCCGGATCGTCCTGCCACTGTCCAAGGCGGTCGTCGCGGTGATCGGGCTGTTCTACGCCGTGGCGTACTGGAACAACTTCTTCTCCGCGCTGCTCTACATCACCGACAACGCCAAGTACCCGTTGTCGCTCGTCCTCCGCACCTACGTGGTCGACAACGCCACGATCGGCACCGGTGACGCGAGCCAGGTGCCGCCGCAGCAGTCGCTGCAGATGGCGATGCTCGTGGTCAGCATCCTGCCGATCCTGCTCGTGTATCCGTTCCTGCAGAAGCACTTCGCCAAGGGCATCATGATCGGCGCGGTCAAGGGATGACCGATCGCCGAACTGTGGCGGGCCGCGCTCGCCGCGCGGCCCGCCCCTGCGGCGGTTGAGCGGGTCGCCGCGTTGGCGAACCAGGTGTTCGGTGGCCGGATTCAGCGGGTTTGGGAGCTGGGGGATCCGGTTCTGCCTTCGAGATCTCCGGACCGCGAAGAACTGACACGGTCTGATCAGACGCGGACATCCTCAGCGGACTCGTTTGACTTATTAAGTGGAGTTGTCCGGTCTACGGCTTGGTGAGTGAGGTTGCCAGGGTGACGACTCGTTCTGTCAGGGCGGCGGGGTCGTCTGCGCGGAAGTCAAGTTGGCCGTCCAACCAGAGTGACGCCAGACCATGTACCAGGCTCCACAGTGTGATCGCCAGATCGTCGGCGTCGACCAACTTCGCGGTGCCCTCGGCGATGCAGTCGGTGACGGTGTCGGCCAGGACCGCGAACGCCTCGTTGGCCGCCTTCTCACCACTCGGGCTCTTGTGCGGCTGCGTGAGTTCCGGGCGGAACATGAGCCGGAAGTACGCCGGGTTGTCGTGGGCGAAGTGGACGTAAGTCGTCAGCAGGGCGTGCAGCGCCTCCGGCGGGGGGGGGGGGGGGGCGGCGCGGGCCGTGATGAGGGCGGCGGCCAGTCGGCGGAAACCCTCGTCGGACAGCGCGGTCAGCAGTGCCGCGCGGTCCGGGAAGTGGTGGTACGGCGCGCGGGGCTGACGCCCGCGGCGCGGGCCACCCGGCGCAGGCTCACCGCGCCGATGCCTTCCGCCTCGATCAGCTCCAGGGTCGCCGACAGCAAGGCCTCCCGCAGCGCGCCGTGGTGGTAGTTGGTCCTGGTCACGTCGTCGAGCGTAGTCACCGTCAGCGTTCGGCGCGGCTCCCGCGCCGCCGGACCTGGGCCGTCTGACCGGCCCGGCTGTCCAGGTACATCCACCGGCCGACGAACAGGTCCCAGGCGATGATCTGCGCCCAGAAGACGGTGACCGCCCGTGGGTCGGCCAGCAGTTGCTCGGTCGCGGCGAGGGTCGGCTGGGTCACCAGGCTCCACAGTGGGCCCAGCAGGGGCAGCGCGGCAATCGTCCACACCACGAGCGTGGGACCCACGATCCAGGGGGACGACATGATGCGCCGGGTCCACCGCCAGGTGGGAACGATGAGCATCAATGTCCAGAACGGCAGGGCTGCCCAGAAGGCGGCGGAGAACAGGACGCTCATGCGTTCACCTTCACGGGGTCGGCGGTGGGCGGGCGGGCCGGCGCGGACTGGGCGGTGGCGACCGTCGCAGCGGTGGCGGCCACGACGATCCCGAGCGCGCCGAGGGTCCAGGAGTCGGGGGCGGTGAGCGGTTGACCGCGGAAGGCCTGCCAGGTGGTAACCAGGAAGGGCCCCCCGTAGCCGAGGGCGGCCGCGGTGACGAGCCGGGTGCGCACCGGCGCCGGGCGCAGGCGGGGCCACCGGCGGACCGCGGCGGCGAGCCCCATCGCCAGGAGCGGCAGGAACTGCAGGGCGTGGATGCCGACGAAGTGCGGCACGCCGAAGATGGGGTTCTCCCTGGTGGACGTGCGGGACGTGGCGACCGCGCACCGACTCGCGATGGAGTCACCCGTCGCAACGGGCAACCGGTACGTCATAGCGGGCGAGTTCATGTGGATGCGCGACATCGCGGCCGTGCTGGCGGAAGAGTTCAACCCGCGCGGATATCGAGTGCCGACCAGGACTATGCCGACGTCGCTGCTGCGGGCGGTCGCGCTGTTCGACCCGTCGGTTCGCCAGGCACTGGACTTCGTGGGACGCATGGAGCTGGTCTCCGCGGACAAGGCCCGCAGAGAGCTGGGGTGGACCATGCGCCCGGTGCGCGACTCGATCGTCGCAACCGCCAACAGCCTGATCGAGCTGGGCGTGGTACCGAACCCGTCGACGAAAGAGACCCGGTCGGCGGACACGTCCTCACGACGGAGGTGAAGCCGTTCGCGGCCCACTGGCTATGACCGTCCCCTGTCGTCTCGGGTGCGGACAGGTACAGGGCGGCGGTGAGGGAAGCGCTCGGTGCGTCGCCAGAACCTGTGGCGACCACCGAACCGCCAACTTGTCATACCGCGTGGCCACAGCCCGGTTGCGTTTGAGCCGGTTGATCCCACACTCCACTGCGTGACGTTGCTTGTAGAACTCCGGGTCGAACGCTGGTGGCCGGCCACCAGCACGACTATTGGCCTGACGGTGCCCCACCTGGTCCTTCTTCTGCGGGATCGTGCACCGAATACCACGACGACGCAGATAGTCCCGGTTCGCGCGGGAACCGTAGGCCCTGTCCGCCAACACCCGATCCGGTCGGGTCCGAACCCTGAGCAGACCCGGGCTTGACATTGACCATACGGTTCGGCGCGGCTCAATTGGTGAGATCTCACCTAGATGCGTGTGATTTCACCAGAACTGGTGTCCGAGGGGGCTACCACACGCTTTGCTGTCTGCCCCTGGGGACGATGAGTACCCGTCGGTCGGGCCGTGAGGGGCGGGACCGCGAGTAGGACTACCAGTGTTCTGCTCCGCGGACCGAGAACCCGCGACAGCGGACGCACGCTGCGTGCGGGGCCCAGGACGCGGCCACACGTATGGTTCGCACGGCGTTGGCCTGAACGGATGAGGGCACTCGTCGTCGTGCGTGACGGTGCAATGGAACTGCAACCGTGGCGCTGAGCATGGGGTGCATGAGAGATCGCGTCGGCTCGGTCGGCGAGCACGGCCCCGTGGTGGAGGTGCCCGTGGCAGCCCTGCGGGAGGCGGACTCGCCGCGTTTGGGTGGTCTGGACCACGAACACTTCCAGGCCCTGGCCGAGCTCGATGTGGAGCTTCCCCCGATCCTGGTCCACCGCGCGACGATGCAGGTGATCGACGGGATGCACCGGCTGCGTGCGGCCGTGCGCAACGGCCGGGACCGCATCCACGTGGAGTTCTTCGACGGCACCGAGGCGGAGGCGTTCCTTGCCGCTGTCCGGGCCAACATCGCGCACGGGCTCCCGCTCACCACAGCGGACCGCCGGGCGGCGGCAAAGCGCATCATCACCTCCCACCCCCACCAGTCCGACCGCTCGATCGGGGCCACGGCGGGACTGGCCGCCAAGACCATCGCCGCCATCCGCCGCGAGCTCGGCGAGGACCGGACCACCGCGACGCGGGTCGGCAGGGACGGACGGGTGCGACCGCTGGACAGCACCGTGGGCCGCAGGCTCGCGGGCGAGGTCATCGCCGCCCAGCCGAACGCGTCGCTGCGCGAGATCGCGCGGGAGGCGGGTGTCTCGGTCGGCACGGCGCGTGACGTCCGCGAGCGCGTCCGCGCGGGCAAGGACCCCGTCCCGCCCCTGCGGCGGGCCGCCACCGAGGAGGACCGGCACGCGGCGACCCTGCGGCTGGCCGCCCCGGCGCCGCCGATCACGGACGTGACGAGCGTGCGGTCGATGCTGCACCGGCTGCGCCGCGACCCGTCGCTGCGGTACACGAACTCGGGCCGGTCCGTGCTGCAGTGGCTGGACTCCCACGTGGTCGAGCCGTCGGTGACCGACGACCTGTTCGACGACATCCCGCCGCACTCGGCGATCCTGGTCTGCAGGATCGCCCGCGAGTGCGCCGCGGAATGGCTGCGGCTCGCGGGCGACCTCGAGCGCAGGGAGTGCAACGACACCGCACAGGCCAGCTCGTGGTGAGGGATCCGCTGCTACTGCACGACTTCCTCGACCTCGCGGCGGAACGCACCCCCGGCCGGCCTGCCGTGCTCGGCCCCGGCGAGGTGTGGACCTACCGGGATCTGTGGGAGGCGAGCCACGCGTTCGCCCGGTGGCTGACCGGGCGCGGTGTCGGCCGCGGTGACCGGGTGGTGACGCTGCTCCCGAACCACGTCGTGATGGCGGCCGTCCTATTCGGTTCATCCCGCGCCGGCGCGGCGTTCACCCCGCTGGCGCACGAGATGAAACCGTTCCAGCTGCGCGGTGTGCTGGCCGCGGCCGACCCGGCTGTGGTGATCGCGCCCGGCGCGCTGCCGGACGGGCTCACCGCCACGCGCAGGACGGTCACGCTGGACGTGCTCCGCCGGGAACTCGAGCGGTCCGCCGCCAGTCCCGTGCCCGGTGCGGCCGAACCGGGGGACACCGCGCTGCTGCTGCACACCTCGGGCAGCACCGCGGTGCCGAAGGCCGTTATCTGTCCACACGAGAGGGTGGTCTTCGCGGCGCGGGCGGTCGCCACCCGGCTGGGCTACACCGGGGCCGACCGGATCTTCGTGCGGCTGCCGCTCTCCTTCGACTACGGCCTCTACCAGCTCCTGCTCGCCTGCCAGGCGTCGGCGTCGGTGTACCTGTGCGCCGACGGGACGGTGAACCTGGCCCGCGAGCTCCGCGACAGCGGCGCCACCGTGGTGCCGGTCGTGCCGTTGCTCGCCGACATGATCAACGACCTGGCCGACCGCAGACCGTTCCCGTCCCGGGTGCGGCTGTTCACCAACACCGGCGCCGCCCTCGGCCCGGCCGCGGCCGCCCAGCTCCGGCGCAACTTCCCCGGCGCGGCGGTGGTGCCGATGTTCGGGCTCACCGAGTGCAAACGCGTGTCGGTCGGCGAACCGGACGAGGACCTCGTCCGCCCCGGTTCCGTCGGGCGCGCGCTGCCGGGCACGAGCATCACGATCCACGACCAGCACGACGAGCCGCTGCCCGCCGGGCAGGTGGGCCAGATCGTCGTGCACGGCCCGCACGTGATGGCGGGCTACCGCGACGCGCCGGAGCTGAGCCGGCTCCGGTTCCGCGCGGACACCCTGTACACCGGCGACTTCGGCCGCCTCGACGAGCAGGGCAACCTCTACTTCCACGGCAGGCGCGACGACATTGTCAAGCGGCGCGGGGTCCGGCTCAGCACGGTCGAGGTCGAGGCCGCCGCCGAGGACGTGCCCGGGGTGCGCTCGGCCGTCGCCGTGTTCTCCGCGGACGACGAGAGCCTGTGCGTCGCGGTCACCGGCGACGTGACCCCCGACGAGGTGCACGCCGGGCTCGAGGCGCGGCTGGAGCCGGGCAAGCGGCCCGACCGCTGCGTCGTGCTGGACCGGATGCCGACGAACGGCACCGGCAAGACCGACCGCGCCGCCGTGGCGCAGACCATCGGCGCGCGGCGAGGAGACTCATGACCACCGACCGCGCACTCGTCGCCGGCTACGGCAGCCCGCTCTACCGCTACGACCTCGCCGAGGTCGCGGCCGCGGTGGCTGACCTCCGCGCGGCGCTGCCGTCCGGCGCGCTCCTCTACTACTCGCTGAAGGCCAACGCGAACCCCGACGTGCTTGTCGAGGTCCGCCGCCACGGCCTCCGCGCCGAGGTCAGCTCCACCGGCGAGCTCACGGCCGCGTTGCGTGCCGGGTTCGATCCCGGCCGGTGCCTCTACACCGGACCGGGCAAGACCACCGACGAGATCGCCGCCGCCCTCGCCGCCGGGGTGGGGTTGTTCTCCACCGAGTCGCTCGGCGACCTGGCCAGGATCGCGGCCACCGCCCGCGAGGCAGGCGTCGAGCCGGACTGCCTGCTGCGGATCAACGTGTCCGATGTGGCCGGTGGCGCGGGGGTGCGGATGTCCGGCGGGCCGTCCCAGTTCGGCTTCGACGCGGGCCGGGTCGAGAAGTGGGTGGCGGGAGCCGTGGCGACCCCTGGGGTCACCGTGTCCGGGCTGCACTTCTTCTCGGTGAGCAACGCGCGGGACGAGGAGGTCCTGCTCGGGGAGCTCCGGACGAGCCTCGCGACCGCGGCCCGGTTGCGGGCCGAACACGGCGTACCGCTGCAACTGCTCGACCTGGGTGGCGGCTTCGCCGCGCCCTACGCCACGCCGGGGGAGCGGAGCCGGTACGCGGCCCTGCGGGACGCGCTCACCGGTGCGCTCGACGAGCACCTGCCCGGCTACACAGGTGAGGTCGCGTTCGAGTCCGGCCGGTACGTCGTCGCCTGCGCCGGGCGGCTGGTGACCACCGTGACCGACGTGAAGGAGAACCACGGCACCCGGTACGCGGTGCTCGACTCCGGCGTCAACCACATCGGCGGCATGTCGGCACTGCGCCGGATGTTGCCGCTCACCGCTCGGCCGCTCACCGAGCACACCGACCGTCCCATGGAGACGGTGACGCTCGTGGGACCGCTGTGCGCGCCCAGCGACGTGCTCGCCCACGACGTGACCCTGCCCGCGCTGGCGCCCGGCGACCTCGTCGTCGTGCCGAACGTCGGCGCGTACGGGCTGTCCGCGAGCCTCCTCGGCTTCCTGGGGCGTGACCTGCCCGCCGAGGTGGCGGTGCGCGGGGACGCGGTGGTCGGCGCGTCCCGCCAGGCGCTGGTCCGGCGTCCGCTGCCCCGCCTGCGCACCCCGCGCGAGCTGGCCGAGGAGATCCTGCCGGTGGTGCGGGACGCGGCACGCGCGGCCGACGAGGCGGCGGAGTTGCCCGCCGCGAGCATGGCCGCGCTGCGCGGCAGCGGGCTGATGGGCCTGCTGGTGCCCACCGAGTTCGGCGGGCTCGGCGGCGACCTCACCGACCTCGTCGCGGTCTGCCAGGTCCTCGGCGGTGCGTGCACGTCCACCGCGCTCGTCTTCGCCATGCACTGCCAGCAGGTCGACGCGGTCGTCCGCTTCGGCACGCCGTCCCTGCGGGCCGGCCTCCTGCCCCGGGTCGCCGCGGGCGGGATGTACCTCGCGTCGATCACCTCGGAACGCGAGAAGGGCGGCCACCTGCTCACCAGTGCTGCGCCGCTGGACTGGCACGGCGACACCGCGACGTTCGTCCGGGACGCGCCCATCGTCACGGGCGCCACGCACGCGGACGGCTTCCTCGTCACCATGCGGGCCCGGCCGGACGCTGACCCGCGCGAGGTCACGCTGGTGTTCGTGGACCGGCGGGAGGCCGAGGTCGAGACGAAGGGCGAGTGGAACCCGCTCGGCATGCGCGGCACTCACAGCCTGCCGTTGCGCCTCACCGCGACCGTGCCCTCGGCCGACGTCGTCGGCGCGCCGGGTGCGTTCCGCGAGGTCGCGGTCGAGAGCTTCATGCCGCTCGCGCACATCGGCTGGGCCGCGGTGTGGCTGGGCACCGCGCGCCAGGCCCTGCACGAGCTGGTGTCCCGGCTGCGTTCCCCGAAACGTCCGTCCAGTGTGGACCTGTCGTCGGACCTGGTGGCCGAGCGGGTCGCCCGGATCCGGCACGACCTGGAGCTGGTGAGCGCCTACCTCGGCAGCGTCGTCGCGGAGGTCACCGACCATCGGGCGCGGGGCGCGAGCCTCGGCGCCCCGCACGTCCAGATCCACCTCAACACCCTCAAGGTGACCGCCGCCGAGCTGACCTACGCGGCGGTCGACCGCTGCGTGCAGCTCGGCGGGCTCGGGCTCGGCTACCTGCGGAACTCGCCGGTCCCGCTCGAACGGTACTTCCGCGACCTGCGTGCCGCGGCGCTGAACTACTCGAACGAACGCCTGCTCAAGGCGAACGGGGTGCTCGCGCTCGCGGACCGCGGGGCGCGGCTCGTCTGACACGGTCGGCGCACACGGAAACGGCAGGTAGGTTCATGAGTACGGCGAGCAACGAGTGGGCCGAGGAGTTCGAGCGGGTTCTGCGTCCGTTCCTGCCGTCGCTGGGGCAGCGGGCACCGCTGCCTGCCGACGCGGACCTGGCGGCGCTCGGGCTCGACTCGCTCCGGTCGATCCAGCTGCTGTTCGCCGTGGAGGACGCCTTCGGCGTGAGCCTCCCCGACGAGATGCTCGGCCCGGCGCTGTTCGCGACCCCGGAGACCTTGTGGACGGGGCTGCGCAAGGTGATCGGCCCGGCCGCCGGTGATGACCGTGGCTGAGCCGGTCCACGACCGCGTGCTGGAGATCGTCCGGCGCGTGCTCCGCCACGACGTCGACCCGGCACTGGACTTCTTCGACAACGGCGCGACCTCGCTCGCGCTCGTGCACATCGTGGAACTGGTTCGCGCCGAGTGCGGCGCGGACATCTGGCTCACCGACGCCTTCGACGCCGTCGACATCGCGTCGTTCGCCGATCACGCGGCGAAACACGCCGGTCCGGTCACCCGCGAGGGGTGACCGGACCGGCGTCCTGTCTCCTGTCCCTACCGCCAGAAGGTGACCGTCAGGGAGCGCCGCTTGGTGCCGGAGACGGCAGGCTTCTCCACGGCGTGCCACGAGCTGTCGGACCGTACGAGGATCGCGCTCGCGCCCAGGCGTGGGGGCAGCGCGGCGACCGCGGACGACGGGTCCGCGGTCGCCAGGACGAGCAGGCGGCCCGCGTCACCGTCACGCCAGGACTCGGTGAGGTAGAAGATCTGCGTGACGAGCTTGTCCTCCTTGTCCACGTGGGGGGCGAGCCAGTCGCCGGTGTCGTACTCCCACACGCTCAGGGTGCGGCGGGTGCCGGCGAGCGGCACGCCGGTCAGCTCGCTCATCGCATCGCGGTAAGCGGCTCCGCTCAGCGCGTCCACGAAGGACTGCCACACCTCGGTCGGCAGTGCCACGTCCCCCTCGTCGAGGGCGGCCGTGCCGAAGCGGTAGCACTTGTCCTGGTCTGTCTGTTCGCACCGGGTGAGGGCGAACCGGTCGAACGTCCGGGCGAGGCCCGGCGCGACACCGGCCGGCAGGGTCTCCGGGAGGTAGGCGTACGCCCACGGCGTCGTGGTCATGGTCGCCGCGCGCACCACGGCGGGCAGCTGGTCGTGCAGGGTCGCGAGCATCGGCGGATCCCTCAGCAGTAGGACAGCAACTGGCGGATGGCGGCGGTGGCGTAGCAGCCGGACGGCAGGAAGAACCTGAGCTCGACGCAGGACCTGCCGTCGTGCGCGTTGTCCTCCTCGACGGGGCCGACCGAGATCACGGTCTGCACGACGGAGGTCCGGTGGGACTCGGCCGGCACCGGTACCCCGTCGACGAACTCGTACCTGGTGTAGGGCAACGAGGTGGCCTCGGCGAGCACCCTGGTCGCGGCCGTGGGCGAGGTGGCGTACCGGTAGCCGATGCCGTCGACGGTCACCGTGGTGGTCTCCGCGCCGCAGACCTGCGCGACCCGCGCGCCGAGCAGCTCGTTCCACTGAACCGACGAGTGCGCGGCGAGGTAGAACGACGTGGTGCGCGGGTCCAGCGCGGTGAAGTAGCCGCGCGGGTCGTCCTGCCACGCCCGCGCGCCCGCGCTCTCCGGCGCGCGGAGACCGGCCAGCTCCCGCAGCGCGTCGGCCCACCGGCCGTCGAGGATCGCCGCGCCGACGTGGTGTGTGCGCTTCGGCCCGCCCGGCACACCGAACCGCTGGGTGTCGTAGTAGTTGAGGAAGAACGTGGTCAGCTTGCGCTCACCGGAGAGCCTCGCCGCGGCGTCCTCCGCGAGGTTGCGGACGACGACCCGGAAGCCGTTGCCCTCCAGCCTGCCGATCCGCAGCGGGTCGGCGCCGTACCCGTAGTGCCGCAGCTCCAGCCACCGGTCACCGTCGGCCGCGACGGTCCAGCCGCTGTCCCGGACGTCCTCGGGCAGCGAGTTCGCGGGCAGCGCCACGAGCTGCTCGGTGATCCCGTCCTCGTCCTTCAGGCCCCCGTAGGTGATCTCTGTGGACACCAGGCCGAGCCGGTCGGCGACGAGCCGGACCGCCTCCATCGTGGTGTAGCCGCACTTGCGCAGCAGCAGGTACTGGTGCTTGGCGGAGTCCTGGTCGGTGAGCCGCACCACCAGGTTCTCCCGCACGACGAAGTCGGCGGGCCGGTGCTTGACGACGGGCTCGGTCACGCGAGCACCTCCGAGGTCTCGGTCTCGATCACGGCGCCGAGCGCGCGGAGCGTGCCGGCGAAGTCGGGGTAGCCGCGGCGCAGGTGGTGGGTTCCGGTGACCACCGTGCGGCCGGGTACCTGCAGCGCGGCGAGCACCAGCGCCGCCGCGGCCCGCAGGTCGGGTGCGTGGACGGAGCGGTCCGGCACGGACGGTCTGCACGGCCCGTCGACGGTGATGGTGGTGCCGTGGCGGGACAGCCGAGCGCCGAGCGCCTCGAGCCCGGCGTGGTAGCCGAACCGCGTGGCCCACACCGTCTCGGTGATCGTCGAACGGCCGCGCGCGGCGGTCATCAGCAGGGCGAGGAACGGGTGGCTGTCGCTGAACACGCCTGGTGAGGTGATCACGACGTCCGTGGCGCGCAGGAACTGCGCGGGGTGCACGGTCAGTTCGTCCCCGGACCGGTCGAGTCCGACGCCGAGGTCGGCGAGCGCGGACAGCTCCGGGCGCAGCGCGGTCAGCGCGCGGCCGAGGTTGGCGCCACGCAGCCGCATGGGCGCGTCGGCCAGCAGCGCACCCGCGCAGATCCAGGTGACGACCTCGATCAGGTCGGCGACCAGCTCGTGGCGGACCGGGCGGTCGAGGGCATCCGGCCCGCGCCCGTGCACGACGAGCGAGCCCTGCGCGGTCGTGTCGATGTCGGCGCCGAAGTCCCGCAGCACCGCGACCAGGTCGGTCACGTCCGGCTTGGGGTAGGGGGAGTGCAGCACACTGGTGCCGTGCGCGACCGCGGCGGCGAGCACCGCCATCTTGCTCGCGCCCGAGTACAGCGGGCCGGTGCGGCGCGCGCGGTCGCTCGTGTAGTCGAGGAGGTCGATCTCGCAGCCGGTCAGCCGGTCGGCGCGCACCAGCAGGTGCTCGTCGGTGTGCGTGACGGTGGCGCCGAAGCGGCCCAGCACCGCCGCGTACTGCTCGACCGGGCGGCGACCGCCGGGGTCGTCGCCGATCCGGCACCCGCCACCGGTCGGCACCGCGGCCTGGCCGGACCGGGTGAGCAGCGCGGGGGCCAGGTAGACCGAGCCGTGGATGCCGTGGTCGGAGACGGTGCCGCCGGTCATGCCGTCGGCGTCGATGGTCAGCGTGCCCGCCACGTAGTCGGCGGTGCCGCCGAGGTCGGTGATCAACCCGGCGAGCGCGCCGGTCTCGGCGACCGCGGGGCAGTTGGTGATGACGGCAGGCGCCCGGGCCGCGCAGGCCGCCGCCAGCACGGTCACGAGCGAGTGCTTGAACCCGCCGGTCTGCGTGTCGCCCGCCAGCCGCCGCCCGCCGGTCACCACCAGCGAGTCTGCGGCCAGCGGCGTCGACCCCGCGGCAGAACGGAACACGTCGTGCGTGGGCATGAACGGATACCTCAAGTTTTGTGGGGGTTTCGAGAAACGCGCGAAGAATGCGCTCGTGATCGGACGCTACACGCCGGAAATGGGGAAGGCAACGGTGCCGCGCTCCGGTGGAGACAAACGAATCCGGTGACCTATTCTCCGGCTCAACGCAAACATTTGTGAGGGTGCGACGTGAAACGGAGAACGGCCGATTCCCGGCTCAACCTGAGCAGCAACGAGCTGCACCACCCCTGGATCGAGCCGCTGCTCGCGGCCGCGGTGGCGCTGCTCGACCCGGCCACGCTGGCGCGCTACCCGGTGACCGCGGGCCACATCGCCACGCTATCCGGGCACTTCGGCCTGCCCGAGGACGGGATGATGCTCACCCCCGGGTCGGACTCTGCCATCCGGCTCGTCATCGCCCACCACGCGGCGCGGCCCGACGCCGGTGAGCTGCTGCTGCAGTACCCGAACTACCCGGCCTGGGAGCACGCCGCCGCCCAGCGCGGCATCACCGTGCGCCGGATCGGCGGCGACGCGGCGGTGCAGGCGGACCGGCTGTGCGCCGCGGCGCGCGGCTGCCGGAACGCGCTCATCGCGGTCAGCGTGCCCAACGGCCCGTGCGGCTGGTCGCTGCCGGGTGACCGCATCGACGAACTCGCGGCGATCGCCGCCGACCAGGACCACCTGCTCGTGGTGGACAGCTGTTACCAGGCCTTCGCCGGGGACCTGACCGCGCAGCTGCGCAGAGCAGGGGGACCGGTGCTGGTGGTGCAGTCGCTGTCCAAGTCGCACGGGCTCGCCGGTGCGCGGATCGGGCTCCTCACCGGTGAACCCGCGCTGGTCGCCGAGCTGGCCCGCGGACAGCTCGAGCAGACCGTGTCCGGCCCCACCGTGGGGATCGCCGTCGCGCTGCTGGCCCACACCGCGCGGCTGCGGGAGATCTGGGCCGACATCGCAGGGGTCCGCGACCGGACGGCGGCGGCGCTCGCGGACACCGGGTTCACCACCCTGCCCTCCGACGGCAACTTCCTCGCTGTCGATGTCGGGTCCCCGGTGCTCGCCCGCGCGCTGGTCGACGGCATGTCCCGGCGCGGCTACCGGCTCCGCGACCTCTCCGACGTCGGGGGGCTCGCGGGCCACGTCCGGTTCACCATCTGCGACGCCGCCACCACCGCGGCCGCGCTCGCCGCGCTGCGGTCGGTGCTGGCCGCACCCGTCGCGGCGCGTTCCCTGGAGGCCCTGCCATGACGTTCCTGGTGCTCAACCGCCGCCCGATCCTCGACCGGATCCCGGACTGGCTCGACGACCTCGGTCACGACCTCGTGCTGGTCACGGCCCGCTCGGTGGCGCCGGACCGGGTGCTCGAGGAGGTGGCGGGCCGCTACCGCGAGGTGGTGGTGATCGACGACTACGACCACTCCGACGTCGAGCGGCTCGCGTTGTCGCTCGCGCAGCGGCACCGCGTCGAACGGGTGCTCACCACGGCCGAGATCGACGTGCTGCGGGCGGCCCGGATCCGGGAGCGGCTCGGCCTTCCCGGGCAGGGTGTCGAGAGCGCCACCGCCTACCGGGACAAGTTCGTCATGAAGACGATCGCCGCGCGGGCCGGCATCCCGGTGGCGCGGATGCGCCCGGTCCGGTCGGCCGCCGACCTGCGGGCCCTCGCCGAGGAAGGCGGGTTCCCCATCGTGGTGAAGCCGCTCGCGGGCGCCGGCTCGGTCGGGGTGCGGGTGGTGCCCGACCACCCGGCGCTGGACCGGCTCGTCGCCGAGCTGGGCGAGATCGTCCCGGGCCGGCTGCTGGCCGAGACCTGGGTTTCCGGTGAGGTGCTGGTCGTGGACGGGCTAATGGCGGGCGGGAAGCTCCTGCAGTGCTGGCCGATCCGACTGCGGTACCCGAACCTCGCGGCGGCCACGGACGGCAAGCCGAACACCGGCTGGATGCTGCGGCGCGGTGACGAGCTGGGGGAGCGGCTGCTCGCGTTCGTCTCCGAGGTGGTCGCCGCGTTGCCCGCACCCGAGGAGGTGACCGGGGTGCACGCGGAGGTGTTCCACACCGCGGACGGGCGCCTCGTGCTCGACGAGATCGCCAGCAGGCCCGGCGGCACCGGGCACACCCCGACCTTCGAGCGGGCGTTCGGCGTCAACCTGTACGGCGCGTCGTTGCGCGGCCAGGCCGGGTGGTACGACGCGGACGAGCTGGCGCGGCAGCCCCGCGCACTCGTCGGGTTCGCGTTCTTCATGCGCCGCCACGGCAGGCTCGTCGAGGTGCCAGCTGCCTGCCCGCTGCCCGGCGTGGTCGACTTCACGAGCACCGCGCGGGCAGGCGCCGAATACGCCGCGCCGAGGTCGATCACCGACTTCCTCGCCCGGATCCTCGTCGAGGCACCGCACGGCACCGACCTCGACGGCCCCGTGTCCGAGGTGGCGGAGTGGTGGGGTTCGGCCTGCCGGTGGGCGCCGCCAGATGTGCAACCGGGGAATGTCAGCGGTTGAACACCGGTGAAACCGGCGGCGGTTGTCACCCGGCGCGCGCGCGGCTATGGTCCCAACCATTGTTTCCTTCTCCCGCCGGAACAGATCAGTGGCGGTCGAGAAATCACTCGATTTTCGAGGGAGAAATCGTGTCCCACGGGGATGTGAATGTACTGCTGGACAATTTGTCCACGGATGCGGCTCTGCAGCGGGAATGGGAGCTGAACCCGGCAGCGGTCCTCAGCCGCTATTCCCTCACCGACACGCAGCGGCAGGCACTGCTCGACGGCGACGTCGATGCGCTGTTCGCCGAGGGGCTGGCCGAACGCCACGTGCAGCAGATGCGCGTGAGCTGGTGACCGGGAGCGCGTGAGACCTGTGCAGACCACGACCCTCGGTGCCACAGGGCTGCGCGTGTCGCGCGTGGCCCTGGGCTGCGCGCGGCTCGGCACGCTGGTGCGCGGACCGGACGCGGTCGACCTCGTCAAGACCGCGTACGACGTCGGGATCACGTTCTTCGACACCGCGGACGTCTACGGCGACGGCGACAGCGAGCGGCTGCTCGGCACGGCGCTGGAAGGGGTGCGGGACATGTGCGTCGTGGCGACGAAGTTCCGGCACGCGCGCGCCCACCCCGGTGCGAGCAGGCGCAGCATCCGCCTGGCGCTGGAGGGCAGCCTCACCCGGCTGCGGACCGACCACGTGGACCTCTACCAGGTGCACGCGCCCGACCCCACGACCCCGGTGGAGGAGACGGTCGGCGCGCTCCAGGACCTGGTGGCTGCGGGGAAAGTCCTCTACTACGGGCTGTGCAACGTGGCCCCGTGGGAGGTCGTCGACGCGCAGCGGGTGGCGTGGGCCGCGCACCGGGCACCGCTCGCCAGCGTGCAGACACAGCTCAACCTCGTCGACGCGCGCGCCTTCGAGGAGCTGCGCCGGGTGAGCGACCTGTTCGGCGTCGGCCTGCTGGCGGCGTCCCCGCTGGCGAGGGGGCTGCTCGCCGGGCGCTACGACCGGGACCGGCCACCGCCACCCGGTCACCCGCTCGTCACGGCCAAGGGCGCTGGCTTCTGGACCGCGAAGGGGCAGGCGGTGGCCGACCGGGTCCGCACGCTCGCCGCCGACCGCGGTGTGCCGCCCGCCCACGTGGCCCTGGCGGCACTGCTCACCCACCCGCAGGTGTCGGCGGTGCTGGTCGGCGCGTCCGATGCCGACCAGGTGCGCGCCAACAGCGATCTCCCGCCGGACCTGCTCGACGAGGCGGACGTCCGGTACCTGACCGGGCTGTCCGAGGACCTGACGCACCACTGACGCGAACCGCCTGACTTCGGAGGGACACGGCGATGAGCAGTACCACCACCAAAGCCATCAACCTGGACGCGCTCGGCTCGGCCGAGATGCGGACCGCGCCCTTTCCGTGGGCGTACTACACCGACGCCATGCGTGACCCGGACGGGCTGATCGCCTCGTTCCCTACCGAGGGGTTCGAGTTCCACTCGCAGCGGCGGGTGCTGGAGACCCTCGGCAAGCGCGACACCGACGCCTGGTACCAGCACAACGTGGCCACCAAGGCGTTGCTCGAGCTCGGCGCGGACAAGCCGCACGACGCCGCGAACCTGGACGACCGGTGGCTCGCGGTCGCCGACGACCTGCTCTCCGCGGAGTACCGGGAGTGCCTGTCCGACCTGACCGGGCACGACGTGCGGCGGCTGCGGATGCAGGCGCACTTCTGGCGGTTCGGCGAGGGCGCCTGGTTCACCCCGCACGTCGACAAGCCGCACAAGATCGTCACGCACCTGATGTACCTGACGGACAACTGGACGGCGGAGATGGGCGGCTGCTTCCGGGTGCTCCGGTCGGACGACCCGGCCGACGTGCACACCGAGATCCCGCCGGTGCCGAACAACGCGATCGTGTTGCGCCGCACCGACAACGCGTGGCACTCGGTGTCCGCCATCCCCCGCGGCCACGACCGCTCCCGGCGGCTGCTCCAGGTGTGGTTCTGGGATGACTGACCAGACCGTGGTGGCCGTCCCGATCCGCTGGGTCGGGGCGCTCGACGGGGCGCCGTTCGCCGGGGACGGTCCGATCCCGGTCCAGCGCCCCGCTGCCGCATCCCGTGCCGCCGAGTGGGAGCGGGTGCTCAGCGGGTGGTTCGACCCGCACAGCGGGCCCGTGCCCGCGGACCGTGTGGTGATCTGCTGGGAGACCAGGGCACTGGCCGCCGCCACCGTGTACGGCGACCGGTGCGCGGGCGAGCTGACCGTGTGCGCGGACCTCGACGACGTCCTCGCGGCCATCGCGGCGCGCCCGGGCAGGGCGGCCGTGGTCGTCGCGTTCTCCGACCGGCTGACCGTCGCGGCGCTGGTCCGGATCGACGCCGCCGCCGAGGCTGCGGGCTGCCCGCTCGGGTTCCTGTACGGTCGCGACACCGCCGGGTTGTCGTTCGCGGTTGCCAAGGCACTGCTGCGGCCCGCAGTTGGCCTGTCCGGTGTGGACAGCTACGACGCGCCTGCGCACCGGGCGGAGGACAACGCGCGGGGACTGCCCGCCGACGTCGCGGGTGGATTGCGGCGGCCGGCGCTCGTCAAGGTCATCCGCAGCCACGGGGAGGGCGGGCACGCGAAGCTCGGCGACACCGTGGTCTGCGGGCTGCTCGACGCGGCCGAGTTCCCCGGCGCCACCGACGAGGGCTGCAGCAGGGAAGCGCGCTCGTGCAAGCGCGCGGCGCCGCGCAACGCCACGGTGGTCTTCGGCGGCGAGGTCGCCGCGCCGATCGTGTTCTTCCTGTGCTGCAACGGGTTCAACGTGGCGGGCGAGCTGTTCCCGTCACCCGTCTCGCTGGCGGTGGCGCTCGCCGAGGGTTCGGCGGGCGCGGTGATCGCCCCCGTGCGTCCCCTGGTGGCGCCCGACGACCTCGTCGCCGCGCTGCACCGCATGATCGCCGAGGGCGGCCCGCTCGGCGTGGTCGTGCGGCGGCTCAACGAGCTGAGCGCCCGCCTCGACCAGCCCAACGCCTTCGTGCTGCACGGCGACCCGTGCCTGACGCTGCCCACCGGCGCGGCCGGGCCCGCGGCGCCCCCGGTCGCCGAGGAGTCACTGGACCCGGTGCGGGACTGGCTCGTCCGGCTGATGCGGCACGCGACCCGCGGCCGCCGCGTGCTGCGCTCGGCACGTGCCTGGCTCGGTGGCCGCGGCGCCGACCTGCTCGACCCGCTGGCGGCGGAGCTCGACCGCGCCGAGCACCTCGCCGTCAACGCGATGAAGTGGGCGGAGGGCGCGCCGGGCGGCGAGTCCCGCGCACGCCTGCTGCGGACCACGACCCTGCTCCGCGCGGCGGTCGCCAAGTGGGACCGGGCCGCGGGCCGCATGCTGCTGCTGGTCCGAGACTCGCTCGACGCCTACGACCTCGGCCACTACGACCAGCTCCTGGCGGGCATCGAGCCGGGGGAGCCGTGCGCGCGGTGCGGGACACCGACCGAGCGGCACCGGTTCGGCCGAGGCGAGGAGGCCGACCAGGCGCGGGTGGGCGTGCTGTGCCTGGTGTGCGGGCCCGTCCGGGAGCACCGGGTGGACGGCCCCGCCGTAGCCGTGACCGCGGAGCGCGCCGGGCACCGGCTGCTGCTGCGCGCCGGGCTGACCGTTCCGCCCTCGGCGCGGCCGCTGCTGCACGGTGTGCAGCTGTACTTGCGGTTCTTCGACAAGGCGCTGGACCGGTGCGTGCACGAGGAGGCCAGGACAGTGCCCGCCGAGGACCAGGTCGTGGAGTTCGCGGTCGAGCTGCCCGACCGGCTGAGCGCCGACCTGCACAGCGTGCGGCTGGTCGCGACGACGGGGTTCGACATCGCCTACGCCCGTGCCCGCTTCGCCCACCTCCCCGAGGGGGCGGCCCGATGACGACCGCGACCACCGAGCTGCACCTGGACGGCACCGTCGAACAGCCCGTGTTCCTCGGCGAACCCGGCTCGGCCCGCTTCGCCTGCGTGCACCGGCCCGGGGGCGCGGCCCGCGGGCTGGTGGTGCTGTGCTCGTCCATCGGCGCCGAGTGGAAGTACAACTACCGCCGCGAGGTGCTGCTGGCGCGGATGCTCGCCGCCTCCGGCATCGCCGCGGTCCGGTTCCACTACCTCGGCACCGGCAACAGCGACGACGACCCGGAGGGCGGCGCCCTCGACTTCCCGCGCATGGTCCACGACGCCCGGTTGGCCTGCCGGTGGGCCGCCGGGGCGGTCGGGATCGGGCCGACCGCCTACTTCGGGGCGAAGGTCGGTGCGTTCGTCGCGGCCGAGGCGGGGAGCGGGCTGCCGCTCGTCGTGTGGGGCGCCCCAGCCACCGGCGCCGCCTACTTCCGCGAGCTGTTCCGGGTCGCCCAGGTCAGTTTGCTGGCCGCGGGTGGCACGGGTGCGGGCCCGCGCGGGGACCTCGCCGCGGGCCGGTCCGCGGACGTCGCCGGGTACACCCTGCCCGCGGCGCTGTACGAGTCGGTGCGCGGGCTGTCCTTCGCCGACGGGCTGGGCGCGCCGCCACGGCCGGTGCGCCTCGTCGACTTCGCCGCCGACGCCGCGGGCCGCCGCGGGCTCGCCACCCAGGCCGCCGAACTGGCCGCCGCCGGGTTCGACGCGTCGAGCGCCTGTTTCGACGGCGACAGTTCGTGGTGGCTCGACCACGCGGGCTGGGCGGCCGAAGAAGGCCGCGGGGCGGTGCGCGACCTGCTCGCCGACACCGCCTCCTGGCTCGTCGCCGCGGCCGCCCCGGTGGGGACGCGATGAGCGCGCCGGTGCGGGCCGACCGCGAGCGGCCGCTGTACCTCGCCGCCGGACCGGACCGGGTGTTCGGCGTGCACACCACGCCACCCGGCGAAGCGAGTGGCGTGGGCGTGCTCATGCTCTCCGGCGGCGTGTACGTCCTGTCGACCAACAGGAACCGGCTGTTCGTGCGGCTCGCACGGCAGCTCGCCGGGGAGGGCCACCACGCGCTGCGGATCGACTACCGCGGCGTCGGCGAGAGCACCGGCGTGATCGGCGGGTACGCACTCGACGACCCCAACCCCCTCGACGTGCGTGCCGCGCTGGACCACCTCACGGCCGCCGGGGCGCGGCGGCTCGTCGCGGTCGGTTCCTGCTACGGCGCGCGGGCGGCGATGCACGTCGCCGCCGACGAGCCCGCGCTGGCCGCCATGGTGCTGTTCGCGCCACCGGTCGGAGACGCGGGCCGCGGCGAGGCACCCACCCCCGACCTGGTCGGCGACCTGTTCGTCGACCGGCTGCGCACACTCGCCGCCCGGCGCGTCCCGACGCTGCTCGTGTACGGCGAGGACGACAACTACCACCGGGACTTCCAGGCCGCGAGCGGTGTGCTCGGCGAGCTGTTCGCCCCCGGTTCGTCGCTGGTGGTCGCCACGCTGCCGGGCAAGGCGCACGGCCTGCAACGGGTGTCCACACAGGACGCCCTGCTGGACATGACCGTCCGTTTCCTGTCCACGTCGGTCTGATGCGGAAGCGAGGCTTGGAAACCATGCTGGTGTTGGCGGACCGGTGGCGTACACGGCGCGCCGGCACCCACCCGTACCCGTGGCTGGCCACCCCGCCGGGTGAGCTGTTCGGTCTGGACGTGGCGGAGGAGCTGGCGGCGACCTTCCCGGCGGACGGGTTCGTGCGCAAGGACGCGGCCCACCGCGTGCGGGGCAAGACGTACCGGAACTTCTCCCGCCCCGTGACCGGCGAGCAGGACGGCACCGGCCCGCTGCCGCCGCGCTGGACCGAGCTGCTCACCGACCTGCGCTCGCCCGAGTACCGCGCCTGGGTGGCGGACGTGCTGGGCCAGGAGCCCGCCGACGACGTGGAGCTGCGGCTCGTGCGGCACTCACCCGGGGACTGGCTCGGCCCGCATACCGACCGCGAGGACAAGATCTTCAGCCACATCCTCTACTTCAACCCGGGCTGGCGCGCGGACTGGGGCGGCTGCCTGGAGATTCTCGAGAGGTCCAGCGCCGCCGCCGTGGCGGGCAGGGTGGTGCCCGAGCTCGGCGCGTCCGCGTTGCTCGCCCAGGCCCCGAACTCGTGGCACCAGGTCACCGCGGTGAGCAAGGCCAGTGCCGAGAGCAGGAGGTCGTTGCTGGTCCACGGGTTGCGCCGGTGAACGGGCCGAAGCGGATCGCGGTGCTCGGCTGTCCCGGGTCGGGCAAGACGACTTACGCGACCGTTCTCGCGAAGCGCACCGGGCTGCCGCTGCACCACCTCGACGACGAGTACTGGGGTCCCGGGTGGACGCGGCCCGACCCCGGCACCTGGCAGGTCCGGCTCGCCGAGCTGGTCGCCGGGAGCGGCTGGATCATCGACGGCAACTACCTGCCGAGCGTGCCGGTGCGGGCCCGGCACGCGGACCTGGTCGTCCTCGTCGACACCGCGACGGCCACCTGCCTGTGGCGCGCGGTGCGCCGCGCCCGCCGCATCGGCGCGGGGAACCACGACCAGCTGCCCGCGCGGGTGCGGGCGCAGGCGCACGCGGGCCTGCCGGTGCGCGCGACCAAGGACTTCGCCGCCCTGCTGCGCATGATCGTCCGATTCCGCCGCCGCGACTGGTGGCAGGTGCTCGACGCGGCCCGCGCCCACGGCACGGCCGACGTGGTCGTCGCGGTCACACCGGGCCGGTTCCGCGACCGCCTGCGCTGCGTCCGGCGCCGCCTGGCCCGGCGCGGGGTCGCCGTCCCCGTGCGGCCCGTGAACCTGGAAGCCGACCGAGAAGAGAGCGAGTCATGAAGATCCTTGTGTGCTGGCCGCCGCACGTGCCCAGCTACTTCAACGCGGGCCACCACCTGCCGGTCTTCTCCATCACGGCCTACCTGCGCGCGGCAGGCCACGAGGTGGACGCGCTGGACGCCGGGGCGCTGAACTTCTCCTGGAAGGAGTTCGGCGACCGGCTGTTCCGCGGCGGGTACGAGCTGGTGGTCCTCGTCAACGACTTCGACACGGCCGAGGGGATCCGCCGGGCCGCCGACTACGCCAAGGCGCTGCTGCCGGACGTGACCGTGCTGACCGTCGGCAGGCTGAGCTACCAGAACCCGGGATACTTCGAGGCGCTGGCCCTCGACGCGGTCGCCCACGGCGGGGACTACGAGGCGGCGGCCGAGGAGACCGTCCGCTGGGTCATCGCTGGGCGCTCGGGCCGGCCCGACCTCGCCGGGGTCGCGGTACGCACCGCCGGGGGCTGGCAGGGACCCGCGCGGCCGGGTGCGTGGCTGCCGGCCGCGCAGTGGGTGCTGCCAGACGTGCGGGACATCCCGTACTTCCACTACGAGAACCTGTACCGGCGCGACGAGAACAAGTTCTGCGGCATCCCGGAGCGACGGGAACTGGTCGTGCCGGTGGCGCGGGGCTGCCCGGTCGGCTGCGCGTTCTGCGACGTGCCGACGATGCAGGGGCTGCGGGAGCGGCGGCTGACCGTCGAACGGACGCTCGACTACATCCGCGCGTCCTTCGCCGCGCACCCGTTCGAGTACGTCGCCTTCTACGCGCCGACGTTCACCCTGGACAAGCGGTGGGTCCGGCAGCTGTGCACGGCGCTGGCCGCAGAGCCGCGCCGCTACCCGTGGAAGTGCGCGACCACCATGTTCCACCTCGACGCGGACCTCGTCGCCCGGATGGGTGCCGCGGGCTGCGTGCGGATCAGCGTCGGCGTCGAGACCTTCGAGGACGAGGGTGCCGACGAGCTGCCGAGGCTGAAGCGCTCCGCCCGGGACCGCTTCGAGCAGGTCGCAGGCTGGTGCGCGGAGGCGGGCATCGAGCTCAACTGCTTCCTGATCGTCGGGCTGCCCGGCACGACGCCCGAGGGCACCCGCCGGGCCATGCGGGAGATCGCCGCGGCGGGCGCGCGGGTCCGTCCCACGCTCTACACGCCCTACGACCGGATGCGGGCGGACATGACCGAACGCGAGATGAGCGCCTTCAACCGCCAGCTGTTCGTCGACCCCGACGAGATCCGCGCCACCGGCCACGAGCCGGGGGAGTTCCTCGGGCTGCTGTTCGGCGCGGACCCCTACGTCACGCCGGCGACCGAACGGGTGGGCCACCTCGCCGTGCCCACCACGGCCGTCCCGTGAGGATGCCGCGACCGCTGCTGGCGGCGTCGGTGGCGAACCTGCGCGACCTCGGCGGGCTGCCCGCCGGCCAGGGCCGCGTGGTGCGGCCCGGGCGGCTCCTGCGTTCCAGCGCGCTCGTGCGGACCTCCGACAGCGCACTGGACGAGCTGACCGGCCTGCTCGGCCCGGCGACCTACGTCGACCTGCGCACCGACCGGGAGGTCGACCGCGACGGCGGCGTGCCACGTCTGGTGGCACGCGGGTGGCGGTGGCACCGGCTTCCGCTGCGGGACGACGACGTGCCGCGCACCGCCGCCCTGCCGCGGTACGCCGGCGCCGCCGCGGGGGTCGCGGCGGCGCTCGGCGACGGCCCCGTCGTGGTCGCCTGTTCGCTGGGCAAGGACCGCACCGGGATGGTCGTCGCGCTGCTGCTGTACTGGCTCGGCGTGCCCACCGGGCTGGTCGCCGACGATTTCGCGGCCAGCAACGCGCACCTGGCCACGGGCAGGCACCTGCTGCCCGACCGCTGGCGGCACACCACCTCGGCCGAGATCAACCCGGTCACGGCGGCGGACTGCGCCGCCGCGCTGGCCCTCGCCCCGCCCCGCCCGGCCGCGGTGGCCGCGGTGACCCCGGCGTTGCTGGCCCCTTCGCCGCGCCCGGTCGAGTCGGGCGCCCGCGTCTCGCCTGGATGGAGCTGACCGTGGACTTCGGCTGGACCGACGAGCAGCAGCAGCTGCGGGAGGCCACCCTGCGCTTCGCCCGCGCGGAGCTGGCCACCGATCTCGCGAAGTGGGAGTCGGCGGGCAGCTTCCCACCGCAGGCGTGGCGGCGGTGCGCGGAGTTCGGGATCCAGGGCATGCCCGTCCCGCAGCGGTTCGGCGGGCAGGGCGCCGACCTGGTCACGACCGCGATGGTGTTCGAGACGCTCGGCCACGGCAGCGCGGACAACGGCCTGCTGTTCTCCCTTGGCGCGCACCTGTGGTCCTGCGCGCTGCCGATCCTGCGGTTCGGGACCGACGAGCAGCGGTCCCGGTACCTGCCCGGGCTGTGCGACGGATCGCTCATCGGTGTCCAGGCGGTGACCGAGCACGGGTCCGGCTCCGACGCGCTCGCGGTGTCCACCACGGCGACCCCCGTGCCCGACGGTTACGTCCTGGACGGCGCCAAGACCTACATCACCAACGCGCCGGTGGCGGGTGTGTTCCTGGTGCTCGCCGCGCTCGCGGATCGGACCGGCCCGTCGCGGCTGTGCGCGTTCGTCGTGGACCGCGACTCGCCGGGGCTCACGGTCGGGGAGCCGGTCGACAAGCTCGGCCTGAAGACCTCGCCGATGGCCGAGGTGTACCTGTCCGGCTGCCGGGTGCCCGCCTCGGCGCTCCTCGGTGAGCCGGGCGCCGGGATGACCGTGTTCACCACCACCATCGAGTGGGAGCGCGGGTTCATCATGGCGAGCGCGCTCGGCACCATGGCCCGTCAGCTCGACGAGGCGGTCACGCACGCCAAGGGGCACCGCCGCTTCGGCAGGCCGATCGGGCAGAACCAGTCCGTGGCCAACCGGATCGTCGACATGCGGGTCCGCCTCGATTCGGCCCGGCTGCTCGTCTACCAGCTGGCCTGGCTCAAGGACCAGGGGAAGCGGACACCGATGGAGTCCGCGATCGTCAAGCTCGCCGTCAGCGAGTCCCTGGTGGACAACAGCATGGCGGCCATGGAGCTGTTCGGAGCCGCCGGGTACATGGCGGGCGCGCCGCAGGAGCGGGACGTGCGCGACGCGCTCGCGAGCCGCTTCTACTCCGGCACCGCCGACATCCAGCGCACCATCGTCGCCCGGCTGCTGGGGTTGCCATGACCGGCACATTGCACGCCCTGCTGGCCGACGCGGTGCGCGCGCGGCCGGACCACGTCGCGGTGGCCGACGGCGACACCGAGCTGACCTACCGGGAGCTGGACGACCGGTCGACCGCACTCGCGCACCGGCTCGCCGGACTCGGTGTGGGCCAGGGGGACCGGGTGGGGCTCCTGCTGGAGAAGTCGGCCGCGACGCTGGTCGCGGTCCACGGCACGCTCAAGGCGGGTGCCGCGTACGTGCCGCTCGCGCCGAAGCAGCCCGCCGACCGGCAGGCCCACATCATCGCCGCGGCGGACATCCGGGTGGCGGTCACCGCGGGCGAGCCGTGCCCTGGCGTGGCGGTCGTGGACCTCTCGGCACCGGACGAGCCGGCGCACCGGCCGGTCACCGCGCAGGAGGATCTGCCGGAGACCGGGCCGGACGACCTCGCCTACGTCCTGTTCACGTCGGGCTCCACGGGGCGGCCCAAGGGCGTCGCCCTCACCCACCGCAACGCGCTCTCCTTCGTGGACTGGGCGGTCGCCGAGTTCGGTGTCGGCCCCGCCGACCGGCTCGCGAACCACGCCCCGCTGCACTTCGACCTGGCGGTGTTCGACTTGTTCGCCGCGGCCCGGGCCGCCGCGACCGTCGTGCTCGTGCCGCGGCCGGCCGCCGCGTTCCCCCGAGAGCTGGCCGGGTTCGTGCGGCGAGAGCGGATCTCCGTGTGGTACTCGGTGCCCTCCGCGCTGCACCAGCTGGCGAGCCGCGGCGGGCTGGAGCCCGGTGCGCTGCCGGAGCTGCGGCTGGTGCTGTTCGCGGGCGAGGTCTTCCCCGTGCCCCAGCTGCGGGCGCTGATGGCGCTCGTGCCGCACGCCGAGTACGCGAACCTGTACGGTCCCACCGAGACGAACGTCTGCACCTTCCACCGGGTGCCCAACCCCCTTCCCGGGGCCTGCCGGGCGTTGCCGATCGGGCGCCCCGTCGCCGGGGTCGAAGTGACCGCGCACGCCGAGGACGGCGGTGTCGTCCCCGATGGCGACCGCGGCGAGCTGTGGGTGCGGGGACCGACCGTGATGCGCGGCTACCTCGGCGAACCGGAGCTGACGTCGGCCGCCCTGCGCCCGGTCCCGCCGTCGGGGGAACCGGCATACCGCACCGGCGACCTCGGGCACCGCGACCCCGACGGGGTCTGGTGGTTCGCGGGCAGGCGGGACGCGCAGATCAAGAGCCGCGGCTACCGGATCGAGCTGGGCGAGATCGAGACCGCGCTCCACGGCCACCCGGCCGTGGTCGAGTGCGCGGTCGTGCCGGTGCCGGACGACGAGTTCGGCAACCGGATCGTCGCGCACGTCGTCGTGCGCGACGGCGCGGGCGCGGCGGAGCTGCGCACGTATTCCAGGAAGACACTGCCGAGCTACATGGTGCCCTCGTCCTTCGAGCTCCGGGACTCCCTGCCGAGGACCAGCACCGGCAAGGTCGACTACCAGTATCTCAAATAGACGGACGAAAAGGACAGTCGTGCCCAACGTAGCGGACCGGGTCAGGCGTTTCGTGATCGACGACCTCGGCTGGACCGGAGCCCCCGACGAGCTGACCGACGAGCTGGCGCTCATCGACGAGCAGGTGGTCGACTCGCTCGGCATCCTCACGCTCGTGCGGTTCCTGGAGACCGAGTACGGCATCGAGGTGGAGGACACCGAGATCACCCCCACCCACCTCGGGACCCTCGCCGGGATCGAACGGTTCGTGTCGAGCAAGAGGAGATGACCATGCACCGACGACTCGAACCACGCGGTGCCGCGGGCGAGAAGGCCGTGCTGCTCGCCGAGGAGCATGCGCGCGAGCTCGCCGCGCACGTGGGGGAGCGGGACCGCGCCGGGCTGCTGGACCGCGCGTGCTTCCAGAAGATGGCCGACAGCGGGCTGCTGGGCGCCTGCGTGCCCGAGGAGCTGGGCGGGCTCGGCGTGACCTACCTGCAGGACGTCGCCGCGGTCGTGAACCGCATCGGCTACGCCGACGCCGGCATGGCGCTCGCCGTCCACATGCACCTCGGCAGGCAGTGGTACGTCGCGCGGCGCTGGACCTGGGGCACCGGCGCCGAGCGCGCCGAGTTCGGCGCGGTGCTGACGGCCATGGGCAGCGGCGCGATGGTCGCGCCGGGCGCGGCGAGCGAGGCCGGCACCGACTGGGACCACGTGCTCACCGAGGCGACCGAGGTGGACGGCGGGTATCTCCTCAACGGCCGCAAGACGTTCGTCACGCTCTCGGCCATCGCCACGCACTTCCACATCCGCGCGCGGGTGCCTGCCGGTGACGGCTGGGAGATGGCGTCGGTGCGCGTGGACGGCTCGTCGCCGGGGGTCACCGTGGTGCCGGACTGGGACGCGATGGGCATGCGCACGTCCGGCAGCAACGACGTGGTCCTGACCGACGTGTTCGTGCCCACCGAGGCGGTGTCCCGGCGCGGAACCTGGGGCGAACCGCAGCCGGGAACGGACGAACAACGCACCGTCAGCGCCATCGGGCTGCAGGGCGCGTTCCTCGGCGGCGCGGAGGCGGCCCGCGACTTCGCCGTCGCGAAGGCCGCGAAGGGCGACCGGCACCCCCACAGCCGCCGCCCGTCCGGGCTGGTCCACGTGCTCGGCGAGATGGACGTGCGGCTGATGGCGGCGCGGGCCACGCTCGAACGCGCGCTCGCGGTCGTCGACGACGGCGTCGCGGGACGGGCGTCGGGCACCGTGCCCGCCGAGGTCGCCACCGACATGATGGTGGCGTTCCAGTGCGCGAAGGACGTCGTCACGCACACGGCCATCGACATGGTGAACCGGGCCATGACGGTTGTCGGCGGGGGCGGGTTCATGTCCGCGCACCCGCTGTCCCGCATCTACCGGGACATGCGGGCCGGTCCGCTCATGCAGCCTTACGCCCCGCTCGAGGCGATGGACTTCATCGGCACCGTGGCCATCGACCGGATCACCAGGAAGACCCCGTGAGCGCACGGGTTCCCATCGGGCGCCGCATCGAGTGGCTGGCGGCCGAACACCCGGACCGGGTCGCGGTGCACGCCATCGGCGTGCGTGCACCGGAGGACGTCACCTGGCGCGAGCTGGACGGCCGGGCCAACCACTGCGCCGCCGTCCTGTCCGAGGGCGGCCTGCCCGACGACCCCACCGTCGTCGTGTGCCTGCCGAACGGGCTCGACCACGTGGTCGCCACGCTCGCGGCGTGGAAGCTCGGCGCGACCGTGGTCCCGCTCGACACGCGCCTGCCCCCGGACGAGGCCGGGCGGCTCACCGCGGCCATCGGGCCGGCGCGGTTCGTCGGCGACCCCGCGCACACCCCGCCCTGCCCCGTGGTGCGGCCCGTCGAGTGGGCCCAGGGATGGCGGGCGGCGGCCCCACCCCCCGCGGGCGCCGTGCCGCGCAGCGCGACCGCGACCGGCGGCACCACCGGCTCGCCCCGGATCATCCTGCGCAGGCGCGGGTGGCTGTTCGACGAGCGGGACCCGGTCTCGGCGCGCGACCGCGCCCTCGGGCTCGACACCGGTCAGGTGCAGCTGGTCACCACGCCGTTGTTCCACAGCGGCTTCGGCGCGCTGTACCAGGGACTCGCGTTCGGGCACACGGTGGTGCTGACGCCGCGGTTCATGCCGTCGCTCGTCGCGGACGCGATCGAGCGGTACCGCGTGAACGTGCTGCGGCTCGTGCCCACCATGATGAAGATGCTGCTGCTGCCCGGCGTCGGGCTCGGTGCCAAGGACCTGTCGTCCGTGCGTGCGCTCCACCACGGCACCGCCCCGTGCCCGGACGGCGTGAAAAGGGCGTGGCTCGACCTGCTCGGCCCGGAACGGGTCTTCGAGAGCTACTCCTCGCTCGAGCAGCTGGGTTTCGTGTCCATCCGCGGCGACGAATGGCTCGCCCACCCCGGCTCCGTGGGGCGCCCGGAACCCGGCGCGGTCGTGGTGGTCGACGACGACGGCGCGCAGGCCGGCCCCGGTGTGGTCGGCAGGCTCTTCTTCCGGTCCCCCGACGGACGGGGGCCGCAGTACCTGGTCGCGGGGGAGCGGCTGGCCACCTGGCGGGACGGCTACTTCAGCGTCGGCGACCTCGGCAGCCTCGACGCCGACGGTTACCTGTACGTCCGGGGCCGCGCGCAGGAGGTGATCAACGTGGGCGGCACGAACGTCTACCCGGCCGAGATCGAGTCCGTGCTGCTGTCGGCCCCGTCGGTGGCCGACGCGTGCGTCGTCCCCCAACCCCACGACCTGCTGGGCTCCGTGCCGCACGCACTGGTCGTGCCCGCGGAGGGCTTCTCCGTCGCCGTGCTGGACAGCTACTGCCGCGACCGGCTGTCACTGCACAAGGTGCCGGTCTCCTACGAGGCGGTGGCGGCGCTGCCCCGCACCGGCACCGGCAAGCTGCGCCGCACCACAGCCTGACCTGGTACTGATGTCCAGGGAGGTTGGCATCCGGGTGGTGGTGGTTGGCCTCCGATGGCGCTGTGGGGTCGGTGGTGATTGTAGAAGTGGAGCCAGCTGGGGCTGTGCGGCGTTCGGTTTCGGAGTGGTAGTGGCGGGCGTAGGCCCATTCGTCGGCGAGGGTGCGGTGGAAGCGTTCGATCTTGCCGTTGGTTCGGGGCCGGTAGGGTCGGGTTCGTTGGGTGTGATGCCGAGCTGGGTGCAGGTGTTGGTCCGGGCGTGTGAGCGGTGGCAGCTGCCGTTGTCGGACCGGACTCGTTCAACGGTGACACCGTGGTCGGTGAACCAGCTGACCGCTCGGTGCAGCACGCTGATGGCGGTGGCGGCGGTTCGTCGGTGTGAATCCGGCGTAGGCGATCCGCGAGTGGTCGTCGATCACGGTGTGCAGGAACGCGGTGCGAACCAGAACAACGTCCCTGGACATCACATCTGGTCGCCCTAGTGGCCGTCCACCCGTTCCACGACGGCCACGGACCACGACCGCGGGCTCGCAGTCAGCAGCACGACCGGCTCGCCGGGTGCGACACCGTCGTCCTCCAGCAGTGCGGCCAGCCCGATGAGCACGTCCGCCGAGAAGCAGTGCCCGACGTCGGCGAGCCCGGCGCAGTGCACGCGCTCGGGCGCGATCCCGGCGGACATGGCGAGGAATGCGCGTGGCGTGTGGCCGTAGTTGCCGGTGAGGAACGGCCCGCGGTCCGGCACGGATCCCGGCGCGGCCGCTTTCCGTGCCGTGGCACCGATCGCGCGGGCGCTCACCCGCGCGACCGACATCCGGCCGGTCGCCTCGAGGTCGGCGCGCACGCTCGACGCCAGTCCCCGCACCGCGAACGACGGGCCGACCGGTCGGGGGCCGACCAGGCAGGTCGCCGAACCGTCGCTCAGCACCGTCTCCCCGTTCGCCAGGTAGCGGGTGCCGTCCGTGACGCGGTCGGTGGTGACCAGGAGGACCGTCGCGTCCTCGGCGCGGACCAGCCCGCCCGCGGTGGTGAGGCCGGGGCCGAGGTTGCCGCAGCCAGAGCCGCCGACCACCACCCCGTGGCTCGTGGGGCGTTCGACGCGCTGCAGGAAGTCCCACAGGTCGCTGCTGTGGCCCAGTTCCGGCCGGGTGTCGGTGCAGTACACGACCGCGTCGATAGCCGGGTCGCCCGCACGCCGCAGGGTCGCCCGTGCGCTGGCCGCGGCGAGGGCGGCCGGTGGCTCGGTGCTGACCCGGCAGTGCCGCAGTCCCTGCTCGTGCAACGAGTCCAGCCGCTCACGCACCACCGGCTCGTCCAGTTCGGTGAGGGCGACCTTCGTGCCGAGCGTGTGCGCGATGGCCGAGACGTACACGGGTGCTGGCATGACCGGAGTGGAGCACGGCGCGAAATTCTCGCGCAAGGCGACCGGTACTCGGATGCAACGGCCCTGCAACGGCGCGTGGCATCCTGCCGGGGTGACTGTTGTGGTTGCCGCAGAACAGCTCCGGCGCACGTACCGGACCAGGGTGGGACTCGGCCGTGGCTCGCGCCGCGAGGTCGAGGCCGTGCGCGGGGTCAGCTTCGAGGTGCGGCGCGGCGAGCTGTTCGGGTTGCTCGGCCCGAATGGCGCAGGCAAGACCACCGTGATCAAGATGCTCATCACCCTGCTGCTGCCCACCGGCGGCTCGGCTCGGGTGCTCGGCCTCGACGTGGTGCGTGACCCCCGGCAGGTCCGGCGGAAGATCGGGTACGTCTTCGGCGGCGACCGCGGCCTCTACGAGCGGCTGTCCGCTGTGGACAACCTGCGGTACTTCGCCGAGCTGTACGGGGTGCCGGCACGCGAGCAGCGGTCCCGGGTCGGCGAGGTGCTGGAGCTCGTCGACCTCACGGGGCGCGAGCGCGAGCGCGTGGAGGGGTTCTCCCGCGGCATGCGGCAGCGGCTGCACATCGCGCGTGGCCTGCTGCACGACCCCGAGGTGCTCTTCCTCGACGAGCCGTCGATCGGCGTCGACCCGGTCGGCGCCCGCCGGCTGCGCGCGATGACCGCCGAGCTGACCAGGGCGGGCAAGACTGTCCTGCTGACCACGCACTACATGTACGAGGCCGACGAACTGTGCGACCGGATCGCGGTCATCCGCGCCGGCCAGATCGTGGCGGAGGGTACCCCGGGTGAGCTGAAGGCGCGGGCCGGCGGCGGACGGCTGTTGGAGGTGGAGGTCCACGGCGCGCCGGAGGACTGCGTCGCGCGCATCGGCGCCCTCGGCGGCGTCCACTCTGTCACCGTCGAGGAACGGGACCGCGCCCGGGTGCTGCTGGTCCGCTCCGCGTCCGGCGCGGACGTGACCTCGGCCGTGCTCGGTTGCCTGGACCGGGCGGAGATCGGGCGGATGACCTCCCGCGAACCCACCCTCGAGGACGCCTACGTGGAGCTGGTCGGCGCGTCCTGACCGACCGCGCTCACCGGAGCTTCTTCGAGCAGTCGCGCGAAGTTCTCGAGCAGCGGCCGTTCCGCCGACCTGATCCTGTCCACGAGGGACAGCGCGTCGGCCCGGAAGTCCGTCGGGTAGGAGCCCGCGCGGTGGGCGATCATCCGCATCCGCAGCATCCACGCCATGCGTTCGACCGCCTCGTACGGCGCGATGAGGTCATCCACCTCCGGCACCGGCTCGGCGCAGCGGCGAAACCGGGCGACCATCACCCGCTTGTGCTCCCACAGCACCTGCACGTTGCGGATGTCGTACCGCTCCTCGCCGCGGGCGTAACCGTCCAGGTAGGACTCCAGCAGGTCGTAGGTCGCCACCCCGTAGGCGCGGTCCCACGGGTCGCGCTGCGCCTGGAAGTGCGTCGAGGTGTTGAAGGAGTCCAGGTACTCGCGCACGCCGCGGGCGACGTACCCGAGGTCGAACGTGTACTCGCCCGCGTCGTGATACCGGTACAGGGTGAACGGGACGTCGTAGAACGCGCCAGGGCCGGTGTCGTGGTAGGCGCGCGCCAGGTCGGCCTGGGGCAGCCGCGTACCGCGGAACTTGTACCGGTCGTCGTACCCGTACAGCTCGAAGGTGCCCTGCTCGTCGTCGAACCCGCGGATCAGCACGTCGTGCCGGAAGTCGCGCTCACCGCCGTGGGCCCATCGGCCCGGCACGTGGCGCTCGTTGAGCGTCAGGTACACGTAGAAGCCGCTGCCGATCGCCTCGCGGACGGTGCGGGTGATGTCCATGCCGGACATGGACCACCACTCCCGGTTGAGCCGCAACGTCTCCAGCCACGGACTGACCGAGTAGTCGTACACGTAGAACGCGAACGGCACGGGCGCCGACTGGCCCGTGTACTCGTACACGACCTGCACGTAGTTGCTGAGCACCCAGTCGGACGCCTTGGGGTGCGTGGCGAGGATCCCGAGGGGGAAGGCGTAGAACTGGTAGGCGTAGGCCAGGGGCTCTTCGAAGGGGAGTACCGCGCGCATCAGACGAGCTGCCGCCGGTGTGCCTCCACCCCCGCCTGGAACCGGCTGCTCGCCCCGAGCCGTTCCATCATGCCGGCCACCAGCCTGCGGCACGTGCGCAGCGAGACGCCGAGCCGCCGTGCGACGGCGTCGTCCTTCGCGCCGGTCGCGAGGAGCCGGAGCACCGAGCGCCGCAGCTCCTCCTCGATCCCGGCCGGTCGCGGGTCGGCGTGGGTGAAGGGCGTGCCGTCCGGCCACACCTGGCCGAAGGTCGCGGCCATGGTGGACACGAGCAACGGGTGGCGCACGACCACCGCCGCCGTGGTGTGGTCGCCTGCGGTGTCCTCCCCCAGGGGTAGCGCGCCGGTGCCCGGCGCGTCCGCCACCGCGACCACGCAGGTGCTCCGGTCGAAGACGTGGATGTGCACCGGCAGCTGGGCGGCACTGCGGAACTCCAGCCCCGCGGGGGCGAACTCCTCGACGAGCGCCACGGTCGGCGCGTGGTAGCGGGCGGCGTGCTGGAACACGGTGCGGACACGCACCCCGCGTGCGTGTGCGTCGCGGTACACCCGCCGCTCGGCCGAGGTGCCGCGGGCAGTGCCGCGCATGACGACGAGTTCCCCTTCGCACCGCGTGGTCTCGTCGGCGATCAGTGCGTCGAGCGCCGCCTCGTCGGCGAGCACGTCGACGACGTCGCGGGACTCCGTGCGCTGCCTGGCCTCGTGGATGGGCACCAGCATCCGCAGCCGCTCGCGCAGGCTGTCGGCGTACACCGCGCGCCTGCGCACCTCCGCGTCCACCGGCAGCACCAGCTTGGCCATCGCGACCCGCGGCGACACGGCCCGCCAGCGCTCGCCGCGGTGGTCGTCGCACTCGATCACCTTCAGCTCGGTGAGCGTGCGGCGTGCCTCGGCGATCCGTTCCCGGGGTGCACCCGTCACCTCGCCCAGCCGGTCCCCGTCCCAGTGCCCTGTCTCTACGACGTGCTGATAGCCCTCGAGTATGAGTTCGTCAAGTGCGTGCACAGCGCCATCTTGCCGAGACATCTACGCGGGTCCCCTTCACCGGCGGGCCGCGATCCGGCCACGGCCGTGGAAAACCCAGGTTAGGAGCGGTCGTTGCAGCGGCGTTGCACTGTGGCCGCGGGGCGCGGGAACTTGCTGCCAGACAGCAAACGCCGCCCGTCCACGGGCGCCGGGAAGCGTTGCCGTTCCTAGCATTGCGTCGGTAGACCGGCGCTGTCCGTGCGATCAGAGTGAGCTGGGATGACACGCAAATCAGTTCTGATGTTGAGTGACGACAACCATGTCGTGCGCGCGTGCGCCGACCTGGACGTGGACCTGACCGTCGTGTACGGGCCCGCGCAGAAGGACTTCGGTCTGTCCGAGCTGCCCGCCGACCCGCCCCCGGTGTTCGTCGAGGACTCGGTGAGCGTGGAGTCGGTGCTGCTGGGGCTCTACCGCGCCGGGATCGACCCGTCGGGCTTCGACGCCGTCTACTCGACCCACGAGGACGGTGTCGTGGTGGCCGCGGCACTGGCGAAGGTGTTCGGCGTGCGGTCCATCGCGCCACCCGAGGTGGCCGCGCTGTTCCGGGACAAGTCGCTGGCGAAGGCGAAGCTGCACGCCGCCGGGATCGACGCGGCCCGGTTCGTGGTGATCGAGGACCTGTGCGACCTCCCCGACGACTTCGAGCTGCCCTTCTCACCCGCGGTGCTCAAACCGGTGGCCGGCGGCGCGACCTGGCACGCCTCGATCATCCGGTCCCGGGCGGACCTGCGGGCCGCGGTCGAGCGGGTGCGCCAGAAGCGCAGCGACCGCGCCTACATCCTGGAGGAGTTCGTCTCGGGGCAGGAGTGGCTGGCCAACGGCGTCGTCTTCGGTGGCGAGCTGCAGTTCCTCTGCGTCAGCTCGTACCACAAGTCCTGCCTGACCACACTGTCCGAGAAGGAATGGCTGCGCACGTTCGTCTTCGACCCGGTCGAGGACGCGGAGGTCTACGAGCGGGTGACCCCGTTCGTCGAGAACGCGCTGCGCACCCTGGGACTGCGCGACGGCGTGTTCCACATGGAGGTCTTCGACGACACCGAGGGCGACCGGCTGGTGTTCGGCGAGTGCGCGGCCCGCCGCGGCGGCGTGTTCGTCGAGGAGGAGATCGCGTACAAGTTCGGGGTCAGCCTCGCGGAGGCGGCGGTCCAGTGCGCGCTCGGGGAGCGGCCGGTGATCAAGCCCGAGGTGCGGCCAGGGCACGTCGGCACCGTCTACCTGCCCTACACCCCGGGGGTGCTCGTTGCCCGGCCGTCGGCCGAGGAGCTGGTCGCGCTGCCGGACGTGCAGTGGGCCATGGTGGAATGGCCGGTCGGGCTCCCGATGTTCCAGGCGCGGAGCACGATCATGAAGATCGGCCAGGCGATGGTCACCGCGGACTCCCGCGAGGAGCTGTTCCGCCGCGGTGACGAGGTGGTCACCTGGTTCGCCGACCGGACACTCGTCGCGCCGTTCGACAGCACTGCCCGGGACCTGCGGGAGTGGTATGCGAACGCGCCGGCGGGTGGCACCGAACGGCATTCGGTCTGGGCCGCGCACCCGTGACCGTGCGCCGCACACTTCGCCTGGTCGCGTTGACCTGGTGGCTGCACGTCAAGATGCTGAACCGGTCGGCCTTCGACACGCTGCTGACCATCGTGTGGCCGTTGTTCTTCGCGACCATCGCGTTGTTGCTCTACCGCATGGAGGGCGACGCGGACGCGCTGACCTACGCCGCGTTCGGCGCCGGTGTGATGACGATCTGGACGGCCATCAGCTCCACGGCCAGCGCGATCCTGCTGCGTGAGCGGGGGAGTGGGACGCTGGAGCTGCTGGTCGCCGCACCGGTGCCGTTCTCGGTGTCGATCGTGTCGATGGTGCTGGCGGTGTCGACCATCGGCGGCTACGGCATGGCCGCCACCCTGGTCTGGTCCGCGGTGGTGTTCGGCGTCGACATCGCGATCGCGCAGCCGCTGTTGTTCGCCGTCGCGGTCGTCGTGACGCTGGTGTCGTTCGCGGTCATCGGGTTCATCCTGTCGGTGACCGTCGTCCGCTACCGGGCGGCGTGGGCGCTGGGCGCCGCCTTCGAGTACCCGGTGTGGCTTGTCTGCGGCTTCCTGGTGCCCGTGGCGCTGCTGCCGGACTGGCTGCGGCCGGTGTCGTGGCTGCTGCCCCCGTCGTGGGGGATGGCGGCGGTCCGGGCGGCCGTCGCCGGTCAGGTGCCGGGGAAGGAACTGCTGGCATGTGCGGTCCTGGTCGTCGTCTACGCCGCGGCGGGGGTGTGGCTCGCCGGTACGTTCCTGCATTCGGCGCGCAGGCACGCCACCCTGTCGCTGCGGTGATCGGCGGATGACATGCGGCCCTTCCGGCTGCTCCTCGTCGGCGGCATCCTCAGCTACCGGGCCCTGTTCGGTTGGCTGTCCCCGTGGATCCTGATCCCATCACTGCTCGTCACACCGCTGGCGCAGATCCTGCTGTTCGTCTACATCGGACGGTCTGCGGGCGTGGGTGACGACGGCTTCTTCGTGATCGGCAACGCCGTCCAGTACGCCGCCATCCCGTGCCTGATCGGGATGACCAGCACCGTCGTGGGTGACCGGCTGCAGGGCACCCTCGGCATCGTCTTCGCGTCACCCGCGTCCCGTTTCGCGCTGGTGATCGGCCGGGCGCTGCCGGTCATGCTCAACGGCCTCGCGGTCTCGCTGTTCGGGGTGCTGGCAGGCAGTGCGCTGCTGGGCGTCGAGGTGGACTCGCGTGCGCTCGCCCCGATCGCGCTCGCCATCGTCGTCTCGGTGGTCGCCTGCACCGGCTTGGGGCTGGTCAACGCCGCGTTCGGGCTGCGGCTGCGCGACACCGCGATCGTGTCGAACCTGCTCTACGGGATCCTCCTGCTGGCCAGCGGCGCGAACATCCCGCGCCACGTCCTGCCGGGCTGGCTGGCCGAACTCGGCTCCTGGCTGCCGTTGACCCACGGCATCGAGGCGGCCCGGCGGCTCGCCGACGGCGCGGCACTCGGCGACGTGCGGGGGCTGCTCGCCACGGAGGTCGCGCTCGGGCTGGGCTACGGGGTGCTCGGCGTGGTGATGCTGCGCGTCTTCGAGGTCCGCAGCCGTGACGCCGCGTCGCTGGAACGGCTTTAGGGGAATCTCCCACTGCCCGAAGGGGCGGCAGATCCGCGGAAGTGGCCACCATAAGCGGACGAGATGTATCCGGACAGGGCAGCTCCACTCCAGACTCGATGGTCGCTCCGTGCCAGCCGGGTACGGACGACGGCACAGGCCGTGCCGCGCCCCGCGCGGATTGGGAGAGGAACTGCAACAGATGCTGCGTGCGCAGACGATGGGATGGAGTCTCCGGCTGGTCGGCATGGTCGAGGTGAGCGCGGTGGACGACGGGGGGCGGGTCCGCGACGTGGGGAGCCGCAAAGCGCGGACGCTGCTGGCCCTGCTCGGGGCCCGTGCGGGACGCACCGTCGGCATGGACCAGGTGATCGACGTCCTCTGGGAAGCCAAGCCCCCGCGCAGTCCCGAGGCCAACGTGGCGACGCTGGTCAGCCGGCTGCGGGGCAAGCTGGGCCGGGAGGTCGTGTTCGGCGGCCGCGGTGGTTACCGCCTCGGTGACGAGATCCAGGTCGACCTCCACGAGGCGGCGGCACTGGTCGCCGCGGCGGAGGGCTGCCTGAGCCAGGGAGCGTCGGACCGGGGGCTGCGGGCCGCGGAACGGGCGATCCAGCTCCTCGACCGCGGTACCGTCCTTACCGAGTACCCGAGCGCGAACTGGGCCGACACGGCACGGGTCATGCAGGAGGCGCTGCTGCGCCGGGCGAGGCACGCCGCCGCCGAGAGCGCACTGCACGCCGCTGTCCCGGCCAGGGCGCTGGCGGTGGCCCAGTCGGCGCTGGCGGACGACCCGCTGGACGAGACCTCGTGCCGCGCGTTCATGCGGGCGTGCGTGGCCACGGGCGAACCGTCCCGCGCCATGCTCGCGTACGAACGCCTGCGTGGCGACCTGGCAGCGGAACTGGGCGCCGACCCGGCCCCGGCGACGCGCGACCTCCACGTGTCGATCCTGCGGGCCCGAACCACCGGGTGAGGTGACGCATCGTCCTTTCCCCGCACGCCGTGCGGGGAAAGGATGTTCCCGTTGTGGTCGACCCGGTGATGGTCACCGCGGCGGGCACGAGCTTCGCCGGGGACAGCATCGCCCACGCGGTACGGGCTGCGCGCACTCGGCGTTGGTCAGCGGGTTGCTCGCGCATGGGCTGCCGATCCGCGACGCGGTCGTCCGTACGACCGAGCTGGCCGCCGACGGCGTGCGTGACGGCCTGGTCTCCGTCGGGCGAGGTGTGCACCCGGTCGACCTGCTCGGCCTGGGCCGTTGGGTGATACCGGCGTGATCACGACCAGTCGACGATCACAGGGAGGTTTGGTAGGGTCTGCATCCGTCACAATGAGTATTCGTTTGTTTCCATGGTGGCGGGAATATAGGGGACGGCCGGGGGCGTGCCGGTAATGCGGAGCCGGGGTGGCCGGGCGATGGTCCTGGCACTGGTGGTCGACTCCATAGGCAACGGGTTGTTCCTGCCCCTCTCGATATTGTTCTTCGCCAGGCTGACCGATGTCCCGCTGGCGATGATCGGGTTGCTCATCAGCCTCGCCAACGCACTCACCCTGCCGATCCCGATCCTGGTCGGGTGGCTGGCAGACCGGGTCGGTCCGCTGCGGCTGGTCGTCGGAGCACAGCTCGCGCAGGGCGTCGGCTACCTGCTCTACGCCTGGGTGGACGGGCCTGCCGGGATCTTCGTGTCCTCCAGTCTCATCGCGATCGGCGTGCGCTTCTTCTGGTCCAGCGTGTTCACCACGATCGCGGACTACGCCGACGGCACTACTCCCCCGACGAGCAAGGACCGCTGGTTCGCCGTGGCGAACATGGCACGCACGGCCGGCATCGGCATCGGCGGAATCATCGCCACGAGCGCCGTGACGGCGGGCGATGAGACGGTCTACCGCCTCATCGCGTACAGCGCGGCCGCCTGTTTCCTGTTCGCCGGCTTCATGATCGGCGTCTTCGTACGCGTGCCGGGACGCCGCCATGAGAGCGACGGCGCCGGTGACGCGGGCTACCGGGGAATGCTGAGGGACCGTCCGTTCCTGTCCTTTACCGGTATCAACACGGTCTTTGCGATGACGAGCATGATGCTGGCGCTCGGCCTGCCGATCTTCGTCGCCGACGGGCTCGACGGTCCGTCGTGGCTGGCTCCGGTCGTGCTCGTCGGGAACACGCTCGTGCTGTCCTTGCTGGCCGCGTCCGTGGTCAGACGGCTTTCCCCATACCGGCGGACCCGGGTGATCATCGCCGCTGCCGCGCTCTGGGTGCTCTGGTGCCTTCTGTTCGCGATCCTCATGCCCGGCAACCTGGTCTGGGTGATCCCCGTCCTGCTGGTGGCGACCGCGCTCTTCACCGCGGCGGAGCTGATCCACGCCCCGGTCTCGATGGGGCTGGTCACGGCGCTGTCCCCGCCCGTCGCCCGCGGCCGGTACCTGGCTTCGTTCCAGTACTCGTTCACCGTCGCCGGAATGATCGCCCCGGCGTTCTTCGCCGTGCTCTTCGAGGTCCGGCACTGGCTGCCATGGCTCGTGCTGGGCCTGGTGAACCTTCTCGCGCTCGTCGCGATGCGGGGGCTGGAGCGGTTCATTCCCGCAGCCGCACAACGAGTCGCGAACGACCACGAACTCAAGGTCGCTGGCGACTGACGTGCCGGAGTGTGGCAGGCAGGGCCGTTCCAGCTTGCCCGCGCCGTGCAACCCACGCTCTCCGCTGAACCGGACACCCTGAGGACCTTCCTCACTGCTATGAGCGAAACCAGTGCGGGGCCGGGACGTGCGCTGGCTGAGGCGTTCCCCTGGGACCGTCACGGTTCGGTGGCCGACATCAGCCGGCCTGCCGATGGTGGCGACCCCGACGAGTTCACCGTCAGCAGCGACACCAGGAGCGAACTTCATCCCGCGAGGCGACAACAACAGCGGCTCCGAGCGGGAAAGCGTGGCGGGATCACCGGCCGCCCTGCGCAGCGTTCACTCGTTCAGCTGCCGTATGGCCGACCGATCCAGGTCATCCAGCGGGAGCGTAGATCACGATCCAGTGGTCCCGTTCGGCGTCGTGCAGCAACTCGGTCTGGAAGGACAGCCATCCTCGAGTCGGGTGGCGCAGGTGTTTCACGGCGGACCGCTCTGCAGCGACGTCGCCTAGCGCCCAGTGGCTCCGGAAGGTGGCACTGGCGGCTGAGAGTTCCGCGTGCAGGGACAGGAGGTTTTCGTCTTCCGGATACCGGCCCATCGCCGAACGGAGTTCCGCCGTTGCCCACCTGGTGTACCGGTCGGCTCCCTCGTTCCCGAGGATGTGACGTGCCGTGGCCGTGAAGCCCTGGTGCACGATGTTGTGCCGGTACCTGCCCGCGCTGGAGACCGGCCCGAAGAGTTCGGCGGCAGCGGCGTTGCGCGCCAGCACTTCCAGACGTCCGTCATGGACGGTGACGGCGACGGTGTCGTCGAGGCCGTGCAGCAGTCGGAGGAGTCCCGGCCGGACCTCGCTGTCAGGGGCGAGCGGCGCGGGCGGCAGCTCGCCTGCGAGGCGGAACAGGTGATCTCGCTCGGCGGTGGAGAGGCCGAGGGCTCGTGCCAGCGCTGTGAGGACCTCCCGCGATGGACGTGGCGCCCGTCCTTGCTCAAGGCGGGTGCAGTACTCGACAGAGATGCCGGCTGCGTCGGCGAGCTCCTGTCGACGCAGCCCTGGGACTTGTCGGCGCGACGCCCGCGCTCCGGTCGGCGGATCGGGCGGCATCACCATAGCGCGCCGACCACGCAGGTACTTCCCGAAGTACGCCCTGATCCCCGTCGCCACGTACACCATTATGCCTCCGGCCTCTGCCGACTGGCCCTGTCAGTACCAGGCATGAGCGGGCCTTCCCCGCCTGCCCGCGTTCCCGCACAGTCGTTGTGGAGCGCGACCAAGTGCCGCGTGGCACGAGCGCTCGACCACCGCGGCCACACCAGACAAAGGATGGTTCTCGTGCCCATGAAGCGAATCGCTCTCGTCAGCGGAGCCAACCAGGGGATGGGCAAGCATGTCGCGAAAGAGCTGGTCTCCGACGGGATCACCGTGTACGTCGGAACTCGCGACCTCGCCCGCGGTGCGAAGGCCGCCGCCGAGATCGGCGGCGGCGCCACCGCCCTCCAGCTCGACGTGACCGATGAGGTCTCGATCACCTCGGCAGCCCAGCGGATTCACGAGGAGGCCGGCCAGCTCGATCTCCTCGTCAACAACGCCGCGATCTCCACGACCCGCACGGACGTCCGAGACATGGCTGAGCTCCGCGAGTTGTCGACGGCCAGCAGGGCCCCGATCGACGAGGTGCGGGCCGTCTGGGAGGTGAACGTCTTCGGCCCACTGGCGGTGTATCAGGTGATGCTGCCACTGCTCCGCAACTCCTCGGATGCGCGAATTGTGAACGTGACGAGCGCGGTGGGTTCGTTGACGACCATCGCCGACCCGGCCTTCCCGTACCACTCGGCCTTCGAACCGATCTACGCCGCGTCGAAAGCGGCGCTCAACGCCGTCACACTGGCCATGTTGGTCGAAGGACGGTGGCGAGACGCTGCTGTGGGACGGAACCCGGGTGTGGGAGCGACTCGACGAGGATCTGAGGGAACTCTTCGAGACCACAACTGCGTGCTCGGCGGTCGTCACCATGGGCGTCGACCAGGATGTGGCGGACGCCGCGACCTGTTTCTTCTCGCCCCTGGCGCGGTACTGCGGATGCGAACGCCAACGGCGGTACGTATCAGCTGATCACCGGCTGACCCGCCCGCTGTCGGTCAGTTCGCGAAGATGCTTCTCCCCGTCGTGGGGGAGAAGCGTGCTTGGAAGAACCTGAGATGGCGCGGTTCGTGTGTGAAGGCAAGGCCGTGCACGATACGGGCCCGGTCGGCGTGGAGCCGGATGAGGCTGTCAGCGACGTGGTCGATGTGACCGCGGGTGTAGACGCGGCGTGGGATGGCCAGGCGAAGCAGTTCGAGAGGCGGGAACCGGTTCGTCCCGGTTCGTGGGTCACGACCCGCGGTGATGGCACCGCGTTCGACACCACGGACTCCTGCGTCGACGTAGGTCGCGGCGGCAAGGGTCTGCCCGGGGAACTCCGTGCGGGGGATGTGGGGCAGTGCCGTGGCCGCGTCGACGCACACGCAGTGTCCGCCCACCGGCTGCACGATCGGCACGCCCTCGGCGTGCAGGCGGGCGCCGAGGTACTCGACCTGCGCGACGCGGTTTCGGATGTGGTCCTCGTCGACGGACTCCACAATGCCCTGCGCGATGGCCTCCATGTCCCGGCCTGCCATCCCGCCGTAGGTGTGTAGTCCTTCGTAGAGCAGCGCCAGCCCGCGCGCCTGCTCGGCCAGTTCGGGATCGCGGAACCCGAGCCAGCCGCCGATGTTGGCGAGACTGTCCTTCTTGGCCGACATCACGGCGCCGTCGGTGGGTGCGCACAGGGCGTCGAGGATGTCGGTGACCGACCGGTCCGCCCAGCCAGGTTCGCGTTGCCTGACCAGCCAGGCGTTCTCCACCGCCCGGGCCGCATCGAGGAACACCGGAATACCATGGGCGTGTGCGAAGTCGCAGACCTCGGTCAGGTTCGCGATGCTGATCGGCTGGCCGCCCGCCATGTTCACGGTCGCGGCGATCGACACGTACGGGATCGCGTCGGCACCGACCTCGTTGACGACCGCGCGAAGCTTGTTCAGGTCGATGTTTCCCTTGAACGGGTGCTCGTCGGCCGGGTCGTGCGCCTCGTCGATGATCACGTCGTGGAACGTCGCCCCGTTGAGTTCCTGGTGCGCCCTGGTGCTCGGGAAGTACATGTTCGCCGCGACATGTGTACCTGGCCGCAGCAGGCACCGGGACAGGATGTTCTCGCCACCGCGGCCCTGGTGCACGGGGATCACGTGCTCGTAGCCGTAGTGAGCGCGTACCGCCTGCTCCAGCACGTAGAAGCTGCGTGCCCCCGCGTAGGCCTCGTCGCCGCGCAGGAGCGCCGACCACTGCCGGTCGGACATCGCATTGGTGCCGGAGTCGGTGAACAGGTCGACGTGCACGTCGTCGGCACGTAACAGGCACGGGTTCCAGCCCGCTTCGCGGATGACCTGCTCGCGATACTCACGGGTAGTCGTCCTGATCGGCTCGACCATCTTCACTCGCCATGGTTCCGGTGGGTAGTCAGGCATGTCGGAGCACCTCGTTCTCTGGTCGGAGCCGGTTGGGCAGCGGGCCGGTCATGGCCGGGACGGGGCTGGGCGCCGGACAGCCGGGCTCCGAGGTAGGCGCCGCCGGTATGTCGGTGGTCGCGGAGAGGACGCACCAGCCACGAGACCGCCCAGGATCTCGCCGACCACCGCGGGCTGGCCGAACCTGACCGTGAGGCGCGCCGGCGATCCGCGCCAGTCCGAGGAGGACGGCGAGCATGAGCAGGATCGCGAGGTCAGACACCGGGCATCAGCCAGCGGCGGCCGTCGGGCGACGGTACGAGTCCGCCGGGGAACAGCGGCGGCTCCGCGCCGGCGGCCTCGCCGAGCAGACCGCGTACCTGCAGTCGCGCGCCTTCCGCGAGCACCTCGCCGGTGAGCCTGCGGGAGAAGTCGGTCGAGGAGACCCCGCCGACGAGGTCGACGAAACCCGCGTCGGGGTCGGTGCCGGCGCGGCCGGTGAGTTTGCTCGCCGCCGTGAAGTACCCCTGCTCGTCGGTGCTGGTCTCGTAGAAGGCGACCAGGAAGTCGTGGAACAGCGTGAACTCGCGGCGATAGCGGAGCTCGAACTCGGTGAACGCCCGCTCTTCTGGCAACTCCCCGGCGAGGGCGCTGTTGATCGACCTGGCGGCGAGCAGTCCGCTGTAGGTCGCCAGGTGCACTCCGGAGGAGAACACCGGGTCGATGAAACAGGCGGCGTCACCGACGAGGACCATGCCGGGGCACCACAGCGCCGTCCGGTCGTAGGAGTAGTCCTTGCGCACCCGCAGCTCGTCGTAGGGCGGCTCTGTGGCCCGTGACGCGTCCGCGAGCAACTCCGCGACCAGCGGGCAGTCGGCGATCAGCCCCGCGTAGGCGGCGTCGAGGTCGCCCCGCACCCGCGCCGCCGCCGAGTGCCGCACGACGGCGCCGACGCTGGTCAGCGTGTCCGACAGTGGGATGTACCAGAACCAGCCGTCGGGGAACGCGGCGCACAGGATGTTGCCCGAGTTGGGCGCGGGCATTCGGTGTCCGCCTTCGAAGTACCCGAACAGTGCCAGGTTCCGGAAGTGCGGTGAGTACTCCCGCTCGCCGTCGACGTCGCGATGCAACCTGCTGCCGTGGCCGGAGGCGTCCACGACGAACCGGGCCCGGGCGATGTGCTCGCCGCCGCGGTCGTCGACGTACCGGACCCCGGCTACGCGGTCGTCGTTCCGTACGGTGCCCACCACCCGGTGCCCCTGACGGACGTCGGCGCCGAGCCTCTTCGCGTTGTCGAGCAGGATCGTGTCGAACTGGCCGCGCTCGACCTGGTAGGCGTAGGAGGTGGGGCCGGCCATCCGTTCCGACGCGGCGAAGGAGAACGTCCATGGTTCGCGGTTGCTGCCCCACCGGAAGGTCCCGCCGCGCTTGCGGACGAACCCGGCCCGCTCGATCTCGTCACGCACGCCGAGCAGCGCGCACACCCCGTGCACGGTGGCCGGCAACAGCGATTCCCCGATCTGGTAGCGGGGGAAGGTCTCCTTCTCGAGCAGCAGGACGTGGTGCCCGTCCATCGCGACCAGACCGGCCACGGTGGACCCTCCCGGCCCACCGCCGACGACGATCACGTCGTAGTCGGACTTCACGTCATCGTTCACGTCAGCGATCGTGCTCACAGTGCGGTGCTCCTCTCCGTCGGGACAGGGACCAGTTCGGCGAGCCGGGCGACGGTACGCAGACGCAGCACGTCACGCAGAGAACATCGCGCCCCGCGGCCCCGCAACTGGTCCGCGAGAGCCGCGGCGGTGAGGCTGTGCCCACCGAGGGCCGTGAAGTCGCTGTGCGCGTCGACGGTGCCGACCCCGAGCAGCGTTCGGAACAGTTCCGCGACCACTTCCTGTGCGGGTGAGAGCGGCTCACCCCCGGTTGCCGAACGGGGGTTTGCCATGGCGCGACCCGGGGGCGCGAGTGCGCTGCGGTCAACCTTGCCGTGTGCGTCGAGCGGCAGCGCGGCCAGCGGGACCACCTCGGCGGGCACCAAGTGGTCCGGGAGGCCCGCCGCGAGGCGGCCGCGGATGTCGGCGGCGGTGTCCGGGCCGCAACCCTGGTCGAGAACGACATAGGCCGCCAGCCGCGTGGTGGCGCCATCGCCGTGCGCACGGACCGCGGCCTGCCGCACACCGGTCAACGCACGCAGCGCGTGCTCGATCTCACCCGGTTCCACGCGGTGTCCGCGGATCTTGACCTGGTCGTCCAACCGGCCCAGCCACTCGACGTTCCCATCCGGTGCCAGGCGGCAGCGGTCACCGGTGCGGTAGGCCCGTCGCCCCGTCGTGACGAACCGTGCCGCGGTCAGCTCCGGCAAGTCGTGGTACGCCAGTGCGAGGCAGGCACCGCTGACGAGCAGCTCTCCCGGCTCCCCGGCGGGCACCGGCCGCAGGTCCGCGTCAACGACCGCCACGCCGGTGTTGCCGATGGGCCGTCCGATCGCGGGGAGCTCCCGGTCACTGAGGCGGCACGACGTGGTGAAAACGGTGCATTCAGTCGGGCCGTAGAGGTTGGTCGCGGTCAGCCCGGTGGTCGCGCGCAGACGTGACCACAGCGGTTCGCCGACCGCCTCGCCACCCATCAGCAGGTGCTCCGGGCGGTGGTCGCCGTCGAGCAGCCCCGCCGCCACCATCGCGTCGAGGAACGTCGGGACCGCTTCGACCACGGCGATCCGGTGCGTGCGCACGAACCCGACGTACTGTTCGGGGTCCGTGCGGATCTCCTCGGGCACCAGGTGCACCTCGTGCCCGCCCACGAGCCACAGCAGCGGGTTCCACGCCGCGTCGAACGAGAAGGGGAGGCCGTGCGCGACTCGGCGCGACGCCCCGTCGGACGGGAACATCCGTGCCGCCAGCTCTTGGTAGAGGTTGACCACGCTGGAGTGCCCCACCACGACACCTTTGGGTCGCCCCGTGGAGCCGGAGGTGTGGAGGATGTAAGCGGGTCCGGTCGCGTTCCTCGGCGGCGGTGCGACGGCGGGGCCGGCGGGTGTCGCGGGCCGGCCGTCGGCTGGCAGCACGATGTCGGCCTGCGCGGCCAGGTGATCGGCGTCGGTGACCAGCAACGAAGGATGCCCAGTGTGGAGTACCACCGCCACCCGGGCCCGGGGTGCCGCGGGATCGACCGGCACGTGGACCGCGCCCACCTTCCCGACGGCGAGTTGCGCGATCACCGCTCGCACGGACCGCGTCATCGCGCACACCACCGGCACGCCGGTGCCGGCGCCGTGGACACGCAGTTCCCTGGACAGTTGGGTGCTCGCGCGGTCGAGGCCGCGTAACGTCCACCGGACACCGTCCGCGACGAGGGCGACCCGGTCCGGGTGCCGGTACACAGCGCGTTCGAACAACCCGCACCAGGCGACGCCGGGTAACGTTCGCCGCTCACCATCCACTACGGACAACCTGGTCATCGCGCGGCCCCCATGACCTTCCGCTCGGCCTGCTCGACCAGGGACCAGAACTCCGCGCTCCGGTCTCCGGACAGCAGTCCGAGGTGACCGCCGGACACGACCAGTGTGGTGAACGGGCCAGTCGTCCATGTACGCCACGCCTCCGTGGCATCCGCCACGGAGGTGACGCTGGGGTCGTCTGCGCCACAGAGGGCCGCCAACGGGCACGGTGCCCGCGTACCGGCCGGCGCTCGGTAGCGGATCGTTGCCAGGAGATCTGTGCGCAACAAGTCCAGTGCGTACGCCCACGCTTCCGGTGCACTGCGGAACCCGGCAACGAGACCGTCGCTCTCCAGTAGCCGCCCCAAAGTTTCGTCGTCGGTCGCTGCATACTTCGCGGGGTCTCGCCGGTGCGGGGCGGTCGCGCCGATCACCACCAGTGCGGCGGGCGCCGTACCGGACGCCATGGGCAATCGGCACGCTACCTCGAATGCGACAAAGGCGCCCATACTCAATCCCACCAACACCAGACGCCCAAGGACACGCTTGGTGAATCGGTCGGTCAGCTCGCGCATGATCTGGTCGGCGACCTCAGTTACCGCACGAAATGGCGGATCAGTCGATCGCACGCCACGGCCCGGGTATTCAACGCCCCAAACCTCGCGACCGCATGCGGCGTCCGCGGAGGCGCGCAACGTGGCGAGTCCTCCACCCGCGGGCGGCAAGAGCAGGTAGTGATGACCGTATGCGGTGCCAACAGCGCTTGATCTGTCTACACGGGACAAGTGAGTGATCGCAAAAGTCATCGTGCATCCTTCCCGCGCGGATATCGGTCACGGCCACGGAACTGGCTCGATAGGTCATATCGCCGACATTGAGAACGACGGTATAGCGCCGTTCTGCGATTACCGAGGGCTTCGTCCGAGAGGACTGTGTGTACGAAGATACACTCCATTGGAGTATGCCAGGTAACGAGTTGGTCGCGAGAGGACTACTCAGGTCATACTCGTCCAGATGGAAGTCCGGTTTGTGATACGAGAAACTCCCCCATCTGGGGGCTGGCCATCCAGTCCGGACTGGACCGCGGCCGCCATGACTCCTTTGGGGTGCATGCATCGAGTTGCCCTCGGTGACACACGAGCGCGGGAGTTGAGCGTCGGATTTTCTGAGAACGGGTTATGAGGTCGACTCAGTCGGTCATGCTCCGGTGTGGACAGCAGCATCATCCGTGCGGCCGCGACCAGCTCGCGTTCCGTCGCGACACTGGCCGCGTCGTTCGTGTCGGACAGGTTCGTGGTCATCGCCCACTACCTGCTCGGCTGCCGTCGCTGTTGCCCACCGTGGTGAGGGAGGCGTGGTAGGTGGTGATCATCGAGTCCAGCGCGACGAGCGGATGCACGACCAGGACGTCATGGTTGGGATCGGCGACCACCAGCACGAGGTCACGCGCGCGCGTGCCAGCTCGGTATCGCACCGCGGCCGGGAGCACGAGATAGGGCTTCGGGCCCATCGCGAACGCGCCGGCCTCGTCGCGGTGGGCCACGACCGACCCGCCGACCAACGCGATGTGCAGATGATCACTTGTCGACCAGCCCAGCGCGTCCACAGTGGCCCAATTGGACACCGCGCCGCGTTCGTTGAGCGTGCCCATGCCGTAGATCAGTGATCCGGTGCGGGATCGGGCGAGGAGGGTCGACGACATCGAGGTGGGCGTTGCGGGAGGAGAGAAGCTGACGACCCGCGCCGCGTGTCAGGCGAGGCGGAACCAGTGGGGCGATTTGCGTTCAGCCACGCCGACCACCCCCGACGATGAACGCGGGGAGAGGTGGGGAGGAGAGCGCAGAGTGATGCCAGCGATACTGGTTGCTGCTGGGAAGTTTCCTACGAATCGGTGTCCGAGGGGCGTCGTGCACGCTAACCACACGCCTCGCTCTGAGGGCCTGAGCCAGATGCGGTTGGTTGGCTGGCGCCGGGTGACGTGGGGTTACGGGGGCATGTCGGTGGACCGAGGCTGCCAGGTGGTTGTCTCCCTGTGGCACGACAAGATGAAATGCCCGTAAGCTCGCGCACGTGCCGCCCTGGCGGCACAATCTCACCCCGTCCTCTGGCAACGGGCGATGCGCGCACGGGAGTCAAAGGAGCCAGGTGGTGACGATGCTCGACGCGCTGTTCAACTCACGCCCGGCCAACGCGGCAGAACGTCGGAAACTGCTCGGCTACCTCCTTCGTCCGGCGCCCCGCCGGTGAGCGTGTTCTGCTCATGACCGCCGCTACGGGACCGCGAGTGCGAGAGGAACGAACACCTGCCTCGATGCGCAGGCACGCCCGCCCGAACGATCTGCGGCGCTATCGGTCGGGCGACCAGTCGCCAGCCGGCACTGGATTCTTGAAGAAGGGCACCCGCTCCGCCGGCGTGCAACGGCAGTACTCCGGCACCGCCGGGCGCATCGAGAGCTGTCAACTGGGCGTGTTTCTTGCTTACACCACAAGCAAGGGACGCACGTTGATCGACCGGGAACTCTACCTGCCGAAGTCCTGGACCGGCGATCGGCAACGATGTCAGGAAGCCGCGGTACCCGACGAGGTCGGGTTCGTCACCAAGGCGACACTGGCACAAGAGATGCTCGCGCGGGCACTGGATGCCGGCGTGCCCGCCGCATGGGTTACCGCCGACGAAGCCTACGGCGGAGACTCGAAATTCCGCCGCTGGCTGGAAACCCGGCGCATCAGCTATGTGGTCGCGGTTGCCTGCAACCAGACCATCCCCGCCACGGCTGGCACCTCGCGGGGCGACGCTCTGGCGGCACAAGCACCCGACGATGCGTGGAAACGACGCAGTTGCGGCGATGGAGCCAAGGGTCCACGACTGTTCGACTGGGCAGTCGCTTCCCTGCCGGTGTACGAGGACACCACGCCGCCGGGCTGGTCCCGCTGGCTGCTGGTGCGCCGATCGTTGACCCCTAACAGCAGGGGTGAACTCGAACTGGCCTACTACTTACGTTGCGCCCCAACAGGGACGACTGATGACGACCTAATTCGAGTGGCCGGCGCCCGATGGGCGATCGAGGAGTGTTTCCAGACCGCCAAGAACGAGGTCGGCCTGGACCACTACCAAGTCCGCCGCTATGACGCCTGGTACCGGCACATCACCCTGGCCATGCTCGCCCACACCTACCTCGCCGTCACTGCCGCGATCGCCCCAGAAGCCCTGGCAGCGGCCTCATCCAAATCACGTTGGGCGAGGCCAAGCGTCTCCTGGCACACCTGATCACCACGCCGGTCGACCACGTCGTGACCTGGACCTGGTCTCTCTGGCGCCGACGCCACCAATACCGCGCACGACGAGCCCACTACCAGCGACGATGCACCAAAATCACGAAGTGCTGCTGGAGTACTAGTGTCCTGCGCCGGAAATTCGCCTTGTAAGTCTAGTGTGGGGTTATGACACGGACTGGGCGA